>NZ_JAVXZY010000006.1:0-32500 GCF_032337115.1 Roseateles aquae
CCCACCAAGGCCCAAAGTTCGCGCCACAATCGCACGCAATGAAAACTCTGCTGAACCAGAGCCCATCCTGCTCGTCAGATGCCTTGACGCGTCGGGGTGGGGTTATTGGACAGCTTCGTTAGGTAGCAGAGTGGATCGCCGCGCACTCATCGCCGCATTCTTTGCCGCCGTTGGTGGTGTTTTCGCGTTCACGTCGGGAGGGCGCGCTGAGCTGCAACTTCACATCGACGAGTCGAGCATCGCAATGCTGAGGGACTTGCGGTTGGAACCAAAGTTCACCGATTTGCCCGGTGCGCCTGCGGCCGGAGAGCGTCGCCGCCTTGAGCCGCTTATCAATGATTTGTTGGATAGGCTCATTGCAGGAATTCAGGCGCATCCAACAGACACATGGGTACTCGCTCAAATGGAGCCAACAGTTGGCGCCTTCTACCTCGAAGATACCGAGGCGCGCGAACGCTGCATTGCCTACATTGAGGCTGTATTCAAGATTTTGGGCATTCCTGATGATCGCGGCGCCTTCCGCAAGTACCTGGTTTTCTGGTGATGCGCGTGAGCCCTAAGTTGGCGCTCGAGCTGACTCGCAACGGCTGCGCACTTCAGGTCCCATTTCATTCTGGGCCTTGGCTGCCCGGCTGCTGCTTGCAGCTCAGTTAAAACGCGAGAAGCCCATGCGCTGCAGCGGCGAAATTGTCCTTGGCGTTTCCGATGCGTCAGTGAAAGAGCAAATTGCCCAGATCGCTGGCACGCTGAGGGACAGGGGCGCCGTTCTTGTGCGGAGCGGCGACTGCAACGCCTCTTTCTCGTCTTGTACGCTTCATCTGGGACGGAATAGCTTTGTCTTTCTAGGCAAAGGCCAGCTAGCGATCAAGTCCGAGGGGCGGCGCAAAGTACTGGAATTCACAGTCGAGGTTCCCCTAGTCGACAACTGTTTTTTCGGGCTGATCTTCAGCTCAATTTTGGCCGCCGTGGTTCTTTCAACAGGTGTGGGGCTCCTGTTGTCAGCGATAGCGCTTTTGCTTTCACTTCTTCTCTATCTTCTTTGGGCACAGAAGCAAGCTGGATTGTGGATAGAGTCCGCTGCTGCGGGGGCGGATGCCAATGCGCAAAATGCCAACTGAAGGCTGCATTGAAGTGCAGCACAGCCTGCGCTGAGAGAGGGCACTCCTGCTTGTTCTGCGGCACAGCTGCTCGCCGCTGTCCGTCGACGTTTGCCGGGAAAGGCGCCGCTGTGGGATCTCGTGTCCTTTTTGCAGTGTTTCAAAGCAAGCTCCTATTGGAGCCCGCTGCCCAGCTCAGGCGTCCTCGCGTCTATGAGCATCTTGGCGGAGTTTCAACAGTGCATCCAACATGGCCCATCCAATGAAAGTACATGGCGCTTGCCACTGCGGCTCAATTGCCTTCGAGGCCGTGGCAGACCCCGATAGTGTGACGATCTGCCACTGCCAAGCCTGCCAAACGCTGACCGGTACGGCCTACAGGGTCACCGTCGCTGCTGATGCGAAGGGTTTTCGATTGCTTCGTGGCGTGCCCAAGGTCTACATCAAGCTCGCCGAGAGTGGCAACAAGCGTGCCATGGTGTTCTGTGGTGACTGTGGCTCTTCTGTTTACTCTCACGCGGCGGAGGGCCTGCCGGCGAGCTACGGCCTGCGCGTCGGTTGCCTGCGGGAGCGCGAAGCATTGATTCCCCGCCGGCGCATCTGGTGCGAATCGGCGCTCGGTTGGTCCATCCATCTTGATGGGATGGCTCAGTTTGAAAAGGGTCGCTAAGCTAGCGCCCAAGCGAATCGGGTTCGTCGCACCAGCGTTCGCGCCTCAGCTGATACCTGCGGGCTCGCCGCCGCCCAAGCCCAACACAGAAGGAGCAATTCCATGGCCAGTTCCATTCGCACCTGCCTTTGGTTCAGAGACGGGCGAGGCCGCGAAGCGGCAGAGTTCTACTGCTCATTGATCCCCGGCAGCCGGGTCGAGACAGCCTTCAGTGGCGACAACGGCTATGGCGTCTTCTCGGTGATTGACTTCGTGCTGGGCGGCGTGCCCTACCAGATTCTTGATGCAGGGCCGATGTTCCAGCTGACCGAGGCGGTGTCGATCTCGGTCGCAACCGATGATCAGGCCGAGACCGACAGGCTCTGGTCTGCGCTGACCAGCGAGGGCGGCGAGCCCACGGCCTGTGGCTGGCTGAAGGATCGTTACGGTGTGTCGTGGCAGGTCTACCCGAAGCGGCTGACGGAATTGACCACGAATCCCGACAAGGCCGTGGCGGCCAAGGCGATGGCGGCGATGATGAAGCAGACGAAGATCGACATTGCCGAAATAGAAGCGGCGCTGCGTGGATGAGTTGCTTGGCGCCGCGCGGACGCTGGGCTTGCGCCGTGTCGCGCGCGGGGGAGTTGTCGAATTGGCGTCCCGGTGTTCGTCGTGCAGTTTGAGAGGGCCGTCCTCTTTGCCAGGAATCTGAAGATCATGAGTGACACACACACCATTCGTTTGCACCGCGTCATCAAGGCCACGCCGGATCGGGTCTATCGCGCCTTTCTGGATGCCGAGGCGATGGCCAAATGGCTGCCGCCGCATGGCTTCACCGGCAAGGTCCATCAGCTGGACGCGGTGGTGGGCGGCAGCTTTCGGATGAGCTTCACCAATTTCAGCCGCGGCCAGAGCCATTCCTTCGGTGGCGACTATCTGGAGCTGGTGCCCAACCAGCGCCTGCGCTACACGAGCTGCTTCGACGACCCGAATCTGCCCGGCCTGATGCAGACCACGGTCGATCTGCGCGCGGTGTTCTGTGGCGTCGAGCTGAGCGTGGTGCAGGAAGGCATTCCGGCCGTGATTCCGCCCGAGGCCTGCTATCTGGGTTGGCAGGAGTCGCTGGAATTGCTGGTCAAGCTGGTCGAGCCTGATATTCCGGGCTGAGTCGCGTTGTCTGTGACCTGTGGCACTGCTGTCGGCGGCGGGGCTGTCTGACACTGCGCCGCTTGGCCTGCAACACAGCGCGGGCCGCAGCCTGCATTGCAAAGGTCTCGCAGACGATGAAATCGACGATGTCTCCCCGCAGCGGCGGATTGGTCTTGGCGCTGACGGCCCTGTGCACGGCCTGTGCGATGGCGGTGCAGCCCTTCGAGGTGCCCGATGCGCCGCTGAGCCTGCGAGCGGCGGCCGATCAGATTCCGCTGCTCAAGCTGCTGGCCCGTGGCGTGCAGATCTATGAGTGCGCGGCGCTCAAGGACCAGCCCGGCCGCTATGAGTGGAGCTTCAAGGCGCCCGAGGCCGAGCTCAGCGACGTCAACGGCCGGCCGGCCGGCAAGCATTACGGCGGCCCGACCTGGGAGGCGCTGGACGGCAGCACCGTGGTTGGCGAGGTCAAGGCGCGCGATCCGGGCAGCGATCCAAATGCCATTCCCTGGCTGCTGCTGACGGCCAAATCCAACACCGGCAACGGCGTCTTCTCGCGGGTGCGCAGCATCCAGCGCCTGCAGACGGTCGGTGGCAAGGCACCGACCGAGGCCTGTGGCGCCGAGCGTGCCGGCCAGCAGCTGCGCGTGCCCTATACCGCCAGCTACTATCTGTACGCCAACAAGCCCTGATTTCACGCACCCATCGGGAGAGCAGCATGAACGGTCTGATTGCCTTGCTGGGCTGGATGATTCTCTTCGTGCTGTGCTGGCCGCTGGCCATCGTGGCGCTGCTGCTGTGGCCGCTGTTGTGGCTGCTGTCGCTGCCGCTGCGCCTGGTGGGCATCAGTGTCGAGGCGGTGTTTGCGCTGTTGCGCGCCATCCTGTTTCTGCCGGCCCGCTTGTTGGGTGGCGGGCGTTAGCGCCCCATGGTGAGCGAGGCGAGGCCAGCGCTGCCGCTGCAGTTCGACTCCGAACGCCTGGTGCTGCGCTGCCCGCGCGGTGGCGATGGCGACTTGCTGCATGCCTCGGTGATGGAGACGCTGGCCGATCTGCGCCGCCACCCGGCCTCGTCGCCCTGGGCGATGCAGGAGCAGAGCGTCGAGTTCAGCGAGCAGCGCTGTGTGGCGGCGGCGCAGGCCTTTCTGGCGCGCGAGGCCTTCCCCTTTTTGGTGTTCGACAAGCGTGATGGCCAACACGTCGGCAATGTTGGCCTGCACAGCCTGGATTGGACCGTGCCCCATGCCCACATCGGCTACTGGTGCCGCTCCAGCCGCCAGGGGCAAGGCTTCATCACCGAGGCGGTGCAGGCGGTGTGCGAATTCGGCTTCAGCTGCCTGAAGTTGCGCCGCGTGCAACTGATGGCCGAGGAAGGCAACCCGGCCAGCTGGCGTGTCGCCGAGCGTGCCGGCTTCATGCTGGAAGGCTGCTTGCGTCACCAGGTGCTGCAGGCCGATGGCCAGCCGGGCGCGGCGCGCGTCTATGGCCTGATCCGCTGACGCGGCCCGCCGGCGGGGCACAATGCACGGGGGCGGGCAGACAAGACCCGCGACGAGGAGACAGCCATGTTGCTAGGACTGCGCAGCGCCATCTACCCGGTGCGCGACTTGGAGGCGGCCAAGCACTGGTACGCCGCCGTGCTGGGCGTGCAGCCTTATTTTGATCAGCCTTTTTACGTCGGCTTTGCCGTGGGCGGCTTTGAACTGGGCCTGCTGCCCGATGGCGAGCCCGGCAGCAGCGGTGTGCAGGCGATGTGGGGCGTGGCCGATATCGCGGCCAGCTATGCGCAGCTGCTGGCCCATGGCGCCACCGTGCTGGCGGCGCCGGAAGACGTGGGCGAAGGCATCAAGGTGGCCTCGGTGCAAGACCCCTTCGGCAATCGCCTGGGCCTGATCGAGAACCCGCATTTCAGGGCCGCTGATGTCCGCTGAGCTGGCTGAGTTGCGCCTGCCTACGGGTTGGCAGTGGCGTCGATTGGGTGATCAGGATGCGCCGGCGCTGCAGCAGTTCTTCGATGCCAATCCCGAATACTTTTTGCGCGTCGGCGACGAAGGCCCGACCGCGGATGAGGCCGTCCAGGAGCTGGCCAGCCTGCCACCGCCCGAGCTGCGCTACCGCGAGCATTGGTCGCTGGGCTTCGAGCAGCAGGGGCGCATGCAGGCGCTGGCCGTGCTGGACGCCGGCCTGCAGCACGACGAGGTCTGGCATATCGGCCTCTTCATCGTGGCCACCTCGCTGCATGGCCAGGGCGTCGCGGCGCAGCTCTACCAATCGCTGGAAGACTGGGCAGCAGCCGAAGGCGCGCGCTGGATGCGTCTGGGCGTGGTGGCCGGCTACGAGCAGGCCGAGCGCTTCTGGCGCGGTCGCGGCTTTGTGGAAGTGCGCCAGCGCCATGCCATCACCATGGGCAAGCGGCTGAACAGCGTGCGGGTGATGATCAAGCCCTTGGGTGAGCAAGGCATCGAGCAGTACCTGAGCCTGGTGCCGCGCGATCGACCTGAATGAAGAGGCTGAAGACGCGATGAACAGACCCCTGTTGCCGCTCAGCGCGGCCCTGCCTTTGCAAGGCGAGCACACCCGGCTGCGGCGGATGAGCGGCGCCGACCTGGCGTCCTTCCACGGCTATCGCAGCGACCCCGAGGTGGCGCGCCTGCAAGGCTGGTCGACGATGAGCGAGGACGAAGCGCTGGACTTCTTGCGCCAGATGGCGATGCTGCCCCTGGGCCTGCCCGGGCAGTGGTGCCAGATCGGCGTGGCAGCGCGTGACACCGATCAGTTGATCGGCGATATCGGCCTGTGCCTGCGTGCCGCTGAGACGGGCATCGAGGCCGAGATCGGCTTCAGCCTGGCGCGCCAATGGCAGGGCCGTGGACTGGCCCGCGAGGCGGTGCAGCTGCTGCTCGACTGGTTGCTGGCGCCGGGCCGCTGCCAGCGGGTGCTGGCCTGTACCGACGAGCGCAACGGACCCTCGATTGCATTGCTGCAGCGCTGCGGCTTCCAGCCGACCAGTCGCGAGCAAGTGGTCTACAAGGGCGAGGCCTGCATTGAGCTGGGCTTTGAGCGGCGCTGAGCACCGTTTGCGATAGCGCTTCGGCGCCACACGCGCGACAGGGCGGGCCGACTTGGGCTAATCTTGCCTAAGGAAGGTCTGCATAAGTCGGCGTGGGTCGTGGTTGAGAGAAAAGGGGCGGCCACGTAGGCGCGCTGCGAAGGTCGGGCTGGTGGCCCGACAGCCGAGCAGCGCAACGCCCGTGGGGGCCCCTTTTCTCTCAACCCGCAGGGCAAGCACCAGCCAAGCCCTGCCGGTGTTGCGAGCCTTGCGCAGGCCACCAGCCTGAGCTGCGGCTCGCGCCTTGGCAGGCCATGGCTGATGCTTGCCACGGCCCACGCCGACTTATGCAGACCTTCCCAAAGCCTTACTGCCGAACTTCAATGCCCTGGGCCGCCATCAAGGCCTTGGCCTCGCCGACGGTGTGCTCGCCGTAATGGAAGATGCTGGCCGCCAGCACCGCATCGGCGCCGCCGATCTTGATGCCGTCCACCAGATGCTGCAGCGTGCCAACGCCGCCCGAGGCGATCACCGGCACGCTGACCGCATCGCTGACGCCGCGGGTCAGCGCCAGATCGAAACCGGACTTGGTGCCGTCGCGATCCATGCTGGTCAAGAGGATCTCGCCGGCGCCATGCTCGGCCATCTGCCGCGCCCAGGCCAGCGCATCGATGCCGGTGTTCTTGCGCCCGCCATGGGTGTAGACATCCCAGCCCTCGCCGCGCGCGGCCTCGTCTTCGCCCTGGCGCCGCTTGGCATCGATGGCCACGACGATGCACTGCGCGCCGTACTTGGCCGAGGCATCGCGGATCAGCTGCGGATTGGCCAACGCCGCCGAGTTGAAGCTGACCTTGTCGGCCCCGGCATTGAGCAGGCGGCGCACATCCTCGACGCTGCGCACGCCACCACCGACGGTCAGCGGAATGAAAACCTGCGAGGCCACCGCCTCGATGATGTGCAGGATCAGATCGCGGCCATCGCTGGTGGCGGTGATGTCCAGAAAGGTCAGCTCATCGGCGCCCTGCTCGTTGTAGCGCGCCGCGATCTCGACCGGATCACCGGCATCGCGCAGCGCCTGGAAATTGACGCCCTTGACGACCCGTCCTCCGGTGACGTCCAGGCAGGGAATGATGCGTTTGGCGAGCATGGGTGCTTTCGCGGGTCGGATGCCTGCGCTGGAAATCCAGAACAGACCACAGAGTCACAGAGACACAGAGGAAATCACAGAGCTCAGGCCTTCTCACTTTGGCTCTGTGGCTCCGTGGCTCTGTGGTGTATTCGAATTAAGGCGCCGGCCAGCAGCGCTCAGCCCTCGAAAAGTTCGTCGGCACGCGCCTGCGCGGCGGCGAAATCGAGATCACCGGTGTAGATCGCGCGACCGCAGATCACGCCCTCGACCCCTTCGCTCTCGACGGCGCAGAGCGCCTCGATGTCCTGGATATTGGACAGGCCGCCCGAGGCAATCACCGGGATGGACAGCGCCTGCGCCAGCTTGACGGTGGCCTCGATATTGACGCCGCTGAGCATGCCGTCGCGGCCGATATCGGTGTAGATCACGCCCTCGATGCCGTAGTCCTCGAACTTCTTGGCCAGATCGATCACCTCATGGCCGGTCAGTTTGCTCCAGCCATCGGTGGCCACCTTGCCGTCCTTGGCATCGAGGCCAACGATGATGTGGCCGCCGAAGGCCGAGCAGGCGTCCTTCAGAAAGCCCGGGCTCTTGACCGCTGCCGTGCCGATGATGATGTAGGACAAGCCGCCGTCGAGATAACGCTCGATGGTGTCCAGATCGCGGATGCCGCCGCCGAGCTGCACCGGGATCTCGTCGCCGACCTCGCGGATGATGGCCTTGATCGCCGCCTCATTGACCGGCTTGCCGGCAAAGGCGCCATTCAGGTCGACCAGATGCAGACGCCGCGCCCCGGCGTCCACCCATCGTCGGGCCATCGCGGCCGGGTCCTCGCCAAAGGTGGTGGAGACATTCATGTCGCCCTGTTGGAGGCGGACACAACGACCGTCTTTCAGGTCAATCGCGGGAATCAGCAGCATGGCCGAGTTGCAGGTGTGGAGGAAAGGAGGAAGGGGAGAAGAACTGACGAGAAGTGCGCGATATGGCGGGGAGGCTCATGGCTTCCAATGCAGGAAGTTGCGGTACAGGGCGAGCCCGTGGGCAGCACTTTTCTCGGGGTGGAATTGGGTAGCGAAAATATTATCCCGGGCCACCGCGCAGGTAAAGCGCAAGCCGTAATCGGTCTCGGCAGCGCTGTGGCGCTCATCCGACGGCGTCGCGTAGAAGCTGTGCACGAAGTAGAACCAGGATTGATCGGGCACCTCGCCCCAGACCGGATGCGGCCGGCGTTGGAACACGCGGTTCCAGCCCATCTGCGGCACCTTGTAGCGGCTGCCATCGGGCTGTAGCTGACCTTCGAGCTGGAAGCGTTTGACGCGCCCGGGAATCAGGCCCAGGCCCGCTGTGTCCTGTTCCTCGCTGTGATCGAGCAGCATCTGCATGCCGACGCACACGCCCATCAGCGGCTTGTTGGCGGCGGCGTCCAGCACGGCAGCCTGCAGGCCCGAGTCGCGCAGCTCGCGCATGCAGTCGCGCATCGCGCCCTGGCCCGGCAGCACCACCCGCTCGGCCGCATAAACCTCTTCCGGCCGCGAGGTGACCAGCACCTGCACGCCCTGGTCCTGTGCCGCATGGATCACCGCCTGCGACACCGAGCGCAGATTGCCCATGCCGTAATCGACAACCGCTACCGTGCGCTGGCTCATGTCAGAGGCTTCCCTTGGTGGAGGGGATGATGCCGGCGCTGCGCGGATCGAGCGTCATCGCCATGCGCAGCGCGCGGCCAAAGGCCTTGAACATGGTCTCGCACTGATGGTGAGCGTTATGGCCCTTCAGATTGTCGACATGCAGGCTGACCAGCGCATGATTGACGAAGCCCTGAAAGAACTCGTAGGTGAGCTGGGTGTCGAAGGCACCGATGCTGCCGGCGGTGAATGTGCAGTCCATCTCCAGGCCCGGACGGCCGGAGAAGTCGATCACCACGCGCGACAGCGCTTCGTCCAGCGGCACATAGCTGTGGCCATAGCGGGTGATGCCCTTCTTGTCGCCAATGGCCTGCGCCACCGCCATGCCCAGCGTGATGCCGACGTCTTCCACCGTGTGGTGGCCATCGATGTGCAGATCGCCCTTGGCCTCGATGTCCAGGTCGATCAGGCCATGGCGGGCGATCTGGTCCAGCATGTGATCGAAGAAGCCGATGCCGGTGTTGAGCCGGGACTCGCCCGTGCCGTCCAGATTGACGCGGACGCGGATCTGCGTCTCGCGGGTGTTGCGGCTGACTTCGGCGACGCGATCAGGCGTGGGCGCGGTGCTCATTGCAGACTTTCCTTCAAGGCGGCCAGCATGGCCTGGTTCTCTTCGGGCGTGCCCACGGTCAGGCGCAGGCAGTTGGCCAGCATCGGATGCATGGCCGAGACGTTTTTCACCAGCACGCCGCGCGCCTTCATCCGCTCGAAACAGGCGGCCGCATCGGCGACGCGGGCCAGAATCATGTTGCCCTGGCTGGGATAGGCCTGCACGCCAGTCAGCTTCTTCAGCTCGACTTGCAGCCATTCGCGCTGTTCGCGCAGCACCCGGGCCTGGGCCTCGTAGACCTGCGCATGCTCCAGCGCGAACAGGCCGGCCTCGGCATTGAGCACGCCGACATTGAAAGGTGGACGCAGCTTGTCGATCTCGGCAACCAGCGCCGCGCGACCGATCAGATAGCCGATGCGCACGCCGGCCAGGCCGAACTTGCTCATCGTGCGCATCACCAGCACATGCGGATGACGTTGCAGCAGGCCCATGGCATTGCGCTCGGCAAAGGGCTGGTAGGCCTCGTCCATCACGACCAGGCCCGGCGCCGCGGCGACGATGCGCTCGATCACCGCCTCGTCCCAGAGGTTGGCGGTCGGGTTGTTCGGGGAGGCCAGATAGATCAGCGCCGGCTGGTGCTCGGCCATCGCGGCCAGCATCGCCGCTTCGTCCAGTTCGAAATCGGCCGTCAAGGGCACGCCGACAAAGCGCAGGCCCTGGTAGCGCGCCGAGATCTCGTACATCACAAAGCTCGGCAGCGGCGACAGGATCACCGCGCCCGGCTGGCTCACGGCCATGCTCAGCATGGTGATGATCTCGTCGGAGCCGTTGCCCAGCGTGATCGCACAGCCCTCGGGCATGCCGGCATGGGTGGCCAGCGCCGCCGCCAACTCGCGGGTGCGCTCGGCCGGATAGCGGTTGATCGCCACCTGGCCCAGGCGCCGCCCCAGCTCGGCCTGCAACTCAGCTGGCAGACGGAAGGGGTTCTCCATCGTGTCCAGCTTGATCAGGCCGGTGCTGGACTGCACCGGGTAGGCCTTGGTCGCCCGCACATCGGGGCGGATGCGCGCCAGGGCCTGCGTCAGTCTTTCGTCCATGTCGTGGGGGGCTCCGTCAGCAAGGGGTTCAGGATCTGCACGCTGTCGTACTGCGCCTCATGGGGCAGCTCCAGGCTCAGCAGGCGCTCGCAGCCTTGCGCCTTGGCGGCGGCGACGATCAGCGCATCGGCATAGGCCAGGCCGAAACGGCTCTCGATCGACCAGGCACTCTCTACCGTCGCATGGTCGATCGCCCAGGGCTGCCAGCGCTGATAACGCCGCACTTCAGCGCGCGCATCGCCATTGGGCATGGGCGGCTGAATGCGGGTGGTGACCTGGCGGTAGAAATCGTTGAGCACCTGGGTGGAGACGCGGCCCGAGCGCTGCTGCCACAAGCTCATCAGCCAACCCAGCGCCTGCGCACGCTCAGCGGGCCGGGCACCATCCTCGCTGAGGATCAAGACCGAGGTGTCGACAAAGACCAGGGGCGAGGCCATGACGCTCAGCCCTCGCTTCGCACCGGATAAGGCGCCCCGCTGGATACCCAGGCGCGCTCGCGATGCAGCCAGTCCTGCATGGCGCGCTCATAGGCGTCGTCATGCCGCATCTTCTCGGCCAACAGTTCACCGACCAGGCGCGACACGCTGGTATTGCGCCGCGCGGCTTCCAGGCGTGCCCATTCGGCAACGCTGTCTTCCATCGTGACGGTGACGTTTTTCATCCGTTCAGCATAACACGAAGTTCGTGCAACACGAACTTCGTGTTGTTTCCATCCCCGCGCTCCGGGCTTGTACCGCGCCACAGAAGTGCCGATAGTCAAAGCATCCCTGTCATGCAGGCTACACCGCGATCAACGCGGGGAGAGGTCCCTATGAGCAACGCTGTCTTGACACGCGCAGCTTCGCTGCGCATCCGGATGGCCGGTTTGGCACTGGCCGGCATCATTGCCAGTCTGGTGCTGCTGATCCAGGCCTTGTGGAGCTACCAGGCTCTCAAGCTGCAAGCCGAGCAGGCCTTTGTCGCCAAAGATCTGGTGGCCGACATCCTGCCGCCGCCGCTGTACCTGATCGAACTGCGGCTGGTCTTGTCGGAAACCGTCGAAGGGACTTTGAGCCCGGCCGAGGGCCAGGCCGCCTTCGAGCGCCTGGCTGCCGACTATCAGGCGCGGGTCAACTACTGGCAGCAGAACCCACCCTTCGGCCTCGAACAGCTGCTGCTGGGCGCTCAGCACGAGCATGCCGAAGCGATGTTGAAGCTGGCTGCCCAGCAGGTCTTGCTGCCGATGAAGAACAACGACCAGGCCGCCGCCCGCGCTGGACTGAAGGAGGTTCACAGGCTGTACGAGGCGCACCGGAAAGGCGTCGACGCGACGGTGATTGCCGGCAACAAACTCGCCGATTCGGCCATGGAAGGCTTCGGCGCGACGCGCCAACGCGGGCTGGTGCAAATGCCGGCCGTCGCGGCACTGATGCTGCTGTTACTCGCCGCCTGCGGCTATTGGCTGCTGCAGGGAGTGGTGGCGCCGCTGCGCCAGGCAACGACGCTGACCCGGGCCGTCGCCGACGGCGATCTGCGCGAGCAAGGCGGCGTCGCGGCCGAAGGACAGGACGAGCTCGGTCAGATGCAGCTCGAGCTGCGCAAGATGGTCAGGCAGCTGCGCGGCTTCGTTCACAAGGTGCGCGAAGGCAGTGCAACGATGACACTGGCCTCTGGCGAAATCGCGCAGGGCAATCTGGAGCTGTCCAAGCGCACCGAGCATCAGGCCTTGCGCTTGCAGGACGCCGCACGCACGATGCAGCAGTTGGCGCAGACGGTCGACCACAGTGCGCAGATCGCCCGCGACGCCGACGAGCTGGCCCACCAAGCCTCGGCCGTCGCGCAGCGCGGCGGCCAGGCCGTCGGCCAGGTGGTTCAGACGATGGAAGGCATACAGGCGTCCAGCCTCAAGATCGCTGACATCATCGGCGTGATTGACAGCATTGCCTTCCAGACCAATATCCTGGCCCTGAACGCCGCCGTCGAAGCCGCACGGGCCGGCGAGCAGGGGCGCGGATTCGCCGTCGTCGCCGCCGAAGTGCGTTCGCTGGCACAACGCAGCGCCAGTGCCGCGCGCGAGATCAAGCAGCTGATCCAGGACAGCGTCGGCAGGGTTGAGGCCGGCTCACGCATCGTTCGCGACGCACGCCAAACCATGGACGAGCTAGAAACCCAGGTCGACCGCGTCAGCGAGCTGATGCGCGAGACCGACAGCGCGATGCGCGGCCAGAGCCAGGCCGTCGCCGGCATGAGCCAGATGCTGGGCGAGGTTGACCAAGACACGCAACAGAACGCGACATTGGTTCAGCAGACTGCGGCCGCCGCGGAAAATCTGCGCCTGCGGGCCCTCGGCGTCGATCAGGCGCTCAGCGCCTTCCGGCTCGATAACTGACCGCCACGGCGTCGGCCCACCGCTAGCGGGTCTAGAAGCCCGCCACCGCCGCGTTCAGCGTGGCGGCCTCGTCTCGCAACGACTCGCCCGCCGCGCTGAACTGCTCGAAACGGCGCGGCTGTGCAGACGAAGGCCATCAGCTGATGCCGGCGGATGCCGGCGGCCTTAGCACCTTGCCCCATCGAGAGTTTGTGTCAAACCCGGCCGCGCAGCCTGTATTCGGCGGCCAACGCGTGGCCTTGCAGGCCCTCGCCATAAGCGAGCTCGGCCGCGATGGGGCCCAGCTTCTGCGCACCCGCTTCACTGACCTCGATCAGGCTGGACCGCTTCTGGAAGTCGTAGACGCCCAGCGGCGAGGAGAAGCGCGCCGTGCCCGAGGTGGGCAGTACATGGTTGGGGCCGGCGCAGTAGTCGCCCAGGCTCTCGCTGGTGTAGGCACCGAGGAAGATCGCGCCGGCATGGCGTAGCAACGGCTCCCAGCGATGCGGCTCCTTGCTCGACACCTCGAGATGCTCAGGCGCGATGCGGTTGCTGATCTCGCAGGCCTCGTCCATAGAACGGGTCTGGATCAGCGCGCCGCGCCCTTCCAGCGAGGCCTTGATCACGGCGGCACGCGGCATCGTCGGCAGCAGCCGCTCGATGGCCTCGCGGACCTGTTCGATGTAGCCAGCATCCGGGCAGAGCAGGATGCTTTGCGCCAGTTCGTCGTGCTCGGCCTGGCTGAACAGGTCCATCGCCACCCAGTCCGGCGGCGTGCTGCCATCGGCCAGCACCAGGATCTCGCTCGGGCCGGCAATCATGTCGATACCGACCTGGCCGAACACATGCTTCTTGGCGCTGGCCACATAGGCATTACCCGGGCCGGTGATCTTGTCGACCCGCGGCACAGTGGCCGTGCCATAGGCCAGCGCGGCCACGGCCTGCGCCCCGCCGATGGTGAAGGTGCGATGCACGCCGGCCACATAGGCGGCGGCCAGCACCAGCGGATTCTTCTCACCTCCCGGCGTGGGAACAACCATGATGATTTCGGGCACGCCGGCCACCTGAGCCGGAATCGCATTCATCAACACGCTGCTCGGATAAGCGGCCTTGCCGCCGGGCACATAGATGCCGACGCGGTCCAGCGGGGTCACCTTTTGCCCCAGCAGCGTGCCATCCTCATCGCGGTAGCTCCAGCTGCGGCCGCAGGCCTCCAGCTGGCGCTCGTGATAACTGCGCACACGAGCGGCCGCTGCCTCCAGCGCTTGGCGCTGGGCCGGCGTGATCGCCTCAAAGGCAGCGCGCAGCTCCTCGCGGCTGAGCTCCAGCGCGGCCAGGCTGTCGGCACTCAGCCGGTCAAAGCGGGCGGTGTACTCGAGCACGGCGGCGTCGCCACGGGCACGCACATCGGCCAGGATCTCGGCCACGCGGGTTTCGATCGCCGCATCGGTCTCGGCCGACCAGTGCAACACGCGCTGGAATTCGGCTTCGAAATCAGCGGCGGCGGTGTTGAGTTGGCGAAGCTTGAGCATGGCGGTCAGGCGGGAATTGAGGAGGCGAAAGCATCGATCATTCGGCGCAGCGGCTCGCGCTTGAGCTTGAGCGCTGCCTGGTTGACGACCAGGCGCGAGGAGATGTCCATGAAATGCTCGACCTCGACCAGGCGGTTGGCGCGCAGCGTGTTGCCGGTCGAGACCAGGTCGACGATGGCGTCGGCCAGGCCGGTCAGCGGCGCCAGCTCCATCGAGCCGTAGAGCTTGATCAGATCGACGTGCACACCCTTGTCGGCAAAGTGCTGGCGGGCGATCTCGGTGTATTTGGTGGCCACGCGGATGCGCGAGCCCTGGCGGACGGCGGCGGCGTAGTCGAAATCGTCGCGCACCGCCACGCTCATCCGGCAGCGGGCGATGTTCAGGTCCAGCGGCTGGTAGAGCCCGGCGCCGCCATGCTCGATCAGCACATCGCGGCCGGCCACGCCCAGATCGGCACCGCCGTACTGCACGTAGGTGGGCACATCGGTGGCACGCACCAGCACGACGCGAACATCGGGCTGATTGGTGCTGAGGATGAGCTTGCGCGAGGTTTCGGGGTCTTCCAGCACCTCGACGCCGGCCGCTTTCAGCAGCGGCAGGGTTTCTTCGAAGATGCGGCCCTTGGAAAGTGCCAGGGTGATCATGGTGCGTCCTTCTGAATGGTGTCTTCAGCGGACGGCAGCGGGGTCACCTGGAGCGGTACACCACCGCCACCCGCTGTTCAAGGCGGATGGCGTTCAGGAATGGTGGTGGGCCGCCGGCGCAGCGGCGTGCTCTGCAGGTGTCAGGGTCTTCATCGACAGCGCATGGATCTGCTCGCGCATGCGCTCACCCAGCGCCTGATAGACACGCTGATGGCGGCGCACCCGATTCAGGCCCTCGAACTCGCTGGAGACGATGGTGGCAAAGAAATGACGGCCATCGCCCTCGACTTGCAGCTCTTGGCAGGCAAGCCCGTCGGCGATGTATTGCTGGACTTCAGCGGGAGTGGGATCGGCCATGATGGACGGCATTCTATGCGGCAGCCGGCAAAACCCTGGCGCCGCCAGGCTTCGCTGCTGTGCGACGCAGGCTTGCTCGGGTGCTTCAGTGGCGCTTCAGTGGCGGATCTTGTAGCCGCGGCGCAGCAACTCCAATGCCAGCGACGCGACCAGCACAAAGCTGGCGCCGACGACGCCGAGCGACAGCCAGGGCGACACATCGCTGACGCCAAAGAAGCCGTGGCGGAAGCCGTCGATCATGTAGAAAAACGGATTCAGATGGCTGACGCCGAGCCAGAACGGCGGCAGCGAATGGACCGAATAGAACACACCGGACAAGAAGGTCATCGGCATGATGATGAAGTTCTGGAAGGCCGCCATCTGGTCAAACTTCTCGGCCCAGAGGCCGGCGATCAGGCCCAGCGAACCCAGCATGCCTGCGCCCAGCAGGCCAAACACCAGGATCCAGCCCGGCGCGGCAAAACCTGGCACCGCAAAGAACAGCGTGGCGATGAACACGCCCAAGCCCACCGCCAGCCCACGCACCACCGAGGCGCCGACATAGGCCGCAAACCAGGCCCAATGTGACAGCGGCGTGACCAGCAGGAACACCAGATTGCCGGTGATCTTGCTCTGAATCAGCGAGGACGAGCTGTTGGCAAAAGCGTTTTGCAGCACGCTCATCATCACCAGGCCCGGAATCAGGAAGCTGGTGTAGCCAACGCTGCCATAGACCTTGACGTGGTTCTCCAGCACATGGCCGAAGATCAGCAGGTAGAGCACCGCCGTCAGCACCGGCGCGCCGACCGTCTGGAAGCTGACCTTCCAGAAACGCAGCACCTCTTTGTAGAACAGGGTGCCGGCCCCCTCGAGACGAATGCCGCTCATTGGCCAGCTCCTTGCATGATTTCCAAGAACACGTCCTCAAGATCGGCGCGGCCGATCTCCAGGTCTTCCACCGGGCAGGCGGCGGCACGCAGGGTGGCCAGAATCGTCTCGACCTCGGCCGCATCATGCGCCTTGATCTGCACGATGCGACCGGTGACCCGTGATTGCGCGGCCAGCGAGGGCGGCAGCGCGGCGTCGGTCTTAAAGCGCAGCATCGTCGAGGCGCGGCCGGCGAGCAGATCCGAGGTGCGATCCAGCGCGACGATGCGGCCCTGCTTCAGCATCGCCAGGCGCTGGCACAGCGCCTCGGCCTCTTCCAGATAGTGGGTGGTCAGGAGCACCGTATGGCCCTCGCGGTTCAGCCGGGCGATGAACTGCCACAGCGTCTGGCGCAGTTCCACATCGACCCCGGCGGTCGGCTCGTCCAGCACGATCACCGGCGGCCGGTGCACCAGCGCCTGCGCCACCAGCACGCGGCGCTTCATGCCGCCGGAGAGCTGGCGCATATTGGCCCGGGCCTTGTCGGCCAGGCCGAGGTTTTCCAACAGCTCGGTGATCCAGGCGCCGTTATTTCGCACGCCGAAGTAGCCGCTCTGGATTTCCAACGCCTCGCGCACGCTGAAGAAGGGATCGAAGACCAGCTCCTGCGGCACGATGCCCAGGGCGCGGCGGGCCGCGGCATAGTCGCTGACGACATCGTGGCCATGCACCTGGATGCTGCCGCCGCTGGCCTGCGAGAGGCCGGCCAGGATGCTGATCAGGCTGGTCTTGCCCGCGCCATTGGGGCCCAGCAGACCGAAGAACTCGCCCTGGGCGATCTCGAAACTGACGCCGTCCAGCGCCCTGACCTGCCCTCCGCGGTAGGTTTTGCTGACCTGATCGAATCGAATCGCCGGGATGGCCGCCGCGGGGTGGGCGGCGCTGGAGGGGCTGGGGCTTTGCATGGGCGGCGATTGTAGGGAGCGCGCTTCATTCGTGCAGCGATCGAGCCAATCCCCTAGAGCGCCGCGCCTTCTTGGTGCCAGAATGGGCCAGACACTCCCGAGACCACCCCATCCATGGCCACCAAGAAGCCGCGTCGTACCGCGGAGCGCATCCTCGAGGTCACGCTGGACCTGTTCAACCGCTTCGGCGAGCCGAACGTCTCCACCACGCTGATCTCGGCCGAGTTGAACATCAGCCCGGGCAATCTCTACTACCACTACCCGGCCAAGGACGAGCTGATCAACGCGCTGTTCGGCCGCTATGAAAGCGAGCTGGGCGAGTTGCTGGCCGCGGCCGACAATGTGCGCCATGTCGAGGACGCCTGGCTGTTCTTCCACATGCTGTTCGAGCTGATCTGGAAGCATCGCTTTCTCTATCGCGACCTGAACGATCTGCTGTCCAAGAACCGCAAGCTGGAGACGCATTTCCAGGCCGTGCTGCAGCACAAGGGTCAGGCCATGCGCGCCGTGCTCTCCGGCCTGCAGCATGGAGGCGCGCTGAAGATGGATGCCCGCGATGCCGGCCCGGCCGCCAACTCCATGGTCGTGCTGCTGAGCTACTGGCTCAGCTACGAGTACGTGCGCGATCCGCGCCATGCACTGGAGCCCGAACGCGCCGGCGCGGCGCTGATGCGCGGCGCCTTTCATGTGCTGAGCCTGCTCTTGCCCTATCTGGAACCCGCCTCGCGCGAGCATCTGTTTGCCCTCGCCGGCCACTACCAAAGCTGAAGGAGACGACAACATGGCCAAATGGACCGCATTCCCCTATGACAACGCCGCCTTCGTCTACGACGCGGCCAGCTTGAAGAAGAACTGGGCGCGCCTGCATGCCGGCGACGCCGAGCCCTGGCCCAAGGACGCGGCGGTGCAGCAGGCCTGGATCCATTTCCATGCCGGCGAATTCCAGCAGGCCCATGACGCCGGCCTGGCCGCCGGCGGCGCCGGCATCACCGTGGCCAACAAGGCCCAGGCCATCTACGCCAACTACCTGGAGAAGAAGGAGAAGGTGAAGCTGGAGATGTTCCTCGAGGTGGCCGAGCGTGCCGAGGCGCAGCAGGCCGAAGAACCGAACAATGCCAATGCCTTCTACTGGCAGGCCTACGCCATCGGCCGCTATGGCCAGGGCATCAGCGTGGCCAAGGCCTTGGCCCAGGGCCTGGGCAGCAAGGTCAAGAACGCGCTGGAAACCGCCATCGAGTTGCAGCCCAAGCACGCCGACGCGCACATCGCGTTGGGCGCCTTCCATGCCGAGGTGATCGACAAGGTCGGCAAGCTGCTGGGCAAGACCCAAGGCGCCGATACCGCCACCGGCCTGAAGATGTTCCAGCAGGCGCTGAAGCTGAACCCCAGCAGCGCCATTGCGATGATCGAGCGCGCCAACGGCCTCGTGATGCTGGAAGGCGACAAGCGCATGAAGGAAGCCGAGGCGCTGTATGCCGACGCGGCGGCCTGCGAGCCCAAGGACGCGATGGAATGCCTGGACGTCGAACTCGCTCGCGAGGAGTTGGAAGAGTAAAAAGGTGCGCCGAGCGCCCTCAAGAAATGTGAACTAATGCCGAAATCTGCTCACAATTCGCCTGAAAAGAGGCCGAATTAGGGCTTGCCCACCCCGCAGACGAGGTTGGCGCCCTGCCCCGCCCCGCAGTAAGCTTGCAACCCTGAACTGGCCGAAAGCGCCGCCGCGCCGCAAGCCGCCACACTCCACACCGCTGAGGTTGAACCATGAAGCAAATCCTGGCCACCGTGATCCTGGCGTCGCTCGCCACCGCCTCCCTGGCCGCCAGCCAGCCGCAAAACAGCGAAGAGCAGGCCCTGCGCGCAGAGTGCGCCGCCCACTACACCGCCAAGCTGGATGCCAAGCCCAGCGAAGAAAACGAATACCAGTTCGTCTACTCCAAGGGCAAGCTCAAGGGCGAGTACGTCGCTGGCCAGAACCTGGACTGCACCAAGGCCCAGTACACCGCCTTCCTGAAGAGCGCTGATCCCGAACGCGTGATGTCGGCCTACCCGACCGCCGCCGGCCGCACCAAGGCCAAGGCCAAGGAAGCCAGCAAGTAATTCCCGCCGCCTGCGCTTCGGCCAGGCAGCAAGACAAAAGGGTCAGGTTTTGCCTGACCCTTTTTTCATGCCTGTTTTACAGATGCGTCCAAATCAAGCCGAACGCAGACCACAGAGCCACGGAGACACAGAGGAAAACACGACAAACCTTCGTTCCCTCTACGACTTCCTCTGTGTCTCCGTGGCTCTGTGCTTGGTTATGGCCGATCAGCGGTCAAGGAGCAAAGCCCTTTTCTCAAGGGCTCAGCCCTCGGCGTCGTCGCCCCAGGGCAGCATCAGCGCCAGCATCAAGAGCTTGTTGAACTCGGGCGCAAAGCGCTCGATGATGGCCTCGGGGTCCGGGCAGAGCTTGCTATCGGTGATCAGGCCGAACTGCACATTGCCGGCGTAGGTGAGGATGGACACCCCCATGCCGATATCGCCCGACTGCGGCACCCAGAACATCACCCGCTCCACCGTCGAGCCACAGAACTTCAGCGCCTCGGCCGGGCCGGGCACATTGGTCATCACCGCGGTGGCCTTCTTGGCAAAGATGTTCAACATCGCATGCTGCACCGGCTTGATCAACAGGCCGGCCACTGACAAAAGCCCGAAAGCCAGCACCGGCTGGAAACTGCCCTTCAGCTCCTGCATCCGCGCGCGCACCGCGTAGAGTCGCTCGACCGGGTTCTCGATGCCGATGGGCAGCACCAGCGGCACCAGGCCGAAACGGTTGCCCAGCTGGTAGGCCTTTTCCAACGGGCGCAGATTGACCGGCACCATGGCGCGGATCTCCTTGCCCTCGACCGACTCGCCCTTGTCCTGCAGATAGCGGCCGATCGCACCGGCCACGCAGGACAGCAGCACATCGTTCACCGAGGCATTGAGCCCCTTGCCAACCGCCTTGACGGCGTCCAGCGGCAGTGCATCGTCCCAGGCCACGCGCTTGACGCTGCCGGGCTTGCCCTTGAGCCGGGTGTGCGAGTCGTCGGACATCAGCGCAAACGACGCCACATCGCTGACCGCCTGATAACCGAGCCGCGCCGCATGCAGCGAGCTGTCCAGCGGGTGCTCCTGATGCATCACCATATCGACCGACTTGGCCATGCCGGCACCGGCCACGCCGATGGCCTTGATGGTCAGATCGGTGATCGGCTTCAGCAGCGCATCGGCCAGCCAGTCCTGGTCATCGCGCGGCTGCTGGCGGCGCTTGGGCGGCGGCTTGCCGCCATCGGTGATGGACAGCATCACCGCGATCAGCGCGATGCCGTCGGCGATGCAGTGGTGGATGCGCGCGATCAACGCGCTCTGCCCGTCCATGTTCTCGATCAGTTGGAACTGCCACAGCGGCCGCGCCGGGTTCAGCGGCTGCGCCGCCAATGCGCCAACGCGCGCCTGCAGCGCGGCCTGCAGGCTCTGGCCGCGCTTGGGGTGCAGGCTTTCGACCAGCACATGGTGAGCGATGTCGAACTGATCGTCCTCGACCCAGTGCGCACCCAGCGCATCCTCAACCACCTTCTGGCGGAAGCGCCCGTACTGCAGCAGGCGCTCCTGCACGCGCTCGCGCAAGGCCTCCAGCGTGATGCCCGGGCGAATGAACCAGACCCCGACGATCATCATCAGATTCGATTCGGTGTCCATGCGCAACCAGGCGGTATCCACCTTGGACATGCGTTCAACGGCTTGACCCACTGCGCTCTCCTGACTTCTAGAGTTTCTGACCCAGACAATGCTGGTTAACATGTTCGGCGTCCATCCCGATTGTCACCAGTTCATGGTGCTTCAGACCCAAGGAGACATGATGAGCCTCAAAGAGCAATTTGACGCGGCCGTGGCCGCCTCCAAGCAACTGCCGGAACGTCCGGACAATATGACGCTGCTGAAGCTATACGCCCTCTTCAAGCAAGGCAGCAGCGGCGACGTCGAAGGCTCGCGCCCCGGTTTCACCGATATGGTCGGCCGTGCCAAGTACGACGCCTGGGCCGCCCTGAAGGGCACCAGCAGCGATGAGGCGATGCAGCAGTACATCGATCTCATCGAATCACTGAAATAAGGCTCCCCCCCTACGCGCTGCGCGCGCCCCCTCAAGGGGGCACGGCTGGCTGACCGGCAAAGCCGGATCAGCAGCCGTCGCTGGAGGGGGCGTGGGCTGGCGCCACGCCGTCTGTGCGCGCAGCGAGCGCTATCGAAAAACCGGCTTAGGCCGGTTTTTTCTTGGTGGGTGCTTTGGTGGGGGCGGCGGCGAGAAGTTGGTCGAGCTCTTTCTGGATCTCGGACTCAATCGTCGACTTGAAGGCGCCGAGCAGGAAGCCGAGTTTGGCGCTCAGCTCGAAGTGATCAGCGGTGACGATCAGCTCGCCTTTGACGCCGGAGCGAACGAACTCGACCGTGTCGCTGCTCTTGCCCTCGATCACCGTGCATTCCATCTCGAACTTGTCCTCGACCTGCTCGGCCCAGGCCCAGGCGATCTCGCGCGCCCGCTTCAGACCCAGCGTGTGATTGCGTTGGATGTGGATATCGGCCATGGTGTGTTTCGCTCTTGCTCGGTGACGATGCTGGCACTCTAAGCGATACGGCCGGGGCGCTGGGCAAAAAGCCGCGCCAGGAGCACGAGGCCACTCACCCACATTCGCACCGTTATCATGGCGCGCCTCAAGCCCAGACCGCCTCAGCGAGCCCCACGATGATCCGCCCCGCCGCCCTTCGCCCCCTGGCCACCGCCGCCACCCTGCTGGCCGCGGCCGGCGCTGCGATGGCTCAATCAACGCCAACATCGATAAGCACAGCGGCCAACACCGAAGCCAGCGGCCTGCGCCAGAACGACGCGCTGATCAAGCTCGAGTACCAGACCATCAAGGTGCCGGGCGACCGGCCCATCGATCTGGCCAGCTTTCACGTCTTCAACAAGGTGCTGGACGGTGTCTACATCGGCGCCGGCTTTTATGCGCCGCTGCTCAAGGGCGCCTATGGCGGCTTCGTCGCCGCCGACCTCGGCGCGCATCTGAAGCAGCCGCTGGCCGGGCCGCTGTTTCTGACCGCGGGCCTGTCGGCCGGCGGTGGCGGCGGTGGCCGCAGCGTCGAGCACAGCAAGCTGCTGTCGGGCAGCGGCGGCTTCACCCGCGGCTATCTGGGGCTGGGCTATGACTTCGGCAGCTTCAGCGTGGGCGCCACCGTGTCCCGGATGAAGTTCCGCCAGGCCATCATCGACGGCACCCAGGCCAGCGTCTTCCTGGAAATGCCCTTCAGCTATCTGACCGGACCCTTCTCCGGCCACGAGCAGCCCCTGCCGCCCGAGGACGACCGCCGCGCCGCCCGCGAGATGGGCGAGAACATGCTGACGCTGTCCGCCGACAACTACCGCCAGCGCTCGCCGCAGGGCTCGAACAAGAGCACGATCAGCCTGGCCGATCTGCAGTACGCGCACTTCTTCAGCACCGACAGCTACTGGTTCGCCGCGCTGGGCATGGCCTACCGCGGCCTGCCGCTGTACAACCAGCTGCTTGGTGGTGTGGGCCAGCGCTGGAAGCTCTCGCCCGCGCTGACGCTCTACGGCCAACTCGGCCTCGGCTCGGGCGGCTATGCGCCCGACATCATCGACACCGACGCCGGCCTGCTGATCTACCCCAAGCTGCAAGCCGAGTACGCATTGAGTCGCGATTTGGGCCTGGCCGTTTCGCTCGGCTATATGGCCGCACCCAAGGGCAGCTCGCGCAACCAGACCTTTGGCCTGAGCCTGATCCACCATCTGCGCTCCGGTGGCGCCAGTGATGGCGCCAGCCTGCTGCCGCCCGCCAGCTACCAGGGCCTGCGCCTCGCGGTGTTGCAACAGACCGACTACCACCTCAGCTACCGCGACATCGACCGCTCGACCGTGAAGATGATGGGCCTGCAGCTGGACATCCCGCTGGGCCAGCGCTTCTACCTGCCGCTGCAGGCCTCGGGCGCCTACAACGCCTACCTGGGCTACCCCGGCTATGCCGAGATCCTCGCCGGCCTCGGCGTGCAGACCCTGGCCGCCGCTGATGAGCGCTGGCAGGGCTTCGGCCAGCTGATGGCCGGCGCGAATGTCCACGGCAAGGCGGTGAAGGCCAACGCCGGCATTCGTTACATCCTGAATGAGCGGCTCGCCCTGAGCCTCAGCGCCGGCCGCATCGAAGCCCGCAGCAGCACCGGCGGCCGCTTCCATGCCGACAACATCGCCTTTGGCCTGGACTACCGCTTCGCGATTCCGACGCGCTGAGTCTTCGCGCGTGAGGGGCAGGCTGCGCGAGGGCTAAAAGCTCCCCTGCGCCATGGCCTTGACCTGCTCACTCAACTCGGCCGAGCGCACCGCGCTACAGAAGCCCGGGATCTTCTTGCTCTGCAGATGATGGAAGTCAACACCGTTCATCTGGTGCACCAGACGATCATGGCCAAAGCGGCCGATCAGTTGGTTCAGCATCGCCGGCTCATCAAAGGCAAGGCCGCAGGTCTTGGCTGCGCCCAGGCGCGACCAGGCCCACTGCGCCAGCGGATCCCAGCCCATTGCATCGACGCCGGTAAACCCATGCTCGTAGTGATACAGGTAGACCTCGGGCTTGATGTCATACGCGGCCATGCCGCCAACGCCGTTGTAGGTTTGCGGCGCAGCGCAGGCGCACAGCGCCAGCAATAGCGCCGACGCAAGGCCAGCGGAGACGCGCGGAAGGCGGAAAGCAGTCGTCAAATCCATGGCATGTATTTTTGATGTTAGATGATTTTCTTGTTGGTGCACTGGCTGGGTCATGATCAGCCGCCAATGAAGCGGAACAACCCGCCGCCCGTCTGCCCGCCGGTCATCATGGTCCAACGCGCCTGGATTTCCAGCCAGTCCGTGCGCGCCGCCGTGCCGCTCACCACGCCCGAGCTTTTGCTGACCTCAAGCTTGGATACCGTGCTGGTGCCCGACACGCTGAAGTCCCAGATCACCGAATTCGAGCACTCGCTCGGCAAGCCCTTGAGGCGCGGCGTCGCAAGCACGGCCTGGCCCAGTGGCAAGGTGATCACCGCGTCGCGGCCATAGCTCTGGCTGCCAACGTCGTAAACCAACTCCAGCACGGTACCCGCGGGCAAGGAGCAGGGTCTCAGATTGGACGGCTGGCCATTGACCGTGACCGTTGTCTCGCTGCCTCCACCGCCACAGGCGCTGAGCAGGATGGCGCTCAGCGCCAGGGTGAGCGCGGTGCACCAAGGATGTTGAATGGATTGCATGGGAATACTCCTCCTGAAAAAATCTTGTTTGGATGGCCGCCGAAGCATGGGCGGCCGGCGCCACATTTGGGCGCTACAGCGACTGCCTTGTTTGAGCGGGTGCGCCTCGGCGCTGTGTCGGGTCATGAAGTATCCGAATCCGTCAGGTCACAAGACCCGGGCTACATGACCGACAGGCCGCTGGCCTTGGCATCGTTGAGGGTCAGGTCTTGCCCGGCATCCAGGTTCAGCTTCTGGCCGGCGGCCAGTTGGGTCTGCCAGTAGGTCGTGCCCCAGCCGTTGGTGTAGCCGCTGGAGCGGTTGGCCGCCACCGTCAGGTTGGCGCCAACGCCGCCGCCGACCCCGGTCGAGGCGCCGAAGCTCAGGCCCACCGCGCTATTGCTGCTCTGGGTTTGCGTGCTGGTGGCGCTGCTATCAATCGCTTTTGCCTGTTGGCGAGCCACGAATCCGCCGGGCAAATGATCCGAGCTAGACGGCTCACTCTTGTCCGGCGGGCCACCATGGCTTGGATCGCCAGTCCTCCAAGGCTGATTGAAACTCAGCCGCCGCCGAATACAGCGGGTGCGGGTATCCATACCCCTCGCCCTCACGCGTGAAAGGCGGGTCAAACAGCCCCTCAGCTGGCGGCACGACCCGGCCGTCCTCAATAGCCTGAAATAGTGGCGACAGTTGCTCGACAAGCGAATCAAGCCCGAGATCTGTTCGCCTGGCGTCCAGGAGCGCCGCCCGGTAGAGCTTCATTGTTTTAAGCAGACGTACGTTCTTATCCATATCAGCCTCCATTTATCGACCGTATCAACTTTGGATCAATTTTTACTTGTGCATTCCACGGCGTTGTCGCGCCCACTCTTCCAGGAACCAGGACTTGGCTTGCGCCACCCATGTACGCGAATGACCCCTGTTCCGTTGCCGCAACCTTCGAGGAGAAGACGGTGGCTGATCGACCCGCTTTGACAGTTATCGCAAAGTACTCGAATCCGCCGTTCAACAAGGCCCTCGCGAAACTTTCAGCGGGCAATCCAAGGTATTGGGCTGCTTGCTCTGGTGTCATCTTCGCTACGGCAAGTGCCTCTTGCGCAGACATCCAGTAGGGCGAAAAGACGCTTGGCTCCAAACCCCTGGGAACAATCTTGATCAGCGTAGTTCCCTCTGCAAGGGTGCTTTCGCTCAGCGGCGTCGAGCCCGTCTGTATCCATTCCTTTGCCCGCTTGAAAGCCAAGTCAGCTGTTGTCCCGTCCTTCTGCAGTTCCCTGATCAAGCTTTGGGCCTGCGGTGACGCCATCACGTCATCCGTAGCCTGAATCCCCTTGGGAATGAAAGCGGAATATGAAGCTCTACTCGCCTGATTCAGGATAGCAAGGCGGCGTGTTTCAGCGGTGGCTGCCAACGCTGCGGTCGAACCAGTGGCGACACCTGGGAGGGCATACCAAAGCTCTGCCGCATCGACAGAAATCCCTGTTGCCTCAGCAATCAGGAATGCCCCGAGCGTGTGCTGCGGCTGACCGCTTGCAACCGCTCGTGTGCCCGCCAAAACCTGGTCAGCACTCCACATGGTTAGCATCATCCCGCCACCCGCGAGAACGCAACCCGCGGAGGCAGTTGGAGCACAACTCACTGCGCCAGTGGCGGTCAACGCCGAACCGGCTGCGATACCCGCCGCGCCGCCGACAACTTGAAGCCCTCCACCCAAACGGCTCAGAACGCCATACTGGTTGTTTATGCGTTTGGCGCCGTCCACTGCTCGATCTGCAAACGAGTATGTGAACAGGGCACCTGATGTGTCAGATTGCTGCTGAAGCAGCTTGACTTCATCGCTGAAGGTCGCACCGATGCGAGCCTGCGCCAGCAGGGTTTCGTATGCCTCCGAGCCCGCCGGGAACTCGCCATAGCAGGACGTCAGGTAGCAAGCCGCCGCGCCGAGCCGTTGCTCCTTATAGAGGTTGCCTCCGGCCAGCTGTTTTATTCGTTCTTTCTCATTCGGATGCAGCATCCGATTGTTTGCATCCGCATTGAACGCCGCCGCTGCCCCGGCTGAACCACCCACGGCCGCCCCGGCCATTACCGCTGCACCGTTCTTCAGCAGATTGATCGCCGTCGGGTCGGTGATGCCCATGGTGGCGATCAACTCGTTGGCGGCCTTCTGCATGGCTGCATTGGCGCCTGTGGCCAGAACACCTGGCGTGCCCCAGCCAATCCCGCCGACGATGGCGTGCAGCGCCACGCGGTAGCGCCCGCCTTCCTTCCAGTTGTCCGCTTCGGCGCAGACCGCCTTGCCGGCCCTGTCGCAGGCGGCTTGCGCTTCCTTTTGCTGCGTCCCGGCATAGTCCCCTGCCGCCCGGTACGCCTGCTTGCCAAACTCCGCCGTCACCGCGATGCCATCGCGCAGCTGCTGTGTGGCTTTGCTGTTGTCAAAGGTGTGCAGTAGCGGCTGATGCAGGGGATCGGGCGCGCGGGAGAGTTCGGCCAGGTTGGTCTTGATCACCCGCGCGTCGATCTCGGCGATGTGGGCCTGGTTGCGGTCTATGCCCTTTTGCAGCGCCTGCACATGGCGGTTCCAGTCCAGCCAGTCCGGGTTGGGCGTCGGGCCGCCGGTTGGGTCCAGGCCTGTGCCTGTGCCTGTGCCTGTGCCTGTGCCTGTGCCCGTGCCTGTGCCTGTGCCTGTGCCTGTGCCTGTGCCTGTGCCTGTGCCTGTGCCTGTGCCTGTGCCTGTGCCTGTGCCCGTGCCCGTACCCGTACCCGTACCCGTACCCGTGCCTGGCGTGCTGGGCGCCGTGGGTGCCGGCCCACCCTGGCGGCCACGCGGATCGGTCGTGCCGCCAGGCGCCTGGGGTTCGGTGTTGGGGTTCTGGCAGCCCACACAGCGCGGGGGCTCGTGCGCCAGCAGATACGTCAGTTGCTGCTGCTGCTCGGCCATCTGCGTGACATAGGGCTGGCGCAGGGCCTCGCGCAGCGCGGCAATACGGCTGGCCTGCTGATCGGGCCGCGTCAGCGTCAGCGTGCCGGCGGCGATGCTGCTTGCCGTGTTGTCGCGCTTGTCGGTATCGATGCGCGCATAGCCGGCTGACGACGTGCCCAGCGAGATCAGCGACTTGCCGTCCTCGTCCTTGTTGCCAATGGCCAGGCTGATGCTCCAGGCCTTGCCATCCACCACGTCCTTGTTCAGCAGCGTCTCAAAACCCAGCGTCTGCGTGCTCATGCGGTTCAGCGAGGCGTCGGCCTTGCTGGCAATCGCGCCACCGCGCAGATAGGTGTTGCCGTTGACATTGATGTCGTAGCCGCCGGTGCCGGCCACGATGGCGCTTTGCTCGCGCACCGCCTCGTAGTCGGCCAGCAAAGCCAGCTGGCTGCGGCTCAGGCCCAGACTGGGCGGCGCCGAGCCGCCACCAAACACCGGCACGCTGGCATTGATGCCCGTGCTCTGCTCGCGGGCGACAAAGTGGTCAATGTCCTGCGGGCTGGTGATCGCCAGATTGCCGCTGCCCAGGCTGCCCACCTGCGCCTTGACCGAAAGGCCCGTGGCCTTGGCGCCGTTGAGGGTCAGGTCTTGCCCGGCATCCAGGTTCAGCTTCTGGCCGGCGGCCAGCTGGGTCTGCCAGTAGGTGGTGCCCCAGCCGTTGGTGTAACCGCTGGAGCGGCTGGCCGCCACCGTCAGGTTGGCGCCAACGCCGCCTCCGGCCCCGGTTGAAGCGCCAAAGCTCAGCCCCACCGCGCTGTTGCTGCTCTGGGTTTGCGTGCTGGTGACACTGCTACCAATCGCTGTTGCCAATCGCTGCAGCCTCACGGCGAGCCACAAGTCCCCCGGTCGAATAGCCCGGGCTACACGGCTGCCGGTTGGAACGCGATGACGACTCACTATTCCGCGCGAAGCGATAGTGCCTGACTATCCTTTTCATGACCACAAATCGTGACGACAACTTCATGACTAGACAATGAACTTCAATACCTTCAAATCATGCCGCAACATACTCGCATCTTCTTCAGGAAGCTCAGCAAGTAGCAAATCCAAATTGCAATCCGAAAGAATTCCCTCAATCTCCCCCTTAATTTGAACAGCAGCAGGATACCAATTTCCGACCAGCACAAAACCAACAACGTACTGCATTAGCTTTTCAATTGGCCTCTCAAAAGCATCCTCAAAATTATACATAACCCAACCAACCACCTCTTCATGGCTGCGCCCGCGAACAAGTCCGACACCAATGCAACCATCATAGTACGCGTCCATAATTTGCTGCTTAATATCAGAATAGCATGAAATTTTCAAACTCAAGATTAATTACCTCCAACCTTCGGAACAATCCGAACTCCACCATTATCAATCACAACAAGGCTAACACCCGGATACCTCTGCTTGAACAATTCAATTACATTCGAACAACTCCCACACGGTGGCAATTCAGTAAAAATCGTCACCGAGCCTACGGCATTAAAGTTATCACCAAGCTTTGCCGCAACCGCGTTCAGTATCTTTGCCTCCGAATCTCCAGCGCGGTCAACCAATATGCCAGCTTTTGTTGGAAGACTATTTGACGGAAAAACCTGAACACCCAAACCAACGACACCCTGGGCAACTTCAACAGGATTGGGGTTGTCAATTCGACTGGAGGCTGCCATGATGTTTGGGACTCCCTGAATTTCAATACGCGCAACACCCATATTTCCACTAGTCTTTGCACCACTTCGTACAGTTGCTCGAAGAACTGAGACCATATCAGCAAGGGCCTCTTTTGCACCCAACTGCGCCTTTGCAGCATTGCCTATCTCTGCTGCCAGGCTGTTTGGCCCGCATGCACTGCCCGCCGCTGCGCAGGCAACCGCTTCTGCAGCAATTGTGCAGGATGCTGGCTTTAGCAAGCAGTATGTTACTGGGCCAATTTTCGCAAATTCCGCCACCTCAGCAGCCAATCCGGCTGCAGCTGGCGAAAGTACAACTGCCCCCGCCGCTACGGCGGCATTGAGTGTATATCGCCGTACCAAATCTAGCGCCATGCCGCCTTTTGTTGCGGCGACAGAGATTTGTTCAATGGTTGGCTGAGTAATATTATTTCGACGATAGAACGCGACCGCCGCGGGATCATTATTTATTTGATTCAAATATATAGCAGCATTTATTTTCTGCTCCGGGGTTGCAAAAAACCAGTAACCATTACTCATCCCAGCGACATTCGGGTCGCCCGGCAAGAGCTTCCCAGGAGTAGAAGCAAGACTCAGAAATACCTGCGCTTCACGATCCCATTCTCCGCCAGCCCCAAACTGCACCTGCCGAAACGCTTGATCAGCGAGCCTTTTCTCGGCTGCATCCTCAGATATATGTTGCCGAATCGCGAATGCTTTACGATTTCTCTTAATCCATTCAATTTCATCCGGATGCAATTGCCTGTTATTCGCATCCGCATTGAACGCCGCCGCTGCCCCGGCTGAATCACCCACGGCCGCCCCGGCCATCACCGCCGCGCCGTTCTTCAGCAGATTGATCGCCGTCGGGTCGGTGATGCCCATGGTGGCGATCAACTCGTTGGCGGCCTTCTGCATGGCCGCATTGGCGCCAGCGGCCAGAACACCTGGCGTGCCCCAGCCAATCCCGCCGACGATGGCGTGCAGCGCCACGCGGTAGCGCCCGCCTTCCTTCCAGTTGTCCGCCTCGGCGCAGACGACCTGGCCCGCCTTGTCGCAGGTGGCCTTGGCATCCTTCTGTCTGTCGTCTGCATAAGTCCCGGCCGCCCGGTACGCCTGCTTGCCAAACTCCGCCGTCACCGCGATGCCATCGCGCAGCTGCTGTGTGGCTTTGCTGTTGTCAAAGGTGTGCAGTAGCGGCTGATGCAGGGGATCGGGCGCGCGGGAGAGTTCGGCCAGGTTGGTCTTGATCACCCGCGCGTCGATCTCGGCGATGTGGGCCTGATTGCGGTCAATGCCTTTTTGCAGCGCCTGCACGCGGCGATTCCAGTCCAGCCAGTCGGGGTTGGGTGCCGGGGTGCCGGTGGGGTCGAGGCCTGTGCCTGTGCCTGTGCCTGTGCCTGTGCCTGTGCCTGTGCCTGTGCCTGTGCCTGTGCCTGTGCCTGTGCCTGTGCCTGTGCCTGTGCCTGTGCCTGTGCCTGCGCCTGCGCCCGTGCCTGGCGTGCTGGGCGCCGTGGGTGCCGGCCCACCCTGGCGCCCACGCGGATCGCTGGCGCTGCCTGGCGCCTGGGGCTCACCGTTGGGGTTCTGGCAGCCCACGCAGCGTGGCGGCTCGTGCGCCAGCAGGTAGGCCAGTTGCTGTTGCTGATCAGCCATCTGCGTGACATAGGGCTGGCGCAGGGCCTCGCGCAGCGCGGCAATACGGCTGGCCTGCTGATCGGGCCGCGTCAGCGTCAGCGTGCCGGCGGCGATGCTGCTTGCCGTGTTGTCGCGCTTGTCGGTATCGATGCGCGCATAGCCGGCTGACGACGTGCCCAGCGAAATCAGCGACTTGCCGTCTTCGTCCTTGTTGCCAATGGCCAGGCTGATGCTCCAGGCCCGGCCATCCACCACGTCCTTGTTCAGCAGCGTCTCAAAACCCAGCGTCTGCGTGCTCATGCGGTTCAGCGAGGCGTCGGCCTTGCTGGCAATCGCGCCACCGCGCAGATAGGTGTTGCCGTTGACATTGATGTCGTAGCCGCCGCTGCCGGCCACGATGGCGCTTTGCTCGCGCACTGCCTCGTAGTCGGCCAGCAAAGCCAGCTGGCTGCGGCTCAGGCCCAGACTGGGCGGCGCCGAGCCGCCACCAAACACCGGCACGCTGGCATTGATGCCCGTGCTCTGCTCGCGGGCGACAAAGTGGTCAATGTCCTGCGGGCTGGTGATCGCCAGATTGCCGCTGCCCAGGCTGCCCACCTGCGCCTTGACCGAAAGGCCCGTGGCCTTGGCGCCGTTGAGGGTCAGGTCTTGCCCGGCATCCAGGTTCAGCTTCTGGCCGGCGGCCAGCTGGGTCTGCCAGTAGGTGGTGCCCCAGCCGTTGGTGTAACCGCTGGAGCGGCTGGCTGCCACCGTCAGGTTGGCGCCCGTACCACCGCCCCCTCCGCTTGCGGCACCAAAGCTCAAGCCCACCGCGCTGTTGCTGCTCTGGGTTTGCGTGCTGGTGGCGCTGCTGCCAATGGCTGCTGCCAGCGTGATGTCGCGCTGGGCGCGCAGCAGCATGTCGTTGCTGGCCGAGACCTTGGTGCCGATCAGGTTGATGTCGCCGCTGTCCGTGGCGCCGCCGGTGGCGACGATGCTCAGGTCGCGGCCGGCATTGAGGGCAGACTCCTGCGGCAGGCTGGTCTTGGTCAGGCTCTCAAAGCTGCTGCTGCTCGAGCCCAGCGAGGCGCCAATCGTCCAGCCGCCTGGCGCCATGCCGTCGCGCGGGTCCAGCGATTTCAGAGTGTCCAAGCTCTTGAAATTGTTGTAGACGCTCAGCCCGCTCGTCAGCAAGGCCAGCGCGCGATAGCGGCCGTTGTCGGTGCGCTTGGCCAGGCGGGCCATCTGGTCTATGGTTTGCAGCGTGCTGACCACCGGGTGGCTGGCGCTGAGCGTGAGCCCGCTTTGCTGCTCGCGAACAATGTTCAGCAGCGACTCGGTGTTGTTATTGCTCAACACCGTGACGTTCTGCGCCGCGATCTGGATATTGCCCAGCGGCGCGGTGATGTCGCTGGAGGCCTGCAGATACTGTTTGCCGGCCGTCACCAGCACATCGCCGGCCAGGCTGGCGATGCTGCTGGAGTGCTGTTTGCCCGATTGGCTTTCCTGAATCGTCGTGCGGTTCTGCGAACCGATCGAGATAGACAGGCCACCGTTGCTCAGGATGCCGGACTTGGTGACCGAGATCGACTCAAAGGCGTAGTGGTTCTCGTTGGTGGACAGCAGAGCCACATCGCCATCGGCATGCAGGCCGACGGCGCCATCGCCGATCAGCTCGCTGCCGGTGATGCTGAGCTTGCCGCCCGCGCCAACGGAAATGCTGCGGCCGGTCAGGGCGCTGCTCTTGACGGTTTCATCGCTGGTGGTTTTGACCGTCTCGATGGTCTTGGTGCGGAAGAAATTGCTGCGTTCCTCGTAGAGCTGAGAGAAGGTCTTGTCGGTGGTGACGTCGTGGGCGATGTCAACATTGCC
>NZ_JAVXZY010000006.1:35000-362889 GCF_032337115.1 Roseateles aquae
ACACCTGCCGAATTCGCCGGCGCGATATGAATCACCGTGACCCCGTTACCTGCCTTGTCCAGAATTGGTTTTTTGCCAGCGGGCGCCGATGCGTCGACCTTGATCTGCGCATAGCTCGGAAGCGGTTGAAGGGTTTGGGCGGCCAGGGCCAGCATCACCGCGCGGGCGATCAAGGTCTGCTTGTTTTTCATGTCATCAATTCCAGAGCTGTTCGGTTGATGGATGGCTCAATAGCTTGCGAAAAGATTCAGGTACACCTGTGTGCCGCCTGCCTCGGCTGCACCGCCGTTGTAGAGCGGGCGGGCTAACACAATTTCTGCGTTGAGATGCTCGCGGGCAAAGCGCAGGCCCAGGGCGGCGCCGGCCATGCGGCGCTCGGGCGTATCTGCTTGGACGGACTTCAGTTCGCCGCCGAGGTCGAGCGCCACAAAGGGCTGCATCTGCGTCTGCAGGGCCAGTGCTCGCCAAGGCAACTGAAGCTCCTGCTGCACGCTCAAAACCGACCGACCCGCGATCAAGCCGGTGTCGCTGATGCCCCGCACGGTCCAGCGTCCGCCCAGCGTGGCAAGGTCGCTGGCATACGCCGGGTGTTCAACGTGGTGCACCTGCGCCCGTGCTTGATAGCCCCAGGCCGAAGCGCCCAACCAGGCTGGAGGGCGTAGCGGAGCAAGCAAAGACAGCTGCAGCCGGGAAACACGCGGCAACTCGGGCGGTGGGGTATCGAGGTCAGGATCTGGGCTTACACGCAGACCCTGTGCACACTCACCGCTGAATTCCAACTGGGCATCACCCCAACGGATCGACGTGTTGAAACCTGCCTCCATCGACTTGCTGCGGCGGCGCTGGAGCAGCAGTTCGGTGTCTTCAACAAAATTTCTGGCCCGCCGCGTGACAAGCCCCATCCAGATGTTCTGCCGCACATTGGCAGTTCGCCAAGCCGTCCATTGCCAGCGAAGTTGAACGCTGGCATCGAAGCCTTCTTCTGCAAAAACAGTGCTGGCGCCTTGGATTGACCTGCCATGCGTCGTCCGCGACACATTGGCCGAAAGCAAGTGCCGCCCCACCGGCAGGCTGTAGCTCAGCAACAGGCTTCGCTGCTGGGCATCGCCGCCAGGAGCGCGGCGTGTACGACTCAGGTTCAGACTGAGCTGATCAGCCCTACCAAGTGGATTGTCAAGGCTGCCATTCAGGCTGTACTGATAGCGACCAAACTCTTGCGCAGCCGCGTTGTCGATGCCAAGGTTGATGCCCCACTCGCGGCCACCGGCGAGTTGGATGGCAATCACGCTGGTATCCAGTTCCGGGCCGGGCTCGATCTGGAATTGCGCGGCTTGGCTACGCAACCTGCCCAGGTTCTCAAGGGTTTGCTCGATGTCTTGACGTCGCAGCAGGTCGCCACTGGCGAAGCCAAGCGCATTGGCTGGGACATATCCCGACTCACCTCCGTTCACCACCACGCGATAGCCCGCCACTCGACCCAGGTGCAGCTTTAGCTGCAGTCGGCCAGCGCTGAGGTTTTGTGGCGGCAGTTCGATTCGGCTGGTCAGGTAGCCGTTTTCATGCAAGCGGTCTTGCAGATTGGCGCGCAAGGCTTCCAGGCTTTGGACACCGAGGCAGCTCTTACGGAACTCGTCGAGATCGACCAGCAGCTCGGCAAAGCGCGGCAGCAGCGCTTGATCCAGGCCATCAGCGCCAAGAACGATCTCATCAATTCTGAAACAGGGGCTCTCGCCGGCAACTGGCGACCGCCATCGCGACGATGACAGCTGCCCAGGCGCGTACTCCTGCCTATGCAGTTCGTCTCGCTGCAGTTGCAGTCGTTCCCTCTCCAGCGCTTCCAGCGTATCGCGGCGCTCCTGTGCGGCGTGCGCAGGACCGGCCAGGCCCATGGCAAAAGCGACGCAAAGGCAAGCGCCAATGCATCGCAGCATCTGCACAAACAAGCCCTCCCGAAGACCGGCCGGGTCGTAGCGCCCCGCTCTTGGTCGAAGAGCGCACACTCTATCGACTAGCGATACGGCGGCACCGCGGAGAAACCCTCAGGCGTAGCGTCAGGGCGACGCAGCGACGGCCTGCAGTTGCTGGCGGCGCAGACTCTTTTCCAGCTTAGCAAGCCGCTGCACCTCGGCATAGAACTCCGACCAGCGCTGGCCACGGGCCGCGAACAGGCGCTCAAACTGCGGCGTCAAGCCGTTGTAGGTACCCAGCATGGCCAAGCTGGCGTTGTTGGCCTGGGCGAACCAGCGGTCATAGCCGGCATAGCTCTGCCATTCGCCTTGCTTCAGCTGCTGGTAATCGGCCTGCAGCTGCGCCATCAGCGCCTGTTTGGCCGCGCGCTTGGCCTCGTCAGGCTGGGTGCTCCGATAGAGCTCGTCCAGCTGCTGGCGGTAGCGCAGCGTCAGGGCCAGGAATTGCTCGCGGCGTTGGTCGCCTTGGCGGTAGCGCTGCCAGGCTGCCGCAGCGCCTTGCCCTTGGCTGGCAGCGAACCAGCGCTGCACGCCCAGCCGTTCAACCGCGGTGGCAAAGCTCTCGTTGAACTCGGTGTCGTCGGCCGCGTAGGCCACCTGATGAGCCAGCTCATGGAAGATCATCCGGGCCAGCTCACCTTCCGGGTAGGCGATGAAGGTGTTGAGCAGCGGGTCGCCGCCCAGCCAGGCGCTCCAGCCAAGCGTCGAATAGGCCGGCACCGGATAGACCTGCACCTCGGCGCCCTGCGCCGCCAGCGTCGCGGCAAAGGCCTCGGCCGCCTGGCGGTCGAAGTAGCCGCGGTAGCCAACGCAGCCCATCAGCGGGAAGCACCAGCTCTGCAGCTGCAGGCTCAGTTCCGGCGTGGCGGCCACGTTCCAGACGGCGGCCTCACGCTGCAAATCGGCATAGCGGCGGTAGCTGTTGTTGTCGGGCAGCGCGAGTTCGCGGCTGGCGAACTCGCGCAGGCGCTGGCTGAGCAGGAGCTGCTCGCGCAGGCGTGGCGTGAGCGTCGGGTCGGCCAGCCACTCGTCGACCGGTCGGGCCGCTCGGGTCAGCGCCAAGTGGCCGGAGGCTGACTGCGCCAGATAGCCCAGCTGCGCGCAGCCACTCAGGAGCAACGCCGCCGTGGCGAGCGCTAGCACCCCGAGGACGCGTCTCCCATTCACCCGGCCGCCACCTCGACCAGGCAGTCGTAGAAGCTCGGCGCCTGGCCCATATCGGTGAGGCGCTGGTGGGTGAGCTCGTTGACATTGCTGCCGTCCAGGCCCAGCTTGCGCCACCACACGCCCAGGCCGTTGACGACGCCGGGCCGGGCCCGCGCATTGATGCTGAGCTTGCAGCGGTAGCTGCCGCGGTCATTGAAGACGCGCACCACGCTGCCATCGGCCAGGCCGCGCGCCGCGGCGTCGTCGGCATGCATTTCCAGCAGCGGCTCGCCCTCGATATCGCGCAGACTCTTGACGTTGACGAAGCTGGAATTGAGGAAGTTGCGCGCCGGTGGCGAGATCATCGCCAGCGGGTAGCGCGCCGCAAGTTCGGGCGACGAGGCGCGACTCTCGTAATTGGGCACATAGTCGGCGCCGCCGGCCTGGGCGCGGCCGGAGGGCGTGGCAAAACCACCGTCGGCAAACGGCGCCTCAGGCACCGGCAGGCTTTGCCAGCCCTGGGCCCGCAGCGCCTCGAAATCGATGCTGGACTTGAAGGCCTGGCGGGCGAGCGCTTCGTCGCTTTCGACAAAGCAGGGCTCGGTATAGCCCATGGCGGCGGCCAGCTCGCGAAAGATCTGCGTGTTCGGCTTGGCCTCGCCCTGCGGCGCGATGGCCGCTTCGTTGATCAGCACATCGGTGTGGCCGTAGCTGGTGTGCACGTCGAGATGCTCCAGCTGGGTGGTTGCCGGCAGCACATAGTCGGCCAGATCGGCGGTATCGGTCATGAAGTGCTCAAGCACCACGGTGAACAGATCGGGCCGCGAGAAACCGGCCACCACCTTGGGCGACTCCGGCGCCACCGCGACCGGGTTGCTGTTGTAGACGATCACCGCCTCGACGCGCGGGCCAAAGTCGGCCGAGGCGGGGCGCAGCAGATCGTCGCCGATGGTGCTCATATTGATCGTCCGCGGCGCGCGGCCGGCCAACAGCTCGGGAAGCTCCAGCGCCTGCGGGTTCTTGTGTGGTGCGAACCAACCCGAGCTGGACAGCAGCAGGCCGCCAGCGCGATGGCGCCAGGCACCCGTCAGGCAGGGCAGCAGCGCGATCAGCCGCACCGCATTGCCACCACCGCGCACCCGCTGCATGCCGTAGTTCAGCCGGATGGCGGCCGGTGCTGTCTGCGCATAGTCGCGCGCCAGCTGGCGCAGCTCGTCAACCCCGATGCCACAGGCTGCGGCGGCGCGCTCCGGCGGCCAGCTCAGTGCCTTCTCGCGCAATTCGGCAAAGCCGTCGACATGGCGTTCGATGTAGTCGTGGTCGAGCCAGTCGTTGACGATCAACTCATGCATCAGGCCCAGCGCCAGCGCGCCATCGCTGCCGGGCAGCAGGGCGATGTGCTGATGGCATTTGTCGGCCGTCTCGGTCTTGCGCGGGTCGATGCAGATCAGCCGCGCGCCATTGCGCTTGGCCTGGTTGGCATAGGTCCAGAAATGCAGATTGGAGGCGATCGAGTTGCTGCCCCAGATCAGGATCAGCTTCGCTTCGGCGAAGAAGCGCAGATGCATGCCCAGCCGGTGGCCGTAGGTGGCGTTCAGCGCCTTCGCACCGGCCGAGGCACAGATGGTGCGATCCAGCCGCGAGGCGCCGAGCTTGTTGAAGAAGCGGGCCGCCATGCTTTCGCCCTGCAGCAGGCCCATGGTGCCGGCATAGCTGTAGGGCAGGATGGCCTCTGGATCGCGTGCCGCTATCGCCTTCAAGCGCGCGGCGATGTCGGCCAGTGCTTCGTTCCAGCTGACCGGCTCGAAACGCGGCGCCTCATGCTTGGCGCTGACCCGCTTCATCGGCCGCAACAGCCGCTCCGGGTGATAGGTGCGCTCCGCGTAGCGCGAGACCTTGGTGCACAGCGCACCGTGGGTCGAGGGATGGTCGGCCTGGCCCTGCACCTTGATGACGCGCTCGCCCTCGACGGTGATGCGCAGCGCGCAGGTGTCGGGGCAATCGTGAGGACAGGCACCTTTGACGATGCGCTGGCTGGGGCTGGATTCGGGGCTGGACATGAGGTTCACGGCGGTCACGACACGGAGGGCAAGGCCGGCAAGGGACGCCGGCAGCGTCAACTATTGCACAGACCGCGGCCGCGGCTGACAAACGGACACCAAGCCGACACGGTTTGCGGCGCAATGCGCCCGCTCCGCAGCTAGGCTGGCGCCCGCTTGAAAAATGACGCAGTCCCGTAGGAGAGAAGTTTGCAACGACGTCAATGTCTGACCGCCCTGGCCGCCGCGCTGGCCCTGCCGCCCCTGCCCGCCCTGACCCAGGATCGCCGCCGCATCGTGCTGGGCCAGTCCTGCCCCTTGAGCGGCCCGACCGCCCAGCTGGGCCTGCAGATGCAGGCCGGCGCCAGGCTGTTCTTTGATGCGCAGAATGCCGCCGGCGGCATCAATGGCCTGCCCGTCGAGTTGAAAACGCTGGACGATGGCTACGAGCCCGAGCGCTGCAAGGCCAATACCGAGCAGCTGATTGCCGAAGATGTGTTTGCGCTGTTCGGCTACGTCGGCACGCCCACCACGCTGGCCGCCTTGCCCCTGGTCAACCAGAAGCAAATCCCCCTGTTCGCCCCGCTGACCGGCGCCGAGGCGCTGCGCGACCCGGCCAGCCGCTGGGTCTTCCATCTGCGCGCCTCCTATTTCGACGAGACCGCGCTGATCGTCAAGCAGCTGACCCAGCTCGGCCTGAACAAGATCTCGGTCTTTCACCAGAACGACAGCTATGGCCGCGCCGGCCTGGACGGCGTGCTGCGCGCGCTCAAGTCGCTGAACCTCAACCCCACCGGCACCGCCACCGTCGAGCGCAACAGTGTCGATGTGGCCAAGGCGGTGGCCGATCTGGTGCCGGCCATGCCCGAGGCCATCGTCATGGTCAGTGCCTACAAGAGCTGCGCCGCCTTCATCCGCGCGGCCCGCAAGGCCGGCTTTGGCGGCGTGTTCTACACCGTTTCTTTCGTCGGCACCCAGGCCCTGCTCGATGAGCTGGGCAAGGACGCGCTGGGCGTCGTCGTCAGCCAGGTCGTGCCCTACCCCTTCGGTACCGCCAGCGGTGTGGCCGCCGAGTACCAGGCCGCTGCACGCAAGGCCTCGCAAACGCCCAACTACACGGCGATGGAAGCCTTTCTGGCCGCCAAGGTGTTCAGCGAAGGCCTGCGCCGCATGGGCCGGCCCAGCCGCGAAGGCCTGATCGCCGCGCTGGAGAGCCTCAGCGGCTACAACCCGGGCGGCTTCAACATCAAGTTCGGCCCCGGCAAGCATGTGGCCTCGAACTTCGTCGAGCTGTCGATGCTGACCGGCGACGGCAAGGTCAGGCATTGAGCACACTGAGCCCCGCTAAACTCGGCTTATCGGGCGCGTGAGCCTTCGGCGGCCTCACGCGCCTTTTGCCTTTCGCAGGAGCGTTCGAGATGAAGCTGATCGACACCATACTGGCCGATGCGCCCGAAATCACCCGGCTGCGACGGGACATCCACGCCCACCCGGAGCTGTGCTTCCAGGAGCAGCGCACCTCGGACCTGATCGCCGAGGCGCTGACCAGCTGGGGCATCCCGGTGCATCGCGGCCTGGGCACGACCGGCGTGGTGGGTATCGTCAGGAACGGCAGCAGCTCGCGTGCCGTCGGCCTGCGGGCCGATATCGATGCGCTGCCCATCCACGAGCACAACCAGTTTCCGCACGCCAGCACCCACCCCGGCAAGATGCACGCCTGCGGCCATGACGGCCACACCGCCATGCTGCTGGCAGCGGCCAAGCACCTGGCACGCCATCGCAACTTCGATGGCACGGTCTACCTGGTGTTCCAGCCGGCCGAAGAGGGCGGCGGCGGCGCGCGCGAGATGATCAAGGACGGCCTGTTCGAGCAGTTCCCGATGGAGGCCATGTTCGGCGCCCACAACTGGCCGGGCCTCAAGGCCGGACAGTTCGCACTGAAGACCGGTCCGGTGTTCGCCTCCAGCAATGAGTTCAAGATCCGCTTCAAGGGCAAGGGCGCCCATGCCGCCATGCCCAATCTGGGCATCGACCCGGTGCCGGCGGCCTGCCAGCTGGTGCAGTCCTTCCAGACCATCATCAGCCGCAACAAGCGACCGATCGACACCGGCGTGATCTCGGTGACCATCATCAATGCTGGCGAGGCCACCAATGTGATCCCCGAAAGCTGCGAGATCCAGGGCACGGTGCGCACCTTCACGCTGGAGGTGCTGGACCTGATCGAGCGGCGCATGCGCCAGCTCACCGAAGCCACGGCGCAGGGCTTCGAGCTGGAATGCCAGTTTGAGTTCCGCCGCAACTACCCGCCAACGATCAACCACCCAAAGGAAACCGAGTTCCTGCGCGGTCTGCTCGGCGAGATGGTCGGCAGCGAGAACGTGCAGGAGTTCGAGCCGACCATGGGCGCTGAGGATTTCAGTTACTACCTGCAGAAGATTCCGGGCTGCTATTTCGTCATCGGCAATGGCGAGGGCGAGCACCGCCACGGCGGCCATGGCCTGGGCCCCTGCACGCTGCACAACCCCAGCTACGACTTCAACGACGATCTGATCCCGCTCGGTGGTTCGATGTGGGTGCGGCTGGCCGAGGCCTGGCTGAACCAGCCACGGCCCTGAACGAAAGACCATCAATGAAGCCCGCGGCGCATTTCTCGCAGCGCTATGCCGAGGCTCGGCAGCGCTGGCTGGCCATCGTCGAGCAGCTCGGGCTGGACGCCGAGCCGCACTGGCACCCGCTGCTCGGCCGTGACGGCGAACGGCTGGCGCTGGACGTGCTGCGCCAGGGCAAGCCGCAGGCCGACAAGCTGCTGATCATCAGCAGCGGCTGCCATGGTGTCGAGGGCTTTTGCGGCTCGGCCATCCAGCACGCGCTGCTCTGCGATGCCGACTGGAATGCTGCGGTGCGGGAGGCGCAGCAGCAAGGCGTCGCCGTGCTGACACTGCACGCGCTCAACCCGCATGGTTTCTCCTGGTGGCGCCGCGTCACCCAGGAAGGCGTGGACCTGAACCGCAATTTCGTCGACTTCCACGCGCCGCTGCCGGCCAATCCCGGCTACGAGGCACTGGCTGGCGCCCTCGTGCCCGCGCACTGGCCACCCAGCGACGCCGACCAGGCCCAGCTGCGCGCCTATGCCCAGGCCCATGGCGAGGCCGCCCTGCAAGCCGCCATCACCGGCGGCCAGTACAGCCATGAGCTGGGCCTGTTCTACGGCGGCCATGCGCCGACCTGGAGCCAGCAGACGCTGCGCCAGCTGCTGCGCGAGCACGGCCACGCCGCCCGCCAGATCGCCTGGCTGGATCTGCACACCGGCCTGGGCCCCAGCGGTGTGGGCGAGCGCATTTTTACCGGCCGCAACGAGGCGGCGGCGATCACCAGGGCACGCGCCTGGTGGGGCGAGGGCCTGACCACCTTGTTCGATGGCAGCTCGAGCTCGGCGCCGCTGCAGGGCCTGATGTGGCATGCCGTCTACCAGGAATGCCCGCGGGCCGACTACACCGGCATCGCGCTGGAATTCGGCACCGTGCCGCTGGCCGAGATGATTGACGCACTGCGCGCCGACCATTGGCTGGAAGCCCACCCCGAGGCGCCGCCCGCGCTGGCCGCCGCGATCAAGCGGCAGATCCGCGACGCCTTCTATACCGACACCGACACCTGGAAGACCCAGATCCTGCAGCAGGGCAAGGCCGCCGCGCTGCAGGGCCTGCGCGGTTTGCAGGCCGAAGCCCTATGACCATGAACGACAGCACCTCCGCACTCCCCGGCCCACTCAGCGAGGCCCAGATCCAGACCATCACCGAGGAGACCCGCTTCTGGGTCGACAAGGCCGTGGTCGGCCTCAACCTCTGCCCTTTTGCCAAGAGCGTGCAGGTCAACAAGCGGATGCGCTATGTCGTCAGCCCGGCCAGCACGCCCGAAGCGCTGCTCAAGGAGCTGGCCCGCGAGCTGCTGGCGCTGCGCCGCGCCGATCCCGATGAGATCGAGACCACGCTCCTGATCCACCCGCTGGTGCTGCAGGACTTCCTCGATTTCAATGATTTCCTCGGCGCTGCCGATGCGCTGGTCGAAGACCTGGAACTGGGCGGCGAGCTGCAGGTGGCCAGCTTTCACCCGCGCTACCAGTTCGAAGGCACCGAGATCGACGACATCAGCAACTACAGCAACCGCTCGCCCTACCCGACGCTGCACCTGCTGCGCGAGTCCAGCATCGAGCGCGCCGTCGAGAGCATGAGCGATACCGATGCGATCTACGAGGCCAATATCGAGACGCTGGACAAGCTCGGCATCGAAGGCTGGAAGGCGCTGGGTCTGAAGCCCTGAAGACAGGCGGCGCTTTTCGCGTTGATTCGTGATCCGTCAAAACAAACCACGGAGACACGGAGACACAGAGGAAACACGAGCACCAGCTTCTGCACGAGCTGAATTCCTCTGTGTCTCAGTGGCTCTGTGGCCTGCGTTCGACTTGATTTCGACGCATCAGCATTGGCGCATAAAGATCGGCACGGAAATATGCCTGGGCCAGCATGTCCGGATTTGATCGAAAGCGGTCCGGCCGTAGCGCGACGCCGAGGCACCCAAGCGAGAAGATGAAGGCCTCAACACCAGGAGCCTTCCTCATGAAAACCGCACTGATCGTCATCGACGTCCAAGAGTCCTTCCGCCAACGCCCCTACTGGAACGAAGCCGACTACCCGGCCTATATCGAACGCAACAATGCGCTGATCGCCGGGGCCGAGCAGCTGGGTCTGCCCATCGTGCGCATCTTCCACAACGATGGCCCGGAAACTGCCGACAACCCCTTCGCGCTGGCCTCCGGCCATGTCCGCCAGCTGGCCGAGTTGCGCGCCTACACGCCGGCCGCCGAGTTCATCAAGCACCGCCACAGCGCGCTCTCTGGCACCGGGCTGTCGATCTGGCTGCATCAGCAGGGCATTCAGCGCCTGATCATCAGCGGCATCCGCACCGAGCAATGCTGCGAGACGACCACCCGCCACGCCAGCGATGAGGGCTGGACGGTCGACTATGTGACCGAGGCCACGCTGACCTTCGCGATGACGCACAAGAGCGGCGCCGTGCTGAGCCCGGCCGACATCAAGCTGCGCACCGAAACCATGCTGCAGGATCGCTTTGCCGACATCGTCAGCGTCGAGCAGGCGCTGCAGCGGGCCCGCCGGGCGCTGGATCAGGTCTGAAGCACCGCCAGGCCGGCAAGGCATACTGCAGCGATGTCTCAAATTGATGTGCTGATGCTGGTCGAGCCAGGCTCGCTGCTGCTTGACCTGGCCGGGCCGGCCGAGGCCTTTCGGCTCGCCAACCAAGCGCTGCAGCGGCGCGGCGAGCCGCCGGCCTTCCGGCTGCGCTTCATCGCGGCCCAGCCAGAGGCCGAGTCCTCGGTTGGCCTGCAACTGGCGGGGCTGGAGCCACTGCCCGACACGCTGCCTGCCAGCGCCTGGCTGATGCTGGTGGGCTGCCGGCACCGTCGCGCCGATGAGCCCGAGCCCGACTCGGCCCAGATCGCCGCGGCCCTGCGCACCGAGCGCTGGCTGGCTGCGCAGGGTCAGGTCTTGCTGGCCAGCGGCGGTCGGCTGCTGTCGATCTGCTCCGGCGCCCTGCTGGCCGCCCGCGCCGGGCTGATGCGGGGCCGCCGCTGCACCACCCACCACGAGCTGCTCGACGAGCTGCGCCACGCGGCACCGGAGACCGAGGTGGTCGACAACCGCGTTTTCGTCGTCGACGGCCCCGTGGCCAGCAGCGCCGGCATCACCGCCGGCATCGATCTCTGCCTGCACCTGATCGCCCAGCATTGCGGTGATGCCATCGGCGCGGCGGTGGCGCAGACCATGGTCGTCTACCTGCGCCGCAGCCCGCAGGACCCGGAACTGTCGCCGATGCTGGCACACCGCAACCATCTGCACCCCGCCCTGCACCGCGCCCAGGACGCCATCTGCGCCGACCCACGCGCCGAGTGGAGCCTGGACCGACTGGCCGCGCTGGCCCATGTGACACCGCGCCACCTGAGCCGGCTCTTTGCCAGCCACGCCGGCACCACCGCCTTGCACTATCTGCAGGCCATCCGGCTGGAGCGCGCCCGCAAGGTGCTGGCCACCGGCGCCACGCTCGGCCAGGCCGCCGAGCTGGCTGGCTTCAGCTCGGAACAGCAGCTGCGCCGTGCCCGGCGGGCCAGCCAAGCCTCGTAGCACAAAGTGGCGCCGGCCGTCCGAGTCGGGGTGCAAGCGCGTTTCACCGACATCTGTTAACTTCCGGCCCCAAACATGAATTGAGGAGACCCCTGTGAGCCATTTGCTGGAGCGGCTGAGCGCGCTGGACGGCGCACGCCTGCAGGCGATGCGCCGCGGTGTCGAGAAGGAAAGCCTGCGTGCGCTGGCCGATGGCTCGCTGGCCCTGACGCCGCATCCGAGCGCTCTGGGCTCGGCCCTGACTCACCCCTGGGTGACCACCGATTTCAGCGAATCGCAGCTGGAACTGATCACCGGCGTGCATCCCAGTGCCGAGGCCTGCGAGCTGGAACTGCATGAGATCCATCGCGCCGTGGCCCAGGCGCTGGCGCAGGCCCAGGGCAGCGGCGAGATGATGTGGGCCTCCAGCATGCCCTGCGTGCTGCCCACCGACGAGACGATCCCGCTGGGCCGCTACGGCAGCTCCAATATCGGCCGTGCCAAGAGCGTCTACCGCATGGGCCTGGGCCATCGCTATGGCCGGCGCATGCAGACCATCTCGGGCATTCACTACAACTGGTCGATGCCGGGCATCAGCAGCGACGAGTATTTCGGCCTGATCCGCAATTTCCGCCGCCATTCCTTTTTGCTGCTGGTGCTGTTTGGCGCCTCGCCGGCGCTGTGCTCCAGCTTCGTCGAGGGTCGCGAGCACCAGCTGCAAAGCCTGCAGCACAAGCTGAAGACCCAGCCCTGCGGCAGCCTCTATATGCCGCACGGCACCTCGCTGCGCATGGGCCGGCTCGGCTACCAGAGCGACGCCCAGTCCTCGCTGGCGGTCAGCTACAACCATCTGGCTGGCTATGCCGCCTCGCTGCAGGAGGCGCTCACCCGCCCCTACCCGGCTTACGAGGCGATCGGCATTCGCAATCCGGGCGGCGAGTACAACCAGCTCTCGACCACGCTGCTGCAGATCGAGAACGAGTTCTACGGCACCATTCGGCCCAAGCGCGTGATCAAGAGCGGCGAACGCCCGCTGCATGCGCTGCGCGAGCGTGGCGTCGAGTATGTCGAGGTGCGCTGCATGGACCTGGACCCCTTCGAGCCACTGGGCATCTCGGCGCGGACCATGCGCTTCCTGGATATCTTCCTGCTGCATTGCCTGCTGTCCGACAGCCCCGCCGACACCCCGGCAGAGATCGCGGCCCTGGCGCGCAACCAGCATCTGACGGCCGCACGCGGCCGCGAGCCGGGCCTGCAACTGGAGCGCGGCGACGCGACGGTGCCGCTGATGGACTGGGGTCAGGCCTTGCTGGCCGAATTCACGCCGATTGCCGAGCGCATCGACGCTGCACTCGGCGGCAGCCTCTACCGCGAGGCGCTTGAGCAGGCGCGCGCCAGCCTGGCTGCCCCGGACACCCTGCCCTCGGCCCGGGTGCTGGCGGCCATGCACGCCGCGCACGGCGATTCGCACATCGGCTTCGTGCTGCAGCGCTCTCGCGACACGCAGGCGGCATTGCTCGCCGCACCGCCAGACAGCGCGCTGCGTGAGCGTTTCGCCAATGCGGCGAGCGAATCACTGGCCGAGCAGGCACGAATCGAAGCGGCCGACACCCTGCCGTTCGAGGCCTTCAGGCAGCACTATCTGTCGCCAGCACAGCTTGGCGTCTGACGGAGTGCCAGGACGGCGTCCAAAAAGCTGGTGCTGTCATCCGCGGCAGCATTGTTGTCAGGGAGAATCCGCGCCTGCCCGAATGCCGATGCGAGATCCGCCCGATGACTGCTGCTGCGCCCCGCCCCGCCCCACCCACCAGCTACGGTGCCGATGAGCAGGGCCTGATCTGCGGCTATCGTTTCATCGACGGTGCCGCCGGTGTCGAGATCGACTGCGCCGCCTCACTGGACAGCCTGGCCAGTGCATCAGGGGGCAATGGCTTTGTCTGGCTGCACTTCAACCTCGCCCATGCCGGCGCACTGAGCTGGCTGCACCGCCACAGCGAACTCAGCGAAGACTTCTACCAGGCCTTGCGCGAGGGCTCGCGCTCGACGCGAATCAGCCGCGATGGCGCGGCGGCACTGCAGGCGGTGATCAACGACGTCACCTTCGACTTCAGCTTCGACCCGGAAGACGTGGCCACACTGTGGCTGCATCTGAGCGAACGGCTGGTCATCAGCGCCCGCCACCATCCGCTGCGCTCGGTCGACCGGCTGCGTGCGGCGGTCAAGCGCGGCGACGCGCTGCCTACGCCGGTGGCCCTGCTCGAACACCTGCTGAGTGACCAGGCCGATGAGCTGCAGCACATCGTGCGCAGTGCCAGCGACCGCATCGACGACATCGAGGACGAGATCCTGGCTCGCCGCCAGGCCAGCCACAGTGCCGAGCTGGCGCGGCTGCGCCGGCTGTCGGTGCGCCTGCAGCGGCTGCTGGCACCGGAGCCGGGCGCGCTGCTGCGCGTGATGGCCAACCCGCCTGGCTGGGTCGGCGCCGAGGACAAGGAGCGGTTGCGCCGTGTCAACGAGGAGTTCGCCGTCGTGCTGCGCGATATCGCCTCGCTGCAGGAGCGCATCAAGCTTTTGCAGGAAGAGGCCTCCGCCCAGGTGGCCGAACAGAACAACCGCAGCCTCTTCATCCTGACCATGGTCACCGTGATGGCGCTGCCCATCAATCTGGTGGCTGGCCTGCTGGGCATGAACGTCGGCGGCATTCCGCTGAACGAGCATCCACATGGCTTCTGGCTGGTGCTGCTGCTGATCCTGGGCTTCACCGGACTGCTGGCCTGGCTGGCGATGCGCCGGCTGGCGCCGCGCCGCGCCTGAGGTGCTCCCCGGTGGTCATCGCCGGGCGCAGGCAGCGCTGAGCGCCACCTCGGCACATCAGCTTTTTGCCTGTTGCGGCTCTTGAAACGTCATCTTCCATCCCTATAATGCCTTCTGTTAGCACTCACACCAACCGAGTGCTAACAGCCCGCCACAGCCCCTGGCCGGCGGGCTCAAGCATGTGAAAAGGTGTTGCTCACCTTGACGCAGCACCGATGAATGGCTCAACACCAAGACTCTTTAGGAGATGTGATGAAACTGCGTCCTCTGCACGATCGCGTGATCGTTAAGCGCCTGGAACAAGAAACCAAGACCGCTTCGGGCATCGTCATCCCCGACGCCGCCGCCGAAAAGCCTGATCAGGGCGAAGTGCTGGCCGTGGGTCCTGGCAAGCGCAATGACAAGGGCGACTTCATTGCCCTGAACGTGGCCGTGGGCGACCGCGTGCTGTTCGGCAAGTACTCGGGCCAGACCGTCAAGGTTGATGGTGATGAATTGCTCGTGATGCGCGAAGAAGACCTCTTCGCCGTGGTCGCGAAGTAAAGCTACTGCGCGGCACGCTGGCTGCGTTGGGCGGTGCTCGGGATCCTCACGACCGCGATGGTCGTTCCGGTCCCTGCGCTCCGGCCGCCTTGCCAGCGCACCGCTCGCTACGCTTTCCTTCGCAACCACTGAGCGTTGCAGGTACAGCGTGGCAAGCCCATATCTACTGAATTTGGAGAATTGAACATGGCAGCAAAAGACGTGATCTTCGGTGGCGAAGCCCGTGCTCGCATGGTTGAAGGCGTGAACATCCTGGCCAATGCGGTCAAGGTGACCCTGGGCCCCAAGGGCCGCAATGTGGTGCTCGAGCGCTCTTTCGGCGCCCCCACCGTGACCAAGGACGGTGTGTCCGTGGCCAAGGAAATCGAGCTGAAGGACAAGCTGCAGAACATGGGCGCGCAGATGGTCAAGGAAGTGGCTTCCAAGACCAGCGACAACGCCGGTGACGGCACCACCACCGCCACCGTGCTGGCCCAGGCCATCGTGCGCGAAGGCATGAAGTACGTGGCCGCCGGCATGAACCCGATGGACCTGAAGCGCGGCATCGACAAGGCTGTGCAAGCCCTGGTCGCCGAGCTGAAGAAGGCCTCCAAGGCCACCACCACCTCGAAGGAAATCGCTCAAGTCGGCACCATCTCGGCCAATAGCGATGCCGACGTCGGCCAGATCATCGCCTCGGCGATGGACAAGGTGGGCAAGGAAGGCGTGATCACCGTTGAAGACGGCAAGAGCCTGAACAACGAGCTGGACGTTGTCGAAGGCATGCAGTTCGACCGCGGCTATCTGTCGCCCTACTTCATCAACAACCCCGAGAAGCAAGCCGCGCTGCTGGACAACCCGTTTGTCCTGCTGTTCGACAAGAAGATCTCGAACATCCGCGACCTGCTGCCCACGCTGGAGCAAGTGGCCAAGGCTGGCCGTCCGCTGCTGATCATCGCTGAAGAAGTCGAAGGCGAAGCACTGGCGACCCTGGTGGTCAACACCATCCGCGGCATCCTGAAGGTCGTCGCCGTCAAGGCCCCTGGCTTCGGCGACCGCCGCAAGGCCATGCTGGAAGACATCGCCATCCTGACCGGCGGCAAGGTCATCGCCGAAGAAGTCGGCCTGACCCTGGAGAAGGTCACGCTGGCCGATCTGGGCCAGGCCAAGCGCGTCGAAGTGGGCAAGGAAAACACCACCATCATCGATGGCGCCGGTGCTGCTGCCGACATCGAAGCCCGCGTCAAGCAAGTGCGCATTCAGATCGAAGAAGCGACCAGCGACTACGACCGTGAGAAGCTGCAAGAGCGCGTGGCCAAGCTGGCCGGCGGTGTTGCCGTGATCAAGGTCGGCGCTGCCACCGAAGTCGAAATGAAGGAAAAGAAGGCACGCGTGGAAGACGCGCTGCACGCCACCCGCGCTGCCGTTGAAGAAGGCATCGTGGCTGGTGGTGGCGTGGCCCTGCTGCGCGCCAAGCAAGCTGCTGGCGAGATCAAGGGCGACAACGCCGATCAAGACGCCGGCATCAAGCTGGTGCTGAAGGCCATCGAAGCCCCGCTGCGCGAGATCGTTTACAACGCCGGTGGCGAAGCCTCCGTCGTCGTCAACGCGGTGCTGGCCGGTTCGGGCAACTACGGCTTCAATGCGGCCAACGACACCTACGGCGACATGATCGAAATGGGCATCCTGGACCCGACCAAGGTGACCCGCACCGCGCTGCAAAACGCTGCTTCGGTCGCTTCGCTGATGCTGACGACCGAGTGCATGGTCGCCGAAACGCCGAAGGAAGAAGCTGCCGGCGGCGGCATGCCTGGCGGCATGGGCGGCATGGGCGGCATGGGCATGGACATGTAATGTCAGCCTGAGCTCAGGGGCCTCAAGCCCCGCTCAAGTCAAAAAGGGCCGCTGCAAAGCGGCCCTTTTTGCTTTCTGCAGCTGATGGTTGTCGATTGATAATGCAGCCACCAGACCCAACTATCGCCCATGACGCATACCCCGACGCTGCACTCGCTGGTCGACGAAACCATTGCCTACGTGCCCACGCTGAGCCTGGCAGTGATGAACGAGACCCAGGAGTTGCTCAAGTCCCGGCCACAGCACCATCTGCTGTACGCGGCCTGGTCCAAGCTTCGGGGCCGCTTTGCGCAGGATTTCGAAAACTCACTGCTGCCGCTGCTGCAGGCGGCGCGGCGCGGCGTTGATCCGCTGCAACGCAGCGCGCCCTTGAGCCTGGACAGTTTGAGCCTGGTCGACGAGCACCAGGCGCTGCAGGATGTGGCTGTGGCTCATGTGGTGACCGTGGTCGAAGACCTGAGCAAGTCCGAGCTGCATCAGCTCGGCAACTTCTTCGCCGCCCTGCGAGGCATTGCGCGCCCGCTGAAGAACGACAACCCGCTGCGCGCGGCGCTGTTTGCCCAGGCCCTGAACCGTGCAGCCCAGGCAGTCGATCTGGACGCCGAAGGCCGCTACGCGCTGGTGCGGGTGGCCGCGCAACCACTGGCCGCCGGGCTGCAGCTGCTGTACCGCAGCCTGTGCCAGCATCTGCATGAAGCCCAACTGGCACCGTTGGTGGCCGCCCATGCCAGCGCGGCCAGCGCAAGTGCTGCGGCCAATCTGCACATGCGCCAGTTCAGCAGCTTGAATGCGCCAAACACTTTGGACCGACTGGCCCAGCGCGTTGACGAATTCAATTCGCGGCCGCAGCGGCTCAGCCAGCCCTCGGCACAGATCCTCGGGCCGGCGGTCAACAGCGGCAGCGGCGCCGATCTGCTGTCGCGCCTCTATGACCAGATCCTGGCCGACCCACGGCTGCCGGCGCCGGTACGGCCAATGCTGGCCCGCCTGCAGGTGGCCGTGGCGCGACTGGCGCGCACCGATCTGAGCCTCTTGCGCCGCCAGGATCATCCGACCTGGACACTGCTGAACCGCGTCGCCGCGCACAGCATGGCTTTTGAGCGCGGCGATGACGAGCGGCTGTCCGAGTTTCTGAACTATGTGGCGGAGCAGGTTCAGCGCCTGGTCGAGGCGCCGCTGCTCGGTGCGCACCAGTTCCAGCAGGTGCTCAGTGATGTCGAGGAATTCATCCGCCAACAAGCGGCGCGGCGCAGCCAACGCAGCGCCACCGCGCTGGCTGCACTGGAACGCGAACAGCAGCGCAGCCACTGGCAGCAACTGATCCGCGAGCAGATCAAGGCCCAGCTGCTGGATGCCGCGATCAGCCCGCTGCTGCGCGACTTCCTGAAGAACAGCTGGACCGAGGTGATCGTCCAGGCCATGGTGCTGCAGGGCCGCGATTCGGCCGAGGCCCATGCCCACATCGACCTGGTCGATGAACTGTTGTCCAGCCTGCAAGTGCCTGGCAGCGAAGCGGCCCGCGTGCAGCTGCGCAGCAAGCTGCCCGGCTTGATTGCCAGGCTGGAGCAAGGCATCGATTCGATCGCCCTGCCCGCGACCAAGCGTCAGCAGCTGCTCAACGATTTGATGCAACAGCACGGCCGGGTCTTGCGCGGCCAGCCCGCGGCGGCCCAGCCGGCGCCTGCCCCGGCCCCGCGCCGCGAGCTCAGCCCGGAAGAGCTGCTGCAGCAGCTGCTCAGCGATCGCGAATCACAGGCGCCCTCGCACTGGGCTCGCAACGAGGTCGATCGCGGCCAGCTGCCCACGGTGCCGGTGCAGCTGTACTCGGAGTCCAGCTCGCCCGATGCCCGCGCCGCGGTCGAGGCCTGGATGGACCAGCTGCAACTGGGCCAGTGGTACCACCTGTTCGTGCAGAGCCAGTGGCTCACGGCCCAGATCGCCTGGATCAGCGAAAGCCGGCAATTCTTCCTCTTCGTCGGCCAGGATGCCGACGAACGCCACTCGCTGACGCGCGGGGCCCTGGAGCAGTTGCTTGCCAATGGCCTGATCACTGCGCTGGATGAGCAGAGCCTGGTCGAACGTGCCGTCGACACGCTGATGCAAAACCTCGACGACAAGCTTTGAGCCGCCCGCCCCGCCCCATGCTGCGCTCGGCCTGGCTGCTCGGCCTGTGGGTCGCGCTCTGCCCCTGCCTGGCCCAGACCACCGCCGCTGGCCCCGTGCCACCCGCGCCTGCGGCGGCCGCACCCATCGCGCTGCGGCCCAAGCTGGGCCTGGTGCTGTCGGGCGGCGGCGCCCGTGGCCTGGCCCATATCGGCGTGCTCAAGGTGCTGGAACGTGAACGCATTCCGGTCGATGTGATTGCCGGCACCTCGATGGGTGCCATCGTCGGCGGCCTCTATGCCAGCGGCATGACGGCCGCCGATCTGGAGCGCGAGCTGCTCGCCATTTCCTGGGATCGCGTCTTTGCCAGCCGGGTGGATAGGCAGCAGCTGTCGCAGCGGCGCAAGGAAGAAGACTTCGAGTTCTCCGCAGCGCTGGAACTGGGCTTTCACAAGGGCGAGTTCCGCGCCCCGCAAGGCACGCTGTCCAGCCGTGGCCTGGAAGCGCTGTTGCGCCGCTTCACGCTGCCGGTCCGTGAGGTCGACGATTTCGATCAGCTGCCGACGCCGTTCCGCGCTGTCTCCACCGATATGGAAACCGGTGGCCAGGTGATTGCCAGCCGCGGCGACCTGGCGCTGGCCCTGCGCTCCAGCATGAGCGTGCCGGGCGTGTTCGCGCCGATCGAGCTCGAAGGCCGGGTGCTGGGCGATGGCGGCCTGGTCAACAACCTGCCGGTCGACGTGGTGCGGCGCATGGGCGCCGAACGGGTGCTGGCCATCAACGTGGGCACGCCGCTGTCGGGCCGCAATGCGCTGAATTCGCTGGTCGGCGTCACCGCCCAGATGATCAACATCCTGACCGAGCAAAACGTCCAGCGCTCGATCGCCAGCCTGTGGAACGAGGATCTGCTGATCACGCCCCATCTCGGCCAGCTCGGTGCCAGCGACTTCGAACGCACCCGCGAACTGATTGCTGCCGGCGAGCGGGCGGCCGACGCCGCGCTGGAGCAGCTGCGAGCCTTTCGCACGACGGCCGACGACTATGCCGGCTGGAGCCTGGCCCGCACCCAGCACCAGCCAGCCGCACCACGGATCGCGGCAATCCGCTTTGCCGGCAGCGAGCTGACTCACCCGGAACGCTTTCGCGACCAACTCGAGAGCAAGCCCGGCCAGCTCTTCGATGCCCCCCGCGCCGAACGCGATGCGCGCTTTCTCGCCTCCTCGGGCGACTACAACCGGGTCGACTATCACGTCGAACGCGGCTCCGATGGCGACACCCAGGTCTTCCTGATGGAGGACAAGCCCTGGGGGCCGAACTACTTCCGCGTCGGTCTGGACCTGAGCACCGACTTCTCCGGTGAAAGCTCATTCAATCTGCGCGTCTCCCACAACCGCCACTGGCTGACCCCCAATGGCACCGAATGGCGCAACCAGCTGACCCTGGGCCAGACCCCGCGGCTGTACAGCGAGCTCTACCACCCGCTGCAGCAAAAGCTGGGGCCTTCGAATGACTGGTTTGTGTCCGCCTGGGGGGAGGCCGAACGCAAGCTGATCACGCTCTACGACAGCAACAGCGGCCAGGGCCGCATCCGCCTGGCGCGTAACAGCGTGCAGATCGGTGCCGATATCGGCCAGCCCTGGGGGCGGCTGGGCGAGATTCGCCTCGGACTGACGCGCGAGACCTGGCGCGTCCATCCCGATCTGATCACGGTCGACCCTGCCCAGCTGGGCATCGACGAAAATCGCGTCGATCAGGACTGGACCGAGACCGGTGCACGGTTACGCGTCGTCATCGATCAGCTCGATTTCGCCAACTTCCCGCAGCGCGGCTACCGTCTCACCTTCGACCATGTGGCCGGCAAGCAGTCGCGGCCCAACGGCCAGCGCGACAATTTCAGCCGCAGCGAGCTGCAGGCGACGGCTGTCAAGTCCTGGGGCGCCCACACGCTGAACCTGCATCTGCGCGGCTTCAACGCGCATCAACCGGACGATTCCTCGCAAGGCCCCTACACACTGGGCGGTTTCCAGCAGCTGTCCGGCTACCAGCCCGGCCAGCTGACCGGCAACACCCTGCTGTTCGGCCGCGCCAGCTATTACATGCGGCTGCGTGAAGCGCCGGTGCTGACGCGCGGTTTCTTCATCGGCGGCTCGCTGGAAGCCGGCAATGCCTGGGACACCCGCGACGCCGTCAGCCTGCGCAATCTGCGCAAGGCCGCCAGCCTCTTCATCGGCGCCGACACCGGCATCGGGCCACTCTACCTGGCCGTGGGCCGCGCCCTGCACGGCGACACCGCGCTCTACCTGTTCATTGGCCGGCCTTGAGCCCCTGAATCTGCCAGCCAACCAGCACTGTTCAGTGCAGAATCGACCGATGGGAGTCAGGCCAGCCAGGATTGCTCAGGATTGCAGCCATTTCCTTGCCTGCCTGCTGGGCGCGCTGCTGATCGGCCTTGCCGGCTCCCTGCATGCTCAGCCTGCCCAAGGCAGCCTGCGCCTGGGCACAGGCACCGAGGAGCATGAATACAACGGCATCTGGTTGCGTCGGCTCTATGCCGAAGCCGCGCGTCGCTTGGGCCTGCAACTGCAGGTGGTGATCGCACCGGCCAAACGTGCCACCGTGATGACTGAGCGCGGCGAGCTTGACGGCGAGATGATCCGAGCGCGGGCCTACGCCGAGGCGCACCCCGAGATGCTGATGATTGATGTGCCACTGGTCACCACGGTCTTCGCCATCTACGCCCGTGACGGCGCCAGCAAGGCCAATAGTCTGGCCGAGTTGCGCCAGACCAGCGGCCAGGTGGTCTTTCGCCGCGGCGTGCAGGTCTGCGAGGACGCACTGCGGGCCGCGCTTCCCGCTGAGCGCATCGCCGAGGTCGTTTCGGCCGAGAACGCGCTGAAGATGCTGGAGCGTGGCCATGCGCGCTATCTGTGCGATATGGACTCCGCCGTCAACGCGGTGCGGTCACGCGTCGGCGAGACCCTGTTGGGCAGCCGCTTGTTCAGCGTTGGCGATGCGACCCAGCTCTACCCCTTCCTCTCGGCCCGCCACACGAGCCTGGCACCGCGTTTGACGGCGACGCTGAAGAGCATGCGCGCCGAGGGTCTGATCGAGCGCTATCAAGCCGACGCACTGCGCCAGCTCAATAGCAGCGCGCCCTGACAGTCCCGATCAGAGACGCTGCTCAGCGCAGCGCCTGACGCAGCAGCGACTCGATCTGTGCCGGCTGCTCGTGAATGATCCAGTGCCCGGCGCCGGGCACGCGATGCAGTTTCAGCGATGGCACAAAGGCCTCCAGGCCATTGAGCATGGCCGGCGGCAGTGCCCGATCGGCCTCGCCCCAGATCACCGTCGTCGGCTTGTGCACGGTCACAAACTCCGGCGCGAAGCTCAGCGCCATCGCCGCCGGATCGTCGGCTGTCGGCGGGCGCATCGGCGAGGCCCGGTAGTAATTCAGCATGCCGGAGAGGCCCTGCGCCCAGAGTTCGCGATAGCGTGCCCGCCAGGCCTCGTCCAGCCAAGCAGCCTGCCCGCCTGCCAGATCCCCGAAGAAGGCGAACAAGCCGGCGTAGTCGTCGGCCGCCAGCTGGGTTTCGGCCTCGGGCCGGCACAGCCGGTTCATGTAGGCGCTGGCCTCGCGCTGTGCCGGGTTGAGCTGCAACTCGCGCAAAAAGGTGCCCGGATGCGGCGAGTTGATGATCACCAGCTGATCCAGCATGGCCGGCCGCTGCACCGCCAGATTCCAGGCCACGGCACCGCCCCAGTCATGCGCGACCAGGGCCGCCAGCGGCCCGTCGCCAGTTGCGGCGATCAGCGCGGCAATGTCCTGAACCAGATGCTTGGCCCGGTAGGCCTCGACCTCGCGCGGCCGGCTGGAGCGTTCGAAACCGCGCAGATTCGGTGCAATGCAGCGGAACTGCCCGGCCAGACCCTGAATCAGCTCGTCCCAGATGAAGGCGGCTTCCGGAAAGCCATGCAGCAAGACCAGCCGCGGCGCACCCACCGGCCCCGCCACCCGGCAGGACAGCGTGATGCCATGCGGCAAGGCCACATCGATGCAATCGATCATTCTGGGTCTCCCTGAGCCCCAGTATCAGCGCCGGCTCGTGCAGCGCTCTGTCATTCCGGCGACAGCGGCAGGGGCGGAATTTCCCCGACCTCGGGCGCCAGCTTGGCCTGGCTGACCCAGTCGTGCAGGATGTGGGCGACGTCGCTGACGCCGCTCTTCTTCAGCGCCGAGAACAAGGTCACCGCGACGTCCGATTCCTCGGTCGCCAGTTCGCCCAGGAACTCCTGGCACTGGGCCAGCGCGGCCTGCTGCTCCTTGCGATTGAGCTTGTCGGCCTTGGTCAACAGCACCAGCAGCTTGATCTCGCCGCTGCCCACCCGGGGGGCAACAAATTCCAGCAGCTGCTTGTCCAGATCGGTCAGGCCCAGGCGCGAGTCCACCATCAGCACGACACCGGAAAGGCTGCGACGCACCTCCAGGTAATCGGCCATCACCTTCTGCCAGCGCAGCTTGGCCGAGCGCGCCACCGCCGCATAGCCATAGCCGGGCAGGTCGGCAAACAAGGCGTTCGGCGCGTCCTTGGGACCCAGCTCGAACAGATTGATGTGCTGGGTGCGGCCCGGCGTCTTCGACGCAAAGGCCAGGCGCTTCTGCTGGGCCAGCGTGTTGATCGCCGTCGACTTGCCGGCATTGGAGCGGCCGACGAAGGCAATCTCGGGCAGTTCGGTGGCCGGCAGATGGACGAGTTGGCTGGCCGTGGTCAGGAACCGGGCAGTGTGTGTCCAGCCCAACACCGTCTTGTCGGAGGGCCCTGCTTCGCCCTCGGAAAGAGCGTTTGGAGCCTGTGTCTTGGTGGTGTCAGTCATGAAGTTCCCGATCTTGTTGGTTTGCCATTGTAAAATCCGCCGGTTGCGCTTACCGAACCCCAAACTCATGAAGAATGCCGCATCCCTGGTCACTGGTCTGGTCTCTGGCCTTTTGAGCCTCACGTTCGCAGCCGCCGCTGTCGCCAATGAGGCGCCCGCCGCCGCCAAGCCTGATCTGGCCAAGGGCCAGGCGATCTCTACCCAAGTCTGCGCAGCCTGCCACACGGCCGACGGCACGCGCGGTAGCCCGGCCAATCCGATTCTGCAAGGCCAGCATGCCGACTATCTGGTCAAGCAGCTGGGCGAATTCAAGTCGGGCAAGCGCAATAACGCAGTGATGAAGGGCATGGCCTCGACGCTGTCCGATGAAGACATGAAGAACGTTGCCGCCTTCTATGCCTCCAAGCAGGCCAAGCCCGGCTTCGCCAAGAACAAGGATACCGTGGCCCTGGGCGAGAAGATCTACCGCGGCGGCATTGCCGATCGCCAGATCCCCGCCTGCGCCGGCTGCCACAGCCCGACCGGCGCCGGCATCCCGGCCCAGTACCCGCGTCTGGCCGGCCAGCACAGCGACTACACCGAGGCGCAGCTCAACGGCTTCCGCGCCGGCACCCGCGGCAACAGCGCCCAGATGGTGGCCATCGCGGCCAAGATGAATGACCGCGAAATCAAGGCCGTGGCCGACTACGTCGCCGGCCTGCGTTGAATGACGGTGTTGGGCGAATGAGCAGGTGGCGGCCCTCGGCCCCAGCTACCCGCTGACCCTCTCAGCAACAAGACTTTTCTGACAAAGGCCGGTGCAACCCACCGGCCTTTTGCATTTTCCCAAGGTCTCAAGACGCTTGAGCCGCGACAATCCCGCCATGTCCGAGTTTGCCCCGTCTACCGAGCCCCTGCTGGATCCGCCGGCGCCGCCCTCCCCCGCGAGGCCGCCGCAGGCGAGCTTCGGCCGCGAGCTGTTCGAGCTGCTGGCCTCGATGCGCTTCGCGATCACGCTGCTGACGGTGATCTGCATCGCCTCGGTGATTGGCACCGTCGTCAAGCAGCGTGAACCGCTGAACAACTACGTCAATCAGTTCGGGCCCTTCTGGTCGGAGGTGTTCGGCCGCTTCGATCTCTACACCGTTTACAGCGCCTGGTGGTTCCTGCTGATCCTCGGCTTTCTGGTCGTCTCGACCAGCCTGTGCATCGCCCGCAACACGCCCAAGATCATCCAGGACCTGAAAAGCTACAAGGAACATATCCGCGAACAGGCGCTGCAGGCCTTCAAGCACAAGGCGCTGGGCCATCTGGACCTGCCGCCTGAGAGCGCCTTGCACCACGCCTCGCGGGTGCTCGCCGCCGAGGGCTGGAAGGCCCGCGCCCAGGTGCGCGACCGCGGCATCATGATCGCCGCACGCAAGGGCGCCGCGAACAAAATCGGTTATCTGGCCGCGCACTCAGCCATTGTGCTGATCTGCCTGGGCGGGCTATTCGATGGCGATCTGCTGGTGCGCGCGCTGATGTGGGCACAGGGCAAGAGCGTCTACCAGGGCGGTGGCATGGTCAGCGCCGTGCCGGCCGAGCATCGGCTCTCCGAACGCACGCCCAGCTTCCGGGGCAATCTGATGGTGCCCGAGGGTGGCCGCTCGTCGACGGCCATCCTGTCCATGCCCAATGGCGTGGTGCTGCAGGATCTGCCCTTTGACGTCGAGCTCAAGCAGTTCAAGGTCGAGTACTACCCGACCGGCATGCCCAAGCTGTTCGCCAGCGAGATCGAGATCCGCGATCACGAGAGCGGCGCATTGCGCCACGCCACGGTCAAGGTCAATGAACCGGTGATCCACCGCGGCGTGGCCATCTATCAAAGCAGCTTTGACGATGGCGGCTCGCAGCTGAAGCTCAGCGCGCTGCCGCTGACCAGCGCTGGCAAGCCCTTTGCGTTGCAGGCCATCGTTGGCAGCACGACCGAGATCGACAACGGCCACGACAAGCTGATGCTGGAGTTCAGCGGCTTTCGGGCCATCAACGTCGAGAATCTCGGTGGCGACGCTGGTGGCAGCGCCACCGACGTGCGCAAGGTCGATCTGGTGGACTCGCTGCAGGGCCATCTCGGCTCTGGCGCCAAGACCAAGGGCCAGAAGGAGCTGCGCAATATCGGCCCTTCGTTCAGCTACAAGCTGGTCGATGCCGCCGGCCAGCGCCGCGAATTCAACAACTACATGCTGCCGGTGGCACTGGACGGGCAGCGCGTCTTCCTGATCGGCGTGCGTAACAGCCTGTCCGAGCCCTTCCGCTATCTGCGTGTGCCGGCCGATGAGCAAGACAGCATGGCCAGCTGGTTGCGGCTGCGCCAGGGCCTGGCTGACGTCGCGCTGCGCGAACGCGCCGCACGCCGCTACGCCGAGGCCGCCACGCCGACCGACAAGCCGCAGATGACGCCACAGCTGCAGGCCACCGCCCGCCGCGCACTGGCGCTGTTTGCCGGCGCCGAGGGCGTCAAGCCCGAGGACAAGCCGGTGCCCGGCCAATGGGGCGGGCTGGCGGCGCTGTCGCAATTCATCGACCGCGAGGTGCCCGAGGCCGAGCGCGGCCGTGTCTCCGAGGTGCTGCTGCGCATCCTCAACGGCAGCCTGTTCGAGCTGCACAAAATCGTTCGCGAGCAGGCCGGCCTGCCGGCGCCGGCCGCCGACGCGGCGACCCAGGCTTTCATGACCCAGGCGGTGCTGGCGCTGTCCGACGCGATGTTCTATCCGGCCCCGGTGCTGCTGCAGCTCGACGAGTTCAAGCAGGTGCAGGCCAGCGTGTTCCAGGTCGCCCGCGCGCCGGGCCAGAAGTTCGTCTATCTCGGTGCCGTGCTGCTGATCATCGGCGTGTTCGCGATGCTCTACATCAAGGAACGCCGGCTGTGGATCTGGCTGGAGACCGAGCCCGGCCATGCCGAGCAAAGCCGGGTGCGCATGGCGCTGTCGACCACCCGTGAATCCCCCGACACCCAGACCGATTTCGAGCACATCAGGCGCGCCTTGCTGGGCGGCGCCGACAGCAAAGGACTCCCATGAACACCGCCTCGAACACCGCCAGCCTGGTGATCGGCCGCCGCGGCCCGCTGCAGGGCCGTGATGTGCTGGACTGGCTGTTTGCCGCCCTGGTGCTGGCCGGCGCCGGCTTTGCCTTCTCGCGCTATGGCGCCGCCATGGACGGCTACGAGAAAGGCATTCTGTTGTGCGCCACGCCGGCGCTGATCGCGCTGGGCTGGTTCTGGCGGCCGCTGCGCCTGCTGACCCTCGGGGTCGGCACGGCCACGCTGCTGGCGATCAAGCTCTACCTCGGCCAGATGGACGATTTCGGCGCTGATCTGGCCGCTGCCGACAAGGTCTTCCTGCTCAAGTACATGCTGTCCAGCCAGAGCGCCATCCTGTGGATGAGCCTGCTGTTCTACATGAGCACGCTGTTCTTCTGGATGGGCTTCTTCAGCAAGAGCGACAGCGACAGCGCCGCCGAAGCCATCGGCTCGCGGCTGGCCTGGGGCGGCGTCTTCATGGCGCTCCTGGGCACCATGGTGCGCTGGTTCGAAAGCCATCAGATCGGCCCCGACATCGGCCACATCCCGGTCAGCAATCTGTACGAGGTCTTCGTGCTGTTCGCCTGGATGACGACGCTGTTCTACCTGTACTACGAAGCCCGCTTCAAGACCCGCGCGCTGGGTGCCTATGTGATGCTGGCGGTCAGCGGCGCAGTCAGCTTCCTGCTCTGGTACACGGTGGCCCGCGAGGCGCAGGAAATCCAGCCGCTGGTGCCGGCCTTGCAAAGCTGGTGGATGAAGATCCATGTGCCGGCCAATTTCGTTGGCTACGGCACCTTTGCGCTGTCGGCCATGGTGGCCTTGGCCTATCTGCTGAAGACCGAGACACTGCGCGCGCTGCTGATCGGGCTGATCGGCGTGCCCACCGGCCTGATCGGCCTGATCCTGGCCGTGCGCTTCGGTGCCACGCTGCCGGCCGAGACGGTGGCCGGCCTCAATGGCTGGGCCGGCAAGATGGCCGGCGTGCTGGTCTTCTTCGCGATCTGCGTGGCGCTGCGCAAGCCGCTGACCGCCCGCCTGCCCTCGGTGGAGCTGCTCGACGACCTGATGTACAAGGCCATCGCCCTGGGCTTCGCCTTCTTCACCATCGCCACCATCCTCGGTGCCTTCTGGGCCGCCGAGGCCTGGGGCGGCTACTGGAGCTGGGACCCGAAGGAAACCTGGGCGCTGATCGTCTGGCTGAACTATGCGGCCTGGCTGCATATGCGCCTGATGAAGGGCCTGCGCGGCAAGGTCTCGGCCTGGTGGGCGCTGGTCGGCCTGGTGGTCACCACCTTCGCCTTCCTGGGCGTCAATATGTTCCTCTCTGGCCTGCATTCCTACGGCACTTTGTGAGTGTGCTCAGCGGCACTGCAGAAAGAAGCCAAGTGGCGTAAGGTTTCGCATCTGCTGAGCGACTGCCGCTCAGCATCACTGAAAGCCGCCACCATGCATCTGCCGCGCAATCGTTCAGGCCTGCTGATCCCCAGCAGCGAAATCACCCCGCAATCGGTCTACGAAGGCCGGCGAGACTGGCTGCGCCTGATGGCCTCGGGCGCTGCCGGCGCGGCACTGGCCAGTTGGGCCGGCCGCGACGCGCTGGCCCAGGGCAGCAAGCTGGCCTCGGTCAAGAGTGCGGTCGCCGGCGCGATGGCGAGCGACAAGCCGACCAGCTACGCCGACGCGACCAGCTACAACAACTTCTACGAATTCGGCACCGACAAGTCCGATCCGGCCCAATACGCCCGCACGCTGAAGCCGCGGCCCTGGAGCGTCAGCGTCGAGGGCGAGGTCGGCAAGCCCGGCGTGTTCGACCTTGATGCGCTGCTCAAGTTGGCGCCGATGGAAGAACGTATCTACCGGCTGCGCTGCGTCGAGGGCTGGTCGATGGTGATTCCCTGGATAGGCTACTCGTTGGCCGAGCTGATCAAGAAAGTCGAGCCCACGTCCAAGGCCAAGTTCGTCGAATTCACCAGCCTGGCCGACCGCAGCCAGATGCCTGGTGTGCGCTCGTCCGTGCTGGACTGGCCCTATGTGGAGGGCCTGCGCATCGATGAAGCCATGCACCCGCTGGCCATGCTGGTGTTTGGCATGTATGGCGAGATCCTGCCGAATCAGAACGGCGCGCCGCTGCGCCTGGCCGTGCCCTGGAAATATGGCTTCAAATCGGCCAAGAGCATCGTCAAGATCCGCTTTGTCGAGAAGCAGCCGGTCAGCAGCTGGACCAAGGCCGCGCAGCAGGAGTACGGCTTCTATTCCAACGTGAATCCCAATGTCGAACATCCGCGCTGGAGCCAGGCCAGCGAGCGCCGCATCGGTGACGGCGCCTTCGCCAAGAAGCGCCCGACGCTGATGTTCAACGGCTACGAGGCCCAGGTCGCCTCGCTCTATGCCGGCATGGATTTGCGCAAGAACTACTGATGAGCACCGTCGCACCGAAGACGGTCGCCACATCGCCGGCCGGCCGGCCAAGCGCTGCGCGCCGCTCGCCCTGGCTGCACCCGGCCGCCAAGCCACTGCTGTTCATCGTCTGCTGCCTGCCGCTGCTCTACCTGATCTGGGCCGCCACGCAAGACCAGCTGGGCGCCAATCCGGCCGAGGCCTTGATACGCCGGCTGGGCGACTGGGCGCTGCGCGGCCTGTGCCTGACGCTGTCCATCACGCCGCTGCGCTTCATCAGCAAACAGCCGGCCTTGCTGCGCTTTCGCCGCATGCTGGGCCTGTTCAGCTTCGCCTATGGCAGCCTGCATCTGGCGGCCTACGCCTGGCTGGACATGGGCCTGGAGTTCGCCGACATCGCCCACGATATTGCCAAGCGCCCCTTCATCCTGATGGGCTTTGCCGCCTGGGCGCTGATGCTGCCGCTGGCCGCCACCAGCTTCAACCGGGCCATCAAGGCGCTGGGCGGCAAGCGTTGGCAATGGCTGCACAAGCTGGTCTACGCGGTAATCGTGATCGCCCTGCTGCACTTCATCTGGATGCGCGCCGGCAAGAACAACTTCGCTGAACCGGCGGTGTATGGCGCGGTGATTGCACTGCTGCTGGGCTGGCGTCTGCTCACTGCGATTCGCCAGCGCCGCGCCTCATAGCTTGCGCAAGACCATCAGCACCAGATAGCCGATGGCCAGGGCTCCATGCATCAGCACGAAAAAGCGCACCGAGGCCGGCCAGGCCACCGGCAGGCGCTGCATCTCGCCGGGCAGCAGCGAGCCCTTGGCATCCAGGGCCTGGCCCAGCGCCGGGTCAAAACAGCCCAGCAGACCCTCGTAGCGGATCAGCCGCGCGATGCTGCTGGCATACAGCCGGAATAGCATCAGAGTCAGCAAGATACCGACGACAGCCAGCACAAAAGGCACGATCAGCAGCAGCCTCGATTGCAGCGCTGTCAGTTGCTCGCCCATGGACATGCCGACGAAAACCGCCGCAGCTGAGATAATCACGGTGTTTCCGCTGACGATCAGCTGCTCGTAATGGCGGGTCCATTGCTGAGCTTCTGTGTAGAGCTGGCGCACCGTACCCAATGTGGGCTCCTGCAAGGCTGGTTGCTTGGGCGAATCGGCGCTATCCATCTGCGGTGCTTTGGGGTGGTGGCTGAGTCCCGGATTCTCGGCCCGGCCCACAGCCGTTTTATCAGCGTTTTCACGTGCCTTCACGCGCATTTGCGCGCCGCAAAGAGCCCCTGGGCTCGATTTTGATTCGCATGAACACAGCTTCCGTCGTCCTGATCACCGGCGCCGCCAAACGGCTGGGGCGCGCGATCGCCCTGCACCTGGCCGCACAGGGGCACGACATTGCCGTGCACTACCGGCACTCGGCCGCCGAGGCCGAGACCTTGCTGGCCGAGTTGCGTGCGCTGGGCGTCCGGGCGGCTGGCTTCCCGGCCGACCTGTCGAGCGAACAAGACTGCCTGGCCCTGGTGCCCGCCGTGCTGGCGCACTTCGGTCGGCTGGATGCCGTGGTCAACAACGCCTCGCTGTTCGACTACGACGATGCTGTGAGCTTCAGCTTCGCGCATATGGATGCGCACTGGCGGGCCAACACCGCCGCACCCATCGTGCTGACACGGGCCCTGCATCAGCATGCACGGCAGCGCCAAGCGCAGGCCTGCGTCGTCAATCTGCTCGACCAGAAGCTCTGGAACCCCAACCCCGACTACCTGTCCTACACCTTGTCCAAGGCGGCGCTGGAGAGTGCCAACACCTTGCTGGCCCAGGCCTTCGCGCCCTGGCTGCGGGTCTGCGCGGTCGCGCCCGGCGTGACGCTGCCCTCTGGCCCGATGAATGAGGCCGAGTTCGAGGCCGCGCGGCGGCTGACGCCGCTGCAGCGCTCGTCAACCCCCGAGGATCTGGCCCGCGCCGTGAAGTTCCTGATCGATTCCCCCGCCATCACCGGCACCACCCTGCTGGTCGATGGCGGCCAGCATCTGGCTGGGCAGGCCCGCGACGTGATGTTCCTTGTCCCGCCCAGTTCCGAGAAAGCTCCCTGATATGCACAGCCCGCTTGCGCACCCCACCCTGCTCGATTGCCGCCGCCTCTTCCTGCGCGACTACGAGGTCTGGATCAATATCGGCGTTCACGATTTCGAGAAACGCGGCGAGCAGCGCGTGCTGATCAATGTCGATCTCTACATCCCGCTGGCCGTCTCGACGCCCAAGGCCGATGAACTCGATGAAGTGGTCGACTACGACTTCATCCGACGCACCATTGCCGAGCGCGTCGGGCGTGGCCATGTGCATCTGCAGGAAACGCTGTGTGACGACGTGCTGGCACTGATGCTGGCCCACCCGCGCGTGCGCGCCGCGCGGGTCTCGACCGAAAAACCCGATGTCTACCCGGACTGTGACGCCGTTGGCGTTGAAGTCTTCGGGCTGAAGTCCCAATGAGCAAGGAAGTACCGATGAGTGACGACACCCTCGCCACCGCAGAATCTGGCGTTGATACGGCGGCCGAAACCGCTGCCGAGAAGAAGCACGCCCACGAGATGAACAAGCTGTCCAAGCGCCTGCACCGCCAGGTCGGCCAGGCGATCGGCGACTTCAACATGATCGAGGACGGCGACAAGGTCATGGTCTGCCTGTCCGGCGGCAAGGACAGCTACTCGCTGCTCGACATCCTGATCAACCTGAAGCAGCGTGCGCCGATCAAGTTCGACATCGTCGCCGTCAACCTCGACCAGAAGCAGCCCGGCTTCCCGGCCGAGGTGCTGCCGACGTATCTGAAGAGCATCGGCGTCGATTTCCATATCGAGACACAGGACACCTACTCCATCGTCAAGCGCCTGGTGCCCGAGGGCAAGACGACCTGCAGCCTGTGCTCGCGGCTGCGGCGCGGCATCCTCTATCGTGTGGCCGGTGAACTCGGCGCGACCAAGATCGCGCTGGGCCATCACCGCGACGACATCGTCACCACGCTGATGCTGAACATGTTCTTCGGCAGCCGCATGAAGGGCATGCCGCCCAAGCTGGTCAGCGACGACGGCAAGAACGTCGTCATCCGCCCGCTGGCCTATGTGCGCGAGTCCGACCTCGCCGCCTGGGCCGAACATCGCCAGTTCCCCATCATTCCCTGCAACCTCTGCGGCAGTCAGGAGAATCTGCAACGCGCCACCGTCAAGGCCATGCTGCAGGACTGGGACAAGAAGTTCCCCGGCCGGGTCGACAATATGTTCACGGCCATGGGCAATATCGTCACCTCGCACATGATGGACAGGAACCTCTTCCCCTTCCAGACCATCAAGGCCACCGGCGTGCCCGATGCCAATGGTGACATCGCCTTCGATGAAGACGAGAGCTGCGAAACGCCCAAGCCGGCAACAATTCAGATCGTGCGCTGACTTCGGCGCATTGGAAAAGCAAACGGGCCCCGCGGGGCCCGTTTTTCTTGCCAGCAGACCCGAAGGTCTGACTGCGACTTACTCGCTCAGCGGCGTCGCCCAGGCGATGTCGAAGCGGCTCAGCGCGTGGATCTTGTCTTCGACCTGCAAGAAACGGTTGCCAGCCACCTCACCGACCGCCTTGACGACCCTGGGGTGGTACTTGCGCAGCAGCTTCAACTCGGCATCAGCCAGACTCAGATAGTCCTTGGAGGCGACCTTGGCCTGCGGGCCTGTCATTTCGCCATTGCTGTTGACGGCAGCCACCACCATACGGGTCAGCTCACGGTTCAGCTTGTTCAGTTCGGCCGCATAGGCGTCGTAGATCGGCGTGAACTTGGCGGTCTGGGCGGCATCCAGCTTCAGGTTGTGCAGCACGACGGACTTGCGATCGGTACGCAGCTTGTCGCGCACGGACTGAATGCGAGCCGCATCGGCTGCCGGGGACTGCTCGGCCATCGCAGGCAGGGCCAAAGACAGCGCCAGGCCAGCACAGGCCAGAGCACGCAGCAGGGGGATGCGAACCAGCATCAGAATCTCCTCAAAATAACGAAAACTGCCTTGACGGCTTTATCAAAGAACCACTGGGCAACGCCCGGGCGGTTCAACAGCCACCGGAGTGTTTCAGCACACCGGGTACAAGTCAATGACGTTTTCTCGCATCAGGCATTCGACTGGGCGCCACGCGCCTAGCGTCCCCCTGGGCATTGGCTGCACAAGATTCATACAAATCCTGAACAAGCGAGATACAGGGCAGCAACAGGTGTGTCCCTACAATGAACTGACCCACTTGCATGGAGGCAAGCATGAAAAGACGAGTTCTTCTCACCGCCATCGGCACGACCGCGCTGATCACCTTGATCAGCGCTTGTAGCGGCCCCTACTCGATCAGCGCCGACGTCAGCAGCTTTGGCAGCTGGCCCGCCGATCGCAAGGCCGGCAGCTTTGCCTTCGAACGCATGCCCTCGCAGCAGCAAGACGGCGCCCGCCAGGCCGAACTCGAAGCGCAGGCGCAGGCCGCACTGGAGAAGGCGGGCTTCAAGCTCGCCAGCGACGCCAAGAGCGCCGACGTGCTCGTTTCTCTGGGCGTGCGCGTCAGCCCGCAGGATCGTTCGCCCTGGGACGACCCGCTGTGGTGGCGCTGGCATGGCAATTACGGCCACTGGCGCTACGGCACTCGCGGCAACGCCATGCTGTGGACCGAGAAGCGCTATGACCGCGAAGCCGCTATCTTGCTGCGCGATCGGGCCAGCAGCGAACCGCTGTACGAGGCCCGCGCCAGCAATGACGGCATGACCATGGGCAACAAGGAATTGGTCGGCGCTCTGTTCGAAGCCGCGCTGAGCGAGTTCCCCAAGATTCAGCCGGAACCGCACCGGGTGGTCGTGCAAGTCGCACGCTGAACAGGCGGCAGCGTCAGCTGGGGTGCCGGGCCGTCACCGGCTGGCCGCCATAATCGCGGCCTTGCACCAACCAGTTTGCAAAGAATCCTATGGCGCTGAATATTGTCATCATGGCCGCGGGCAAAGGCACCCGCATGAAGTCTGCCCTGCCCAAGGTGCTGCACAAGCTGGCCGGGCGCTCGCTGTTGCAGCATGTGCTGGGCACCACCTCAGCCTTGCCGGCTGAGAGCCGTATCGTCATCACCGGCCATGGTGCCGAGCAGGTCGAACAGGCGGTGGCAGGCCCCGGCATCAGCTTCGTGCGCCAAATGCCGCAGCTGGGCACCGGCCATGCCATCCAGCAGGTCGTGCCGGCGCTGAAGGGCGAAGGCACGACGCTGATCCTCAACGGCGATGTGCCGCTGATCAAGGCCGAGACGGCACGTCGCCTGGTCGAAGCCTGCGATGGCCGCGCCCTGGTGCTGCTGACCATCGATCTGGCCGACCCCAGCGGCTATGGCCGCATCGTCCGCGAAGGTGGCCGGGCCGATGGCCATGTGCTGGCCATCGTCGAGCACAAGGACGCCACTGCCGAACAACGCGCCATCCGCGAGGGCTATACCGGCATGATGGCCGCGCCCACCGGCGCGCTGAAGCGCTGGGTTGGCCAGCTGAACAACAACAACGCCCAGGGCGAGTACTACCTGACCGACATCGTTGCGATGGCGGTCGCCGAGGGCGTGCCGGTGCTGGGCGTGGCCGCACCGAACGAGACCGAGGTGCTGGGCGTCAACAGCCCGCTGCAGCTGGCCGATCTGGAGCGCCGTTTCCAGCGCGAGCAGGCAGACACCTTGCTGGAAGCCGGCGTGCGTCTGGCCGATCCGGCCCGCTTCGATCTGCGTGGCCGCCTGAGCTGCGGCCAGGATGTCGAGATCGACGTCAACTGTGTGTTCGAAGGCGAGGTCAGCCTGGGCGACGGCGTGCGCATCGGCGCCAACTGCGTGATCCGCAATGCCAGCATCGCCGCCGGTGCGCGCATCCATGAGTTCACCCATATCGACGGCGAAAGCGCCGGCGTCAGGGTCGGCGAAGGCGCGCTGATCGGGCCGTTTGCCCGCCTGCGCCCCGGCGCCGATCTGGGCGCCGAGGTGCATATCGGCAACTTCGTCGAGGTCAAGAACTCCACGCTGGCCAAGGGGGCCAAGGCCAACCACCTGGCCTATCTGGGCGATGCCACCGTCGGCGAGCGGGTCAACTACGGCGCCGGTGCCATCACCGCCAATTACGACGGTGCCAACAAGCACCGCACCGTCATCGGCGCCGATGTCCATGTCGGCTCCAATTGTGTGCTGATTGCACCGGTCAATCTCGGCGCCGGTGCCACCATCGGTGGTGGCTCGACCATCACCAAGGACGTCGCGGCCGGCGAACTGAGTGTGGCGCGTGGCAAACAGGTGGCGATCAGCGGCTGGCAACGCCCGGCCAAGAAGCGCTGATCGCGTCCAATCGCGCGCTGAAAGCAACAGCCGAGCGTGACAAAAGCACGCTCGGCGCCTAGCATGGGCCTCAAGTGCTGCCCTGCCCCCGGTTCATGGGGCAGCAAAACGCCCCGCTACGTCTAGCATTCAGCATGTAGTTGGATTGGAAGACCATCATGGCGCGAACCCCTGTTGAAGACGCAGCCCTGCCCACGCAGGCCCTGCAGCAGCCAGACGGCGCGCCCGAGCATTTGGCCATCGACATCCACCTGCCCGGCCTGGATCCGGCACAAGAACAGCAGCAGGACCAGCTCGCCCGCGCCGAGGCGCTGGAGCAACTGGCCCTCTACCATGCCCAATGCGATGACGCAGCCAGCGCCTGCTGGTACCTCTGCCGCAGCCTAGGGCTGGCACGCCAGCAGGAGCCCGGCGAGCCCAATCTGGAACTGCTGTTCGAACTGCTGGGCGCGCTGGCTGACCTGCCCGCCGAAGTCTCGGCCGCGCCGCTGCCAGAAGCCGTCGGAGAGGCCGATGGCTTGGGCATCTTCGAGCTCTGCCACCAGTTGGCCAGCGCCCGCGAACTGACGCAGGCGGCCTGGACCGAGTTGCAGGACGACAGCGAGCTGCCAGCCTGCCCCAGCGCAGCCGCCCACCAACTGCACTGATTCGGCCATCGGCGGGCCTGACCCGCCTCAGGTTTGTGCGCATTGCGCCACTGCTTCCAGAGCGCGAAGCTCGGGCTCTCAACACATCGGGAGCCACGATGAAAGTCCTCAAATATCTGTTGCTCACGCTGCTGGGCCTGATCGCCCTGCTCTATCTCGGCGGCATGGCAATAACACCGAAGTTCCACGTCGTTCGCAGCGCCCAGATCCAGGCCCCGCCGGAGCGCGTCTATGCGCTGGTCGCCAGCCCGCGGCAATGGAAACAGTGGTCGGTCTGGAATCAGCGCGATCCCAAGATGCAGATTGACTACAGCGGCCCTGAGTCTGGTGCGGGCGCCGTCTGGGCCTGGAAAAGCCAGACAGAAGGCGACGGCCGGATGACGTTCACCGCCGCCGAGCCGGCGCGCCGTGTCGCCTATGACCTGTTCTTCCCGGACTTCGGCACGACCAGCAGCGGCGACCTGCGCTTCGAGCCCCGCGACGGCGGCACGCTGGTCACCTGGACCATGGATGGCGATATCGGCAGCAACCCGCTGTTCCACTGGATGACGCTGTTCTCGGACAGCATGGTCGGCAAGGATTTCGAGGCGGGGCTGAAGGGGCTCAAGCAGGTCGCAGAAGCACATTGAGGCCGTGGCCGCCGGGCTTGGCAGGCCCTGCTCAATTTCGCAGCACCGCGACTTTGCATCAGGAAAATCAATCACTTGGCGCCGCCGCCCGCAGCTTCCCCACGGACTTATCCACAAGCACTGGGGACAGTCACGGGTGAGGCTGCGCGTGCGCGATCAATGCGCCAACCGCCCTCTTAGTTTGCGCAGCACAGAACGATGCGCCGGACAGCCTGATCGGCGCTTGAGAAAAAGGGATATCCACAAGGCCAGTGCGGCGCAGCAAGCTACATCGCGTCGGCCCACCGCTAGACGCGCCCAAGGCTCGGCGCGTGGGTGTGCGCGCCTTAGTGGCTGCGCTGCGCGCGCTCGTAGGCGGCAATCAGGCGGCTGACGCGGGACACCGACAGGGCCAGCTCCTGCGCCAAGCCGGTCATTGACAGTCCACCGTCGGTGTGGGCGCGATAGAGCGCCTCCTCGCGGCTGCCGCAGTCGCGCAGCCAGTCGCGCCAGCCCCGCGCGCGCAAAGCCGACGCGGCGCGAGTGGACTGTCGCCCCTGCGTCTGCAGCAGCTGCCGCTGTGCAGCCGCGAACTCGGCGTCACCGAGGAAGACCTGATGCCGCAGATGCGGCCAGATGTCGAGGCCGGGTTCGCTGGCCACCAGTTTTTCGTAGCGCTGCGCAGCCCGCTTGCGCTCGGCAGCGCCGGCAATCGGCCGGCCCTGCACAAAGCCCAGCAGGCCATCGACATCCAGCCAGTCTGGTGCCGGCTCATTGCCGCAATGGGCAGCATGGCTGGACCAGGGCCAGGCCAGCGAGGACTTGGCCAGGCCTTCGCGTACGGCCGCCAGTTCCACGTAGCGACAGACATCAAGCAGCCGTTTTTCTCGGTCAACCAGCACCGCCTTGAAGCGGCCCTGAAACAGATGACCGTGGCCACCATGGCGGCGGTTGAAGCCCTGGGTGTAGACGCCGTTGAGATGACGCATCAGCCGCGACAGATTGGCCTGCCGCGTGTAGAGCACCAACTCGTAGTGATGGCTGCCCAGGTGGTAGGCAAGCACCTGAGCATCGAAGCGCTGCATCGCCTGCGCGATGACACCGAGCAGTGCACGGCGGTCCTCGTCGTCGCTGAACACCACCGCACCCGCCTCGGCCTTGGAGCTGAGGTGGTAGACGGCACCCGCATATTCGATCCGCAGTGGTCTGGCCATGAAGCCAACTTAGGCCACGGCCGCTCAAAAGGCAAGGACTGACCCCCATGGGCGGGGGGCGCATCACGTCAGCGCTTGGTCTGCATGCCGTCCAGCACCTTGAGCACCGCGTCGTCACCCATATTGCGGGCATCGGCCAGTTCACCACCGTTGGTCGCACCGACCAATTGACCGTCTGCGCCCAACACGGCCACTGCCGGAATGCCCTTCTTCAGCGACACGCCCATCTGCTCGGCGACATCGAGATTGCGATTGAAGCGGCCAACGTCGACCTTCACGGTCACATAGCGCTTGGCCACCGGCCCGGCCAGCGTGCCATCGCTCATCTTGCGGTCCAGCGCCTGGCAGTCACCGCACCAGTTGGCGCCGTAAACCACCAGCACCTGCTTCTTGGCAGCGGCGGCCTGGGCGACCGCGCGGTTCAGATCGGCGCGGGCATCGGCCTGCTCGTTGTAAACCTGCTTGACTGGCGCCGCGGGCTGCACCGTCGTTTGGGCAGCCAGCGACAGGCCCAGACCCAGCCCCAAAGCCAGCAGACCGAAATTGCGAAATGAGAGGTTGAATGCGTTCATGGTCACAGTTTGCCAGCAGACTTGAGGTACAAACAGTGCCCTCTTTCACTTCACGGAACCCCATCGATGGCCAGCGCCCTGTTTGCCCTGTTGGACGATATCGCCACCCTGCTCGACGACGTCGCCCTGCTCAGCAAGGCAGCGGCCCAGAAGACCACCGGCGTGCTCGGCGACGATCTGGCCCTGAACGCCCAGCAGGTCAGCGGCGTCAGCGCCGAGCGAGAACTGCCGGTTGTCTGGGCAGTTGCCAAGGGCTCGATGCGCAACAAGGCCATCCTGGTCCCGCTGGCGCTGGCGATCAGTGCGCTGGCGCCCTGGGCCGTACTGCCGCTGCTGATGCTCGGCGGCGCCTATCTGTGCTTCGAGGGCTTCGAGAAGGTGCTGCACAGCTGGCAGCACCGCCATGGGCAAGAACTGACCCCCGAGGAGCAGGCCGAGGCCGAGCAACTGCGCCGCCCCGACGTCGATCTGCTTGCCTATGAGCGCGACAAGATCAGCGGCGCCATCCGCACCGACTTCATCCTCTCGGCCGAGATCATCACCATCACGCTGGGCTTGGTGGCCGAGCAGGGCTTGGCCACGCAGCTGCTGGTGCTGTCCGGCATCGCGGTGCTGATGACGGTGGGGGTCTACGGCCTGGTCGCCGCCATCGTCAAGCTCGACGACGCCGGGCTCTACCTCAGCCAGCGCCAAGCCGGCTGGCAGCGCGGACTTGGTGGCCTGCTGCTCAGCGCAGCGCCCAAGCTGATGCGCCTGCTGGCCGTGCTCGGCACCGTCGCCATGTTCATGGTCGGTGGCGGCATTCTCGGCCATGGCTTGCCCGGCTTTGAAGCCGCGCTGCATCACATGCTCAGCGGCATCGCCCCTGCGCTGGCAACGCCACTGGGCTGGCTGGCCGAGTTGCTGCTGGGCGTGCTGGCCGGAGGCCTGGTGCTCGCCGTCGTAAGCGTGGTGCAAACACTATTCGGCCGACGACCGGGACATTGAAACTACTGAGCGCATGGGGGCTTGAAGTCGGTGGACCACGAGCACCCACGCATGGCACAGTCCGGGCATCAGTTCGCCTTCGTGCCCAGACATGCGCCCATATACCATTCCCCTGCGCCTTGCGCTTGCGTTGCTAAGCAGCGCCTTGCTGAGCAGCTGCGGCGGCGGCTCGTCCGGCGGCTCGACGAGTACAACGCCCCCTCCCACCGACGCCGGCGTGCTGCAAGACAGCACCGTCTACTCGATGGCGGCCACCGCATCGCTGCCCAGCGCCCAGGACAGCGCTGTCCAGACCACGCACAGCCTGAGCCTCAGCGATGGCAAGTTGGACTACCAGGCCGAGGCCGGCCATCTGCTGGTCAAGGACCCACAAAGCAGTGCGGCCGAGGCCAGCGTGTTCTATGTCGCCTACCAGCGCCTGGGTGTGGCCAGTGCCAGCCGGCCCCTGATCTTTTTCTACAACGGCGGGCCGGGCTCGGCCTCGGTATGGCTGCATCTGGGGGCTTACGGGCCCAAGCGGCTGGTCACCAATTTTCCGGCCGCCAATGTGCCGCAACCCTATCAGCTGGTCGACAACCAGGAGACGCTGCTGCGCGAGGCCGACCTCGTCTTTGTCGATGCCGTCGGCACTGGCTACTCCGAAGCGGTGGCGCCAAACACCAACGCCAGCTTCTGGGGCGTCGACAGCGATGCCAAGCTGTTCCGCGATTTCGTGCTGCGCTATATCGAGGCCAAGCAGCGCAAGAACTCGCCACTGCTGGTCTTTGGCGAGTCCTATGGTGGCTTCCGATCGCCGCTGCTGGCGGCCGGCCTGCTCGCCGCGGGCGCGCCGCTGCAAGGGGTGGTGCTGCAGTCGGCCATCCTCAACTACAACAGCAATTGCGCGGTGATCACCCAGCGCATCAGCTGCAGCGCCTTCCTGCCCAGTTACGCGGCCACGGCGGCCTGGTTCAAGCGCAGCACGCCGCCGAGCACCGACATCCCAGGATTTGCCCAGCAGGCGCTGGGCTTTGCCAGCAGCCAGTTCGAGCCGGCGGTGCAGCAGTACCTGAGCCTCGGCACCGTGCTGAACCCGGCGCTCGCCCAGCAACTGGCCAGCTACAGCGGCCTGAGCGCCAACAGCTGGCAGGCCAACCCGCTGCTGGGGCCGACGGCGCTGCGCACCCAGCTGCTGCCGCAACAGTTGCTGGGCCGCTATGACTCGCGGGTCAGCGCCGGCGTCAACGACGTACTGTCCGGCGAAGGCGACCCGTCCAGTACCGCGATCACACCGGCATTTCGCAGCGCCATTGCCGACCATCTGCGCCTGACACTCAAATACCAGGCCAGCAGCGCCTACACGCTGGGCAACGACGCGGTGATCCAGCAATGGGACTGGCGCCATGATGGCCATGCCTTGCCCGATGCCATTCCCGATCTGGCCCTGGCCTTCGCCCTGAAGCCGGCACTGAAGCTGCTGGTCGTCGGCGGCTATCACGACCTGGCCACGCCCTTCTGGCTGACCGAGCAAGACCTGGCCCGCCTCGGCGCCGCCCCGCCCGGCCTGAAGTTGAGCCGTCATATCGGCGGCCATATGACCTATCTGGACGACCAGGTGCGGCCCGCGCTGAAGGCCGATCTGAGCCAGTTCATCACCTCGCTGAGTGCCCCATGAAGCGTCGCCTCGCCACCACTGCCGCCATCGCCCTGCTCGCCTGCTCCGCACCGTCCCGCGCCGCGCCGCCAGCCGCGCTGCAAGACCCCGCGCTGCCTGCGCAGCTGGCCAGCCAGGCGCCACTGGCTGAACCGAGCCGCGGTGCGGCGCTGCAGGCCCAGGTGATGGCCAAGCTGGCCCGCCAGTTCCAGCAGGCCGATACGCAGCGGCGCGGCGCCCTCAGCCTGGCCGAGGCCCAGGCCGCCGGCTTTGGCTACGCGGCCCAGCATTTCGAGCAGATGGCCAGCGTCAACGCCGCCGGCCAGCGCGAGATCAGGCTCAGCGATCTGCAGGCTTTTGTGCGCCGGCAGCAGAGCCGTTGACCTGATCTGAGCGGCTCGGCCGCTGTTGCCTGGCCGTCATCGGCCCGTCATGCGCTACGCTCGTGGTTTTGCACCGCATGCGTCCGGCGCCATGAAGACACACCAAATCGAGATTCAGAAGTTCAAAGCCGCCACCAATGCCAATGGTCTGGTGCTGTTCAAGGTCGACGCCCTGGTCGCCCCCAAGGCGCCGGTCGAGGGCATAGAACCCAGCTCCATCATCAGCCTGACCGAGGCCAACGCGCGGGTGCTGATGCATTTGCTGAAGGCGCAGATCGCTGAATTCGACGCCAAGAAACCGAAAAGCCGGCACGGCCGCCACGGCTGAACTGCCCCACCGAGATCCCCCATGGAATATCCCAGCTACAACCCCGCCTCCGATTACCTGCCGCTGAGCGACGACGAACTGTCCGCGCTCGACGATATGCTGACCAAGCTGCCCAGCGACGCGGCCATGAATATCGAGGCCATGGACGGCTATCTGACCGCCCTGCTGCTGAGCCCGCAGCCGCTGGCCGAACTGCCCGGCGCGGCCTGGTTGCCCGAGGTCTGGGGCGGCGACGGTGCCGATGGCATCGCCCCCTTCGTCAGCGGCAAGCAGAAGAAGCGCGTGATGATGCTGGTGCTGCGCCATCTGCGCAGCATCGCCGTGCAGCTGAACGACAAGCCCGAGGCCTGGGAGCCCATCTTCAGCATCGCCGTTGACGAGGACGAGGAACTGACCGACGCCGAGGACTGGTGCATCGGCTTCATGCTCGGCGTTGATCTGGCCGCCGATGCCTGGGCGCCGCGCTTTGACGACGAGCAGCTGGCCGCCGCACTGGCCCCGATCGCCCTGCTTGGCGGCGATGAATCGCAGCACACGCCGGAAGAGCTGGCCCGCTTGGCCGACGCGCAGATGCGCGATGCGCTGAGCCGCGAAGTGCCCGAGGGCGTGCAGCAGCTCTGGGATGCCTGCGTCAAGAACGCGGCCTGAAGCACAGGCCGCGCAGCCCCGGCGCCGTCAGCGCGGCGCCCTGAGCGGCAGGCGCATGCGCACCAGACAGCCCAGCCCCGGGCTGCTGTGCACCTCGACCTGGCCGCGCATCAGATCGCAGACCAGGCTGTTCACCGTGCTCAAGCCGAGCCCGGTGCCGCTCTGGCCCAGCTGCGTGGTGTAGAAGGGCTCCATCACATGGTCCAGGTGCTCGGCGGCAATGCCGCGGCCGTTGTCCTGCCAATCCAGCTGCAGCTGATCGCCGTCTGGCTGCACCACGAGCAGCAGCCGGGCATCATCGCCCCGCCCCTGCCAGCCGTGCCGAACGCTGTTCTCGAACAGCTGGCGCCAGACTTCCTTCAGCGCGCCAGGATAGCCCCGCAGGCTCAGTGACGCCGGCCCGTCCAGCTTGAAGCTGAAGGCTTGTTCGGGCGCGGTTTCGCGCCATTGCGCTTCGCTGCCACGCAGCAAGGCGATCAGGTCGAACTCCATGCAGGCCTCGCTATGCTGGCTGATCGACAGCGCCTTGAAGCGCTGCACCAGCTCACCGGCACGGTCCAGAGCGCGGTCGATCACCGCGCCGCTTTGCGACAAGGCCTCCAGCGCCGCCGCCAATTCGAGCCGGCGCAAGGTATTGCCGGCCAGGCCCTCGATCAGGCTCTGGCAGCGCGCCTGCACCGTGCTGGCGGCCATCCGCGCATTGCCGAGCGGCGTGTTCATCTCGTGGGCCACACCGACCACCATCCGCGACAAGGCCAGCTGTTTCTCCTGCTGCATCAGGGTGCGCAGCGCCTCGGCCAGCTCGGCGCTGCGCTGCTCGACCTGGCGCTCCAGTTCGTCATGCGCGCGCTGCAGCGCGACCTCGGCGGCGGCGCGGATGCTGGCCTCGGCCTGGACCTTGGCCAGTGCACCACTGAGTTCCTGATTGCGCTGCGCCAGCGACAGCTCCAGCTCGCTGCCTTGGCGGGCCAGCTGCTCGTTCTCATGCAGCAGGTGGGGCCGCTCGATCACCGCATTGACCGTCTCGCCCAGCGCGCGTGAGAGCTCGCGCTTGCGCTGGCGCTCCAGGCGCAGCAGGGTCAGCGCCGCCTGCATGGCGACCTCGTCATGCCCCCACCGCCGCCCGAAGCGGCGCAGCGCATGCAGCCAGGCCTCGCGATGGCCGACCGAATTGCTGCCAGCCTGATCAAGTGCTGCCTCCAGTGCCAGCAAGGCCGGCCAGGCCTGCTCAGGCGCGCCCTCATGACACAACAGCAACACCTCGCACAACTGTGCCCACAGCTGCCAGGAGGCCTGCAGCGGTTGATCGCCACAGCCCTCGCGCAGCGCGGCCAGATGGGCGCGGCAGGGCTCGCAGCGGCCCAGTGTGGCGTTGACCACGGCCAGGTTCAGATGCGCCACCAGCCCGGCATAGACGAGGCCATGGACACGGGTGAAGGCCAGGCTCTGCCCGTGCAGCTCCAGGCACTCGCGCCAGAAGGCCTGGGCGCGCTCGGCATCCTCTTCCTCATTGGCCAGGTAGTAGGCCGCCGAGGCACCGTTGTTCAGCAGCAGCTGATAGGCCGGAGCCGGCAAATCCTCGCGCTGCTGCATCAGCGTGGCGCAGGCCTCGCGCAGCTCCGGGTACATCTCGGCCATGAACAGCACCGGGCAGCGGCTGACGCGCATCAGCCGCGCCAGCTCATGTTCGCCGGCCTGCATGTACAGCTCGCCGGCCATGGCCACGCTTTCCAGCGCCGCATGGTGCAGCTTCATCCGTGTCTGCAGCCATTGAATCGCGCGCCAGATCGCCGCCTCGGCAAGCAGCGCCTGCTGCAGCTGGGCCAGCGTCAGCAGCTCGCGCGCCTTCAACAGCAATGCCTGCGGCTCGGTCTCCGGCATCACAGCCGCGCCCATCAAGCGGAAGGCATCGAGTTCCAGTGCCTGGGCTGGGCTGAGCCGCTGAGCGGCGATCTGCTGCAGCCGCGCGGCGAAATGGGCCTGCTCAAAGCCGGTCAGCAGCTCGCGCGCCTGGCGCAAGTCCGCCTCGGCGGTGCCGGCCTGCAGCAATTCGGGCGCGGCGCTCATCGCTCGTCAATCCAGCGGCGGCTTGTTCATCGCCGCATCGTAGCGCCTGTGCGGCGCAGCACCAGCCCCCGGCTTTCGGGGCGAAAGGGCCAGGCCTGCAGCGACGAAAAAAAGCCACCCCGCGGGGTGGCTTGCTCATGCTCAGCGCACCGCGCTCAACAGGCTCAGCGGGCCTGGCCCAGATGCTGCAGCCAGAAGGCTTCGTACTTGCGGTGCCAGCCCACCGGCTTGACCGCGCCGCCCATGGCATGGGCGCCGTCCGGATCGAGGAAGAGTTCGACCAGCGACTCCTTGCCCGACTCCAGCAGCGCACGGTAGACGTTGACGGTGTCCTGGTAGAGCACGTTGTCGTCCTGCATGCCGTGCACCAGCATCAGCGGATGCTTGAGCCCGCGAGCCATCGGCAGCAGCGAGTACTTGCGCAGCACCGGCTTCGTGCGATCGACCTTGCCGATGGTGCGGCCGCTGTACCAGCTGTTGTAGTTTTCCCATTCGGTCGGGCCGGCGCCAGCAATGCCGGCGGCAAACACATCGGGCTGCGAGTACATCGTGTACTGGGTCTGGAAACCACCGAAGCTCCAGCCGTTGAGGCCGATGCGGCGGCTGTCGATGCCCAGATTGGCGTTCATGTACTGCACCAGGTCGAGCAGATCCTCGGTCTGCGGCAGGCCTGCCTGCTCGAAGTTGGCATCGGCAAAACGACGGCCGTAGTTCGAATGGCCGCGGGTATCGACCGACACCGTCACATAGCCGTGCTTGGCGGCCATATACATGCCGAACAGATAGCCGGTGGCCTGGAAGCTGTCCACCTCGACGGTGTTGCGCGCATTCAGCGGGCCGCCGTAAACGTAGACGACGGCCGGCCGCTTATCGCTGGCCTGCCAGCCGGTCGGCTTGAACACATAGGCGGGAATGGTGTCGCCATGGCGGTTCTTGAAGCTGAAGCGCTCGGGCTGCAGCAGGTGCACCTTGTCGAACGCCGGGTCATGGCTCTGCGTCAGCGTCTTGGCAGCTTCGGCCGTGGCGCTCAGGCCCTTGAGCAGCTTCAGCTCGGGCCGCTGCATCCAGTTGCCGGCGTTGGCGGCCAGCCACTGGCCGTCTTCCGAGACGACGGCATGGCGGTGGTACTCGCCGGCCGCACCCAGGCGCTGCATCTGGCCGTTAGCCAGGCTGACGCGCCAGAGGTTCATGGCCGCCAGCTCATCCTTGTTGGAGACGACGAACATCTGCTGGCTGTCCGGCGTGAAGCCCAGCACGTCGAAGGCCTCGAAGGCGCCACTGACCAAGGGCCGCAGCTGTTTGTTGGCCAGCGTGTAGGCATAGGGCTGGCGCCAGTCGGCATCGGACAGGATCAGCACCAGTTGCTTGCCATCGGGCGTGAAGCGCGGCTGCATCACATTGACCAGCTCGTGGTGCACATCGCCGCGGCGCTCCAGAATCATCTCGGGCTTGGCGTTCTCGTCATTGCTGCCGAGATAGACGCGCAGCAGCTCCTTCTCGCGCTCGAAGGTGGCGAAGGCGTAGTGGCTGCCATCCTTGGCCCAGGCCACCGGGCTGATCTCGAACCAGGTGTCGCCACCCGGGTGGGTGAACACCGGCTTGGGCTGGCGCGCGGGCGCGGCGTCAAGACCTGGCACCTTGCGGATGTACAGCGCCAGCGGCTGCTCGATGCGCTTGTCGTCCGAGATCTCGCGGTCGATCTTCTTGGCCACGGCAAAGCGGCCGCTGTAGTCGGTCATGTCGACCTGGCGACCGGGCTTGGGCGCCGGGCCCTTGCCGTCGGCGGCCGTCAGCGGCGCGCGCGCGAACAGCGACATCCAGCGGCCGTCCTCGCTGATCACGGTCTGCTCGATGCGGTACTTCTTGTCCTCGTCATCGCCGTGTATCAGCTCGCGGTTGAGCACCTGCACCGCAGCGCTGGCAAAGCGCGAGCGCAGCACGCGGGTCTCGTCCATATAGATGAAGCCCTGGTCGTCCGGCGTGTAGCCAACGATGCGCAGCTGGCGTTGCGTGGCCAGCAGCGGCTGGATGCGATCCTGGCCGGCCTGCCAGCGGAACAGGCTGCCGCGGTATTGGAAGATCAGCTCATCGCGCTGATGCGCCCAGGCCAGCTGGCTCACGCCGGGATACAGATCGCTGGGCTTGAGCTTGTTCTTCTCGAGCTTCTTCTTCAGCTCGTCGCGCAGCTCCCAGAGCGCTTTTTCTTCCGCCTTGGCGTCGGCCTTGCTGTCAGCCTTCGCCACCGCGCTGGCAGCGTCCGCCGCCGGCAGCGGCTTGCCCGCGCGCTTGGCGGCCAGCGCCTCGGCGGCGCGCTTCTCAGCCTCGGCCTCGGCCTTGTCGGCCGCCTTCTGGGCCTCGTCCTTGGCCTTCTTCTCGGCCAGCTCCTTCTTCAGCGTCTCGATGGCCGCGTTTTCCCACTGGCTCATATCGACCGGCTCGCCACGCAGATAGGCCTGCTGGGCGACTTCGCGGCTCTGGCGCTCGGCCAGCTCGTCACGCTTTTGTTTCAGCTTCTTGGCGAAGCGCTCCAGGTCTTCCGGCGCATCGAAGGCCTGCATGATGCCGGCCGAGGTCAGGCGCTGGGTCTTGCCGGTCTTGGTGTCATAGACATGCAGATCGCTGCCCGGCTCGCCGAAGGGGTTCCACAAAAAGGCCAGATAGCGGCCGCTGCGGCTGAAGCTCGGCTCGCGAGCCAGCTCACCGCGGTAGCTTTCGGCGCGGAACAGCTGCTCCAGCGTCAGTCCGGCAGACGCACCGGTCGCGCCGGGCGCCGCAGCCGGGCTGGCGGCATGGGCCAGGGGGCTGCTCAGCAGGCTGCTGCCCAGGGCAGCGGTCAGGGCGGTCAGGGCGCACCAGGTGCGCAGCGGCTTCCAAGCGGTCAAGCGTATCTCCTCAAGCCCCAGCGCGGGGCCGCGGGATTCTAGTCAGGCCGGCCGGCCCAGCCGGAAGTCAGCCCATGCGCGCCGGCGCTGATGCCTGATCCCGGGAAAAGCACCAAGAAAATATCGCCGGCGCCCGCAGACAAGATCCCGCCCGGCTGATACCCTTCAGCTTCTATTTGATCGTTTTGGCAGTATCGCCCCCGCATTTATGCCAATTTGGCCGCGGGCAACCTCCCTCGAGCGCCACTGGACGCCATGCTCGACAAGATCTTCGCCAGTCTCGGTCTGATCACCTGCCTGGTGCTGACGCTGCATATGTGCGTCGGCACGGCGCTGCAGCGCCGTCTGGAAGCCTTGCCGCGGGCCATCTGGCGCTGGCTGGGTCGCCACCTGACCTGGCGCTTCGACACCGAGGCCCGCCGCCATGCCGCTCGCCAGGCCGCGCTGCAGGCGATCAACCGCGCCAAGCGCGCCGCCAATGACGACGGCCTCTGGGAAGGCAATGTCTACCGGCCCAAGCGCTTCGAAGGCAAGCCGCCAAAGCCGCACTGAGCGCGTCCCATACCAGCCGCAGTGACGCCCTGTTCCGGGGCCTCTGCGCTTCAGCGTTTCCTCATCTCAAGCCACTACAGTCCCGATCGCTGTGAAGCGAAGCGCTGGGCCGCTCCAACGGTCCGGCATAGCGGAGGATGAGGGGATTGAGGGACATGGGAATAGCAGCAGAGCAAGCATCGCCGGCGCCGGCACATCAGCGGCTGGTGGGCGTCGATCTGGCGCGCGGCGTGGCGCTGCTGGGCATGCTGGCCGTGAACCTCCGCCTGGCGATGGGCGTTGCCGCCGAGCCCGGCGCAGCGTTCGCCACACTCTTTCTCGCGCTGGAAGGACGCAGCGCCGCCTTGTTCGTCTGCCTCGCCGGGCTGGGCCTGGGCCTGGCGACAGCCCGACTGAGCCCAGTCGCGGCTCAAGCACAGACCTGGCGTCGAGCGCTGTTCCTGGCCACCGTCGGCCTGCTGCACCTGAGCATCTTTGCTGCCGACATCCTGCACTACTACGGCGCCTATTTCGTTCTTGGCGGCCTGCTGCTGAGGTGGCCGCGCCGCCGCCTGGGCGCGCTGGCCCTGGGCTTGCCACTGCTCTATCTCGGCCTGCTGTTCGTGTTCGACTACTCCAAAGGCTGGAATTGGCAAACGCTTGACTATGTCGACCTCTGGTCCGTGCCGGGCTTTCTCCGGCATCTGGTGTTCAATGGCATGCACCCGATCCTGCCCTGGCTGAGCTTCTTCATCTGGGGCCTGCTGCTGGCCGGCAGCCCCCTGGGGGAACGCCGCTGGCAGCACAGCCTGATCCTCGGAGGCCTGGCCGGCTTCGCGTTCAGCCTGGGCTTGCATTCGGTCCTGCTCCAGCAGTTTCCAGCAGCTGCCGGCGTGCTGAGCACCAAGCCGCTGCCACCCGGGCCGCTCTATATCGGCAGCGCCGCGGCGCTGTCCAGCGCCATCATCGGCCTGATGCTGCGCTTCGGCCCGAACCTGAATCAGCCGCTGCACGCCCTCGCGCAGCTGGGGCGCTGCACGCTCAGCCTCTATCTCGCCCATGTGCTGATCGGCATGGGCATTCTGGAAGCCATCGGCTGGTTGGACGGCCAGCGCAGCCTGACCGATGTGGCGCTCGCCTGGGCCGTGTTTGTCGTCGTTGCGCTGCTGAGCACTCGCCTCTGGCTGGCGCGCTTTGCGCAGGGGCCGGTGGAGATGCTGATGCGACGCTGCTGCGGCTGAGCCGATGGCCGCTACGGGTCGCCGTTAGAGCCGCTCGTCAATTGCTCGCAGTGCCGCCAGCGCGCCCATCGCCAGGCCGAGGTCGTAGGAACCCGGCACCTCGGGTTCGCGCACGTTGATGCGCAGCAGCCGGGCGTCGTGCTGCTGCAGCATCCGGTGGCCGAAGCGCCGGACCGAGGGCACGGCGGTACCGGCGCCCAGTTCGATCACCAGTGGCTTGCGTGCCGACTCCAGCAGCGGCGTGACGGCCTCAGCTTGGGCGCTCTCGCGGGTATCGACCCAGTCGCCGTCGCCGAACATCAGCACATTGGGCCGCGCCAGCGCGTCGCAGTGCGGGCAGCGCGGCGGCTCGTTGAGCAGGCGGCAGCTGGCCTCGTCGACCTCGGGCGCAAATCGCTCTGCGGGCCAGATGTGCTCGCCGCAGGGCCGGCTGCATTGCAGGTGCATCAGCGAGCCATGGCATTCCCAGATCAGATCCTCGGGAAAGCCGGCGCGCTGGAACTGGCCGTCGACATTGCTGGTGAAGACCACGGCGCCCAACTCGGTCGCTGCCGCCCAGCGGCGCAGCAGCGCAAAGCCCTCATGCGGCTGCGTGGCGCGGTACAACGCCAGCCGGTGGCCGTAAAAGCCCCAGGCCAGCGCCGGATCGCGCCGGAACCAGGCCGGGTTGGCCATGCTCTGGAATTCGATACCGGCCCGTGCCAGCGCCGGATAGGCGCGCCAGAAGCCCTCGTTGCCGCGAAAGTCCGGCAGGCCGGAATCGACGCCCATGCCGGCGCCGGCCGTGATCACCAGCAGATCGGCCTGTTCGACCAGTTCGGCGGCGTGTTGAATTCGTTCAGGATTCATTGGGGAACAGACCACAGAGACACGGAGACACAGAGAAAAAGTCAGGAGGCCACATGGCGCCCCCTATTTCTCTGTGTCTCTGTGTCTCTGTGGTTCGCATTGGATTTCCTGCCCTGGTCCCCGTGCTCACGGACTCAAGCCTTGCGCGCCAGCACCGGCGCCAGCGCACGGCCCGAATGGCTGCCCGAGGCGACCAGCTGTTCCGGCGTGCCGGCAAGCACGATCTGGCCGCCCGCGCCGCCGCCTTCGGGGCCAAGGTCGATCACCCAATCGGCTTCGGCGATCACATCGAGGTCGTGCTCGATCACCAGCACCGAGTGGCCGCCGGCGACCAGCCGGTGCAGCACGCGGATCAGCTTCTCGACATCGGCCATGTGCAGACCGACCGTCGGCTCGTCCAGCACATACAGCGTGTGCGGCGGCTTCTGGCCGCGGCGGGTGACGTCGTCGCGCACCTTGACGAGCTCGCTGACCAGCTTGATCCGCTGTGCCTCGCCGCCGGACAGCGTCGGGCTCGGCTGCCCCAGCGTCAGATAGCCGAGGCCGACGTCCTTCAGCAGCTGCAGCGGGTGGGCGATCGCCGGCATCGCGGCAAAGAACTCGACCGCCTCGTCGACCTCCATCGCCAGCACATCGCCAATGCTCTTACCGCGCCAGCTGACGCCCAACGTCTCCGGGTTGAAGCGCTGGCCATGGCATTGATCGCACAGCACCTTCACATCGGGCAGGAAGCTCATCTCAATGGTCTTCATGCCCTGGCCTTCGCAGCCCGGGCAGCGGCCCTCGCCGGTGTTGAAGCTGAAGCGGCCGGCCGCATAGCCGCGCGCCTTGGCCTCCAGCGTCTCGGCAAAGAGCTTGCGAATGGCGTCCCAGAAACCGATGTAGGTGGCCGGGCAGGAGCGTGGCGTCTTGCCAATCGGCGTCTGGTCGACCTCCAGCACGCGGTCCACCTGCTTGTGGCCTTCAATGCCGGCACAGCCAATCCAGTTCGACGGGTCCTTGCGCAGCGGCACCGCCATCGCCATATTGGCCAGCAGCACATCGCGCGCCAGCGTGCTCTTGCCCGAACCGGACACGCCCGTCACCGCCACCAGCCGGTGCAGCGGCACATCGACGCTGACCTGCTTCAGGTTGTGCAGGCTGGCGGCCAGGATGCGCAGCTTGGGCGCCTCGGCGTCGACCTCGCGCCGCGTCTGCAGCGGGTGGATCAGCGGATGAGCGAGGAAGCGGCCGGTCAGCGAGCCCGGCACGGCCGACAGCTCGGCCACCGTGCCTTGGGCGATCACATGGCCGCCGCGCTTGCCGGCGCCGGGGCCGATGTCGATGATGTGATCGGCCCGGCGTATGGTGTCCTCGTCGTGCTCGACGACGACCAGCGTATTGCCCTTGTCGCCCAGCTGGGCCAGCGCCTTCAGCAGGATCTGGTTGTCGCGCGGATGCAGGCCGATGGTCGGCTCGTCCAGCACATAGCAGACGCCCTGCAGATTGCTGCCCAGCTGCGCCGCCAGGCGGATGCGTTGGGCTTCGCCGCCGGACAGCGTTGGCGCGGCGCGGTCCAGCGTCAGATAGCCCAGGCCCACTTCTTCCAGGAACTCCAGCCGGCCGCGGATTTCGCTGACCACATCGCGGGCGATGTCGGCATCGCGCCCGCTCAGCGCCAGACCGGCCACCCACTGCCGCGCCTCGCTGACGCTCCAGCCGGCCACGGTGCTGATGGCCTGGTCTTCGAAGGTCACCGAGCGCGCGGCCGGGTTCAGCCGGGCGCCATGGCAGTCCGGGCAGGGCTGGTCGGCCAGGCCTTCGATCTCGGCCTCCTCGGCCGGGAAGCTCTGTTCGCGGCCACGGTTGTCCTTGTCCTGCTGGGTGTCGTCCAGCGCCTTGCGTTGCTCGCGGGTCAGCGCCAGGCCGGTGCCCACGCAGCCGCTGCACCAGCCATGCTTGGAGTTGTAGGAGAACATCCGCGGGTCCAGCTCGGCATAGCTGGTGCCGCAGGCCGGGCAGGCGCGCTTGGTCGAGAAGACCTTGACCTGGCCGATGCCGGCGGTCGAGGCGCCCGAGGCCAGCGCGGCGGGCAGGCCGTCCAGCGGCGCCAGCAGATGCAGCACGCCCTTGCCATGGTCCAGCGCCCGGGCCAGCAGCTCGCGCAGCTCGGCCTCCTTGTCGGCGCTGACGATCAGATCGCCCACCGGCAGTTCCAGCGTGTGTTCCTTGAAGCGATCCAGCCGCGGCCAGGGCGCCGTGGGCAGGAATTCGCCGTCCACACGCAGATGGCTGTGGCCGCGCGCCTTGGCCCATTTGGCCAGATCGGTGTAGAGGCCCTTGCGATTGACGACCAGCGGCGCCAACAAGCCAATGTGCTGGCCGCGGTAATCGCGCAGCAGCTGGGCGGCGATGGACTCCACGCTTTGCGGCCGCACCGGCATGCCATCGTGGACGCAGTGCTGCACGCCCAGCTTCACATAGAGCAGGCGCAAGAAGTGCCAGACCTCGGTGGTCGTCGCCACCGTGCTCTTGCGGCCACCGCGCGAGAGGCGCTGCTCGATCGCCACCGTGGGCGGAATGCCCCAGACGGCGTCCACCTCGGGCCGCCCAGCCGGCTGAACGATGGAGCGCGCATAGGCGTTCAGCGATTCCAGATAGCGGCGCTGGCCCTCGTTGAACAAGATGTCGAAGGCCAGCGTCGACTTGCCCGAGCCGGACACGCCGGTGATCACATTGAACTTGCCGCGCGGGATGCTGACGTCGACCGACTTCAGATTGTGCTCACGCGCATTGACGATGCGGATCGCCTCGTCCTGCGCCTTGCGGCGCGCCCGCACCAGGCTTTGCAGCGGCCGGCCTTCCTCGATCTTCATCGCCGGCCGGTCCATGTGCAGCGCGTAATCGCGCAGCGCCGCGGCGGTGTGCGAGCGCGGGTGTTCTTTCAGCTCCTCCGGCGTGCCGCAGGCAACGATCTCGCCGCCGTCCTCGCCCCCCTCGGGGCCAAGGTCGATCAGCCAGTCGGCCGCGCGGATCACATCGAGGTTGTGCTCGATCAGGATCAGCGAATGCCCGGCCGCCAGCAGCTTGCGCATCGCCCGCATCAGCTTGGCGATATCGTCGAAATGCAGGCCGGTGGTCGGCTCGTCGAACAGGAACAGCGTGCCCTTCTTGGCCAGCGCCTGACGCGGCTTGCTGGCCGCCTCGGCGAGGAAACCGGCCAGCTTGAGCCGCTGCGCCTCGCCGCCCGACAGCGTTGGCACCGGCTGGCCCAGCTTCACGTATTCCAGGCCCACATCGACGATGGGCTGCAGCTTGGCCACCACCTCGCGGCGCTCGCGGAACAGCTGCACCGCTTCGCTGACGGTCAGCTCCAACACATCGGCCACGCTCAACTCGCGATGCTGTTGGCCCTCAGTCGCCTCTGGCGACAGCTCCCCGAGGGAGCCCGATCCCGCCTTGGGGCGGCCCGGCGTCGGGATCGGCCCCGCCGCTGGCAACGATATTTTTACTTCCAGCATCTCGGCACGGAAGCGGCGGCCATCGCAGTCCGGGCAGCGCAGATAGACGTCGCTGAGGAACTGCATCTCCACATGCTCGAAGCCCGAGCCGCCGCAGGTCGGGCAGCGGCCGTCGCCGGCATTGAAGCTGAACATGCCGGCGGTGTAGGAACGCTCCTGCGCCAAGGGCGCGGCCGCGAAGAGCTTGCGAATCTCGTCGAAGGCGCCCACATAGCTGGCCGGGTTCGAGCGCGCCGTCTTGCCGATCGGCGACTGGTCAACGAACACCGCATCGGCCAGCCAGTCGGCGCCCAGCAGGCGGTCGTGCGCGCCGGGCGTTTCGGTGGCCTGGCCGAAATGCCGCGCCAGCGCCGGGTACAGCACATCCTGCATCAGCGTGCTCTTGCCCGAGCCCGATACGCCGGTGACGACGACCATGCGCTGCAGCGGGAATTCCACGCTGACGTTCTTCAGATTGTGCTCGCGCACGCCTTCCAGAATCAGCCGCGGCGTGTTGGCCTCGACCAGGCGCTTCAGCCCCATGCCCACATGCTTGCGCGCGCCGAGGTAGGCGCCGGTCAGCGTGTCGGCCGCGCGGATCTGCTCCGGCGTGCCGTCGAACACGATGGCGCCGCCCTTCTCGCCCGGCCCCGGGCCCATATCGATCAGCCGGTCGGCCGCCAGCATCACCGCCGGATCGTGCTCAACGACGACCAGCGTGTTCCCCGCATCGCGCAGCCGCTGCATGGCCTGGACGATGCGGTTCATATCGCGCGGATGCAGGCCGATCGAGGGCTCGTCCAGCACGAACAAGGTGTTGACCAGCGAGGTGCCCAGCGCCGTCGTCAGGTTGATGCGCTGCACCTCACCGCCGGACAGCGTGCGGCTCTGCCGGTCCAGCGTCAGGTAGCCGATGCCCACATCGCAGAGGTATTTCAGGCGGTTGCGGATTTCGTCCAGCAGCAGCTTCAAGGCTTCGTCCAGCATGGTGCTGGGCAGCTGCAGCTCGTCCATGAAGCGGCGCAGCCGGTGCAGCGGCAGCTGCATCATGTCCTGCAGATTCAGGCCCGGCAGCGCATCGAGCTGCTCGCGCCGCCAGGCCACGCCGGCCGGCATGAAGCGCTGATAACTGCCATGTTCATCGCCTTGCAGCACCGTGTCGGCCAGCGCCCGGCTGCCCACCCGCCACAGCAGCGCCTCGGTCTTCAGCCGCGCGCCCTGGCAGACGCCGCAAGGCGTGTAGCTGCGGTACTTGGACAAGAGCACACGGATGTGCATCTTGTAGGCCTTGCTCTCCAGGTATTCGAAGAAGCGGCGCACGCCGTACCACTGCTGGTTCCACTTGCCGTTCCAGTTCGGCGAGCCATTGACGACCCAGTCGCGCTGCGCCTGCGAGAGCTGGCTCCAGGCGGTGTCGCGCGGAATGCCGGCCTCACCGGCGTACTTGATCAGGTCGTCCTGGCATTCCTTCCAGGCCGGTGTCTGCATCGGCTTGATAACGCCGTTGCGCAGCGTCTTCTTCTCATCGGGAATCACCAGGCCCATGTCGACGCCGATCACGCGGCCAAAGCCGCGGCAGGTCTCGCAGGCGCCGAAGGCCGAGTTGAAGGAGAACAGCGCCGGCTGCGGGTCCTGGTAGCGCAGATCGCTGTCGGGGCAATGCAGGCCGGTGGAATAGCGCCAGGCCTGCTCGGCCCCGCCCTCCTCGGCCGCTTGCACATAAACCGTCATCCGCCCGCTGCCGCGCTTCAGGCAGAGCTCGATGGCTTCCATCGCCCGCTGCTTGTCGGCGCCCTGGATGCGGAAGCGGTCGGCCACCACATCCAGGACCTTTCGTGCCCCCACGCTTGCAGCTGCCGCTGCGGCGCTGCCCCCCGCGGGGGCGCTCGCGGCTTGGGACGGCCCGGCGCCGCTCGGTGCTGGCACCTCGCGCTCGGCATGAATGCGCGTGAAGCCGCTGGCGGCCAGCCACTGCTGCACCTGCTCGCTGCTGGTGTTGCCGGGCAGCTCGACCGGGAAGCTCAGTATCAGTCGCGGATCAGTGTCGGCGGTGCGCGCCATCAGCTCGGCGTAGATCGTCTGCGCCGTGTCGTGGCGCACCGGCTGCGCCGTCTCGCGGTCGAACAGCTCGGCGGCGCGGGCGAACAAGAGCTTCAGATGGTCGTTCAGCTCGGTCATCGTGCCGACCGTCGAGCGCGAGCTGCGCACCGGGTTGGTCTGGTCGATGGCAATGGCCGGCGGCACACCGTCAACCTTGTCCACCGCCGGGCGGTCCATGCGATCCAGGAACTGGCGGGCATAGGCCGAGAAGGTCTCGACATAGCGGCGCTGCCCCTCGGCATAGAGGGTGTCGAACACCAGGCTGCTCTTGCCCGAGCCGCTGGGCCCGGTCACCACGGTCAGTTCACCGGTGCGCAGGTCCAGGTCCAGGTTCTTCAGATTGTGCTGGCGAGCACCACGGATGCGGATCAGACCTTCGGACATTGCGCTACAGCCTCTGGGGAGAAGGGAGCGGACATTCTAGAGAGGCTGATGACGCAAAAATGTCAGCAGTGCAATGTCCTTCCAAAGCGCTCAGCCCGGCCGTATTCGAGCCCTGTTCCACGAATATGCCAGCGACATACAGCCCACCGACCGCTGGGCGGCCGAGCGCTGCCGCTTGTCAAGACCTGGCCCCGGCGCGCGCGGACCAAGGGGCTTGCCCATTGCGCTAATCGCACGGCTGGGGCAACAATCGCAGCCGGGCCGAATAGTGAATGTGAAGCAAGGGTTTTCACCAGTCTGTGCGGCTTGCCTGAGGGGCGAGGCCAATAGGGTCATGGCACCAACAGGGTGGCGCCGCCTTGGATGCGGCGATGGAGCAAGAGACCCGCAGGCAAGGGTCCGCAGCGCGTAGACCAGCAAGAAGAACGACAGACCGAGAAGGCCCTCACATGAATACCGCCCCTCAATGCGGCAGCCCTGGTGCGAGCACTGTCGCGCTGCTGGCCCAGCCCAGCAGCCCGGCAGCGGCCGACCCCGAAGCCGGCAACAGCCAGGCCCTTGAGCGCCGCGTGCTGCGCGTGCCGGTGGTGCTGCTGGTCGAAGACAACCCGATCAACCAGGTCGTGGCGATGGAGTTCCTCGCGCTGATGGGCCTGAGCTGCCGGCTGGCCAAGGACGGCATCGAGGCGTTGAACGAATGTGCCGCCGGCGCGCCGGACCTGATCCTGATGGACATCCAGATGCCCGGCATGGACGGCCTGGAATGCGCACGCCGGCTGCGTGAGCTGCAGCGCCTGCAGCAGCTGCCGCACTTTCCCATCCTGGCGCTGACGGCCCATGCGCTGGAAAGCGATGTCTCGGCCAGCCTGGAAGCCGGCATGGACGAGCACCTGACCAAGCCGCTGGACTTTGCCTCGCTGCGCCGCCGGCTCTCGCACTGGCTGGAATTGCCCGGCGTCAACTGAACGCTGCGGGGAAGTCCCCGAGCCGGCGCCCCCACGCTGCGTGCTAGCCTCGGCGCCCTTCCCCGTTTAGTCCGAGGTCTGTCATGCTGCCCATGCCGCCCGCCGGCACCCCGCTGCCGCCGATACCGCCCACCGCGCCGCGGCTGGCCGATGATGGCCTGGAACTGGGGCGCAACTATTGGATCCTCGACCAGGCCCTGCCCAACGCGGCCGAGATCTCGCAGCGCTGCCTGCAACATCCCAACTGGCTGCTCGGCTACCCCCATGCCCAGGAATCCTGGCCGGGCATGCGCTTCCACGGCGCGCTGCTGCCCGAGGAGCTGGCCCAGATCGAGGCCTATGTGATGAAGGTGACCGGCGCCAAGCGGCTGTGGGTCGGCGAGGCCCCGAATGGCGCCAAGCTGGACTTCAACGTCGCGCAACTGGTCGGCGCCCGTGAATGCGGGCCGCGCCCGCACACCGATCGCCGCGCGCTTTGCACCTATGCCGCTGTGCTCTATCTGCAGCCCAAGCCGGCGCCCAAGAGCGGCACTTGCTTTTACCGGCTGCGCTACCCCAACGGCGCCATCGGCGGCAACTGCGTGGCCGAGCCGCACCAGAACCTGGTCGATGCGCTCAAGGTGCGCAGCCTGCCGCCGCAGGCCTGGTACGAGGAGCTGTGCGTCGAGAACGTCTTCAACCGGCTGCTGTTGTACAAGGCCAGCCTGGTGCACAGCGCGGCCGGCTATTTCGGTGAAGCGAAAGAAGACCGTCGGCTGACGGCGGTGTTCTTTTGGTTGGCTGAGCACTGACCCCAGCACCGACAATCCTCCCCGCGGCGCCCCATCCTGAGGGCCCTCCAAGCCGAGCACTTCAATTGATAGAGATTCCCAAGATCGTCAAGCCGCAGGGCGCCGAACAGGCCCCGCGCTGGTTCCACATCGCCGTGGCCTTGTCCATGGTGCTCAGCGCCGGCGCCTCGCTGGTCTCGGCGCTGCGCACCAGTGCCACGATGAGCAATCTGGTCGAGCAGAACGCACGGCTGGTACGCGCCGGCTCGACGCCCATCCTGCAGCTGACCAACAGCAACTACACCCGCGACGGCAAATACGAGATCCAGGTCACCGTCGAGAACGCCGGCACCGGGCCGGCCCGCATCGTCTGGATGGAAGCCCGCTACAAAGACCAGCCACTGAAGCATTTCGGCAAGTTCCTGGAACTGCAGGCCAATGAGCTGGGCATCGAGGTGCAAGGCAATCAAGGCCTGTTCACCGTGACCGGCAGCGTTGCCGGCGATGTGCTGAGCGCCGGCCGTGAGCGGCGCCTGTGGTCCTGGCCCCGCCCGGACAAGGCCGAAGCGGTGGCGCACCGGCTCTGGATGGGCACGGATCGTGCCCGCGGCGCGATCAGCTACGAAGCCTGCTACTGCTCGGTGTTCGACGAATGCTGGACCACCCGCTTCGACGATGAACTGCCCAAGGCCGTGGCCCGCTGCGAGGCCAAGGGGCATACCAATATCAATGGCGGCTGAGCCCCCAGCGCCGCTTCAAGCCAACAAAAACCGCTCGACCAGATCCAGTTGCTCCGGCACATTGAGCGCTGGCGCATGGCCGCAGCCGGCGATGGTGGCGACCACGGCGCAAGGGCCGCGGCTACGCATGGCGTCAGCGGTTTCGGGCAGCAGCAGATCGGAGTCTTCGCCGCGCAGGCAGAGCACCGGCAGCGTCAGGCTGTCCCAGGCTTCCCAGCGCTCGTAGTCGTCGGGGAAGTTGATGAACTGGCGCACCATGGCCGGGTCGTAATGCGGCGTCAGCCGGCCGTCGGGCAGACGCCGCGCCGAGGTTTCGGTCAGGCGCCGCCATTGCTGCTCGCTCAGCCAGCCATAGGGCGCGTAGACGCGGCGGAAATACTGCTCCAGCTCGGCCATGCTGTCGAAGGCCGGCGGGTCGCCGGCATAGCTGCGGATGCGCGCAATCGCTGCCGGGGCCAGCGAGGGGCCGTTGTCATTGAGCACCAGCCGAATGATGCGGCCGCGCAGCGGCCCGGCCGCGGCCAGCGTGCCGATGGCGCCACCCATCGAGGTGCCCACCCAGTGAAAGCGCTGCAGGCCGAGTTGGTCCACCAGCGCCACGGCCAGCCGGACATAGAAATCCAGGCAGTACTCGCGATCCGGCTCCGGGCTCCATTGCGAGAGGCCGCGACCCAGCGTGTCCGGGCAGATGACGCGAAAGCGCTGGCTCAGGCGCTGAGCCAGATCGTCCATATCGCGGCCGGTGCGGGCCAAACCATGCCAGGCAATCACCGCCGGGGCATCCGGATCGCCCCAATCGGTGTAGTGAATTTCGCGGCCTTCGCAGCGCTGGTAGTGGGAGCTGTAGGCGCGCATCAATGACCTCCGCTGCGATGCTGCAAGGCCGCGGCGCGCAGCCGCCCGACGATGCCGCTGGGGAAATGATAGACGGCCAGCACGAACAGCAGGCCCAGCCAGAGCAGCCAGCGCTCCGGCGCGATCAGCTGTGCCAGCACCGGCACGCCCTCCACCAGGCCGGCACCGAGCTTCATCAGCTCCTGCAGATAGTTCTGGGCCAGCATGAAGAGCACGCTGCCCAGTACCGCACCGTAGAGCGTGCCCATGCCGCCGATCACGGTGATCAGCAGCACATCCAGCATCAGCTCCATCGAGAGCGAGGTGTCCGGCCCGTTGTAGCGCAGCCAGAGCGCCAGCATCGCACCGGCACAGCAGGCAAACAGGGCGGCCAGCACATTGGACAGCGTGCGGTAGACGACGCTGCGGTAGCCGATGGCCTCGGCGCGGAAGTCGTTCTCGCGGATGGCCTGCAGCACCCGGCCGAAGGGCGAGTTGACGATGCGCAGCATCAAGAGCAGCAGACCCAGCGCGCTGAAGAACAGCAGGTAGTAGCTGGCAAAGCGGCCGTCGATGCTGGCGCCCAGCCAGGGCTCTTCGAGGAACTCGGTGCTGGGGCGCAGCAGCTCGGGCACCTGAAAGTTCAGCCCGTCCTCGCCGCCGGTCAGGTCCGACAGCTGCGAGGCCAGGCCCAGAAAGGCGCTGGCCACGGCCAGCGTGATCATCGCGAAGAAGATCGCCTTCACGCGCAGGCTGAACAGCCCGATCAGCAGCGACAGGCCCAGCGACAGCAGCAAGCTGGCTCCCAGGCCCACGGCCACCGCCGTCCAGCCCGGCTCCATGCGGCTGCTTGCAATCGCGATGCCATAGGCGCCGATGCCGAAGAACATCGTGTGCGCAAAGCTGACGATGCCGGTGTAGCCCAAGAGCAGGTCGTAGCTGGCCACCAGCACGATGAAGACCAGGATCTTGGCCGCCACGTTCAGCGCCTTGATGCCGGGGAAGAGAAACGGCGTCAGCGCGAGGCCGAACACAGCCACGAGCAGCAGCGCGGCCAGCCAGCGGCTGCGCGGCATGTCATGCGAGAGCAGCGATCTCAGCACGCTCATTCGATTTCTCCAGCTCGATCTTGAAGCAGCCACCGCCAGAGCCCAGCGGAGGCCATGGAACCGGCTTTGCCGGGCCATTGGGCTCGCCCCCTTGAGGGGGCGTGCGAAGCGCGCAGGGGGTGGGTCATTTGTTCGCCGGGTAGAGGCCTTCTGGGCGCCAGAGCAAGATCGCCACCATCAGCGCAATGTTCGAGAACAGCGCCGCCTTGGGCGCCAGGAAACCACAGTAGTTGGCCAGCAGGCCGACCAGCAGCGCGCCGACAAAGCAGCCCAGCGTCGAGCCCAGGCCGCCGATGATGATGACGATGAAGATCAGCGTGTTCACCTGCCCGCCGATCTGCGGCGTGACGCCCTGCTGGTACAGCCCCCACATCACCCCGCCCAGGCCGGCCAGCGCCGAACCGCCAACGAACACGGCCACGAACAGCCGCCGGATCCGGTAGCCCAGGCTTTCGACCATCTCGCGGTCCTGCACGCCGGCGCGCACCAGCAGGCCCAGCTTGGTGCGATTGAGCAGCCACAGCAGCAGCGCGAACACCGCCAGGCCCAGGCCCACGGCCAGCAGGCGGAATTTCTCGACCGCCACATCGCCGAACAGCAGCGAGCCGCGCAAGCCTTCGGGCAGCGGCAGCGGCACCAGCTGCGCGCCCCAGATCAGCTTGATCAGCTCCTCGCCGATGATCATGCCGCCCATGGTGATCAGGATCTGCTTCAGATGCTGGCCATACACCGGCCGCACCAGCACCCGCTCGAACAGCAGGCCGGCCGCGGCCGCCACCGCCATGCCGGCGCCACAGGCCAGGGCCACCGCCAGCAGGTTCTGCCACAGCAGCGGCGAGGCGCTCCAGTCGTTCATCGCGGCCATCACCGTGGTCGCCATGAAGGCACCCAGGGCGATGAACACGCCATGGCCGAAGTTCAGCACATCCATCAGGCCGAACACCAGGGTCAGGCCCGAGGCGATGATGAAGATGATCAGCCCCATCGCCAGCCCGGCCAGGCTCAGCGTGGCCCAGCTGCTGGCGCTGCCGATCAGCGGCAGGGCGCCCAGCGCCAGCGCGGCCAGCAGCCACAGCGGCCGCGCATCAAAGGCCGCGCGTGGCACGGCGCCGGCATTCACAGTCGTCGTGCTGCTCATTGATGTGCTCCCAGAGACAGGCCCAGCAGCCGCTGCTGCAGCGCTTCATCCTCGGCCAGCTCGCGCATCGCGCCGCTGTGCACCACGCGGCCATCGTCCATCACCGCCACGCCATCGCCGAGCGCGCGGGCCACCATGAAGTTCTGCTCCACCATCAGGATGGTCGTGCCGGCCTGGCCAGGCTCGCTCGATGCGCCGGCGCCGCGCTTGAGCTCCTGCAGCGCCTCCACCATGTTCTGCACCATCGCCGGCGCCAGGCCCTTGGAAGGCTCATCAATCAAGAGCAGCCGGCGTGGCTCCACCATCGCGCGGGCAATCGCCAGCATCTGCTTCTGGCCGCCGCTGAGCTTGCCGGCCGGGTAGAGCCAGAACTTCTTCAGCGCCGGGAACAGGCGGAACAGCCAGTCCAGCCGCGCCGTGTCGAGATCGGCCAGTCGGCGTGCGCCGCGGGCCGCCAGCAGCATGTTCTCGCTGACCGTCAGCGCCGCAAAGATGCCCATGTTTTCCGGCACATAGGCGATGTCGCGGCGGGCGATATCGGGTGTGGCCGCCTGCCCGCTGGGGCCGCCAATCGCCTCGCCGGCAAAGCTGATGCGGCCACGGCTGGCCTGCCACAGCCCCATGATGGAACGCAGCGTGGTCGTCTTGCCGGCGCCGTTGCGGCCCAGCAGCATGGTCAGCTGCCCGGCGGGCACGGCGAGGTCCACGCCATGCAGGATGTGATAGGCGCCGATATGCGTGTGCACACCGCTCAGCTCCAGCAGCGGTGGCGACGAACTTGCCGGCTTGGCCGCCGCGCTCATGCCACCACCCCGCTGCTGGCCACGGCCTTGCCCAGGTAGGCGCTTTGCACCACATCGGAGGCAATCACCGCCGCCGGCTCACCATCGGCCACCAGCTGGCCCTGATGCAGCACAACGATGCGATCGGCCAGCTCGCGCACCACATCCATCTTGTGCTCCACCAGCAGAATCGTGTGCCGGCCCTCGCGCTTGAGCTCGCGGATCAGGTCCAGGATCACCGGCACCTCGTCCACGCTCATGCCGGCCGTGGGCTCATCGAACATATAGACCTTGGGCTGCAGCGCCATCAGCATCGCCACTTCCAGCTTGCGCTGATCGCCATGCGGCAGGCTGGCCGCATAGTGGCCGGCCCGGTCGGCGAGCCGCACCCGCTCCAGCAGCGCCATCGCCTCGTCGCTCAGCTCGCGCAGCTGCAACCACACCGTCAGCATCTTCAGCCCCAGCCCGCGCCGCGCCTGCACCGCCAGCCGCACGTTCTCCAGCACGCTCAGGTGCGGGAACAGCTGCGTCAGCTGAAAGGCCCGGCCCAGCCCGCGCCGCGTGCGCAGCGGCGCCGCCATCCGCGTCAGGTCCACCCCATCCAGCAAGACCTGCCCCTCACTGGCCGGCAACTGCCCCGAGATCAGATTGAAATAGGTCGTCTTGCCCGCGCCATTGGGGCCGACGATGGCCGTCAGCGTGCCCGGCTTGAACGCGCAGGAGACGCGATCCACCGCCACGTGGCCGCCGAAGCGAATGCTCAGGTTCTTGGTTTCAAGCACGATGGTTGGGTTTCAGGAGTTTTTGAATCGACCACAGAGACACGGAGACACAGAGGAATACAGAGAGCTAGCTTGACTGGCGCTGGCACCGCCAGCCGCCGCAACCCCAGCTTCCAGAGCCCGAGGCGTAGCGAGCGGACGGGAGACTAGGCGCGGGAGGACCCATGGACCGGAACGTACCTCCTGTACGTGAGGATCCATGGGAGGACCCGCAACGACGTATCCCGTTCGCGCAGTAGCCAAGCAATCTGTCTAGGCGCGGGGGGACCCGTGGACCGGAACGCACTTCCTGTACGTGAGGATCCATGAGAGGACCCGCAACGACGGCAGGCGCCCCCGCAGTAGCCGAACTTCCAGAGCCCGAGGCGTAGCGAGCGGGCGGGAGACAAGGCGCGGGCGGATCCGAAGACCGGAACGTACTCCCTGTACGTGAGGATCTTCGGAGGGACCTGCAACGACGTATCCCGTTCGCGCAGTAGCCGAGCGTCAACGTTTGTTGCGGATGGGGACGTTCATTTCCTCCGGCTTGATCTCCCGCACCAGCTCCGGCACGCCCCACGCAAACGCCGGGTCCACCTTGATCCTGAAGTGATACATCGCCTGCAGCGCCTGGTGGTCCTCGGCGCGGAAGGTCATCTTGCCCTTGGGCGTCTCGAAGCTCATGCCTTCCATGGTCTTGATCAGCTTGTTGGTGCTGGTGTCGCCGGCCGTCTTCTTCAGCGCCTCGACGATGGCGATGGCCGCCGTCATGCCGCCGGCGGTGAAGAAGTCCGGCGGCGTTTTGTACTGCTTGTAGTGGTTGGCCACCAGCCATTCATTGACCGGGTTCTTGGGGATGCCGAAGTAGTAATACGTGGCGCCCTCCATGCCGGGGAACTGCTTGTAGGCCGTCATCGCCGGCAGGATATTGCCGCCGGTGGCGATCTCGATGCCATAGCGCTTCAGGTCGAGATCGGCGATCTTGAACGGGTTGCCGGCGCCGGCCCAGATGATGAAGATCACCTTGCGGCCGGGCTGATCCTTCAGCTTGTCGATCAGGCGCTGGGCACCGGCGGTGAAATCGGTGGTGTTGGTGGGCAGGTATTCCTCATGGACGATCTTGGCCTTCTTGACCGCGTCCTTGAAGGCCCTCACGCCATCGCGGCCAAAGGCATAGTCCTGCGCCAGCGTGGCCACCACGGTGCCGGGCTTGTCCAGCGCCACCGCGTTGGAGATCGCATCCTGGCTGCTGTTGCGGCCGGTGCGGAAGATGTACTTGTTCCACTTCTCGCCGGTGATCGCGTCGGCCACCGCCGGCTCCACCAGCAGGATCTTCTTGTACTCCTCGGCCACCGGCAGCAGTGCCAGCGCCACGCCCGAGGACGAGGGGCCAACGGCGATGTCCGCCTTGTCGTCCCCATAGGCTGCCGCCAGCAGGCTCTTGCCCACATCAGGCTTGCCCTGGTCATCCTTCTCGATCACCACCAGCTTGCGCCCGGCCACCGTCATCGTGCCATTGGTCGCATAGTCCAGGCCCATCAGGAAACCCGTCTGCGTCTGCTTGCCATAGGCCTCCAGCGGGCCGGTCTTGGAATAGACATGGGCGATGCGGATCTCCTTGCCCCCATCCGCCGCCTGCGCCAGCGGCCAGGCCAGGGCGCTGGCGGCGAGCAGGGCCAGGGCCGCGAAGGCGCGGCGCGGCGGGCGGGCTTGGCCGCGCATGTGGCAGGCATCGTGGCCTGCGTCCTCGGCTTGCACCTGAGGCGCGGCAGCGCCTCTCGTGATTGCGTTCTCGATCCGGGCATTCGGCAGCATCGTTGTCTCCTGTCTAGGCATCAGCCGTCTTGTGGCCTTGCTGATTGCAAGGGGCGTGCCTGGGGAGGGGAATGAGCGGAAACCCGGAGGCTGGGGCTTAGAAATGCGAAGGATCGGCCCTGTGCTGCAGTGATAGCCGCGCAGAACCTCAAAAAGCGGCGATTACTGCCTGAAATTCATGCAGTGATCAGAGGCACGCGTGTCTGAAATTCAGGCGGAAGCCTTGGCGGCGCACACAAGCGTATACACGCGACGACCTACCGCCTAAGGCAGTCGCGCCGCAGTCAATCTCGGTTGGCTCTCTCAAAGCCAAGCGGCTTTCAAGAATCAACTCGCGCAAACCTCAAATACTTGTCCATCGCAGCTGCACCGGTGGGCATAAACATATCAAACCTGCAAATTTTATGTCTAAAAACTTAACACCGAACAGCGTCGAACAGCAATTTGCATTTAACCGCGAATGCTTCCAAATAATTGGAAATTTCAGCTATAAATATTTGTACACCGTCGCACCTGAAATCTACCGTCACCCTTCTGTCGAATCTCTGCATCAAAGACCAACCCCACCTTCAGATGCTCTTGAAAATTCAAGGGGAACGCATTTTTGTGAAAAAAGACTTCATTAGACGACGGCTCAATACATGCAAAACCATATCCACGATGGGCATTGTAGTGGCGAATTGCACACTTTTCGACTTTTACAATATTCAACTCTGCAACAAAGCTGTCAATCGACCTAACAACTATATCTCTCTCTCGCTTCCCGAGTGTGCAGAGAATAAAGTCGTTTTCGTATATAGCAGCCACTTTTGTCGATTCAAGGCTTGACATCTTGAAATAGACGTCATGATTGAGCTCTTTGAAAGAAATGAAACCGAAATCTTTATCAGGGTCATAGCGCGACACCATCCCAACCAATTTTTCTGTTAGTAGAGCAGTGCTTTCAGTTGAGCCACTAGTCTTGTCAGCACCGAAAGCCTTGATGTTTCTAAGCAACTCACGTTGGCATTCAAATTGCTCCCTATCTTGATCCGTTGAAATATACTTCGCATCTTCGCTTATCAGGTAATTGGAGAATTGCTTTCTGACAAAAGTCACAATTTCTGCAAATTGCCGATTTGACTTATACCAAGCCTCAATCAAACTGGCGGTTTCCGGATTTGAAATGGCAGTAGTAACTGCCATTTGATAAAAGTAAACGTTATTCCTTGTCGACAAATCGTAGTGTGCGAGACCCTTGTAGGTTATAGCAATTTTCTGCGCGTCACTTAGGGAACTCGCTGAAGGGTCGTAAGGCTCTACCAAACGTAAAGAGACCATTTCCGAGAGGCTTCTTTGCAAGTCTGTCGCATCGATGCAAAGCGCTTCAAAATATTGAAGCATGGAATGAACTGTCAGATGTCTTTCTTCTACATCTCTGCCCGAAAACTTTACAGTTTTGAGCAGCGCAAGAATTCTCAGCATTAATAGCGGCGAATGAGGCCGCTCCGAATCCACTTTGAATGTAGAAATGACGCCAAACTCTCCGCCAGAGTCTGCCTTGTAGGCCTCATAGTCACCTCGAATGAGCGCGTCAATGAACTTGGTATAGCTTATTGGCTCAGAGGTGACGTAACTAACTACCAAATCTTCGATTCGCATAACCGGCGATGTAATGATTCTCTTGGAGAGATTCATAATTGATCTGATGTTGTAGTTTGTCAGTTCGCCTAGCGTTTTTGCCGTGTAGTTATTCTCTACAAATACATCCTCCAAGACCTGGGCGAACTTGCTGATGCTTTTGAACTCAATGCGAATCCCCTTGCTGGTGAGGTATGCGCGTCTTTCTGTATCATTGGCGGCAACAAGTTTTCGATTTAAAAAGTCGATTCTCTTTCTAAACACTTCCCTCGGCGAGGGGGTCGGAAGGAAGAAGGATCTTGATTGGTGAATCGTAAATATATCTGTCTTTGAAAAAATCCACGCGGACTTATCGGTGACGGGAAACATCAGCATGCAATACTTGGCTTTCCGCCTGTACGCGTGGCAAAACTGAAAGATCTTGACCTTGAACTCAAGGCTGAATTCATCTGTGTTATCTAAAACCAAGATCGGCAATTTCTTACGATTTCGAATCGCGAAATTTAGGAGACTCTCAAGATAGCTCTCCCTGTTTTGCCTCACTTCTTTCTCTAAGTAGTCAGCGAACCTTTTATCAAATTCATTCCTGTCATTTTCGTATATTTTCTTTAGATAACCAGCCGACATTCTCTGGTATTCACCAAAGTACATCCCCTGAAGGTCACTATAGCTTGGATGACCTTCATCGAACAGGCCCTTTTCCAAAGAAAATATAATACTCTCTGTTATCCAGGAAATACTCGTATCGCCATCGCCAGTAGCATCCAAGCAATTTATGCTTATTGGAAGGCAATTTTTTCGAGTACTAGCGGGTAGTATTTTAGAGAAGAATCGTTCAATGTATGTGGTTTTACCCGATCCGGTCGGACCGACGACAAATACGGACATATCCGATTCAGAAGGCAACTCCGCATGAACGTTTCCCTCAATTAACTTTGTTAGATCACTACCGACTTTGCTATTATCTCTTGATATGTTGCTTAGTATGCTGTTTGTTATCTTCTCTAACGAATAGTCAGCGATTCTGCTTTCATTGGACTCGACAAAGCACTCGGTCAATATTTCGGCATTATTTTCGCCCGTAAGGTGCGTAAAAAATCCATTAAAAATTTTCTCCAAATCAAATGCCAAACTTGACTTTTGAAGCAAGCCTATCTCATTGGCCTCGAGAGGCGCTTTTAAAGGAACATTAAGATGTTGACGATTATTGTGCAGTTGGTCAAAAATAAAATTGAATGTCTTCTGCTCGAAACATTCGTATGCCAAGAGTTCATAAAAGATACTAAATGAATTCTCAATGGCCTCCAACGAAGGAAAGACAAAGGCATCCTTTTCCTTGTAGCTTGCGCCGTTGACCCATGTTTTGAAAATAATCCATCGAATTCCATCCGTCACAACGGCAATTGGGATCCCCTCCTCAGACGCATAACTAAAGGCCTGCTGAATTCCGGCGATCGAGGGTCGCAACGAAGTACCAGATATCTTTAGGGTTCTATGCTTATCCAAAACCGCTGATTCGATCCCTAAGATTCCATTCTTCTTGGCTTCAACTACAAGTGATGGTTTATCACCCACCTTTAGTACATAGTCAGAGTAGCCACAATCATGTTGCCTCTCGCAAGTGAATTGCGTGAATGACCACCCCAAACACTCGTTGAATAACCGGTTGATGACTTTGACTTTGGCATCTTCTTCGCTTTCAATGAAGCTGATGTCATTCCGTATGTCCACCAGAAGAGCTTTAAGTCTCTTTTCGGCAAGGTCTACATTGGACATCCAGTTCTCCCAAAGCAATCAAAGTTGAAATTTGTAAATACGCCTGTTGCTTACAGGGCGCAATTAACGCTCGCTCCGCCGATTTTTCAAAAATCTGGCACCTCGTCTACGACGACACAAATTCGGGTTAATTCGGCAGCGAATTCGGGGTCAGGCCTTAAATGTTTACCCCATCGAGTTGGAGCGCTGCTCAAGAGCACAACTGAGCCGCCCACTTAACATTTAAGACTTGACCCCGATTTCGTGCCGATTTCCTGTACTCGATTTCGCATGTACTTGGAATTCAAGATCATTTGCGGGAATTCGGGGTCAAGTCTTAAATGTTAAGCCCTACCGCCTCAAGTTTCCCAGTCGCCCCAGTCCGAGCTGAAAATCCAGACCAACCCAAACGTCAATAATCTTCGCAAGTTTCAAGCTTGTTTTAGCAGCCCATCAAATCAAGTCGCTTCGCTCCGAATATGGCTGCATATCAACTTCAGGACACGCCGAGCGGTACAGCCCCCAGCCCATGTATTCGTAGTACTTGCTCATCGCCTCGAAGGCGCAGTCGGCGCTCACCGTCCAAACCCAACGTGCATCCGATTCCAGCAAGGCTCGTGCTACATCGCCATTCGGCCCTGCAAGGCAAAACGTCTGTGACGTCTGGCTGACCCAGAGTTCATGAAGCATGGATACATCCCTGTCCGCTGACAGGTACCTCGAAACCAAAGTGAACAGCGACCATCACTCGCCCTCGCCCGGTGCCACGCCTGCCTTGACCACCTGCACCCGCGCGGCCATTGCTTGCAAAGCCGCCAGAAGCTGATCATCCTCGACGTAGAAGACTTCAGGGCAAGGCTCCTTGGGCCTGATCGCGTTGACAAGCAACTGCCCCAATCGCAGGTCAGGCGACTCGACCCACGCGAGGCGAATCGCGGCCAGTACATCATCGATTCGGGCGGGCTCTCGCATTGATTTCTCGCATTGATCCAAGGCTGTCTTTCTGCAAGCGATTCTGATGGCAGAAGTTCGGCTGAGTCTTGAAGTCGCCGGCCGAGCCGGTATCAGTTGCTTCCCAAAATTCCCTGAGGGCCTGGTCGCCGGCACCTACTCCACATCGATCTGGAACCACTCAGGATGGGAACTCTTCATCAACAGAAGCACCGCATCGCCAAACGCCGCCGCATCAAAATCTCTCGGCTTCCGCTTCATCCGCTCGACGCGATGAATGGAACTCAGCAGGGCAGTCCATAGGGCAGCCATCTGGTCTCGCAGTGACTGATCCTTGATGGCCAGCCAGTCAATCTGACCGACGGAGACCAGCGCCTTCATCTTCGGCCGATAGCTGCAGTAGTCGCTGCGGGCCTTTAAGGACTCACCCCACCCCTCGATGTCCGCAATTTCCAACCCGAAGTGATAGGCCTCGATGGACGTACCGAACCCAACGTTCGCCAGGTGGGTCGCACAGAACGCTTCGAAGGCGGGCACGTCGACGTGCCAGCGGCCCGTCTCGGGCGGTGGGCCACCGTAGTAAGTCGTCTTGCAAGCTGGCGTCGGGCCGTCGCACACCACCTCTTCGCCCGTGGTCAGGTGAACAATGAATTTCATAGCGGCTTCCGCGCCAGATGAATCGCCACAATCCCCTAGCTCAGCCGCTCGAACTGCACGCCCTCAAAGCCCGCCAGTAGCAACTCTTCGGCCAACGCCTCCGCGCTTGGGAACTCGCGAATGCCTTGCAGCAGATAGCGGTAGGCCGAGGCATCGCCGCCCGTGGCCAGCCAGCCCAGCGCCGGCATGCACAGCGCCATATAGGCCAGGTAGGCGCGCTGCAGCCAGCGCCAGCGGATGTTCGATGCCTCCAGGATTACCAGCCGCCCGCCCGGCTTGAGCACGCGGCGCGCCTCCTGCAAGGCCTGCTGCCGGTTGCAGATCTTCAGGCAGAGCGAGAGCGAGTAGGCGTCCAGGCTGTTGTCGGGCACCTCGGGCATGGATTCCGCATTCAGCCGCCGCAGTTCCACCCGCTCGCCATGCCCGGCCAGGCGCTTGGCGGCGATCGCCAGCATCTGCGGGCTGATGTCCGCCGCGATGATCTCGCGGCCCTGGGTGGCCTGGTGCGCCAGCACGCGCAGGATGATGTCGCCGGTGCCGGTGGCGCCATCGAGCAAGGTGTTCCACGATTCACGCGCCATCACCTGCGCCACACGCCGCTTCCATAAGCGGTGAATGCCCAAGCTGAACACATCGCTGAGCAGGTCGTAGCGCTTGGCGATGCGGCCGAACACATCGTCAGCCTGCGGAGCAAACGCGGCGGCATTGGGGCCAGGTCTTGCCCGTTCAACATCGGGTTCAGATGATTTGTTCGCCATCCCGGTTCTAGCCTTGCCTGTCATCGCTGCGCGGACGGGCCAGCGCCCTTCTCCGCCCCGCAGGCCCCCGCCACCCACGCCTGCGCTGCCGCACGCGCCTGAGCCTCATCCACCCGCACATCCGGCTCGATCGCGCCAGCGATCACCCGGCCGTCCAGGCCCGCGAGCTTTGACACGGCCACCGCAAGCAGGCCGCCGCTGTGCTTCAGTTCAAACAACTGATTCCCCGTCGTCAGCCCGGCGCTGGGCATGCCGAAGCTGCGGGTTTTGGGGTGGGCCTGCAGCGCAGCAGCAATGAATTCGCCCGAGCTGGCAGTGCCAGGGCCGATCAGCACGGCCAGCGCGTGCACCGGCTGCTTGGTGGCCAGCGCAGCAGACGCGCCGTTCAACGGCGGCACGGTGATGGGCTCGCGGCTGCCATCGGCCTTGACGACGTAAGCCAGCGGCCCCGTGGGCAGCAGTGCCTCCAGGCCCATCAAGGCCGGCCACATATTGCCGCCGTGGTGCTGGGTGAGGTCGACGATCAAGCCGCAGGGCTGGCTCGCGCTGACCGCCAGCAGCGCTTGGGCCAGCGCTTTCGACTGCTGCTCGCCCACGCTCGGGTTGTCAGACAGGAAGCTGAGCAGCTCGACGACGGGTGCTTCACCCGCCTGCGCTGGCAACACGCGAAACGTGGGCTCGCTCAAGCCACCTGCGCTCGCAGGCGCCTGGTAGGCCTTGGCAGCGTTGGAGCTGAGGTACTGCGAGTGGCCATCCTGCAGCGCCGCCACCAGCTGCTGCAGCGCCCGATCAAGCGCGGATTGCCGGCCCGAGGAGGCGGCCGTTGCCTGTGCTTGGTTCAGCGCAGCGTCCCAATTCACCTTGCCAGCGTTCAACGCATGGGCCCGCAGCAGTGTGGCCACCTCGCGCACTGCTGCCCCAGGATCGGGCACTTCGGGATCGAGCCGCGAGACAAACGGCAGAACGCCCAGCAGCGCCAGCACCAGCAGGCCAAAGCCCAGCATCAGTCGATCGGCCGTTCTCTGCAGGCGTTGCGCTTTCATTGGAGGGTTCCCAGGCAGCGGCCATCTGCCACAGGTCCGGCGATTCAAGGTAGCTGTTCATCCGCCGCGACACCGCCTTGCTTGCAGCGAAATTGCGCGGCCATCATAAGCACTGTTTGCAGTCCAAATGAGCGGCCCCAGATCGCGAAAAACCCTGCTTGCCACGCTCGCGCGGGCAGCAATTCCAGCCCGGCTTATCCGCGCAAAGCCGCCCGCCTAAGCCGGCAGATCAGGCACCTTCAGGCAGGGCGCAGCCGGCTCGCTGCGCTGGCGCAGGCGGTAGACCTGGCCACGGCTGACGGATTCGACGTTGCTGGCCGGGTCCAGCACGATGGCGGCGCCGGTGAGCGCCTGGGTGAAGAACTGGCACAGGTGGAGCTGGCCGTTCATCGCACCCTTGCCGAAGACCTCGTGGTCTTCGTCCGTCTGGCCCAGCGGGCCCATATTGGAGATGTCGACGTAACGCGCATGCGGCGCCAGCGGCTCGGCCGTGCCCAGGCCCAGCGCCTGGGTGCCGGGCGGGCGGGCGTCGGTGGCGCGGCGCAGAACCCGGTCGTCCCGGTTCTGCGTCACATAGCAGTGTTCGCGCTGGGCCAGCGGCTCAAGCCAATCGGCGTGGCCCCGGTCGTCGGCATCGGGCTCGGAGAAGAGCACGGCCGAGAACAGCGGGCCGATGGCCGGCCAGTGCCCGTCCTGGATCGCCCGCTGCACGACGATGGCGCCCATGCTGTGCACCAGCAGCGCGGGCCGCGCGAGCTGAGGGTGGGCGGCCTGGTAGTCCTGCAGCCGCCTCAGCAACTCGCCCAACGCGGCGCCCGCGGCGGCGGTATGGCTGAGTGGCCGTTCGCGATCCAGCACATTGAGGCCGCGGTAGGCGGAGTCCCAGTTGAACATCAGCACGGCGGTGTCGTAGCCGCGCTCGATCTTGTGCACGGCCAAGCCCTCGATGAAGGCGCCGCCCTTGAGGCTCTTGCCCGGTTCCTTGCCGCGCCCATGGACGAAGAAAACGATGGGTTTGCCCCGCGCGACCAAGCGGTCCATCAGCGCGGCAAACTGGTCCATGCGCCAGCCCTGAGCATCTGCGCTATAGAGCGGCGTGTCGGCATTGAACTTGAGGCCGGGCATACCTTGCACTCCCTTGAGACGCGTGCCAGCACGCTGAGGTCGTCATCATGGCGTGGCCGCCAGCCCGGGCCCATCCGGACTGTCCCCGGCTAAGGAAGGTCTGCATCAGTCAGCGTGAGCCGTGGTTGAGAGAAATGGGGCGGCCCTGCAGCATCGATTTCAGGCGCGCTGCGAAGGTCGGGCTGGTGGCCCGACAGCCGAGCAGCGCAACACCCGTGGGGGCCCCTTTTCTCTCAACCCGCAGGGCAAGCACCAGCCATGCCGACCTTCCCTAAGCATCAGGCCTCAGCCAAACGTTCGGCGTTCAACGCCCGGCCTGCGCACAATCCAGGCACTGCATCGACATCTACACCCTCCCCCGCATGACCATCCTCCACACCGCCCGCCTGCGCCTCGAACCGATGAGCGATGCCCACCTCGACGGCCTGGCCGAGATGAACGCCGACCCGGAGGTGGCGCGCTACATCAGCGGAAAGCCCGAAACGCGCGAAGACACGCAGTCCGCCATCGAACGGGTCAAGGCCAAGTGGGCGGAATGGGGCTATTCGTGGTGGAGCTTCATCGAGCTTGAGAGCGGCTTGGTGGTGGGCGCCGGCTGTGTGCAGCACCTGGGCAAGGACAAGGCGAATCCGCATGAGCTCGGCTGGCGCCTGCGCCGCGACCGCTGGGGCCGCGGCTACGCGATCGAGGCCGCCCTCGAGATGGCCCGCTTCGCCTTTGAAGACCTGCACGCGCCGCTGGTGCAGGCCGTTTGCGTGCCGGCCAACACCGCATCCTCGGCGGTGATGCTCAAGCTGGGCATGCACTACGTCGGCCTGCAGACCTGGTACGAGCAGGAGATGGCCACCTACGAGCTGCAGGCCGCCGCCTGGCGGGCGCAGCGCGCCTGACGCGAGACAGCGAGGCTTTGCAGCGTCAGATCTCGCCGCTTTCACGCTGCCGGGCGAGCGCCCTCCCGAATGCGCTCCTGAACACCACACAAGGCGCGGCCGGTCAGCCAGCACCTAAAAAGCTCAGCCCAGCGGCCGAGCCCGTGCAGGCTTCGCGCGCTGACGGCACCCTTCACCACAGCTTCACGCGCTGCTCGGGCGCGCGGTACATCTTGTCGCCGGGCTTGATGTCAAAGGCCTCGTAGAAGCCGGCCTGGTTGGCCAGCGTGCCCTTGACGCGGAATTCGCCGGGCGAGTGCGGGTCGCTCTTGAGCTGGACGATGGCGGCGTCTTCGCGCTGCAGCGTGCGGAACTTGACGGCCCAGCCGATGTAGAGGCGCTGCTCGCCGGTCAGCCCATCGATCACCGGCGAGGGCTTGCCGCCCAGCGACTTGCGGTAGGCCTTGTAGGCGATGGTGACGCCGGAGTTGTCGCCGATGTTCTCGCCCAGCGTGAACTGGCCGTTGACGTGGTAGCCCGGCACCGGGCTGAAGGCGCTGTACTGCTGCACCAGGCCGTTGGCGCGGGCGGTGAAGGCGGCGCGGTCTTCGTCGGTCCACCAGTTGCGCAGATTGCCGTGCCCGTCGTAGCGGCTGCCCTGGTCGTCAAAGCCATGGCTGATTTCATGGCCGATGCTGGTGCCCACGGTGCCGTAGTTGATCGCGTCTTCGGCCCTCACGTCGAAGAACGGCGGCTGCAGCAGCGCCGCCGGGAAGGTGATGGCGTTTTGCAGCGGGCTGTAGCTGGCGTTGACGGTCTGCGGCGTGAAGCCCCATTCGCCGCGGTCCACCGGCTTGCCCAGCTTGGCGATGGCGCGCTCGAAGGCATGGCGGTGGCCGGCGCGCACATTGGCGACCAGGTCGCTGCTGCTGGTGCTCAGCGCCGAGTAATCGCGCCAGACATCGGGGTAGCCGATCTTGGGTGTGAACAGCGCCAGCTTGGCCTGGGCTTCCTTCTTCGTGGCCGGGCTCATCCATTCCAGCGCCTCGATGCCTTCGCGGAAGGTGGCGAGAAAGTTGTTCACCATGGCCAGCATGCGGGCCTTGTTCTCGGGCGGGAAATGCTTGGCCACATAGAGCTTGCCAACGGCCTCGCCCATGATGGCGTCAACAAACTGCTGGGCCTGACGCCACATCGGTTCGTTCTCGGGCACGCCGCGCAGCACCGTGCCGGTGAAGGCGAAGCGCTCATCGGCCACCTCACGTGCGAGGTAGGGCGAATAGGCCTCCAGCACATGCCATTTGAAATAGCTGTGCCACTGCTCCAGCGGCACCTCGGCCACCAGCTTGGCCAGGCCGGTGAAGTAGCTGGGCTGGCGCACCACCAGCGAGCTGGCCTTGCCGGCGATGCCGGCACTGTGCAGATAGGCGCCCCAGTCCAACCCTGGTGCCTCTTCGGCCAGCTGTGCGACGCTGCGCGGGTTGTAGGTCTTCAGCGCGTCGCGGCTCTCGACGCGGTTCCACTGCAGCTGCGCCAGCCGGGTCTCCAGCGCCAGCACGTTGGCCGCGTGGCGCTCGGCCTGCGCATCGCCCTGCATCGTGAACAGCCGGGTGATGTGTTGCTGATAGGCCTGGCGCACGGCACTCAGCTTCTTGTCCGCATCATTGAGGTAGTAATCGCGGTCGGGCAGACCGAGGCCGGACTGGCCGGCATAGACCACGTTGCGCTCGGCGTTCTTGGCGTCCTGCCCGACGTACAGGTTGAACGGCACGTTCACGCCCTGCCGCGTCAGCTCGGCCATCAAGGCGGCCAGGTCCTGGTGGCGGGTGACGGCGGCAATGCGCTCGAAATCGGCCTTCAGCGGCGCAAAGCCACGCGCATTGCGTGCCGCCTCGTCGATGAAGCTGGTGTACAGATCGGCGATCTTGCGGGTCTCGCTGCCGGGCGCGCCGGGGTTCTTCAGCACCTCGTCCAGGATGGCCCGCACCTGCAGCGCCGCCGTCTCGCGCAGCGCGTCGTAGGTGCCCCAGCGCGCCTTGCTGGCCGGGATTTGCGTGCTGCTGGCCCAGCGGCCGTTGACGTAGGCGTAGAAGTCGTCCTGCGGGCGAACGGCGGGGTCGAAGGACTTGACGTCAACGCCGGAGATCAGGGCGCTGCCGGCCGGCGCGGCCTTCTCGGCGGCCTTCTCGGCGGCAACGGCGGGCGCACCCAGGCCGGCTGCGGCCAGGAGCAGAAGAGAGAGACTGAACGACTTCATGAGGGTCCCAGAGGGTGCCATTGATGGCGGGCATTCTTGCAGACTCAGCGCGGCGCACCGGGCCCGTGCTGGCATCACTGGCGTGGTGTGGGTGGGTCTGCGCTTGACCTGAGGTCTGTAGTAGGGTTCAAGCTTCAGGCTCACCGTTTCTCAGGAGCTTTGCATGAACCCTCAGCCAGCGATGTCGGACGAGGCTTTCCTTGCCGCCTTTTTGGACGCCAGCATGCCGGCGGCCGGTTTCGACCATCTGGGCCATCTGCGCGCGGCCTGGCTGCTGCTACAGCGCCGCCCACTGGAAGACGCCGTGGCCGAGACCTGCACGGCGATCGCCCGCCTGGCGGCGCATCTGGGGGCGCCGCAGAAGTACAACCGCAGCCTGTCAGAAGCGTTGGTTCGTCTGATGGCAAAGGCCGGCGCCGCGGATCGAGGCCTGTCCTGGCCGGGCTTTGTGGCGGCCAATCCGGAACTGGTCGGCGATGCGCGCGCGCTGCTGGCGCGGCACTACCGCGACGACACCTTGTTTTCCGAGCAGGCACGGGGCAGCTTTGTGCCCCCCGATCTGCAGCCGCTATGAATGCCGCGGCGCGATTGACACTCGGCCAGCTCGCCAAGCGGGTCGGACTGGCGCGCACGTCGGTGTTGCACTATGAGACGCTGGGCCTGCTGCGGCCCCGCGCCCGCAGCGATGCCGGCTATCGCCTGTATGGCGAGGCCGAACTGGAACGCCTGCAACGGATCTGCCAGCTGCGCCAATCCGGCCTGGCGCTGGCCGACATCCAGCTGCTGCTCAGGCCGATGGTCGCGGGCAATGAGCGCCGAGACGCAGGGCCGCGGGCGCTGCTGGAGCGACGCCTGCTGGGCCTGAGCCAGGAGGTCGAGCACCTGCGCAGACAGCAGCGCCTGCTGGCCCAGTTGCTGGCCGCTCCCGGTTCCAGCGCGGCAGGCCCGCAATGGGACAAGGCCGCCTGGGTGGAACTGTTGCGCCGAGCGGGTTTCGATGATGCCGCCATGCAACTCTGGCACACCGAGTTCGAACGCGACGATCCGCAGGAGCACGCGCGCTTCCTGGCCTCGCTGGGCTGCAGCCGCAGCGAAATTGCGCGCATCCGCCGTTGGTCACGACCGTCGGCGGAACCGGCCTCCGGCGCTTGACGTGGCGGGTGCTCGGCGAATGCCGAGCTTGGCTGAGGAAGGCCTAATTGGTCCGCCTACGCCTGCACAGATCGCAGCGACGCTCGTAGCACCGCGCAACGCGGCCGATGACGTCGCCAGCCTGCGCCGCTTTTCCCCTTTTCACCTCGAACCAAAGGCCCGTGGGCTCAGCCGAGAAAGGCCAGGGCCCCTCGCCCGGCACAAGCGCCTCGTCTGTCCTCACTGAGAAGCGGCCTTGTCCTTCAGACCTATCAGCCCTAGCCTCAGAGCAAAACGCAGATGTGGGTCCAAGGCCCAAGCCTAGCTGCAATAATGAGCGCACAGCACAAAACGAGGGAAGGTCTGCATCGGTCGGCGTGAGCGCTGATGGAGAGAAAAAGGCGGCCACGTGGGCGCGCTGCGAAAGTCGGCAGCTGGCCTGGCAACCGAGCAGCGCAAGGCCCGTTTGGCCTCTTTGCGCTCAACCCGCAGGGCGAGCACCAGCCTCGCCCTGCCAGCGTCGCGAGCATTGCGCAGGCCATCAGCCTGAGCTGCGTCTGGCGCCTGGGTAGGTCATGGCTGCTGCATGCCACGACCCGCGCCGACCGATGCAGACCCCGCCCTGACACCGCAAAACACCGAGGGGATGACATGAAACTGATAGCCACACTCCTGTTCGCTGCAGCCCAACTGGTCTGCAGTTCACTTGCTTCCGCACAAACAAACCCGGCGATCGAGCAGGTGTTTGGTCAGCCGCTTGCGGGTGACAGCATCGCCTGGATCGACGATGCCGTTGAAAAATTCAACGAGGCCATGACGAAGCTGCGTAGCGACTGGCTTGCTGAAGCAAGCAGCACAAGAATAGATTCGCGCCGTCGCAAAATTGTCTTCGAAGTGCCTGGTGGCAAGCTGCTCTTTGACGCCAAGGTGATTGGCACCATGCAGCCAGAGGATGGTGCGTGGCTCTGGATCTGGGGGTGGGGAAACCCGACTGTCGCAAGCAATTTCCGCCTGCCTGGCGCTGAGCTGAGCGCTCTGGCCGATCGCCTCGGCTTGCCGCTCCTTGCTACGACCCGGTCTTCCGTGCCTTCGCCGGAATTGCCGCTGTTTCTTGGAGCTATCGTCATGAAGCTGCATGGCGGTTCGGGAGTGCACCGCGTTAGGGTCAAGTTGGAAACAATGGTTCGCGCTCGTGATATTGACGTCTATTACCTGCTGAGCAATCCGCAGCGTGTATCAACCGACTGAGCTCGCACAACCATCAGTCCGGCCAAGCATGTAAGCGTGCATCTGTTGCCACCGGTACATCAGCGCTTTTGCAAACGCGGCACAACCGGCACGGTCATGCCGCGCCGCACGTCAAGCGTCGCACGCTCGGCGGGCTGTCAATCGCCAGAGACCCCTGGATGAAAACACGCCGTGCTTGAGGCCTCACAATCAGCGCCAACCGATTCCACTGCCGCCCCGGAGCCCCGCCATGACCATCCTGCACACTGCCCGCCTCCGCCTTGAACCCTTCACCGACAGCCATCTCGATGGCCTCAATGCGATGAACAGCGATCCGGAGGTGATGCGGTATCTGAGCGGCAAGCCGGAAACGCGGGAGGAAACCCAGGCGGTCATCGAGCGGGTGAAGGCGCGCTGGGCCGAGTTGGGCTATTCCTGGTGGAGCTTTTTCGAGCTGGCCAGCGGCGAGCTGATCGGTGCCGGCTGTGTGCAGCATCTGGGCCGCGACCAGGCCAATCCGCTGGAACTGGGCTGGCGACTTCGCCGCGACAAATGGCACCAAGGCTTTGCGCTGGAAGCGGCCGAGGCGATGGCCACTTTTGCGTTCAACACACTGCAGGCGCCGCGCGTGCAGGCGGTGTGCAAGCCCGACAACGCCGCCTCTGCCAAGGTGATGACGCGACTGGGCATGCACTACATCGGCCGGCAGACCTGGTACGACAGCGAGGTGGCCGTCTACGAGATCGCGCGCGGCGACTGGCAGGTGCATAGCGAGAGCCAGGGCGCGACCTGAGGGGTGTTGGGGCCCTGGGCTTGTGCGGGACTGCGGCGGGGCGATGGGGGAAGGCGGGCTAGGCCTGCGGCTAAGCCGGCCAACGCCGACTTACGCGACTTACGCGGCTTACGAGGGCAGCAGCGGCAGCCAGGCGGCGACCTGCTTGTTCCAGCCGCATTCGTTCGGGTGGATCTCGTTGACCCAATCGGCATCGTCGCCGGTGCTGCCGGGGGCGGACTTGTCGAGCAGGCCGACCGTGGGCACGGTGTGGATGGCCGTGCGCAACACGCCGGTCACGGGGTCCGCCTTCCAGCCTTCAATCGTCTCGCGCAAGGCCGCGAAGATGCCGTCGGTCAGATCGTCCCAGAGCGAGTGGTCGATGCTGTTCTTGACATAGGCCTCGTACAGCCAGGGGCCGGAGAAGCCGGGAATCGCCGGCGCATTGCGGGCGCGGGGCGTGTCGTAGCAGTTCAGGAAGATCGGCGTGTCGGCGTTCTTGCCGCTGCTGCGCACGGTCTGGTAGATGGCGGCGAAGTTGGTGTTGAGGTAGGCCTTCAGCTGCATCAGCGCGTCGGGGCGTACGCAGTCGAAACCGTTCTCCGGCAGCGGCTGCCCTTTCATATCGCGCAGCAGGCCCTGGCCGGCGGGGGCTTCGCGAGCGGCGTCGATGAAGTCATTGCCACCGGCGCTGAACAGCAGGCCGTCGTAGCGCTGCTGGTCCAGCCACCAGACGAGGTCGCCATTCATCATGTCGACGATGCGGGTCAGCGTGTGGCCCGAGGTGGAGATCTTGACGATGAGGTTGGTCTTGTCATCCTCATTGAAACGATTCACCAGAAACTCCGGCAGCGAGCCCTGGTTCCAGGCGCTGGCATCCATCCAGGAATCGCCCTCGGCGAGAAAGGTCTTGTTGAAGGGGCCGTATTTGTCAGCCTCTTCAGGCTTGACCCGATAGCGATGGCCGGTGATGAGTACAGAGCTCATGTTCACTCCCTAGAAAGGCAAGCGACCATCATCCAGCGCCAGCCGGCGCGGGCACATCAGGAAGTTCCCTGCGCGTCATCAGGTTTCGGGATGGCGGCCGAACCTGGCCAGCGGCGCAGCGCCAGTACGGCATGGCCTCACATCACCCGCCCCATGGGGTCAGGTCTTGCTGATCCTCTTGGAAGCCGCTGGCGGATTCATCGCAGTCGCTGCGGACGGTCGGCACGGCGCGCAGACCACCGGGTGCGCGCTGACTCGTCTCCCCCCTGCACCAACGCAAGCAGGCCCCGCGGCTGGCCATTGCAGCGACGTTGCGCACTGCTGGCGGCCCTAGCCGGGCGGAGCGACGCTGCTGCGGCCCCGGCCGCCAGCCAGGCCGGGGCGGCAGATGCGGTGACATTCGTTTGCCAGATCCTCTCCACGCTGGCACCGCACTATCATCGAACGCCTGTTGAATTGCCGTGGCCTGTTCACACCTGCTGCCATGAACTATCGCTATCGTGATGCCACCGAAGCGGATCTGCCTCGGATTGTCGAGATCTACAACCACGCCGTCGCCAGCAGGAAATGCAGCTGCGATCTGCAGCCAACGACTGTCGAGGCCAGGCGCGCTTCGTTTCTGGAGCACACGCCCCATCACCGCCCCTTCTGGGTGGCCGAAGACGGCGCGAATCTGGATCAAGGGGCGATCGGCTACCTGGGCTTCTTTCACTTCATGAACGAGCGCCCCGGCTACTTCATCACTGCCGATCTGGCGATCTATCTCCATCCTGACTACCACGGCAAGGGCCTCGGCAGCTTTCTCCTGCAACAGGCCATAGAACGGTCAAAGTCGCTCGGCATAGAAACGCTGAGCGCCACCATCTTCGCCAGCAACGAGGCCAGCCTCGCCCTCTTCCGCAAGCTCGGCTTTGAGCAATGGGGCTTCATGCCTCGCGTCGCTCGGCTCGAGGGCGTCGAGAAGGATCTGGTCCTGGTCGGACGCAGGCTGCACGAACCCGACGCGGGCTGAGTCGGCCGGCAGCGGCTTGGCGCGCCTCAGACCTTCGCTTCGTAAGCAGCCAGCTTGTCGTACAGCGAGGCGCGCGAGATGCGCAACAGCCTGGCGGCAGCGAGCTTGTTGCCACGGGTGGCCTGCAGCGCCGCGGCCAGGGCCTGGCGCTCCAGCTGTTCGATCTGCTCGGGCAGCGGACGCAGGGCCGGATTGCCTTCGCTGCCGGCCGCGGCCGGCAGGGTCGGCTCTGCGGCGGCAGCTGCCGTGGCGTTTTGTGGCCTCAGGTCTTTCACTGCGCCAGGCAGACCCTGGCGGAAATGGCTGGGCTGAAGCAGCAACTCGTCGGACATCAGCGCGGCCTGCTCCAGCACATTGCGCAGCTGACGGATATTGCCCGGCCAGGGCTGGCGCATCAGCAGGTCCAGCGCCTCGGGGCTGAGGCAGCGCGCCGGCATGCCGCCGCGCCGGGCAATGTCTTCGAGCAAGGCCTCGGCCAGCGCCTCGATATCGTCCGCCCGCTCGCGCAGCGGCGGCACCTGCAGCGGCAGCACATTGAGGCGGTAGAACAGATCGGCGCGGAAGGCGCCACAGGCGACCATGGCGCCAAGATCGCGGCTGGTGGCGGCGATCACCCGCACATCGACCTGGATGACCTGATTGCTGCCCAGCGGCTCCAGCTCCTGCTCCTGCAGCACGCGCAAGAGCTTGGCCTGCAGGGCCAGCGGCATGTCGCCGATTTCGTCGAGAAAGAGCGTGCCGCCGTCGGCGAGGCGGAACTTGCCGTCGCGGCCCTTGCGGTCGGCGCCGGTGTAGGCACCCGGGGCCACTCCGAAGAACTCGGCTTCCAGCAGCGTTTCGGGCACGGCGGCAATGTTGATGCTGACCAGCGGCTTGTGCGCGCGCGGCGAGGCGCTGTGGATGGCGTGGGCCAGCAACTCCTTGCCGGTGCCGGTTTCACCCAGCAGCAGCACCGTGGCATCGCTCTGTGCGACGCGGCGGGCCTGGCGCTTGACTTCCAGCGCGGCGCCGCTGGCGCCGATGAAGCTGGCGATGCTGTACTTGGGCCGGCGGTTCTTGACCTGCTCGGCGGCCAGCTCACGGCGCGCTTCTTCGAGCTCGCGCTGCAGGCGGCCAAACTTGGAGATCAGCGGCTGCATGCGGGTTTCGGGCTGGTCCAGCAGCACCAGGCCCAGTGCGCCGATGACCTGGCCGGTGGCATTGCGCAGCGGCAGGCGGCTAACCAGAAAAGTGCCCGCCTTGTTGCTGAGCAGGTCAACCAGGATGGGCCGGCCGGTCTCGATCACATCGGCCAGCAAGGTATTGGGCACCACCTCCTCGACCCGGCGGCCAACGAACTCGGCCTCGTCGCCAAAGCCCAGCGCCGGCAGAAAGCGCTTGTAGCCATCGCTGATCCAGACGATGCGGTGATCGCGGTCCACCACCATCATGCCCTGGCTGGCCTGGGCCAGCACGTCGAACAGCGACTGCGCGGCCATGCGCAGCACGCCGTCGGCGTCGAAGGGGAATTCAGGCAGCAGGGAGAGCGCGGTCATACAGCTTTCGGCAGCTCAAGGCGACCGGTCCAATGTAGCAGCGCCGGGCCGGCCGGCGCCACCCGGGCCGGCCCCAGGGCGCGCGCTGCCGGCGCGCAGCGCGCACGCCCTCAAGCCGACCAGGGCCCTTAAACGCGCTCAGAAGCGGTAGCTGGCGCTGGCCGTCAGCTGGCGCGGCGGCCCGTAGAAGCCGGTCAGCACGCCCAGCGTGGCGATGTTGTAGCCATCGGTGCGGTAAGCCTTGTTGCCCAGATTGCTGCCCTGCAGGCCGAAGCTCCAGTGGCTGTCGCGCTCCCAGATCACGCCGGCATTGAGCAGCGAGAAGCCGCCCTGGGCAATCGCCTCGCTGAGATCGGTGGTCGGGTAGACCTTGCTGCGGTAGCTCACGCCAACACGGCTGCGCAGCGTACCGCCAAAGCTCGGCTGGCTGCGCTGCTCGATATTGAAGGCGGCCTGCAGCTCGGGCGTGTTGCTGAACTTCTTCTGCGCAGCAACGTTGACGCCACGGTCCATGTACTCGGTGTACTTGGCGTTGAGCAGGGCCAGATTGCCGCTGAGCGTCCAGCCGCGCGCCGGGCGCCACAACATCTCGGTCTCCACGCCCTCGACGCGTGCGCGGCCGGCGTTGGTGAAGTCGCTGAAGAAGTCGGGCGTGCCATCGGGCCGTCGGTAGGACGTGAATACCGACAGCTGCACATTGCGATAGGCATTGTGGAAGATGGCAGTATTGACTTCCAGCCGACCTTCATCCAGCACCGACTTCAGCCCCAGCTCGAAGGCATCGATGGTCTCGTCGGCAATCGGTTTGGCTGATTCAGGCACCGCCAGCACATTGGCCCGCACGTTGTAGCCACCGCTCTTGAATCCTCGCGTAGCGCTGCCGTAGACCGTGTGATTGGCACTCAGCTTGAAGTCCAACGCCAGCTTCGGCGCCCAGTTCTTGGCCACCAGCGACTGGTCGAAGTTGCTGCTGGTCAGCAGGGGCTTGCTGAAGCTAGCGTCGCTGAAGGCCTGGTTCAAGACCACCGCTCGCTTGCTCTCGTGCGTATAGCGCAAGCCCAGGTTCAGGCCCAGGCGCGGGGTGAGGCGCCAGTTCCAGTCGGCGTAGCCGGCCGTGCTCTTGGTATAGACGGTGCCCGCGGTCGTGCCGAAGGCCTTGTCGAAGAAATTGTTGCGAACCCGCCCGCCGGCCTGGCCGTCGAACAGGTAGAGACCGATCACACCGCTGCTGTCACCGCCGTCGAAACTGAGCTGCAGCTCATTGCTGGTTGAATGGTCGGCATAGTCGGCCAGCACATCGGCGATTTTCGGCGGCAGGCCATCAAAGTCGATCGCGGTGGCCGTGTCACTTTTGCGGTAGGCATGGATGAACCTAGCCTGCCAGGCCTCGTTGAGCTTCCAGCCTGCCATCAGCGCGTGGCCGCCGCTGTTGGTGTGATTGGCATTGGCCATGCCGCTGTTGATGTCGTAGCGGCTGTCCAGCGGCGGCGTCTTCAGGGGGTCGAAGGGGTTGGCGGCCAGGCGCTGGAAGCCGCGCATATTGGAGTTGTCGCGGGTGTCATCGGCGCTGAGCTGCACGCTCAACGGCGAGCCGCTGGGGAAGAAGCCGGCGCTGATGCGAGCGGCGCGGGTGTCCTGGTTGGAGACATCACTGCCATCGGCCAGGTTCTTGCCGAAGCCACCGCGCTTGAGCGAGGCCAGCGAGACGCGGCCGCGCCACTGACCGTCGTCGCTGGCACTGCCCAGTGCGGCCTTGACATTGCGCTGGCCGCGCTCGCCCAGCTCCAGCGTCAGCGCGCCCTCGGTCTTCTTGGCCAGCGGCCGCGATACATACTTGACCGCACCGCCAATCGTGTTCTTGCCGTACAGCGTGCCTTGCGGGCCGCGCAGCACCTCGATGCGCTCGGTGTCGAAGACCTCCAGCAGCGCGCCTTGCGGCCGGGCGATGTAGACATCGTCCAGATAGATGCCGACGCCGGGGTCAACGCCCCAGAGCGGATCGGACTGGCCAACGCCGCGGATATAGGTCGTTAGCGTCGTATTGCTGCCGCGCGCGGCGTAGATGCTGAGGCTGGGAACCAGGCCTTGCAGATCGGCGAAGTTGCGCACATTCATCGTCTCCAGCGCCTCGACCCCCATGGCGGTGACAGCCACCGGCACGTCGCGCAGGCTTTCCTCGCGGCGGCGGGCGGTGACGGTGACGGCGTCCAGCCGCGCGGCGTCGCTAGCAGGCGCGGCAGCTGCAGCGCCGGCTGCGGGCTCATCGGCCGAGACCGGCAGCGCCTGCAGCGCAAACGCCGTGCACAGCGCAAGCGCCAGCGACGAGCGGGCGGCCCGCAGCGGGCCGGTGAGGCCGCGGCGGCCGGTGCCCGCCGGGTTCTGAAGGAGGGGGTTCAACATCATGTCTCCGTTCTTTTATGAGTCAGCTCGTGGGTCAGCTCGTGGGTCAGCATGTGTGACAGGGTCGGGTGCAGCCGCCAGGCTGGCGCCGCCCTGTGCCCCTGCATTCCGCAAAAGCCGTGCCGCCGCCGGCCAGCCCCGGGCAAACCATGAGCGCAGCCGGGCGGGGCGCGCCGAGCTCGCCCTCGCGAGGGGCATGGGCGCCCGGCGCTTGTCCGCAGCACAGACAAAACGGCGGCTGGCGCTGTCCATGCTTCAGACACTGCCTGCGCGATGCACAGGCCGGATGGCGCCGGGCGGGCGCGCGGCTCGGGTGACAATCTGCGCATGAGCAACGCCAATCTCTTTGCCGCGCTGCGTGCGGCCTTCCCCGCCGATCTGGATGCCTGCGCCATCGAATGCGCCGATGGCGACGCCCTCAGCTACAGCTGGCGCGATATCGAACGCGCCACCGCGATGCTGGCCAATCTGTTGCTGTCGCTGGAGCTGCCGGCCGGCAGCCGCATTGCCGTGCAGACCGAGAAAAGCGTCGAGGCGCTGATGCTCTACCTGGCGGTGCTGCGCGCCGGCTACGTCTATCTGCCGCTGAACACCGCCTACCAGGCCGCCGAGCTGGAGTACTTCATCGCCAACGCCGAGCCTGCGGTGCTGGTGTGTGCCGGCAAGCATTTCGGCTGGGCGTCCAAGCTGGCATTCCAGGCCGGCTGCCAGTATGTGTTCACACTGAACGAGGACCGCACGGGCAGCCTACTCGACCGCGCCAGCTTCATGAGCGACCAGCACGAGATCGCCGCGAAGCGCAGCGACGATCTCGCTGCCATCCTCTACACCAGCGGCACCACCGGGCGCAGCAAGGGCGCCATGCTCAGCCATGGCAATCTGCTCTCGAATGCCCGCACGCTGAAGGACTATTGGGGCTGGCAGCCCGGCGATGTGCTGATCCACGCGCTGCCCATCTTCCATGTGCATGGCCTCTTCATCGCCTCGCATGGCGCGCTGCTCAATGGCAGCAAGATGATCTGGTTCTCGCGCTTCGAGCCGCGCGCGGTGATTGCCCGTTTCGCCGAGGCCAGCGTCTTCATGGGCGTGCCCACGCTGTACGTGCGCATGCTGGCCGAGGCGGCGCTGACGCGCGAGGCCTGCGCCCCTATGCGGCTCTTCATCAGCGGCTCGGCGCCGCTGTTGATCGAGACCTTCCGCGACTGGCAGCAGCGCAGCGGCCACACCATCCTGGAGCGCTATGGCATGAGCGAAACGCTGATGCTGACCTCCAACCCCTATGAGGACATGGAACGCGTCGGCGGCACCGTGGGCTTTGCGCTGCCGGGCGTGGGCGTGCGCGTGCACAACGACGCCGGTGAGCTGTGCGCGGCCGACGAGATCGGCCATATCGAGGTGCGCGGTCCCAACGTCTTTGCCGGCTACTGGCGCATGCCGGAGAAGACCCGCGAGGAATTCACCGCCGACGGCTGGTTCAAGACCGGCGACGTCGGCAAGCAGGATGCGCGCGGCTACTTTCACATCGTCGGCCGCAGCAAGGACCTGATCATCTCCGGCGGCTACAACGTCTACCCGGCCGAGATCGAGGGCTGGTTGAACGAGATGCCCGGCGTGGCCGAATCGGCCGTGGTCGGCGTGCCGCATCCGGACTTCGGCGAGGCGGTGATTGCCGTGCTGGTGGCCCGCCCCGGCGCCGCACCCGAGCCGGCCGCGCTGATCGCCGCGCTGAAAAGCAAGATCGCCAACTTCAAGGTGCCCAAGCAGGTGTTTGTCGTCAAGGAACTGCCGCGCAATGCGATGGGCAAGGTGCAGAAGAACCTGCTGCGCGATCAGCACCGGGGCCTGTTCGCATGAGCACGGCCACGCTGCTCGACGACCGCTGCCCGCGCTGCGGCCAGGCCTTCCACTGCGGCGCTCAGGACGCCCGCTGCGACTGCTTCGACCTGAAGCTCAGCGAGGCGCTGCGCCAGCAGTTGGCCGCGCAGTACGAGCGCTGCCTGTGCATCGCCTGCCTGAAGGCCTTGCAGCAGGCTGAGCAGGCAGGAACGACAGCCGCCGAATGAGCCTACCGCGCTACCAGGAACTAGCTCAGACGCTGAGCCAGCGCATCCAGGCCGGCGAATGGGCGCCCGGCGAGCGCCTGCCCTCGCTGCGCGAGCTGTGTACCGCCGAAAGGCTGAGCATGGCCACGGCCAAGCGGGCGCTGGAGCTGCTGCAGGACCAGGGCCTGGTACAGGTGCGACCGCAATCGGGCATCTTCGTGGCCGAGCCGGCGCGCGCGGCAGCGAGCGGCCGTGCGGCCGAATCAGCGGTGCTGCCCGAGGTCAATGAGCTGCGCCATCTGCGCGAACGGATGCTGGGCCTGATGCAGCTGGCCGAGCAGCCGCTGCCGGTGGCGCTGCAGATGGCCGGCCCCAGTGCCGCGCTGCTGCCGGCCGAGGCGATGGCGCGCTCCATCGCCCGGCTGCTGCGCCGTGAACCCGCGCTGCTGGCCGAGGGGGCGCCGCTGGCCGGCCTGCCGGTGCTGCGCGAAGCGCTGGCCGAGCGGCTGCGCCAGCAGGACGTGGCAGCGCGGGCCGACAGCCTCCTGATCACCCAGGGCGCCACCGAGGCGCTGAGCCTGGCGCTGCGCGCGCTCACCCAGCCGGGCGACAAGGTGCTGATCGAAAGCCCGGTCTACTTCGGCCTGCATCAGACGCTGGCCAGCCTGCAGCTGCAGCCGATCGAGCTGCCCTGCAGCGCCGAGAGTGGGCTGAGCCCCGAGGCGGTGGAGCAGGCGCTGCAGGACTGGCCCGAGATCCGCTGCCTGGTGCTGACGCCGAATTTCCAGAACCCGCTCGGCGCGCTGATGCCCGACGAGGCCAAGCGCCGGCTGCTGCGCGTGGCCGAGGCCCACGAGCTGCCCATCATCGAAGACGATATCTTTGGCGATCTGCACTTTGGCAAGACCCGCCCCCGGCCGCTGAAGGCCTGGGATCGCGACGACCGGGTGCTGCTCTGCGCCTCGGTATCGAAGACGCTGGGGCCCAGCTGCCAGATCGGCTGGTGCCTGAGCGAGCGCCATGCCAAGGCGCTGGCCGGCCTCAAGCTCAGCGCCAGCCTGGGCGGCGGCGCCCTGATGCAGCGCCTGCTGGCCGACTGGCTGCGCGATGGCCAGTACGAGGCCCAGCTGGCCCGGCTGCGCAAGACCCTGGCCGCGCAATCGGCCCGCTATGTGCAGGCGCTCCGCCGCCACTTCGGCGCCCGCGTCGATGTGCAGCAGCCGCCCGGCGGCATGCTCTTGTGGCTGCGCCTGGCGCGCGGTGTCGACAGCATTGCGCTGCTCAAGCAGGCGCTGCCGCTGGGCCTGAGCTTCAGCCCAGGCACCGTGTTCTCAGCCCAAGGCCGCCACGCCCACTGCCTGCGCCTGAACATCGGCCGGCCGTTTGATGAGGAGGTCGATCAGGCACTGAGCCAGCTGGCGGCCTTGCTGCCGCTGGCGCCCGGTTCGCGGCGCTGAACGCCAGTCGCCCGGCCACGAAACCCGGCCCCGGCAGCAGGTGCACAATGGTTGGCCCAGAACCCCAGGGCTTTCATGCGCATCGCAGTACTCTCCGACATCCACGGCAATCTGGCGGCGCTGGAAGCCGTGGTCGCCGACTTCAAACGCCGCGGTGTCGACGCGGTGGTGAATCTGGGCGACAGCCTGTCCGGCCCGCTGCTGCCGCGCGAAACCGCGCAGTTCTTGATGGCCCAGGACTGGACCCAGCTGGCCGGCAATCATGAGCGGCAAGTGCTGCAGCTGAGCCCGAACGCGGGCGCCTCGGACCGCTATGCACATCAGCAGCTGGGCCCTGCCGAGCTGACCTGGATGGCCGGCCTGCAGCACACCCAGCGTTTCAACGACGAGCTGCTGCTCTGCCACGGTGCGCCCGGCAATGATGTGTTGATGCTGCTGCAGACGGCCGAGCGCCCGGCCAGCGCGGCCGAGATCGAGCAGCGGCTGGGCGATGCGCAGTTTGAGCTGCTGCTGTGCGGCCACAGCCATGTGCCGCGCAGTGTGCGCCGCGCCGGCGGTGGCCTGATCGTCAATCCCGGCAGCGTCGGCCAGCCTGCCTACGCGGACGACTACCCCTATCCCCATGCGGTCGAGTCCGGCTCGCCTGATGCGCGCTATGCCGTCGTCGAGCGCCTGGCCGGCGGCTGGCAGGCCGAACTGATCCACGTGCCCTACCCCCACCACCAGATGGCCGAGCTGGCCCGGCTGCGCGGACGTCCCGACTGGGAACGCGCACTGCTCAGCGGCTATATGCAATGACACAGTTCCCCACCCAAGATTCCCGGTGCGCCCTGATCCTGATCGACATGCAAAAAGGCATGGCCGAGCCCAAGGCCGGCGCGCGCAACAATCGGCAGGCGGAAGACCGCATCGCCGCGCTGCTGCAGGCCTGGCGGGCTGCCGGGAGGCCGGTCGTCCATGTCCGCCATCTGTCGCGCTCGCCCGGCTCGCCCTTCTGGCCCGGCCAGCGCGGTGCCGAATTCCAGGACGCACTGGCGCCGCTGGCGGGCGAGCATGTGGTCGACAAGCATGTCACCGACGCCTTCGCCCACAGCGGGCTGGAGCACTGGCTGCACCAGCGCAGCATCCGGCAGCTGGTGTTCGTCGGCGTGAGCACGAATATGTCGGTCGAGGCGACGGTGCGCAGCGCCGGCTGCCTGGGTTTTGACTGCCGCGTCGCCGCCGACGCCTGCTACACCTTCGACCGGCCCGATCTGGATGGCCAACCGCGCAGCGCCGAGGATCTGCACCGCGTGGCGCTGGCCAATCTGCAGGGCGAGTATGCGCAGGTCTGTCAGAGCGCCGACTTGCTCTGAGCCCGCCATGCCGGCAGCGCCGGCAGCCGCTTCGCACGCAGGATCAGGTGCGTGGCCAGGCCCAGCACCAGCCCCCAGAACGCGGCCGACAGCCCACCCAGGCTGAGCCCTGAGGCGGTGGCCAACAGTGTCACCAAGGCCGCCTCGCGCTGCGGCTCCTCGGCCATCGCGCCGCTAAGCCCGCCGGCAATCGCGGCCAGCAGCGCCAGTCCGGCCAACGCCGCCATCAAGGCGGCCGGCAAGGCGGCGAACAGCGCGGCCAGCGTGGCGCCGAAGCAGCCGATCAACAGATAGCAGGCGCCGCAGCTGAGACCGGCGACCCAGCGCTGGCGCGGGTCCGGATGGCTTTGCGGCCCGGTGCAGATGGCCGCGGTGATGGCGGCCGGATTGATCGCATGGGCGCCAAACGGCGCCAGCAGCAGCGAGACCAGCGCGGTGCCGCCCACGATGCTGCGCGCCGGCGGCGCATAGCCCTCGTTCTTCAGCACCGCCAGGCCCGGCACATGCTGGCCGGACAGCGTCACCAGCGCCAAGGGCAACGCCAGATTGCTGAAGGCATGCAGGGTGAAGCGCGGCGTCGTCCACAGCGGTTCGGCCAGTTGCAGGCTGAGCCCGCCCAGTGCCAGCTGGCCGCGCCCGGCGCACAGCGCCAGCCCGGTGGCCAGCACCCAGGCAATCGCATAGCGCGGCTGCAGCCGCCGTGCCAAGAGATAGGCCAGCAGCATCGCGAGCACCAGGCTCGGCTCGTCCTGCAGCACGGTGAACAGCTTGAGCCCGAAACGCAGCAGGATGCCGGCCAGCATCGCCGCCGCCAGCGGCTTGGGCAGCCAGGCCATCAGGCGGTCGAACAGGCCGGTCAGGGCCAGCAACAGGATCAAGGCATTGGCCATGACGAAGCCGCCCACCGCCTCGGCAAAGGGCAGGCCCGGCAGGCTGGCCAGCAGCAAGGCGGCCCCTGGCGTTGACCAGGCGGTGATGATGGGCATGCGCAGCCGCCAGCTCAGCCACAGGCCCGACAGCCCGCTGCCCAGGCTGATGGCCCAGATCCAGGAGGCCGTCTGCGCGGCGCTGAATTGCGCTGCCTGTGCGGCCTGCAGCACGATCACCAGCGGGCCGGCGTAGGAAATCAGCACGGCAATCAGGCCGTTCAGCAGTGCCGGGCCTTGTTCACGGAATTTCATGGTCATCGGACGACTCCTGCCGCTGTACAGACGAAGGCGCCAGCCTAGGCCGCATGGCGCCCACGGCCTAGCCACAGCCGGCTGGCGCAGCGCGTCTTCCCCGGCGCTGTGTTGCAGCACAGTCGGCGCCCAACCCACACTGCCGCCTGTCGGACACAGGCCTTGGCGGCGCCGGCAGCGCGGCACTACAGTCCGGTCCCATGCATGCCCCACACCCCACTCTTGCACCGTCCGATGCACTGCTGCGTCGCCTGCTGACGCCGCTGCTGGCCGTGGCCCTGCTGCTGGCCAGCTGGCATGTCGGTGCACCGACGCCACGCCCGCTCGATGCCGCGCCAGGCCAGTTCTCGGCCCAGCGTGCACTGCAGCCGCTGCGCACGCTGGCCCGCGCCCCTCATCCGATCGGCTCGGCCGAACATGCTCAGGTGCACGAGTACCTGCTCGGGCAGTTGCGCGCCCTGGGCCTGCAGCCCGAACTGCAGGAAAGCTGGGGCGTGCTGCCGCTGGGCAACCGGCTGCGTGGCGCGGCCGGCCTGGTCCGCAATGTGCTGGTGCGAGTGCCGGGCACGCAAGGCAGTGGCAAGGCGCTATTGATCAGCGCCCATTACGACTCGGTGCACACCGGCCCAGGCGCCGGTGACGATGGGGCCTCGGTGGCGGCAGTGCTGGAAGCGCTGCGAGCGCTGCGCGAGGGCCCGCCGCTGCAGCGCGATCTGATCGTGCTCTTCAGCGATGGCGAGGAGCAAGGCCTGCTGGGCGCCGAAGCCTTTGCCGCCGAACATCGCTGGCGTCATGACATCGGGCTGGCGCTGAACTTCGAGTACCGCGGCAATCGCGGGCCGATCAGCATGTTCGAGACCAGCGGCGACAACGGCTTGCTGATCGAGGGGTTGGCGCGAGCCGTGCCGCAGGCGCTGGCGACCTCGTTGATGTTCGAGATTTACAAACGCCTGCCCAACGACACCGACCTGAGCAGCTTCAAACGGGCCGGCTGGGCCGGCATGAACTTCGCCGCCATCGAAGGGCATACGGCCTACCACGCCGCCGTCGATACGCCAGAGGCGATGGACCTGGGCACACTGCAGCAGCAGGGCGACATCCTGCTGGCGCTGCTGCGCCATTTCGGCCAGCAAACGCTGGACTCGCTGCGAGCGCCGGATCGCGTCTATTTCGACTTCCCCGGCCTGCCCCTGCTGCACTACGGGCAAGCGACGATGCAGCTGCTCAGCACCGTCTGCGGCTTGGCGCTGCTGGGCGCTGCCTGGCGCAGCCGCCGCGAGTGGCGCTTCGGGCGCCTGCTCGGCGGTCTGGCGACGTCGGTGCTGAGCACTGCAATCGCCGGCGTGCTGGCCTATGGTGCCTGGCAGCTGGTGCTGACGCTGCATCCGCACTACCGCGCGATACCCTCCGGCGCGACCTACAACGACATGCCCTACGCACTGGCCTGGGCGGTGCTGACGGTGCTCGGCCTTGCGCAGCTGCAGCGCGCATTGACGCGCTGGCTGCCGCCGCTGGAACAGACGCTGGGGGCGGCGCTGCTGTGGGCCGCGCTGTTGCTTGCCTGCACGCTGGCCCTGCCCGGCGCCAGCTTTCTGTTCTTGCTGCCGCTGCTGCCGCTGGCCGTGGCGCTGAACGCCCCGGCGGCTTGGCGGGCGCTGGCCTGCGGCCTGGCGGCGCTGCCCGGGCTGATGCTGCTGGCACCGCTGCTGCGCTCGCTGCTGATCGGGCTGACGGTACGCGATGGCCATCTGATGGTGATCCTGCTGTCGCTCTGGCTGGCGCTGCAGGCGGCTTGGCTGGGGCCCTGGCTGGCGAGCCGCACACTGCGCTGGAGCTTGCTGGCCGTCGCTGTGGGAGCGCTGGGCTGGGCCACGGCGCAGTCCGGCTTCACCGCCGAGCGGCCGCAGCCGAGCACCTTGTTCCTGGCCCAGCTGGGCAGCGACGGGCCGGCACTGTGGCTGTCCGATGACGAGCCCCTACCGGCCTGGAGCCAGCCGCTGTTCAAGACCGGCGCCCAGCGCGCCGTGCCCGAGCTGCTGGGCCCTGGCGCGAAGCCACTCTGGGCGGCACCCGGCCCGGTGCAAGCCGGCATGGCCATGCCCGTGATCGAGCTGCTCGGCGATCGCGTCGACGGCCAGCAGCGCCAGCTCGAGCTGCGTCTGCGCTCGCCCCGGGGCGCACCGAGCCTGGTGCTCAACGTCGAGGGGGCCAGTGTGCTGGCCTCGCGGCTGCAGGGCCGGGTCTACAGCCTGCAGCCCAGCGACAACTGGGGCATCAGCCTGTTCGCCGTGCCTGCAGACGGCGTGGCGATGACGCTGACGCTGCCCGCCGGCCGGCCCTTCACACTGCGCCTGCGCGATCGCCAATGGGGGCTGCCCGCGGGCAGCCATCCGCCCCGCGGCCCGGCGCTGATGCCCAAGCCCTTCGGCGCCACCGACACCCATCAGGCCGTGACGCTGCGCGCGTTCGAGGCTCAGCCCAGCGTGCGCTGATCACGGCGGCGGCACTACTGCGCTGCCGGGCGCGGGAAGAAGTGGCCGAAGGCGTTCAGCGCCGCCGGGTGCAGGATGCTGCCGTGATCTTCCTTGGGCAGGTACTCGAAGACAAACTGCATCTGCGGCGTCTTGTGCTGGCGCAGCTGCGCCGCCAGCGCACGCGCATCCTTGACCATCTCCGGCCCCTCCTTGCCGACCGCCAGGTAGACCTTCAGCGGCGAGGCGGGCAGCAGGCGCAGATGCTGTGGCGCCTGCTTGAGCAGCGAACCGTTGTCCCACCACAGGCTGGGGCTCATGATCACGTAGTGGTTGAACAGCGCCGGCTTCTTGAGCAGGATCTCGGTGGCCAACAGCGCCGCCAGCGACTGCCCGACCAGCAGCCGATCGCCGCTGGTGCGGAAATGCCGCTCCACAAAGGGCTGTACCTCGGTCTCGATGTAGCGGATGAAGTTGGCCGAGCCGCCGGCGTGCTTGTAGGCCTCGGTGTAGCCGTGCAGCCATTTCGGCCATACAAACTGCGGCGACGCCTTGAAGGTCATGTCGCGCTTGCGGTCGGTGTTGGAAATGCCGACCAGAATGACCGGCGGCAGACGCTGCACCCAGGAAAAGCTGGCGTACTGCACCGCGCCGGCCATGTGGGTGAAATCCTCTTGCTGCCCGCCGTCGAGCAGGTAGACGACCGGATAGCGCTGATCGGGCTGCTCGGCATAGCCCTCCGGCAGCATGATGTTGAGTTCCCGCTTCTCGTTCAATACCTGCGACTGCAGCGCATAGGTCTGGGCAATCACATAGGGCGTGCTCGGCGGCAAGGTCGATGCGCCTGCCTCTGCCCTTGCCTCGCCGCGACCGACGGCCAATACCAACAGCGCTGCGACCAGGCCGATCGACGGCCCCACTGGTCTCGAAACTGCCACCTTCATCGCAGGCCCCAGGTCCCGTTTTTCCGCTCTGCCGACTTCATACGCCGCTGACCGGCCCGCCCAGCTTGGCGCCGCCGGCGCCACCCGCCGCCTCACGGGCCTGCTGCTGCCTGACACGGTCCACATAACCTTCAGCGCGAGCCAGCTCGCCGCGGATGATCTCGTTGTTCTGCCCCATCACATCGATGGCCTTGGCGCGGAAACTGTCCATCGCGTCCATGGCCTGGAAGGTCTGGTTGAACATCTCCTTGATCTTCTCGATCCCAAGCATCGGGTTCTGCGCGAATTGCGTGGTGTGCTCAACATGCTGGTTCAGCGCTCGCCCGGTCTCGCTGATCAGGTTGCCAATCGTGGTGTTCACCCCTTGCAGCATCTCCATCACCTGGATCTGATTGCCGGTGGCTCGGGCCACTGTCTGCGCGACGGCCAGCGCGCTCATGCCGGTGGTGGCGACGCGAGTACAGCCATTGATCATTTCGCGCCCTGTCTTCTTCAGCACATCCAGGGCCAGGTAGCCGTTGACACAGACCGCCTGCTGCGTCTGGATGTCAATCAGGTTCTGGCGGGCATAGAAGAGCACTTCCTGGCGCAGCGCCTGGGCACGCTGCGGATCGCTGCCGTCCAGGCTCTGCACCTTGGCGTCCAGCTGCTTGTCCAGCGTGCTGGCAAAGCGGGCGGCGGCGGCGAGCTTTTGCATCGCATCCCAAAGCTTGGCGCGGGTGGCCTCGATATCGACAACATCCTTTTGCATATCGTCGCGTGCCGCATAGAGCTGGCCCATCGAGGTCTTGAGCTGCTCCGACGCACTCTGGTACTTGCGGAAGTAGGCTTCGAGCTTGTTGCCAAAGGGGATCAGGCCGAGCAGCTTGCGCGGCTGCAGCAGGTCGCCATCGGCGCCGGGATTGAGCTCGTCGAGTTGGGCACGAATCTCGGCGATGGCCTTGAACGCCGGCGTGTCCTCGATGCCCGCAAAGTTGCGCTGCATGAACCTGCCCTGCATCAGCGAGGAGGCATTGGAGATCTCCTCCTTGCCGAGCGCAAACGCGCTGTCCAGCCGCTGCTTGAAGGATTCGCTGTGCAGGTCCTCTTTGGCCAGTGCATCAATGAAGCGCAACACCTGCTCATCGACCTGCTGCTGCAACTCCGGCTTCAGCGGCACGGCTTCGCGGGCGGCTTCTGCCGGCACGGCCTGGATCACCTCGGGCGGCTCCAGCGTGAAGGGCTTGGCGGCGTCGGTTTGAGTGTTCATGGTGGTGGTTCCGATGCAGGGAGATTGAGGGCGGGAGATTCCAGTCCCGAAGCGCCGAATTTCTGGCTCAGAAACCTGGAATGGACCAAAAAGGCATGAGCATCCTGCGCGGCGAGGTCATCGCCGAGCTCGCGCACCTTGGCTTCGAGCTCCGCGATGCTGTCCTTGAAGGTGTCCTGCGCCGTCTTGCCATTGGCCAGCAGCTTGGTGGCCGCGTACGCGGCCGGGATGGACAGAAAGGTATTCAGCGCCTCGGGCAGGTAGCGAATCGCGATATGGCGGGCATGGAAGGAGTCCTGCAGCGACAGCGTGCCCTTGCTGCGCTCCCACTGATGCAGCAGCCCCTCCAGCGCACTGCACAAGTCCAGCACGCGGGCCTGCAGGCTGGCCGGAATGCGCCGCTCCGGGTTGTACTCGGTGAGTTGGCGCACGCCCTGGAGCGCGCGCTCCATCGCCTCGCGGGCGTCGCCCTCGTCGGTGAAGACCAAGGCCTCCCAGGCCGGCTCACGGGTGCTTGGAAAACCGAACCAGAGTCCGCCGATGAGCAGGCCGACCACATAGCCCAGCACCGCAACACCCAAGCCCATGGCACCCACCAGTCCCATGGCCTTGAGCACCAGCACCAAGGCCGACAAGGCCAGGCCGCACCAGTTGGCGGGCGAAGCGATCAGGCGGAACAACTTCCTAAACATCAGTGCGCACCCAACATCACTGGTAGGCACGGATGTCCTTGAACACGCCGTACAGCGGCGTGCGGCGGGCATCAAACACACGACCCCCGGTGATCTTCACCAACTCCCTCAAATCGGCCTCGTTGGCTTCACCAAACAGGACCATGAAGACCGGAATGGCGCGCACATCCTCGGGCAGGGCCTCGTAGTCGCGCTTGAAGCGAGCCAGGTTGCGACCGCTGTTGTTTTCGCCATCGGTGAAGGCCACCACCGAGTACTGGTAGCCCGGGTGCTTGTTTCGCTCGGCGAGCATGTGCTCCAGAGACTCGAAAACTGCGTCGTACAGGGCCGTGCCGCCCTTCATCACCAGTGCATCGGCAGTCTGCCGCACCTCGGCCAGCACCGCTTGCTTGGCATCGCTGTCCGCACGCTCCTGCACCCCCCGTTGCGCACCGCGACCGCCGCCGGCTGGCAGCTCAAAAGCGACACGGCCATAGGGGTGCTCAGCGAAAGGTTGCAGCCAGAGCCGTTCGCGGTCGGTCAGGCGTGCGATGCGCCCTGTCAACGACGGATCGGCGCCAGCGATGTAATGCAAGGCATCCAACAGCTGTTGCCGGCGCCCGCCGGCCATCATGCTGCCGCTGGTGTCGAGCACAAAGGTCGATGCAATCGGGGTGCGGAATTCGTTCAGGTAGGCCGCGATCAGGCCATCGGCCAAGGCGCGATCCGGCGAGAACGGCAGCTCCACCTGCAGGCCTTGGCGCGGCAGCACATCCAGCAGCTTGGACGCCAGTTCGGCCTTGATCGGGCGACGCAGCGTCTGACGCGCCAGCCAGAGCTGCGCCTCCTCGCTCTTCAGGTAGTCGGCCACCTTGAGGTAGTCAGACCGCCTCGCCTCATTCAACAGCATGAATGGGTAATCCGCCGTACTCACCCCCTCGTAGGGATAGATCAGCGTCAGCCGCTCGCGCAGCTTGCCCGAGGCGTTCAGACTCAACAGCCAGCTCTCGTAGTTGATGAAGGCATTCAACTGCGGGCCCTGTCGGGCGATGAACTGCTCGGAGAGGTAGCTGGAATTGTCGCCGGGCAGCTTGTAGCCTTTGAGGAAATCGGCAATCGCCGCGCGATCGACATCGGCGGCACCGAGTGCCTCGGCCTTCTGGCTGGCGGCCGCCACCACCCCCATCAAGGCCATGAAACCCTGGTTGGAACTGGCAGGATTGGAGAGCGCGTAATGCAGCTGGCCTGACTTGGCGGCGGCGGCGATGTCCTTCCAGGTCAGCTTCAGATCAGGCCGATCCCAGCCGTTCTTGCGCGCGTCGGATTCGCTGACGCCAACCGCGATTGGCGACAACATGATCTTCTCCTGCAGCTTGACGCGCGCCTGACCCTGCGGGTTGGAGAGCAGGTATTTGGCGTTGGCAAACCAGGCTGCATCCGCCTGAGCCGCGCCGCTGAGCACGGCCTCGGTGCTCTCCATCGTGCCGCCGAACCTGAGCTTCAAATTCACGCCAGTGGCCTTGCGCACCATCTCCTGCAAGGGCTCAACATCTTTCAGATCACTGGTCGCCAGCACCGTGAACGCGGTCGCGTCGACCGCTGCCGCTGGCCGTTCCGGGGCGGGCTTGTCCTTGCGGCCACAGTAGCTCAGCAGCACCAGGCTGGCCAGCGCCAGCAAGAGGCCGGATTTCACGTTCATTGCGCCATCTCCTTGGCCACCACGTCGATCATCTCGGCCATGATTTCGAACGACGGTGGATCGATCACCTGGCTCAGCCGCGGCTCAACCGCCAGGCCGGTAGGCTGCAAGGCGTTGACGAAGCGCTGGCTGTCGGCAATCCGGAAGCCGTATTCCACGGCAATGCCCTGCAGTTCTTCGTCGTGGGCAAGCAGTTCGCCGAGCGCCTTGGCACGCTCATTCGTCGACACAAAAACGACCTTGTTGACGATGGTCGGCTGTGGATAGAGCAGCACCATATCGGCACTGACGCCCTTCTTGGTCATCGCAAAACTGACCAGCTGGTTCTCGTAGATGAAGGCCAGCGGCGTCTTGCCCATGCCGATCGCGACGTAATCGTCAAAATTGCCGTTGACGTAGTTCTCCTGATAGCCCTGGCGCTTGAACAGTTCGGCCAGCTTCAACGCTGTGGCCTGCGCGGTCGGCCTATCGGTGACCACGTCACCAAGGAGCGAGTGGCTGGTCAGGGCCAGGTACATGGCGCCCGAATTGCTGCGGCGCAGGTCGGTGGTCGAAACCAGCACGCTGCGGGTCACCTCATAGGCGCCAGCGTCCTTGAGTTCCTTCCATTTCTTCTTGGCCAGCATCAGCTGCGTGAGCCTGGCCATGTCCACGCCATAGACCCGCGGCGACAGCGGCCGTGCGAGCCCGTTGGCCACCAGGATGCGCGCAATCGGCTCCCAGGACGCGATCACCATGGGTGTATGAAACGGTGCCACCTGCGCCGCGGCGATGTTCAGCTTGCGCGCTGCATCGACCACCTGGTTGGCGGCCACCACGCCCGAGGGAAACAAGAAGTCCGGGGCGCCTTCCTTGCCCGCCGCGGCCAGCTTGTCACCCATCTCACGGCTGCCAACGCGACTGACGGCAACCGGCAGATGCTTGGCCGCCAGGCGCTGCTGCACCCGGGGGTCCTTGAAATAGCCTTCAACGTCCAGTGAGATCAGGCCCTTGAGCGCCACACTGCCGGACTGCTCGGCCAGCTCGAGCCGCTGCTGCTTCTCCTGGTGCTCACCGCGCAATGCGACATACAAGGCGCCAGCGAACGCCGCCCCCAGCGCCACGGTGATGAGCGCGCGCCTACCCGTCGAGATTGTCGCCATGGCCTCCCCGCCCTGATCAGATGCGCGCAATATAGACGCAAACCCTGCTCAGAACAGTCGGCATTCACACCATGGCCACCGCGCCATGACGCGACACCCGGGCGCTCGCTCGGTTCAAGCCAGTCCAAAGGCCGCCCGCGCCTTCAGGCACTGTGGCTGCCCGGCCTGCAGTTCGCGGCAGACCTCGGGTCGCTGCTCGTACACCGTACAGGCCACCTGTTCACCAATTGTTCCGGCCAAGGCCACGCAGCGCGGCTGCTTGCTGCTGGTGCCCTTCATGCAGCTGAGCCAGGGGTTCAGCGATTCGGTCAAGGCCTCGTCCAGGCCGCGCGCGGCGGCCTCGGCCCAGTAGAAGGACACACGGTACTGTGCACAGCAGGCACCGCAGCGGGTGCAATCGAGGTCAATGCCTGCGGGAAGTTGATGAGGCTCGCGCATGCTCTGCAAGGGTCTGCATTCGTCGGCGCGCATTGTGCCAAAGCCGCGGCAGCGTCGGCCGGCCCAAGGGAAGACAAATGGAAGACAAATCCGCGACATCCGGCGGATGCCTTGGCGCGGCCGAATTCCTAGGATGCCGAGCAATCCACAGGCCCGCAATGACGACGCCTGCGGGGGAGGAGGAGGGCCCTCTCGGGCTCATACCGGTATTCATCGACGGAGACTTCAATGCAATCACATCGAATTCGAACCGGCCGTGGCGGCGCCGCGCTGCTGGCCTGCGCGGCCCTGCTTGCAGCCTGCGGGGGGGGTAACAATTCCGCCGTGCCGAGCCGGCCGCAACTGGCCCTGAGCGGCACGGCCGCCACCGGCACGGCCATCGGCAATGCGACGGTACAGGTCAAGTGCCTGGGTGCCAGCGGCCAGACCAGCAGCGCAGCCGATGGCAGCTACCAGCTGCGCCTGGACGGTGCCAGCCTGCCTTGCGTGCTGCGCGTCAACGACGGCCGTGGCCGGGTGCTGCACTCGGTGGCGCAGGACACGGTCAGCCCGACCGTCGCCCACGTCACGCCGCTGACCGAGCTGCTGCTGACGCGCAGTGCCCGTTTGGCCGCCGCCAGCGCTTTTGACAGCTATTCAGACAAGCTTGCGGCAACGCTTTCGGCCAGCACGATCAGCAAGGCGCAGGCCGAGGTGAGCAGTCTGCTCAACGGCACCGTAGACACCAGCGGCATTGCCAGCTTCATCAGCAGCCCGCTGAAGGTGCTGCCCGGCGACCCGCACGACACGGTGCTCGACAAGCTGGGCCAGCGCGTCGCCGCCGATCGCTTTGCCGAACTGAGCAAGCTGCTGGCCAGTACCGGCCCCCTGCCCGACCCGGCGCCGTTCAAGCCCGAGTTGCACCTGGGGGCAGACAGCGTCACCGTGCCGGTCGGTGGCACCGTGGCGCTGGTCGCCTCGCTGAACTATCCGCCCAATGTGCGCTATTTGCGCCCACCGCTGACCTGGAGCGTGGTCGAAACAGGCGCCGGCAAGCTCGCCGACGATGGCCTGGGCAGCCGCTACACGGCGCCGGACAAGAAGGGTGTCTACCACCTCAAGGCCAGCCGCGATGACTACGCCAACGTCAGCGCCACGATGACCGTCAACGTGATCGACTTCGTGCCGGTGCTGGAGCTCAGTGAACGCGCCATCACGCTGATGCCCGGCCAGAGCCACCGCTTCAGCGCCTATATCAACTACCCGCCGGGCACCAGCTACGTCCGTCAGCCGACCAGCTGGAAGCTGCTGGAGGCCGATGGCGGCAGCATCAGCATCGATGGCCTGTACCAGGCACCCAGCAAGCCTGGCACCTACCATGTGCAGGTGCGCCGCGACGACTTCCCTGAGAAGACGCTGACGGTGGACGTCAAGGTCGGCGACTATCAAAGCCTGGACCGCTACGCGATGCCCTTGCAGTACCTGGGCTTGCAGCCAGAGCGCAGCGTGATCAAGGATGCGGCGGCCTGGAGCAGCTGGAAGAAGTCGCACGGCGTTGAGGCGCAGACGGACGACGAGGTCGACTTCAGCAAGCACATGGTGGTGGCCATCGTCTGGCCGGCCCTGAAGCAGTGTGGCAGCGCCGAGCTTCTGGGCCTGAAGCCGCAGGGCCAGGTGCTGCAGGCCAGCATTCGCATCGCCGCAGCGCCCGCCGATACGGCCTGCCCGGCGGTGATGTGGAATCCGGTCTGGCTGCTGGCCACCGCGCGCTCCGACTTGCCGCTGCAGGTGGTCGAGCAGTAAACGCTGATCAGTGAACGACCAGCGGCGGCTCGGCAGGCCACTCGGCCACAAAGCAGGCGCCGCCCAGGCGGCTGGCCTCGAGCCGCAGCTGTCCGCCGTGTGCAGCGACGATGCGGGCGACGATGGCCAGGCCCAGGCCGTGGCCGGCCAGCGACGCATCGACATCGCGCTGCAGTCTGACAAAGGGCTCGAAGACCCGCTGCGCGTCGGCTGCGGGAATGCCGGGCCCGTCGTCCTCGACACGGAGGCGCCAGCCGCCGCTAGGCAGCGGCGCAGCGCTGAGCCGCACCTGCTGCACGGCGTACTTGCGGGCATTGCTGAGCAGATTGTCGAGCAGCCGGGCCAGCTGACGCGCATCGGCACGGGCGCTGCCCAGGCTCGCGTCGATCGCCAGGTCCAGCGCCGCGGCGGCCGGCGGCACGGGCCAGGTCGCCGCCGCCTGCTGCAACAGCGTCTGGAGATCGACATCGGCCAACTGCAAGGGCGTCTGCTCCAGTCGGCTGTAGCCGAGCAGCTCGGTCACCAGGGCCTGCAACTCGTCGAGATCGCCCTCCATGGCGGCGAGCCGCGCGTCGCGCTGTTCGGCACTGGGCGCCTCGCGCAACAGCGCCAGGCCAAAGCCGAGCCGGGCAATCGGCGTGCGCAATTCATGCGACACCGCGTGCAGCAGATCACGCCGGCCGTCGAGCAGCCCTTGCAGCCGGGCGGCCATCTGGTTCATGCCCTCGGCCAAGGGCTGCAGGCTGGCACTGACCGGCCTGACAGCGCGCGCGTGCAAGCGCCCGGCGGCCCAGTCCTGCACCGTTTGCGACAGCGCCAGCAGCCCGCGCCAATGGGCCCGCGACCACCAGACCAGCGGCAGCAGCAGCACCAGCGCCACCAGCAGCAGGCGCAGGGCCTCGCGGCGCCAGACATCGGCCACATCGATAGGCAGCCCGCTGATGCGCAGCACCTCGGCCTCGCTGTCAACGTAGCGCAGGCCCCGGATGTCAACCCGCCGCAGCAGCGCCTTGGCGCCAATGTCCAGCACCAGCGCGCCGGTCTGCAGCGCCTCTTGCCGGCGCTCGTCCAGCGTCGGCAGCACCTGGGCGAGCGGCAGCAGCTCGTAGCGCTGCGCCGAGACTTCACGGACCTTGTTCAAGCGCGCCAGCCACTCGTCGCCCGGTGCCTGGTCGATGTACTGTTCGAGCAGAAAGATCTGGCCGGCGGCCTGCTTGCGGGCGATGTCCTCCAGCGGGTCACCATAAAGACGGGCGAAAACCAGATAGACCAGCGCGCTGGCCAGCAAGAGGGCGGCCAGCGTCAGCGGCAGCAGACGCCAGAGCAGGCGGTTCATTCCCAGGCCGACGGGCTGAGCAGATAGCCCTCGCCCCAGACGGTCTTGATCCGTTCGGCATGCGCATCATCGAACTTGCGGCGCAGCCGCGAGACGCTGTTGTCGATCGAGCGGTCCAGGCCGTCGAACTCGAGCCCGCGCATGCGCAGCAGCAGTTCATTGCGGCTCATCACCTGGCCGGCCGACTCGGCCAGCGCCAGCATCAGCTTGAACTCGGGCTGGTTCAGTTCGACCTCGGCATCGCGCCAGTAGACGGCATGGTTCTCACGCGACACCCGCAGCCGACCAACGACGATGTCGCGCCGGGCCGGCGCTCCGGCCACCGGCGCCGCCCGGCGCACCAGTGCGCGCAAGCGGGCCAGCAGCACCCGCGGCTGCACCGGCTTGTTGATGTAGTCATCGGCGCCCTGCTCCAGGCCGGAGACTTCGTCGAAGGCATCCTCGCGCGCTGTCAGGATCAGCAGCGGCACCGCACTGCGCTCGCGAATCTGCCGGCAGACGACCAGGCCGTCCAGGCCCGGCAGACTGAGATCCAGGATGACCAGATCCGGCTGCGAGGCCGCGAAGCGCTCCAGCGCCTCGTCGCCGCGAGCGACGATCTCGACAGCGAACTCATAGGCGCCGAGGTAGTCCCTGACCAGCTCGGCCAGCTTTTGGTCGTCTTCGACCAGCATCACACGCCACATGCTCACCCTCCTGCGCGGCGATTGTAGAAAGCGCCCGCCGCCAAAAAAGGCCGTCGACAAATCCATGACAATTCGCCGACAAAGCGAAAACAGGCGATGCGTCGGCACACAGGGAGAATGCGCTGGTGTTCAGGCGGCGCCAGTGCGCCAGTATGCCGGCCTTTCGCGTCGCGACCCGAACACACAGCCAGCATGAACAAGCTTCTCACCTGCCTCTTTCTGATCAGCCTGGGCCCCTGGGCCGGCGCGCAAACGCCGCTGTTCGAGCCCATGCCGGAGGGCAGCCATGACGCCTTTGTCGGCCTCGGCCTGGCCAGCCGACCAAGCTATGAGGGCTCGGGGCTGAAGCGCTGGCAGCTGGAGCCGGTGGTCCAGGCGGCCTGGGCGTCCGGCTTCTTCATTTCCGGCACACAGGCAGGCTGGCGGCTCAGCGATCTGGCTGATGACACGACCGACGCCGGACGTGGCGCGGCGCGCTGGGGCCATTGGGAGTGGGGGCCGCTGCTGAGCCTGAGGCCGGGACGCAATGCGCAGGGGCGCGGTTGGTTTGTCGACAGCCCGGGCGCCATTGGCGCGCTCGGCAATGATGTCAGCAACCTGGCGCCCCCGCGCGGCAGCTTGTTGCAAGAGCTGGACCCGATCAGCACCCAGCTGGAAGCGGGCGCCTTCCTGAACCTGCGCATCGGTGCGCAATGGCGGCTGAGCCAGAGCCTGCTGGCCGGCAAGGGACGCGATGCCACAGCGCTGCGCTGGAGCGTTGACCTGCAATACGCGCTGCCGGCGCCGGCCCCGCATCACAGCCTGTCCTGGTCCGCGGGGGGCAGCTGGAGCAATGCCGGCTACAACCGCAGCAGCTTTGGCATCACATCCGCAGAAGCGCTGCGCAGCGGCCTGGCCAGCTACACGCCGGGCCAGGGCCTGAGCGAACTGCGCACGCAGTTGCGTTGGAACTGGGCGCTCAGCCCGCAATGGTTGCTCAGCACTGCCTTGCAATTGTCCAGCCTGCAAGGGCCGGCCCGTTCCAGCCCGCTGGTGGAGCGGGCGCGCAGTGCCGCCGTGTCGAGCGCCCTGGTCTACCGCTTCTGACTGCGACGCAAAGCCATGACCATGCCTCTGATCCGCACCCTGCCCCTGCTGCTGGCCCTGGCCTGCAGTGCCGCGGCATGGGCGGGCGACGACGAGGCCTGGTGGAGCTATCGCGATGCCTATCGCACGCTGGTGCGCTTCGACAAGCAGGGCCAGCCCAAGCACCTGATACAGCAGCAGCTGCAGGTTCAACCCTTGATCGCCGGCGCCCCGACCGAAGGCCTGCAACTGCGTCTGCAAGGCAGCCATACCGATCTAGAGCTCAAGCTCGACGCCGCGCTGCAGACCCGCGTGCCGCTGCTCAAATCGGCCTATGACGACAACGCAGCGCTGCGCCTGAACCGGCGTGCGCAGGCCTTCGGCTTCAAGGTGCGGCTGTCCATCGTGGCGCGCGCTGATGGGGTCTATCCGCTGGGCGAGCTGCGCCTGGCCTGCGAGCAGGTGCTCAATGCGCAGCTGCGACTCGATCCACAGCAGCCATCCGGCCGGCGCTGTGTCGGCGTGAGTCTGGCGTTCGGGCGTGATGCGAGCCCCGGCGTCAGTTGGCGCCAGGACGGCCAGAGCCGCGGCCCGATCCACAACCTAACGGCCACGCCCGGGCCGCTGTACCCGGGCGAGGCTGGACGCGAGCACCAGGTCGTTCAGCTGCGCTGGGACGGCCAGCCCGACACCGCCCAGCTGCTCACCCACAGCACACCGCTGGTGATTGCCGCCTTGATCGAGTGAGCGGCGCGGCGGGTCGGTCGCGAGGCGCGGCCTCAATCCGGTAGCTCGACCAGCAGCCGGTCAAGCGCCTGATCCAGGCTCAGTTGCCCGTCGATATAGGCCTGCCAGTGCCGCTGCATCGGTGCCAGCATCTTCGCCCAGCCGCGCCCATAGACGCCGTTCTTCAGCGCATAGGGCTGATAGTCGACGCCATCATGTTCGCGCAAGCGCTGACGGACGACCTCGCCAACGGTGTAGAACTGCAGCGCGTGCCAAAGCGCAGGCCGATCGGCGCCGCGCCCCAGCGCCTGTCGCTTCGTGTTGACCTGTGTGAACAGCGCCTCGACCGGCCCGGTGTGGCTGGCCTCGTGGTACAGCATCTCCAGCGCGGCCAGGCCCTGATACTCCTCGCGATGACTGGGCAGCACGGACTGCGGCGGACCGTCGGGCGTGTAGGCGCCGCGGATATCGCTGGTGGCGTAGACCACATCGTCACGGAAGCGCTGCATTGCAAAGCGCTGCCCGAACAGCTGCTCCAGCCGCGCCTGGATGGAAGCGCCATGGCGTGCATTGAGCGCTTCGGCCACGCGTATCCAGCGCGCATTGCTGTGCCGGTGCACCGGCCACAGGCCGCGCGCATAGAGCGGCGCCACCCGATCCAGCTGAGCGGCCAACGCCGGCGGCAGCGCCAGGCCAAGGCTCGCCTGCTGGTCATCGGGCGCGGCGATCAAGGCATGGCGCAGGCGTTCCAGCCCCTCATCGAAGGGGAAATCCAGCGCCGCGTAATTGCCCCGGTAGAACGCCGCCGCCTCGCTCAAGGCCTGCAGCTCGGTCTCATTGGGCGCCGCCAGCCAGGGCGTGCGCGCCATATGCTGGTCAAAGCTGAGATCGGCGCGTCGGCTGAGCACGAACAGCCAGTGGTGCAGATTGAGCAGGAAGTGGTTGTGGAAGTCGAAGCGAATCGGTGCGCTGGCCTGCGCCACTGCTGCAGGGCGGGGCGCCGCGTTCGCGCCCACTGGCGTGAGTGTCAAGGCCGTCGCAGCGAGGACAGCAAGCAGCGGTGAACAGCTGCCATGCCGGCGGGAGCAGCGATGCAGTGCGCCCATCATTCGCGTTACCGATCAGCCGCGCAGCCGCATCAGCTGCGCGCTGACCATCTGCGCCATCGTCGTGGCCACCGCCTGCGGGTCAAGGCTGGGGTCGTCGAACAGCAGTTCCTGGGCGGCATAGAGGGCGTCGATGGCCAGGCGTATCGTCAGCCGGGCCTGCATGCGATCGGCCCGGGGGTGGGCGGTCATGAAGGGCACAAGCAGCATGTCGGTGACGAAATCATGCGAGCGGTTGCGCACCTCTTGCAGCGAGGGCACGGCGCGCAGCGCCCGCGTCACCCAGATGCCGGCCGGCATGTGCGCGGTCAGTTCCAGGGTGCGCAGGAACAGCTCGGCCACGCTGGCCGCGAAGTCCTGCTCACCCAACTCGAAGGTGCTCGGCACGGCCCAGGGCGTCAGCAGCTCGTTTTGCACCGCCATCAGCCGCGTGCCCAGCTCATGAAGGATGGCGTATTTATTCGGGAAGTACTGGTAGAGCGCCGGCGGCGAGATGCCGGCGCGCTGGCAGACCAGATTGGTCGACAGCCGCTCGATGCCCACCTCGCCAAGCAGCTCGCCGCAGGCACCAAGAATGCGCTCATAGGTCTCGACCGCGCGCGATTGCGAGGGCGCCTTTTTCAGCGCCAGATCGGGCGGCGCGGGCGGCGAGGACTTGGGCTTGCGGGGCATGGTGGCGGTGTCGGACATGGGCGAAGTTTAGGGCTTGTGCATCGCCAGCCTGAACGCGCATCGCCCAGGCGCTTGAGGGATGCGGGATTGTCCCGAGTGTGGCCTTGTCTTGCCTGAATATAGTCATCGCTATATTAAAACCAGACCCCTACGGAGACAAGCGATGAACGAGTTGACCCTGCCCTCACGCCGCCGACAGCGCCGCCCGCAGCGCACCGCGCTGGCCGCCGCCGGCCTGGCCCTGCTGAGCCAGCTCAGCACGGTGCACGCGCAAACCCAGGGCAGCGAGGCTGCGGCACCCACGCAGCAACTCGACGCCGTCGTCGTCTCCGGCCAGGGCCGCCAGCAGCAGCTGCAATCGGTGCCGATCGCCATCCAGGTGATGGGCGCCGAGCAGCTGCGCCAGCAGGGCGCGGCCAATCTGGGCGATCTGGGCGCGCGGGTGCCAGGTCTTGCCATCGACGCCAACCAGGCCACCCAGCCGCGCATCGAGCTGCGCGGCATCGGCACGGCGGACTTCGGCATCGGCACCGATTCGCCGGTGGGGCTGTATGTCGATGGCGTCTACACCGGCAAGACCGGCGGCGCGCTGCTGAACTTCAATGACGTCAAGCGGGTCGAGGTGCTGAAGGGCCCGCAGGGCACGCTGTTCGGGCGCAATAGCGCCGGTGGCGCGATCGCCGTGGTCAGCAATGAGCCCGAGTTCTCATCCAAGGCCCAGGGCCTGCTGCGCGCCGGCAATCAGGGCCTCGTGCATGCCGATCTGCTCATCAACCAGCCGCTGAGCGAGAGCCTGGCGCTGCGCGCCAGTCTGGTCAGCCAGAAGAGCAGCGGCTGGCTGCGCGACGCCGCCACGGGCGAGCGGGCCGGCGGCGAAGGCGCCTGGGGCCTGCGCGCGGCGCTGCTCTGGCGCGCCAGCGAGGACACCAAGGCGCTGCTCAGCGTCGAGCATGAAAAACTGGACCAGCGCGCCCGCCCGGCCATCGGCCTGGTGCGCGCCACCGCGCCGGGCGTGGCGCCGGCCTTCCCGGCCGATCCGGCGCAGTTCCTTGACCCGCGCAGCGCGCCGCTGCTCAACGATGTGGCCCAAGACCGCGAGGCCCGTGACTTCAACGGCGCCACGCTGCGCATCGAACATTCACTGCCCTGGGCCGAGTTCACGTCGACCACCGCCTGGCGCCACTTCAATTCGCGCAACCGCCAGGACAATGACGGCAGCAACAACCCTGCCACCTACCTCAGCACCACCAACCAGGAAGGCAATACCACGCTGCAGCAGGAGTTCAGGCTGGCCGGCAAGAGCGGCCGCAGCGACTGGCTGCTGGGCCTGAGCCTGTACGACGAAAAGGCGCGCCAGACCGCCTTCATCGACAGCACGACGACGGCGCTGGACACGCTGGCCGGCAATCTGCTGGGCATGGCGCCCTTTGCCACCGTCAACACGCTGGCCGGCGCGCTGGGCCTGCCCGGCATCGATCTGCTGGCCAAGCCCTGGGGCGAGCAGATGAACAACGAAGGCCGCTTCCAGGCGGTGGCCGTCTATGGCGATGTGATCTGGGAGTTGCAGAAGAACACCCATCTGACGACGGGTCTGCGCCTGACCCACGACCGCAAGCGCTTCAGCTGGTTCAATCCCAATCGCGCGGCGCCGGCCTTGGATGAGCAGCTGGCACTGATCGATGGCGCCGGGCTGTTCCCGACCCTGGTCGGTGCCGGCGCGCTGAGCCAGGATCAGGCCGATGCACTGAGCGGCGCGCTGCGCAGCAATGCGCTGGTCGTCACCAACGGCGCAGCAACGGCGCCGCTGCAGCACACGCGCAGCTGGAACGACGCCAGCCCGCGCCTGGTGCTGGACCACCGCTACAGCCGCGATCTGATGGTCTATGCCTCGCTGACGCGCGGCTACCAGGCCGGCGGCTTCAACACCCTGCAAGTCAATTCGGCCTACGAGCCCGAGCATGTGACCAGCCTGGAGCTGGGCGCCAAGGGTCAGGTCTTGCCCTGGGGCCTGAGCTACAGCGCCTCGCTGTTCCACTACCGCTTCAACAATCTGCAGACGCTGCAGCTGGTACCCGGCAATGGCGCGATTCCGGCCTACCAGGTCAGCATCAGCGACCAGCGCGCCACCGGCCTGGATCTCGATGCCCGCTGGAAAGCCAGCGAGGCCCTGCAACTCAGCGCCACGCTGGAAGCGCTGGATCAGACCTACAGCCGCGGCCTGAGCAGCGCCGGCCACAGCCTGGCCGGCGCACCGGTGGGGGCGCCGCGACTCTCCGGCACGCTGGGCATGGATCTGCTCTGGCAGGCGCTGGGCGGCCAGGCCAGCGCCCATCTGCAGGCCAGCTACACCGGCGCCACGCGCTGCAACGAGGAGTCGTATGTGCAGGGCCTGTGCCTGCAGACGCCGAGCTTTCGCGTCGGTGGCCCGCGTGAGCGGCTCGATGCGCGGCTGGCCTGGCAGGCCGCGTCCAGGCAATGGGGCGTGGCCCTGCTGGTCAATAATCTGCTGGATCAGCGCAGCATCAACCGGCTCTGGTATGAATCGGCGCCGCTGGGTACCGCCTATGCCACGCTGGCCAAGCCGCGCAGCGTGGCCCTGGAACTCAGCGCCAACTTTTGAACGTGATGAAACTACCCCTCCTGCTTGGGCTGGCACTGTGCAGCGCGGTCCTGCTTGTGGCCTGCGGCCGCCCTGCCGCCCCCGATCCGGCGCTGGCCGAGCGCGCCCGGCCGGCCGATGCCGCGCTGGCCGCCGTCTATGAGCGTTCCTGCTACAACTGCCATGCCCGCGCCGGCAGCGGCGCCCCGCTGACCGGCGACGCCGCCGGCTGGTCACCACGGCTGGCCAAGGGCCGCGCTGCACTGCTGGCCAGTGTGCAGAACGGCCTCGGCGGCATGCCGGCCCAGGGCCTGTGCCCGGATTGCAGCGAGGCGCAGTTCAGCGCCCTGATCGACTTCATTAGCAGCCACCAGGAGACCGCCCGATGAGTGCCCGACGTGAATGGCTCAAGCAAGGCGCTGCGCTGGGCGCCAGCCTCGCGCTGCCGCTGAAGGCGAGCGCTCAGGCGCCCCAAACGGCGGCTCCCGCTGCTCCCACAGCGCCAACGACTGCGGCCAAGCCCGCGCCCGCCCCCCTCATCCCTGCGCCAGCAGCCAGCGCCGCGCCGCTGCTGCCCGGTCGCCCCTGGCAGAACTGGTCCGGCATCGAGCGCTGCGCGCCAGCCAACTGGCTGATCCCGGCCGATGAGGGCCAGCTGGCCGCCACGCTGGCCACCAGCAAGGGGTCGCTGCGCTGTGTTGGCGCCGGCCATTCCTTCACCGGCCTGGTGCCCACCGAGGGCACGCTGATCTCGCTGGACAAGCTCAGCGGCATCGTCGCGCTGGACCGGGCCAACAGCGTCGTTCGCGTCCGCGCCGGCACGCGGCTGAACCAGCTGGCCCGCGAACTCGATGCACAAGGCCTGGCCCTCTACAACCAGCCCGATATCGATGTGCAGACGGTGGCCGGTGCGCTGTCCACCGCCACCCACGGCACCGGCCTGACGCTGCCGGCCCTGCATGCCGAGGTGCAGGCGCTGCGCCTCATCACCGTGCAGGGCGAGGCGCTGGAGTGCAGCCGCTTCAAGAACCCCGAGCTGTTCGATGCGGCCCGCGTCTCGCTCGGTGCCTTGGGCGTGATCAGCGAGTTCAGCCTGCGCGTGCGCCCGCGCCATCTGCTGCGCCGCAAGGTCTGGCTCTCGCGCACCGAAGCCTTGCTGGAGCAGGCTCCCGAGCTGGCTCGTGCGCATCGCCACTTCGAGTTCTACGTGCTGCCCTTCACCGGCTACAGCGCCGCCATCACGCACGACGAGGTGCAAGGCGCCCCACAGACAGCCAAGCCGGCCGCCGACGAAGACATGCTGCGCGATCTGCGCCGGCTGCGCGACTGGCTGGGCCGCTGGCCCGAACTGCGCCGCTGGACCGCCGCCAAGCTGATCGACCCGGCGATGACCGAGAGTGCGCAGGACTGGTCCTGGAAGCTGCTCAGCACGGTGCGCCCTACACGCTTCAATGAAAGCGAATTCCACCTGCCGCGCGAGACGGCGCTGACCTGCCTGAAAGAGGTGATCGCCACGCTGGAACGCCGCAACGAGGTGTTCTTTCCGATGGAATTCCGCTTCGTGCGCGCCGACCATGCCTGGCTCAGCCCCTTCTTCGAACGCGACAGCTGCTCGATCGCCGCTCATGCGGCCCAGGGCGAGGCGCACGACTATCTGGTCAGCGACCTGGCGCCGATCTTCCGCCGCCATGGCGGGCGCCCGCACTGGGGCAAGCTGCACGGCCTGAAGTCCGCCGATCTGGCCGCGCTATATCCGCGCTATGCCGATTTCCGCCAGCAGCGTGAGCGGCTGGATCCGCAGGGGCGGCTGCTCAACCGGCATCTGCGCCAGCTGTTCGAGGGCCAAGCCTGATGAAGACAAGTCGTCGCCTCCTGCTGGGCGCTGCCGCCGCCCTGCCTGCCGCCGCCTGGCTGGCGCGCCCAGCCGAACAGGGTGGGCCGCATGCGCCCTATTTCCAAAGGCTGGCCGAAGGGCTGAAGGCCGCCGGCGTGGCGCAGGCCCGTTTGGTCATCGACCTGCCGCAGCTGCGTGCCAATCTGGCCGCCATCGGCCAGCATGCCAAGACCGGCATGCAGCTGCGCGCCGTGCTCAAGAGCCTGCCCTGTCTGGCGCTGATGGACGAAGTCGCTCGCGCCTGGAACAGCCCGCGGGTGATGGCCTTCAACGCCACCCAGACCCAGCAGCTGCTGCAGGCCCGCCCCGATGCCCACGTGCTGCTGGGCAAGCCACTGCCGGTGGCTGCGGCTGCGGCGCTGCTGCAAGCGCTGCCGCCCGAGCAGGGCAGCGGCATCGAGTTTCTGGTCGACACGCCGGCGCGGCTGGCCCAGTACCGGCAGCTGGCCCAGCAGCGGGGTCAGGTCTTGCGCATCAATCTGGAACTGGATGTCGGCCTGCATCGCGGCGGCTTCGAAGACCGGGCCGAACTCGGCGCGGCGCTGCGGCTGCTCAAGCCCGGCGAGAGCAATACGCAGCTGCAATGGCGCGGCTTCATGGGCTATGACGCCCATGTTGCCGCCCTGCCCGATCTGCCCGGCATGCGTGAACAGGCCTGGCGCGAGTCTCAAGCCCGCTACCAGGCTGCCTGGGCGCTGGCCGAGCAGCTGCTGGGCCCGCAGCAGCGCGGCGCGCTGACGCTGAACACCGCCGGCTCGCCGACCTTCCGACTGCACGATGGCAAAGGCGTGGCCAATGAGGTCTCGGTCGGTTCGGCGGCGCTCTTGCCGCTGGATTTCGACAAGCCGCTGCTGGCCGATCTTCGCCCGGCCGCCTTCATCGCTACGCCGGTGCTGAAGGCCTGGCCACGCTTCCGCCTGCCAGAGGGCGCGACCTGGCTGAGCCAGATCGCCCAGAGCTGGGACCGCAACCAGGCCCGCGGCTACGCGATTCACGGCGGCCACTGGCTGGCCGAGCCGGCTTCGCCGCCAGGGCTCGTGCCCAGCGGCCTGTACGGCGCGTCAAGCAATCAGCAGGTGATGGTCAGTTCGGAGCGGGTGCTGCTGCAGCCGGACGATCTGGTCTTCCTGCGCCCGCGCCAGAGCGAAGCACTGCTGCTGCAGTTCGGTGATCTGCTGGTCTGGGATGGGGAACGAATCAGTGCCAGCTGGCCGGTGCTGCCGGCCTCGGCCTGACAACTGCTCAGCGCACCAGAAGTGCCAAAGGTCACCCCCCGTCACGGTGTGGGCCGGATGCCGCACCGGGCACTGGTTAACCCTTAATCGTTAACTAGAATGCGTCCATCCCGCACCCCACGGTGCCGGAGTGCGAGGCGCCACCCCTGGCAGCCTTAAAACACAACAGATCACAGAGGGATCACACATGAAGAAACTGATGGCTCTGGCCATGGCCGCTGCATTGGCCGCTCCCGCTTTCGCCGGCGACTACTATGCTGGCGCCGACATCGGCCGCAATCGTTTCAGTGACGCAGACGTCAGCATCAATCGCACCGGCATCGCCCTGTTCGGCGGCTACAAGCTGAACGAAACCGTCGCCTTCGAAGCCGGCTACCGCTCGCTGGTCAATGACGACTATCGCGACAAGACCAGCTCGGTGAACATCAAGCTGTACGCCTTGCAGCTGTCGGCCGTGTTCTCGGCCCCCGTTGCCACCGACTTCGCCATTTATGGTCGTCTGGGCCTGAACAATATTCGCGGCTCGATCAGCGGCACCGACGAAGGCGACAAGTTCGACCTGTCCGGCAACCGCACCAAGGCCCTGTTCGGCTTCGGTGGCAGCTATGCCTTCAGCAAGGACGTGGCTCTGCGCGTGGAATTCCAGAAGCCGATCAAGGAAGTCAGCGTGCTGTCCGCTGGCGTCCAGTTCAACTTCTGATTGTCAACGCCGGCCCATCGGGTCAGCCCACGACAAGGAAACGGCCCCTCGGGGCCGTTTTTTCATGCTCGCTTGACCGAGATTGGCTCACTTGACGACAAACACCGGCACCTTGGACAGTGTCAGCACCTTTTGTGCGACGCTGCCGAGCAGCACTGCGTCGAGCCCGCGCCGGCCGTGCGAGCCGATGACGATCAGATCGGCAGCGCAGGCCTGAGCGTGTTCGACGATGGAGACTGCCGGCCCATGCTCGCGCAGCACATGGCTGGCAAAACCGACACCGGCCGCACTGGCCAGCGCCTCGGCCGCCTTGATGCCGATGCTGGCGCCCTCCTCCGCTGCCTCCAGGTAGTAGGCCAAGGCTTCGCCGCCGCCCTCGGGGAAGCTGACAAAAGGCACCGGATCGATGACGCTGACGATCTCCAGTTGCGCGCCGTAGCGCCTGGCGAGATCAACCGCAACCGCGGCCGCACGAGCCGCGGTGGTCGAACCATCGGTGGGCAGGAGAATGCGTTTGAACATGCTGAGTCCCTCCAAGATGTGCTGATGCTGCAGTCATAGCCTGGACCCCGGCTTGCCCTGCGTCAAGTTCAGCCGCGGGATGGATGCAAAAGGCGCGCTTTTTTGGTCCACCGCCCGCTGTGCCGGCTTGGCACAATCAGTCTTGTAGCACTACGCCCTCCATGCATCCGGAACGCCCCAGCCTGCTCAATGCCTTGCGCTTCGGCAATGCCGTGGAACGGCTGTCTGTGCTCGGCCCCTTTCTTGCGCTTGGCCTGGTGCTACTGCTGCTATGGACCCTGGTCGGCTGGTTCACGCTGCGCTTCCCCGACGATCTGATCGCCGATGAAGAGCGCGAGCTGGCTGCCTCAGCCGCCATCCTCAGCCGCGAAAGCGAAGCCGTGCTGCGCGATGGCGAAAACGCACTGCGCAGTCTGGACCTGCTGCTGCTGACGCGTAGCAGCGACGGCACCACCGACGATGCCAGTCTGGCCCTGCTGGCCGACAGCCTGCGCGACAGCTCGCGCGGCCTGGTCGATGTGATGCTGGGCACGCCTTCGGGCAGCCTGTATCGCCTGCCCTCGCGCGGCCACGCGCCATTCGCGAATGTCGGCGCCCATGCTTTTGTCGGCGAGCTGCATGCCCGGTCGGCAGCGCGACTGATCGTCGGCGCACCGCTACGGCTGCGGCCGCAAGGGCGCAGCGTGATCCCTTTGGCCATGCGACTTTCTGCCCAGGTCGGCGAGTTCAGCATGGCCGTGGCGCTGATCGATCCCGAAACCCTGACCCACCAGCAGGAGTTGCGCCTGCGCAGCGCGACCGAGGCCTTCTCGCTGTTGCGCAATGACGGGCTGGGCATTCTGCGCACACCGGCAGGCGGCGACTTCAGTGGGCGCAATCTGTTCGACGGCAATCCGGCGCGGCGTGAGCGTTTCGCGGGCCAGTCGGGCAGTTTTGTTGACGAGAAGGGCCCGGTTGATGCTCAGCCGCGCATCGTCGCCTATCAAAGCCTGCAGCATTTCCCGCTGAAGCTGGTCGCTTCGCAGAGCCTGGATCAGGTGCTGGGTGGCCATCTGCAGCAGCGCCGCGCCGTGCTGTGGTTCAGCGCCATCGTCAGCATCGTGGCCTTGGCGATCACCGTCTGGCTGGTGCGGCTGCAGCGGCGAGTGCATCTGCGCGAGGCCGAGCAGCGCGCCACCAACGACGCCCTGCCGCTGGGCATGTTCCGCTGCGATCTGCAAGGTCGGGTCGTCCATGCCAACGCCACTTACCTGAAAATGCACGGGCTCAGCGCCGATCAGCTGGCCTGGGGCTGGCTCGGCCTCTTACCTCCGGAGCGGCGTGAAGAGACCAGGCGCCAGTGGTGTGAACACATTGCTCGCGGCGACGCCATCCGAGCGGTGCGGCGACTGCAGCTAGCCGACGGTAGCAGCCGCCTGGTCTCGGTAATGACCAATCCGCTGCGTGTCAAAGGCCGGCTGATCGCGCAGGCCGGCACCGTCGAGGACATTTCCGAGCGTGCGGCCGAGCAGAAGGCGATGCGCACCCTGGGCGCCATCTTCGAGCTGACGCCGGACTATGTCGGCCAGTTCAGTCTTGACGGGCGTCTGCTCTACCTGAATCCCGCAGCACGCGAACGCCTGGGCCTGCCAGCCGACGCAGCGCTGGACAGCCTGAGCTACCGCCAGCTCTTCGGCGAGCGCGGCGAAACCCGTTTCCGCGCCGAGGTGCTGCCCGCCGCGCAGACCGCCGGCCATTGGCGCGGTCGTACCGAGCTGCGCGATCAGCGCGGCCAGCCTGTGCCGGTCGACTGCACGACCTTGCTGCACCGCAGCCCCCGCGGTCGGGTCGAGGCCATCTCGGCCATCATGCGCGACATTTCCGCCGAACTGCAGGCGCAGCGCGAACAGCGTCGCAGTGCCGCCATCCTGGGTGCGATTGCCCATACCTCCACCGCCATGATTTCGGTGCTGGGCCTCGACCAGCGCCTGCTGTTCTGCAACAAGGCGTTCGAAGAGCGCTTCGCCATCGATCGCGATCGCTGGCAAGGCCTGCATGTTCGCGACGTGCTGGGCGAGGCGGCCTATGAGCGCAATCGACCCCTGATCGAACGTGGCCTGCAAGGCGAAGAGGCCGAAATCGAACAGCGCCACGGTGACCGCGACGATCCGCACTACCTGCGCCTGCACTATGCACCGCTGCGCAGCGAGGATCAACGCATCGAAGGCCTGATCTGCCTGGCCACCGACGTCACCGATGCCAAGCTGGAGGCGCAGCGCCTGCGCCAGGCCTCGCAAACCGATGGACTGACCCAGTTGCTCAACCGCCAGGGCTTCATGAGCCAGGCCAGCGACGCGATTCGCCATGCCCGCGAACGGGGGCAAGACCTGGCCCTTTTGTACCTCGACCTGGACCGCTTCAAGCCGGTCAACGACGAGCACGGCCATCCGGTGGGCGACGCGTTGCTGCAGGCGGTGGCGCGACGGCTGCGCCATGCGCTGCGCCCCGAGGACCTGGTCGCCCGTCTCGGCGGCGATGAATTCACCGTCCTGCTGCCCCGCGTGCTGCACCCTGGAGACTCGCAGGTTGTGGCGGACAAGCTGGTGCATGCACTGAGCCTGCCCTTCAGCATTGACACCCTGCAGCTGCATATTGGCGCCAGCGTCGGCTATTGCGAGGCCACGGCTGGCGCCGCCGAGCTGGATGCCTTGCTCAGCCAGGCCGACGCGCAACTCTACGAGGCCAAGCGGCAGGGCCGCGGCCGCAGCTGCGGGCTCAGGCTGCCGGCCATCTGATGACGCGGCGGCAAGCCGGTCTCGGCAAACAGTTCAATGCAGCACGAGCTGCTTGACGCGCATCAAAGTCAGCTGCAGCACCAGCGCATCACTGCTGGCGCGATGGCGGCGCAGCTGCTGTTCGGCACGCACCTGCTCCAGCGTTGACTGCCAGTGACTGATCTCATCCTGGCTGAGCAAGGTGCGCAGATCCTCCAGACGGAAGCTGGGCACCATGTCAACGGCGTCAAAGAGCCTGGCCAGCCAGCTGTAGTCATGCCCCCAAGCGTCGCTGAACACGGTCTGGCCGGCCAGCCGCTGGTTCATCTGCTGAGCCACCCAGAGCGCCGGCTTGCCGTGCTGGCACAGCACCTCCCGGCTGATGCCGTGCAGCGCCTGGGCCTGTTCATCCCAGTGCAGCCAGCCAGGATCGGGCCGGATCAGCGAGCAGAACAGGCTGCCATCCGAGGCCACGAAACCCACCTCGATCGGATAGCTGCCGCGGCCGAAGCCGGAGGCTTCCAGATCGATGATGGCGGGAGGCGTCATGGGCAGCCTTGGTGCGATGGTCGGCCGAGTGTAGTGCGCCACCCAGCATTTGCGTAGCCGCTCAGACAGGGGCTCGTGGGCGGCGTTGGCGTTCGAACAAGGCTTGTGCGCTGCGTCCGACCTGCTGCGTGTCCCAGAAGGCATAGGCAGCCACCCCGGCGGCGCCAATCATCGGCAGCCAACGCGCCGCGCTCTTGGCCAGCGTGCGCTGGCTGAGCTGCACGCCAATGGCGGTCGCCACCCGCTGCAAAAGCGCCGCGCTGGCCCGCTCTCCGGTGCGCACAGCCAGGTCGCGCAGCGCCTGAGCCGCCGTATGCCGGAACAGGCAGTACAGCATCTGTTCCCGCCCCAGGCTGGCGCCCTGCCCATAGAGCGCCGCAAGATCGGCCACCAGTTGCGCCTGGATGCGCCAGACCGCCAGCAGCTCGGGCAGTATCGTCAACCAGCCCAACGGCCCGGGCGGCAGGGCCAGGCCACCAGCGGTCAGCGCCGCCTTGCGCGCTGCTTCGGCAAGCAGGCGGCGCGCCACCGCCTCAGGCTCGTCGAGCGCTGCCTGGTTCGAGCCGGGCGGCGTGGCGACCACGCTCAACACCGCCTGGGCGAATCGATCCCCGGCCGATTCAGGCAGCGCTGGCAGCCCCGGCTGCTTGCCGCTCATGGCCTGGTGCCGCGCGGCGGCTGGTCAACGACAAGGTGTTGCATCTGCATGATGCTCAGCATAGCCGGGCCGCAGCGGCGACGCATGCGGCCATCGATACTCCGCCGTATTGCTGCGTCCAGGTGCACCAGCCGGTCCAGTGGCGCGTTGAGCCTTCACCCCCAATCTGCATTGCCCAAGGAGCGATCAATTGCACACCTTTAACTTGATGCGCCGATGCTGGATCGCGCTGTTGATGCTGATGCTGTCTACCGCCAGCTTCGCCCATCGTGATCGCGATGACGACGGCGACTATCAGATCGTCCACGCCCGCTACGGCACCGCCGAACGCCATATCGATGTCACCCCACGGCTGAAGGAGCTGGCCCGCCAGGACCGCCGTTTCAAGCTGGTCAATGAGGTGTTCGGCTACGACCCGGCGCCTGGCGAGCGCAAGGTGCTGCGCATCTTCGCCCGCGGCCGCAATGGCCAGATGCGCACCTTTGAATACGAGGAATACAGCCATGTCGATGGCAACCAGTTCACGGGCTGGGACGGTGGCAACTGGGGCCACGAACGCTGGAGCGGCGGCTGGGGCGATGGGCCGGGCCATGGCCGCCCGAGCATCGAGCCGCCGCAGCGCGGTGACGAGGGCGAGTTCCAGATCCTGCAGGCACGTTACGGCACCGCCCAACGCAATGTCGATGTCACCGCCCGGCTGAAAGAACTGGCCCGCCAGGACCGGCGCTTCAAGCTGGTCAACGACCAGTTCGGCATTGACCCGGCACCGGGTGAGCGCAAGTCTCTGCGCATCTATGCCCGTGGTCGCGCCGGGCAGGTGCAGACCTTCGAGTACGAGGAATACGGCTGGGTCGACGGGGCCCAGTTCACCGGCTGGGGCGGCGGCAACTGGGGGCATGAAGGCTGGAATGGCAGCTGGGGTGGCGAGCGTGAGGAACGCCGCCCACCCATCAGCGGTTACCCCGCCGGTCGCCAGGACTTGCAAATCCTGCGCGCCACCTACGGCGCCAGCGGCCGCGACTGGGACGTTACCGAACGCCTGCGCGCACTGAGCCGCGGCAGCCGCGGCCTCGAGGTCTATGTCGACAATGTGCTGGGCGGCGGCGACCCCTACCCAGGCCAGCGCAAGATCCTGATCGTCAGCTATCGGATCGGCAACTCGGCGCCGCAGGAAGTGCGCGTCAGCGAACGCGATACCTTGCGCCTGCCTTGAGCGGCTACGACCGTCGCTGAGTGCGCGCAGCACTCAGCCCAGTCGCCCTTACCCGCATTGCCCCACATAGCCGCAGGCGGTGCAGAAGTCGCAGCCGTCCTTGTGGATCATCGTCGAGTTGCCGCATTCGGGGCAGGGCTTGCCGGCCATGGCCTGAACGCTGGCGCCGGGCTTGCTGGCCTTGGCGATCGGCGCCTGCAGCAGGCCCATCTCGACCAGCGGCATGCCCTGCTCGTCGAGCACGCCGAGCATCGCGTAGCGGTGGATCACCAGCCGCGCCACATAGGCCACCGTCGACGGCCAGATCTGCTGACGACGCTCACCTGACAGGGTAGGCACCGGCGCCATGAAGTGGCCCAGCGGCTCGCCGACATTAAGCAGCTTGCGCAGCTTCATGCCGATCCAGGCCGGGTCCATCACCCGCATGTCCAGGCTCAGCAGGCGCGCCATGCCGTCCAGCGCCTTCGGGTAGTTGCCCGAGAAGCCCATCGCGCAAGGCCGGGTGATGTGGCCGCCATCGGGTGTCGGCAGGCTGACTTCCTTCAGCGTCAGCGTGAACAGTTCGCCGGTGGCCGGGTTGTCGACGTCGACCGCCCAGGCCAGCGTCCCCAGCGTGCTGGTGCGCGGCTCCTCGCGGCTGAACATGGCGTCGAGCACCGGCGTCGGGCCGCCTTCCTGCAGGGCGCCGAGCTGCTCGCAACGCGAGCGGATCACCGCCGCCGTGGCTGCAACCACACCAGGGAACAGCCGCGTTTCACCATTGGGCGGCATCGGCATCTCAAAGGCGCGCTCCTCGGCCACCGTGGCCAGTGCGTCGAGCTTCAGGCGCAGCCAGGCGGCGTCGTTGGTGCGCAGATCCATCGACAGCGTCTTGGCGACCGCCGACAGCCCGCGCGGCTGCTCGGCGCCATTGACCCAGACCTCAAACGGCAGGTTCTTGCCGAACAGGCCGGCGTCCGGCCCCTCTGCCGGCAGCTCGCCGACGAAGAGCGCGAAGTCGCCGTGCGGGTGGCGAATCATGTAGCTCCAGGCCGGGTTGCCGCTGGGCAGCTCGGGCCGGCTGGGCCAACGCAGCGAGGCCAGCACCGCAGCGGGCAGGCGCTCGACGCGCAAGCGCTGGTTGGTGCCGTCGATCGCCACCGGCTGCAGTGGCTCGGGCACGGCAGCCGGCTCGACGCTGAGCACCGAGCCCAGCACGCTATTGGGCCGGTAGGTGGCCAGGCCCTTCAGCCCGGCCTTCCAGGCCTGGGTGTAGAGATCCTGGAAGTCCGCATAGGGATAGTCGGCCGGCACATTGACCGTCTTGGAGATCGAGGTGTCGACATAGGGCGCCACCGCCGCGACCATGGCCGCATGGTCGGCCGCCGACAGCTCCAGCGCCGTGACGAAGGCGTCAGACAGCGGCGCGTCGGTGCCGAACATATGGCGGTACAGGCGCCAGGCGTGGTCTTCAACCGCGTATTCCTTGAAGCCGCCATCGGCCATGCGCTTCTTGCGCGTGTAGCTCCAGCTGAAGGCCGGCTCGATGCCGTTGGACGCGTTGTCGGCAAAGGCCAGGCTGATGGTGCCGGTCGGCGCGATCGACAGCAGGTGTGAGTTGCGCAGGCCCTGGGCACGGATCTTGTCCTTCAGGCCCTGCGGCAGCCGCGAGGCAAAGTTGCCGCCGGACAAATACAGATCGGCATTGAACAGCGGGAAGGCGCCGCGCTCGACAGCCAGATCGGCGCTGGCCTCGTAGGCCGCATTGCGCATCACCTCGCTGATGTGGCGGGCCATCTCGCGGGCGGGTTCGCTGTCGTAGCGCAGGTTCAGCATCACCAGCGTGTCGCCGAGGCCGGTGAAGCCCAGGCCGACGCGGCGCTTGTTGCGCGCCTCCTGCTGCTGGGCCGGCAGCGGCCAGGGCGTCACGTCCAGCACGTTGTCCAGCATCCGCGTGGCGGTCTTGCAGACCTCGGCAAAGGCGGCGTCGTCAAAGCTGGCGGCCGGGCCAAAGGGATCGCGGACGAAGTGCGTCAGATCGACCGAGCCCAGGCAGCAGCAGCCATAGGGCGGCAGCGGCTGTTCGGCGCAGGGATTGGTGGCGGCGATCGACTCGCAGTAATAGAGGTTGTTATCCGTGTTGATGCGGTCGAGGAAAAGCACGCCGGGTTCGGCGTGGTCATAGGTCGAGCGCACCACCTGGTCCCAAAGGCTGCGCGCCTTCAACTTGCGGTAGACCCAGAGCCCGTCACCGCGTTGGTAGGCGCCGGCCTGGCGCAGCTTCTCGCCCGGCTCGGCCTTGTGCACCAGCTCGATTTCGGCATCGGCCTCGACCGCCTGCATGAAGGCATCGGTGACGCCGACCGAGATATTGAAATTGCGCAGATCGCCCTGGTCCTTGGCGTGGATGAACTCCTCGACATCGGGGTGGTCGCAGCGCAGCACGCCCATCTGGGCGCCGCGGCGGCTGCCGGCGCTCTCCACCGTCTCGCAGCTGCGGTCGAACACCCGCATATACGACACCGGGCCGGAGGCACTCGATTGGGTCGAGCCGACCCAGGCGCCCTTGGGGCGGATGCGCGAGAAGTCGTAGCCGACGCCGCCGCCACGGCGCATCGTTTCGGCGGCCTCGGTCAGCGCGGTGTAGATGCCGGGATGACCATCGTCGACCGAGGCGATCGAGTCGCCCACCGGCTGCACAAAGCAGTTGATCAGCGTGGCGCTCAGCTCGGTGCCGGCGGCGGAATTGATGCGGCCGGCCGGCACGAAGCCGCGGCGCTGCGCGTCCAGGAAACGCGCTTCCCACTGGGCCCGCGCCTCGGGCGCCTCGGCCTGGGCCAGCGCGCGGGCCACACGGGCGCGCAACTCGTCCAGTGTCTTCTCATCGCCCTTGGCGTATTTCTCCAGCAGGACCTCGGCGCTGATTTCCTGGGCCGGCAGGGCCGCGGCCGGCGCGATCGGCTTGCGGGTGGCGGGCAGGCGGTCGGCATCGGTCTGGGCTGGGATGGGCGGGGTCATGCGGAATCTCCGGAAATACGGGTCGTGAAGCGAATACGGAACGGAATACAGAACGCGAAAGCGCGATGCTGAAGGCATCTTAGCGAGGGGGTTTTGACCCCGGTCACTGAGCATGCATCCAAGCCTTGGCGGCCGCAAGCGCTGCCGTTCGCTTGTGAGCGTGCACTCTCGCCAGGTCTCAATCCCGGCCGCGCGGCAGGGTATGACCCAATGGCTTCAGCAGATGGGCGGATGGCAATCCGTACAAGGGGAAAAGGCCACTCAGGCAACATTTGAAACAAAGCAGCGCAAGCCGGGAAACCGGCCTGATACCCGCGGCAACGACAGTCACCGCCTCAGTCCCAGATCGCCCGCCCGGCGCTGGCGCCCGCACAGTTTCAAGCGAGGAGTTGACGATGAAGCTGCCCTCCATGCCCGCCGCCCTGCACCAGCTGCAACAACGCTGCGCCGCCCGCTGGCAGGCCTGGGCTGGCGCGCGTCGGCAGCAGCGTCAGCGTCAGGCCGTGATCGCGCTGGCCGCCGAGCGGGCCAGCCAGCGCCAGATCGTCTTCGCCGACACGCAGATCGACGTCTACCGCAGCGAGGCCTTCGCCGAAGACCTGCTCGAGCAGCGTTGCAACGCACCCACGGCTCAGCAGGCCCGGCAGCTGCTGGCGGGTCTGCGCCGCAGCAGTGCTGGCATCATGCGCGCTGCCGCCGAGGCACCGCACCCCGTCAAACGTTCCGAACGTGCCCATCCATGAGTGTTGCAAGCCCTTCCCTGCTGCTGGTTGACGATGAATCCGAGCTGCGCGAACTGCTCGGCGAGTATTTCGGCCGCAATGGCTTTCAGGTCCGTGCGGCCGCCGACGCCGCCGAAGCGCGCCGGATGCTGGCCGAAGCCCCCGCCGAGCTGGCCCTGCTGGACCTGAACATGCCGGGCGAGAACGGCTTGTCGCTGGCGCGCTGGATGCGCGACACCCATCCCAGCTGCGCCATCGTCATGCTGACGACCGCCAGTGACGCCGTCGATCGCGTCGTCGGGCTTGAGCTGGGCGCCGACGACTACGTCGCCAAACCCTTTGATCTGCGCGAGCTACTTGCCCGGGTGCGGGCCGTGCTGCGCCGCACCCAGGCCGTGGCAGCGCCGGTGCCCGCTGCACCAGCAGCGCAGCCAGTCGACATCAGCCTGGCTCGCCATGTCCGCTTCGGGCGCTGCCGGCTTGACCTGGACGAGCGCAAGCTCTGGGACGATGCCGAGCAGGAAGTAGCGATCACCGCCGCCGAGTTCGACTTGCTGGCCCTGTTCGCCCGCCACCCCAACCGGCCGCTGAACCGCGACCAGATCATGGAGCAGGCGCACAACCGAGGCTGGGATGTGTTTGATCGTTCCATCGATCTGCGCATCATGCGGCTGCGGCGCAAGGTCGAGCGCAACCCCGACAAGCCCGAGGTGTTGAAGACGGTGCGCAACGTCGGCTACGTCTACGTGCCTAGCTGATGTCAGGCGCCTCGCGTCGACGGGCTGAGCGCCAATGAGCGCTGAGCGCCACTCTTTGCCCGCCGATCCCGCCTTGCAGGGGCTGGCTGCCGTTCGCCGACTAACCACCTGGTTCCTTGCCCCGGTGCTGCTGCTGCTGGGCGTGCTGTCGACGCTGCAGTACCAGCAACATATGGCCGATGCCCGCGCGGAGCTGCTGCGCCGCAACGGCCAGCATGCGCAGGAATTGCAGCTGCTGGCGCGGCCTGCCATGGACCATGTGCAAGACCTGCGCAATTTGATGGAGTCTGTCTGGGCGGCGCCCCCCGATCCGGGCACGGCACTGCGCAGCGCCTTGCAGCCGCAGCAGCGCAACGGCGCGCCCGATGGGGTGGCGATCAGCAACGCCGCCGACGGCCGACGTTGGGGCCAGGTCTGGTGGAGCGAGGCCGGCAATGCCGCCTTCGACGAACAATGGTTGCGCCGTGCTGCCGCCTTCATTACCCAGGCCCGCGTCGCCCATCTGCGCACACCGGGCTTCGAGGCCACCTGGCTGGCCAGCATGGGCCCGAATACGTCCTACGGATACCCGTGGGTTGACATTGGCAGCATTCTGCAAAGCATGGGCCTGAAGGCGATGCGCGAACTGATCCCGGTTCGCGAGGCGGCCAACGAGCGGACCTTGAAGCGCGAGGGTGAGCAGGTGCAGGACTATGCGCACTGGGGCCCGCCTTATGTCAGCCAGATCGCCAACCATCTGGTCGTCTCGCACATGGCGCCGGTTCGCTATCAGGGGCGCATCGTCGCCGAGGTCTCGCTCGACTTCCGCATCGAGGCCCTGCAGGCCAAGGCCGTGCAATGGGCCGAGGCCGGTGAGCGCAGCTGGATCCTGGACCAGCAGCAACGCGTACTGGCCGATTCCGCCGCACCGCTGCAGCAGCCCAGCAGCCCCGGGCACGCTGACGAATCGATAGACAGCCGCTGGGCCGAGCGCCTGCCCGCCGGACTGGACCGCGAGGCTGCCTTGCAATTGGTGAAGCAGCCCGGCCAGGTGCGCAGCCTCGGCGACTGGGTGCTGGTCAGCAGCGCCGAGCCGGGCTCGCCCTGGACCTTTGTTCGCGCCGTGCCCCTGCAGGAGCTGCGCGCCCGCATCTGGCCCGGCCTGCTGCCCAATCTGCTGATTGGCCTGGCACTGCTGGGCACCTTGATCAGCGCCCAATACCTGCTGGCGCGCTATTTCCTGCAGCCGGCCACGCAACTGCTGGCCTATCTGCGCGCGCTGTCGCACCAACCTGACGCGCCGGCACCGCGCCTGGGCACCCGCTGGCAGCTCTGGGTCGACAGCGTGACGCAAACCTTCCAGCAGCAGCGCGAGCTGCAGCGTCTGCAGCGCAGCAGCGAGGCACGCAAATCGGCCATTCTTGACCATGCGCTGGAGGCCATGGTGTCGACCGATGCCCAGGGTCGCATCGTCGAATTCAACCCCGCCGCCGAAGCGATGTTCGGCCGCACGCTGGACGAGGTCCGTGGCCAGGACGTCACCTCGCTGATCATGCCCACCGGGCAGCGCGAGGCCCATCGCCTGAGCATGCTGCAGCTGCGCGCGGGCCAGGCGGCCGTCAGCATGGGCCAGCGCACGCAGCGCCAGGCGTTGCGCCGTGACGGCAGCGAATTCCCGGTCGAGATGGTGATGTGGCGCAGCGAGGTCGAGGGCGAAGTCCATTTCACCGCCTCGCTGGTCGATATCTCCGAGCGCCTGGCGGCACGTCAAGAGATCGAGCGCCAGAGAGATTCGCTGCGCCAGAGCGAAAAGCTCAGCGCCATGGGCGGCCTGCTGGCCGGCGTGGCCCATGAGTTGAACAACCCGCTGGCCATTGTGATGGGCCGCGCCAGCCTGCTGGAAGACAAGCTCGAAGGCCAGGACACGCAGAGCGACGCCCGCCGCATCCGCGAGGCCGCCGAGCGCTGCGGCCGCATCGTGCGCATCTTCCTGAACATGGCACGTGCTCGAGCACCGCGACGCGCCGCACTGCAGCTCAATGACACCGTCCGCGCGGCCGCAGAGATGCTGGCCTACACCTTGAACAGCCATGGCATCAAGATGGAGCTGCAGCTGGATGCCGATCTGCCCCAGGCCATAGGCGACGCCGACCAGCTCGGCCAGGTGCTGCTCAATCTGATCGTCAATGCCCAGCATGCGCTGCTGGCGGTCGAGGGCGAACGCCGGCTGCGCATCAGCAGCGGCACCGAGCACAGACGCAGCGGCCGCGAGCCGCGCATCTGGCTGCGCGTCGAGGACAACGGCGCCGGCATCCCGGCCGAGCTGCGCGAACGCATCTTCGAACCCTTCTTCACCACCAAGGCCGAGGGCCTGGGCACCGGGCTGGGCCTGTCGGTGTCGCGCTCGATGCTGCGCGAGCATGGTGGCGATTTGCAGCTCGAAGGCCAGGCCGAACTTGGCGGCGCCAGCTTCCGCCTGAGCCTGCCGATCAGCGGCATGCCCGAGACGGACGGCGCAGTTGACCAGGGGGGCGGGCCGCAGGAAGCGCGCCACGGCCGCGTGCTGGTGGTCGACGATGAAGCCGAGCTGGCCGAGCTGATGCGTGAAACGCTGGAGGGCGCCGGCTATGAGGTGGCCGTCGCCGAATCTGGTCCGCTGGCGCTGGCGCTGATCGAAGAGGCGCGCTTTGACGCCGTGGTCAGCGATCTGCGCATGCCCGAGATGGACGGCGCGGCGCTGTGGCGCGCCATCGAAGCACTGGAGCCGACGCTGCTGACGCGCATGGTTTTCGTCACCGGTGACATCCTCTCACCCGCCGCGGCCGACTTCTTGAAGAGCAGCGGCTGCCAGGCGCTGGAAAAGCCCTTCCAGCCGCAAGACCTGATCGCGGCCGTAGCCGCCTTGATCGATTCGGCGCCGGCATCATGAACGAAAGCGCCAGCCGCCAGCAGGCCGCCGCGGTGCGCCAGGCGCTGTCGCCCGACTTGCCGGCCAGCACCGCTGAGCGTCTGTTGCGGCGCTACCGACGCATGCTCTGGTTGCTGGCCACGCCGCTGCTGGCATTGGTGCTGCTGCTTGGCGCCTGGCATGGCTGGACGGCCTACCGCAATGCCGTGGCGGCACTGGAAAGCGAAGCCCTGCTGCAACAGGCCCGTGTGCAAGGGCTGACTCGCGAGCTCAGCCAGCATGTCAACGAGATGCGCCGCCAGGTCGAGCGCGGCCTGCTGCTGCCGGCGCGTGAGCCGGATCCGCTGCTGGCCCAATCGCTGCAGCAGGATGCTCGCAAGGGCTATCACCTCGACACCCTGCCGCAGCTGGTCCGCCCCGGGCTGGCTCAGCTGATCTGGCCGCAGGCGCAAGCACCCGACGCCGCCAGCCTGTGGCGGCTGCAAAGCCTGGCCGAACTGACCGAGGCCGCGCATACCCGCAACCCCTTGCTGACTGCCTCCTATGTGCTGACTTGGCCCGCGCCCGCGCTGCTGCACTACCCCTGGCTGCCCAGCGATCAGCTCAGCCGCACGCCCGGTCTGAGCGACTGGTATGGCAGCCCGCTGTTTCGTGCCGCCCAACCCGAGCGCAATGGCGCGCAGAAGCCATTCTGGCTGGTGTCGCGGGTCGAGCATGGCCCGGACTCGGCCAGCGACGAACGCATCCTGGCCCATGCGGCCCCGGTCTATGTGGGCGAGCAGTTTCGTGGTCTGGTGGGCGCCGAGATTCGCGGCAGCGCGGTCGCGAAAGCGTTGGCCGGCAAAGGGCTGTGGTGGCTGATCGATGACAGCAACGCGACCGTGATGAGTTCCGCATCGGGCCGCATGCCGCCGTTGACCGCGGCGGCGGCGCGGCTTGCCGTTGAGCAGACGCCTGGCCAGGCCCTGCGGCTGAACGGCCAGCGGGTGGTCGCGCTGCAGCTGGGCGACACGCCCTGGACGCTGCTGCGCATGCGCAGCGAGTCGGAGTTGCTGGGCGATATCAGCGCCGAATTGCTGCCCTTCGAAGCCATCGCCCTGGCGCTGCTGACGGTGCTGCTGCTCAGCCAGGCACTGCTCAAGCAGCGGGTGATCGATCCCGCGCTCAGCGTGATGCAGTACCTCTACGACCGATCGCGCGACGAGGCGGCGCGCGAGCCCCAGCTGAACGACCGCTGGCAGCCCTGGATCAATGTAGTCAGCGCCACCTTTGCTGCGCAGCGCGAAGCCCGCGAACGCGAGCGCCGCAGCGAGGCCCACAAGGCAGCCATCGTCGACCATGCGCTGGCGGCCATCGTCACGACGACCGCCGACGGCCATGTGATCGAGTGGAACCCCGCCGCCGAACGCATGTTCGGCCGGCGGCGCGCCGATGTGTTGGGTCAGGACGTCGCCGAGCTGATCATCCCGGTACGCCTGCGGGACGCCCACCGCCTGGGCATGGCGGCGGCGGAGGCGCGGCGCCATCGGCAAGCCGGCGCACTGGAGAGCGCGCCGGATCGCGAAGCGCAACGTCGCGAGCTGATGGCCCTGCGCGCTGATGGCAGCGAGTTGCCGGTTGAAATGGTGCTGTCACACAGCGAGTTGGCGGGTCAGCTGCACTTCACCGCTTTCATCGTCGATCTGACCGAACGCCGCCGGGCCGATGCCGAGCTTGATCGGCACCGCGAAGCGCTGCGCCAGAGCGAAAAACTCGGTGCCATGGGCGGCCTGCTCGCCAATGTCGCCCATGAGCTGAACAATCCCCTGGCCATCGTGCTGGGCCGCGCCGCCCTGCTGGAGGGCAAGGCCGCTGATGGCCCGCTGGCCGCCGATGCCGCGCGCATCCGCGAGGCGGCCGAGCGCTGTGGCCGCATCGTGCGCACCTTTCTCGATATGGCGCGCAGCAAGCCGCTGCAACTGCGTCCGGTACAGCTCAATGAGCTGGCCCGTGCCGCGCTGGATCTGCTGGCCCATGGCCTGCGCACCGACGCCATTGAGTTGCGCCTGCAGCTCGACCCTTCACTGCCGCCGCTGCCTGGCGATGCCGACCGACTCGGTCAGCTGCTGCTGAATCTGCTGGTGAATGCCCAGCAGGCGCTGAGCCGCCAGGACGGTGGGCTGCGCCTGATCGGCTTGAGCACCGGCCAGACCGACACCGAGCTCTGGCTGCGCGTCGAGGACAACGGCGCCGGCATCTCCAGCGCCATGCGTGAGGCGGTTTTCGAGCCCTTCTTCACCACCAAGAAGGAAGGCGAAGGCACCGGCCTGGGCCTGGCGCTCTGCCGCAGCGTGGCCCAGGAGCACGGTGGCTCGCTGAGCCTGGTGGACGACGGCCAATGGGGCGGGGCCTGCTTTGAGCTGCGCCTGCCGCGTCGGGGCCCGCCCGACGCCGCGATGCCCGCCAAAGGCTGAATCCGGCTCAGGCCGCCATGGCCCGCGGCTGACGCAGCGGCACCATGCCCCAGATCATCCGCGCCACTTCGGCCGCATGGGTCAACGGGCCCATATGGCCAGCCTCCGGCAGCGTGTGCAACTGGGCGTTCGGCAGATGCTGGGCCAGCAAGGCCGCCACGCGGGCCGCCGGCGCCCGGGTACGGCCGCCGCAGATCAGCTGCACCGGCTGCTGCAGCTGCGACAGCAGCTGCGGGCTCCAACGTGCATCAAAGAGCGCCTGGAAATGATGGCTGACCGTCTTCATCCGCGCCGCCAGCGCGTCGCGCTGGTGCAGCTTCAGCACCGACCACAGATCACAGCCATGCCAGTAGTTGACGAAAGCCTGGGCTGCGGCAATCGTCTGGCCCTGTGCCAGGCAACCGTCCACATAGCGGGCCACGTCCTGAATCTCGCGCCAACTGGGGTCCTCAGGCTCGCAGGCGGCGAGCACGCCGAAGGCCACCGGTTCGTACAAGGTCAGTGAACGCACCAGCTGGGGCCGCTGCAAGGCCAGCTGCATGGCCACGGCGCCGCCATAGGAGTGGCCAATCAGATGAACACCCTCGTCGCCGACATCAACACTGCGCAGCAGTGCCGCCACCTCGGTGGCCAGCCGCGCGGGCGCATCGACGGGCCATTCCTGGCTGTCGCCGTGCCCCAGCAGATCCGCCATCTGCAACGCTACGCCCTTGGGGGCGCGCTGCATCAAGGCCTGCCACTGCTGCGAGGAACTGACGCTGGCATGCAGGCAGAGCAAGACCTGACCCTCGCCATGGCGCTGCACGACCAGACGATCTTCATGAAGGGAAACTGCGTTCATGGGTCGCTCCTTTAGCAGGTGTGGGCCAGACGGGCCGGCTCTTGCATGGTGTGGCTGATGAAGGCGTAGACCTGGGACCATGCCTGGCGCTGCTGTGCGCCAAAGCTTTCACCCAGGCCCTGAGCCAAGGTCTTGAGCAGGGCCTCGCCAACGGCGGCGTAGTGCCAGTCCTGCACGCCATAGCCCTGATGCCGGGCGCCGAGTTTGTGCAGGATGGGGCGCAGCTGTTCCGGTTGGTCCAGCAAGGCCACAGCGGCGGCCAGCATCTGCATCAACCTCATGCCCTGTTCACCGATGGGGCTGAGGAACAAGGTCCGCAGCGCGGGCTGGGCATCGAACAAGTTCTTGTAGAACAGTGCCGCTGCCTGCGCGGCGATCGGTTCGAGTTGCGCAAAACTGCTGCGCACCAGGTTGACGTGAGCGGGGCTGAACTGCATGGGTGGTGTTCCTGTGCTGGAGGCGAAGAGCGTGCACCGGCATTCGCTCTTGCAAGGCCTCCAGCATCGGGCGCCGCTGTATCAGCGGCACTGCCGGGCGCCGGCCGTCAGGTTTCGTTTGTTGCACCCGAACCCGTCGTCGGCGCTGCATCGATCAGAAGGGATTGATGCTCTTTTCACGCCGGTAGTGCAGATAGCCGACACTGGCGCCGCTGCGCAGCCCCACACCCAGGCGTATCGGCGCCAGCGTGATGCCCTTCAGGCGCTGGTAGTTGATGCCGGCACCGCCGACCCAGTAGAGGCTGCCGTCCACGCCAGGAAAGCGCTGGTAGATCGCGGCCGCGTTGGGCAGGTGGTAGATCAAGGTGAACACCTTGGCCGCATTGGCGCCTACATCGAATCCAATCGATGGCCCAGCCCAATAGACCCGCCCGCCGCCACCGTTCTTCAGCGTCATATGGCCATCGCCGTAGCGCAGGCCCACGGTCAAGGCCGCCGAAGCCTCCTCGCCCTTGATATAGCCGTTGGGGCGGCCTTGTTCCTTGAAGGCTTTCTCGATCACCTTGGCCAGGCCTTCGGCGGTATTGCCAAAGAACTCGGTGGCCGTGGCCAGAATGGAATCCTGGTCATAGGTGGCATCGTCCTTCTTGGCATCCGCGGCCTGCGCGCTCGGCCAGGCGCCGGCCAATGCCAAGCTACCCAGGCCCAGCGCCTGCAGGGCATGGCGCCGACTGGTCGGCTCGGTGGAAGGGGATGACATCGGGGGGCGGGCTTCGTCCATGAGTGCTGTCCTTTGCGTTTGCGAACATAAACCGTGGCGGCAGCCCGGACCGTCGCGCCGGGCCGGCAAGGTGTAAGCAATTATGCGCAGCCGCGGCGGCCCACTTTGTTCGTTGGCGCTCCGACCTCGCCGCAGACCGATGGCCTGGGCAGCTCAGCGCGCGCGCGACTGGTCACTCGCGTAACGACTGAGAAACATCTCGACGGTCTCGTCCAGCAGCCGGCGCTGCTGAGCCGCCGTCAGCGCGGGCTGCCCCATGGTCAGCTGCGGCCAGAAGGCGGCACTCTTGAGCAGGCCTTGCAGTTGCTGCGAGGCGAAGTCGGCGTCGGCCACCTTCAGGCGCCCATGCTGCTGCGCCGCGGCAATCCAGCCTGCCAGCCCCTGCTCCTTCTCGGCCATGCGCTCGACCATCTGCCGTGCCCGTTCCGGTGTGTGCAGCATCTCGGCAATGCCCACGCGGGCGAGGTCGATAAAGCCCGGATCGGTCAACAGCTTGAGCTTGGCCGCCAGCAGCGCATGCAGCTGTTCGCGCAGGGGCTGCTCGGGCCGGTAGGGTTGCTCGGCCAAGGCCTTGGCACGCTGCCAGAGCTGGCCGAGGATTTCGGCGAACAGCTCTTCCTTGCTGGGGAAATGGTTGTAGACGGTGCGCTTGGACACGCCCGCTGCGGCCGCCACGCCATCCATGCTGGTGCGGGCAAAGCCCTGGCTGCGGAACTCCTCGACCGCCGCCCGCACGATGGCCTGGCGCTTGCGATCGCTCAGGCGCAGCCCCGCCTGCGTCGGGCTGTCATCCTGGATTTGCTCAGGCCGCTGTTCGGTGCTTTGTTCGGTGCTCTGGTCGGCGCGGGCGGGGGTTGTCATGGCAGGCAAGCGTGAACTCCAGCCGCGCATTTTGCAACGATAAATGCACTTGGCAGTTTACTTTTCAAACAAACAAACACTACACTGTGCAGTGTACTTTTCATCGAAACGATCACCACTGCAATGTCCACACTGCCCTGCCACCGCCCGCCCCTCAGTGCCGCTCACCGCGCCTCGGCGCAGCACCGCCAGGGCCGTTTCCACAACGCCCAGCCGCGCCATCCGATGAGCTGGCAGAAGACGCTGGGCCTGCTGTGGCGCTTCATCACCGACAAGCCGGCCGAAGCGCGGCCACGTCAGGCCCTGCCCGTCCAGGCCATCAGCCAGGCCGATCTGCTCGCCGCGCCGGACCAGAGCCTGTACCGGCTCGGCCACTCGACCGTTTTGCTCAAGCTCGACGGCCGGTTGTGGCTGACCGATCCGGTGTTCTCCGAGCGCGCTTCGCCGCTCAGCTGGCTGGGCCCGAAGCGTTTTCACGCGCCGCCGATCAGCATCGCCGAGCTGCCCGCCATCGCGGGCGTGATCCTGTCGCATGACCACTTTGATCACCTCGACCGTGCCGCCATCCGGCAGCTCGCACCCAAGGTCGAACACTTCATCACCCCGCTGGGCGTGGGCCAGCGCTTGATACGCTGGGGTGTGCCTGCCGCCAAGGTGCGTGAACTCGACTGGTGGCAAAGCACCCAGATCGGCGGCCTGCGGCTGACGGCCACTCCCGCCCAGCATTACTCGGGCCGCGGTCTCAGCGATGGCAACCAGACGCTGTGGGCTTCTTTCGTGCTGGAAAGCGCCGAGAGCCGGGTGTTCTTCAGTGGCGACAGCGGCTATTTCGATGGCTTTCGCGCCATCGGCCAGCGCTTTGGCGGCTTCGACCTGAGCCTGATCGAGACCGGCGCCTATGACCGCGACTGGCCCGATGTCCATATGCAACCCCATGAGAGTCTGCAAGCCCATCTGGACCTCGGCGGCCGGGTGCTGCTGCCCATCCACAACGGCACCTTTGATCTCGGCCTGCACGACTGGCATGAACCGTTTGAGCGTATCAACGCGCTGGCCAGCCAGCACGACGTGGCACTGAGCCTGCCGCAGATCGGCGAACGCGTCAGCATCCTGGTGGCGCAGCGTGGTGGCGAATGGTGGCGAGCCAGGCTTGGCGCCTGAACTGAGCGCTAGCGTGACAAAGCGTCACCAATCGCTCAAAAAGCCGGCACAAGCCGTGACAAAGGCCCGCGCGGCCGGCAAAGCCCCCACCCTACACTCAGGCGCACTGCAATCCGATAACAAAGCAGATGCCGATGACCGGAGGGATGACTCTTGCGCTCACCACAGCCACTTTCGCCCAGCCACCGAAGATGAACGCCGACCTGCCCAAGCTGGCCCTGGCGCTGGAGTACGTCGACATGGCGGCCGGCCTCTACCTGGAAGGCGGCAGCGATCACGCGGCCCAGCTGCTTGCTGCTGCGGCCGAGAAGCTGCTCGGCGATCTGGGCCAGATGCTCGGCTCGCGATCACATCACGAAGAGGTGCAGCTGCTGCTGCAGGAAGTGGCGCTGAGCTATCAGTCGCCCGACGAGCTGCCTGCCAGCCACCAGCAAACACGCAGCCGGCAAAGCAGCCTGGCGCGCATTGGCGAGCTGGGCGCCCTGCCAGACACGGCGGCCCGCCAGGCCACCAGCGCCCTGCTGCGCGCGGCCTGGTACCTGCTGGAATCGCTGGGTCTGGAAAACGTCGCGCCGGAACGGCTGGAACGGGCGATCGAATTGAGCACGATCTATGCGCCTGACTGAAGGCCTGGCGGCTGCCCCCGCCTGTCTACCCTTCTGCTAGCATCAAACGACGCCCTACAAGCTGCGCCAACGCCGGAGCCCACCATGACTCAAGAACGCCGTCATTTCGCCCGTGTCGCTTTCGACGCTCCGGCCCAGCTCACCACCATCGATGATCGCTATGAGGTCAAGGTGCTCGACCTCTCCTTGAAGGGCGCCTTGCTCAAGGTCAACCAGCCGCTGCCGCTGGGCGAGCCCTGCCTGTTGTCGCTGCGCCTGGACGGCGGTGAGAGCCGCATCGCGATGGCCGCCGAAATCGCCCATGTCGATGGTGACAAGGCCGGCCTGCTCTGCCGCAGCATCGATATCGAGAGCATCACCCATCTGCGCCGGCTGATCGAAGTCAACCTCGGCGAAGCGTCGCTGCTGGAGCGCGAGCTGAAGGCCCTGCTGAGCAGCTGAATCGCGCCATCAGCAGCGCAGTACACGTGCTTCTCGCGCTGGACTCACCGACCTGGCCTGCTTAGGCTGCAAGCTTCAACAAGCTTTGCAAGAGGTCCAGATGCATTCCAAATCCTGTCTCGTCCTGGCGGCTGCCATGTTCGGTGGCAGCGCCTTTGCGCAGGCCAACCCGGACAAACTGCTGGTCTGCCACGAAAACGAAGATGCCTTCCCCTGGCTGCTCAAGGCCAAGCCCGGCTACAGCCAGATCATGGTGCAACAGCTCGAGAAGCAGCTGGGCGTGCCGATCACGCTCAAAGCAATGCCTTGGAAGCAGTGCCTGGCCGAGGTCAAGGCCGGCACGATGGATGCGGCCATCAATGCCAGCTACAGCAAAGACCGCGCCGAATTCGCCCAGTACCCGGTCAAGCTCGATGGCGAGGCCGACGCCACCAAACGGATGTACCGCACCAGCTACGCGCTCTACAAGCTCAAAGGCGCCAGCCTCAGCTGGGATGGCCAGAAGCTCAATGCCAGCGGTGTGATCGGCGCACAGACCGGCTTTTCCATCGTCGCTCAACTGAAGGAGCTGGGCGCCAAGGTGGAAGACAGTTCGCCGACCGCCGAAGAACTATTGTCACGCGTGGCCAATGGACGCTATCTGGCTGCCGCCCTGCAAACAAGTGAGGCCGAGAACACGCTGAGCGCCAATGCCGGCCTGGCCGCCAAGCTGGAGAAGGTGATGCCCACGTTGGTCGAGAAACCGTATTACACAGTCTTCTCCAAGCCCTTCTTCAGCAAGTACGGCCAGACGGCACGCGAAGTCTGGCGTATCGAGGCCAAGATCCGTGAATCAGCGGAGTTCAAGGCCAGCGTCTCGCATCTGATGAAGTCAGTGGACTGACACCCCCCCTGCTGCCGGCCCGGACACCACCGTGCTCAGGCCGCAGCGATGAATTGGCGCAGCACGGCGTAGGCAGCCTCTGGGTCATCGCGCCAGGCGCCATGGCCGACGCCGGGAAAACGCGCCAACTGCAGGCGCTCGGCTGGCAGCGCCGCCGCGATTTCCAGCGCATCTTCGAGCGGACAGACCGGGTCGTCCTCGCCGACCATCACCAGCACCGGGCATTGCGCCCGCGCCAGCCCCGGCAAAAGCTGCAGTGCCTGCTTCTCGCCGGCAACGAAGTGCAAGAGGATCTGCTCGTTGATCAGCGTGCGTTCGCCGGCCTGCGGGTCCAGCGGCGGGCGGGTGTTGTACAGCGCGCGGCAGGCCTGCCAGTAGGCCTGCCAGCTGGCTGGACTGGGCGTGCGCCAGAAGGCATCGGCGGCGGCCCGCGCTTGCGGCCCGCCGCGGCGCTCAAACGCCGCCAGCTTGCGCTCCAGGCCCATATGGTGCGAGGTGCTGGACAGAATCACCTTGCTCGCATGGCCCGGATGGCGGGCGATGTAGTGCTGCGCCACAAAGCCGCCAAAGCTTTGCCCCAGCACGATGGGTTTGACGATGCCCAGTGCATCGCAAAGCCGCACGATGTCGTCAGCCCAGTGGTCCAGCGTCCACTCGCTGCTCGGCCGCGGGTCGCTGCGGCCATGTCCGCGGTGGTCGTAATAAATGATTTGCACCAGATCGGCGAGCCGGCTGAAGCCAGGCTTGAAGGCCGAATGGTCAAAGCCTGGCCCGCCATGCATGCAGATCAGCGTCGGTTTTTCGCGCATTTGCGCCCCATCCGGCACCAGCCCCGGCCCCTCGACATCAACAAAAAGCCTGACCCCGGGCGCAATTTCCACTCTCATCGACAACGCTCCTTGCTTGCTGCGCGCAGTATGCCGCCAGCTCAGCCTGTCGCCGGTGCAGTTCGTCGCCGCTGGCTCGCCTTCGTCGCATCCAAAGTGCCGCCGCCAGTGCTGCTGGAGACAATCAAGGCATGTCCGCCGCCTCAGCCACGTCCGCGTCCAGCACCAGCCAGCCGCCGCCGGCCCATGCGGCGACGGACCTATTGAACCTGCGTGCCCTGGCTTGGATCCTGCTGCTCAGCACGGTCTGGTCGCTGCAGCGCAGCCTGAATTGCGATTGCGCCCCCGAGCCGGGCTACTGGAGCGAGTTGCGCGAAGGTCTGGCCTACGCCGGTCGCTGCGCGCTGATCTTCAGCGGCATCCTGCTGGCGGTCGCCGCCGTCGAACAGCTGCTGCAGCGACTGCGGCTCGGCACGCGGGGGCGCTTGGCGCTGCGTCTGGCCGCTTTGCTGCTGGGTGCCTTCTGCGGCCATCTGCTGAATCTGTCGCTGCGCCCCTGGGCCGGCAGTGGCAACGACTTCGCCTGGAGATGGGTGCTGCCTTCGACACTGCTGTGGTCGGTCTTCGGCGGCCTCTCCTACGCCATTTACGGTCTGCAGCGCGAACAGACGGCCAATGCGCTGCGCCTGGCTCAGGCCGCCAGCGAGCACGCCGCGCTGCGCCGCGGCCATGTCGAAGCACAGATACGCGCCCTCAATGCGCAGATCGAGCCGCACTTTCTGTTCAACACCCTGGCCAACGTCAAGCGCCTCTACGAAACCTCGCCCGAGCGCGGCCAGCAGATGCTGCGCGCATTGAACGACTACCTGCAGCACGCCCTGCCCGGCATGCGCCAACGCCACAGCACCTTGGGCGAAGAACTGGCGCTGGTGCGCAGCTATCTGCAGATTCAGCAGCTGCGCATGGGCGAGCGGCTGCAATTCGATATCGATGCCGCCCCCAGTCTGCTGAGCCTGATGCTGCCGCCGCTGCTGCTGCCGACGCTGGTCGAGAACGCGATCAAGCACGGCCTGGCCCCGTTGCCCGAGGGCGGCCGGATCAACATCCGCGCACGGCGCCTGAACGGCAAGCTGGAAATCGAAGTGCAGGACAGCGGGCGCGGCTTTGGCGCCAGCAGCGGCGGTAGCGGCGTTGGCCTGGCCAATAGCCGGGCGCGGCTACAGGCCTTGTACGGACGCGAGGCCTCGCTGAGCCTGCTGGCCGTTCACCCGCACGGTGTGTGTGCCCGGGTCGAACTGCCTGCCGAGGAGTTTCAGCCTTGAGCCCGACTGCGCTGCTGCGCCATTGCTGGGCCTCCTGGCGTTCGGTCACGCCACGCGAGCTGCTCGTCTTCAGCCTGGTGGCCGGTGCCTTCCTGCTGATGAACAATCTGGAGCTTGGCCGCGTCCTGAGCAGCCCCGAGTTGCCACAGATTCTGGCCCGCCAATGTCTCGAACCCCTGTTGCCAGCGCTGGGCTGCATGCTGCTGCTGCTGCCGGTGGAGCGCAGCCGGCTGCGCGGCCGCCAGCGTGGGCTGGCGCTGGCCGGCATCACGGTGCTGGCCACGGTGCTGGCCATGCTGGCGATCGTCTTCATCGTCGAACAGCTGCGCTGGCCCTCGGTCGGTGATGTGCTGCGCCAGCAACGCGGCGAACTGCCCGAGTTCCAGTTCAGCCTGCGCAGCTTTCTCGGCGGCTGCCTCACGGTGTTGGTGCCCGCCGGTCTGACGGTGGCACTGTTCAGCTACTTCTCACGCCAGCGCCAGGACCGCGAAGCGCTGCAGGCCCTGCAACAGCAGCGCGAGGAACTGCAGCGTCAGACGGCCAGCGCCCAGCTCGCCGCCTTGCAGGCCCGGCTGGAGCCCCGCTTGCTGTTTGACAGCCTGGTTGGCATCGAACACGCCTATGCTCACGACGCCCGGGCCGCCTCGGCACGCATGGAGCGGCTGATCCGACATCTGCGCGTGGCCCTGCCCCCCTTGCGTGGCAATGGCCTGCAAACCCTGGCCCAGGAAGCCGAGCTGCTCGACAGCTATCTGGCCGTGCAGCGCGACTTGCAGGCGCAGGCACTGAGCTTCAGGCTCGACTGCACGCCCGCCGCGCTCGGCCGCTCGCTGCCACCGATGCTGCTGCTGCCGCTGCTGCAGGCGGCCCTGCACGCCATGCCCCAGGCAGCGCTGTGCTGCACGCTGCGTGCCAGCGTGAGCACACAGGGCGCACTGGCTATCCGCCTGCATTTCGATGCTGCGGGCCTGTGCGCCAGCCATGAGCAACTCCACCAATTGCAACAGCGCTTGCACACGCTGAGCGGCCAGCGCGGCGAGCTGCGTTGCGACAGCAGCGACAACGCCACCGAATACCGTTTCGATATCCAATGAACAGCCCCACCTTGACCGCCCTGGTCGCCGAAGACGAAGCCACGCTGCGCGAGGAATTGATCGAACAGCTGAACCAGCTGTGGCCGGAGTTGCAAATCGTCGGGCCAGCACGTGATGGCCTGGAAGCGCTGCGCCTGTTCGACGAGTTGCGGCCGGACATCGTCTTTCTCGACATCGAGATGCCAGGCGCCACTGGCCTGGAGGTGGCGCGCCAGATCGGCCAACGCGCGCACATCGTCTTCGTCACCGCCTACGACCAGTTCGCCATCGAGGCCTTCGAACAGGGCGTGGTCGACTATCTGCTCAAGCCCTTGTCGCCGGCGCGGCTGTTCACTGCCATCAGCCGGCTGAAGCAACGCCTTGCCACGCCGCCGGCCGATATCAGCCCGGTGCTGGCCAGGCTGCAGGAGCGCGGTGGCGAAGCGATCAAGCCGCAGCTGCGCTGGATCAACGCCAGCATCGGCCAGACGCTGCGGCTGATCACCGTCGACGAGGTCTGCTACTTCCAGTCCGACAACAAATACACCCGCGTCGTCACCCGCGACAGCGAGGCCTTGATACGCAAGCCGCTGAAGGAGCTGACTGAGGAGTTGGACGCTCAGCAGTTCTGGCAGATCCATCGCTCGACGCTGGTCAATGTGTCGGCGATTTCTGGCCTAACTCGTGATTTCCGCGGCCGCTTGCAGGTCAAGCTGAAGGACCGCAGCGACACCCTGCTGGTGGCCGAAAGTTATGCCCATCTGTTCAAGCAGATGTAGCGGCACAGGCCGGCCAGACTTTTGTCTTTCGTCCGCCGCGCCGCCATCATTCGCTGATTGCATTCACGAAAAGTTCGCCCTACGCTCGTACCCAGGCCAAGCAAACCATCATGCAATACACCTTGTTTGCCCTTGAGCAGGAACTCGCCCTGGTGGGCTTTCATCCCGGCCGCGCGCGGCTGGACACGCTGATCGCCGACGACTTCGTCGAGCATGGCGCCTCCGGACGCATCTGGACCAAGCCGGAGCTGCTGGACACCATGAGCAAATGGCCGGTGGCCTGCCGCCAGGTCGAGGACTTCAGCGCCCAGCCGGTGGCCGAGGATCTGGCCTTGGTGCGCTACCGCTGCGAGCGCCTGGGCCGGCACAGCCTGCGGGCCTCGCTGTGGCGGCGCGGGCCACGCGGCTGGCAGATCATCTTTCACCAGGGCACGCCGCTGGGCTGAGCCGCCATAACTGGCTCGCTGCGGCCTTGTCGCCTAGATGACGATGCGGCCACGGCACTGCCGCCACAATCGCCCTCCACACCGAGGAGCCCGGCATGAGCGAGCCAGTCAACAGCAGCAGCCATTACCGCATCTGCCCCCTGTGCGAGGCCTGTTGCGGGTTGGAGATACGCACCGAAGGCACTCGCGTGATCAGCATCCGCGGCGCCGAGGCCGACGCCTTCAGCCAGGGCTATATCTGCCCCAAGGGCGTGTCCTTGAAAGACCTGCATGAAGACCCCGACCGGCTGCGTCAGCCGCTGATCAAGCGCGATGGCGTGTTCCAGCCGGCCAGCTGGGAGCAGGCCTTCGAGGAGATCGAGCGCCGGCTCTTGCCCATCCTGCATCAGCATGGCCCCGACTCGGTGGCCGCCAGCCTGGGCAATCCGGCTGCCCACAAGATCAGCCTGCTGGCCTATTTCCCGCGGCTGGCCCGCGCGCTGGGCAGCCGCAACGTCTTCTCGGCCTCGACGCTGGACCAGATGCCTAAGCAACTCAGCAGCGGGCTGATGTACGGCCACTGGCTGAGCATCCCGGTGCCCGATCTGCCACGCAGCGATCTGCTGGTGATCCTGGGCGCCAACCCCATGGTCAGCAACGGCAGCCTGTGGACCGTGCCCGACTACCGCGGCAAGGCCCGCGCGATGCGTGAGCGCGGCGGTCGCATCATCGTCATCGACCCGCGCAAGACCGAGACGGCGCACGCCGCCGACGAGCATCTGCCGATACGCCCCGGCGGCGACGTCTTCCTGCTGCTCGGCCTGCTGCACACCTTGTTCGATGAAGCGCTGGTGAGGCCCGGTCGCCTCGCCGAGCATCTCGCGGGGCTGGACGAACTCCGCGAGGCCGTGCGCCCCTACCCGCCCGAACGGATGGCCGCCGGCTGCGGCATCAGCGCCGAACGCCAGCGACGCCTGGCCCGTGAGCTGGCCGGCACGCCGCGGGCCTCGCTCTACGGCCGCATCGGCACCTGCACGCAACGCTTCGGCACCCTGAACAGCTGGTTGATCGATGCCATCAACATCGTCTGCGGCCATCTGGATGCCGAGGGCGGGGCGATGTTCCCCAAGGCCGCCGCCTTTGCCGCCAACACCCAGGGCAAGCCGGGCAGCGGCAAGGGCATCAGCACCGGCCGCCGCCACAGCCGGGTCAGCCAGGCGCCCGAGGTCTTTGGCGAGCTGCCGATGGGCTGCCTGGCCGAGGAGATAGAGACGCCCGGCGAAGGCCAGGTGCGCGCGCTGATCACACTGGCCAGCAATCCGGTGCTGTCGGCCCCCGATGGGCCCCGGCTCAGCCGCGCGCTGGACTCGCTGGATTTCATGCTCAGCCTGGACATCTATCTGAACGAGACCACCCGCCATGCCGATGTCATCCTGCCGGGCCTGTCGCCGCTGGAGGATCTGCACTACGACATGGCCTTCCCGCAGCTGTCCTGGCGCAATCACGCCCGCTTCAGCGGCCCGGTGTTCAAAAAGCCGGAAGACCAGCCCGAGGAATGGCAGACGCTGCTGCGCCTGACGGCCATGGTCAGCGGCCAGGACTGGCGCGCCGATGTCGGCGCGATCGACGATGCGATGGTGGCCGACGATGTGCGCCGGCTGGCCGGCGAGCACGCCGAGGCGGTGCTGCGTGCCCTGGCGCCACGCCGCGGCCCTGAGCGCCTGATTGACCTCGCCCTGCGCAGCGGGCCGTATGGCGACCGCTTCGGACTCAAGCCGGGCGGCATCAGCCTCGACCAGGTGCAGGCCGCGCCCTCTGGCCTGGATCTCGGCGAGCTGCAGCCGCGCGTGCCCGAGTTGCTGCGCACGCCGTCCGGCAAGATCGAGCTGGCGCCGCCCAGCTGCCTGGCAGACCTGAGCGCTGTGGATGCGGCGCTGGCCGCGCCGGCGCCGCGCTTCAGCCTGATTGGCCGGCGCGATGTGCGTTCCGGCAACAGCTGGATGCACAACCTGCCTCTGCTGGCCAAGGGCCCGAACCGCTGCACGCTGCTGATCCACCCCGACGACGCTGCCGCGCTGAGCCTGAGCGAAGGCTCACAGGCGCGATTGCATAACGATCAGGCGGCGCTGACCGTGACCATCGCGCTGAGCGCCGACATGATGCCCGGCGTGCTCAGCCTGCCGCACGGCTGGGGCCATGATCTTGAAGGGGCGCTGCTGAGCATCGCGGCCGACAGGCCCGGCGCCAATGTCAATGCCCTGCTCAGCGCCACGGCACGCGATCCGCTGTCGGGCAATGCGGTGCTCAATGGCATCGCCGTGCAGCTGTCGCCACTGAACGCCTGATCCCTGGCGCTTGCGCCTACCAGGGCCCGTAGCTCGTCACCAGCGCACGCCACAGGGCGTCGGCATCGCGAGCCAAGCCGCTGGCGCCGGCCTGCGGCGTGGCATCGGCGGCCGCCTGCACCATCACCAGTTTGTTGGCCGGATCGACATACATCAGCTGGCCGAACACGCCCATCAGGGCAAAGCGTCGGCGCGTGCCTGGGAATGTCCAGAACTGGTAGCCATAGCCGTAATAGCTGCTCGCCTTGCCCGGCTGGAAGGGCATGGCGTGGCGATGCCAGTCGGTCGCCTCGATCAGGTAGTCGCGTGGCAAGACCTGCTGGCCGGTATCGGGCCGGGCGCCGTCATTGGCCAGCAGCACGCCGAGCCGCGCATAGTCACGCAGCGTCGCGTTGAAATTGCCGGCCGCCGTCTCCAGCCCGGTCAGATCGGTATGCCAGAGCGCGCTTTGCTCGGCGCCCATGGCCTGCCACAGCCGCGGGCCGAGGTAGTCGGCCAGGCTCTGGCCGCTGGCGCCGCGCAGCGCGGCGGCCAGCATCGTTGTCTCGGCGCTGGAGTAGTTGAAGCGGGTGCCCTGCGGCGCGCTGCGCTCGGTCACCGCACCAGCGGCCTTCTCCAGCCCGTCGCGGGCAGCAATGGCGGCGAAGCGGTTCAGATCATCCTGGCCGTCGTAACGTTCCTCGAAGCGAGCGCCCGAGCTCATGCGCAAGAGATTGCGCAGGCTGGTGTCGCCATACAGGCTGCCTTTCAGTCGTGGCGCATAGCGCTCGGCCTTGTCGTCCAGCGTACCCAGCCGCCCTTCGCGCAAGGCCAGGCCAATGCCCAGCGAGACGATGGACTTGGCCATCGAGTGCGAAACGAATCGATGCTGTGGCCCGCGCTCGTATTGGTAGCGCTCGACCAGCACCTCGCCGTCCTTGACGATCATCAGCCCCATCACCCGGTGTCGAGCGAGGTAATCATCGATGCTCAGCAGCGGGCCGGGCTCGCTGCTCCAGCGCAGGGCCGGCTCTTGTGCGGCACGGCGCAAGGGCATGGGCTGGTTGCTGGCCGGCAGCTCGTGCACACGGCCATTGAGCACGCCGGCTATCTCGCCCTGATGGCTGAAGGAGCCCACGCGCAGGCTCTCGCTGAAGAACCAGTTGCTGGCATTGCCGGCCGGATAACCCTGATCGCGGCCCAGGCGCAACTCATCCGGCGCCGCGGCGAGCGCCAGCGGCAAGCAACAGATCAGACCGGCCACACCGAGCCGCAATGCAGTCCCCATCATTCTTTCTTCGCCGTGTCCCATCACGGGTGAGCGATGGATTTCACCAAAAAGCACAGAGCCCACCAAGCCCGAAGGCGGGGGGCAGGCAAGTAATTGTTTGTATCGATGGCTTCGGCGCAGCCTATAAATCTGTGTTATATTCGGTGCATAGATACGCACAAGACTGTTTCTTCAAGGTCTTAATCTCCAGCAACCGCAGCCCGGCTTCTTCAGCGCGCTCCTGGTTCGCTTCAGTTTCAACTCCCCGGTTTGACGCTTCTTGAGTGTTTCTGTCCTCGCGGCTGCTTTTGGCCTCGAGGTTCTTCATCCATTTTTTCTAGGAAAACACCATGAGCATCCAGACTGGCACCGTGAAGTGGTTCGACGACGGCAAGGGTTTCGGTTTCATCACTCCCGATGACGGCACCAAGGACCTGTTCGCCCACCACAGCGAAATCCGCAACAACGGCGGCTTCCGCACCCTGGCTGAAAACCAGAAGGTCGAATTCGAAGTCAAGCAAGGCCCCAAGGGTCTGCAAGCTGCCAACATCCGCGGCGTTTGATTTCGCAAGGGCCTCCAGCTGCTCGCAGCCTGAGGCCTTGTTGTGAAAACGGCAGACGGAACCGGTTTCCACTCTGCCGTGAATTCGGCCTGGGAAGGCTGAGATCCTGGCGACGTGCCGGGCTCTCTATCCGCAAGTAACACTGGCTCAAGCACAGTGACCTTGCGATTGAATGCAGTGACCCGTGTCACTCATCTGCGCGACCCGATGCGCAGCGGCTCTTGAAGCCACCTCCGTGCTCTGCACACTGTTGTGCATCACATTCCTTTATCGCAATCCGCGCCAAGACGGTTTCCCCGGCTCACGCCACAGGGACAGCATCAAGGCGCACACCTCAAAAAGACTATGCAAACAAAAAGCATTGAGGTGGGGCGTTTCCTTGTCTCACCTTTCACCAAACCCACCCAAGACGGCGGCTATGCAGCCTCGGTCTCGATTCGATCCGGCCAGGGCATGGCCAGCCATGATCGCGTGATGCGCTTCACCCCGCGCTTCGCGACCCAGCGCGCCGCCCTTGCCTATGCGGCCCGCGAAGGCGTGGCCTGGGTCAGCAAGCTGCACTGAAAAAGCGGCGCTGAAATGAGAAAGGGCGACTCCTTGCGGAGCCGCCCTTTTTGCTTGTATGCAGCAGTGTGCGGTGACCAGCCTCAGCGAATGGCCGAGGCAACACCCCCGCCCAGGGCCTTGTAGAGCTGCACGCCGCTTTGCAGCGCCGCCAGCCTCACCTGCAGCGCCGCCTGGCGGGCCGCAAAGCTGGCCCGCTGCGCATCCAGCAGCTCCAGGCTGCTCGAGGCGCCGTTGGCAAAACGCAGCTCGACCAGGCGCAGCCGCTCGGCCTCGGCCGCCGCCTGCGCGTCCTGCGCGCGCGCCTGCTCGGCCAGCGTGCTGCGCGCACTCAGTGCGTCAGCCACTTCCCGGAAGGCCGACTGGATGCTCTTCTCGTACTGCGCCACGGCGATATCGCGCGCCGCCTTCGCGGCCGTCAGATTCGCTTCATTGCGTCCGGCATCGAAGATGGGCATCAAGGCCTGCGAGGCAAAGGTCCAGACGGTGTTCTTGAACAGGCCCGACAGTTCCGAGCTCGCCGTGCCGACGTTGCTGGTCAGCGTGATCGCGGGGAAGAAGGCCGCACGCGCCGCGCCGATATTGGCATTGGCGGCGCGCAACTGCTGCTCGGCCTGCAGCACATCGGGACGCTGCACCAGCACCTCGGACGGCAAACCGGCCGCGATGTCGCTGAGCGCCTGCGCATTCAAGCCTTGCGCCGGCGGCAGATCGGCCGGCAGCGGCTGAGCAATCAGCAGCACCAGTGCGTTCTCATCCTGATCGCGCTGACGCTGCGCCTGGGCCAGCGCGGCACGCGCCGCCTCCAGGGCCGACTGCGCCGAGGCCAACTCCAGGCTGGACGCCGCCCCCTGATCAAAACGCAGCCGAGTCAGCCTGTGGCTGTCCTCGCGCGACACCAGGGTCTGGCGGGCCAGGGCCAGCAGCTCTTCATCGGCTTGCAGGCTGAACTGCGCAGCGGCAACCGCGCCGATCAGGCTGATCTGCGCGGCTCGCGCGCCTTCGGCGCTGGCCAGATAGCGGGCCGTGGCGGCGTCACTGTTGTTGCGCAGCTTGCCGAAAAGATCGAGCTCATAGGCACTGATCTGCAAACCAGCCTGGAAGTTGTTGACGTTCTTGCCCGTGCTGTCGGGCTGGCGGCTGGCGGAGAAGCCCGCCCCCACCGTGGGCAGCTGGCTGGCCGCGGTGATGCGAGCCTGGGCCCGCGCCTGCTCCACGTTCAGCAGCGCGACGCGCAGATCGCGGTTGTTCTGCAGCGCCAGTTCAATCAGCTTGCGCAGCCGCTGATCCTGGTAGTAAGCAGTCCAGTCCAGCGGCGCTGCTGCCGCGTTTGTGGCTCTAGTGGCGCTTGCCCCGGGGAACTGCGCCGCCACCGGCGCGGCCGGGCTTTGCTGTTCGGGTGCCAGATTGGCGCACGCGCCCAGCATCAGCAGGCTGGCCGTGGCCAGCGCGCCCAGGCGCAGCGATCGCCATGTTGAAGTCATCGTCTTGCTCATTGTTCAGTGCTCCTTGGCGCCATCGGCGGCAGGCTCGTGATGGATGCCATGGGCGTGTTCGGCGTGGAAGCGGTGCTCACGCTCGCTGCCCTTGAACAGCCGACGCACCACCAGGAAGAACACCGGCACGAACAACACCGCCAGCACCGTTGCCGAAATCATGCCGGACAGCACGCCGGTACCGATGGCGCGCTGGCTGGCCGAGCCGGCGCCGGTGGCAAAGAACAGCGGCGCCACACCAAGGATGAAGGCCACCGAGGTCATGATGATGGGGCGGAAGCGCAGGTGGCAGGCCTCCAGAATCGCCTCGACCAGGCCCTTGCCCTCGGCCTGCAAGTCTTTCGCGAACTCGATGATCAGGATCGCGTTCTTGGCCGACAGGCCGATGATGGTGATCAGGCCGACCTTGAAGTAGACGTCGTTGGGCATGCCGCGCATCGTCGCGCCCAGCAGCGCGCCGAGCAGGCCCAGCGGCACCACCAGCAGCACCGACAGCGGGATCGACCAGCTCTCGTACAGCGCCGCCAGGCAGAGGAACACCGCCAGCAGCGAGAAGCCCAGCAGGATGGTGGCCTGCGAGCCCGACAGCTTTTCCTCGCGCGACAGGCCGGTCCATTCATAGCCGATGCCGGCCGGCAGCTGCGCCACCATCTGTTCCAGCTCAGCCATGGCCGCGCCGGTCGAAGCACCGGGCGCCGCGTCGCCCGCCAGGCGCATGGCCGGGTAGCCGTTGTATCGCGTGGCCTGCATCTGGCCGGTGATCCAATGCGTGCTGGCGATGGCCGACAGCGGCACCGGCTGGCCCTTGGCATTGCTGACGTTCAGGCGCAGCAGGTCTTCCGGCTGCATGCGGGCAGCCGCCTCGGCCTGCACGATGACGCGCTGCAGACGGCCGGCGCTCGGGAAGTCGTTCACATAGGCCGAGCCCAGCTGCGTGCCGATAACGGCCGCAACGGCGTCGTAGCTGACGCCCAGCGCATTGGCCTTGTCGCGGTCGATGTCCAGCTGCAGTTGCGGTGCATCTTCCAGACCATCAGGGCGCATGCCGGTGATCAGCTTGCTCTTGCTGGCCATGCCCATCAGCTGGTTGCGGGCGTTCAGCAGCGCCTCGTGGCCAAGGCCAGCGCGATCCTGCAGGCGCAGCGCAAAACCGGTGGCCGTGCCCAGTTCGGGGATGGGCGGCGGCGACAGCGGGTAGATGAAGGCATCGCGCACCATCATCATCGCGCCGAAGGCACGGCCGGCCAGCGCGGAGGCGCTGTGCTGCGGGCCCGGGCGCTCTTCCCAGGGCTTCAGCGGCACGAACACCAGCGCGGCGTTCTGGCCCTGGCCCGAGAAGGAGAAGCCGATCACGCCGACGGTATCCTGCACCTCGGGCTGCTTCAGCATGAAGTCCTCGACCTGCTTGACCGCCGCCTCGGTGCGATTGGCCGTCGCGCCCGGCGGCAGCTGCACATTGACGATCAGATAGCCCTGGTCTTCATTGGGCAGGAAGGAGGTCGGCATGCGGGTGTAGAACCAGCCCACCGCGCCCAGCACCACGCCGTAGACCAGCAGCATCCGGCCGCTGCGCTTGAGCAGCTTGGCGACCCAGCCTTCGTAGCCCTTGGCGGTGCGCGAGAAGCTGCGGTTGAACCAGCCGAAGAAACCGCCCTTGGCATGGGCATGGCCGGCATCAACCGGCTTCAGCAGCGTGGCGCACAGGGCCGGCGTCAGCGTCAGCGCCATCAGCGCCGACAGCAGCATCGAGGCCACCATGGCCAGCGAGAACTGGCGGTAGATATTGCCCACCGAGCCGGCGAAGAAGGCCATGGGCACGAACACCGACACCAGCACCACGGTGATGCCGATGATGGCGCCGGAGATTTGGCTCATCGCCTTGCGCGTGGCCTGCAGCGGCGGCAAGCCCTCCTCGTTCATGATGCGCTCGACGTTCTCGACGACGACGATGGCATCGTCGACCAGGATGCCGATGGCCAGCACCATGCCGAACAGCGTCAGCACATTGATCGAGAAGCCCAGCCACAACATGATGGCGAAGGTGCCCAGCAGCGCGATCGGCACAACCACCGTCGGGATCAGCGTGTAGCGCCAGTTCTGCAGGAACAGGAACATCACCAGGAAGACGAGCACGATGGCTTCGACCAGGGTCTCGACGACCTGGGTGATCGAGATCTTGACGAACTTCGACGAGTCGTAGGGGATCTCATAGCCCACATCGGCCGGGAAATAGCGCTTCAGCTCGACCATCCGTTCCTTGACCGCCGTCGCCGAGGCCAGCGCGTTGCCGCCCGGTGCCAGCTGGATGCCGATGCCGGTGGCCGGCTTGCCATTGAGCCGCGAGTAGGAGCCGTAGCTCTGGCCGCCCAGCTCGACGCGTGCCACATCCTTCAGCCGCACGCTGGAGCCATCGGCATTGGCGCGCAGCACGATGCCGCGGAACTGGTCCACCGTTTCCAGCTGGCCCTTGACGACCACAGTGGCCGACATGGTCTGCTCCGACAGATTCGGCAGCTCGCCGATCGAGCCGGCCGGCACCAGCGCGTTCTGCGCGCGAATCGCGGCATTCACCTCGACCGGGCTGATGCCGAAAGAGAGCAGCTTGGCCGGGTCCAGCCAGATGCGCATCGCACGCTCGGTGCCGAACAGCTGGGCCTGGCCGATGCCGGGCAAACGCTGCAGCTCGGGCACGATATTGCGCGCCGCATAGTCGCCCAGCGCCTTGGGGTCCAGCGCGCCGGTCTTGCTCGACAGCATCACAAAGAGCAGGAAGTTGTTGCCTGCCTTGTCGATGCGCACCCCCTGCTGTACCACCGCCGAAGGCAGCCGCGGCGAGGCCCGGCTCAGGCGGTTTTGCACCTCGACCTGGGCCAGTTCCAGATTGGTGCCGGGTTCGAAGGTCACGGTGATGGCGCCGGTGCCATTGGCCTGGCTGACCGACTCCAGATAGGCCAGACGCGGCGCGCCGTTGAGCTCCTGCTCGATGATGGAAATAACGCTTTCATCCAGCGTCTTGGCCGAGGCGCCGGGATAGACCACGTTGATGGACAAGGCCGGCGGCGCCACCGTCGGGTACTGCGAAATCGGCAGCTTGGTGATGGAGACCGCACCGAAGACCAGGATGAACAGCGCGATCACCCAGGCAAAGACCGGCCGGTCAATGAAGAAACGTGCCATGACTGTGGCCTCCGATCAACGGCTGGCCGCGGAAGCGGCAGGCGCAGCGGCCGAGGCGGCCGGCGACCAGGGCATCGGGCTCACCGGCGCACCGGGCACAAACATCTTCTGGAAGCCATCGACGATGACCTGCTCGCCCGGCTTCAGGCCGTCCAGCACCACCCACTGATTGCCCTGGGCAGAGCCGATCTTGACCGGCCGCGGCTCGGGCTTGTTGCCAGCGCCGACGACCAGCACGGTATCGCCCTGATTGCTGCGCTTGACCGCCTGCTGCGGCAGCAGGATGCCGCCAGGCAGCTCGCCCTGCGACATGCGCACCCGCACATACTGGCCAGGCAGCAGGGCCGCGCCCGGGTTGGCCACTTCGGCGCGCAAGAGCACCTGACCCGAACCGGCGTCAACGCTGAGGTCGGTGAACAGCAGCTTGCCGGGCTGGGCCAGCTCGCTGCCATCGTCCAGCACCACACGCACCTGGGCCGAGCTGGCGCCGGCGCGCAGCTTGCCGCCGGCCAGGGCGCGACGCAGCTGCTGCACCTCGTTGGCGCTCTGGGTGAAGTTGACGTAGACCTTGTCGGTCTGCTGGATCAAGGCCAGCTGGGTCGCCTCGGCGGCGCTGACCAGCGCGCCCTCGGTCACCAGCGCACGGCCGATGCGGCCGGAGATCGGCGCGCGCACCGCGGCGTAGTCCAAGTTCAGCTTGGCGCTTTGCACGGCGGCCTTGGCCGCGGCGACATCGGCCTCGGCGGCCTTGGCGGCCGCAACGGAAGCGATGTACTCCTGCTGGCTGATGGCCTTGGCTTCGGCCAGCGGCTTGTTGCGTTCGGCCTGGGCCACCGCCTGGGCCACATTGGCCTGGGCGCGGGCCAGCTGGGCCTGGGCGCTGTCGAACTGCGCCTGGTAGGGCGCCGGGTCGATCTGGAACAGCGGCTGGCCCTCGCGGACCTCGCTGCCCTCGGTGAACAGGCGCTTCAGCACCACACCGTTGACGCGCGCCCGCACCTGGGCGCTGCGCAGCGCCTCGACGCGGCCGGGCAGCTCGGTCTGCAGGCCCACCGCTTGCAATTCGGCCTTGATGATGCCGACCGGCGCCGGCGGCATGCCGCCACCGGCCGGGCCGGCGCCGGGCTTGTCGCCGCCACCGCAGGCGCTCAGCGCCGCGGCAATGGCAACGGCCAGGGGAAGCAGGTACAGCGCGCGAGCGCCAAAGCCCAGCGACACAGTGGTCTCTTGAGCAGCAGGTTTCACTGACATCACGGTGTAGTCCTCTCTGGGCGATGTGGGTGTTGGAGTGGTCATTGCGGTTCCGATCGTTGCAGCTTGTCGCAGATCAAGCAGTCAGGTCAATGACGAAGCATGCCTGTCGGCCTCGACAAGATTTGGCAGCAGTATATACATACATTCGCGTATGTATGTTTAATGACCTAAAATCCCTGCACCATGGCCAGGAAAACCAAGCAAGAAGCCCAGGAGACCCGCAACCGCCTGCTCGACGCGGCGGAACAGCTGTTCCATCAGCGGGGCGTATCGCGCACCTCGCTGCAGGACATCGCCGAGGCCGCCGGCGTCACCCGCGGCGCCGTCTACTGGCATTTCGAGGACAAGGCCCAGCTCTTCAACGCGATGATGGAACGCGCCACCATGCCGCTCGAAGAAGGCATGAGCCCGGCACTGGCCGAGGCGCCACAGCTGACGCTGGCCGAATTGCGCTTCGGCCTGGTCAACGTCTTCTTCCTGGCCATGCACAGCGAGCGCACCCGGCGGGTGTTCGAGATCGCGATGAAGAAGGTCGAGTACACCGGCGAGTTGCAGGCGCTGCAGGAACGCAAGATCGCCGCCCACCGCGACTGGCGCGAGCAGAACCGCGCCGCCTTCGACCACGCCGCGGCCCAGGGCCAGTTGCTGGCTGGCCTGGACACGCGCCTGGCCGCCATCGCACTTGTTGCCCTGGTCGACGGGCTGATCCACCAGTGGATTCTGGACCCCGAAAGCTTTGATCTGGTCGCCATCGGGCAGGCCGCGGTCGAGCGCTTTCTCAATGGCCTGGGTCACGGCGGCCCCGCCCTGCTGCCGCCGATGACGACCGAGGAACGCGCCCGGTTGGGCCAACAGAGCGTCTGCCGACGCAGCGCTGCCGCCGACTGAGGCAACGCCGCCAACAAAGCCACAGGCAATGCCCTTGAATCCGGCCGGGCATGGCCGGGTTTGCACCGAGACTTGAGACAATCTAGGGTTGCCCCGCTGCCGCCCGAACAGAAAGCCCGCCGTGTCTGCCCATCCCGCCATCCAGCCCCCCAAAGCCAGCAAGGCCCTGACGGCCTACCGCCCCTTCTGGGCCAAGCGCTTTGGCACGGCGCCGTTCCTGCCGATGAGCCGTCAGGAAATGGAGCAACTGGGTTGGGACTCCTGCGACATCATCATCGTCACCGGCGACGCCTATGTGGACCACCCCAGCTTCGGCATGGCGGTGATCGGGCGCACGCTGGAAGCGCAGGGCTTTCGCGTCGGCATCATCGCGCAGCCGGACTGGCAGAGCTGCGACCCCTTCAAGGTGCTGGGCAAGCCGAATCTGTTCTTCGGCGTCGCCGCCGGCAATATGGATTCGATGATCAACCGCTACACGGCCGACCGCAAGCTGCGCAGCGACGACGCTTACACCCCCGGCGGCGAAGGCGGCAAGCGGCCCGACCGCGCCACCCTGGTCTACACCCAGCGCTGCAAGGAAGCCTGGAACGATGTGCCGGTGGTGATCGGCGGCATCGAGGCCTCGCTGCGCCGCATTGCCCATTACGACTACTGGAGCGACAAGGTGCGCCGCTCCATCCTGGTCGACGCCAAGGCCGATCTGCTGGTGTACGGCAATGCCGAGCGGGCCATCATCGAAATCGCCCACCGGCTGGCCCAGCGCAAGCCGGTCGAGAGCATCACCGATGTGCGCGGCACCGCCTTCATGCGCCGCAGCGTCGACCCGACGGCCGAGGGTTGGTTCGAGCTGGACTCCAGCTCGGTCGACCAGGTGGGCCGCATCGACGAGCTGATCAGCCCCTACCAGACCGTCGAGCAGACCGCCGCCGACAAGGCGGCCGGCTGCGTCACCGGCCAGGTCCAGGCCCCAAGCGAACAGCCCATCACCATCCATCGCAAGACTGAGCACAAGCACAGCGGCAAGCTGGCGCTGCCGCCACGCGAGAAGACCGTGCTGCGCCTGCCGTCTTACGAGCAGGTGCGCGCCGATCCGGTGCTCTACGCCCACGCCAATCGCGTGCTGCATCTGGAAACCAATCCCGGCAATGCCCGGGCGCTGGTGCAGCGCCACGGCGAACGTGATCTGTGGGTCAACCCGCCGCCAATCCCGCTGACAACGGCGGAGATGGATCATGTCTTCGACCTGCCCTATGCCCGCGCGCCGCACCCGCGCTATGCCGATGAGAACGGCAGCCACGACGGCGCGACCAAGATCCCGGCCTGGGAGATGATCCGCTTCAGCGTCAACATCATGCGCGGCTGCTTTGGTGGCTGCACCTTCTGCTCGATCACCGAGCACGAAGGCCGCATCATCCAGAGCCGCTCGGAAGACTCGGTGATCCGCGAGATCGAAGAGATCCGCGACAAGGTCAAGGGCTTCACCGGCGTGATCTCGGACCTCGGCGGCCCGACGGCGAATATGTACCGCATCGGCTGCAAATCGCCGGAGATCGAGGCCGCCTGCCGCAAGCCCTCCTGCGTCTATCCAGACATCTGCCAGAACCTGCAGACCGACCACGGCCCGCTGATCCAGATGTACCGCCGCGCCCGTGCGCTGAAGGGCGTGAAGAAGATCCTGATCGGCTCCGGCCTGCGCTACGACCTGGCGATCAAGTCCCCCGAGTACATCAAGGAGCTGGTGACGCACCATGTCGGCGGCTATCTGAAGATCGCGCCCGAGCACACCGAGGGCGGCCCGCTGTCCAAGATGATGAAGCCGGGCATCGGCACCTACGACAAGTTCAAGCAGCTGTTTGAGCAGGCCAGCGAAGAAGCTGGCAAGAAGCAGTACCTGATCCCCTACTTCATCGCCGCCCACCCCGGCACCGCCGACGAGGACATGATGAACCTCGCCATCTGGCTGAAGAAGAACGGATTCCGCGCCGACCAGGTGCAAACCTTCTACCCCAGCCCCATGGCCACGGCCACGGCGATGTACCACTCGAACAAGAACCCGCTGAAAAAGGTCACCCGCGACAGCGAAACGGTGGACATCGTCCGCGGCGAACGCCGCCGCCGGCTGCACAAAGCCTTCCTGCGCTACCACGATGCCAACAACTGGCCGATGCTGCGCGAGGCCTTGCAGGCCATGGGCCGGGCCGACCTGATCGGCAATGGCAAGCACCATCTGATCCCGACCTACCAGCCGGTCACCGACGGCAGCTATGAAAGCGCCCGGCGCAAGAACTCGACGCCGACCGGCGTCAAGACCTCGGTCGCCAAGCCGCTGGCCAAGCAGGCCCGTGGCACGGTGGCGCAACCGAAGCGGGGTCAGGTCTTGACCCAACACACCGGCCTGCCGCCGCGCCAGACCGGCGCACGGCCAGCATCAAAGACGATGGGTAGCCAAGGCGGCAAGCCCAGCGTCACGACCGGGGTCAAATCGGGAAAACCGGGGCCTCGCAAGCCGCGCTAATCAAGGTCTGCAATGGCCTTCAGCCCGGCGCAGTGCCGTCTGACTGGGCTGACTGGTCTGCCTGTGCTGCGGCTCCGACCGGGTTTGGCGTCGCTGCCTGGGCGTCCAATTCACGCCAGAGCCGCCACAAGCGCATGCCGCTGCGCATGAGGCCCAGCCAACGCGACACGCCGGCCAAGGCCTCGCTACCCGCTGCGCCATCGCGACGCCGGGCCAGCCAGGTCAAGCCAGCCGCCAGCGCCCCGACCAGGCCCAAGGCTCCGGCCTGGCTCCCACGCCCGCCCAGCTGCCACAGCTGGCGCAGCGGCCCGAGCACACCGTTCAAGCGCTGCCAGCGCTGATCGACCGCATTCAATCCAGCGACCATCTCGGCGCGCAGCTCGGCATTGCGCAGCCGCAGTTCCAGCTGGCGCTGCAGCAGTTCGGCGCGTCGCTGCTCAAACATCAGCCCTCTCCCAGACTGGCACGATCTCGCGCCAGCTCTTCAAACGTCTTGGCAAAGGGGCTGCCCGTGCCCGCCATGGCGCGCTGAGCCCGTTGCCAGAGCGTCCAGGCCAGCAGCGCATAGATCAGGCCCAGCGCCAGGGCCGCGGCCCAGCGCCAGCCGGCCGGCACCAGCCAGACCAGGCCGAGACTGAGCATGGCCAGCGCCGCCGAGGCGAACAGGAGCAGCAAGGCCAGCCAGGCCAAGGACTCGAACCAGCGCAGCTTCTCGGCCTCCAATTCGGTGGCCAACAGTTCGGCCCGCAGGCTCAGCAGCTCCAGCCCCTTGGCGCCTAATTGACGCAAGCCCGGCGTGGCCGCCGATGCGGCAGCGGCCGAGCCCTCGTCGGGGGACTGCGTGGAAGGCTCTGCGTCTGCGCTCATGGGCCCGTTTCTTAATCTTGCCGTCAGCCATTGTGCGCCCCATGCGACGGCGGGCCTCAATAAGCGTCGCAAATACGCTGCACCTGGGCGGCCAGGAAGCGCAGACAAACCCTGAGCCTGGTGGCAGGCCTGAGGGGCAAAGCAGCGATCTACACCGCTCCACAACGCTTGATCGCCCATTCAGGGTCGCCGCTTTGATGGACATTTAGGCATAGACTGAATGCCCATCGCACAATCAGCCCCATGAGCGCCGTTTTGAGTCCATGCTGTAGACAACGCGTATCGCGTGTAAGCTCACGCCTGGACCGCACGTGCTTGAACGGCCACCCTGATATCGCCTGACCCCGTCGCACAGGAATTGCTTCATGCCTGAGACCCCCAGCCTGGCAGACTCCAGCGTCGAGCACGACGACGACGACTTGCTGCAATTCCTTGATGGCCCCGAGCACCACGATGACGAGGCCGCCGATCTAGGACGCCAACCCTGGCGCATCCTCATCGTCGATGACGATGCCGATGTGCACAAGGCCACCGAGCTGGCCATGCAAGGCCTGCTGGTCGAGGGCCAACCTTTGGCCTTCCTGCACGCCAATTCGGCCGCCGCTGCACGCACCATGCTGGCCAGCGAGCCCGACCTTGCCGTTGTGCTGCTCGATGTGGTGATGGAATCTGAAGACGCTGGCTTGCAGCTGGTGCGCTTCATCCGTGATGAACTGCGGTTGCGCGCCGTGCGCATCGTGCTGCGTACCGGCCAGCCTGGCTATGCCCCCGAGATCGAGACGGTGCAGGCCTATGACATCAACGACTACAAGACCAAGTCCGAGCTGACCCGCACGCGGCTGTACACCGTGCTGACCGCCGCGATCCGCTCTTACCGGCAGATCCGCGCGCTGGAAACCAATCGCAAGGGCCTGGAGTTGATTGTCGAGGCCAGCACCGAGCTGAGCCGCCTGCGCGGCCTGCATCGTTTCGCCGAAGGCGTGGTCACCCAGCTCTGCGCGCTGCTGGGCATATTGCCCGAAGGCCTGGTCTGCGCCCAGGTCAGCGGCGACACCGAGGATCAGGCCCGCATCGTCGCGGCTGCCGGCCAGTACAGCGGCCTGATCAACGCGCCGCTGGGCGGCGTGCAGGTGCAGCGGGTGCGCAAGCTGCTTGAGCGCTGCCTGGTCGAGAAGCGCAGCATCTACGATGAAGGCACTTGCATGTACTTCGGCCTGTCCAATGGGCGGGCCATGGCGGCGCTGGTCGATGTCGGCCGGCCGCTCGATGGTCTGGATCAGCAGTTGCTGCAGGCCTTCTGTTCCAACATCGTCGTTGGCTTCGAGAACGTGGTGCTCTACGGGCAGTTGCTCGACCACGCCTACAACGACCAGCTGCTGCATCTGCCCAACCGCACCCGCTTCATCGAGCTGCTGGAGCAGAACCTGAAGAAGCCCGAGGGCATCACGCTGGCGTTGATCGACCTCGACGACTTCGCCGAGATCAACGACGCCTTCGGCCACCGCTTTGGCGACCAGGTGCTGCGCGCCGTGGTCGTGCGCCTGGCCGATCAGCTCGGCTTCAACACCTCGATGGCGCGCGTATCGGCCGATGCCTTTGGCCTGCTGGGCCCGGAGGATCTGGTCAACGCCGATTCCATCCACGCCGCCTTTGCCGAGCCTTTCATCGTCGCCGGCGAGCGGCTGCAGCTCTCGGCTACGACCGGTCTGGTGCGCCTGGCCGAGTCCAGCTCGGTCGGTTCCGAGTTGCTGCTCGATGCCCAGATCGCACTGAAGCGGGCCAAGCAGCAGCATCGCGGTTCCTCGCAATACTTCTCCTCGGCGATGGGCGTCGATGCGCGCGAGCGCTTCAAGCTGCTCAAGGGCCTGCGCGCCAGCTTCGAGGAAAAACGCCTGTTCGTGGTCTACCAGCCGCAGGTCGATCTGCCCACCGGCCGGCCGATCGCTGCCGAGGCACTGCTGCGCTGGCGCACCGCCGAGGGTCAGTTCGTGCCGCCGGATCAGTTCATTCCGCTGGCCGAGCAATCCGGGCTGATCGTCAGCATTGGCGAGTTCGTGCTGCGCAGCTCGCTGCACCAGCTGCGCCGCCTGCTCGACCAGGGCCATAGCGACTTCCGCATCGCCGTCAACATCTCGATGGCGCAGTTCCGCCACCCGGAGTTCATCACCACGCTGTGCTCGGCGTTGGCTGATGCCGGGGTGTCCGGCAACAGCCTGGAACTGGAAATCACCGAATCGATGGCGATGGAAGACATCGATATGGTGCTGCGCGTGCTGGCGGAAATCCGCAACACCGGCGCCACCGTCGCCATTGACGACTTCGGCACCGGCTTCTCCTCGCTGAGCCAGCTGCGCCAGCTGCAGGTTGAGCGGCTGAAGATCGACCGCGCCTTCGTTCGCGAAGCGCAGAACTCCAGCGCCGGCTCGACGATTGCGCAGATGGTGGTCAATCTCGGTTGCGGCCTGGGCATGCGCGTCATTGCCGAGGGCATCGAAACCGAAGAGCAGCGCCAGCAGCTGTTGGCGCTGGGCTGCCATGAAGGCCAGGGCTATCTGTTCGCCCGGCCGATGCCGGCCGAGGATCTGGAGCGCTGGCTGATGGAGAAGCGCCCCGCCTCAGCCTGAGGCCGGGCCGGGCGGCGCCGGTTCAAGGGCGCCGCTTCAAGATGGCCGGCTCAACGCCGCGCGATCAACATGCCCAGCAGCAGGCCGATGCCAGCGGCCACACCGATGGCCTGCCAGGGCTTTTCGTGCACATAGGCATCGGCCGCCTTGGCTTTTTCGCGCGCGGCATCCTGCAACTCGTGCAGCCCGCGGCGGGCGCGATCCAGGCTGGCCTGCACCTTGGCGCGCAATTCGGCAGCCCCCTCGCCGGCCTGGCCGGCCGTGGCCTTGAGCAGCGATTCAGCCTCGGCGACGACAGCATGCAGATCGCTGATCAGGCGCTCCTTCTGGGCTTGGCTCAGTTCAGACATCATCATCTCCCCGCGTGGTTGGTGGGGTTCTGTTTTACACCTGTTGCGCCGAGTACGCCATCTGCGGGCTCAAGGGCCGTTCAAACGGCCAGCGAGCGCACCTGCTGCAGCCGCTCGGGCAGGCCGGCCCGCACCGGCAACCACTGGCCGGCGGAGAGCCGTTCGTAGCGCCTGAAGCCGCAGAGCCGGCCGCCGGCCTGATGCAGATCCGGCCCGTCCATCAGTTGCAGATGCAGATGCGGCATGCTGCTCTGGCCGGAATTTCCCACCGCCGCCATTTCATCGCCCGGATTGACGCTGTCGCCGACCCGCAGCCGCAGCGAACCTTCGCGCAGATGGGCACACAGCAGGTAGCCGACCGCCGAACGCAGCAGCAGGTAGTTGCCGACCAGCGGCCGCCAGTCTGCGCCGCTTGGCCGCGCCGGCCAGAAGCGCTCACGCAGCGCCTGCCAGGGCTGATGCACGCGCAGATGGTCGGGCCAGCCCTCGCCCACCGCCACCACATCGCCGGCCAACGGCGCCAGCACCGGCTGTTCCCAGGCCAGGAAGTCGCGCGCCTGCACGCCGCCAAAAGCGGCGCGCCAGGGGCTGGCGCGATGCGGCTGTACCAGCTCGTCGTCCAGTCGGACAAAGTCGTAGGCATAGCGCTGGCCGTAGCGATCCACACCGTGGCTGGGCACGCATTCGGCCGGTGTGCGCCAGGCCGCCCAGGCGCCTCGCAAAGGCAGCTCCAGCCAGCTGATGGCCGCACCCTGGTGTTCCCGCCGATCGAGTTCCGACATCCATGCTCCTGAACGCCTCGCGAACAACTCGCGGCGTGGCGGCTCAGTCTAGCCAGCGATCGTGCCAATAACGTGACAGCTACTCAGCCAAGGTCCAGGCGATAGCCCTGGCCGTAGACGGCGCTGATGAGATCCTGCGCCGGTTCCAGCGCCGCCAGCTTGCGGCGGATGTTCTTCACATGGCTGTCGATGACGCGATCACTGACATCGCGAAAGTCCTCGTGCAGCTGTTCGAGCAGCTGGGCACGCGAGAACACCCGGCCCGGCTGAGCCAGCATCAGGCGCAGCAAGCGGAATTCCAGCGGTGTCAGCGGCAGCTGGCGATCACCGTGAAAAAGGCGAAGTCCAGCATCGTCAATGCAGAAGGGTCCGACCGTGATGCGCTCAGCGGCCTGCAGCCCCGGCAGACGCCCTTCGGCGCGGCGCAGCAGCGCGCGCACCCGGGCCACCACCTCGCGCGGGCTGTAGGGTTTGCAAAGATAGTCGTCGGCGCCCAGTTCCAGCCCCAGCAGCCTGTCCAGCTCATCGACGCGGGCGCTCAACATCAGGATGGGCAGCGCCGAGAACTGGCGCACCTGGCGGCACAGCTCCAGGCCATCCATGCCCGGCAGCATCAGGTCCAGCAGCAGCACGGCCGGCGGCTGCGCCCGAATCGCCGCCAGGGCCTGCTGGCCGTCGCCCAGGCTGCTGGCTACATAGCCGGCCGCATGCAGGTAGTCGCACAGCAGACTGGCCAGCTTGGGTTCATCCTCGACCACCAGCACATGGCGGCGCCCATCGTTTGCCGTCATCGCATGGCCTCCGGGGGATGGATGGGCAGCTCCAGCCTGAGCCTCAAGCCGCCCAGGCTTGAGGCCTCAGCGCTCAGGCGGCCGCCGTGGCTGCGCGCCAGCGCCAGCGCAATCGTCAGGCCCAGGCCGCTGCCGCCCGAGGCGCGGCTGCGCGAGGCCTCGGCCCGATACAAGGGCTCGAAGACCTGGGCCAGCGCGGCTGGCGGCAGGCCCGGCGCGCTGTCTTCCACATCGATGATCAGCATCGCCCCCAGCCGCCGCGCGCGCAGCACGATCTGGCCCGGTGCATCGGTGTAGCGCAGGCTGTTCTCGAGCAGATTGGCCAGTAACTGGCCGATGCGATCGGCATCCCAGCGTACCGGCGGCAGCTCGGCGGGCAGGTCCAGCTGCAGACGAAGGCCGGCCGCACGCGCCCGCTCCTGAACCCGTTCGGCAGCCGCCTCGATCAAGGCCTGAGGCTGCAGCTCGGCAAAGCGGCAGGGCAGGCTGCGCAAGTCCGAGCAGGCCAGCGTATGGAAATCATCAATCAGCCGCGACAGCCGGCGTACCTCGTCCTGCAGCGATTGCAACGCGCGCCGGTCCCAGGGGCGTACGCCATCGGCCAGCGCCTCGAGCTCGCCGCGCAGCACCGCCAGCGGCGTGCGCAGCTCGTGCGAGAGCTGGGCGATCCAATGCCGCCGGCCCGATTCCAGCCGCTGCAGCGAGGCCGCCATCGCGTTCAGGTCCTGGGTCAGCTCGGCCAGCTCGTCATCGCGCTCGCCCTGGGCAATGCGCACCTCGAACTCACCATGTGCCATGCGCCGCGCCGCGGCCTGCGCCTGCTGCAAGGGCCGCACCCAGCGCCGTGCCAGCAATCGGGCTGCCACCAAGGCCAGCAGCAGCAGGGCCAGGGCCACGCCGCCAATGCCCAGGTATTGGCGCCGCAGAAAGCGTGCGTCAACACCCTCGGCGCCGCCCACGCGTTCAGCCAGACGCAGCAGCGCCAGCTCGCGGCCTTCGATCTTCAAGGCCCGGGTCTGCCCGGGCAGGTAGAACATCTCGCGCCGCCCGGCCAAGAGCTGGCCATCCAGGCTCAGCAGCAACAGGCGCGGCCCCCAGTTCGCCGCATCGCGCGGCGGTCGCGGCGGCGGCGGTGGCTGATCGCGGCGAAGGCCACGCGGTGGCCGCGGCAGGGCGGCAGGCTCGGCACCATCCGGCGGATCGGCCGGCTCGTCCAAAGCCCAGCCGGGCTGACGCTGCGGCCGCGGCGCCGTCGCATCCACCCAGGCATGCAGACGCTCGCGCAGATCCCCATCGGGCAGGCCGCCATGGCGACGCAAATCGTTCTCGGCCACCAGCATCACCCGATCGAGAAACTGGGCGTCCTGGGCCCGCAGGTATTCGCTGAAGCCCGAGCGCAGATTCCAGGCCACCAGCCCGCCCATCGCCACCACCGCCAGCGCCACGGTGCCCAGCAGCAATGCAGATATCTGATGGACCAGTCGGAAACGCATAGGCGCCGATCTTAGTCAGACACGCCGATACAAATGTGGAGAGCTTCTCCACAGTTCCTCCATCGTCGCTGCGCCTTCCGCGCTCAAGCTGGGCCCAACGTCAACTCAAGCCCAGGAGCTGCCATGGTCCGACATCTTCTCCCCGCCCTGCTGTTCATCACGCTGCTGCATCCACCCGCCAGCCACGCTGCGCCGCCCGCACGGGACTGCCCCCAGGCGGCCGCGGGCCAGCGCCCGCCACCACCGCCACCACCGCCACCACCGCCACCCGAAGCCCCACCAGCGCCTGATGCGGCGCAGCGGCAGCAAAGACTGCAACAGGCCTTGGGCCTCAGTGCCGACAAGGCGGCGCAGGTCGATCAGCTCCTCCATGAAGGCCATCAACGCGAGATGCAGGACAGGCGCCAGTCCCATGAGCAAGTGCGCGAACAAACCCGCAAGGCCCTGGCCGCACTGCTCAGCGCCGAACAGCTGACGAAGCTGGAGCAGTTGCCGCGCCCGCCTCGCCCGCCCGAACCCGGTCATGCGCGCCAAGAACCTGCGGCGCCTATGCAAGCCGGCTGCGCGCGCGGCCCTGCCCCCAAGCCTTGATCAAGGAGCTGCCATGACGATCCCCTTCACCACGACAGCCGCGCCCGCAAGCCATACGCCTCGCGCGCAGCAACTCGCCCTTGGCGTGCTCGGCGCCCTGCTCGTTCTGCTCAGCGCCTGCGGCGGCGGTCGCACAGAGAGCACGGGTACACAGGCCAGCACGGCGGCGCCCGATGCCAGCATCGCCGCGCTGCGCCCGCCGCCCCCTGCCCCACCCGCTCCGGCTCCTGCGCCGTCTGCCGTCACCGTGGCCAGCGTGGGCGACAAGCTGTTCCACGATCGCAGCCTCTCCGGCAGCGGCCGCCAGGCCTGCGCCAGCTGCCATGTGGCCAGCCAGGCCCATAGCGACGCGCCCGGCGGCTTCCTGCCACTGGGCGGCGTGAACCTGGACAAGCAGGGCCTGCGCAGCACACCGAGCGCCCGCTATCTCGATCAGGCGGGCGCCTTCCGCATCGACCCGCAGGGCAACCCCCATGGCGGCCTGTTCTGGGACGGCCGCGCCAACGACCGCGTCGCCCAGGCACGCGGCCCCTTGTTCAACAGCAGCGAGATGGCCAATGAAAGCGTGGCCGCCTACGCCGCCCGGCTGCGCGCCACGCCCTATCTGGCCGAGCTGCTGCGCGTCAGCAATCTGCCCGCCAGCGCCAGCGACGAGCAACTGCTGCAGGCCTCGCTGCAGGCCTTGGCCGGCTACCAGGCGCAGTCCACCGACTTCCATCCCTTCACCAGCAAGTTCGATGCGGTGCAGGACGGCAAGGCCAGCTTCACCGCCCAGGAAGCGCGCGGCCTGGCCGTGTTCAACGACCCGCAGCGCGGCAACTGCGCGGTGTGCCACAGCAGCACGCCGCCGGCCAACGCGGGCGCCAATGGCGGCGGCGCCGGCGTGCGCGCCCTGTTCACCAACCAACGCTACTTCGCACTCGGCGTGCCGCGCAACCAGAGCGATGCGACCCAGGACCCGGCCTTCTTCGACCTGGGTCTGTGCGGCCCGCAGCGCAGCGATCTGGCCACGCAGACCAGCCTGTGCGGCAAGTTCCGCGTGCCCAGCCTGCGCAATGTGGCACTGACGGCGCCCTACTTCCACAACGGCCGCTTCAACACGCTGGACGAGGTGGTGGCCTTCTACGCGACACGCGACCTCGACCCGGCGCGCTGGTACCCGGTCGTCAACGGCCAGGTGCAGCGCTACAACGACCTGCCGGCGCCATACCAGGCCAATGTCCACCGCGGTGCGCCATTCAACCGGCGAGCCAATCAGGGGCCGGCCTTCAACGCCCAGGACAGTGCCGATCTGGTGGCCTTCTTGAAAACACTGAGTGACGGCTACCTCGTCAGCAGCAATCCAACTCAATAACGCCGATTTTCAGCGTATTTCCGTGGCGCGGGCGGCAAGGATCTGCAGACCGGCGCTCGGCGCCGCTTGCTCGGCCAGCACATAGGTGCCAACAAAGCGCTGCTGGTCCCCGGGAACGCCAACCGCGGCGACCGCGTCAACCACACAGACGGCACCGTGCTCGCTGATCAAACGCAGGCTCAGCTGGTGGACATTGCCCGCCTCAATCTCGGCGAAGAGCGCATGGAAGGTCTTGCGCACGGCTTCGCGCCCCTGCGCCTTGATGGCACCGGCGTTGATCGCCAGGCTGGCTTGCGGCGCATACAGCGCCGCCATCGCCTGGCTGTCGCGGGCCTGCCAGGCGGCGTCAATGCGTGCCAGCAGCGACTCGGTCGCCGCCCTGTCACAGGGGGTGGCAAACGCCGTGCTGCAGGCCATCAGGGCGGCAAGCACCAGAGGCGGTGGGCGGAGTTTCATTGCTATCTGTCCTTGGCAAGTTCCATGCAAACACCGCCTCAGCCTATGCTGGCGGCGTTTGCATGACCAAAGACTGGGACGAAACCCCGCCGTCCGGCCACGAAGGCCGGCGGCGGCAATGGCGGATCAGCCGATCAAGGTATCGGCGCTGACGTAGGGGTAGCCCAGATCCCGCGCCACGGCTTCGTAAGTGACCTGCCCCTGGGCCACGTTCAGACCGGCCTTCAGATGCGGGTTGTCCTTCAGGGCCTGCTTCCAGCCCTTGTCGGCCAGTGCCACCGCATGTGCAATGGTGGCGTTATTGAGCGCGAAGGTGGAGGTGCGCGCCACGGCACCCGGCATATTGGCGACGCAGTAGTGCACCACGCCATCGACGACAAAGGTTGGCTCGGCATGGGTGGTGGCATGCGAGGTCTCGAAGCAGCCACCCTGGTCGATCGCGACGTCGACGATGACGGCGCCCTTCTTCATCCGCGACACCATCTCGCGCGTCACCAGCTTGGGCGCCGCAGCGCCAGGGATCAGCACGCCACCGATGACCAGATCGGCCGACAGCACCGCTTCCTCGACGCTCTGCACATTCGAGTACTGCGTGGTGATGCGATTGCCAAAGACAAGATCGAGCTGGCGCAGGCGGTCGACGCTCTTGTCCAGCACCGTCACCCGGGCACCCAGGCCGACGGCCATCTGCAGCGCATGGGTGCCGACGACGCCGGCGCCGATGATGACCACATGTGCCGGTGCCACGCCGGGCACGCCGCCGAGCAGCACGCCCATGCCGCCCTTGCTCTTCTCCAGATGGGCGGCACCGGCCTGGATGGACATGCGGCCGGCCACCTCGCTCATCGGCGCCAGCAGCGGCAGGCCGCCGCCGGGGCCAGTGACGGTTTCGTAGGCAATGCAGATGGCGCCGCTCTTGACCAGGGCCGCGGTCTGTTCCGGGTCCGGCGCCAGGTGCAGATAGGTGTAGAGGATCTGGCCTTCGCGCAGCATCGCGCATTCCTGCGGCTGCGGCTCCTTGACCTTGACGATCATCTCGCTCTGCGCGAACACCGTCGCGGCATCAGGCGCAATCTGCGCGCCAGCGGCGACGTATTGCTCATCGGCGAGGCCGATGGCCGCGCCGGCCTGGGTCTGCACCAGCACGCTGTGGCCGCGGCTGGTGAGCTCACGCACGCTGGCCGGGGTCAGGCCCACGCGGTATTCGTGGTTCTTGATTTCCTTCGGGCATCCGATCTTCATCGCTTGTCTCCATAGTTGTGATGTGGAAGCGAGACCGGGTTGTACGCCTGTTCGGCGCGGCTGTGAAATCGCATTGACGGCGCTACAGCACCATTAGCGGCGCTTATGAGCGCCAGCCTGTGCAGCCCTTCATGACGGCAGCAACTCCCAGCTGTGAATCAGGAAATAGCCGTCGCGCGGCTCGCCCTGCAAGCGCAGGCGCTGGCCCTCCCAGCCCTGCAGCACCGGGTCGGCAAAGGGATTGCCGCCCTGGCGCCGCAGCCGGTGCGCCTGGCCCTGGTCGTCGATCAGCACCAGCGCCTCGCGCTCGCTCTTGCTGCCAAGATCGACCCGCTGGCGCTGCACCAGCCCGCTCAGTTCCACAGCAACGCCTTCTGCACGTGTTTCAGTCAAGCTTGTAGGACTTGAGTTCGGACAGCGTGCCCGAGAACATGCGCCCGCCCGCATAGATGATGGACTCGTTCTTGACGATGCTCTTCACCGCGGGCGCGTACCAGAAGCGGTAGCTGAGCTGATCATTGCCGCAGCCATTGCGCCAATAGCCCTTGCTGTCGATGCGCAGCGCCTTGAAGCGCCCAGCCGGCACCTCCACCTCCTCCCAGCCCTTGACCTCGCTCTTGAGCTTGGTCGTCTGCTTGCCGCAGGCGGCGCTGAGGCTGCTGTTCTCGTGGCTCCAGCTCTTGCCTGGCGCCAGCGGGAAGTCCAGCGCCTTGATCGGGGGGCTGTAAGCCACACCATTGATCTGCGTGGCGGCCCAGCTGCCGTCGTAGACACGCACGATGGCGCCGGCACCATCGACAAAAGTGGTGCCTGCCTCATCAACCCGGCCGACGATCATCGCCTCGTCGTCGGCCGGCAGCTTGGTCAACAAGTCCTTGAGGGCGAAGACCAGCTGATCGCCGACCTTGAACACGGGCAGCTGGGCTGCTTCTGCGGGTTCAGACGAGTCAGCCGCTTGCGCCAGCGCGCCGCTCAGCAACAGCGGAACCACCGTCAACATCCATCGATTGCGCATTGCCGTCTCCTTGGCGTGGTTGTTCCAGAGCGTCAGCGTGAATGCACGCGCCGCACATGCAGCAGTTCGCCGTTCTCTTCGGTAGCGACGATGACCACGCGCCGCTTCAGCGCGCCGATCTCCTGCAAAGCGCCCTTGAGCAGATGGATGCGCCGGCCGGTGCTGCCGATATCAAAGGCCAGGCGCTGCAGGTCTTGCTTGTTCAGGCCCGATTGCTTCACCATGGCCTGCAGGCTTTGCTCGACCTTGGCCGAAGCCTGCTGTCCGCTCGCCTTGAGCTTGGGCAAGGCGCGCGCCAGGTGCTTGCCCTCGCGTTCCAGACGCTCGCGGCGCAGGCCACGCACGCCGCGGTCCTGCACGCTGGCAAAGGCTTTCTTGAAGGCTGTCGTCTTGCTCAGCGCATGGGCCTCGAAACCGACCGGCTGCAGCGAGGGGTCGCCGAGCAGATAGAACTGCGCCAGCGTCTTCAGGTCGATCGGGTCCAGGTGGGTGCGTTCGCCGGCGAACTTCTGCCGCGCCTCCAGCGCCGCGCGACCGAGCGATGCGCCGGCCAGCACGCGCTGCAGAAAATACTGGCAGATCAGATCGGCCGAGCCATTGCCCTCGCTGGGTCCGTAGGCAATCGTCGTGCTGCCGAAGAAACCGCTGGCCCCATCGGCCAGATAGGCCAGCGCGATGCCGGCCTTGCCCTCGGCCTTGGCCGGGTCATAGAGCTGGGCGCCATAACAGCATTCGGCGGCCACCACGGTGCCGGCACTGATCTTGCCGGCCAGCAGGCTGGCACGATGGGCGACGGGATAGTCCTCGCCATGCTGACCGTAATACTCCGGCGAGCAATCGGCACCATGGCAGTTGATGAAGTGCATACGCGGGGCCAGGTCTTGCTTGGCCCACTTGGGGCCCTTGGGCGGCGCGACATTCAGCTGATCGGCATGACCAAAGGTATTGCTGACGCTGAGCCGGGTCGAGGCCTGCCAGACCTCGGCGCTGAGCGAAAAGCTCTGCGTGTAGTCGCTGCGCGGCAAGGGCTTGCTGCGGGCCGCGGCGCGCAGCAGCTTCAAGAGCAGATCGGGCGTCTTGGCGCCCGGCATGTCGGGGATGCGGCCGAGCACCCGCGTCGGGCCGAGATAGCGGTTGGCATCGGTGCTGTAGGGGGCCTCGCAGGCATAGGGCAGATCGCTGGGCACCAGCTTGTCACCATCGCCATCGCCACCGCCATGGGCCGGATTCAGCAGCGGTACCATGGGCAGCACATCGGGCGCACCGATCAGCAGCCAGTAGTGCGGTGCCGCCTTGGCAGCGATCGCATCGATGGCCGCCTTCAGGCGGCGCGCATCGGGCTTGGCCGGCACCGCCAGGCCGTAGGGCTTCATCGTTGCGGCCTGGTCCACGGCGATGACCATGCTGTCGATGCCGCGCTTCTTGTCGGCCTTGACCAGCGCTGCCAGCGTGGCCTCGATCTTGCCCAAGGCGGCGGCGCCGTACTTGGCCTTCAGTGCCGCGCGATGAATCACCACTGCCTTGTCCATACCAACCCCTGTTGCCGCGGCAGCACTGCCGCGGGGCGATTGTGACCAGCCGATGAAGCCCTAGCAATCATTGCTTTAGGGATGAGCCAGGCTCGCCGCAGCGCGAAGCCGCGTCACGGCCTCGTCATCAGATGCTCATCTGCGCCCGGCAAGATGCCTCCAACTGATCAACGCGGAAGCTGCCATGCTGAACACCCAGACCCCCAGCAAGACCGACTACGCCCGTGCCCTGCTCGCGCGACCAGGCCGGGAGCTGCCGCGCCCGGTGCGCACGCTGTTGATCCTGGTCGACGGCCAGAAAACCGTCACCGAGCTGCTCAGCCTGGGCAGCGCGCTCGGGCTGGATCGCAGCGCACTGGAGGTGCTGCAGACCCAAGGCCTGATCAGCGTGCCGGACCTGGCCGCCCAGGCTCGCGAGGCCGCCGAACGCCAGGCGGCCGAGCAGGCGCGTGCCGAACGTGCCGCCCGTCAGGCCGAGCAGGCCAGAAAGCTGGTGGCCGCGAAGTTCTTCGCGCTCGACCTGGCGACCCGCATGCTGGCCGGCCGTGAAGGCAGCCTGCGCGACGGCGCCCGCCTGGCCGACAACGAAACCAGCTTCATGGCCTGGCTGGAAACCTGCAGCGCCGCCATCGCCAGCCACGCCGATGCGGAGCGCGCCCAGGTCTTCCGTGAACGGGTGGTGGCCGCCTTGCGCTGAGGCGCGCCAGCCCCTACCCTCATGGCCTGCTCCCACAGGAGTTCGCCATGAATCCGACGCCCAAGGGCTGGCCGCGGCTGTCCAGCGCCCTGTTCTACGACGATGCCAATCAGGCGATCGCCTGGCTGTGCCAGGCCTTCGGCTTCGAGTTGCGACTCAAGGTGCCGGCCGAGGATGGCTCGGTACGCCATGCCGAGTTGGTCTATGGCGAGGCGCTGATCATGGTCGGCGAGGGCGCGGCCGACCGGCCTGATCGCTTCGGTGTGCCCTTTCGCAGCCCGGTGGCGGTGCATGGCGCCAACACGCAGAACCTGTTGCTGTATGTCGACGATGTCGACGCCCACTGCGCCCACGCACGCGCTGCCGGCGCCACCATCGTCAGCGAGCCAACGCTGCACGACTACGGCCCCGAGTACTGGGCCGACCGCAGCTATGGCGCTCTAGACCCCGACGGCCACCTTTGGTGGTTCAGCCAGCGGATGCGCAATGGGCCGACGGCCTGATCAACGCGCCTGCGCAGGCGCCAGTGCAGGCGCCTGCATCGATCGTTCGCGCAGCTGACGCAGCTCGCCACTGCTACGCAAGACGTCGAAGGCGTCGGCAAAGCGCTTGTACAGCACCGGGTCGACCTTGGGATTGAAGGCGAAGTAGCAGCCGAAGCCCTTTTGCAGCAGGTGCGCCACCTGCATCTGACTGGTATCGAGACCCAGCCGCGTCGCCTGGTGCTGATAGGGCAAGGCCAGGCCCGCAATCATGTCCAGATGACCGGCGAACAGCATCCGCGTCGAGGTCTCGCTGCCCGGCGTCAGATAGATGCTGCGCTCGGGCATGCCAGCGTCGCGCAGCATCTTGCCGGCCGGTGAGCCCTTCACCGCACCGACACGCAGGGCACGCGCATCCGGCGTGGTCGGGCTGAAATCCAGGCCGCTGCTGCGCAGCGTCAGCACGACCACGTCGCAATCATCGAGCGGCCCGACCCAACGGTAATGCGATTCGCGCGCCGGCGTGCGCACCATCACGTAGAGGAAGCTGTTAGGCACCTCATCGACCGTCTTCAGGCCGCGCGCAAAGGGCTGAATGCTGCGCTGGACCTTGAGCCCCGACTGGTTGGCGATGCGATCCAGCACCTCGTTGGCCAGGCCGGCAAAGCGTCCGCCTTCGAGATAGGAGAACGGCGGCACATCCTCGGTGACGCCGAGCAGGTGAGTATCAGCGGCGCCGTGGCTCACGCCCAGCGCCGCAAACAGCAGACAGACCAGCCAACGATGTCTCATAGCCAACTCCTCGGCAGCGCCTTGCAGAGATCCCGATTCAGCACCCCTGGCAGGCGCCCGTCAATCCCCAGGTGCCGGGCGTGGCAGCAAGACATCGACCTGCAAGCCACCGAGGCGCTCCGAACGCCCGAGGCTCAGGCCTGCGCCGTGCGCCTTTGCGATCCGCATCACGATGGACCAGCCCAGGCCGCTGCCCTGGCCTTGATCGCTGGCCGCAGGCCGGTAGAAGCGCTCGCCCAGGCGCCGCAGCTCCGGCTCACTCAGGCCCGGTCCGCCATCTTCGAGCCGCAGCCGAATGCCATCAGTCTGCTCGCTCAGACTCAGCCTGATGCCAATGCCGGCCGGCCCATGACGGCTGGCGTTGTCCAGCAGATTGCGCAGCAGTGCGCCGAGCAGCAGCGCATTGCCCTCGATCATCAGCCGGTCTGGCGCTTCAAGCACGACCTCCTGATCGCGCTGCAGCGCCATCGGCACCAGTGCGGCCGCTGTCTCACGGCACAGGGCACTGAGATCGAGACGCTGCAATGGCACCTGCTCGCCGGATTCGAGCCGCGACAGCAACAGCAGCTGATCAACCAGACGGGCACTGCGTGCGCTGGCCTGCTGCGCCTGCTGCAATGCCAGTTGCAGCCGGGCCGGATCGCGCTCGCGCAGGGCGACCTGCAGCTGCGCGCTGACGGCGGCCACCGGGTTGCGCAGCTCATGGGCTGCGTCCGCAGTGAAGCGCCGTTCGGCCGCCATCAAGGCTTCGATCCGCGCCAACAAGCCATTGAGCGCCTGCAGCAGGGGTCGCATCTCGCCAGGTGCCGCCTCGCCATGCAGCGGCTGCAGATCAGCGGGCGTGCGCACCGCGAGCTGCTCGCCCAGGGTGCGCAATGGGGCCAAGCCGCGGCGCACCGCCCACCACAGCAGCGGGATCAGCACAGGCAGCAGCAGCACCATGGGCGCCAGCGCACTGCGCAGCACCGCCCGCAGAATGTCCTGGCGCGAGCCCAACTGCTCGGCAACCAGCACCTTGACATCCTGCTCAGCGCCGGCGGCCACCAGCAGCCGCCAGGCCTGATCCCCCAGGCGACGCGTCTGGTAGCCGGTGGGCAGCATGGCCAAGTTCGCGCTCAGGCCCTGCGCTGCGGCGCCGGCGGACTGCAGCACCAGCCGCTCCTCATGAAAGACCAGAAAGGCCACACGGGGTGCGTAGCGGCTCAGCGGCGGCGCCTGCAGGCCATTGCGTGCCTCGGCCGCCTCGCCGAGATCCGCGCTTTGTTGCACCACCAACAGGGCCGCGGCCTGCGCCAGGTGGGCATCGAGCAGTTCGTCGAGTTCATGGCTGGCGTCCACCCAGCTCCAGGCGGCGCCCAACAGCCAGGCGCCGACCAGCGTCGAGAGGATCAGCCACAAGAGGCGGCGCTGCAGCGAAGGTGGACTCCGGCGCATCAAACCTCCGGCGCTGGCAGCGGCAGCAGATAGCCAACCCCGCGCACGGTCTTGATCAGCGCGGCGCCCAACTTGCGACGCAGGTGGTGGACATGGACCTCGATCGCATTGCTGTCCAGCTCCTTGCCCCAGCTGTAGAGCTGCTGCTCCAGCTGATCGCGCGTCATCACCCGTCCGGCATTGAGCATCAACAGCTGCAGCAGATCGAACTCGCGCGCCGCCAGCGGCACCTCGAGGCCCTGCTGGCGCACCCGGCGCCCCGCAGGATCCAGCTCCACATCGCCGATGCACAGCCGCTCCTGTGGCTGACCGTGGGCACGCCGCACCAGTGCACGCAGACGCGCCGCCAGCTCATCGATGTCGACCGGCTTGAGCACATAGTCGTCGGCGCCCCGATCGAGGCCGCGGATGCGATCCGCAATGGCGTCCCGCGCCGTCAGCACCAGGATGGGCAGCCGCTGCCCGGCCCGGCGTACATCAGCCAGCACGTCGATGCCGTCGCGCCGCGGCAGACCCAGGTCCAGCACGGCCGCGGCATAGGGCTCGCTGCACAGCTCGCGCTGCGCCGCCAGGCCGTCGCGCACCCAGTCGACCTGGAAGCCCAGCTGGCGCAGCCCGGCCTGCAGGCCCGCCCCCAGCTGGGCATCGTCTTCAGCCAGCAAGATGCGCATGGGCAGCTCGCTCCTCAATCGTCGTCGTCATGCTCGCCATGTTCGCCCCGCTGCTCATGCCGCTCGCCATCCCCGGCCAGGCCAAAGGCCTGACCCTCAGTCTGCCACTGCAGCACCCAGAAGCCGATCAGCAGGCTCAGCATCAACACCGCCCACGGGGCCCGCGGCGCGCGGATCGCCTCTCCAGCTGCGCCGCGCTTGCGGCCGCTGAACATCGCGGTAACGAGGTTCTCGCGGTGCAGCACGCTGCTGAGCACAACCGCCGCCACATGGATCAGCACCAGGCCCAGCATCGCCGCCGCCAGCGCCTCATGCAGCTCTTCAAGCGCGTGGCTGCCGCCCAGCCGCAGCGCGTGGCCGCTGAGCCCGATCAGCAGGCCCAGGCCCAGCAGACCCAGCACGGCCAGTGCCCCGGCAGGATTGTGGCCGGTATGGTGCTCGGGCCGCCCGCTCAGCAGCGAACGCAGATAACGCAGCACGGCACTCGGCCCGCGCACAAACTGGCTGAAGCGCGCATGACGGCTGCCGAACAGCCCCCACAGCACCCGGAACAGCACCAGGCCAAGAAATCCGTAGCCCAGGCTCAGATGCAGCCACTGCCAGCGTTCCTGCTCTGCCGTCAGATAGGCACCGGCAAAGCTCAAGGCCATCAGCCAGTGGCCGATGCGCACTGGCAAGTCCCAAACCAGCACCCGCTGGCTCCCCGCCGCCGGCTCGGGCGGGCTGTCCGGCTTGATCGTCTGTGTCGTTGCTTGCGTCATCATCGGCTCCTTGGCTGTCATGCTGCCTATGGTCGGGCGCCGCGCTTATCGAAGTCTTAAGGACGGCCGCGCTGCGGCGCTTGACCCGTATCAATCCCCCTGCCGGGGAATCGCCGACACTGACACCTCATCCAGGGAGAAGATACGCACGTGAGCAGCGACGCCGATTCAAGCCGTGCCCCGCCTGAGGGCTTGAGCAGCGCCACGGCCCATCAGGCCCTGCAAGCGCACGGCGCCAATGAACTGCCGCAGGGGCGGCAGGTCGGCGCCTGGCAGCTGCTGCTGCAGGTGCTGCGCGAACCGATGCTGCTCCTGCTGCTGGCCTGTGGCGCGGTCTATCTGATGATCGGTGCCCGGCACGAGGCGTTGATGCTGCTGTTCTTCGTGGTCGTGGTGATCGCCTTGAGCTATGTGCAGCAGCGGCGCAGCTCGCGCTCGCTGGCGGCGCTGCGCGAGCTGTCCAGCCCCCGCGCCCAAGTCTTGCGCGACGGCCGCTGGCAGGCACTGCCCAGCCGCGAACTCGTGCCCGGCGATCTGGTGCAGATCGCCGAAGGCGGGCGCGTGCCGGCCGATCTGCAGCTGCTCGGCACGGCCAGCGTCAGCCTGGATGAATCGATGCTGACCGGTGAGTCGGTGGCGGTCCACAAATCGGCGCCGGCGCAGGTTTTTTCCGGCACGCTGGTGACGGCCGGCCTCTGCCAGGCGCGGGTAATGGCCACCGGCCCGAACAGCGCGCTGGGCCGTATCGGCGCCAGCCTGCAAGCGCTGCCCGACGCGCCAACGCCGATCGAGCGCGAGACTGCCCGGGTGGTGCGCCGCGTCGCCAGCATCGGCCTGGCACTGGCGGCCCTGCTCACGCTGACCCATGGCTTGGCCAATGGCGACTGGCTGCACGGCCTGCTGGCCGGGCTGACGCTCGCCATGGCCATCCTGCCCGAGGAGCTGCCGGTGGTGCTGACGCTGTTCTTCAGCCTGGGCGCCTGGCGGCTGGCGCGTGAGCGCGTGCTGGTGCGCCAGCTGCCGGCCGTCGAGATGCTGGGCGCGGCCAGCGTGCTCTGCGTCGACAAGACCGGCACGCTGACCGTCAACCAGATGCAGCTGCAGCGGCTGTGGAGCGAGCAGGCCGCCTACCGGCGCGATCAAGCCACCGCCCTGCCGGACAGCCTGCACGAGCTCTTGGAATACGCGGTGCTGGCCAGCCACCGCCAGGCCTTCGACCCGATGGAGCAGGCGCTGCGCGGCGCCGCACAGGACTGGCTGGCCGGCACCGAGCATCTGCACGCCGATTGGCAGCTGGTCGAGGACTACCCGCTGTCGCCCGCGCTGCTGGCGATGTCGCGCGTCTGGCGCTCGCCGGACCAGCGCTCGCTGCTGATCGCCGCCAAGGGCGCGCCGGAAGCGATCTTTGATCTCTGCCATCTCGATGCCACGCGGATCGAGACGCTGAACCAGCAGGTCAGCCTACTGGCTGCCGATGGCTTGCGTGTGCTGGGCGTGGCGCGGGCGCAGTTCGCAGCGGCCGACGAAGCGCTACCGCCCATCCAGCATGATTTCGATTTCGAATTCCTCGGTCTCGTCGCGCTGGCCGACCCAGTACGCGCCGATGTGCCCGAGGCCATCGCCGCCTGTCGCGCCGCCGGGCTGCGGGTGATGATGATCACCGGCGACCACCCGGCCACGGCGCTGGCGATCGCGCGCCAGATCGGCCTGGCCAGCGAGCCCGGCGCCTTGATCAGCGGTAGCGAACTGGCCTTGCTGGACGACGCGGCGCTGCGGGCACGGCTGCCCGGCTTGAGCATCTGCTGCCGCGTGCAGCCGGAGCAAAAGCTGCGCATCGTCCAGGCCCTGCGCGCCAGCGGCGAGGTCGTGGCCATGACCGGCGACGGCGTCAACGACGCACCGGCGCTGAAGGCGGCCGATATCGGTGTCGCCATGGGTTCGCGCGGTTCCGAGGTCGCGCGCGAGGCCGCTGATCTGGTGCTGCTGGGCGACGACTTCGGTTCGCTGCTGACGGCCTTGCGCTACGGCCGGCGCATACAGCTGAACCTGCGCAAGGCCATCGTCTTCGTGCTGGCGGTGCATGTGCCCATCGTCGGGCTCTCATTGCTGCCGGTGCTGCTGGGCTGGCCCATGCTGTTGATGCCGGTGCACATCCTGTTCCTGCAGCTGATCATCGACCCGGCCTGCTCGGCCATCTTCGAACGCGAACCGCTGGAGCCGGCGGCGATGCGGGCCGGCCCGCGCAAGCTCGATGCCAAGCTGTTCGATGCTGCCCTGCTGCGCCGCGGCCTGCTGCAAGGCGGCGGGCTCCTGCTGCTGCTGCTGGCCGGCTATGCGCTGACACGTCATTGGAGCGGCAGCGACGCCGTCGCGCGCAGCTTCTGCTTTGCGCTGCTGGTGCTGTCCGTCATCGGCCTCTTGATGGCCAACCGGCTCTGGCAGCCGGGCGGCTTTTGGCGCGGCCTCGCCAGCAACGCCGCGCTGCGCTGGATGGCACTGGGCACGCTGCTGATGCTGGCCGCTGCGCTGGGCCTGCCCGGGCTGCGTCAGCTGTTCGCTTTCGCCGCGCTGCCAACACAGGCATGGCCCGCATTGGCAGCCGGCGCAGCGCTGGCGGCGGCCGGGTTTGCACTCAGCAAGCGCGTCGGCAGTCGCTGAGCGGGCGCCTCAATCGCGGCGGCGACGCGCCACGCCGGCGACGGCCAGCAGGCCGGCCAGCATCATCGCGTAGGTCTGAGGCTCAGGCACGGCCGATATTTGGATCAGACTGTCCACGCCGCTGCTGGGGTGCTGCACGTTGACATAGGCCAGGTTCCGGTTGAACTTGTCGAAGTACAAACCGGTGGGTTCGGCACCAGTGGTGCTGAGGCTGGCCCACTTGCCCACCGAATCGGCCACGCCGTCGTTGTTGCTGTCCTTGGCAAACCAGATGTCGGCCTTGCCGCCGTCCTGATCCTCGATGACGTAGATGTTGCCGGCGTCGTCGATGGCCAGGTTGTCCGGATTGCTCCAGGCCGTGCCAGCCTTCTGGCCGGTGGCCATGTCGATGCTGTTGTTGTCGGCGAACAGCTTGACGGTGCTGGTGTCGAGGTTCAGCGAATACACGCGGCCGCGGCCATTGCCGCTGACGCCGTCATTGTCGGAATCGGTCGTCGTGAAGAAGAGCATCTGCTGGCCATTGGGCAGCAGCTTGAACTCCAGGTCTTCCGGGCGGTTGTAGCCGCTGCCCAGCACGCTGGCATGGTCGGCGGTCGCGCGGCCATCGATGGTGCCATCGGCCAGCAGCGTCGAGACGCCTGGCAAGGCGCCACCGCTGGCATTGGTGATGGCCACCCAGGACGCACCGCCGGTGACCGCCGGCCCATTGCTGCCCTCAAACTGCCCGCCCGCCCCCACCTTCAGCACAAAGGTCTGGCCGGCAGCGAAGTAGTCATTGCCGCTGCTGGCATTCGGATTGGCAGACACGTACTTGTAGATCGAGCCGCCATTGAGCTCGTCGACGAAGTACAGGTTGTTCTGCTTGTCGAAGGCCAGGCCTTCATGCGACACGCGCGGCAGGATGCTGCGCTGGATGAAGGTGCCGCCGTTGGCCGTTGCACTCAGCGCATTGGTCAGCTCGAACAGGCGCCCCTTGCTGCTGCCCGTGCCCCAGGACTCTTCGGCGGTGAGGTAGCTGCCCCACGGAGTCCAGCGCGATGCATCGCCGGAGACAAAGCCCTGGGTGCCGGGGGCGACCACGGTGACGGTGCGGGTGGCGTAGTTCTTGTCCCACAGGTCGACGCGCTGCACGCCGGCACTGCCGGTCTCGAAGGGCATGAACAGATAGCGGCCGGCCTGCGGGCCGGTCTCGTTGGCCGTGATCATGTCCCAGCTGCCGGAATTGGAACCGGGCACCAGGGTGTTCTGCGTCTTGCGGTCGGCCAGGCGCAGCTGGCTGAACTTGGACGAGGACAGCTGGAACGGCGCGGCCTCGGGCAGCGCGCCGGCGGCCACATTGCCGATCAGCGGCGTGAAGTTCGCGAATTCGGTGGCAGCGGCTTGCGCGAAGCTGGCCAGGGACAACAGGCCGATGGCGGCTGCGATACGGGAAGGCTTGTGCATGGGGTCTCCGAGGGTCGGGCGGTCAAAACAGCCCGCAGTCTCTGGAACCCTGGTGACCCCCACGTGACAGCCTGGGACGCCGTTGTCCCCTGAAACGGTGTCGCGCGCTTTGCGCTCAAGCCTGCCGCTTGGCCAGCAGCGCCCGCGCCACGCGCGACACCGGCGGGCGGCCCAGCACTTCGGAGATGAAGGCGCCGGCATCGACCAGCTTGTCCAGATCGATGCCCGTCTCGATACCCAGACCATTGAGCAGGAAGACCACGTCCTCGGTCGCGACGTTGCCGGTCGCGCCCTTGGCATAGGGGCAGCCGCCCAGGCCGGCGACGCTGGCGTCGAAGGTGTGGATGCCCAGTTCCAGGCAGGCGTAGATATTGGACAGCGCCTGGCCGTAGGTGTCGTGGAAATGGCCGCTGACCTCGGCCAGCGGATAGTGCTTCAGCGCCCGTTCCATCGCCGCCTGGACCTTCCTTGGCGTGCCAACGCCGATGGTGTCAGCCACGCCCATGTGGTCGACGCCGATGTCCTTCATCAGCAGCACCACACGCTCGACCTGATCGGCGCTGATGTCGCCCTCGTAGGGGCAACCCATCGCACAGGACAGCGCCCCGCGCACCTTGAGCCCGGCCGCATGGGCCATCTCGACGACCGGCGCAAAGCGCTCGATGCTTTCGGCGATCGAGCAGTTGATGTTCTTCTGGCTGAAGGCTTCCGAGGCGGCTGCGAAGACGACGATCTCATCCGGCTTGGTGGGCAGTGCGCTCTCCAGGCCCTTCATATTCGGCGTCAGCACCGAGTAGCGCACGCCGGCGCGGCGTTCGATGGCCGCCATCACCGCCGTGTTGTCGCCCATCTGCGGCACCCACTTGGGCGACACGAAGCTGGTGACCTCGATCTCCTTCAGCCCGGCGTCCTGCAAGAGGCTGACCAGGCGCGCCTTGTGCTCGGTCGCAACCGGCTGCTTCTCGTTCTGCAGACCATCGCGCGGGCCGACATCGACGAGGGTGACTGTGTGGGGCAGTTTCATGGCGTCAAGCTCCAAATGGCGGGGCGTCAAATGCAAATGCACAAGCAAATGCAGACCACAGAGACACGGAGACACAGAGATGGGAATGCAGCAGGCTTCAAGGCTTCATTCCTCCGTGGCTCTGTGGCTCTGTGGTCTGTTCCAAGGCGTTCAGCTGCCAAGGCGCAGCAGCTCGGCGCCATCGCCGATCTGATCGCCAACGGCGAACAGCAGCTCGGCCACCACGCCATCGCGCGGCGCGTTGATGGTGTGCTCCATCTTCATCGCTTCCATCACCGCCAGCGCCTGGCCCTTGGACACCTTGTCGCCAGGCTGGGCCAGGAAGGCGACCAGCTTGCCGGGCATGGGTGCGGTCAGGCGGCCGCCCTCGGCCGCGCCGTCGCCAGCATGGGCAATCGGGTCGATCTCGCTCAACACGGCCGAGCCCTGCGGCGCGAACACCGCGACGCGTTCGCCCTGGGCGTAGGTCTTGACCATCACGCGCTGTTGGCCGAGGCCTTCACCGAGCAGCAGTTCATGTGACTCGGTGCCGGCTGAGTTCACCGCGAAAGGCAAGGACTGGCCCTCCACGGTGAGTTGCATGCCGCCCTGGTGGTGGCGCGAAAGCAGCACCTCATGGTGCACACCGCCGGCCTCCAGATCGAAGCGGCGCGCCGAGGCGCCGTACATGCGCCAGCCGTCGCGGGCACTCCAGGGGTCGCGGGTCTGCAGGCTGGCTTCCTTTGCCAGCGTGTGTGCCACCACGGCTGCCGCGCTGATCTGCAGCGGCAGGCCCGGCTGGTCAAACAGCACCGCGCGTTCGCGCTCGATCAGGCCGGTGTCCAGATCGGCACCGGCAAAGCTGGCGGTGGCGGCGCAGCGGCGCAGGAAGGCGACATTGGTTTGCAGGCCGACGATATGGGTGTCGCGCAGCGCGGCATCCAGGCGGGCCAGCGCCTGGGCACGGTCCTCGCCCCAGACGATCAGCTTGGCCACCATCGAGTCGTAATAGGGGCTGATCTCATCGCCCTCGCCCACCCCCGCGTCGATACGCACGTGGCCACGCTCAAAGCTCACATGGGCCGGCCAGCGCGCGACATCGAGGCGACCGGTGGCGGGCAGGAAGCCGCCGTCGGGGTTCTCGGCGCAGATGCGCGCCTCGATCGCGTGGCCGTGCATGGTCAACTCATGTTGCTTCAGCGGCAGCGGCTCGCCAGCGGCCACGCGCAACTGCCATTCGACCAGGTCCTGGCCGGTGATGGCTTCGGTGACCGGGTGCTCCACCTGCAAGCGGGTGTTCATTTCCATGAAGTAGAAGCGACCGTCTTGTTCAGCAATGAACTCGACCGTGCCGGCGCCCACATAGCCGACGGCCTTGGCCGCCGCCACCGCGGCCTCGCCCATCTCGCGGCGGCGCGCTTCCGTCATGCCCGGTGCCGGGGCTTCTTCCAGCACCTTCTGGTGGCGGCGCTGGACCGAGCAATCGCGCTCGAACAGATAGACGCAATCGCCCTGGGTGTCGCCAAACACCTGGATCTCGATATGGCGCGGCTTCTGCACATAACGCTCGATCAGCACGGCATCGTCGCCAAAGCTGTTGATCGCCTCGCGCTTGCACGAGGCCAGCGCCGCTTCGAACTCCTCGGCCTTGAAGACCGCCCGCATGCCCTTGCCGCCACCGCCGGCGCTGGCCTTGATCAGCACCGGGTAGCCGATACGGTCGGCCTCACGCCGGAGCAGCGCCGGGTCCTGATCGGCACCGTGATAGCCAGGCACCAGCGGCACCTGCGCGGCTTCCATCAAGCGCTTGGATTCGGCCTTCAGGCCCATCGCACGGATCGCCGAGGACGGCGGGCCGATGAACACCAGGCCGGCCTGCGCACAGGCCTCGGCAAAGTCCTCGTTCTCGCTCAGGAAGCCGTAGCCGGGGTGCACCGCTTCGGCGCCGGTGGCCTTGGCGGCGTCGATGATGCGCTGCCATTGCAGATAGGAGTCCTTGGGCGCCGGGCCGCCGATCAGCACCGCTTCATCGCAGGCCTTCACATGGCGAGCCGCCGCATCGGCCTCGGAGTAGACCGCCACGGTCTTGACCCCCAGACGGCGTGCGGTCGCGGCCACGCGACAGGCAATCTCACCGCGGTTGGCAATCAGGATCTTCTTGAACATGGCTTGTCTCCTCGTACTTCGTGTGGGTCTCGGTTCAGTGCGTCGTGCAGCCCTGCTCGCTGCAGCCGGTGGCCGCAGCAGGCTCGGCCGCGTTGAGGCGGATCTTGGCTTCCTTGCCATGGCCTTCGGACAGCTCGGCCTCGGTGGCGCAGTGCATGCCCAGGCGGTCCAGCAACGCGCGGTCCTTGGCGGCCTGCGGGTTGCTGGTGGTCAGCAGCTTGTCGCCGTAGAACATGCTGTTGGCGCCGGCCAGGAAGCACAGGCTTTGCATCGCCTCGGGCATTTCCTCGCGACCGGCCGACAGGCGCACCATGGCGCGCGGCATGGTGATGCGGGCGACGGCAATCGTGCGCACGAACTCGAAGGGATCGAGCGCTTCGGTGCCGGCCAGCGGCGTGCCTTCGACCTGCACCAGATTGTTGATGGGCACCGATTCCGGATAGGGGTCCAGATTGGCCAGCTGCACGATCAGGCCGGCGCGCTGGCGCCGCGTTTCGCCCATGCCGACGATGCCGCCCGAGCACACCTTCAGGCCTTGCTGGCGCACCCGGTCCAGCGTGTCCAGGCGGTCCTGGTAGGTGCGGGTGGTGATGATCTGGCCGTAGAACTCGGGCGAGGTGTCGAGGTTGTGGTTGTAGTAGTCCAGGCCCGCGTCCTTCAGCTTCTCAGCCTGGCCATCGGCCAGCATGCCGGCGGTCAGGCAGGTTTCCAGGCCCAGCGCCTTGACCTCGGAAATCATCTCGCCGATCGCTTCGATATGGCGCTCCTTGGGTGCGCGCCAGGCCGCGCCCATGCAGAAGCGGGTGGCGCCATTGGCTTTGGCGGCGCGGGCGGCTTCCATCACTTCTTCCAGCGGGATCAGCTTCTCGGCCTTCAAGCCGGTATCGAAATGGGCCGACTGCGGGCAGTACTTGCAATCCTCTTCGCAGCCACCGGTCTTGATCGACAGCAGCGTCGACAGCTGCACCGCGTTGGCATCGAAGTTCTCGCGGTGAACCTGCTGGGCGCGGAACATCAGATCGTTGAAGGGCAGCTCGAACAGGGCGGCGACTTCGTTGACCGTCCAGGGCTTGGCATTGCGGCGCTCGGCATCGGTGGTCGGCGTCAGCGTTTGGACTTGGTTGGTGGTCTGTTTCATCGGATGAGTTCCAGCAGCTTGGGCTGCACGAGATGCGCGGCCACGGCCGCGGAAGTGGGTTCGGAAAGCCGGGGCACATGGCCCAGGCAAGGCGCCTTGAACGGCATGCTCAAGCCAGCCTTCAATGCGGCCAGATTGTCCGCCACATGCGGCATCTGGGCGTCCACGGTGTTGGCCACCCAGCCGGCCAGGCGCAGACCGCGGGCGGCCATGGCCTCGGCCGTCAGCAGCGCATGGTTGATGCAGCCCAGGCGCAGGCCGACGACCAGGATCACCGGCAGCTGCAGATCGACGGCGAGATCGGCGGTGTCCCAGCCCGGCGCCAGCGGCACGCGAAAACCGCCCACGCCTTCCACCAGGGCCAGCTCGCCAAGCCGCGCGCTGGCACGGATGGCGGCCAGCACCGCCTCAGACTCAATCGCGCGGCCCTCCAGCGCCGCGGCGATATGCGGCGCGCAGGCGGCACGGAACTGCCAGGGGCCGACCTGCTCGACGCTCATGCCGATGCGCTGGGCGGCGTGCAGGCGCTGCACATCGTCATTGACCCAGGCGCCGCTGGCGTCCTGCTCCTGCCCGGCGGCGAGCGACTTCACCGGCGCCACGCGCAGGCCGGCATCGGCGAACAGATGGGTCAGGCCGGCGGTGATGCAGGTCTTGCCGATCTCGGTGTCGGTGCCGGTGATGAAGAAGCCGCGCAGGCCAGGCTCTGGCGTCGACGCCCGGAGGCTGCCCGCCGGGCCGCTCCCAAGGACAGCCTCGCCCCCACGGGGGGCCGACCATGTACTCGTGGACGGGGGGCTGACATGGAGGCTGCCCGCCGGGCCGCTCCCAAGGGCAGCCTCGCCCCCACGGGGGGCCGGCCAGGTACTCGTGGACGGGGGGCTGACATTCATGCTGCGGCCCGCTCCATATCGCTTGCGGCCGCTTCGAGCGCGGCCAAGAGCCGGTCAACATCGGCGGCTGTGTGGGTGGCGCACAGCGTGATGCGCAGCCGCGCCTCGCCCTTGGGCACGGTGGGCGGGCGGATGCCCGGCACGCGCAGGCCCTCGCGTTCCAGCCGCGCGGCCAGCTGCATCACCTCGGCATTGCCGCCCACGATCAAGGGCCGCACCGGCGTCTCGCTGGGCGCCAGCTGCCAGGGCAGGCCGCGATGGCGCTGCAGCAGCGCCTCAATGCCCTTCGCCAGCTGCTGCTGCAAGGCCTGCAGATGCGCGCGGCGGGCCTGGCCGAGTTCGCTCTCGATCAGCTCAAAGCTGGTCAGCAAGGCATGCTCGATGGCGGGCGGCGAGGCGGTCGAGAAGATGTAGTTGCGCGCCGCCTGCAACAGGTATTCGGTGATGGTCTCGTGCGCGACCACGAAGGCGCCCGCCAGGCCAGCGGCCTTGCCCAGCGTGCCGACGACGATCAGCCGTTCACTGTGCAGATCGAAGTGTTCCAGGGCACCGCGACCGCGTTGGCCCAGCACGCCGAAGCCATGGGCATCGTCGACGATCAGCCAGGCATCGAATTCCTCGGCCAAGGCCAGCAGCTGCGGCAGCGGCGCGATATCGCCGTCCATGCTGAACACCGCGTCGGTGACGATCAACTTGATCTTGGCCGTGCTGGCCGCCAGCAGCGCGCGCAGCTCCGCCACATCGGCATGGCCGTAGCGCGTCACCCGGGCCTTGGCCAGGCGCGTGCCGTCGATCAGCGAGGCATGGTTGAGGGCCTCGGAGAAGATCTCGGCATCGCCATCGCCCAGCGCACTCACCACCGCCAGATTGGCCATATAGCCGGTGCAAAAGCCCAGGGCGCGGGCCTTCGGGATATGGGCCGAGAACCAGTCGGCCAGCGTGTCGGTGACGCGCTTGTGCGCGACCGAATGGCCGCTGACCAGCGGCGACGCGCCGGAGCCGCCGCCATACAGCCGCGCGCCTTCGGCCAGCGCCTCGGCAATGCGCGGATGGGCGGCCAGGCCCAGATAGTCATTGCTGCAGAACATCAGCAGCTCGCGCGCGATGCCGTCGGCGCCGCGCACCCACTGGTGCGGCGCGGTCGGGCTTTCGGCCTCGCGCAGAAAGCGGCTCAGGTCCTGCGCGGCAATCGCGCGCAGCTTGGAATTCAGGTGCTCAAGCAACATCGGGGAAGAGATCACAAAGGGTAGCGCGCACCGCAGCCGCCAGCCAGGCGGCCGTGGCCGCATCGATCAGATAGGGCGGCATCAGATAGACCGTGCGGCCTATCGGGCGTATCAGCAGCTGATGACGGCGGGCCGCCAGATGGAAGGCCTCGGCAAAGCCGCTCGGCGCATCAACGACGTCAAAAGCCAGAATCATGCCCTGCTGACGCAGCTGTTCGACGCGCGAGCATTGACCAAGCGGCGCGAAAGCCTCCATCAATAGCGAAGCCTGCTCGGCATTGCGCTCGATCTGGCCGGCATCAAAACGGTCCAGCACCGCATTGGCGGCCGCACAGGCCAGGGCATTGCCGGTGTAGGAATGCGAATGCAGAAAGCCGCGCTTCACATCGTCGGACCAGAAGGCGCGGTAGACGGCATCGGTCGTCAGCACCAGTGAGAGTGGCAGCGTACCGGCCGTGATGCCCTTGGACAGCAGGATGAAGTCGGGCCAATCCTGCCCCTGTGGCGGCTGCGTGTCGCGGTCGCCCGCCGGGCCGCTCCCAAAGGCGGCCGCGCCCCCGCGGGGGGCGGACGGCGTACCCGTCGGCCGGGGGCTCACATGCTCCCATGCAAAGAACTGCCCGGTGCGCCCACAGCCCACGGCGATTTCATCGGCGATCAGGTGCACGCCGAACTCGCGCGTCATCGCGCGCAGCTGGCGCAGATAGTTCGGCGAGTGCATCACCATGCCCGCCGCGCCCTGCACCAGCGGCTCGACGATCACCGCGGCGATCTGATCGTGGCGCTCGGCCAGCAGCGCGCGCATGGCGGCCAGCGCCTCGGCCTCGTTGCCCAGGCGGCTGTCCGGCGAGGTCACGATATGGGCGCGCATCAAGAGCGGGTCGTAGGCATCGCGGAAGATCGCCACATCGGTGACGGCCAGCGCGCCGATGGTCTCGCCGTGATAGCCGTTCTGCAGGCAGACGAACTCGCGCTTGTCGCTGCGGCCCAGATTGCGCCAGCTGTGAAAGCTCTGCTTCAGCGCAATCTCGACGGCGCTGGCGCCATCGCTGCCGAAGAACACATGGCCCAGCGCCCCACCGGTGCGCGCCGAGAGCCGCTCGGCCAGGCGCACCGCCGGCTCATGCGTGCAGCCGGCCAGCATCACATGCGGCAGCGTATCGAGCTGATGCTTGATGGCCGCATTGATGGCGGCATCGGCATGGCCGAACAGATTGACCCACCAGGAACTGTTGGCGTCGAAATAGCGCTGGCCCTCGAAATCGTAGAGCCAGGGGCCCTCGCCACGCGCGATCGGCAAGGGCGGCACGGCTTCAGCCCGCGCCATCTGCGTGCAGGGGTGCCACACCGCATCAAGGCTGCGGCGCTGCAGGGCCTGGGTTTGATTCGAAGGACTGGTCATGGCATCGTCAGCTGCCTGTACTGCCCAGCACAGCCCGGAGATCCGGCTTTGCCGGTCTCTCGGGCTGGCCCCCTTGAGGGGGCGCGCGCAGCGCGTACGGGGCGGTTCATCAATTGAGCCAGGAAGGCTTGGCCTTGTTGAGGAAGGACTGCACGCCCTCGCGGCCTTCGGCGCTGGCGCGGATATCGGCAATGCGGCGCGCGGTGTCGTCGCGCAGTGCTGGCGTGATGGGGGCATGCGCCACGTCCTGCACCAGCTTTTTGCAGGCGCGCACGGCGGCCGGGCCGTTGGCCAGCAACGCAGCCAGCAGCGCGTCCACCTTCTCGTCCAGCGTCTCCGGCGTGGCCAGCTCGTGGACCAGGCCCAGCCGGTGCGCCTCGGCGGCGGCAAAGCGCTCGGCGGTGAGGAAGTAGCGGCGCGAGGCCTGCTCGCCCAGCGCCCGCACCACGTAAGGGCCGATGGTCGCCGGCAGCAGGCCCAGCTTGGCTTCCGACAGGCAGAAGCCCGCCGTCTCGACGGCCACGACCATATCGCAGACCGACACCAGGCCCACGCCGCCGGCATAGACATCGCCCTGCACCCGCGCGATCACCGGCACCGGGCAGCTGTAAATGGTCCACAGCATCTCGGCCAGGCGCGAGGCATCGGCGTGGTTCTCGTCCCAGCTGTAGCCGGCCATGGCCTTCATCCAGTTCAGATCGGCACCGGCACAAAAGGCCTTGCCCTCGGCGGCCAGCACGATGGCGCGCACACCGCTGTGCTGCCCCAGCTCGGCAAAGGCGGCGGTCAGCTCGGCGATCACGGCCTCGTTGAAGGCATTGCGCACCTCGGGGCGGTTCAGGGTCACGCGGGCAATTTGGCCCGATGGCCCGCTGCGTTCGATCTTCAGGCTGCTGGTGCTCATGCTTTCTTGCTCTCCATCGACAGCGGCTTCACCATCAGCACGCTGGAATAAGTCTTGCCGTCCCACTGCACCTCGCCGACCTGCTGGTAGCCGCGCTTCAGGTAGCGGCGGCGCAGATGCTCGGCCGGGCTGGCGGTGTCCAGCGCGATATGGGCATAGCCACGTTCGGCCGCCCAGCTTTCGGCGGCGTCCATCAGCCGCTCGCCCAGCCCCAGGCCCTGGCAGCCCGGGTGCACCGCAAACTGCGACAGGATGGCGGTGTCCTCGCGCAGATACCAGGGCGTGTTCAGGCACCAGGCGTCCTGCTCGGGCCGGTAGGGGCCGCGCACATTGACGGTACCGACCAGGCGGCCGTCCTGCACTGCGACCAGGCAGCCGCCCGCGGCGACGCGCTTGGCGGTCACCTCGACGCTCTGGTCGGCCGCGGTGAAGTTCCAGCCCTGCGCGGCCAGCGCCGCATAGGCCTGGTGCAGCAAGGCGGTCAGCGCGTGCAGATCATCGTCGGCACGCAGGGGGCGGATCGCGATCATGGGCTCGGTGTCAGGTGCCAGGTCTTGACAGGCATCACATCCGGAACACGCCGAACTTGGTGTCCGGGATGGGCTGGTTCAGCGAGGCCGACAGGCCCAGCGCCAGCACGCGGCGGGTATCTGCCGGGTCGATCACGCCGTCGTCCCAGAGGCGGGCGCTGGCGTAGTAGGGGTGGCCCTGGTCCTCATACTGCTGGCGGATCGGCGCCTTGAAGGCTTCTTCCTCGTCGGCGCTCCAAGCCCCGCCCTTGGCCTCGATGCCATCGCGCTTGACGGTGGCCAGCACGCTGGCGGCCTGCTCGCCGCCCATCACCGAGATGCGGGCGTTCGGCCACATCCACAGGAAGCGGGGCGAGTAGGCACGGCCGCACATGCCGTAATTGCCGGCGCCAAAGCTGCCGCCGATGATGACCGTGAACTTGGGCACCTGGGCACAGGCCACCGCCGTGACCATCTTGGCGCCGGCGCGGGCAATGCCTTCGTTTTCGTACTTGCGGCCGACCATGAAGCCGGTGATGTTCTGCAGGAAGACCAGCGGGATCTTGCGCTGGCAGCACAGCTCGATGAAGTGCGCGCCCTTGTTGGCGCTCTCGGCAAACAGGATGCCGTTGTTGGCAACGATGCCGACCGGCATGCCCTCGATATGGGCAAAGCCGCAGACCAGCGTGGCGCCGTAGCGGGCCTTGAATTCATCGAACTCGCTGCCATCGACGATGCGGGCGATCACCTCGCGCACGTCGAAGGGCTTGCGGGTGTCGGTCGGGATCACGCCGTGCAGCTCGCTGGCCTCGTACAGCGGCGCGCGCGGGGCCTGCATCAGCAGCTCGCCCCGCTTCTTCCAGTTCAGCCGCGCGACCGACTGGCGGGCAATCGCCAGCGCATGCATATCGTTGTTGGCCAGGTGGTCGGCCACACCGGAGAGGCGCGTGTGCACATCACCGCCACCCAGGTCTTCGGCACTGACGACCTCACCGGTGGCGGCCTTCACCAGCGGCGGGCCGCCAAGGAAGATGGTGCCCTGGTTCTTGACGATGATGGTCTCGTCGCTCATCGCCGGCACATAGGCGCCGCCGGCCGTGCAGGAGCCCATCACCACGGCAATCTGCGGCACCCCCTGGGCCGAGAGATTGGCCTGGTTGTAGAAGATGCGGCCGAAGTGGTCGCGATCGGGGAAGACCTCGTCCTGATTGGGCAAATTGGCGCCGCCGGAATCGACCAGATAGATGCAGGGCAGATGGTTCTGCTCGGCAATCTCCTGCGCGCGCAAATGCTTCTTGACCGTGATCGGGTAATAGGTGCCGCCCTTGACCGTGGCGTCGTTGCAGACGATCACGCACTCCACGCCCGAGACCCGGCCGATGCCGGCGACGATGCCGCCGCCCGGCGCCGCGTTGTCGTACATATTCAGGCCGGCCAGCGGCGCCAGCTCGAGGAAAGGCGTGCCGGGGTCCAGCAGCATCTCGACGCGGTCGCGCGGCAGCAGCTTGCCGCGGGCGGTGTGCTTGGCACGCGCCGCCTCGCCGCCGCCCTGGGCGATCTTCTCCAGCCGGGCGCTCAGATCATCGATCAGCGCACGCATGGCCTCGGCATTGGCCTTGAAATCGGCCGAACGGGCATTGAGCTTGGTGGTCAAGGCGGGCATCTTGTCTCCAGCGAGCGGCACGAACTGAGTACCACTCAAATCATTCTGAACAACGGCCTGGGGCTTTCAGCCGCTGGCGCGAAGCCGAGAGAATAAAACAGCATCCAGGCTCAGGCAAGCAAGGACTTGAGCTTTACTCAATTATTCAGCAGAATCGGCGCCGTGAACGCCCACACTGCCCCAACCGCGCCCAGCCCGGCGCAGCGCCGCGCGCCGGCCGGCGCCAAGGCCGAGCAGCGGGTGCGCGACATTCTTCGCGTCGGCCGCCAGGTCTTCGCCGAGCGCGGTTACGAGCGCGCCACCACCACCGAGATTGCCAAGCAGCTCGGCATCTCCGAGGCCACGGTGTTCACCTATTTCCACAGCAAGCGCGAGCTGTGCATGCGGGTGATCGGCGACTGGTACGACGAGATCATTGACGCCATCGAGACCGGCCTGCCACGCGAGGCGCCGGTGCGCGAACAGCTGGAATTCGTCGTCCACACCCATCTGCGCCTGTTCCTGATCCAGGGCACCGGCCTGTGTGCGCTGGTGCTCTCGGAAGGCCGCACCAAGGGCCAGGAGTTCGGCGACGCCTTTGTCGAATTGCAACGCCGCTACACCGCCCCGCTGATGGAGTTGCTGGCCCGCGGCCAGGCCCAGGGCGTGGTGCGCCAGGACATCCCACTGCGCCTGCTGCGCTCGCTGGTCTTCGGGCCGATGGAGCACATGCTCTGGGAAGTCATCATCGCCGGCCGGCAGATCGACATCGACGCCAGCGCCCGCGACCTGGTCGCCCTGCTCTGGCCGGCGCTGCAGGCGCCCGATCAGGAACTGCTGGCGCTGCGTGCGCTGCGCGGCCAGCTGGAACAGGCGCTGCGCCAGGCCTGAGGCCGGCATGGGCGCTGCGCGCACGGCGCTAGCACTTTCCCCGCGCGGCCTCTGAGCTGCCACCGTACTGTCATCGCGCTTTCACCGCCGACTCCGAGACTGCGGCTCCCCACGTGATTTTTGTCACGTTCTCCTGCCATCCCCAGCGCTTGTGCGACACCGCACGAGCCGGAGTCCCTCATGAGCCGCCGTCAGTTTCTTTCCCAGCTCGCCCAGGCGGGCGGTGCCAGCGCCATCCTCGCCAGTTTTCCTCCGGCCATTCAGCGCGCGCTGGCCATCCCGGCCAATCAGCGCACCCGCAGCCTGCAGGACGTCGAGCACATCGTCATCCTGACTCAAGAAAACCGCAGCTTCGACCACTACTTCGGCACGCTGCCCGGCGTGCGTGGCTTTGGCGACCCGTTCCCGGTGCCGGTCAAGGACCGCGCCAATCTGCTCAGCCGCAAGACCGTGTTCGTGCAGCCCAGCATCGGCGGTGCGCCCGTGCCCGGCCGCCCGAACTGGCCGCAGAGCAAGCCGATTGCCCCCTTTCATCTGAACACCGAGCAGGATTTCGGCGTGATGCGCGTCGCCGGCACGCCGCATTCCTGGCTCGATGCCCAGCTGGCCTGGGACCACGGCCGGATGAACGACTGGTGCAAGGCCAAGCAGAATCACTCTCTCGGTTACTTCAAGGAAGCCGACATCCCCTTCCAGTTCGCGCTGGCGCGGGCCTTCACGCTGTGCGACCACTACCACTGCGCGACCCAGACCGGCACCAACACCAACCGGCTCTTCCTGTGGAGCGGCCACAACGACCCGCAAGCCATTGCCGGCGGTCCGTCGACCGACAACAGCCACGAAGACTTCAACAGCAACCCGGCCACCGACTACCTCTGGACCACCTATCCCGAGCGCCTGCAGTCGGCCGGCATCAGCTGGCAGGTCTATCAAAACCTGGCCGACAACTTCACCGACAACCCGCTGGCCGGCTTCCGCCCCTTCCGCGATGCCCACTACCAGCGCGCCGGTTTCTCGCCGGCGCTGCGTGATCGCGGCATCAGCACCCGCGACCTCGCCCTGCTGAAGGCCGATGTGCTGGCCGACCGCCTGCCCCAGGTCAGCTGGATCGTCGCCACTGCCGAAGGCTCGGAGCACCCGGGCCCGTCGAGCCCCGCCTCGGGCGCCGACTACACCGCCCGCGTGCTGGATGCGCTGACGGCCAATCCCGAGGTCTGGAGCAAGACCGTGCTCTTCCTCAACTTCGACGAGAACGACGGCTTCTTCGACCACATGCCGCCGCCGGCCGTGCCCTCCTACGAAACCTGGGACGCCGACCCCGCCAAGGCCCGCCTGGCCGGCGCCTCGACCGTGGACACCCGCGGCGAGTACCACCATGTGCTCAACGGTGCCGATGCGCGCACGCTGCACCGCCCCTACGGCCTCGGCCCGCGGGTGCCGATGTATGTGATCTCGCCCTGGACCAAGGGCGGCTGGGTCAATTCGCAGGTGGCCGACCACAGCTCTGTGCTGCGTTTCATTGAGGCCCGCTTTGGCGTCAAGGAACCCTTGATCAGCCCCTGGCGCCGTGCCGTCAGCGGCGATCTGCAGTCCTGCTTTGACTTTGCCAATCCGGAAGACAGCGGCTTCCTGCAGCTGCTGCCCGCCACCGCCGCCCGCCGCGCCCAGGCGCTGACGCTGCCCGGCACCAAGGTGCCCGCCATCCCGAGCAGCCTGAATGCACCGGTGCAGGCCGCCGGCGTGCGCCCGGCCCGTGCCCTGCCCTATGAGCTGCAGGTGCAGGCCAGCCAAGCCGGCAACACGATCAGCCTCGGCTTCGAGAACCGCGGCGAGGCCGGCGCCGTGTTCCATGTCTACGATCGCCTGAACCTCGACCAGCTGCCGCGCCGCTACACGGTGGAAGCGGGCAAGCAGCTCAGCGGCCAATGGTCGAGCGCTGCCGGCTACGACCTCTGGGTGCTCGGCCCCAACGGCTTCCATCGCCACTTCATCGGCACGGCCAGCAACCCGCAGGCCGAGCTGCGCCTGAGTGCCGATCGCAGCAGCGGTGAGCTGCTGATCGAGCTGCAGAACCTGGGCAACCAGCCCTGCAGCTTCGTACTGCAGGCCAACAAATACGACGCCGCCCCGGCGCGCAGCATCGCCGTGCTGCCGCGCAGCAGCAGCACGCTGCGCCTGCCGCTGTCCGCCAGCCAGTACTGGTACGACTACAGCCTGCGCCTGCAGGGCCAGAACGGCTGGCTGCGCCGTTTTGCCGGCCATCTGGAAACCGGTCGCCCCTCGATCAGCGACCCGGCCATGCAAGGCCCGGCCCAGCTCGACCAGTTCCGCCTCTGAAATTCACTCATCGACACACCATGCGCACTCTTCTGATCACCGCTGCCCTGCTGGGCAGCCTCCATGCCGCTCAAGCGGCTGCACCGACGGCCATCAGCTACGGCCAGAACCTGATCGTCAATGGCGATGCCGAGGCCGGCACCGCCGGCTGGCTGAGCTACGACAGCTACACCTTCATCCAGGCCGTTTCCTACGGCAACAACTGGGTCAAGCCCAGCGAGCCTGGGCCAGTCAATCGCGGCAAGTCGATGTTCACCGGCACCGGCGCCAACGCCGTGGCCTACCAGCTGCTGGACCTGGGCCAAAACGTCGCCCAACCGACCAGCTACGCGCTCAGCGGCTGGCTCGGCGGCTGGGCATCGCAGCAGGACAACGCGGCCTTTGCCGTGACCTTTCTTGACCAGTACGGCGGCCTGCTCGGCAGCGCCACAATCGGTCCGGTGACGCCGCAGGATCGCGGCAACAGCACCGGCCTGTGGCTGCGCAGCAGCAGCGGCCAGCTGCCGGTGGGCACGCGCCAGCTGGGCTTCTGGCTGTCGATGGAGCGCTTTGGCGGCAATGACAACGACGGCTATGCCGACAACCTCAGCTTCGTGCTCAACGCGCCAGCTCCGGTGCCTGAACCCGCCACCGCGGTGCTGAGCCTGCTCGGCCTGGGCCTGTTGCTGCGCCGCAAGGCACAGGGCTGAAACCGGCGCGACATGGGTCGACAATCGGCCCATGTTCGAACGCCTTGCCTCCACCCTCGATGAGATCGCTGCCCAGGTCCGGCCGCTGCTGAGCCAGGGCCGCGTGGCCAGCTACATCCCCGAACTGGCCACCGTGCCGGCCGTGCGTTTCGGCATGGCGGTGGTCAGCGTTGACGGCCGGGTCTTCAAGACCGGCGACGCCGACCAGCCCTTCTCGATCCAGAGCATCTCCAAGCTCTTTGCCCTGCTGCTGGCGCTGCAGACCGAGGGCGACGGCGTCTGGCGGCGGGTCGGCCGCGAGCCCTCGGGCACCGCCTTCAATTCGCTGGTGCAACTGGAAAGCGAGCAGGGCCTGCCGCGCAATCCCTTCATCAATGCCGGCGCACTGGCCATCACCGACATCCTCTGCACCCGCTTCGCCACACCCGAGAACGCCCTGGTGCAGCAGCTGCGCAAGCTCAGCGGCAACACGGCGCTGGACTACAACCTGCGCGTCGCCAATTCCGAACGCCGGCACAGCGACCGCAATGCGGCGATGGCCCATTTCATGCGCAGCTTTGGCCGCATGGACAATCCCGTCGACCGCGTGCTGGACGCCTATTGCAGCCATTGCGCCATCGAGATGAGCTGCGTGGACCTGGCCCGCGCGGTGCTGCCGCTGGCCCACCACGGTCAGCTGCCAGGCAGCGAGGAGCGGCTGCTCTCGGCCAGCCTGGCCAAGCGCGTCAATGCGCTGATGCTGACCTGCGGCACCTACGACGCTGCCGGCGACTTCGCCTTCCGCGTCGGCCTGCCGGCCAAGAGCGGCGTCGGCGGCGGCATTGTGGCGCTGATTCCCAATGTCTGCGGCCTCTGCGTCTGGTCCCCGGGGCTGGATGCCAACGGCAACTCGCTGGCCGGCGTACAGGCGCTGGAGCTGTTCACCACACTGACTGGCCGATCCATTTTCTAAGCCCTTTTCTGAGCCTGGCAACGCTGCCCTGATCGCATAACATGGCCCTCGCCATCATGGCTGGGAGGGCTCTGAACATGGCTGCTGTTTCCCTGCGCCGCAGTGTGCACTTCAGCGCGGCTGCCATCGCGCTGTCGCTTCAAGTGCCTGGCTGGGCCGCCACCGCTGCGCGCGCGCCGGCCACGCCACCGAGCGACAGCGACTGGATCTACCGCATCCAGCCCGGCGACACCCTGATCGCGCTGACCGCCGCCTATCTGCAGCCCGGCCACCACTGGCGCGAGCTGCAGCGCCTGAACAAGGTGGCCAATCCCTTGCGACTGCCGCCCGGCGGCGCGCTGCGCATGCCGCTGGCCTGGCTGGCCCGCGAGGCGGCGGTGGCCGAGGTCTTCTTCGTCAAGGGTCAGGTCTTGCTGCGCAGAGAGGGCGCTGCCGAGCAGCCCTTGCAGATGGGCATGAGCCTGCGCAGCGGCGACGCGCTGCAAAGCGCCAGCCAGTCCTCGGCCAGCCTGCGTTTCGCCGACGGCTCGCGCCTGCTGATTCCGCCCGACACCGTGCTGACGCTGGAGCAGCTGCTGGTCTACGGCCGCAGCGCCATTCCTGCGGTGCAGCTGCGCCTGCAGCGCGGCGGGGCCGACAGCCAGGTCAGGCCCAATCCAGGGCGGCTGCCGCTCTATGAGGTTCGCACGCCCAGCGCCAACCTCGGCGTGCGCGGCACCGAGTTCCGCGTTCAGGTGGCCGATGCCGCGCACACCCGGATGGAAGTGCTGCAAGGCGCGGTGGGCGCCAGTGCCGGCAAGGCCCAGCCGGAGCTGCGTGTGGCCGCCGGCCAAGGCCTGCTGGCCCAGCCTGGCCAAGCGCTGCACGCCAGCCCCCTGCCCGCCGCGCCCAGCACGGCCGGCCTGCCGGCGCTGCTGGAGCGCGTGCCGCTGCGCCTGGCCTGGGCGGGGCAGGCCGGCGCCAGCGCCTGGCGCGCTCAAGTCTTTGCCCATCATGATGTCGACCGCCTGCTGCTCGACAGCCTGAGCCCGGAGCCGCAGGTACGCTGGGACGAGCTGCCCGATGGCGACTACACCCTGCGCCTGCGCGCCGTCGATGCCCAGGGCCTGGAGGGCCTGGCCAGCGATCACGACTTTCGCCTCAAGGCCCGGCCCGAGCCGCCGCTCGTGCAGGCTCCAGCCGCCCAGGCGCGGCTCTATGGCGAGCGCGTCGAGCTGCGCTGGACGCAGAACACCGCCGCCCGTGCTTACCGGCTGCAGCTGGCCCAGGACGTCGGCTTCACGCAGCTGCAGCAAGACCTGCCCGCGCTCAGCGGCGCGAGCCACACGCTCAGCCTGCCACCCGGCCGCTATCACTGGCGGCTGGCCGCGCTGGCGGCCGATGCGGGCGTTTTCGGCGGCGAGCAAGGCCCCTTCGGCGATGCCCAGCAGTTCGAGCTGCGGCCACTGCCGCCGGCACCGCCGCCGGCCGAACCGCAGCTCGACGGCGACCATCTCCAGCTGCGCTGGGGCGCGCAGGCCGGCGTGGCCCGCTACGAGCTGCAGCTGGCTGACGATGAGCGCTTCACCCTGGGCCTGCAAACCCTGAACACCGAGCAAGCCGCCATCAGCCTGCCGCGCCCGGCCCATGGCCGCCACTACCTGCGCCTGCGCGGCTTTGATGCCGACGGCCAGGCCGGCCCCTGGGGCCAGGTGCAGCTGATCGAGGTGCCCTGGCCACGCTGGCCCTGGCTGCTGCCCTTGCTGCTGCTCCTGCACTGATGTCGACGCCGGCAGCCCTGGAGCCAAGGCAGGGGCCGTGGCAGGCGCTGCGCCAGTGCCTGCGGGCTGCCCGGCCTGGCCTGGGCGCGCTGCCGCTGCTCGGCCTGCCAATAACACTTTTACTGATCGTCCTTTTACAGCTGGCCGGCCTGGCACCGCGGCTGGCCGACGCGCTCAACGACCCGCTGCAGCGCCTGCTGGCGCCGCCGCTGGAGGCGCCCGAGCTGGTGCTGGTTGATATCGACGATGCCTCCTTGCGCGCGCTGCAGCCGCAGCTGGGCGACTGGCCCTATCCGCGCCAGAGCTATGCACTGCTGATCGACTTTCTGCGCGAGGCCGGCGCCCGCCAACTGGTGCTGGACATCGTGCTGGCCGGCCAGCGCGATGGCGATGCCCAGCTGGCCCGCGCGCTGCAGCATGGCCTGCCTAGCACGCTGGCCGCGGCCGCGCTGAGCCCGGCCGCCGAGAGCGCACAGGCGGCCCCGCTACAAACCGATCCGGCCGAGCCGCTGTGGCTGCAGCAGCGTGGCCGCCCCGGCCAGCTGGGTGTGAGCTGGGCCGGCCTGACCGCGCCCAGCCCGGCGCTGCTGACGGGCGCCGGGCCTGGCGCCTCAACGCCGGCGCTGGGTCTGGTCTCGGTCACGCTCGATGGCGATGGCGTGCTGCGCCAGCTGCCGCTCTTGCACCAGATCAAGGGTCAGGTCTTGCCCAGCCTGGCGCTGGCCGCACTGACGCAAGCCGAAGGCCTGCAGGACTGGCAGCTGCAGGACGGCTGGCTGCAGCTGGGCGCCCACCGCTGGCCGGTCGATGCGCAGGGGCGCGCTCGCCTGGCCCTGCCCGGCGAGCTGCGTCCGGCGGCCTGGTTGAGCTGGGAGCGGCTGATGCATGCCGCACTGGGTGTGCGTGAAGACCCCGAGCTGCAGGCGCTGCTGCGCGAGCGCCGCGTGGTGCTGGGCAGCAGCGCCTTCTTCGCCGACCAGGTACTGAGCCCGCAGGGCAGCTTGAGCGGCGCCCGGCTGATGGCCACGGCCCAGGCCTTGCTGGCTCGCGATGCGCTGCTGCGGCCCTGGCATGGCGCCGTGCAGATCGGCCTGCTGCTGCTGGCCTGGCTGCCGGCCTGGGCCAGCCTGGGCAGCGAGCGCCCGCAGATGCGCCGCTATGCCTGGCTGACCGCCCTGCTGCTGCCCGCCCTGCTGGCCGCGGTCGCCTATCTGTTGCTGGTCCATCGCCAGATCGGCACCGAGGCCGGCGGCTTGCTGACGCCGCTGCTGGCGCTGTCGGCCGGCGGGTTGCTGGGCGGCCTGGCCGAGAAGCGCTGGCAACGCCGCACCCACCAGCGCCTCTTGCGCGAGCGCGAGCTGGCCGAGGCCACCAGCCTGGCCAAGACCCAGCTGCTGGCCCAGGTCAGCCATGAGATCCGCACGCCGATGAACGCGGTGCTGGGCATGGCCGAGATCCTGGCGCGCAGCCCGCTGCAGCCCGAGCAGAGCCGCCAGCTGGGCGTGCTCTCGCGCGGCGCCCGCCAGGTCTTCGAATTGATCAACGACCTGCTGGACAGCAGCAAGCTGGAAGCCGGCAAGCTGCAGCTCTCGCCGCATGATTTCGATCTGCGCGAGCTGCTGGAGTTGCAGATCGAGCTGCTGCGCGCCCGCGCCGACGAGGCCGGCCTGGCGCTGCGCCTGTTCTGCGAGATCGAGGGCAGCAGCTGGGTGCACGGCGATGCCAAGCGGGTGGCGCAGATCGCCGTCAATCTGCTCGGCAATGCGATCAAGTTCACCCGCCAGGGCAGCGTCAGCCTGCGGATCTGGCGCCTCGATGGCGAGCGCATCGGCCTGAGTTGCAGCGACACCGGCATCGGCATCGCGCCGGAGCTGCACGAGCAGATCTTCCGCCCCTACGAACAGGCGGGGGCCGGCACCTCGCGCGAGTTCGGCGGCACCGGCCTGGGCCTGTCCATCACGCGCAGCCTGGTCGAGCTGATGGGCGGCACGATCAGCTTGCAAAGCAGCCCCGGCCAGGGCAGCTGCTTCAGCCTCAGCCTGGCTTTGCCCAGCGTGCCGCCACCGCAGGGCGAACGCCCGCGCGCCAGCGCGACCGCACCGAGCCGCTCACTGCAGCTGCTGCTGTGCGAGGACAACGAGGTCAATGTGATGCTGATCGAGGCGATGCTGACGCCGCTGGGCCACCGCATCACGCTGGCGGGCGACGGCCAGCAGGCCCTGCAGCGCCTGGCCGAGCAGCGCTTCGATCTGGTGCTGATGGACATGCAGATGCCGGTGCTCGATGGCCTGGCCGCCACCCGCGCTTGGCGCCGCACCGAGATCGGCAGCGGCCGGCGCACGCCCATCGTCGCGCTCAGCGCCAATGCCTTCGACAGCGACGTGCAGCAGTGCCTGGCCGCCGGCTGCGACGCCCACCTGAGCAAGCCGATCAGCCTGCCGGTGCTGCTGCAGGCGCTGGCGCGCTGGACCGAGAGCTGAACGAAGGCCTGCCGACGTCAGTCGCCAATCGCCCCGCGCCGGCTCATACGCTGCACGAGGCGCTGCTCGCCGAGCTTGAACACGAGATAGGCGGCGATGGCCACAAAGGCCTTGCCCCACAACTCCAGCAGCTGCTGCAGTCCGCCATCGATCATGGCCTGCCAGCCATGCGCCAGCAGCAGGCTGCTATTGGCGGTGACCAACCGGGCCAGGTCGAGCGACAGGCCGCCGAAGAGCACAAAGCTCAGCGTCGTCAGTACAAAGCAGGCCAGAGGATGGGCACCCAGCCAGCGGTAAAGGGGGCTGGGGCTGTTTGGCGTTGGCATGGGCGGCTCCTTGCGCAGGGGCGGCAAGCTCCCAGGCCCGCCGCCGCAGACGGCCCTGGCGCAGGCGGCGGCCTCATCAAGGCTCAGCCCGTGAACTGCAGCTCCAGGTCACCGTGAGCATAGATCACCACCCCGGTATCGGTGGCGGTGATCTGATGGCCGGTGCCGGCCGGGGCGAGTTGGTAGTCGCCGGCCTGCAAGAGCACATCGTCAAGGAACAACTCGCCCTGCACCATCAGGCACTCCTCGTCATGGCCATGGCGGTGCTGCGGCACCTGGGCGCCGGGCTGGGCGTAGTAGAGCAAGGCGGCCTGGCCGTCCTGCTGCCACAGCACGCGGCGCTGGATGCCGGGCGCGAAATCGGCCCAGCCCGCTTCGGCGTCGTACACGGTCAGGGCTTGATCGCTTGCCGCCGCGGGTTGCAGCGATTCGCGGACAAAGAGCAGCGCACCCGCAGCGCTGCTGATGCCGCCCGAGGCCTGTCTCGGCAGGCAGACGTGATAGTCGCGCGCCGCCAGCGCGATGCCATCGATCAGCACCTCGCCCTGCAGCACCAGCCATTCGCGCTGCAGCGCGCTGTCGCCATACGACGGCAACACGGCACCGGCATCCAGCGAAATCAGGCCGGCACGCCGCGGCTCGCCCGGACGCGCGGGCCGGCCCGCGGGCATGCGGTAGAGCTCACGCCGCTGCACGCCCGGCGCCAGGGCCTGCCGCGGCAGCCGCGCCGCCCGGGCCGTGACCATGCCGGCGCTGGCCGCCTTGGAGGCTTGCAGGCGCTGCAGCAGCCGCGCACGCAGCGGTGCAGCGGTGGCCAGGCCATCGGCCGCGGCGCTGTAGTCGAAGCTGGCGTCCAGCAGCGGTTCCAGCGCAGGCTCCAGCGGCTCGGGAGCATCGGCAATCGGCAGCGGTGAATTCGGGGCGGTCATGATGGGAGTATCCGTAAGAGCAAGCGGCGGGGCGGTGGCGGGGAGGCGCTAGGGCCTGTTAACACTACGTCTGCCTGTGCGAGCGGGACTCCAAGGACCCCAATCCAGGCGGACGACGCGGCCCAGGCTAGCCGCCTGGGCAAGGAGTTCAACACCGAGTGGGGCCCTTGGAGCCCCTCTCCCGAAGGGTTGCCACACAAATCGCCGTGCACGTCGTTGCAAAGCCTCGCCGGGGGAACCGCCCCAGCTTCGTTTTGCGCCTAGTTCACGGCGATTTGTGTGGCAACGCATCAGGCAGACGTAGTGTTAACAGGCCCTAGAACGCCAGGCCGGGCGAGCCCCCCAGCACCTGCTTCAGCGTGATCAGGGCGCGGCGGATTTGAGACTTCACCGTGCCCAGCGGCAGACAGGTCTGCAGGGCAATCTCCTCGTGGCTGAGGCCGCGGAAGAAGGCCAGCGAGACCAGCTGGCGCGGCTGCGCGCCGAGCTGCAGCAGCGCGCGGTGCAAGGCGGCGTGATGGCGGGCGGCGTCGAGCAAATCGTCGCTGCCGGCCGCCTCGTCCTGCCGCTCGGCCGACAGTTCATCGTTCAGCTCCTCATGGACGAAGCGGGCCTCGCGGCGCAGCGCGTCGATGGCACGCGAACGGGCAATGGCCAGCAGCCAGGCCAGCGCACTGCCCCGCGCCGGGTCGAATCGCGGCGCCTGCCGCCAGGCCTGGAAATAGGCATCCTCGCAGACCTCTTCGGCGAGCTCGACCTTGCGCACAATGCGGCGCACCATGCCGAACAGGCGGCTGAAGGTGGCGTCGTAAAGCGCCGCCATGGCACGCTCGTCCTGATCGACCAAGGCTTCAATCCAGGCCGCCAGCTGTGACTCGCTGGCTGCCACGGGCAGAGCGTCGGGCTCGTTGGGCACCGGCAGCGTCTCGGCCGGATCCAGTTCAAGCGCTGCGGCCTCGGCTTCGTCCAGCCCGGCAGGCCAGCCAGGCTGCTCGGGCTCTCCTTCATCCTGCCAGCGACCCAGCGCCTCGCCCGGCACATCGGCCGTCAGGGCTTGTTGGTGATCGCTGGAATCGGGCTTCATCGAGAAGGGGCTTGGGATATCGCTTCGGGCTCTGAGCTTCGGGTTCTACGCGCCAGTTGTTCGCCCGGATGCATGGCCCCATGAAATATAGGGCCTTTGCCCGAAGGGCCTTGGCCTTGCTGCGCATCCGCCGGCGTCGCCGAGCCGTATGGACGAACAGGACCCCTGCACCATGCGCCCTCGCCCTCCCCAGCCTCCTTCTCCCGCCCCGCTGCCCCAGGCGCCGGCACTGCAATCGGCCGATCATTTCGATCTGCTCAGCCACTGGCACATCCAGGCGCCACTGGAACAGGTCTGGGCCACGCTGACCGATACCGAGGGCTGGCCACACTGGTGGCCGCAGGTGCGCGAGGTTCGCACCTTGCGCGCTGGCGGGCTCCTGGGGCTGGGCAGCGTGCGCCGCATCCGCTGGGCCACGCGGCTGCCGCATCAGATCAGCGTCGAGATCGAGCTGGTCGAGGTGCTACGCCTGCAACGCATACGCGGCCGCTCGCGCGGGCAATTGCAGGGCGAAGGCATCTGGCTGCTCAGCGCCGATGGCGACAGCACCCACCTGACCTATCTGTGGCGCGTTCGCCTGAACACCGCCTGGATGCGTTGGCTGGCACCGCTGCTAGCACCACTGTTCCGCTGGAACCACGAGAGCGTGATGCGCGCCGGCGAGGCCGGCCTGCAGCGCTGGCTGGCGCCTCACTCGCTGCGCTGAAACTCATTAAAAAAAAGCGGCCGCTGGGGCCGCTCCTTGCATCACCGAACGGTGATCAGCGCTGCGTCACGATATCGCGGTGCATAGGCGCCAGCCGGGCCAGCATCGCGTTCTGTGCAGCGAAGGGAATGCCCTTGGCGTCCATGCTTTGCTGCAGCACCTCGACCAGCGCATTGAAGTCGCTCAGGCTGATGTTCAGCGGGGCATGCACCGGGCCCATGCGGGCGCCGCGGTACTGGCAGGGGCCGCCGGATTCCTGGCACAGCTGCTCGGTCAGCTGGCCGATCAGGTGCTCACGGTCCGCCGATTTGAAGAAGGCACCGATGTGGGCGTCGGCCTGCAGGCGCGGCACAAAGTCTTCCATCACGGCCTGGATGCCGGGCTTGCCGCCCCAGGCCTGGTAGATGCTGTCGTCTACCGCTGCAGCGGTTTGCGCAGAGGCGATGCCGCTGAGGGACAGGGCCATACAAAAAGCGGCGGCGGTCTTGATCATGCGATCCATGGTGCTTCCTTGATCTTGAACGGGGGCATTGGGCTTAGAAGGCCAACTGGGCGGAGAGGTAGCTACCGGTCTGGCGACGCGGCTGCACGGCGGGCGCGATCTTGCCGAGATCGACATAGGCGGCGGTCAGCGAGAAGCGCTTGCTCGGCGCCCAGGCGACGAAGAGGTCGAACCAGTGGTCTTCCTTCAGCGCGCCGTCGCCCAGCACCGAGTGGTTCAGGTTGTCGGGCTTGGCGCGGAATTCGGCACCGATGGCCAGCTGCTTGCTCAGCAGCTTGGCCACCGAGAACTCGGGCATCAGCTTGTAGCTGGAGGCTTGCGCGCCGCCGAAGCCGAGCAGGCCGTTCTGATTGGCCTTGGTCGCCCGCAGCGTGCCGTTGACGAGCACGCCCTGGGCCAGGAAGAGCTTGGTCGCGCTGATGTAGAAATCGGTGCCCGAATCCTTGGCACCCAAGGGGCCGAACAGCGTCGGGCCGAGCGCGCCCGCATCGGTCTTTTTGTGCTGCAGGCCGATGGCGATCTGTGGCATCAGCGTGTCGCTGTCCAGCACCGCATCACCGGCCACGCGCCACTTCAGGCCGAAGATGTCCTGCTTCAGATGCACACCGGGCAGGCCCAGCGGCGCGAGGTTGTTGCGGGTGTCGAAATCCTGCTTGGCGATCGAGACTTCGACGCGGTCGTAAATGCTCAGCGCCGCGCCGTAGGTGGACAAACCATAGTCCTGCGTGCGTGCGCCGGTCACGAAGGCGGTGCCGCCGATCTCGCCTGCGGCGGCATAGCTGCCGGTAACGGCCCAGGGCGTCAGCCCACCGCCGGCCGCGCCATCGATCGAGCTGACACCGCCGGTCAGCAGCAGCTTGCCGGACTGGGCCTGGGCAGCGCTCGTGGCCAGCAACGAGACCATGGCCAGCGCCAGGCAGCGTGCCAAGGATGGAGAGAAAACACTCATCAGTAACTCCTCGAATGAAGAACAGGTGCTGGGCTTACGTGGGCCGCCAGCCCTTGGATGCATGACCCGCGCAAAAACTCGGAATCGCGGCCTGCAATGCATCCGGCCCGCTGCGCCGGGCGTAAGGCCCTGGGTTGAGCAAGCCAGAAGCCAGCAAGGACGGCCTGGCGCCCAGCACCACCCTTGTTGCGAAACCCGCCTTCACCATCATCCACCCACGGGAGTCTCCATGTCAGCACTGATCAGCACCGCCGCCCGCCGCGGCTTTCTCGCCCGCAGCGCCCAGACCGGCCTGTCTGCCGCCGCCATCGGCCTCTTGGCCGGCCAGAGCGGCCTGGCCCGCGCGCAATCCTCGGCCGCCAGCGAGGCCGACGCCCAGATCCTCAACACCGCGCTGAGCCTCGAGCACGAGGCCATCAATGCCTACCAGCTGGGGGCCGGCAGCGGGCTGCTGCAAAAACCGGTGCTGGCCGTGGCGCTGCAGTTCCAGGCCCATCACAAGGCCCACCGCGATGCGCTGATCGCCACGCTGAACAAGCTGGGCGCCAAGCCCATCGGCGAGCGCTCGCTGGACGACTATGCCCGCGCGCTGAGTGCCAACAGCCTGAAGAACCAGGCCGATGTGCTGGGCCTGGCCGCACGGCTGGAGCTGGGCGCCATCAATGCCTATCTCGGCGTGATTCCTGCCTTCAAGGACCACGCCCTGGCCCAGGTGGCCGCCCGGCTGGCCGCCGACGAGACGCTGCACTGGACGGTGCTGACGCAGGCACTGGGCCAGGCGCTGCCGAGCGGAGCCCTGAGCTTTGGCGGCTGAGATGCCGGGCCAGCTGCGCACGCAACGCCTAGCACTTAAGAGGCGCGTCACACAGATCACTGCGGACAGCCTGCTCGCCGGCCTCTACCTGCTGGTCGGCGCGCTGCTGTGCCACGACCTCGCGTCGGCGCAGCCTGTGGGCGACGCGGCGCGCGGCCAGCGCGTCTATGAGCAGCGCTGCGGAGGCTGCCATGCGGTCGACGCCGACCGGGTCGGCCCCCGCCACGCCGGTGTGCTGGGGCGGCTGGCCGGATCGGTGCCAGGTTTTGCCTACTCGCCGGCGCTGGCCGGCAGCGGCATCCGCTGGGACCGCGCCACGCTGGAGGCCTGGCTCGGCAATCCCGAGGCGCTGGTGCCTGGCCAGCGCATGGGCTACCGGCTGGCCGATGTGCAGCCCCGTGCCGATGTGATCGCCTATCTGTCCACGCTGAAAGCTGTGTCGCATTGATGGGCGCAGGCAGAATGCGCCAACACCCGCTTCCGCAATGCCCTTCATCATGAGCAGTTCCGAGCGCTTTGCCCGCCGCCTCTTCACCGTCTGCGGCATCTACGGCCTGATCGCCCTGCTGCCGCAGTACTTCATGGAACAGCGGCTGGGCCAGGACTTTCCGCCGGCCATCACCCACCCCGAGCATTTCTATGGCTTTCTGGGGGTGGCGCTGGCCTGGCAGATCGCCTTTCTGATCATGGCCCGCGAGCCGCTGCGCTACCGGCCCCTGATCCTGCCCGCGGTGCTTGAAAAGCTGGGCTTCGGCCTGGCCGCGCTGACGCTGTTCGCGCTGCAGCGCGCCCCCGCGCTGGTGGCGCTGGGCGGCGCGGTGGATCTGTTGATGGCAGCGCTGTTCGCGCTGGCCTACTGGCGGCTGGGTTCGTCGAACAGCGCACGCACCGAGCGCACATAGCGCTCGCTGACCGGCACCTGGGCGCCGCTGCGCAGGCTGAGCTGGTAGCTGCTGTCGCCGGTGACGGCCAGCGCGGCGGCCTGATCGCGGCGGACCATCGCGGTGCGATGCACGCGCATGAATTGCGTTGGCGGCAGCCGTGCCTCCAGCGCGGCCAGCGTTGAGCGGTGCAGCACCGTGCGGCTGCCGATGTGCAGCTCCACATAGTTGCCGGCGGCCAGCACCCAGTCGATATCGGCCAGCGCGATGCGCTCGACCAGGCCCACCGAGCGCACCGTCAGGCTGGGCAGCATGGGCAGGGCCTGGCCGGCCTGCAGGCTGTGCTGCTCGTGCAGGAATCCATCGACCGCGGCGGCGTAGTTGTCGCGCTGCTTCAGCGTCAGCAGCTGCTCGGCGCGCTGCAAGGTCTGGGCGAAGCGCTGGTCGTCAAAGGGCTTGAGCAGATAGTCCAGCGCAAAGACATCGAAGGCGGCCAGCGCATGTTCGTCATGCGCGGTCACAAAGACGATCAGCGGCGGCTGCGGCATGCGGCACAGCTCGCTGGCAAAGCTCAGGCCGTTCTGCCGCGGCATCTGGATGTCCAGCAGCACCAGATCCACCGGCCGCTGGGCCAGCACCACGCGGGCCTCGGCCGCGCTGGCGCACACCGCCGCACAGGCCCAGCCGGCATGCTCGGCCATGGCCAGCTGCAGATTGCTGCGCGCCAGCGCCTCGTCGTCAACGATCAGCGCGGTCCAGGGTTTCATCCAATCCTCTCGCGGGAAAACTCAGGCTGACGATGAAGCGGCCCTGCTCGATCTGGGTCTGCAGGCTGGCCTGCTCGCCAAACAGCATCGTCAGCCGCTCCCGCGTGCTGGGCACACCGAGGCCATGGCCCTTGATGCCGAGGCCGGGCTCGGTGGGCAGGCGGTTGTCCAGGCGCAGCCGCACCATGCCCTGCTCCAGGCGCAGCTGCAGATCGATATCGCCGACGCCATCGCCGGCCTCCAGCCCATGGCGTATCGCGTTCTCGACCAGCGGCTGCAGCAGCAGCGGCGGGCAGGCGATGTCCTGCCAGTCGATGGTTTCGTCAATGCGCCAGCGCAGACTCAGCCCGGCGCCAAAGCGCAGCGTCTGCAGCTCGACATAGTCGCGGATGAACTGCAGCTCATCGGCCAGGCTCAGCCATTCGTGCCGGCTCGCGCGCAGCGCATAACGAAGCAATTCACTGACCCGGCTCAGCGCGCTCAGTGCCTGGCTGCGGTCGCCGCCACGCACCAGGGCCGAGATGCCGTTCAGCGCATTGAACAGAAAGTGCGGCTCCAGCTGGCCTTGCAGCAGCGTCAGACGCAGCTGCAGATTGGCCGTCTGTTCCTGTCGCCAGGCCTGCTCACGGCGTTGCGCCAGGCGCAGCGCCGTGTAACCGAACTGGACCAGGAAGGCGCAGCAGGCCAGCATGGCGTCGTAGATCAGGTAGACGCTGCGCTGCTTCTGGATCGCGCTCCAGAGCTGCGACAGCGGCTGCCCCTGCTGCAGGAGCATCACCAGATGGGTATAGGGCACCCAACAGATCAGGTAGACGGCCATGCTGACGGCAAAGGTCTTGAGCAGCGGGCCGGGCTGACTCCAGCCTTGTGGATGCGTCTCGGCATGCAGCCACAGCCACCAGTGGTAGAGCGTCAGCGGCGGGAAGCCGACGAGCCCGTCAACAATGGCCCCGGCCATCGCCTCGCGCCGGCCCATGCGGGCAACATCGGCAAAACCGGCCAACACGATCAGCAGGCAGAACAGCAGCCACAACAGGCCGATCAGGCCGAGCGCCTTGAGGGCTCGCGGCTGCCTGGCCAGGGCAGACATGCTCGGCGCAGCGGCTTCGGTCGGCAAGATCGGGGCGGGCGGGTTCACGGGGACAGATTCAAGAAGGGGCAGTGCGGCGGGCAGCTGCCAATGTAAGCGAGGCGAGCCCGGCGTGAGCGCCTCCTGCGACTCGGTTCAACCCAGCAAGCCGGACATTGATCCCAAGTCGCTTGGCGGCCATGGGCGGCCCGCTAAAACTCGCGCCGCCTTCACTTGCCACGCCACCATGAATCTGCGCACGCCCCTGTTTGCCCTCTCGGCCTCCGCCCTCGTGGCCCTGCTCGCCGCGTCGCCCTGCCAAGCCGCCGAGTCCGGCAGCGCGAAGCCGCCCAGCTTCGAAGCGCAGTCCGCAGCCACGCAGGCAGTGGCCGAACGCTATCTGCGCGCCTATGTCGCCAAGGACTGGGACGCGCTCGGCGCCGAACTCGCCGAGCAAGGCAGCTTTCATGATGCCGCCGCCCGGCTGGTGTTTGGCGAGCTGCATCCGCGCGGCCGCAAGGCGGTGCTGGACTACTTCCGCCAGGTCTACAGCGTGCTGACCACGCACGAGTTCAAGCTGGAACGCGCCTTCTTCAGCGGCGACTACGCGGTGTTCAGTGCCGTCGCCGACTGGAGTTTTGCGCCCAGTGGCCAGCCGGCGGTGCGCAGCAAAACCCCCATCGTCATCACCTTGCGGGTGCAGAACGGCCAGGTCCTCGAGCATGTCGACCTGACCGACTACCACCCCTACCTTGCCGCCTACCGCGACGCGCTGGCCGCCCAGCCGCGCTGAGCTGCGAGTCCATCCGCCCCCCTGCGAGAAGTCGCCAAACTCGCTACAGTCCAGCACTGCCCCTGCCGCTCTCACGGCGGCATACCCAGCCGTAAAGGACACCCCGATGAAGCTCAATGTCAATGGCAAGGACGTCGCCGTCGACGCCGCTGCGGACAGCCCCCTGCTCTGGGCGCTGCGTGAAGAACTGCAGCTGACCGGCACCAAATTCGGTTGCGGCATGGCGCTGTGCGGCGCCTGCACCGTGCATCTGGATGGCCAGGCGGTGCGCTCCTGCTCAACGCCGCTGTCGGCAGCCGCCGGCAAGAAGATCACCACCATCGAAGGCGTTGGCGCCAGCAAGACCGGCAAGGCCGTGCAGGCCGCCTGGGTCAAGATTGATGTGCCGCAATGCGGCTACTGCCAGCCCGGCCAGATCATGAGCGCCTGCGCGCTGCTGGCACAGAAGAAGGCGCCCAGCGACGCCGACATCGACAACGCGATGAGCGGCAATCTCTGCCGCTGCGGCACCTACAACCAGATCCGCGCGGCCATCAAGGACGCCTCGGCCACCTTGGTGAAGGGAGCTTGAGCATGGACACGCTGGACGATCTGAACACCTCCCGCCGCGGCTTCCTCAAGGGCGGCGCTGGCGCGCTGACGCTGTCTTTTGCGCTGCCACTGGCCCTGCCGCGGCGCGCCCAGGCGGCGCTGAGCAACACCTTTGCACCGAATGCCTGGCTGCGCATCACGCCGGATGATCGCGTCACCGTCGTCTGCGGCTCGGCCGAGATGGGCCAGGGCGTGCTGACGGCGATTCCGATGCTGCTCGCCGAGGAGCTGGATGCCGACTGGACGCGGGTCAGCGTCGAACAGGCGCCGGCCGACGCGGCCTACAACAACCCGATGTTCGGCATGCAGGGCACCGGCGGCAGCACCACGGTGCGGGCCCATTGGACGCCGCTGCGCGAAGCCGGGGCGGCGGCACGCGCGATGCTGGTGGCTGCGGCGGCCAAGCAATGGGGCGTCGATGCCGCCACGCTGCGCACCGAACGCGGCCGTGTCATCGGCCCCGGCGGCAAGACGCTCGGCTATGGCGCGCTGGTCGAAGCGGCCAGCCAGCAGCCGGTGCCGACCAAGCCGACGCTGAAGTCGCCCAAGGACTTCAAGCTGCTCGGCAAGCCGCAGCGGCGCCTGGACAGCGCGGCCAAGATCCAGGGCACGGCGCAGTTCGGCATCGATGCGCATGTCGAGGGCATGCTGGTTGCAGTGATGGCCCGCGCGCCGCTGCCCGGCGCCAAGATCAAGGGCTATGACGAGGCTGCGGCCCGCGCCATCAAGGGTGTGCACAGCGTCATCCCGCTGCCCAGCGGCGTGGCCGTGCTGGCCAGCGGCTATTGGGCCGCCAAGCAGGGCCGCGATGCCTTGAAAGCGCAATGGGAGTTGGGCGAGCACGCCCGGCTGGACACGGCGCGCGTCAGCGAGATGCTGGCCGAGGCGGCGGCCAATGCCAGCGCGGTGGCCGTCGATGTCGGCAATCTGAAGGACGCGGCGGCGAACTCGGCGACAACACTGTCGGCCCAGTACGAAGTGCCCTACCTGGCCCATGCCTGCATGGAACCGCTGAACTGCCTGGCCTGGGTGCGTGGCGACGAAGTCACGATCTGGGCCGGCACGCAGAGCCAGGGCCCGGCCCAGGGCATCCTGGGCCAGATCGCTCAGGTCACGCCGGCCAAGGTCAAGATCAACACCCTGCTGCTGGGCGGCGGCTTTGGCCGCCGTTTCGCGCCGGACTTCTGCATCGACGCCACGCTGCTGTCCAAGTTCAGCAACCGCCCGGTCAAGCTGATCTACAGCCGCGAGGACGATATGGCCGCCGGCTTCTACCGGCCGGCCTCGCTGGTGAAGTTTGAAGGCGCCATCGATGAGCAGGGCCGCGCCAGCATGCTGCGCGCCGATGTCGGCAGCCCGTCCATCATGGCGGCGTCGGGCTTCATGAAGATCCCCGACAACGGCGTCGATCAGATGGCCGTCGAGGGCTTGGCCGATCAGCCCTATGCCATCCCGAACCGGCGCATCGCCTATGGCCGCGCCGAGCCGGGGCCGCAGGTCTGGTTCTGGCGCTCGGTCGGGCATTCGCAGAACGCCTTCTTCATCGAGAGCTTCATCGACGAGATGGCCCACGCCGCCAAGGCCGATCCGCTGAAATTCCGCCTCGCCATGCTGGACGAGCAGCCGCGGCTGCGCGCCGTGCTGGCACTGGCCGCGGCAAAAGCCGGCTGGGGCAAGCCGCTGCCCAAGGGCCGCTTCCTGGGCATCGCCGCGGCGGAGAGCTTTGGCAGCTATGTGGCCGAGGTGGCCGAGATCTCCGTGGCCAAGGACGGCACGCCGAAGCTGCACCGCGTCGTCGCCGCGGTGGACTGCGGCATGACGGTCAACCCGCAGACGATTGAACGCCAGATCGAGGGCGCCATCGTCTACGGCCTGTCAGCGGCGCTGTACGGCCAGATCGACTTCAAGGAGGGCCGCCCGGTGCAGGGCAATTTCCACGACTACCCGGTGCTGCGTCTGAGCGACATGCCCAAGGTCGAGGTGCATATCCAGCCCAGCAGCGAGCCGCCCGGCGGCATCGGCGAACCCGGCACACCGCCGATCGCGCCAGCGCTGTGCAATGCCATCTTCGCCGCCACCGGCGTGCGAGTGCGCAAGCTGCCCATCGCCACGGCCGCCCTGGCTGCCAAGGCCTGAGCCGCTGAGCGCTTCAGGCGTCGTCGGCCACGGCCGGCGGCGCCGGGGTCAGGTCTTGCTCGGCCGACCTGAAGCTCGCCACCAGGCCCTGCACCAAGGCCTGGTCTTCGGGCGCCAGCGCATGGGCGCGCATCAGCACCGCGCGCTCCAGCTCACGCAGGCGCCACTCGAATTCGTGCGCCATCGCCTCAAGTTCCTGGCGCAAGCCTTCGTCCTCGGGGCCCAGCAAGGCCATCATGGTGTCGGGTTGCTGGGCATCGAGGCCGGCGCTGGAGAAGGCCAGCTGCAGTCGCGTCAGGCGCTGGGCGCAGGGGCGCAGCAGCGCGCGTAGCTCCGCGCTGCCCTCGCCGACCAGGCCCTCGATATCGCCATAGCGCGCCTTCACCATCTGCATGGCACGGTAGACCTCGGCCACCCGGCTGCTGCGCGCCGCGCCCTGCAAATCGATCTCGCCCTTCATCAGCCCGCGCACCGCCTCGCCAAGCAGGCGCGACAGCTCGGGCGCGAACTCCCCCTCGACCAGCTTGGCGGCAATGCGCGCATGCATGGCCACCGAGGTGCCTGCTTCCAGCACGCCCATCAGCCACTCGGCCGCCGCCAGCACCTGTCCTTGCAGCTGGCAGCGCTCGCCGCGCAAACCCCGCGGATAGCCGAAGCCATCGAGCCGCTCGTGGTGGCAGAGCACCGCATCGGCCACCACCTGGCCGGCACCAGGCATCTGGCTCAGCACCTTGTGGCCGACCACCGGATGGGTGATGACATGGCGCCATTCGTCGGGCCCGAGCAGGCGATCGCGCTGCCACAGCTGCGGGTCCAGATAGAGCTCGCCGATGTCGTGCAAGAGGCCGGCACGGGTCAGCAGCTTGTGCAACTCCATATCGCCGACGAACAGCCGCCGCGCCAGGCCCTTGGCCAGCAGCGCCACACCGCAGGCATGCGAGAGACGCTGCGGCCGGTGCTGGGCGAAGACCGAGAGCATGGACAGCACCTCGGCGCTCAGGCCCAGCTTGCCCAGCACCATATCGGGCTGGTTGACCGCGCCAAACACGGCCTGCAGCATCGGGTGCTGGTCCAGCAGGGCCTTGGCCTCGGCCTGGATCTGTGCCTCGTTGACGGCACCGACGACCTCCAGGCATTCCTCCAGTGGCCGCATCAGCTTGTGCTGCAGCAGCCGCTCCCGCATGCTGGCATCCACCCGAGCGCCCTTGGCCAGCAGCTTGACGCCTGCCTGGCTGACGATGTCCTGAGTGACCGCCACCGTGTGCACATCGGCGGTGTGCACGACATGATCGAGGTAATGCGGATTGACCTCGTTGCTATCGCTGGCTTCCACCCTGTCTGCTGGCATATGGCTCTGGCTGCTCTGACGGCCTTTTGTTTGACTGCCATTGTGGCGCGACGCCCGCGCCTTCAACGTGGCAAAAAGACCGCAATGCCCGCCCTCAATCAGCCGGCGGGTAGCCCGCTTCGCTCAGCGCCGCGGCCAGCTGCTCGCGGCTGAGCGCGCTCTCCACGGCCAGCGTCCGCGCCTCACGATCGAATTGCAATTGGGCCTGGGCGTCCAGCGCTTGCAGCGTCTTGGTGATGGTGGCGACACAGTGGCCGCAGCTCATATCGGGTAGGGAAAAGGTTGGCATTGGAACTCCTTCGCTGACAGAACTCTAGACCAAGACACGCACAGAAAGAAAAGGCCGGGTGAGCCCAGCCTTTTACACCGCTCACAGGCTGCCGCTTCAGAAGAAACGATACTCCAGCCCGATGCGGTAGGAGCGGCCCTTCACATCTTCCGCGCCCGGGTCCATCGGCGGCGTGACCGTGTTGGGCGCGCCCGCGCCGCGCAGGTCGAGCGGCGGCCTGTGTGCAAACAGATTGCGGATCGTCCCGAACAGGCGAAGGTTTTTCACGCCGCTGTAGGCCAGCGTGTAGTCCCAGCGGCTGTAGCCAGCCAGGCGGCACTTGTCGGCCGGCAGCCCCTTGCCATCGGGGTCTGTGCACGAGGCCAGGGTCCAGTCACTGTCGGTGTAATCCTGCTGCAGCGCGCGGCCACTGCGCCAGGTGTTGCGCAGGCTGTGCGAAAAACTGCCGCTCTCCAGATAGGCGCCACTGGTGATGACCCAGCGCGAATAGTCGTAGCGACCGATCAGGTTGTCGCCCCAGCGTCCGTCCGAAATGTTCCAACTGTGATAGTCGATGGCATATGTTCCATCGACTTCAAGCGCCAGCTTGCCCCAAGGGGTTGCGGTCTTGCCCTTGACGCCGAAGTCGATGCCCGACACCTTGGTCTTGCCCAGGTTCACAAAGGCATTGTTGATGCCAATCAGTTGCCCCACCGTCACGCCGTACTTGGCACGCTCTGCAGCCGTGAAGGTGTGGTCGTTGGCCAGGCTGTCACGCTTCACCGTACCCGGAGGCTGGCGATCCTCGGCGTACAGGGTCTCCTGGCTGGGCACCAGGCCAATCTCGTCGACCCGGCGAATGCTCCAGTAGTCCAGCGACGCGGAGGCGCCGGGCATTGGCTCAAAGACCAAACCGAAGCTGAAGGCACGCGAGGTCTCCGGCTTCAGGTTCGCATTGTTCTTTGTCGCCAGGGGCACACCAAAACCGCAGGCGCCCGAGGTCACCTCAAGCGAACGTGCCGAGAGCATCGCTGCCGTCGCTGGATCGCTGAGCTCCAGGGCCTTGGCTTGGTCGGCGAGGTCATGGGACAAGGCTGTCGCTGCATCGCAGCGCTTGGGGTCGTTCACCGGGTCAAAAGCGGTCTTCAACGACGGCGCGGCTTCGGTGATATTGGGGGCGCGGAAGCCACGCTCGTAAGTGCCGCGCAAGACCCACCGCTTATCAGGCTGAAAGCGCAGCGCGACCTTCGGCGAGACATGCGCGCCAAAGCCCGGGAACTTGTCGACCCGCGCTGCCAGTTGTGCTTCCAGGCCCTTGATGATGGGCACGTCCAACTCGCTGAAAACGGCACCGAAGGTGCGGCTCGCGTCGGCCGTCGAGATGCCGTAGCCAACGATGTCGCCGGCCAGCAGATTATTGGACGGCGTCATGCGCATCGACTCGCGGCGCAGATCAAGGCCGGCCGCCATGCTGAGCGGCCCAGCGGGCAGTTGCATCAACTCACCGCTGACCTTGGCATCAAAGAAGGTCTGCGCGCTATGTCCCCGAGTGCCCTGCTCGGGGAATAGCTGGTTCAGGACCTCGGCGCTGTTGATCTGGCCGATCTTGTAGCCATTGGGCTTGTTGAAGAAATCAGCCGCCAGCGTGTCAGCGTTGTAGTCGCCGATCACGGCCTTGAAGCCGGAGTCGCTGAAAGCATTGCGCCCGATGCTGTTGGTCTTGGCGCCCACCTGGCCGATTGCGGCTTCCCAGTCCCAACCGTGGAAGCTGCCTTGCATTCCGGCCAGCACACGATACTGGTCGGTCGTGGTGCTGTCTGGCACGGTCTGATCCATGAATCGGTAGGCGAGATCCGACTCCTCGTCACTCGGATTCAGTGGATGATGCGCAGGCAGACCGCGGTAGTAGAACGCACGTTGCTTGCCGGTCTGTGCTTCGGCCCACTGCACCGGGTTCTGCCCGGGCCCATAGACCTTGGGATAGACCGGGTACTCGGTCTTGATGTGCGAGTACGTCAACTCGGTAAACGCCGTGATACCACTGCTGGGACGGAAATGTGCCGATAGCAGTAGATTGCTGCGCTCGCTATTGGGCTGGGCGCTGACGTAGTCGGCCTTGTAGAAACGGCACAGCCCGCCGACAACACGGGTACAGCCGGGCAGCGCCTTACCGTTCACATTGCCCGGAAACGAGTAGATTGACAGCCCGTCGAATAGGTTGGAATTGGCTGCATAGTCGGGATTGCTGCGCCCAATGACCTCAGCCCACATCACCCGGTCGCGTTTGTAGAGTTCGACATTGGCCAGCACATTGAACTTGTCGGCCGTCAGATCGCCATAGCCAGCCGTGATGCTTGCACTGCTGTCGCCGAACTTGCCCTTGTACAGCGAAGCCCCATGCGAGGCTTTAAGAGTCAGCCCCTGATAGTCGGCCTTGGTGATGACGTTGATCACGCCGGCCACAGCGTCCGAGCCATAGATGGCCGAACCACCGTTCTTGAGTATCTCGACCCGCTCCACCGCATCCAGCGGCAGCGCATCGATATTCGTGAAGACTTCGCTGTAGTCCGCAAGTGGGAAGGGCGCAACGCGGCGCGAGTTCAGCAGCACCAACGTGCTCTGCTTGCCCAGATTTCGCAGCGCAGCCGCCGAAGCGCCAGGCGCAAAACTGTTGCCGTCGCCGAGGTCGTTCAACACGCTGCCGGTGCCAGACACAATCTCCAGCAGCTCGCGAACCGTGCTTACACCCGTGCGGTCAATGTCGACGCGACGAAAGGTCTGCACCGGCGACACCGGTTCCGCATCGACGCGCTTGATGTTCGACCCGGTAACCTCCACACGCTGCAACACGGCATCTTGCGCCAGCGCGGTGTGAGTGAATGCGGTGACGCCAAGCATGCACGCCAGTAAGCAGGCCTGAGCCACTACGTTGCGCGGATGTCGCGCGCAGGCGGCCACCCGCCTATCAACTTGCTTGATTTGCATTGAGATATCTCCTCCAGTTTGGGCGGTAAGTGCCCCTCCACGGGCTTCCGCTTTTCATTTCGACCGCGCGCGTCGTCGCGGCGGGCGATGTTGCCATCGGGTGGCTTACACGGAGAGTCGCCAATGTAGCCAAGCCCGGCATGCAATATGACTTTTGACAGTCCACGGGCCGCAACTTCGCTTGCCTTTTGCGCAGTCCGTATGTACGAAGCAACATACCAATGAGAGCCCTCGCGTTTTCACCAGTCCCATAAGCCATAAGCAATGGCGGCGGGCATAAGGTCCCGAATACTGAATGCCGCCATTGATGCCCTTGGCTTGATAGGCTTGCCTGTTCTTCGATCAAACTGCTGACATGCTTCCTGAATCAACGATCCCCATCAGCGGCATGAGCTGCGCGTCCTGCGTCAAGCGCGTGGAGAAGGCATTGCTCGCCGTGCCCGGCGTGAATCGTGCCGAGGTGAACCTCAGCACCGAGCTTGCCAGCGTGAGCGGAAGCGCTTCGCTGCCCGCACTTCAGGCCGCGCTCGCCAAAGCCGGCTATCCGATCAGTGAGCGTCAGCTGAGTCTGCAGATCAACGGCATGACTTGTGCGTCCTGCGTCAGCCGGGTCGAGAAGGCGTTGCTCGCCGTACCGGGCGTGCTGCAGGCCAACGTCAACCTGGCACTGGAATCGGCCAGCATCAACATGCTGGCCAATGTCGACGAACAGCTGCTGCTGGCCGCCTTGCAAAGCGCCGGCTACCAGGGGCAGTTCGGTCCAGAGCAGTCCAGGCGGATCGACTGGAAACAGGGGGGCTGGCCTGTGATCATTGCCGCACTGTTCTCGGCCCCGTTGCTGCTGCCCATGCTGCTGATGCTGTTTGGCCGGCACTGGATGCTCAATGGCTGGCTGCAGCTGGCGCTGACGCTGCCGGTGCAGTTCTGGCTGGGTGGCCGTTTCTACCGCGCCGGCTGGGCGGCACTGCGCGCCGGCAGCGGCAATATGGATCTGCTGGTCGCGCTGGGCACCAGCGCCGCCTTCGGCCTGAGCGTCTACGAGCTGCTGGCCCACGGCGCACACAGCATGAATCTGTACTTCGAATCGGCGGCCGTGGTCATCACGCTGGTGCTGCTGGGCAAGTGGCTGGAAGCCCGCGCCAAGCGCCAGACCACCGAAGCAATTCGCGCGCTGAAGGCGCTGCGCCCCGAGACGGCGCTGGTGCGACGCGACGGCATCGAGCAGAGCCTGCCGCTGGCCTTGCTCAGCCTCGGCGACACGGTGATCGTCAAGCCCGGCGAGCGTATCCCGGTCGATGGCCGGGTGCTGCTCGGCCAGAGCCAGGTCGATGAATCGATGATCAGCGGTGAGAGCCTGCCGGTGGCCAAGCAGCCCGGCGATGCCCTGGTCGGCGGTGCCGTCAATGGCGAGGGCCTGCTGGAACTCAGCGTCACCGCGCTCGGTGCGGAATCCACCTTGGCGCGCATTGTTCGCCTGGTCGAATCGGCCCAGGCCAAGAAGGCGCCGATCCAGCGCATCGTCGACCAGGTCAGCGCCGTCTTCGTGCCAGTGGTGCTGGGCCTGGCCCTGCTGACCCTGCTCGGCTGGGGCCTGGCCCGCGGTGACTGGGAACAGGCCTTGCTGAACGCGGTGGCGGTGCTGGTGATCGCCTGCCCCTGCGCGCTGGGCCTGGCCACACCGACGGCCATCATGGCCGGCACCGGCGCTGCCGCCCGGCACGGCATCCTGATCAAGGACGCCGAAGCGCTGGAGCTGGCCCAGGCCTTGCAGGTCGTCGCCTTCGACAAGACCGGCACGCTGACCGAGGGCCGGCCACAGCTGCTGGCCCGCCACGCCGCCACGCCCGGCGACGAAGCCCGGCTGCTGCGCCTGGCCGCCGCGCTGCAGCAGGGCAGCGAGCATCCGCTGGCCCGCGCGGTGATGCAGGCCTGGAAGAACGAACAGCCGCCCGACGGGGGTCAGGTCTTGCCCAGCACCAGCGGCCTGCGCGCCATCGCCGGCCGCGGCGTGGCGGCACGCGTTGACGAAGGCCATGGCGCAATCGAACTGCGCCTGGGCAGCGCTCGGCTGATGGATGAACTCGGCGTGCTGCTGTCGCCGCTGCAGGCCGAGGCCCAGGCGCTACAGGCCCAGGGCCGCACGTTGGCCTGGCTGGCCGCGCTGCCCAGCACGGCCGACGCCTCGGCTGGCGCAACACCCCAGCTGATCGGCCTGCTGGCCTTTGGCGATCGGCTGAAGCCCGGCAGCGCCGCCGCCATCGCGCAGCTTCGCGCCATGGGCTTGCACACGGTGATGCTCAGCGGCGACAACGCCGGCAGCGCCGCCGCCGTGGCCGCCGAGCTGGGTCTTGATGAATTCCATGCCGAGGTGCTGCCGGAAGACAAGGCCGCCCTGCTGGCCGGCCTGAAGCAGGGCAGCCCGCAAGGCCTGCGCCGGGTGGCCATGGTCGGCGACGGCATCAACGACGCGCCGGCGCTGGCCGCCGCCGATGTCGGCATCGCGATGGCCAGCGGCACCGATGTGGCCATGGCCGCCGCCGGCATCACGCTGATGCGCAGCGATCCTTTGATGGTGGCCGAGGCGATTGCCCTGTCACGCCGCACCGTGGCCAAGATCCGCCAGAACCTGTTCTGGGCCTTTGCCTACAACGCCATTGGCATTCCGCTGGCCGCCTTCGGCCTGCTCAACCCGATGCTGGCCGGCGCGGCGATGGCGGCATCCAGCGTCTCGGTGGTCAGCAATGCGCTGCTGCTGCAGCGCTGGCGAAGCGCCTCAGTCAGGTAGCAAGGGCCGGAGCCGCTCCTGCCCGCTGCGGCTGACCGGCACGCGTTGGCCGTCGCTCATCAGCAGCACCCAGCTGGCGCCACGCTCGACAGCGCGCAGATGGTCCAGATTGATCAGCCAGCTGCGGTGCACACGCACAAAGCGGGCCGGGTCCAGCCCGGCCTCCAGCTCGCTCAGGCGCTGGGTCTTCAGATAGCTGCGCCCCGGCGTGTGCAGGTTGATGTAGTCGTCCTGCGCCTCGGCGCTGATCAGCTGATCGAACGCGATCAGCTGCGTCTGCTGGCGATCACGCACCGCGATGCGCTCCAGCCGCGCTGTGGCCAGCGTCGGCTGCGCGGCCAGCTGCTGCAGGCCCGCCTGCGGCTGTTGCAGCTGCTTGCGCGCCTGGCTCACGGCCTGCTCGAAACGGGCCTGCGAGAAAGGCTTGAGCAGATAGTCGACGGCGTGCAGATCGAAGGCCTTGAGGGCGTACTGGTCGTAGGCGGTGGTCAGGATCACGCCGTGGTCGCGGCGGCTCAGCTCCAGCACCTCCAGGCCGGTCAGCTGCGGCATCTGGATGTCCAGAAAGACCAGATCCGGTGTGAGCTCGCCGAGGGCCTGCAGCGCATCCGCGCCGTTATCGCATTCGCCGATGATGTCGATATCGGCATGGGGGCGGAGGAACTCGCGCAGCAGGCGGCGCGCCAGCGGCTCGTCGTCAACCAGCAGGGCTTTGATCGTCATCGTCGGCAGCCCTCCAGGGCAGGCTCATTTCGGCCACAAAACGTTCGGGCTCGCTGCGCAGCGTCAGCCGCGCCCGCTCGCCATAAAGGCTGGCCAGGCGCTGGCGCACATTGAGCAAGCCGGTGCCGGTGCCGCGCTCGGCGCTGGCCCCGTCCCTTGCCGCCGGATTCTCGACGATCAGATGCAGCCAGCCCTCGCGCACCAGGCCGCGCACCGTCACGCAGCCGCCCTCGCGGCGCTGAGCCACGCCATGCTTGACCGCGTTCTCGACCAGTGGCTGCAGCAGCATCGGCGCCAGGCGGCCGCGGCGCGCCTGCTCGTCAATCTCGAAGCAGCACTGCAGCTTGTCGCCAAAGCGCACCTGCTCGATGGCGACAAAGCCCTGGCAATGCGCCAGCTCCTCGGCCACGCTGATCCAGGGCCGCTGGCTGAGCGCCAGCGTCTGCCGGTAGTACTGGGCCAAGGCCAGCGTCATCTCGCGTGCGGCCGGCGCATCAAAGCTGGTCAGCGCGCTGATCGAGTTCAGGCAGTTGAAGAGAAAGTGCGGATTGACCTGGGTGCGCAGCATCAGCAGCTCGGCCTCCTGCGCGCGCAGCTGCGACTGCTCGGCACGGTGCTGCGCTTCCTGCAGGCGCTCCAGCGCGTTCAGCGCGTCGGCCAGCAAGAGCCCCAGCATGTAGACGCCCGTCGCCAGCGCCCAGAGACTGGCCATCAAGGGATGGGGCAGCCCCTGCACTTCGCCAGCCTGCAGGCCATCGGTCGCCAGCAGCCACTGCCAGGCCTGCGCTGCGGCGAGCCACAGCAGCCCCACCATGGCCGCGCTGCTCAGCCACAGCGGCAGCGTGCGCGCCAGGCCGCGCCGCGCCAGCGGCTGGCCGCGGCTGACCTCCCAGCAGGACGGCAGCAGCAGCGCATACAGCAGGGCCAGCGGCACGGCGAAGCGCAGCGCGCCGAGCCAGGCCTGGCCGGCCAGCAGCACCAGCCCGCCGCCCAGCAGCACGCCCAGCAGGGCCCAGACCAGCAGCCAGATCAGCAGCAGACGCGGCCGCGACCAAAGCAGCGACATCGTCCCGGCGCCTTAGTTGCGGATCTCGACCGCGCCCAGCGCCACCGTACCCTCAATGATCAGACGCTTGGTCGGCACCGCCGGCGGCACCGTCTTGTCTTCGATGCCGGCGGCCAGCGGCGTGCCGTTGACGCTGATGCTCCAGTCCAGCGGCACCTTCAGCTGCAGCGCGCCGAGCGCCACGAAGACCTTCAGCACCGCGGTCCCGTTGATCGAGGCGCGGCGCATGTCCAGCTCGGCGCCAGCCATGATCACCGAGACGTCGCCGCCGACGAAGTTCTGCGAATCGACGCGTGTCTGATTGCCGCTGACCACGGTGGCGATATTGATGCGATCGCCGCCGACTTCAATGACCGGCTCGCCCTGCCCCGGCCAGCGGTGGCCGCCCTTGAGCATCACCAGCACGCCCAGCCCGATCAGGCCCAGCGGCCACAGGTCGCGGAAGCGGAAATCCAGATAGCCCAGATGGCGCAACAGCAGCACGCCACCAAAGAAGACCAGGCAGGCGCCGACGAATTGATCAGACTGCTTGTCGGTCTGGAACAGCTTGAACAGGCCGACCGCGATGAACACCGTCGGCCAGAAGGACAGCAGGCGGCCGACGGCAAAGAGGTTCAGGTTGTCGAGCAGAAAGGCGATGCCCAGCACGGCCATGATCAGGCCGATCAGCACCTGCTGCTGCGGATTGTGATTGCGCTTCATGGCAAGTTTTCCTCGTCTTGTGACTGCATACGGAACAGGCCGCCCAGCACCTTGGCCACGCCGGCAGCGATCAGCAGCAAGGGCCAGCTGTTGTAGAAATTCAGGCCCCAGAGATGCTGGATGCAGACATAGAGCCAGCCCGACACAAAGACCAGGAAGGCGCCACGAAAGACCTCGCCGGCATGGCGTGCCCCAATCATCTGGCTCAGGCCCACCAGCGTCAGCAGCCCGGGCCACAGATTGATCAGTTGCTCGCGATCCAGATAGCCCTGGCGCTCGGCCAGGAACAGGCAGCCCAGGCCGATCAGGAACAGGCCGGTGCTGATGTGCGAATGGCGGTGGCGGGTTCTCAGCTCTCGCATGTGTGCGTCTCCATGTCTGCAATGGCTGGCACGATAACGGCACCCCGACCGGTCGTCCCGCGCTTTTCGGTGAATCGCAAGGCGGGCTCGGTGAATGGCAAATGCACCTGATGAAAGGCAAGCACCGGCAAGGCCGGGCTCTTGCCGCCACAATCATGGCCTTCGCATTTGCTACAACCAGAAAGCGCCGCCATGCCCACCCTGATCGCCCTCTCCGGCAGCCTGCGCAAGGCTTCCTACAACACCGCCCTGCTGCGCCATGCCGAAGGCCTCGCCCCCGCCGGCTGGACGGTGCAGACGCACACACTGCATGGCATTCCACTGTATGACGGCGACCTCGAAGCCCAGGGCATGCCCGAGTCCGTGCAACAGCTGCAGGACCTCATTCTGGCCGCCGACGGGCTGCTGATCAGCACGCCCGAGTACAACAATTCCATCCCCGGCGTGCTGAAGAACGGTCTGGACTGGCTGTCGCGCCCGGCCAGCGGTGGACGCAAGACCTTTGCCGGCAAGCATGTGGCAGTGATCGGTGCCACGCCCGGCGGCTTCGGCACGATTCAGGCGCAGGACGCCATGCTCAGTGTGCTGCGCCAGCAGGGCGCCCAGGCCTGGTTCGGCGGCCGCCTGCTGGTCTCCAAGGCGCACACCCTGCTCGACGCCGACGGCCGCTTCAGCGATGCCGGGCTGGAGCAGCAGCTGCGCGACTTCCTGGCCGGCTTCTGCGCCCATATCGCCGCGGCGCCTGCGCGCTGAAGGGGGCCGCGTGAACAGCCCGGTCTGGCAAAGAATTCCCTCGCATCTGGGCGATGTCGGGGGCCTGACGATACGCCGCGCGCTGCCCACGGCGGCGCGCCGCACCATTGGCGCCTGGTGCTTTCTCGACCACGCCGGCCCGGCCCAGCTGGCGCCCGAGGCCGGCATGCGCGTCGGCCCGCATCCGCACACCGGGCTGCAGACCTTCAGCTGGCTGATCGAGGGTCAGGTCTTGCATCGCGACAGCCTGGGCAGCGAGCAGCTGCTGCGCCCCGGCGAGGTCAATCTGATGACGGCCGGCCGCGGCATCGCCCATTCGGAAGAATCACAGAGCGCCCGCTTGCATCTGGCCCAGCTCTGGATCGCCCTGCCCGAGGCGCAGCGCTTCTGTGCGCCGGCCTTCGAGCATTTCGCCACCCTGCCCCGGCTGCCGCTGGGCGGCTTCGGCGCCACGCTGCTGGTCGGCGAACTGCTCGGCCAGCGCTCGCCGGTGCCCAGCCACAGCCCGCTGCTGGGCGTGGACCTGCACTGCCTGGCGCCGGCCGAGGCCACGCTGGCGCTGCGCCCCGACTTTGAATACGGTGTGATGGTGCTGGAGGGCGATGTGCGCGTTGACCAGCATGAGCCGCTGGGCATTGGCGAGCTGCTCTATCTGGCGCCCGGCGCCGACGCGATGCAACTGCGCGCCAGCGCCGGCTGCCGGCTGCTGCTGCTCGGTGGCGCACCGTTCGATGAGCCGCTGCTGCTGTGGTGGAACTTCGTCGGCCGCGAGCCTGAGGAGATCCGTCAGTTCGCTGCCGACTGGAACGCCGAGGCCACGCTGTTCGGCGCCGTGCAGGGTTTTGATGGGCCACGGCTCAAGGCGCCGCCGGTCCCTGCGCTGCGCAAGCCCGCTTGAGCCTGAGTGCGCAGGATCAGTCCTGCGTGGCCAGATCCTGCGGCAATTGCGCCAGACGTTGGCGCAGCGGTTGGCCGATGGCCGGATGTGCGGCCAGTTCGCTCTCACCAAGCCCTGAACCTAGCACCGGCAAGACGAGCGAAGCCTCGTCCAGCAGCCGCGCATTCATCGTGCGCAACGTCTCGCGCAGCGCCGCATCGGCATGGCTGGCACGCGGCGAGGCATTCAGCACCAGCACCGGCTTGTTCACAAAGCCCTCGAAGCTGACCAGCCAATCGAGCGCATTCTTGATCACGGCGGTGACGCCATGAGCGTATTCCGGCGAGGCAATCAGCAGCACATCAGCCGCTGCCACGGCGCTGCGCAGCTGCTGCACCGCGGCCGGCGGGGCCGCTTCCAGATCGGGATTGAACAAGGGCAAGGCCGCCATGCCATCGAACAGCCGCAGTGTCTGCTCCGGCAGGGTCAGGTCTTGCGCGGCGCGAAGCAGGGCTGCATTCAGGGAGGCGGCGCGGAGGCTGCCGCAGAGGGCGAGGAGGTGCATGGCCAGCATTGTCCAGAACTGGCAGCGGCTTCCATCACGCCAATCGCCCTGCACAACATGGATTCAGAGCGCGCCGGCACGCCAGAAAGTATCCTGGCGGCCATCAACACGCCATCGATCCGACGATGCCCCTAGAAAGTTCGACACTTCCCGACGCACAAGCCGTTGAAGACCATGTGATCCAGGCGTTTGAGGCCATCAGTGCCGAAACTTGCCGGTTGCTCAGCACCAGTCGCAAGGAATGGACCACCTGCATCAAGAACAAACTCGCAGCGCTGGGCAGCACGCTGAACTTCAGCGTCAACGCCCATGGCTGCAAAGACGCGCATGAAGGTGAGTGGCTCTACGACATGACCTGGAGCGTGCTCGACGCCAGCAAGTACGGCAATTTGATGCGCCAGCCACTTGCGCTCGAATCGGAGTGGCAACCCGACGCCATCATGGACAACGACTTTCACAAGCTGGTGCAGGCGCGAGCCGAGGTGCGCGTCTGGGTATTCACGGCCGCCAACAAGGTGGATGTTGACAGCTATGTGGAGCGTTGCAGAGAGCTAGCTTGCGGTTTCGCTGGCAGCTTGGCGGGGGATCGCTATGTGCTGGTTGGCTATGAATGGGAACATAGATCGGCGTCCATTCACACCTTTCAACTCGGCTGAGCAATCTGGCCTCTGCTGAAGCTTCGTTTACTTCAGCTAGCGCGGCAGGGCGATTGCGCAGCTGCACGCTGGCAGGTTGATGCAATGCGCTAGAGCCCGCCGGGAATTCGCCCCGGCAGGGCGAGTAACTTTCTTCTGTCCGGCGACAGAAGAAAGTCACCAAAGAAGAACGCCTGAACGTGCGACTTGACCGAGCATGCTGCTCGCTTCACTCGAACCGAGGTCGCGACACAAGGGGCAGCTGATCACCGCTAGACGGCTCAACGGGCGGTTCGGCATGCTGGTCTCTGGCAGAACAGCCAACAGCCGTATTTCTTCGGCTGTTTGGTATTCGGTTTTCTTCCAGAGCCCAGCATGCCGAACCAGCGGTGTTGCCGTCTAGCGGTGATCAGCTGCCCCTTCGTGCCTGTGCTTGCCCCGAGCGACAGCGAGCGTGCCGCTCGGTCAAGTCGCACGTTTGCATTTCGGGCTCTCTTCTTTGGTGACTTTCTTCTGAGCCAGCAGAAGAAAGTTACCCGCCCTGCCGGGGCGGAATCCCGGCGGGCTTTCGCGCGGACCACAAATCCAACCGCGAGTAGCGGCACCAGCTCGCACAGCTACGAGCAGGCACAAACCGGCAAACTCAGCCCTCCCTACCCAGCCGCCCTTCCTGAAAATCCCTCACCGCCTGCATCAACTCAGCCTCGCTGTTCATCACAAAAGGCCCGTACTGCGCGATCGGCTCGTTCAGCGGTTGGCCGGCGATCAGCAGGGCGCGGGCGCCTTCGGGGCCGGCGCTAAAAGACACACCGTCGCTGCCCGGCGTGTTGGCCAGGATGGCCATGCGCTGAACCGGCACCAGGCAGCCGCTGTCGAACTGCACGGCGCCGCGGTAGACGTATACAAAGGCGTTGTGACTGGCCGGCAGCGGCTGCTCGAAGCGGGCTCCGGGCTCAAGATGCAGGTCGAGATAGAGCGGTGCGGTCGCCTCGCGCTGCATCGCGCCGGCCACGCCGCCATGCTGACCGGCGATCACGCGCGCCACATAGCCCTGGCCCTGCACTTCCGGAATCTCACTGGCGGCGATATCGCGATACCAGGGCGGGCACATCTTGTCGCGCGCCGGCAGATTGAGCCAGAGCTGGAAGCCTTCCATGCGGCCGGACTCCTGCTCGGGCAACTCGGAGTGGATGACGCCACGACCGGCCGTCATCCATTGCACGCCACCGTTGCCGAGCAGGCCTTCATGGCCGGCCGAGTCGCGATGGCGCATGCGGCCTTCCAGCATATAGGTCACCGTTTCAAAGCCGCGGTGCGGATGGTCAGGGAAGCCGGCGATGTAGTCATCGGCCTGGTCCGAACCAAAGGCATCCAGCATCAGAAAGGGGTCGAGGCGGCGCTGCAGGCTGTGGGTCAGCACGCGCGTCAGCTTGACGCCAGCGCCATCGCTGGTCGGCTGACCGGCGATCAGCCGTTCGACCTGGCGAGGCGCCTGCAAAGACATCATGGATTCGGGGCGGACGGGGGCATTCATCGACTTCTCTCTTTCCATCAATGGCCGGCGCACTCAGACGGCGCGCGGCGCTTCAATCAAGGGGCTCAGCTTCGGCGCCGCAGCCGCGCCAGCAATGGCAGCAGGCCAAGGCCGAAGAGCCAGGCGCTGGCCGGTTCAGGCACCAGGGCGGCATAGACTCGGTCGGCGATCAGGTGATGGCCGAAGGCGGTCGGATGCTGGCCGTCGTAGAACAGCGAACTGCCGGCATCGCAGCCGTACTGCGCTGCGGCGCAGGCATGGCTGACGTTGCTCAGGCCGGTTCCATCCGGGTGCCGAACAACATCGTTCAGCAGCCCGTAGAGATCGAACAGCTGCACGCCGGCCTCGCCAGCCAGCCGCTGCGCCAGCAGCTGATTCATCAGCGAGGCGCCCAGCGAGCCCAGCCCGGCGAGCTCTGGCCCATAACTCTGCGCCCGCGGCGTCAGCCCGAAATCGGCAACGTTCAGCACCAGGATGTGCGTGGCGCCGGCGGCTTGCATCGTGTCGACCATGTCGCCAATATCAGCGGCGTAGCGCTGCGCAGCCGCGCCGAGAATGCCGGCCGCGTGCGCCGGATCATTGCCCGCTGCTTCCAACGCCAGTCCGACGTTGACCGATCCGCCGGACAGTACGAACAAGGACTGCGCCGCGTCACCGCTGCCCGGACCGGCCAGATAGCGCGACAGCTGGCCCTGCATGCTGACGCGATAGCCGGGAATCGGCGTGATCGAGTCCGCATCGCCGCTGCCGCCACCGCCGAAGGCATAGTTGCTGCCGCCACGCAGCGCCGCGTCGGCACGCAGGCCGAGCCGGCCGGCCAAGTCCTCGACCCAGACCGGCCCGTTGCTGTAACGACCCGATGCAAAAGGCAAGGTGGCGTAATAGCCGTCACCCCAGACATTTTGTGTTGCGTCGACGCCAACGAGCTGGGCCATATTGCCGCTGTCGACCAGCCCGTCGCCGAACACGACCAGGCTGGAGAAACTGCGTGATTGAGCGGCTGCGCCGAGCGTCGTGAGCGCCAGTGTTGCAGCCAATAGCCAGCGGGCCAGCCCTGTTTTTCGGTCCATCGATATGACTCCCTGAGGTTGATGACGGGCTGCCGGCTACACCGTCTCCTGAGCAGCCACGCCAAAGCCTCAGTCAAGCCCGGTCAGGCGTCAATCGAGCCTCACCCTGCTTGCAACACCCGCTACGCTTGGCGTCAGCTCGAACACGCTCCTGGTGGTTAGGAAAGTTCTGCGCTGGCGCGGCGCCGGCTCAGGCCGGTAGCGGCTCGGTCTGCAGCAAGGCGGCAATCTGCTCGCGCGCCTGTGCCAGCCCGCGGGCCTCCGCCTCCGGCCCCATGTTCAGGCCTTCGGCATAGATGAAGCTGATGTCGCTCATGCCCAGAAAGCCCAGCACCGTCTTCAGGTAAGGCACCATGGTGTCGCTGGGCTGGTCGCGGTAGATGCCGCCGCGGGTCAGCACCACATAGACCTTCTTGCCACCGAGCAGGCCTTCGGGACCGTTGGCGGTGTAGCGGAAGGTGACGCCGGCCTTGGCGACGGCATCGATCCAGTGCTTCAGCTGTGCCGGAATGCCGAAATTGATCATCGGCACGGCCAGTACCAGGGTGTCCACGCCACGCAACTGCTCGATCAAGGCCATGTCCTGGGCCACTCGCGCGGCCTGCTCGGCACTGCGCTGCTCGGCCGGGGTGAACAGCGCTTGCAGCGTCGCCTCGTCGAGCTCGGGCAACTGCTGCTGGCCCAGATCGAGCAATTGCAACTGGCTGTCGGCGTCGCTGGCGCGCAGGCCGGCCACGAGTTCGTCAGCCAGGCGGGTGGAGTAGGAGCCCTGGCCCTGATGGACACGGCGGGCGCTGGAATTGATTTGCAGGATGTTCATCGCGGTCTTCCTTGTCGGTGGTCGATGGATGAACTGTATTGACAGCAACCAAGCACCGGAAGCCACGAATCTGGATAAGATCGTTCCATCAAAGGAACAATCATGAGTCTGGATGCCGACGATCTGCTGGTTTTCGCCCGGGTGATGGAGGCCGGCAGCTTCAGCCGCGCGGCCGAACGGCTGCACTGGCCGAAGTCCAGCGTGTCGCGCCGGATCGCCGCGCTGGAACAGCGACTGGGTGAAAAGCTGCTGCAACGCAGCACCCGCAGCCTGACGCTGACCGAGTTCGGCAGCGGGGTGCTGGAGCATGCCAAGGCCTTGTCCGCCGAGGTGGATGGGGCGCTGGCACTGGCCTTGCACCGGCAACAACGACCACGTGGCCGTCTGCGCGTTTCGATGCCCGGGGATTTCGCCAATCAGGTGCTGGCCGGGATGTTGTCGCGTTTCGTGCTCGACTATCCCGAGGTGCAATTGGAGCTGGACCTGTCACCACGGCGTGTCGATCTGGTCGCCGAGGGTTTCGATCTGGCGGTGCGCATGGGCGAACTCCCCGAAGACAGCCAGTTGGCGGCGCGTAGGCTGGCGCTGTTCATCACCGGCCTCTACGCCTCGCCGGGCTATCTGGCCCGCCACGGCGAACCGCAATTGCCCGAGGCGCTGAGCAGCATGCACGGATTGATGATCCTGGGACGGTCCGGCGAGGCGCTGCCCTGGCATTTGATCAAGGGGGAAGGCGCAGCACAGCGAAGCTGGCGCGGCATGCCATCGCAACGGAGTCTGGTCAATGCACCGGACATGCTGCTGCGCATGGCCTGTGCCGATGTTGGCATTGCGGCCGTCGGCGCCCACTTTGCCCAGCCGCTGGTCGACGAGGGCCGGCTATTGCGCGTGCTGCCAGATTGGTGCCTGGCGCCAGTGCCCTGCTGGGCGGTCTTCCCTGAACGGCGCCTGATGCCCTTGCGCACCCGGCTGTTCCTAGAAGCGATGAGCGCGGCGCTGGCGCCCTGCCAGGGCCAGGTCCAGCCGAACCCAGTTACTCCACGCTGAACCCGACTTCGACGGTAGCCTCGCGCGCCTTGGGGATGGCCGCGAAGCGCCATTGCTGAACAGCCGCCACCGCCGACTGGCTGAGTTTCTTGTTCGAGGTCTCGACAGGCTCCGCCTTGGTGACCCGCCCATCCGGCTGCACCACGAATCGCACCAGCACACGGCCGGTTCTCAGTGAATTGATCAACTGCCGCGGAATCTCTGGCTCGACTCTGCTGATCAAGCGCAGCGGGACTTCGGCTTCCGGCACCGGATCCACGCGCGGCGCCTGCGGCGTGGCCTGCGGCGCCACCGCCAGCAACTGCGCCGCGGGCGCCGGTGCAGGTGCAGGTGCTGCTGCAGTTGCAGGCGCCGGCGCCGCCTCCACCTTGGCCTGCTGTACCGGCGCGGCTTCCGGCTGCGGAGCCGGCTCGGCCGCCACCACGGTTTCACGTACCGTGCTGTCGCGCGACAGCGCGGCGGCCTGGTTGACTTCGTTATTGGCGCGCGGCGTCGCAGCAGTCTTCGTCACCGGCCGGGCCGCCGGCGCAGGCGCCGGAGCGGGCGCGGCCGCGGCAGAGCCGGGACGCGGTGATTTGTCGGCGTGGAACTTGATCCACTGAAAGACCTTGTCGGCATCGCGCTTGGCGCGCTCGGCGTCGGTCATTGCGCCGGCCTTGGCGCCGGGATCGGCGGTTTGCGCCTGCAGAGGCTGACTCAGCAACAGCTGACAGCCGACCACCAACGCACTCGCGGCAAACGACTTTTTCAGACTCATCAGGATTCCCCCTCCAACAGCACAGCGCTCATGGCGCGGCTTCAAGCTAACCGGCGGGTACAGCGTCTAGGCGCCCCACCGTGCTGCCAGACCACAGCAGCGAAGAGGCAGTTTAAACACCGTACCTCAATGAAACGCTGCGGGATTTCCCGTGAGCAGTTGTAAGGCGCGTTTACAAAGTCACGCATTCACAACAGTTGCCTGCGGGCTTTCAAGCAGCATGCGCCTCTGGCAAAGCGCTATAGTCGCGGCTTCGCTCCGGGGAGCCCTGCGCCGCGTTGGCTGATTGATTTGACGCGTCGGGCTGAGATGTGGTGGAAGCCACGGACCCGCTGAACTTGATCCGGTTGATACCGGCGTAAGAAGAGCCTGCACCCTGCTCTGTCCAGGGGCGGGCCCTGGACAAGCACCAGGGCCGATGCCGCAGCCCTGCGCTGCACCATGCATCGACTGCTGCCCGCCCTGTCCTCGGCCCACCTTTGTCGCAAGCAAGCGCACCGCCTGCCCCGCGCCCGCCACACCGCTCAAGCCCAGCCTCCGGACACCTCATTGCACCCGGAGAGCCCATGAACACCGTCACCGAGCCCGGCCTGAGCCAGCAGCTGCAAGACAGCATCCATCTGACCCGTGAACCGCTGCCCGCCTCAGCCAAGCGCTATGTGGCCGGCCAGTTGCACCCCGAGCTGCGCGTGCCGCTGCGCGCGATTGCGCTGAGCAATGGCGAGGAAGTCTGTGTCTACGACCCCTCCGGCCCCTACACCGACCCAGCCGCCGCCATCGACGTCAAGCAGGGCCTGCCGGCCCCGCGCACGGCCTGGGTCGAGGCCCGCCAGGACACCGAGGTCTACGAAGGCCGCCACATCCAGCTGATCGACGACGGCCTGCGCGACCAGGAGCAGCAGCAGCGCCTGCGCGAGCTGAGCGCCGGGCTGCAGCGCCAGCCGCGCCGTGCCAAGTCTGGCGCCAACGTCACCCAGCTGCACTACGCCCGCCGCGGCATCATCACGCCCGAGATGGAATACGTGGCCATCCGCGAAAACCAGCGCCACGAGTGGATGCGCGAGTACGAAGCCGATGCCGAACGCGAGGCCCGGCTGGCCGGCAATCCGATGGGCGCCAGCATCCCGCGCCTGATCACGCCGGAATTCGTTCGCGATGAAGTGGCCCGCGGCCGCGCCATCATCCCAGCCAATATCAACCATGGCGAGCTGGAGCCCATGGCCATAGGCCGCAACTTCCTGGTCAAGGTCAACGCCAATATCGGCAACTCTGCCGTCACCTCCTCGATCGAGGAAGAGGTCGAGAAGCTGGTCTGGGCAACCCGCTGGGGCGCCGACACGGTGATGGACCTGTCCACCGGCCGCAATATCCACACCACCCGCGACTGGATCATCCGCAACAGCCCGGTGCCCATCGGCACCGTGCCGATCTACCAGGCGCTGGAGAAGGTCGGCGGCGTGGCCGAAGACCTCACCTGGGCGCTGTTCCGCGACACCCTGATCGAGCAGGCCGAGCAAGGCGTCGACTACTTCACCATCCACGCCGGTGTGCGCCTGCCTTTCATCCCGATGACGGTCAAGCGCCGCACCGGCATCGTCTCGCGCGGCGGCTCCATCCTGGCCAAGTGGTGCATCGCCCACCACCAGGAGAACTTCCTCTACACGCACTTCGAAGAGATCTGCGACATCATGAAGGCCTACGACGTCAGCTTCTCGCTGGGCGACGGCCTGCGCCCGGGCAGCCTGTCAGACGCCAACGACGAGGCCCAGTTCGCCGAACTGCGCACGCTCGGTGAGCTCACGAAAATCGCCTGGAAGCACGATGTGCAGACCATGATCGAAGGCCCCGGCCATGTGCCCATGCACATGATCCAGGCGAACATGACCGAGCAGCTCAAGCACTGCGGCGAGGCGCCCTTCTACACGCTGGGCCCCCTGACCACCGACATCGCGCCCGGCTACGACCACATCACCAGCGGCATTGGCGCGGCCATGATCGGCTGGTTCGGCTGCGCCATGCTGTGCTACGTCACGCCCAAGGAACACCTGGGCCTGCCCAACCGCGACGACGTCAAGGCCGGCCTGATGGCCTACAAGATCGCCGCCCATGCGGCCGACATCGCCAAGGGCCACCCGGGCGCCCGGGCGCGCGACGACGCGCTGTCCAAGGCCCGCTTCGAGTTCCGTTGGAGCGACCAGTTCAACCTCGGCCTCGACCCCGAGACCGCCCGCGAGTTCCACGACGAAACCCTGCCCAAGGACAGCGCCAAGGTGGCCCACTTCTGCTCGATGTGCGGCCCCAAGTTCTGCTCGATGAAGATCACGCAGGACGTGCGCGAGTACTCGGCCCAGCTGGACGCCGAGCAGGCCGCCGCCGGCATGGCTGCCAAGAGCGCCGAGTTCAAGGCCCAGGGCAGCGAGCTCTATATCGAAATCAAACCGGTGTGAGGAAGCGGCCATGAGCCAGATCGCGATTGCCGGGGCCGGCCTGGTTGGCCGCCTGTTTGCCTGGGCCCTGGCCCATGCCGGCCACCAGGTGCGGGTGTTCGACGCAAGACCTGGCCCCGAACCGCTGTTCGATGGCCAGGGCGCCGCGGCCTTCACCGCTGCCGGCATGTTGAGTCCGCTGGCCGAGCTGGAACAGGCGACCCCGGACATCGCGCGGCTGGGCTGGCGCTCGCTGCAACTCTGGCCGCAGATCTGCGCGGCGCTGAGCACGCCGGTGCGCTTGCGCCGCGAAGGCAGCCTGCTGCTGGCCCACCGCCAGGACCAGGGCGCCGCAGCGCGTGTGCTCGCGCGGCTGCGCCAGGCCGGCGCCGGCTTTGCCTTGCCCGAGGCGCTGGAGGCTGCCCAGCTGCAGCAGCTGGAGCCGGCCCTGCACGCGCCGGGCCTGCAGGCCTGGCTGCTGCCCGGTGAAGGGCTGATCCACCCGCTGCAGGCCATGGCCGCGCTGCATGGCAACAGCCCGGGTGTGGACTGGCAGTGGAACAGCGCCGTCATCGTCGCCCACCACCACCGGTTGGAGCTGGCCGATGGCCGTCGCATCGATGCCGACTGGGCCATCGACGCCCGCGGCCTCGGCGCCCGCCCGGCGCTGCCGCTGCGCGGCGTGCGTGGCGAGGTGGTCGCGCTGGAACTGCCGGCCCATGGCCTGCAAAGGCCGATCCGGCTGATGCACCCGCGGCATCGCATCTATCTGGTGCCGCGCAGCGAACACGAGCTGCTGCTGGGCGCCAGCGAGATCGAGAGCGAAGACCGCAGCGCCGTCAGCCTGCAGACCGCCGTCGAGCTGATGGCCGCCGCTCACAGCCTGATGCCGCAGCTCGGCGAGGCCCGCATCACGCGGTTGGACCGCAATCTGCGCCCCGCCCTGCCCAGCAATGCACCGCTGAGCGTCGCCGGCACCGGCCTGATCCAGCTCAACGGTCTGTACCGCCACGGTTGGCTGCTGGCACCGGCGCTGGTCCAGCAGCTGCTCGAACAAACCGGTCTGGCGACCCTGGAGATTCCGACGTGAAGCCCACCGACCATTACTGCACCACCCTGCCCGCCAGCGTGCACATCCGCCTAGACGATCAGCCCATGGAAGTGCCGGCCGACTGCTCGCTGGCTCAGCTGCTGAGCCTGCTCGGCCGCGCGCCAGACAGCATCGCCACCGCCCGCAACGGCGACTTCGTGCCTCGCGAGGCGAGGGATCGCACCGTGCTGCTCGAAGGCGACCAGATCCTGCTGTTCCGCCCAATCGTTGGCGGCTGATCTTCCCGATCTGAAGCGAAGAAATGAACGACCCACTGATCATTGACGGCATCACGCTGCAAAGCCGCTTCTTCCTCGGCAGCGCCGGCTACCCGAGCCCGCAACAGCTGGAGGCAGCCATCGCCGCGGCCGCACCGGCGGTGCTGACCGTCGGCCTCAAGCGCACGCTGCAGGCCGCCGGCGACAACGGCTTCATCGCCCAGGTGCTGGCCAGCGCACAGGCGGCCGGCGCGCGGCTGCTGCCCAATACCGCCGGCTGCCGCAGCGCTCGCGAGGCGGTGGCTCTGGCGCAGATGGCGCGCGAACTCTATGGCACGGCCTGGATCAAGCTGGAGGTGGTCGGCGACGAGCACACGCTGCAGCCCGATCCCTTCGAGCTGCTCAATGCCGCCACCACGCTGGTGCGCGAGGGCTTCACCGTTTTCCCCTACTGCACCGAGGATCTGATCCTCGGCCGCCGCCTGCTCGATGCCGGCTGCGCGGTGCTGATGCCCTGGGGCGCGCCGATAGGCTCGGGCCAGGGCCTGGCCAACAAGCCGGGCCTGCGCGTGCTGCGCGAACGCCTGCCCGAGGCGGTGCTGATCGTCGATGCCGGCCTGGGCGCGCCCTCGCATGCGGCCGAGGCGATGGAGATGGGTTATGACGCGGTGCTGCTGAATTCCGCCGTCGCGCAAGCCGCCGATCCGGTGCGCATGGCCGGCGCCTTCCGCGATGCCGTTCGCGCCGGCCGCAACGGCCGCTTGGCCGGCCTGATGGCGCCACAGGACTTCGCCGTGCCCAGCACGCCGGTCAGCGGCCACGCCTATCTGCTGGGATGAGCGTCATGCCAAGTGCGCAAGCCCTGCCCCACCCCAGCCTGCCCAGCCCCTGGGCCAGCGATGCCCCGTGGGACCAGGACCCGCAACCGCCGGTGATCTGGTCCCTGGCCGGCACCGACAGCGGTGGCGGCGCCGGCCTGGCCGCCGATGGGCGCGCGGCCGCCGCCTTTGGCGTTCACCTCTGCCCGCTGGTCGCCGCCGTGACCGCCCAGCATTCGCAGGGTGTCGCCGCGGTCTTCCCCCTGCCGCGCGAACAGATTGAGGCCCAGCTCGATGCCGTGGCCGCCGATCTGCCGCCGCGGGTGATCAAGACCGGCTTGCTGGCCAGCGTCGGCGCCGTCGAAGCCTTGATCGCTCGGCTGGACGCGCTGCGCCAACAGGGCCCGGTTGAGCTGGTGATCGACCCGGTGCTGGGCGCCAGCGCCGGCGGCGCCGCCTTTGCCGATGCCGCGCTGCTCAGCGCCTACCGCGAACAGCTGCTGCCGCGTGCCAGCCTCATCACGCCGAACCGCCGCGAGGCCGAACGGCTGCTCAGCCTCGCGCCGGACAGCACGCCGCTGCCGGCGCTGGCCGCCGGCCTGCGCGCACTCGGCGCGGCCGCCGTCTGCATCACCGGCGGTGACGACCGCGCCACGCCGGGCACGCAAGACCTGGCCCTCGATTGGATCGATGACGAGCTGCTTGGCCGGCCGCTGCAAGGCTGGCTGGCGCTGCCGCGGCTGCCTTCCACCCACCACCACGGCAGCGGCTGCAGTTTTGCCACCGCTGCCGCCGCGGCGCTGGCCCGCGGCTTTGTGCTGGCCGATGCGCTGCTGCTGGCCAAGATGATGGTCTGGTGCGCCGTGCGTGACGGCCATGCCGCCGGTGCCGGCGCCGGCCCGGTGCGCGCCCGCAGCGGCTTCATCGCCGAGCCGGCGGCGATGCCGGTGATGAGCTTTGGCAATGAACTGGCTGAGCCCGAGGCCGCTGCAACGCTGGCCCGCTGGGGTCAGGTCTTGCGCGGCGATGCAGCCGCGCTGGACTTTCAGTCGGGGCTCTACGGCATCAGCAGCCACGCGGCCCTGCTGGCCGATCTTGCGCCCCAGGCTGCCTTCGCCCATTTGCAGCTGCGCATCAAGGCCCAGCCAGGGCTGGACGACGCCCCGCTGCGCGCCGAGATCCGCCGCGCGCTGGCAGCTGAAACGCCGGCCTGCCGGGTCTGGATCAATGACCACTGGGCGCTGGCGCTGGATGAAGGCGCGCAATCGCTGCACCTGGGCCAGGAAGACTGGGCCGCCCTCGGCCGCCACGAACGCCAGCGCCTGCTGGCGCCGGGCCTGCGCCTGGGCCTGTCCAGCCACAGCCTGTGGGAGCTGGCGCGCGCGCGCAGCCTGGCGCCCTGCTACATCGCCTGCGGCCCGGTCTGGGCGACGACGACCAAGGACATGCCCTGGCTGCCGCAAGGCACGGCGCAACTGCGCTGGTGGGTACAGATGGCCGGCCGCCCGGTGGTGGCCATCGGCGGCATCACCACGCCCGGGCGGCTGGGCGAAGCCGCGGCCAGCGGTGTCGCCGCCGCCTGCCTGGTGCGGGCGCTGGAGCAACCGGGGCTGGAGCGATACCTGGCCGCCTGGCGGGGCTGAGCGCGGTTTGAGAAGCGGCGGTTTTACACTTCCGCCCATGTCAAAAGCTGCTCTCGAACTGCTGGCCCCAGCACGCGATGCCGACATCGGCATCGAGGCCGTCAATCACGGCGCCGATGCCGTCTATATCGGCGGCCCAGGCTTTGGTGCGCGCGACAAGGCGCCCAACAGCATTGCCGATATCGAACGCCTGGCCCGCCATGCCCACCGCTTTGGCGCGCGCATCTTCGTCACCATGAACACCATCCTGCGCGACGACGAGCTCGAAGCCGCGCGCCAGCAGGCCTGGCAGCTCTACGAGGCCGGCGCCGATGCGCTGATCGTGCAGGACATGGGCCTGCTGGAGCTGGACCTGCCGCCCGTCCAGCTGCACGCCAGCACACAGACCGATATCCGCACGCCGGAGAAGGCGCGCTTTCTGCAGGACGTCGGCTTCTCGCAGATGGTGCTGGCACGGGAGCTGGACCTCGGCCAGATCCAGGCCATTCGCGCCGTCGTGCAGGACGCGACGCTGGAATTCTTCATCCACGGCGCGCTGTGCGTGGCCTACAGCGGCCAGTGCTTCATCAGCCATGCGCACACCGGGCGCAGCGCCAACCGCGGCAACTGCTCGCAGGAATGCCGGTTGCCCTACACCGTCAGCGATGCGCAGGGCCGGGTGATCGCCCACGACAAGCATGTGCTGAGTCTGAAGGACAACGACCAGAGCGCCAATCTGGAGCTGCTGGCCGACGCCGGCATCCGCAGCTTCAAGATCGAGGGCCGCTACAAGGACATGGCGACGGTGAAGAACGTCACCGCCCACTACCGCCAGCTGATCGACGGCCTGCTCGAGCGCCGCGCCAAGCACTACCGCGCCAGCAGCAGCGGCCATTGCCGCTTCAGCTTCACGCCCGAGCCCGAGCAGGGCTTCAACCGCGGCGGCACCGACTATTTCGTTAACGGCCGCCAGATCGATATCGGCGCCTTCGACACGCCCAAGCACGCCGGCATGCCGCTGGGCACGCTGGGCAAGATCACGAGCAGCCATTTCGAGATCGACACCGGCGACGCCACCCGCGTGATCAACAACGGCGATGCGCTGACCTGGTGGGACCGCCAGGGGGAGCTTCAGGGCGTGCCGGTCAACACCGCCACGCCGCTGGGCGGCACGCTGTGGCAGGTGGAGCCGAATCTGCATGGCCTCTCTGAAGGCAGCACGGTGCAGGCCCTGAAGGATCTCTACCGTGGTCTGGCCATCAGCCGCAACCGCGATATGGCTTGGGAGCGCTTGCTGGCCAAACCCTCGGCCGAGCGCCGGCTCTGGGTGGACCTGACGCTGGCCCAGATCCAGCTCGACGGCGAGCCCGGCTTCGAGCTGACGTTGAAGGACGAAGACGGCCACCGCGGCATCGCCCGCCTGGCCCATCCGCATGAGCCGGCGCGCGATGCCAAGCAGGCCGAGGCGACGCTGAAAGAGCAGCTGGCCAAGCTGGGCAACACCCAGTTCGAGGCCCGCCGCGTGCGCCTGGCGCTGCGCGAAAGCTGCTTCCTGCCGGCCTCGCAGCTCAATGCGCTGCGCCGTGAGGCCGTGGCCGCGCTGGAAGAGGCGCGCCAAGAGGCCTGGCAGCGGCTGCCGCGGGCCACGCCGGTGGAGCCGCCGGTCGCCTACCCGGAAGACACGCTGAGCTATCTGGCCAATGTCTACAACAGCCGCGCGGCCGCCTTCTACGCGCGCCATGGCGTCAAGGTGATCGACGCGGCCTACGAGAGCCACGAAGAGCTGGGCGAAGTCAGCCTGATGATCACCAAGCACTGCGTGCGCTGGAGCCTGTCGCTCTGTCCCAAGCAGGCCAAGGGCGTGACCGGCGTGCAGGGCACCGTGCGCGCCGAGCCGCTGACGCTGCAGCATGGCGACGAGCAGCTGACGCTGCGCTTTGACTGCAAGCCCTGTGAGATGCATGTGGTCGGCGCGATGCGCAAGAACGTGCTGCAGCAGTTCAAGCAGCAGATCAAGACCGAACCGATCACCTTCTACCGGACGCGGCCCGCGGCCTGATCGACCGGCTCGCGCAACTGACGAGCGTGGAAAAGCCGAACGCAAACCACAGAGTCACGGAGACACAGAGAAATTCAGCCCGAGCTGAACCTGGTGAATTTGTTGTCTCTGTGTCTCTGTGTCTCTGTGGTCTGTTTTGACGGATCAGCACTCGCCGTAGAAGGAGCCTCAAGCTAACGGCTCAAGCCGCGCGCCTCGATCGCCCACAGCGCCTCCACCCGGCCGCCGCGCAGCGCGACCAGCTGGTCGTGCAGGTTCAGCGTCGGGTCGCAATGGCCGGGCACCAGCAGCAGGCGCTGGCCCAGCGTCGGGCGCGGCCCGCCCAGATGCTGAACGATGGCATGCTCGTCGTTCAGCGCCAGCACGCTCAAGTCAGCGCTCAGCGCGCCTCCGGCCCAGACCTGCGGCGGCCCGCATTCGGCCGACAGCGTCTTCAGCCCCGCATCCAGCACCAGGCGATCTCCCTGGCCCTCGCTGATCACGCTGCTGAGCAGGAAGAGGCTGTGCTCGAAGTGCAGGCCGGCCGCCTCGTTGCGGCCATAGTCGGCATCCATGAAGACATAGGAACCCGGCTGCACCTCGGTGTAGACGCCGCTGCTCAAATCAAACGCCACCGTGCCACTGCCGCCGCCGGTGATGCACTCGCAGGCCAGCCCCGCAGCAAGCAGCGCATCGCGCACCGCCGCCGCCCGTGCCGCGGCTGCGGCCGCCGCGGCGCGCCGCTCGGCCACAGTGCGCAGATGCTGGATCGCGCCCTGATAGGCCTGCAGGCCCTTGAAGTGCAGCTGCTGCGGATGGCGCTTGATCGCCGCGCACAGGCGCAGCACCGCCTCGGCATCGGCGACGCCGCAGCGCTGCTGGCCGACATCGATCTCGACCAGCACCTCAATGCGGCTGCCCGTCGCCGCACAGGCCGCGGCCAACGCCTCGATCTGCACTTCATGGTCGACGCAGACGCTGATCCTGGCGCGCAGCGCCAGCTGGGCCAGCAAGGCCGTCTTGGCGGCACCGACCACCTGATTGCTGATCAGCACATCGTTGACGCCGGCATTGACGAAGGGCAGCGCCTCGCTGACCTTCTGGCAGCAGATGCCCACCGCCCCGGCACGCCGCTGCGCCTGCGCAATCGCCACGCTCTTGTGCGCCTTGGCATGCGGCCGCAGCGCCAAGCCCGCAGCACTGGCCGCGGCCTGCATCAGCGCGACATTGCGCTCGAAGGCATCGAGGTCGAGCAGCAGCGCCGGGGTGTCAATGGCGTCCAGCGTGTCGCCGTGGCGGGCGGCCGGCGGCAAACTGATGGGGGACAGCGTGGCGGGCCGGATGTCAGGCAGGGGCATGATGACGTTGCAGTTCAGCAGGTGGCGGCATTGTGCCGCCAAGCCGCTGCGCTGCCGGGGCGACGTCAGCTGCGCAGCCGCTCAATCACCCGGTCCAGCATCAGCAAGCTATCGGCCAGGCCCAACATGCCTTGCACATGGACGATATGGCTGCCCAGTTCGGGGCGCTGGCTCAAGGTGGCCATCAGCGCCTGCAGGTAAGCCGTGTGGCTTTGCCCGGCCTGGGCCGGCTGCAGGAGGCCGACACGATCGGCCACCGCGACCAACTGCAGCATCAGGCGCTCGGCCTCGTCGACCTGGCTGCGGCGGCCGCGCACCTGGCCGGCCAGCAAGTCCGCCGCCTCCTTCAAGAGGCCGGCGATCCGCGCATCGCGCTGCTTGCGGGTCTGCAAGCGGCCCCGGTTGCCCTGCTCGCTGGGGACCCCACCGCCGCGCTGCAGCGCAATCAGACTGCCGCGCAGAGCAGCCAGGCTGCCGGCCGCAGGTAGCCGGTTGTCGAGCAGGCATTTTTCGGTCTGGCTCAGCCACTGATGGGCCTGCTCGGCAAAGTCAGGTGCGCCGACTTCCAGCAGCGCCATCAGCGGCGACAGCGCCAGCAGTTGTCGCTCGATCTGCTCCAGATTGGCCAGGCGCAGCAAGCTGCTCACGACGTGGCGCCCATTCGCAGCACCCTATTCCTGCACCAGCTTGCGGCTGCTCGGATCATCGGCGCGGGTCTGCGTCCATTCGACGCCCTCCTCGGTCACCGTCAGCTGGATGCGGGTCAAGAGCTCCGGCGGGCCGGCCGCCTTCAGATCGCTGCTGGCCACCAGCAGGCGCACGCTGGCGGGCTTGGGCAGCAGGGTGCGCATCACCTCGGTCAGCCGGCCGCGCAGCTGGGTCTCGATGCCGCCTTCTATCGCCGTGCCTTCGGAACGCAGCGAGTTGCGCACCAGGCTCATCACCACGCCCACGGCCCGTTCACTGGCTTGTCCGATGGCGAGCTGGTCGCGCGCCTCCGGCGCTGGCAACTCACCCAAGAGCATTGCCAGGCTGCGAATCGCCGAGGCGCGCGAGCGCGGCGGCTGACGCAGCTGCTGTTGATTCAGCGTTTCGTCCATCACCGCAATCAGCTGCTTGTGCACCACATCGGCGGCGGCGGCCGGCTGCGGCTCGTCGACCTTGTCGATGCCCACCGGCAGGTCCAGCGTGACCGTCGGCAGCCGAAAGCGCGGCACCGGCAGGTGCTGAAGCAGCGGGTGTTGGGCATAGAGCTGCGCAATGCGCACCGACTCCAGATCGGCCTGCAGCCGGGCATTGGCGATGCCCGACAGCAGATTGGCCAGATAGGCCTCAATCGCGGCCATGGTGAGTCGCTCCGGTGAAACTCATGGCGGCCATTGCCGCTCAGGCCGGCAGGCGAACAACCGGCGCCGGGGCCCCCAGCGGTCGCTCGAACATCGACTTCTCCAGGATGCCAAGAATGCGGTCCAGCCCGGCCGGCGTTTCTGCCTGCGAGGCCTGCACCGAGATGTCCAGCGAATAGCTGCGGTCCACACTGGCGCCCTGGCTGTTGCTCTTCTGGTAAGCCACGGCCACATTGAGCTTGGCGGATCCACCCGGCCAGCCTTGCTGTACGGTCAGGTCGGCGTTGACGCCCAGGCTCTCATCGGTCTTGGTGAACTCGACCGAGGTGATCTTGGCGTGGAAGTCGATCTTGACCAGGTCGATGGTAATGAAGGGAATCGGCAGCATGGTCAGTATCGGCACCTCCAGTTTCATCTCCTGGATTTGCGCGGCGACGGCGTCGGTATGGGTGACCGTGGCCGTGGCTGTGGCGGGCGTGGTGGGCTCACCACCGCTGAGCGTCACCGTGGGCGCTGTGGTGTAGCCGCTGCCCTTGCTGGTGACGGTAATGGCCGTCACCGCGCCGTTGGAGATGCTGGCCACCGCTGAAGCCCCCGAACCGCCACCGCCGATCAGCGTGACGGTCGGCTCCGAGCTGTAGCCGGCGCCGGCCGCGCCAACGGTGATGGACGTCAGTTCATCACGCGCCGGCTGGAAGGCCGCCACCTCTTTCGGGTATTTGAAGGCCACGTAGATGGGCTTGCCCGGTGTCGTCACGCCATTGGCATCGGTGATGTTCGGCTCAAAGCCGACCGATTTGATGAAGTTGACCGAACTGAGCGCCGCCTGTGCCTGCGCATTGATCACCGCGTTCAGCGGCCCGCCGATCATCGATGCGAAGTCGATGCTGGAAAGTTCTTGACCCGGACTCGGCATGACAAGCTCCCTTGCTGCGAACATAAGAACGGGCCGAACCGGCGATGGCCACGCGCGCGCTGGCGCTAGGCATGGTGCCCGCGTCGCGGCCGGCCCGGGCCGCTGACGCCATCGCCACGCAGATCGGTCATCGCGCTTGCGCGCCAGCCCGGCCTTGCGAGTGGACGGATGCTAACGAAACTGGTGGGCGGACCTCACCCCTAGCTTGGCAGGATTGATGATGAATCCTGAAGCCGAAAGAGGGGGCACGCGGCGGCGGCGCAGGCTGCGCATCGTCACCGCCGCAGGTGGCTCAGCGCAGGCAGGCGCCCTGGCTGCAGCCGTGCCCGGTCTGGCGGTCGTAGTCCTCGCCCTCGCGACCGGCCTGCTCAAGCACCAGATCGCGAATGCGCCGCGCCTGCCGCTCCAGTTCCTCGCAGCGCGGCGCGGGCGGCAGGCTCTGCAAGGCCTCGTCGATACGTGCCGCCGCCGCCTCGACGATGGCGATATGCCCCTGCTCATGAACACGCAGCGCGGCCAGGTAGCGATCAAAGTCGGCGCGCTGCTCGGCGCTGGGCGCGCCACCAAGCTCAGGCAGCACGATCTGCGCCTGCAGCAGCACGCGCACCTCGGCCAGCCTGCATTGCTCGCCCTTGTCTGTCGTTTCCTTTTGCCAGCGGTAGCCGCTGCGCACGTGCCAGCGGGTGCGGCCGTGAAAAATTCGGCCCTGCTCGCGCACCGGCGTGGCGGCATTGAGCGCCGGCAGCAGGCGCTGGCCGGGCTGCAGCGGCACCGGATAAGGCTGTTCAACAATCTGCGACTGCAGCGCGGCCTCGGCAGGCCTCGAACCAAGCAGAAGTAGCAGGCAACAGGCGGCCAGCAGACGAGCAGGAATCAGTGCGCGACACATGGCTGCGATTCTCGCCGCGCCTCGCGCCACTTGCTGCCCAGGCCCGATAGCGAGCCGGCGTGAACAAGTTCGCGACAGCCGCAAAAAGGCGGCGCTGCTCGCTGTCACCCTGCCGCCACGCCCTCCCGCATCGATTGCCGGCGCCCGCCCGATGCGCTACCGTCGGGCTTCGCCATCACGGGCCGTGAGCATGCACAAAATCCTCATCGTTGACGACCATGCCGACATCCGCGATCTGCTGCGCATGACGCTGGATCTGGCGCAGAGCTTCGACATCCACGAGGCCAAGAACGGCCAGGAGGCGGTCGACATCGCCGCGACCCTGAAGCCGGATCTGGTCTTGATGGACATCATGATGCCCGGCCCCTTCGACGGCATTGAAGCCTGCCGGCGCATCAAGGCCCAGGGCGGCGCGGCGATCAAGGTCATTCTGGTCAGCGCCAAGCCGGCCGAGGAAATCCGTCAGGCCGTCAAGGAGGCCGGCGCCGACCTCTTCATGAGCAAGCCCTTCGGCCCGCTGCAACTGGTTGACAGCATCACCGCGCTGTACGCGCCCAAGGCGGGTGCCAGCACGCTGGGCGCGGGCTGATCCCGTTCAGCCTGCGCTGACCCCGACACTGAATCCGTCCACAGCGCCTGTGGATAAGCATGGGGATGCGCCTTGGACGGCGCACCGCAGGGCGCATGCCGACTGGGCCGGACTCGGATTGCACAAAAAACAGGCAGTGCTGAGCCTCAGCGTCACGGCGCCCTGCCACAATCCGCGCCGAGAGCCAGCTGCCCGCATCCACCTTGCTGCCCGTCCGCCAGATTGCCCGCCACCTCCTGCCCCGCCGCGCGCCAGCGCTGGCTGGTCGCGTGGCAACGCCGCTGGACCGCTGCCTGCTGCTGGCGCTGCTGCTGCACATCTGGTTGATCGTGCTGATCGGCAATGCGCCAGGCGGGACGGCCAAGCCCGGTGAAGGCGTTTACGGCAGCATCAGCGTGCTCTTGACCGGCCCTGGCAGCGCCAAGGGAGCGGCCAACGGCAGCACCGAGCCCCGCCCAGATCTGGGCCCTGCGGGGGGAGCCGCCCGCCAACGCTTTGGTGGCGTGGTGCGCCAGGAAGAAGCGCCACCCAGCGACGAGCCCGGCGCCGCACGGCTCGGCCAGTGGGCGCCGCAGGCGAACGAGGTGCAGCGGCTGAAGCCCGAGGCGCTGGCCCAGCTCAAGCCCAGCCCGGCGTTGAGCACGCCGCCGCTGGCGCCGCTGCCCGACCCGGTACCGCCGATGCCCGAAACCGCGGAAGCGCCACGCCTCGCCCAACTGCCTGAACCCACAAAGGCTGCCCCGGCTCGAACGGCCCCCATGGAGCCCGCGCCGAGGCCCGAGCCCAGCATTGCTGCGCTGCCGCCGCTGACCTTGCCGCTGGACAGCCGCCCGGCCAGCCCCAGCGTCGCCCGCAGCACAGCGGCCCCGCTGAAGCCCTTGCCCGAGGCACGGATCGCCGAGCTGGCAGCGATGCCGGCCTTGACCCTGCCGCTGTCTGAAAGGCCGAGTGCCATCAGCCGTCCGAACACCGCCACGCTGAGCGCCGCACCAAGCATGCCGCCCACGCCGGACCTGGCGCCCTTGCCGCAGCTCAGCCTGCCCATGAGTCAGCTGGCCAGCCCCAGCACCACGGTGACACGCGCAGCGCCAGCCGCTGCATTGGCCCCGGTGGCCGCAGCCTCGGCGGCCCGCCTGGATTCACTGCAGCCGCTACCGCGCCCGGCGCTGCCGCTGTCGGCACTGGCCACGCCAAGCATCAGCAAGGCCACGGCCGCCGCGCCGATCAGCCCGATGTCGGCCGAAGCCCGCCAGGCGACGCTGGAGGTGCCGGCCCTGCCCGCCACCGTGCTGCCGCTGCGGGCCAGCAGCGAAGCGGTGAGCAGAAATAGCGCTGGCAGCGCGCCGGCCCTCAGCAAATTGCCGGAGCAGACGACGGCCGGCGCCGCGCTGGAGCCGCTACCACCGGCTCCGACCGCCGCGCTGAGCACGGCGGCGGCAGGCAACAACACGGCCAGCCCCGCCAGCGGCCAAAGCCCGACCGCCAAGCCTGGCTTGCAGACTCCCGGGCAGCGCATTGACCTCAGCGGCCGCAGCGTGGCCAGCGAAGGAGCGCCCGACGCCGGCAGTCAGCAAGGTCACGATGTCGCAACGGCCCCTTCCGCCGCCGCGAGCGCGCCCAAGCTGAACCTGACGCTGCCGCTGCGCGGCGGGCCGCTGGCCAACCGCCGCTCCAGCGGCCTGCTGGACCTGCTGGCCCAGCCGCCCGAGGTGAAATCCAAGCTGCAGAAGAGCGTCGAAGAAGCCGCTCGTGAGGATTGCCGCAAGGCCTATGCAGAGAAGGGCCTGCTGGCCGCGCTGCCGCTGGCGGCCGACGCGGCGCGCGACAAGGGCTGTCGCTGGTAAGGCCTGAACGGGCCAGCCCTGAGCCGGCTGCGTTCACGGCGTGCCCATGGCCTCGCGCCAGCGCATGGCCTCATGAATGCGGGTGCGGGCACTGGGATGGTCGAAAAAGACGAACTCCTCCAGCGGGCCGGGATCGGGCTTGCGGTACTCGACCAGCTTGAGCATCACCTCGGCCATGCCATGAGGTTCGCGGGCCAGGTTGAGGCCAAAGCGATCGGCCTCAAGCTCCTGGGTGCGAACGATGCTGTTGCTGATCGGCGTGGCCACCAGCATGAAGACCGAAAACACCGCCGCCAGCAAGGGCAGGCTGGCCACATCGCTGACACCCTGCAGGCCCCACACGTGGCCGCGGCGCGCCAGCAAGCGCTCCATCGCCCACTGCGCGAACAGAAAGCCGGCCAGCATCAGCAGTCCGAACTCGCAGATCGACTTGGCGATGTGGTTCAACACATAGTGACCCAGCTCGTGGCCCATCACGGCACGAATCTCCGCCAGGCTGCTGCGCCGCAGCAGGTTGTCGTTCAGGCGCACCGCGGCGCTGCCGAACAAGCCGGCCACATTGGCGCTGACACGTGTTGTCTGCCTTGAGGCATCGAACTCGTAGATGTCATTGGCTGGCACGCCGTTGGCATGGGCCAGCGCCAGCACGCTGGTCTTGATCTCGCCGTTCTCGACCGGCTTGTAGGTGTTGAACAGCGGCTCGATCCAGAGTGGCGCCACCACCATCATCACCATCATCAAGCCGGACACCAGCACCGTGCCCCACAACCACCAGCGCTCGCCCGCCTTGCGCAGCACCGCATACAGCAGCGGAACGACCACGGCCAGCACGAGGGTGCCGACCGCCAAGCCAATCAGCTGCTCGCCAAACCAGGCGCCAAAGCCCTGCGTGGCCATGGCATAGGCATGCTCGCGATAGAAGCCCTGGTAGACGCTCATCGGTAAGGTCAGCAACCAGGAAGCCAGGCCATAGGCGGCACCATAGAGGCCGTCGCGCAGCAGGCTGCGCTGGCCGCTCACGCGCGCCGCCCAGTCCCGCAGCCGCGCCGAACGCCGCCCCTGCAGCAGCACGCCGGCCACGGCCAGGCCGAGCAGAAAGTTCCACAGCTGCAGCCAATAGCCGCCTTCGAAGTAGGCATTGGCACGCGCCACGACATCGGCCGGCAGCCGGTCCAGATAGGCCTGCGTCGCGGCTTCTGCATCGCGCGGCAGCCCGGCGGCCCAGCCCGCATCAACCGGACTGACACGGAACTGAGGGCGACTCGTCGCGCTCTGTGAAGCCGAGCCGGCTTCACTCGCGGCCGAAGCCGGCAGGGCGGCCGTGTCAACGGCCCCGGCCCCTTGGCACAGCACAAACCCCATCAACAAGGCAACAAGCCATTGGCGCATCACAGATCCTCCGCAGACGCTTGAGACTGGCTGCGCACGCTAGCGGCGCTGTCTGCGAATGCCAAAAGACATTTCGACTGAAGCATCAAGGCAACAGGGCATGCGCTGCCCAGCGTCGGCGTGAACCTTGCGGAGCGTGCTTTACCATGCCCGCACCAGGAAAGGTCTCCCCATGCTCGACGCCATCGAAATGAAAACCCAGGCCGAACCGACGGCCAGCCTGATCGTGCTGCACGGCCTGGGCGCCGACGGCCAGGATTTCGTGCCCATCGTGCAAGCCCTGCGGCTGCAAGGCGTGGGCGGCTTGCGGGTGGTTCTGCCACATGCCCCGGTGATGCCCGTCACCATCAACGGCGGCCAGCGCATGCGCGCCTGGTACGACATCCGCGGCACCGCGCTGGATCGCCAGGAAGATGAGGCCGGGCTGCGCGCCTCGCTGGTCGAGGTGCATGGCCTGATCACACGCGAGATCGAACGCGGCATCCCGGCCTCGCGCATTGTGCTGATGGGCTTCTCGCAGGGCTGCGCGATGACGCTGATGGCCGGCCTGCGCTTCCCGGAGCGCCTGGCCGGCCTGATCGGTCTGTCCGGCTATCTGCCGCTGCTGCCGCAGACCGAGGCCGAGGCTCACCCGGCCAATGCCGATGTGCCGATCTTTCTGGCCCATGGCCTGCAGGACGCGGTCGTGCCGCTGGCCCGCGCCCATGCCGCGCGCGCCGAGCTGCAGCGCCTGGGCTACGCGCCGCAGTGGCAGGACTACCCGATGGGCCACGAGGTCTGCATTGAAGAGATCGACGCGCTGTCTGACTGGCTGAGTGAGCGCCTTGGCAGCGCTGCGCCGAGCACCTGAGACGTGGAGATTCTCTTCGAGCTGCTGGGCTGGATTGCCGCCGAGCTGCTCCCACAGCTGCTCGGCGAGTTGCTGATCGATTTCGGCATCGACGCCTGGCGGCAGCGCCGGGTGCGCCCCCGCCACCCGCTGCTCAGCGTGCTGATCTATGCCTTGCTGGGCGCTGGGCTGGGCGTGTTCAGCCTGTGGCTGCTGCCACGCCATCTGATCCCGAGCCCGCTGGGCCAGGCGCTGTACCTGATGCTGGCGCCGGTGGCCGCCGGCCTCTTGATGGCGGCGCTGCGCACGCGCCGCGGCAGGCAAGAGAGCGGCGAGAGCAGCCTGGGCCGTTTCATCCGTGCCTGGCTGTTCGCGCTGGCCTTTGCCGCGGTGCGCTATCACTACGCACACTGATTCAGCCGGTCTGAACTTCCAACAAGCTCAGCTCGCGAAAGGCGCGCAGCAAGAAGCTTGATGGCGAGCCATAGCGCAGCGCGCTGATATCGAAGTCTGGCTGGAAGAAGGCCGCCAGCGCCGAGTCCTGCGCCAGCGCGGCGGGCTCGATGTCGTAGAGCGCCATCGTCCATTGCTCAAAGTCACGCTGGGCGACGACATGGGCGAGCGCGACGCGCAGGTTCTGGTGGCGCTCATCGGCCTCGATGCGCTCGAGCAGGGCCTCGATAGTCGCGCGATCGCCTTCGAGCACCTGCAGGAACTGGCCGCGGCAGTGCAGCAGGATGCCGCTCAGGCCGCATTCGGCATTGGCGCGCCGTGATTGGACAAGCAGGCGCAGCAAGTCTTCATGGCCGAGTCCGGCACGGGCCTCGCTGGCATAGATCAGCTGGAAGATGGGGGCCGGCATCGCAGTTCAGGCCGGCTGGCCCGCCGGCTGGCCCGCCGACTGCAGCCCTTGCCACTCGGACAGCGCCGCGGCCATCGCCGCCAGCTGCTGGGGCAGCGCGGCGGCCAGCGTGGCCGCCTCGTCCCAGCGCTGTTCGCGGGCCAGTTCGCGCAGCTGATCGGCCGAGGCCTGCAGCTGCAGGGCCGAGAGGTTGGCGGCCGTGCCGCTGAGGTCATGGCCGGCCTGGGCCAGTGCCGCCAGATCGCGTGCCTGCAAGGCGCTGTCGATCGATGCAAAGCGCTGCGGGCAGTCCTCTGCAAACATCGCTGCGATTTCCAGCAGCGCTTCGCGATCGCCGCCCAGCCGCTCCAGCGCCGCCTCGATGTCCATGGCCGGCAGTTGCGAGCGCGCGGGCGCCGCCGCCGCGGCGGTGGCCGGCGCCGTCTCGCCGAGCACACGGCCGATCTCCAGGCGCAGGGCCTCGGCATTGACCGGCTTGCTGAGATAACCGTCCATGCCCGCGTCCAGGCAGCGCTGCCGATCACCGGCCATTGCATTGGCGGTGACCGCGATGATCAGCTCGCGCCGGCCATCGCCGCGCTGCGCCTCACGCTCGCGGATGGCGCGGCTGGCCTGAAGGCCGTCGAGCACCGGCATCTGCATGTCCATCAACAGCAGATCGAACTGCCCCGAGGCGCTCAACTCCAGCGCCACCGCGCCGTTTTCGGCCAGCGTCACCTGATGACCCTGCTTTTGCAGCAGGCGCGTCATCAGCGCCTGGTTGACCGGCATGTCTTCGACCAGCAAGACGCGCAGCGAGCGGCTGGCCGCCGCGGCGCTGCTGCCGGCCCGCTGCCCGCCCTGCGCCAGCGCGGCGTTCAGGTCGAACAGGCGCAACAGGCGATCACGCAGCTCAGCACCGGCCAGCGGCTTGCTCAGGTAGCCCGCCAGGCCCAGCTCGGTGCAGCGTGCGCCGTCGCTGATCAGCGCGTCCGGTGTCAGCAGCATCAGGCAGCGTTTGGCGAAGGCTGCTCGCTGCTGCAGCAGCGGCAGCAGTTCGAAGCCCGACTGGGCGCCCAGGCGGGCATCGATCAGCGCCGCGTCGAGCGCCAGGCCGGGGTCGGCCAGCAGGGCCTGGGCGGAGGCCAAATCGTGCGCGCAAACGGTCTCCAGCCCCCACTGGCGCAGCAGCTCCTGCGTCCATTCGCATTGGCGCAGATTGTCTTCAACCAGCAGCAAACGCCGGCCTTGCAGCAGCGCCCGCGCGGCCGCGTCCAGCGCCGCGGGCTGCTCGGGTGCGGCTTGCAGGCTCAGCGTGAAATGGAATTCGCTGCCGCGGCCGGGCTCGCTGTCCACCCACAGGCGCCCGCCCATCAGGCCGACCAGGCGCTGGCAGATCGCCAGGCCGAGGCCGGTGCCGCCATAGCGCCGGGTCACCGAAGCGTCGGCCTGCGAAAAGGCCTCGAAGATCTGCGCCTGTTTGTCTGGCGCAATGCCGATGCCGGTGTCGCGCACCACGCCCTTGAGCAGCAGCTGATCGCCGCCGCTGCGCTCCGCCAGCTCGATATCAACGGCCACTTCGCCTTCGGCGGTGAACTTGATCGCATTGCCGACCAGATTGGTCAGCAGCTGGCGCAATCGGCCCGGATCGCCAAGCAACTGGCTGGGCACTTCGGGCGCGATCCGGCACAGCAGTTCCAGGCCCTGTTCGGCCGCACGCAGGCCCAGCGGCTTCAGGCACTCCTGCAGCAGCTCGGGCAGGCTGAAGCTGAGCAGCTCCACCTGCATCATGCCGGCCTCCATCTTCGAGAAATCGAGGATGTCGTTGATGATGACCAGGAGCGCATTGGCCGAGCTGCGCACCATCTCCAGGTATTCGCGCTGCTCTTCGTTCAAGCTGGTTTCCAGCGCCAGCGCCGTCATGCCGATGATGCCGTTCATCGGCGTGCGAATCTCATGGCTCATATTGGCCAGGAACTCGCTCTTGGCCAGGCTGGCGGCCTCGGCGGCATCGCGCGCCTCGGTCATGCGCAGCGCCAGCTGCTTCATATCGGTGATGTCGGTGCGCAGCGAGACCAGCAGGCCCTCCGGCGTGCGCAGATCGTCGTTGCGCACCCAGCGATCGCCCAGCCGCAACTCGCGCGAGCCGCCGCTATGGCGCCGCGCCGCCTCGGCCGCCACCCATTGCGCCTCGTCCAGTCCGCCGCCGCGCGGCTGCACCACGCGCTGGTAGTAGGCGCTGAGCACATCGGCCAGCGCCGCGCCTGGCACCAGCAGCTCGGCCACCTCGGCATAGAAACGCCGCATCGTCTCGTTGCAGATGACCAGGCGCTCCTGCTCGTCGTACATCACGAAGCCGACGTCGAGCGCCTCGATGGCGCTGACCAGCTGGGTGCGCGTCCTCATGATCTCGCGCTGGGCCAGCTTGGTGGCGGTGTTGTCGAGGATCAGGCCGTCGAAGTAGAGCTGCTGGTCCTGCTCGTCGTAGACGCACTGCCCGGCCGCATAGGCCCAGCGCAGGCCGCCATCGCGGTGGCGCAGCCGGAACTCCAGCGTGTAGCCGCTGCGGCTGCGCGCGGCCATGCTCATCGTCGACAGCACCTGTTCACGGTCGCGCTCGTCGACGATGCCCAGCAGCGTCATGCGGCCATGCCTGAAATCAGCGGCGCTGAAGCCGGACAAGGCCTCGATGCCATCGGAGATGAACAGCGTGGTGACCTCGGCATCGGGCAGATTGCGGTGCACGCAGCCGGGCAGATTGGCGATCAGCGTGCGAAAGCGCTGCTCGCTGCTGGCCAGATCGCGCTGCACCTGTTCGCGCTGCGCCAGCAGCTCGCGAATCAAGGTGGCCAGGCCGAGCAGATCATGTTCGCCCTGTTCGACCAGCTCGGCCGGCACCGCCCCGCCGATGCTGTGCATCAGCTCGCGGGTGGCGTCGCGCAAGGTATCGAGCACCTGCTGCTGGCTCTGCGCCTCGCGCCGCAGCTTTTCATTGACCTCGCTGAGCTCCTCGGACGAGATCGCCAGGCTGCGCGTGCGCAGCACCAGATCGCGGTCGAACTGGCGGTAGCTGTCGGCCACCCCGGAGAGAAAGCCGGGCAACCGCTGGGCCAGATCGCGCAGCGCGGGCTGGGCGTCGCCAGCCGCTTCGAGTGACTGCAAGAGCTGCTGCAAGGCCTCGGGGCCATCCAGGCCCAGCAGGCGCTTGAGCTGGCGCGCAAAGCTGCGGTTCTCGAACAGCGTGGCCTCGGGCTCGCCCGGGCGCGCGGGTTCAGACAGCATGGCGCTCCGACAGATGGGTGATGGTCATGGTCTGGTTGTGCAGATGGCACTCGCCGCCGCTGCCGCTGGCCAGCGCCGGGCTGATCTCGCCGTTCGAGTAGAAGCCGGTCACATGGGCGTGGCGGCCGAACACCTCGGCGACCGACTCGACCTCCTCGTCGACCCGCGCGCCCATCACCAGCTTGCGGCCCACGCAGCTGACCAGCAGGGCCAGGCTGCAGCCGGCCGCGGCGTTGTCGACACCGGCTGCGGCAGCGGCCTCATGGGCGCCGTCAACCAGCGAATCGGTGGTCGCATGCATCAGCTTCAGATAGCCGTCCTGGACGATGTCGCCGGCCAGGATCAGGCTGCCGGCCGCCTCGTCGACGCCCAGAATCGTGCGGATCAGGCCGACCGCGTGGTGGTCCTGGCCCAGCATCTCGAAGGGGAACAAGAGGCCCGAGCCGGGCAGGTCACGCGCGTACTCGCCGAGGTATTTCTTGTAGACCTCCAAGGCCGGTGCGCCGTCCAGCTCGTGCAGCACATTGCCCTCGCAGCGCGTCACCTTGCGCGCCGGGCCGAAAGGCTGCCAGCCATGGAAGCAGCCATGGCGCAGCTGCAACTCCGGCGCGGTAAAGCCGATGGCAACGATCTGCTCGCTGGACACCGCCTGGCTGGACAGCGTGTAGCTGCGCGTGAACGCACCGCCATCGCCGGCCAGGCCGCCGGACAGCGCCACCTCGGGCGCCAGGCCCTGGCGAAAGCCCTCGATCAGCGCGCTGCCGTTGATGTTCACGCCCTGGCCAAAGACCAGCACATTGTGCAGGCCCGGTGCAGCCAGCTGATCGGCCAGCCGCCGCCCGGCTGCCGCCGAATCGGCCATGCCGGCCAGCGCCGTGCTGACGACGCGAAAGCCCGGATGCTCGAAATGCAGCGCGGTGATCACCAGGCGCTCGTCGCTGACACCGTCGTCGCTGATCTCGCCGGCCGTTGTGCAGCCGGCTAGCTCGGCGCTGCCGAAGGCCTCATGCAGGCGTGCCAGCAGCCCTTCGGCGCTGAGCAGGCGCACCGAGCCAAAAACCAGCACCAGCTGCGGCGCGATCGCCGCCAAGGGCGCCAGTGCACCGAGGGCGGGCAGCTCGGCAAAGGTCGCTTGTTGAAGCTTCATCTCGGCATCCTTGCTTGCGGGGGTTGAAAGAAGGCAGACGGTCTCAGTCCAGCGGCATGGGCCGCGTCGGCGCGGCGTGCAGCTTGCGGTAGGCAATGTCCTCGGGGTCGTCCTCAAAGCGCTCACGCACATCCAGCACCGCGGCCCAGTCCTGCAGAAAGGCCTTGACGCAGCCGGCATCGAAATGCCCGCCGCTGTGCTGCAGCAGGAAGTCGCGCGCCGCCTCCATGGTCCAGGCCTGCTTGTAGGGCCGCGCCGAGGTCAGCGCATCGAACACATCGGCAACCGCAACGATGCGGCCGGCCAGCGGAATCTGCAGGCCGCGCAGGCCCTGCGGATAGCCGCTGCCATCGAACTTCTCATGGTGGCTGTGGGCCACGGTGGCGGCCAGCTGCAGGAACGGCGACGGGCTGTCGCGCAGGATCTCGTAGCCGATGCTGGCGTGCTGGCGCATCACCGTCATTTCCTCCGGCGTCAAGCGGCCCGGCTTGAGCAGGATGTGGTCGGGCGTGCCGACCTTGCCGATGTCGTGCATCGGCGCGGCCTGGAAGAGCAGATCCTGGAAGTCGGCCGGCGCGCCCAGATTGGCGGCGATCAGCCGCGAGTAATGCGCCATCCGCATCACATGGGCGCCGGTCTCGGGATCACGGTACTCGGCCGCACGGGACAGCCGGAAGATCGTGTCGCGTTCGCGCTCCAGAATCGTCTGCGTCGCCTTCTCGACCTCCTGGGCCAGCCACTCGGCGCGGCCGGCCAGCGCCTTCTGGCCCTGGCGCAGCGCAAGCATATTGCGCGCCCGGGCCAGGAACTCCATGCGATCAACCGGCTTGGTCAGGAAATCGCTGGCGCCGGCGTTCAGCGCCTCGTAGCGCAACTCGCGCTCGTGGTTCGCGGTGATCATCAGCAGCGGGGTCTCCTGGCGGCCCGGCGTCGCCCGCAGCGCCTTGATGAAGGCCACGCCATCCATCTCGGGCATCTGGTAGTCAACGACGACCAGATCAGGCTCATGGCTCTGGCACCAGGCCAGTGCCGCGCGCGGATCGAGAAACTCCAGCGACTCAGTGCCCGGCAGCTGCCGGCAGATCACCTTGAGCAGGGTCAGGTTGATCTGGTTGTCGTCGATGATGATGATCTTCAAGTGCGCGCTCCAGGTGAAGCTTCGGCAGCGAGGCCCCAGCTCGACTCTACCGCCGCGCGGCGCGCACAAACCGTGATTTAGGGCCTGTTAACACGACGTCTGTCTGTGCGAGAGGGGCTCCAAGGGCCCCAATCCAGGCGGACGACGCTGCCCAGGCTAGCCGCCTGGGCAAGGAGTTCAACACCGAGTGGGGCCCTTGGAGCCCCTCTCCCGAAGGGTTGCCACACAAATCGCCGTGCACGTGGTTGCAAAGCCTCGCCGGGGGAACGGCCCCGGCGAGGCTCATTGAAGCATTGGGCGCCTCGTTCACGGCGATTTGTGTGGCAACGCAGCAGGCAGACGTCGTGTTAACAGGCCCTAGCCGGCTTTTCAGAAGCTGATCACGAAACAGGCGCCGCCCTGCACCGGCCGCACATGGCGCACCGTGCCGCCCATGCCATGCAACAGCTGGCGCACCACGGCCAGGCCGATGCCGCTGCCGCGCTGCCCCTGGGCATCCGGGCCGCGGGCGCTGAAGAAGGGCAGGAAGATCTGCCGCTCCAGCCCGGGCGGCACGCCGGGGCCGTTGTCGCTGACCGTGATCTGCAGCCGCCCGCCAGCCGCCAGCCGGGCGCGCAGCTGTGCCTGCGGCTGCACCACGCCGGCGGTGGCCTGCTCGGCATTGCGCAGGAGGTTCAGCAGCACCTGCTCGAGCTGGCCTTCGTCAGCCATCAGCATCAGGCTGGCGGGCTCAACCGCGCAGTCGAGCTGCCCGCCGCGGGCCCGCCAGGCCGGGCCGACCAGCTGCTGCAGGCGCTCGAACAAGGGCTGCAGCGGCAGCGCCGCCAGCTGCGGCGCCGGCCATTCGCTGACCTGGCGATAGTCGCCGACAAAACGGCCCAGCGCCTCGGCGCGGCGTGCGATTGCTTCCAGCGCCAGCTGCAGATCATCGGCCTGGGCCGGGTCGCCGTGCATCTCCAGCGCGCTGCGCGACAGCGAGGCAATCGGCGTCAGCGAGTTCATGATCTCGTGGGTCAGCACCTTGACCAGCTCGCGCCAGGACTTCTGCGCCTCGGCCTGCAGCTCGCTCTCCAAGGGCATCAGTGCCAGCAAGCGCTGTGGCTGGCCGGCCAGCAGCAGGCTGCGCTGGCGCAGCAACCAGCGTTCCGGGCTGGCACCGGCGGCCTCGCCGTCGCCGGCCAGCGGCAGTTCGATCAGCAAATGGGCCGGCGCGGCCGGCAGGCGCAGCAGCTGCTGGCGCAGCGCTTCGGGGTCGGTCGGGCTGCCGGGAGCGAGCAGGCGCCGGGCCTGCACATTCAGGGCCTGCAGCTCACGATCGGCCACGCCCTCGCCCAGACGCCACAGCGCCACCGGCGCCGCATCGAGCAGGCCTTCCAGCAACAGCAGCTGACGAGCCTGCGCCTGGCCCTGCGCCGCCGAAGGCTGCGGCTCGGGTCGCAAAGGCTGTGCTGGCAGCCGCAGCAGCAGCCGGGCGCCTAGCGCCAGCAGCAAGAGGCCGCCCAGCGCTGCCAGCACCACGGGGCGCGGCTGGCCCCAGAACAGGCCCAGCAGCAGGCCATCGCCCAGCAGGGCCAGGCCAGTGAGGCCGAGCAGCGCCTGAGCGCGTCGCGGGTCAGAAGCCATGCTTTTCCAGGCGCCGGTACAGCGCCGCGCGCGACAGGCCGAGCAGACGCGCCGCCTGGCTGATATTGCCCTGGGCATCGTTCATGGCCTGGGCCACGGCGGCGCGTTCGCGGGCCTGCAGCGACAGCGTCTCGCCGCCAAGCTCGAGCGCAGCGACACCTGTTTCGCCCGCCCCATCGGCCAGTCCAAAGTCGGCGATTTCGTAGCGCGGCCCGCCGGCCAGCAGCACGGCGCGCTCGCAAGCCTGGCGCAGCTGGTGCAGCTGGCCCGGCCAGTCTTGCGCCTGCAGCTGCTGCAGCGCCTGCGGGCTGCAGGGGCGCGGCGGCTTGTTCAGCCGCGCCGCGGCCTGGGCCAGGAACTGCGCGGCCAGGCGCGGGATGTCCTCGCGGCGCTGGCGCAGGCCCGGCAGGCGCAGCACGACGGTGTTGAGCCGGTACAACCAGGCCGGCAGCACCCGCTGCACATCAAAGAGCTGGGCCTCGGCGAGCTGGCTGCTGCTGATCAGCCGCGGCGCCTCTGGCAAGGCTTCGCGAGCAATTAGAGCGGCGAGCCAGCGCTGCTGTGCGGCCAGCGGCAGCGCGAAGGCCTCGTCCAGCAGCACACTGCCGCCACGCAGCGCGGCCAAGGTTTGCTCCGGCGCCTCGATGGCGGCCGGGCTCAGCACGGTCAGCGCCTCGCTGGTGTGGGCCGAGGCCTGGTGCAGGGCCTGGGCCAGCGTCGAGCGGCCGCTGCCGGCCGCACCGAGCAGCAGCACCGGCGCTTCGGTCGGTGCCACTGTGGCCAGCAGCCGGCGCAGCTCGCGCATCACCGCCGATTCCTCGGCCGGCCGCTTAACGTCGCCGTCGTCGTCAGCCACTCGCCCTGCCAGTGCCGTCTGCACGGTGGCCAGCAGCCGGGCGTTGTCCCAGGGCTTGGTGATGAAATCGAAAGCGCCGAGCTTCAGCGCCTGCACGGCCAACTCGACCTCGGCATAGGCGGTCATCACAATCACCCGCGGCGCTTCAGGCAGGGCCAGCACCTGCTGTAGCAGGGCCAGGCCCTGCGCGCCATCGCTGCGCCCGGGCAAAAAGTTCATATCCAACAGCAAGAGATCGACCGCCTGGCTGCGCAGCGCCGCCAGCAGCTGGGCCGGCTGCTGCAGGGTCAGCACCGGCCCGCAACGGCGCTGCAGCAGCAGGCGCGCGGCGATGCCGATGTCGGCGTCATCGTCAAGCACAAGAATCGTCATGGCCGGCACCTTAGCAGTGTTCGGAGGCGGACAGCCAGCGAACTGTCCGGAAGCGGACAGGGGGCTGGCCGGCCCGTGGGCCGCTGCGCACACTGGCAGCCATGCAAGACACCTCTGCCCCGAAACCTGTGCCCGAGCGCCCCAGCGGCGCGGCCATGGACCGCGTCGTCGCCGCACCGCGCTGGCCGCGCCGCCTGCTGCTGGGCGGAGGCTTGTTGGGCCTGGCGCTGCTGGCCTGGGCGGCCAGCCAGCTGCCGCGCGGCCTGGCGGTGGACGCCGCCAGCCTGAGCATTGCCAGCGTCGGCCCCGGTGAGTTCCGCGACGAGATCACGCTGCGCGCGCAGACGGTGCCGGCCCAGCAGGTGCTGCTGGACGCGACCGAGTCCGGCCGCGTCGACGCGGTGCTGGTGCGCGACGGCCAGATGCTGCAGCGCGGCGCCCTGCTCTACCGGCTGTCCAACCCGCAGCGCGAGCAGGAGGTGCTGCAGCGCGGTGCCGAGGTGGCGCAGCAGCTGTCCAATCTGTCGCTGCAGCGCACCGCGCTGGCCAATGCGCGGGCGCAGCAGCGCCGCGATCTGAGCCAGCTGGAGATCGAGGCCGAGCGTGCCCAGACCGATCTGCAGCGCCAGCAGCAGCTGGCCGCCCAGGGCTTTGTGTCACCCGCGGTGCTGGACGAGGCCCGCCGCCGCCAGCAGCTGCAGCAGCGTCTGCTCGCCCAGGCCCGCGAAGACAGCCAGGCCGAGATGCGCATCCGCGAGCAGGCCATCGCCGAGCTGGAGCGGGCGGTCAAGGGCCTCAATGACGGCCTGGGCGTCGTGCGGGCCGCGGCCGGCAATCTGGCCGCGCGGGCGCCGGTCGACGGGCAGCTGAGCGGCTTCAGCCTGCAGGTCGGCAGCTCGGTGCGGGTCGGCGACCGGCTCGGCCGCATCGACGACATCAGCAATTTCAAGTTCAGCGCCCAGCTCGATGAGTTCTATCTGCCTCGCCTCACCGTCGGCCTGCCGGCCACGCTGGAGCTGGCAGGCAAGACCTGGCCCCTGCAGGTCAGCCAGAAATTGCCGCAGGTGAAGGACGGCCGCTTCGGCCTGGAGCTGAGCTTTGCCGGCGCCCAGCCGCCCGGGCTGCAGGCCGGCCAGAGCCTGGACCTGCGGCTGCGTCTGGGCCAGCCCAGCCGCGCGCTGCTGCTGGCCGACGGGCCCTTTTATGCCGACAGCGGCGGCGCCTTTGTCTATGTGCTGGACGCCGATGGCCACCACGCACAACGCCGCGCGGTGCGCCTGGGTCGGCGTGCCGCCGGCCAGATCGAGGTGCTTGAAGGCCTGACGGCCGGCGAGCGCGTCATCGTCTCGCGGCTGCGCGACTACGGCGATGCGCCGCTCTTGCGCATCCGTTCCTGAACCACGAATTCCGATTGATCCACGAGGAGGACATCCGATGATCACCCTGAAGTCCCTGAGCAAGCTGCACCGCATCGACACGCTGGAGACCACCGCGCTGGACCAGATCGATCTGCACATCGACGCCGGCGAATACCTGGCCATCACCGGCCCCTCGGGCTGCGGCAAGTCCACGCTGCTGGGCGTGCTGGGCATGCTCGATGCGCCGAGCAACGGCGAGTACTGGTTCGAAGGCCGCAACGTCGCCGGCCTCGGCGAGCGCGAACTCAGCCGCGTGCGCCGTGGCCGCATCGGCTTTGTGTTCCAGAGCTTCAACCTGATCGACGACCTCAATGTGCGCGAGAACATCGAGCTGGCGCTGCAGTACGGCGAGGTGCCGGCCCGCGAGCACAAGGCGCGCATCGATCAGGCGCTGGACCGGCTGGGCATCGCCCATCGCGCCAGCCACCGGCCTTCGCAGCTGTCCGGCGGCCAGCAGCAGCGCGTCGCCATCGCCCGCGCCATCGTCTCGCAGCCGGCCCTGCTGCTGGCCGACGAGCCCACCGGCAATCTCGACAGCGCCCAGGGCGACGAGGTGATGCGCATCCTGCGCGAGCTGAACGAAGACGGCACGACGCTGGTGATGGTCACCCACTCGCCCAGCCATGCCGCACAGGCCACGCGCAGCGTGCGCCTGCTCGATGGCCGCATCCTGGTGGATGCGCTGGCCGCCTGATCAAGGAGCACGCGATGAAATTTCTGGACCTGCGGGTGGCCTGGCGTCAGCTGGTGGCCGAACCCTTGAACGCTGTGGTGCTGATCGGCGGCCTCGGCCTGGCGCTGGCAGCCTGCTATCTGCTGGCCGTGCTGCTGGGCGAACGCTACCGGCCCGATCCGGCCCTGCACCAGCCCGAGCGCATCGTGCTGATCGACTTTCACGGCAATATGCCGGGCCGCGAGGAGGACTGGTTCCTCGGCTCACCCTTTGTCTTTGCCCCGGCCTTGACACAGGCCAGAGCGCCCTTGGAGCTGATCAGCCGCGTGGCCGATGACACCTTCACGTTGAAGCAGGGCGATCGCATCACGCGCGCCAACGCCATCGCCGCCGACGCCAACCTGGTCAAGCTCTTCAATCTGCGCTCGCTGCAAGGTGATCTGCAGGCCAGCCTGAGCCGGCCGGACAGCATCGCCATCACCGAGGGGCTGGCGCGCAAGCTGTTTGGCAGCACCGCGGTGCTGGGCAAGACGCTCAGCCTTGGCAAGTTCACGCTGACCGTCGGCGCGCTGTTGCCGGAGCCCGGCTCGCTGAGCCAGTTTCGCGCCGAGGCCTATCTGGGCTTTGACTCGCCCGCCGCCGGCATCGACCAGGAATCGCGCGAGGCCTGGTTCATGATCGCTGGCCAGGTCTATGCCCGCTTGCTGCCCGGTGCCAGCACTGCACAGGTCGGCGCCGTGGCCCAGGCCTTGCTGGATGCCAGCCCGGTGATGAAGGAGTTGCCGCCGGACTGGACGGCCAATGGCCGCAAGGCCGCCTACATGCGCGCCCTGCCGGTGACCGAGATGCGTTTCGAGGGCCGCGAGGGCAAGCTGCGCGTTCAGGTGCTGGTGGCGCTGGCCGGCGCCGCGCTGCTGCTGCTGCTGCTGGCCTTGCTGAATTTCATCAATCTGAGCAGCGTGCGCACGCTGCAGCGTCAGCGCGAGATCGCCGTGCGCAAGAGCCTGGGCCTGAGCCCGACGCGTCTGCTGATGCAGTTCGTCGTCGAGACCCAGCTGAGCATCATGCTGGCAGCGCTGGTGGGGCTGCTGCTGGCCTGGCTGTTCGTGCCCTGGATGAGCGCCGCGCTGCGCGTGCCCCTGCCCGACACGCTGCTGCAGCCGCTGCCGCTGCTGGGCCTGATGGGCGCCAGCCTGCTGCTCGGCCTGCTGGTCTGCCTCTACCCGGCCTGGCTGGCCTGGCGCCAGAACGCCGCCGCCGCGCTGCAGGGCCGCCAGGCCAGCGAAGGTCGGGGTGGCCGCTGGCTGCGCCGTGGCCTGTCCACGCTGCAGTTCGGCATCGCGCTGCTGGCCTGTGGCCTGGCCCTGCTGCTGAGCCTGCAGAACGAGCATGTCTTGCAGCGCAAGATCGGCTACGAACCAGCGGGCGCCCTGGCACTGCGCACGCCGGTGGGCGCCAGCGCGACCCAGGCCGAGGACCTGCGCCAGGCACTGCGCCAGCTGCCCGAGGTCACCGAAATGGCCTGGACCGACAGCGTGCTGGGCAGCGACCGGATGGACCGCAACGTGGAATTCAGGCATCGGGATCACAAGGCCGATCTGCGCTACACGGCGGTGGACAAGGACTTCTTCAGCTTCTTCAAGGTCACGCCGCTGGCCGGCGCCATCGATGCAACGATCAGGGATGCGGTGGTGCTGGACGAAGCCGGCAGCCGCGCGCTGGGCTTTGCCTCGCCGGCCAGTGCCCTTGGTGTCAGCCTTGACTCCAAGCTGGTTGGCATCAACCAGCAGCCACAGCAGTTCACCGTCGTCGCCGTCGTGCCAACGCTGACGCTGGAAGGCACGCGCGAACCGGCCCGGCCGCATATGCTGCAGCTACAGACCAGCGAACAGGCCCTCGCCGCCCGGCGCGGCTTCTGGGTGCTGAACCTGCGCCTGAAGCCGGGCACCGATGCAGAGCGCTTGCTGGCGCCGGTGTGGCGACGCATCTACCCCGACGAACCCTTCAGCTTCGAGCGGGTCGAGGAGGCCATGCTGCAGCCCTATGCAAACGACCGCCGCATCGCCCAGCTGGTCAGCGCCACCGGTCTGCTGGCCCTGGCCCTGGCCGGCTTCGGCGTCTATGCGCTGAGCGCCCATCTGGTCCAGCGTCATGCCCGTGAGCTGGTGCTGCGCAAGCTGCATGGCGCCTCCTCGCTGCAGGCGCTGGCGCGGCTGGCGCGCGAGTTTGGCTGGCTGCTGCTGGCCGGCGCACTCTTGGGCCTGCCGCTGTGCTTCTGGCTCGGCGAGTGGTATCTGGGCCAGTTCGTCGACCGCGCACCCGTCGGCCTCTGGCCCGAGGCGCTGGCACTCGGCGGGCTGCTGCTGGTCAGCCTGCTGGCCAGCCTGCGCCACGGTCTGGTGGCCATGGGCATGCGGCCCATCCAGGCCCTGCGGGACTGACAGGCACCGCTCGACCTGCCTTTTGCTGAGGGGGCGGGCTGAGCCATCTGGTCAAGCCAGCCTGCCGGCCTCACACTGCGGGCTGCACTGACAAGACGCCTGCCCACGCATTGATGGACGACACGCTGATCTTCAAGGACGCAGCCGAGCCAGAGCCGCAGCTGCCGCCCTGGCGCATTCTGGTCGTCGATGACGACCCCGAGGTTCACAGCGCCACCCGCTACGCGCTGCGCCGGGTGCAGATCCTCGGCCGCCCCTTGGCCTTGGTGCACACCGAATCGGCGCAGCAGACCCGGGCGCTGCTCGAGACCGATCGCGATTTCGCGCTGGCCCTGCTGGACGTGGTGATGGAAAGCCCGCAGGCCGGGCTGGAGCTGGTCTGCCATATGCGCCAGCACTGCCAGATGAACGCCTGCCGCATCATCCTGCGCACCGGCCAGCCGGGCTATGCGCCCGAGCTGGAGGTCTTCACCCGTTACGACATCAACGACTACCGCACCAAGGCCGAGCTTAGCCACACCCGCTTGATCACCAGCCTGACCGCGGCGCTGCGCACCCATGAACAGATCATGCGCAGCCAGGCCGCTGAGGCCGAGGCCCGCGCCAGCGCCGCCGCGCTGCAGCGGCTCAACGCCGAGCTGGAACAGCGCGTGGCGGCACGCACGGCCGAACTCTCGCTGGCGCGCGATGCCGCCGAGGCTGCCACGCGGGCCAAGAGCGAATTCCTGGCCAATATGAGCCACGAGATCCGCACGCCGATGAATGCCGTCATCGGCATGACCGAGCTGGCGCTGCGCAACACGCTGCTCACGCCCAAGCAGCAGCGCTATCTGAGCAGCAGCAAGGCCGCGGCCGACGCGCTGCTGGCCATCATCAACGACGTGCTGGACTTTTCCAAGATCGAGGCCGGCCGCCTGGCCCTGGAAGCGACCGAGTTCGCGCTGGAGCAGGTGTTCGAGCGCGTGATTGCCGTGGTCGGCCTGCGCGCGCAGGAAAAAGGCCTGGAGCTGCTGCTGGATATCGCCGACGACGTGCCGCCACGGCTGGTCGGCGATCCGCTGCGCCTGGGCCAGGTGCTGATCAACCTCTGCGGCAATGCGGTCAAGTTCAGCGCCCAGGGCGAGATCGTGCTGCGCGTCAGCCGCCTGGCCATTGCCAACAGCGACGATGCAATGACGCTCCAATTCAGCGTCCGCGACAGCGGCATCGGCATGAGCGAGGCCCAATGCGAAGGGCTGTTCGAGCCCTTTCACCAGGCCGACAGCTCGATCACCCGCCAATACGGCGGCACCGGCTTGGGCCTGGCGATCTCGCGTCAGCTGGTGCAGCTGATGGCGGGCCGCATCAGCGTGAAAAGCGCTCCCGGCGAGGGCAGCGTGTTCAGCTTCACGGCCCTGTTCCGCGCGGCGACCGAGCAGTGCGCATCGGCCACGTCGACTGCCTTGTACGGGCGCCGCGGGCTGCGCGTGCTGGTCGTCGACGACAGCGCCGCCTCGCTGGAAATCTTTGAGCACCTGCTGCAGCGCCTGGGCCATCGCGCCACGCTGGCGAATTCGGCCGCCACGGCACTGATCGAGTTGCAGAACGCCGGCGGCGATCCCTACGAGCTGCTCCTGCTGGATTGGCGCATGCCGCAGACCGATGGCCTGGCGCTGGCCCAGCGCATCCAGGCCCTGGGGCTACAACCCGCCCCGGCGATGCTGCTGGTCACCGCCTACGATGCGGATGCCTTGCAGTTCGGCGCCCAGGCCCTGCGGCTGCAGGGCTGCCTGGCCAAGCCGGTGTCCGAGCAGCGCCTCGCCGAGGCCATCGAGCTGGCCCTGAGCCGCGACACCGCGCCCGCGCCGCCAACCCAAGGCGGCACACGGGACATCGACGCCGGCGCACTGGCCCGGCTGCGCGGCCGCGAGCTGCTGCTGGTGGAAGACAACGACATGAACCAGATGCTGGCGACCGATCTGCTGCAGGACCTCGGCGGCATGAAGGTCACCGTGGCCGGCAATGGCCAGGAAGCGCTGCAGCTGCTGCGCAGCCGCCGCGTCGACATCGTGCTGATGGATGTGCAGATGCCGGTGATGGATGGCCTGCAGGCCACCCGTCTGCTGCGCCAGGACGACAGCTTGCGCGAGCTGCCGGTGATCGCCATGACCGCCCAGGCGCTGGATGGCGACCGCGCCCGCTGTGCCGCGGCCGGCATGAACGACTACGTCAGCAAACCCTTCGAACCGCCGCAGCTCTTCGCCGTGCTGGCGCGCTGGCTGCCCGAGGCGCCGCCAGCGAACGTGCTGGAGGCCGACAAGGCGCTGCAGCGCTGCCAGGGCCGCGCCGATCTGGTCGCGAAATTCATGCAGCGCTTTCTCGACACCCGGGTCAACGATGCGCAAGCGATTGCCACGGCGCTGGCCGAGGGCGACATCAGCGAGGCCTCGCGGCTGGCCCACACGGCCATCTCCACCGCGGCCATCATCGGCGCCGACCGTTTGTCAGACGCCGCCCGCGCGCTGCAGGAGGCGATTGACCTGCAGACCCTCGATCAGCTCGATGAGCGACTACGCGACTTCGAGCACTTGCTGGCGACGGTCACTCAGGCGCTACTGCAGCACCTGGGACGCGCAGCAGCAGCCGGCTGACGCCGTGGCTTGCTAGGCTGGCCGGCCTAGCAAGACCAAGGCTTTCAGCACGCTATTTGATGCTCGGCCACTGGCGCTCGAAACGCAAGCACAGAGGCACTGAGGCATAAAGAAATTCACGGGGAAGGCCAGAGTTCGACGAGTTTTTCTCTGTGACTCAGTGCCTCTGTGGTTGCCTTTGGCTCTTTCCAGAGCATCCGCACTTAGAGCCAAAAGAGCGAAGACTAAAGCCCCTGCAACGCCGCGCTCAAGGCCTGCTGATCCACCGGCTTGGCCAGCAACAGCACGGCCGGCGGCAAGGCGCCGAGCCGGGCCAGGCCCTCGCGGCTCTGGCTGGACACGGCAATCACACGCCGCGGTGCCGCCTCGGCCATCAGCTGGCGTAGCATCTCGACGCCGTTCATATGCGGCATCACCATATCGGTGATCACCACATCGGGCATCTGGCGCCCCACCGCCAGCAAGGCCTGAAAGCCGTTCTCGGCCAGCGTGATGCGGGCCTGCGGCAGGGCCATGCGCACCTGCACTTCAAGCAATTCGCGGGCGATCGGGTCGTCGTCGACCAGCAGCACGCTGGTACCCAGCGCCGCGACGGCACCGGCGGGATTGGACGCGGCGCTGCCGTTAGCCGTCGAACCCTCGCGCTGCGCGGCCAGCCATTCGTCGACGCTGGCGGCGTCGATGCGCCGGTGGCCTCCCACGGTCTTCCAGGCGCGCAGATGGCCCCCATCGACCCAGCGCTGCACGCTGGCTGGCGAAATGCCCAGCAGCCGGGCCGCCTCCACCGTCGTGTAGGAGGGCAGTCGCTCATTCATCCAAAACCTCCAATCCCATCGCTCCTTTCAGTCTAGTTCGAATTGACTGATTTGCAACTTATGAGCGATGAGGTGACAAAGGATTAGATCATCACCGGTAAATTCCTCACAAATGAATGATTTGATCGATTTACGGCGGCTATTGCGTGAGCGATTTGAATGAAAAAGATTGACGCCCTCTTGAACGATTTGACTTGAATGAATGATTTGATCGATTTAGAGTTGAGTCATCCAAAGCCGAGAGGCCGGGCCGCAAGGCCAGGTAGCCCAGCGATGGTTCCACCCCTTTTCGAATCACGCCGTGAGCGGCAGCCGCAGGAGATCACCATGAAGGCAATGAGCAATCTGAAGATCGGCACCCGTTTGACCCTGGGCTTCGGCCTGATGCTGGCCATCATCGTCGGCATGGCCGGCGCCGGCCTGCACGGCATGAACAGCAGCCGGGCCTCGCTGCATGAAATCACCCGGGACAATGTGCCCAAGATGATGCTGGTCGGTGATATGTCGGAGTCGGTACACATCGTCTCACGCGTCATGCGCACCATCATCCTGCTGGACGACAAGAGCAAGATCGAGTCGGAACTGAAGAAGCTGCAGGACTATCGTGCCAAGTACAACCAGGCCAGCGATGCGCTGGACAAGCTGCCGGGCAGCCCGCAAGGCCTGGCCCTGCGCGCCAAGATCAAGGCCGCCGCCAGCGAGGCCCGCACCCTGAACGACCAGGTACTGGCGCTGGCCGCTGCCAACAAGGACGCCGAAGCCCGCGAACTGCTGCTCAGCCGCGCAGCGCCGGCCACCCAAGCCTGGCAGGACGCGATGGACGAGAACATCGAGTTGCAGAAGCTCAACAACGCCGAAGACGAGGCCTCGGCTACCGCCGCTGGCGACGAGGTGCGCAACGAGCTGGCCCTGATGGTGATCGCCGCGCTGGCACTCGGTGCCTCCGTCGCCTGGTTGATCACCCGCAGCATCGTTCGCCCGATCGAACGTGCCGTCGAGGTGGCGCGCACCGTGGCCGCCGGCGACCTCAGCTCGGAGATCGAGATCGTCGGTCGCGACGAACCCGCTCAGCTGCTGCAAGCGCTGGCCGAGATGAACGACAGCCTGGCCCGTGTCGTCAGCACCGTTCGCGAGGGTTCGGAATCGGTGGCCACCGCCTCCAGCCAGATCGCCAGCGGCAATACCGATCTGTCGCAACGCACCGAGGAGCAGGCCGCCAATCTGCAGCAGACCGCGGCCTCGATGGAACAGATCAATGCCACCGTGCGCAACAGCGCCGATACCGCCGCCCAGGCGACCCAACTGGCCGGCTCGGCTTCCGCCGTGGCCCGCCAGGGCGGCGAAGTGATCAGCCAGGTCATCAGCACGATGAGCGAAATCAACAGCAGCTCGCAAAAGATCGCCGACATCATCGGCGTGATGGACTCGATCGCCTTCCAGACCAATATCCTGGCGCTCAATGCCGCTGTCGAGGCTGCCCGTGCCGGCGAGCAAGGCCGTGGCTTTGCGGTGGTGGCCGGTGAGGTGCGCGCACTGGCGCATCGCTCGGCGGCTTCGGCCAAGGAGATCAAGACGCTGATCAACGAGAGCGTGGCCAAGGTCGAGGCCGGCACCCGGCTGGTGAGCAGCGCCGGCGAGACCATGGGCGAGATCGTCAGCCAGGTGCGCCGCGTCAATGACCTGATCGACGAGATCAGCTCGGCCACCGTGGAGCAGACCAGCGGCGTGGGCCAGATCAGCGACGCCGTCGGCCAGCTCGATCAAGTCACGCAACAGAATGCCGCGCTGGTGGAAGAGTCCGCCGCCGCCGCCGAAAGCCTGAATCAGCAGGCCACCCGCCTGGTCGATGCCGTGCGCATCTTCAAGCTGCGCACCGAGCTGAGCGCCCTGAGCCTGGCGCCCCGCGCCGAGCCTGGCCCGGCAGCGCGCCCGGCACGTCTGGCGCGTCCGGAGCGTCCCGCGCAACTGGCCAAGCAGGCCATCGCCAAGGCTGCCAGCAGTGCCAGCCAGCCGCGCTCGCTGAGCAGCAACGCCACGCAGGCCGAATGGGCCAGCTTCTGAGTCTTGACTGAGCCCGGCTCACGCCAACGCCCCCACGCCTCTTCAGTCCCCCGCCGGAGCCCCATCATGCTGCCCGACCGTCTCGCCACGCTGACGCCTGCCGGCCTTGTCGCACCGTTGCCCGCCTCGGCACGCTGCAGCGCCGAGGCAGCGGGGGCGAGCGCCTGGCGCCTGCTGCTGGTCGATGACGACTGCCAGGCCCATGCGGCCCTGCACCTCGCCCTGCAAGCGGCCGAGTTCGAGGGCCGGCCGGTTGAACTGCTGCATGCCTACAGCAGCCGTCAAGCCCGGCAGCTCTTGCAGAGCGGGGTCTCGATCGACCTGCTGCTGATCGACCAGCATTGCAGCCGGCGCGACAGTGCCATCGCCCTGCTGCAGCTGCTGCGCGGCCCGCTGGGGCAGCGCGATTGCCGCGTGCTGATGCACAGCGACGAGGCGCTCCCACTGTCCGCCCAGCCTCAGCTCCAGGCCCTGGACATCGAAGACCTGCGCAGCCGCAAGGCCCTGAAGGCCAGCCACTGGCTGAGCGGCATCGGCTGCGCGTTGCGGGCACACCGGCAACGCCAACAACTGCAGGAGCAGCAGACGCAGCTCGGCCTGCTGATGTCCGCCGCGACCGATCTCTTGGCCCATCGGGAGGCGCGGACCTTCGCCCGCGCGGTGCTGCAGCGCCTGACTTCGTTGATGGGCCTGCCGCCCACGGCGCTGTTGTGCGTGCGTCGCCTCGATACCGATGCCGATGCCGATGCCGATGCCGAGGGGCAGGCTGGCAAGGAGACACAGCTGCTGGCGGCTTTGGGGCCGCTGCAAGCCGTCGAAGGTCTGTGGCTCGATTGGCTGCCCCAGCAGCCGCTGCGCCTGGCCATCGACAGCGCGATGCAACATCGCCAGTCGGCCGACGGCGAACAGGGCCGCCTGCTCTATCTGGAAACGGCGCCGTGGCAGATCGTCATCCTGCTGAGCGCCACGCAAGCCGGGCGGCCCCGTTCAACGGCCGGCGAGCAGGCTGCCGTCAATGCCCTGTGCACGTTGCTGGCAGCCGGCCTGTGCGAACGGCTCTGAGCCCGTTCAGCCACCAGCGGCCGCCGGCCGCTTCAGCGCATCGGCCAGCAGGCTCTGGCAGCGCTCCTCGTGCTGGGCAATCTCGGCCAAGGTGACCTCGATATCGTCAAGCTGCTGTTCAAGCTGGCGGCGGTGCTGCTGCAGCACTTCCAGAAAGGCCTTCAGCTGCGAGGCCGCATCGGACTCCGAGTCGTACATATCGACCAGCTGCTTGATCTCCTGCAGCGACAGGCCCAGGCGCTTGCCACGCAGCGTCAGCTTCAGGCGGGTGCGATCACGGTGGGTGTAGACCCGGTTGCGGCCGGCGCGCGCCGGCTCCAGCAAGCCCATGTCTTCGTAGAAGCGGATCGCCCGCGGCGTGATGTCGAACTCGGTCGCCAAATCGGTGATGGTGAACAGGCGCGCCGATGGCTCGGCCGCGCGGGGGGCCTTCTTCTTGCTCACGGGGCTGCTCTCGGTGCTCATCGCTACACTCTTGTTGAAATGACGTTAACGTAAACGTAAGTCTAAGGCAGTCATGGCAAATCCTCGCGAAGCAGAACTTTCCTACCCGCTCGGCGATGCCTTGCCGGCCCCCGGCCGCAGTCTGGAACTGGCCCCCGGCGTGCGCTGGCTGCGCATGGGCCTGCCCTTCGCGCTGGACCACATCAACCTCTGGCTGCTGCGCGACGAGATCGATGGCCAGGCCGGCTGGACCGTGGTCGATTGCGGCGTTGCCAACGAGGCCACCCGCGAGCTGTGGGAGCAGGTCTTCGCCAGCGAACTCGACGGCCTGCCTGTCCTGCGCGTCATCGTCACCCATTTCCATCCCGACCACATGGGCCTGGCGGCCTGGTTGTGTGAGCGCTGGCACAAGGTCGACAGAGCATGCCGGCTGTGGATGAGCGCCACCGACTTCCAGCTCGCACGGCTGGCCAGCAGTTCCACCGTCGGCATGGGCGGCGAAACGGCCGCCGCCTTCTTCGCCAGCCATGGGCTCACCGATCCCGAGGCGCAGGCCAAGATCCGCGCCCGCTCCAGCTACTACCCGAGCATGGTGCCGGCCGTGCCGCCGGCCTACCGGCGGCTGCGCGAGGGTCAGGTCTTGCCCATCGGTGTCCATGACTGGCGCTGCATCGCCGGCTACGGCCATGCGCCGGAGCACATCAGCCTGTACAGCGCGTCGCTGGGCCTGATGATCTCGGGCGATATGGTGCTGCCGCGGATCTCGACCAATGTCAGCGTCGTCGATGTCGAGCCCGAGGCCGATCCGCTGCGGCTCTACCTGGATTCACTGCAGGCGCTGCTGCCACTGCCGGCCGATACCCTGGTGCTGCCCTCGCATGGCAAGCCCTTTCGCGGCCTGCACGCGCGCATCGATCAATTGCAGGAGCACCACCGGGAGCGGCTGGACGAGGTCTTGGCCGCCTGCGCCGAATCGCCGCGCGATGCAGCCAGCCTATTGCCGATGATGTTCAAGCGCGCGCTGGACCTGCACCAGACGACCTTTGCGATGGGCGAAGCGGTCGCCCACCTGAACACGCTCTGGCTGGCCGGGCGACTGCAGCGGCGACGCGAGGCTGACGGCGTGTTCCGCTTCAGCGCCTGAATGGCGGCAATGCGGGCAAAGCAATCGAGGGTGGATCAAGTGGCTTTGACAGCTTCCGCCGCCCCGGTTGCGCTGGGGCGGCGGGCCGTGCCTTTTATGGTGCATCCGCTTTTCGGTTCAGAAGCGCGGGACTACGACACACAGCTGTGTTGTGACCCTGGCGCCACCGGGAGGCTGGGGCGACAGGCCCTGACCTCAGATGCGTCGCGATGACAGCTTGACGGAACGAAGTGTGAAGCCCGCCCTTGGGGGGAACAAGCCCCCCTGAAGGGGGAGCTGCGTGAAACCAGGGTTGAAACCACTTGGTAACTTTTCAGTCATCGAAGCTGGGCAGCGCGGCCTGGCGCAGTTGCGCGCGGGCCCGCTCGTAGTCGGGCATCAACTGGCCGACGATGGCCCAGAAGCGCGGGCTGTGGTTCATCTCGCGCAGATGGGCCAATTCATGTGCAACGACGTAATCGATGGTCGACGGCGCGAAATGAATCAGCCGCCAGTTCAGCCGCACGGTGCCGTCGGCGCTGGCACTGCCCCAGCGCGTCTGCGCTGATGACAATCGCAGGCGGTTCATCTGCACGCCGAGCTGGGCGGCGAAATGCCGGCAGCGCTGCTCGAACAGCGCGCGGGCCTGGCGCTGCAGCCAGGCTTGCACCGCGTCACGGATCTGCTGCGCCGAGGCCGCTTGTGGCAGGCCCAGAAACAAGGTCTGGCGGGCCACGGTGGCCAAGGTCGGCTGGCTGTCATCGCGGCCATCATCAAAGCGCGCGCCGCCGGGCAGTCGCGCCGCGGAAGGATCGAGCACCACAATCATCGGCTCGCCGAGATAGGGCAGCACACAGCCATCGGCCCATTGAACCTGCGCGGCGTCCAGGCGGCGGCGGCGCTCGCGCTGCTCGACCAGCTTGCGCAGAATCCAACCCGCCTTTTGCTGCAGGGCCCGCTCAATTTCGGCCAGCGGCACCCACTTGGGCGCGGCCACGCGCAGGCCGTCCTCGCTGACGGTGAACCCAATGCTGCGACGCCGGGCGCGGCGCAACTCATAGGCAATGCGATGGCCGTCGAGCAGCACCTCGTGGCTGGGCGTCGCCGCTTCGGCATGGCCCGGCGCGGCGCTCTTGGCGCGGCGTGGCGCCGGTTTGGGCACGCCGTCAGGCGCCGGCGCCGGGGCCTTAGGCTGCTGCTTTTGCGCGGGCTGAAGCGGCAGCTCAGGCTCGCTGTCAAACAGCGACAGTTGCGCGCTTTTCAGCAGTCCGGCCAACTTGTTCAGCATGGCTCGCAAGTGTACTCAGGCGGGCGCCGGGTTTGAGCGTTCAGACGCGCAGCGATCATCGCTGGCCGGTCATTCCGCCAGCTCTCCCGGCCCGGTGTCGGGCTGCATCGCTTCGCCGCGGGCGTCGGCCTTGGCGCGTCGCTCCTGCTGGATCAGGCTGTCGGCGAAATCGGTCAGGTTGTCGTGCAGCTTGGCGCCGGGCACCTGGGTCAGCTGGGCCTGCAGCTGCGCCTCGTCCAGGCTGCCCAGCCGCTCACCGCGCAGCAGATGGGCGATGCAACCGGCGGCCTGCGCGGTCTGCAGGTCCTTCAGGCTGGCACCCACCATATGCACCTGAGCCAGCGAGACGCCGAAGCGCTCGCCGATCTGCTCGATCAGGCCCGGCAGCGGCTTGCGGCAGCTGCAACCTTCCTCGGGCGTGTGCGGACAGAAGAACACCGCATCGATACGGCCGCCCTTTTCGGCCAGCAGCTGGTTCAGCCGCATATGCACCGCGTTCAGCGAGGCCATGTCCAGCAGGCCGCGGCCGATGCCGGGCTGGTTGGTGGCCATCACCGTGTGCCAGCCGGCGTGGTTGAGCCGGGCCACCGCCTCCAGTGCGCCGGGCAGCGGCTCCAGCTCGTCGATCGACTTGACGTGATCGTCGCGATAGCGGTTGATGGTCCCGTCACGACCCAGGATGACGAGCTTCATGCTGTGGCTGTGATCGGATCTCATCCGTGCGCCCTCTTCGCTTCAGCTGGCCAGGCGTGACAGGTCGGCGATGCGGTTCATCGCCTGATGCAGCTGGTTCAGGAGCGCCTGGCGGTTGGCGCGCAGCGCGGCGTCCTCGGCATTGACCATCACGCCATCGAAGAAGGCATCGACCGGCGCCTTCAGCGCTGCCAGCGCCTTCAGCGAGGCCGCATAGTCGCGCTGCTCGAAGGCCAGATCGGACTGCGGGCGCACGCTGGCCAGCGCGGCGGCCAGCTGCTGCTCGGCAGCTTCAGTCAGCAAGGCGGCGCTGACCTCGGTGGGCAGCTCGCCCTCGATCTTCTTCAGAATGTTGCTGACGCGCTTGTTGGCTGCTGCCAGCGAGGCCGCCTCGGGCAGCGCGGCAAAGCTGCGCACCGCGTCCAGCCGGCGCGGCACATCGCCCAGGCGCGTCGGCTGCAGCGCCAGCACGGCATCCACTTCCTGGGCGCTATAGCCCTGGTCGCGCAGCGACACGGCCAGCCGGTCGGCAAAGAAGCTTTGCAGCGCGACGCTCGGATCCTCGATCAATTCGCCGAAGGCCGGCACGGCCGCCTTCAGCAACTCGGGCAAGTCCAGCGGCAGATTGTTCTCGACCAGGATGCGGATCACGCCCAGCGCGTGGCGGCGCAGTGCGAACGGGTCCTTGTCACCGGTGGGCAGCTGGCCGATGCCGAACAGGCCAACCAGGGTCTCCAGCTTGTCGGCCAGCGCGACCACGGTGCCGGTGTGATTGCGCGGCAGCGCATCGCCGGCAAAGCGCGGCTTGTAATGGTCTTCGATGGCGATGGCGACACCGTCGCGCAGGCCTTCATGGCGGGCGTAATAGCCGCCCATGATGCCCTGCAGCTCGGGGAACTCGCCGACCATATCGGTCAGCAGATCGGTCTTGGCCAGCAGCGCGGCCTGATCGGCCTTGTGCGCCAGCATCTGCAGCTCGTCGTGCGACTGCACCGAGGCGGGCTGGTGGTCGCCCAGCTGATGAACGATGGCGCGGGCGATGAAGCGCACGCGCTCGACACGATCGCCCTGGCTGCCCAGCTTGCCGTGATAGACCACCTTGGCGAGGCCCTCGACGCGGCTGGCCAGCGTCTTCTTGCGGTCCTGGTCGAAGAAGAACTTGGCGTCCGACAGGCGCGGGCGCACGACCCGCTCATTGCCCTGGATCACCGCGCCGGCGTCGGCCGGGCTGATGTTGGAGACGACCAGGAACTGGTGCGTCAGCTTGCCGGCGGCGTCGAGCAGCGGGAAGTACTTCTGGTTGGCCTTCATCGTCAGGATCAGGCATTCCTGCGGCACGGCGAGGAATTCCGATTCGAACTGGCAGGTCAGCACATTGGGGCGCTCGACCAGGGCCGTCACTTCGTCGAGCAGGGCCTCGTCGTCGATCGGCGTCAGGCCGTTGCCGGCCGCGGCCGCGGCAGCCTGCAGCTGCTTGACGATCTCGGCACGGCGCTCGGCAAAGCTGGCAATCACCGCGCCCTGCTCGCGCAGCTGGCTGGCATAGCTGTCGGCGCTCTCGATATTGAGCCGTTCAACGCTTGCCTCGAAACGGTGGCCGCGCGTTTCACGGCCGGCCGTCAGGCCCAGCGCCTGCACCGCCACCACCTCGCTGCCATATAGCGCCAGCAGGCTGTGCGCCGGACGGACGAACTTCACATCGCTCCAGCCATCGCTGAGCTGGTAGGTCATGACCTTGGGGATGGGCAGCTTGGCCAGCGCCTCGTCGAGCGCCTTCTGCAGGCCCTCGGCCAGGCTGGCGCCGGCGACGACGGAGTCCAGGAACAGCGCCTCGGCCTTGCCGTCCATCGCGCGCTTGAGTGTCGGCACGACGCTGGCATCGGCCCCCACGGCAGCCAGCTTCTTCAGCAGCGCCGGCGTCGGCGCGCCGGCAGCATCCAGCGCCACGGCCACCGGCATCAGCTTTTGCTGCAGCTGGCGATCGGCGGCCTTGGGCGCCACGCCGGCCACATGCACGGCCAGCCGGCGCGGTGAGGCAAAAGACGTCACCGCGGCATCGGCAGCAGCCAGGCCTTGGGCCTTGAGGCTGTCGGCCAGCACCGAGGAAAAGGCCTCGCCGAGCTTCTTCAGCGCCTTGGGTGGCAGCTCTTCGACAAACAGTTCCAGCAGGAGATTCTTGTGTTCGCTCATGGAGTTCAAGCTGCCTTCTTAGCGTTCTTTTCTGCCTGCTTGGCGAGGTTCGCCAGCACTTCCTCGCCCCAGGCCTTGGGGGCCATCGGGAAACCGAGGCGAGCCCGGCTGTCCAGATAGCTCTGCGCCACCGCGCGGGCCAGGTTGCGGATGCGGCCGATGTAGGCGGCGCGCTCGGTCACCGAGATGGCGCCGCGGGCGTCGAGCAGATTGAAGCTGTGGCCGGCCTTGAGCAGCTGCTCATAAGCCGGCAGCGCCAGCTGCTGCGACATCAGGTGCTGCGATTGACGCTCGTGGGCGGCAAAGGCCTGCAGCAGGAAGTCGACATCGCTGTGCTCGAAGTTGTAGGTCGACTGCTCGACCTCGTTCTGGTGGAACACATCCCCATACTTGATATTGGGCGCACCGTTCTTGCCTTCGACGTAGACGAGGTCGTAGACCGACTCGACGCCCTGCAGATACATGGCCAGGCGCTCCAGGCCATAGGTGATCTCGCCGGTGATGGGCTTGCAGTCGATGCCGCCGACCTGCTGGAAGTAGGTGAACTGCGTCACCTCCATGCCGTTCAACCAGACTTCCCAGCCCAGGCCCCAGCAGCCCAGCGTCGGGTTCTCCCAATCGTCCTCGACGAAGCGGACATCGTTCTTCTTCAGATCAAAGCCCAGCGCCTCCAGCGAGCCGAGGTAGAGCTCCAGGATATTGGCCGGTGCCGGCTTGAGCACGACCTGGAACTGGTAGTAGTGCTGCAGCCGGTTCGGGTTCTCGCCATAGCGGCCATCCTTGGGGCGGCGGCTGGGCTGCACATAGGCGGCGCTCCAGGGCTCGGGGCCCAGCGCGCGCAGGAAGGTGGCGGTGTGGCTGGTGCCGGCGCCGACTTCCATGTCATAGGGCTGCAGCAAGGCGCAGCCCTGCTGGGACCAGTATTCCTGTAGGCGAAGAATGAGTTGCTGGAAGCTCAGCATGGTGATCGCTATGCCCTCGGGTGGGGATGGGGGAAAGGTGTCGAGAAGTGCGGCCGATTCTACGGGGGTGTTAGGGAAGGTCTGCATAAGTCGGCGTGAGCCGTGGTTGGGAGAAATGGGGCGGCCACGTAGGCGCGCTGCGAAGGTCGGGCTGGTGGCCCGACAGCCGAGCAGCGCAACGCCCGTGGGGGCCCCATTTCTCCCAACCCGCAGGGCAAGCACCAGCCAACCCCTGCCGGTGTTGCGAGCCTTGCGCAGGCCACCAGCCTGAGCTGCGGCTCGCGCCTAGGCAGGCCTTGGCCGGTGCTTGCCACGGCCCACGCCGACTTATGCAGACCTTCCTTAGCGTATTTCCCTGGGGAGCGCTGCTCAGCGGCGCGCGCGCAACGCCGCCAGCCCGAGCAGCACGGCCAGCAGCAGACCAAAGGGCCAGAGGCCGAAGCGACCCAGCCAGCGCGCATAGGGCGTGGCACCACGGCGGCCCTCGACCTCAACCTCCAGCACGCCCGCCGTGTCGGCCGGCAAGCGGGCCAGCACCCGGCCGCGATGGTCGATGGCAGCGGTGGCGCCGGTGTTGGTGGCGCGGATCAGCGGGCGCTGGAACTCCAGCGTGCGCATGATGGAGAACTGCAGATGCTGGTCCTGCACCATCCAGCGGCCGAACCAGCCCAGATTGCTGGCGTTGGCCAAGACGGTGGCCATCTCTGGCGTCTCCTGTCCATTGGCATCGCCCTGCACGCTGGCGACGAAGTCCTCGCCGAACAAATCCTCGTAGCAGATCAGCGGTCGCACCCGCTGGCCGGCGACCTCGAGCGCGCGCTGATGCTGGCCGCGCGCCTGGTCATCCATTGGAATCTCGAGCAGGCGCACAAGCCAATGAAAGCCCAGCGGCGTGATCTCGCCAAAGGGCAGCAGATGGCGCTTGCCATAGGCGTAGGGTGCGCCTTGGCCAAAGGCGCTCAGCGAGTTGACGAAGCCATCCTGCTCATTGCCCAGAAAGGTACCTAGCAGCAGGCTGCGGCCACGGGCGCTGGCCTCGAAACGCTGCAACACCGCCTCGTCCAGATAGGCCAGCGGCACCGGCACCACCGATTCCGGCGTCAGCACCAGTTGGCCGCGCGCGCTGTCGACCTGAACGGCCAGATCGGCCAGGTTGGTGCCCCAACGCTCGCGATCGAACTTCTGTTCCTGCGGCACATTGGGCTGCACCAGCGAGGCGCGCAGCTGGCCGCTGGGCGCGGTGAAGTCCTGCGGCAGCAGTTGGCCCGCCAGCACGATCGCCACCCCCAGGGTCAGGGGCTTCCACGCGCGACCGACCAGACCCACTAGACCGGCGGCCAGCAGCGCCGCGATCAGACAGATGCCGTAAACGCCCACCCAGGGCGCAAACACCGCCAGCGGGCCGACCGTGTGCGCATAGCCGCTGGCAATCCAGGGAAAGCCGCTGAGCAGGCTGGCCCGCGCCAGCTCGCCCAGCAGCCAGCACAGGGCCCAGACGCCGCCGTGCCAGGCACCGATAGCGCCGGCGCCAGCCTCCGCAGGCCGGCCACGATCGCGCAGCCAGGCCGCCAGTGCCAAAGGCACGGCATGAAACAGCGCCAGACCCGCGGCCAGCAGCGCCACTGCCGCAATGGACAGCAGCGCCGGCAGATGGCCATGATCGTGCATGCTGATATAGAGCCACCACAGCCCCGAGCCCAGCCAGGCGAAGGCAAAGCAGGCGCCCAGCCAGGCGGCACGGCGTGGCGCCACCGACCAGCTCAAGCCTGCCAGCCAGGCCAGCGCCAAGATTTGCAAGGGCCAGGCCTCGGTGGGCGCAAACGCCGCGCAGTGCAGCAGGCCGGCCAGCAAGGCCTGCGCCGTCGCCCAGTGGCCAGACGAAACCACGTCCACCGACCGCCGGGCGCGCAAGCCCGCCAGGCTGAAGCGACTCACGCGGCGTCGTCGGCCGCAGCCGCCGGCAGGCCTGCCATGCGGTTGACCTTGAACCAGCGCACCGCGCCGCCGCGGGTCAGCATCACGGTGAAGCGCAGGCCAGCAATTTCGACGAGCTCGCCGCGCCGCGGCACATGACCATGCTCATGAGCCACCAGGCCGCCGATGGTGTCGAACTCATCCTCGGGCAGTTGCAGGGAAAAAGCCTGGTTGACGATGGCGATGGGGGCATCGCCAGGCACCCGCTGGCTGCCATCGGCCAGGGTGTAGATGCCGCCGTCGCCGTCCTTGTCGTCGAATTCGTCTTCGATTTCGCCGACGATTTCCTCCAGCACATCCTCGATGGTCAGCAGCCCGGCGGTGTTGCCGAACTCGTCGACCACCATGGCCAGGTGGTTGCGATTGGAGCGGAAGTCACGCAAGAGCTCGTTCAGGCCCTTGCTCTCCGGCACAAAGACCGCCGGCCGCAGCAGCGTGCGCAGATTGAGCTCCGGCGCGCGCTGCAGCTTCAGCAAGTCCTTGGCCAGCAGGATGCCGATGATGTTGTCGCGCTGCCCTTCGTAGACCGGAAATCGTGAATGGCCGGTATCAATCACCGCCGCCAGCAACTCTTCGTAACCGGATTCGATGTCGAGCAGATCCATCCGCGGCGCGGCGACCATCACATCGCCGGCGCTCAGCTCGGCCATGCGCAGCACACCCTCGAGCATCTGGCGCGATTCGGGCGCAATCAGCTCGCGGGCTTCGGCTTCGGCCAGCGTTTCAATCAGTTCCGATGTGGAGTCCGGCCCCGGATGGAGGAACTCCAGCATGCGATTCAAAAGCCCGCGCGGTTCGGCGGTACTGCGATGCCCCCCACTCTTGGCGTGGGGGAAGCGACTAGGCTGAGGTTCTGACACAGGTGTTCGTGTCGTAGTAGCGGAACGCTGAGAATAACAGCCCTGTGTGACACTCGCAGGTTGACAAGCCCGCCGGCTTGAAACACAGTCGGCCGCCCTCATCTGGGCGGCTCAGGTTCCCGCGCAGAATTCTTCGCCTCTTATCGCCTCTTCTCCACGACGCCCTCGTCGGCGCCAAGCAAAGCTGATCACCATGTCTCAAGGCCTCATTCCCGCCACCATACTCACCGGCTTTCTGGGCTCGGGCAAGACCACGCTGCTCAAGCGCGTTCTCCAAGAGGCCCACGGGCAGAAGATCGCGGTGATCGAGAACGAGTTCGGTGAGGAGAACATCGACAACGAGATCCTCGTTGCCGACACCAATGAGCAGATCATCCAGATGAGCAATGGCTGCGTCTGTTGCACGATCCGTGAAGACCTGCGCACCACGCTGTCCGATCTGGCTGCCAAGAAGCGCCGCGGCGAGCTGGATTTCGAGCGCGTCGTCATCGAAACCACCGGCCTGGCCGACCCCGGCCCGGTGGCACAGACCTTCTTCATGGACGACGAGATCGCCGAGAGCTATCTGCTCGACTCGGTGCTGACCCTGGTCGACGCCGTTCATGCCGACGAGCAGCTGAACACCCGCCAGGAAGCCCGCCGCCAGATTGGCTTTGCCGACCAGATCTTCATCAGCAAGAGCGATCTGGCCGAGCCGGTCAAGGTCGACGCGCTGGCCCACCGCATCAAGCACATGAACCCGCGCGCACCGCAGCAGCGGGTGCATTTCGGCGAGGTCGAGATCGCCCGCGTCTTCGATCTGCGCGGCTTCAATCTGAACGCCAAGCTGGAAATCGATCCGGACTTCCTGAAGACCGACGATCACGACCACCACCATCATCACGATCACGAGCATGGCGAGCACTGCGACCACCCGCACCACCATGCCCATGACGACGATGTGAAGTCCTTTGTCTACCGCGCCGAGAAGCCCTTCAACCCGGCCAAGCTGGAAGAGTTCCTTGGTGCGATCGTGCAGGTCTATGGCCCCAAGCTGCTGCGCTACAAGGGTGTGCTGTGCATGAAGGGCACCGACAAGAAGGTGATCTTCCAAGGCGTGCACCAGCTGATGGGCTCGGACCTCGGCCCGAAGTGGATGCCCGGTGAAAAGAAGATCAGCAAGATGGTCTTCATCGGCATCGACCTGCCCAAGGAGATCCTGATGCAGGGGCTGGATGGCTGCCTGGCCTGAGCGGGCCAGGTACTCCGCCCCCTCATCCAGACGAGACGTGGTATGAATTTGCTGGCCCTGGTGCCACACTCAGGGATGACGCCTAAGAAGGTACTGCTTGAGTACACAGCCAAGCTGGCTACAATCCGCGGCGCCCAAGACCGGCCAGGCCTCAAACCTGGTGCGAAATTGGCACAAAACCGGTTGTCATGACCGGCCCCGGTGGCAATACAGCCCGATGAAGCAGGTATAAAGCCTGCGAGGAGACTGAACGTGAGCAAGACCCCGGCCCCGAAATCCACCACGACGCAAACTGCTGCCGTGGCCACGGGGCGGCCGGCTGCAAAAGCAGGCAAAGCCGCCCCCAAGCCTCGTGCCGAGGAGCATGCTGCCGCCGTAGCGACCGCCGAAGCAGGCGCCCACCACACGGGCAACAGCCGCTTCGCCGACCGTTTTGCCCCACCGAAGCCGCCGACGCGACAAATGAGTAGTTCCGTGATTGAAACGCCCCGCCCCGCCGTGAAAGCCGACCCTAAGCTCGCCAATGCCTGGAAGACCAAGGCTGGTCATGAATTGACCGATGCCGAAGTCCTGGCCATGCCCGACTCCGAGTACATGAACGACAAGCAGATCGAGTTCTTCCGCGCCAAGCTGACGGAACTCAAGGAAGGTGTGCTGTCCAATGCCGGAGAAACCACCGAGCACTTGCGCGAAGACACCTCCATCGTCCCCGATCCGGCCGACCGCGCCACCATCGAGGAAGAGCATGCGCTTGAGCTGCGTACCCGCGACCGCGAGCGCAAGCTGCTGAAGAAGATCATGCAGTCGCTGGCCCGTCTGGACAGTGGCGACTACGGCTATTGCGATGAAACCGGCGAACCGATCGGCCTTGGCCGCTTGATCGCCCGCCCGACCGCCACGCTGTCGCTGGAAGCCCAGCAGCGTCGCGAGCTGAAGCAAAAGATGTTTGGTGATTGATGAAGGCGCCGACAGGCCGTCCCCTTGACGGCCCGTCGCCGACTGGCGGGCCGCGAATGCCGCCACCTCCTTCCTCCCTCACTTCCTCAGCAGGTCCAGAGCGCATGACGGATACGAAAGACGGCGAGAGCTTCTTCCGCAAGGTCGCGCGCTTTGTCGCCAACCCGACCACCGACTGGTCGGAAATCAACTCCCGCCAGGACGATCCCGAGAGCGATCTGGCCAAGGCCGAGTTGCGCGCCATGGTCGAGCGCAAGCGTCGCAACGACTTCGTGCGCAAGCGCGAGCTCGACATGCTGCGCCGCATCCGACGCGAAGGCCTGACCCCCGAGCAGCTGGCCGCGCTGGGCGCCGCCTCCTCGCGCATTGACGAAACCGACCGCGCCAGCGAGCCGAATTCGCGGATGGACCCCGGCGTCAAGGCAAAGATCGACCAGATTGAGCAGCAGATGGTCGGCGAAAGCTTCGCGCCCACGCAGATGCGCGGCAGCGGCGGGCCGTCTTCCGGTTTCTTCGAGACCAGCACCCGGCCCATCCATTTCGCACCGACGGTGCCTGCCGATCAGGTCGGGCAGGCGCGCGTCAGCCAATTCGCGCCGCCCGAGGTGGTCGAACGCCTGGAAGCCCAGCCGGCCCCGGCGGTGGCGGTGATGGGGGGCGGCATGTCGCCGCTGTCCGATGCCAAGCCCAGCATGCTGCCCGACCTGATGCCCTTGGAGCCGACCGGCCTGAGCTTCAAGGTCTCGGAGACCTCGGCCATCGAGGTCGCCGAACTGGTTCACGATGCCGAGCTGGACGAAGCCGTGATCGCCTTCGCCAATGCCGATAACGACAGCTGTGAGCGCAGCCTCACCGAGCTGACCCAGCATGGCGGCCTGCGCGCGCTGCATGCCGAGACCTGGCTGGTGCTGTTTGATTTCTACCGCGCCAGCGGCCAGCAGGCCAAGTTCGAAGCGTTGGCGCTGGACTATGCGCAGCAGTTCGGCCTCTCGGCACCGCAATGGTTCTCAATGCCCAAGCTGGTGGCCGAGAGCCTGCAGAAAGAGCGTCCGCCGCGCGGCATGCCCGGTGGTGTCAGCTGGACGGCTCCGGAATACGTCGACGCCGACAGCATCGCTCAGCTGCGCGCGCGCAGCGAGAGCCAGCCCCTGCCGTGGGTGCTGGACTGGAAGGACATGCGCCAGCTCGACGCCGAAGGCTGCGCCAAGCTGCGCGAGCTGTTCCGTGAATGGGCGGGCCGCAATCTGGACATTCGCTGGCTGGCCGGCGACCACTTCCTGCAGCAGCTCAAGGACCTGGCCCCGGTGGGCATGCGCGATGTCGATCCGGCCTTCTGGATGCTGCGCATGGAAGCGCTGCGCCTGGTCAACCGCCCCGATCAGTTCGACGAGGCGGCGATCGACTATTGCGTCACTTACGAGGTCTCACCGCCGTCCTGGGAGCGTTGCAAGTGCAGCGTGCGGGTCAGCGGCAACAGCTTGTCGACCACCGGCCATATCAGCACTGCGCCGCCGCCCGAGCCGACCGTTTTCTTCGAGTCGACCATCACCGAACAGACCCGCATGCCCAATGCCGTGCAGCTGGAGCTGTCGGGTCAGCTCAGCGGCGATATCAGCGAGACGCTGAAACTGATGAGCAGCGAACTCGGCAGCGCCACCATGGTCAGCATCGCCTGCCCCAAGCTGATCCGCCTGGACTTCATGGCCGCCGGCGATCTGCTGAATTGGGTGCTGCAACGACGCAGTGAGAACCGCAGCGTCGAGTTCCTGGAAACCCACCGGCTGGTCGCACTGTTCTTCGGTGCCATGGGCATCAACGAACACGCAAAGATCAAGATCCGCCAAATCTGAGGCGCCGATACAGCCGCCTCGGCCGTGCAGGCGGCGATCCCGTTCAGCCGGCTGGCGTGCTCTGGTCGGCAAGCTTTTCGTTCGCGGGCGGTCGCGGCTTCATCAGCACGACGATCCGCGGTGCATAGTCGTAGGCAGCGCCGCTGGCCCCGTCGACAACGGCACCGGCGATGCCACCATAGGCGGCGCCCACCGTCCCGCCAGCCACCACACTGACACCGACCATGGGGCCGACGAAGGGCAAGGTGATGGGTGCCAGCACGCCGAGCAGCACGCCAATGCCCGCGCCTATGCCTGCGCCTTTGACGGCCGAGTTGCCGACTTTGCTGTCCGACTCCTGTGCGACCGGCGTCGATGTGGCCATCACCCAGTCTGACGACTCACAGCTGACAAACAACTGCCCGTCGGAGCGTTTCACACGCACCTCGCCAGGCGCCTGGACCCGCCATTGGCCGAGCTTGTTGCTCAGCACGCAGGACACGCCAGCGACGGCCTGCCCGCCTTCTTGTTGCGCGCTGAGCTGAATGGACTGCTCGACACCGTCAGACACGGTGGCACAACCGCCCAGCAAGCCGCCAGCCGCAATCAGCGATGCCAACGCCCGAATCTGACGCTTGTTCATCTTTTTTCTCCTCGAGCCTCCATTGACCCGGCGCGGAGCATCCACGCCGGCCCTGGCCTTGTCAAGGCGCTTGACGCTTGTCAACTCGCGGCGCCGGCCCTAGGCTTAGCCTCGCACCATGCCGCATCGACTCACCACCCGCACCTGGGGCCTGGCACGGCCCACCGTCCTCAATGCGGCCGCCACCCGCGCCGAGCGCTGGTGGCGCTGGCCGGTGCTGTGCGCCTTGCTGGCGACGATTCCAGCCTTCTATATCGAGCTGCTGGAGAACCTGCCCACGCCCCTGGCCATCGCGATCTATCTGTTCGCTGCCGCGATGGTGGCCACCTCGCTGTGGCGGGTGTCGCGACACCTCAGCCATCCGCGCCAGTACCTGCGCAGCAATGGCCTGGACCTGATGCTGATCGCCGGCCTGCTGATGGCGGCGGCGCTGCCGCCCAGCCTGGAATCGGGCGTCGCCCTCGCAGCCCGGCTGATGATTTCGCTGCTGACCCTGGTGCGCATGGTCTGGGCGGTCAAATCCTGGCTGACCCGCGGCGGACTGGCCTACCTGCTGCTGCTGGCGCTGATGGTGCTGGCCTTTTGCGGCGTCGGCTTCTGGGCGCTTGAGCCCCGCGCCCATTCCTTGGGCGACGGCCTCTGGCTGGCCTTCACCACCGCCGCCACCGTCGGCTATGGCGATATCGTGCCCACCACCGCCGCCTCGAAGATCTTCGCCGTCTTCGTCGTGCTGCTGGGCTACGCGGTGCTTTCGCTGGTCACCGCCGCCATCGCGGCGATGTGGGTCGAGACGACCGAGCGCCGCGTCGAGCACGAGATCCTGCACGACCTGCATGCCCAACTCAGCGCCCTGCATGAAGAGTTGCGCCAGATGCGCGCCGAGCAGTCTCAAGCCAGTACAGACGCCACAAGACCTCGACCCTGAGGCGACGTCTTACCGGCTCGGGCCTGTTGATACAACGGTCCAGGAAGGTCTGCGTCTGGCGGCGTTCCAACGCCGTCAATCATTCAGAAAAATCCACGTTAGTCACTCTCTTATAACGTTATTGCGCCATTACGAATAACACCTGAAATACCTTCCACGTTGACCACTTCAATGCATCTGCTTAGCCTTAATCCGCTGCCATACGCAGCACATCGACGCGGCCGCAACTGATAAAGGCCTGCGGCGGTGTCTTCGCAATTGAACAGGGATTGATATGAAGAAAGAGGCTTTTCTTATCTGCGTGCTGCTCGGTCTGTCGACGCTGGCAGCGGCCCAAAACCACGAGGCGGCGCACACTGCTGGCCCGGACCAGCGCACACTCGATCAAATCGAGCTGCAGCGCCAACTGGCCCCGATCAAGAGTGCGCAGGACCTGACCGAGTACCTGAACCGCAAGCTCCCCGATTCGCCGCTGAACAAGCTTTCCCCTGCAGCTCGCAAGCGCTTCATCGAGAGCCTGCGCTTCAACGAGAAGGGATTGACCACCTTCCAGTACACCGATCTCGAGTCGGAACTCTCGGTGAGCGAGATCTATCAGGTGCTTTCGCTATTCGGTGTTCAGCACTATGCCGCCGGGATTCGCGGCGCACGCATCTCCAGCCCGACAGATCGTTTGATCAGCAACGCCAATTTCTGTGCCCCCTACCTGGCGCCCGCGCTATCGCAGGCGACCCCGGCCCGCGGTCTTTGTGATCACGACAACTACCAATGCATCGGCCGCGCAACATGTGAATCGTCGGGCGGCCGCATCTGCACGAGCAATTGCTGAGCCACTGGAAAGCGCTCTGCCTCAGCCGCCCATGAGCATGGATCGCCACAGCTTTCTCAAGCGGTTTGGGGCACTTGCCCTGAGCAGGGCGCTGCCGCTGACCTGGGCAGCGGCGCCAGTCAGCGGCCAGCCTGCCACGGCCGGGGTCGGTTCAAACGCCGACTTGCTTGAGCGACTGGATGTGCAGACGGAACGCTGGTTCGACAATACCTTCAGGATCGAAATTGACGAGCTCAATGCTGGGCTGGCGTTGTTGGCCATGGCCCGGCATGCCGGCATGCTGAGCAGTCGGCACATCAAGGCGGCCTACGGGGTCTTGGTCGCGCAGTGGTTGCTGCCCGAGGCCGAGCAACTCGTGGCGGGCAGGCCGCAATGGCGAGAGTGCCGGCTGCCCAAGCTGGCGAGCCCGCGCGCGACTTGGCCGAATGACGGATTTCGCCTGTGGCACATCAATCGGCGCGGCGAAGCCCTGCTGAGCCGGCTGGACATCGCCGCCCGTCCGCGAGTCATTATCAGCACCGGTCTCGGCTGTGGCTTCAGCGCCCGGGCCATCAGAGAGATTCAGGCAGATCAGCGTCTAGCCAGGCGGCTTGCCGACGCGGCCGTGTTCCTGTCGCTGCCCGACTCCGCCTTGGACCTGTCCGAGCATGCGGCCTGGATCGAACGCAACAAGCCCTTCGATCTGGCCTTCATCCATCGCCTGAGCGACTGGCCCATGATCGACCGGTTCGAAACCCCGGTCTTTTTCTTTCTGCGCCAGGGCGTGCTGCATGACACCATGATTGGCTGGCCCGCTGGCGGACGCATGCGCGAGCTGGAACAGGGTCTGGCGGCCATCGGCATTTAGGCCTGCCGCCTTCCCCTCAGTTCCGGCCGCCACGCATGGCCCGCCGCCGCCATCCCATCACCAGCATGCCCATCATCAACATCGCCCAGGTCGCTGGCTCCGGCACCGGCTGGGCGCTGAACACTGCGCCGGTGCTGGCGTTGAAGCTGAAGTTGCTGATCTGGTAGGCGTCGGCGCTGGCCGTGTAGCTGACCTGATTGAACAGGCTGGCATCAAGCCCATGGCCGCCCTGTTGCAGGAAGGTGTTGACCCCAAACAGGCCGCTGGCCTGGAAGGCGTTCGGGTCGGTATTGCCGAGGAAGTGGAAGCTCAGCTGCAGCTGGTCCAGCGACACGCTCGCGCCATTGGCAAACAGCAGCTGATCGGTGACAAAGCCGCCATGGCCATCGGACTGCACCTCCAGCACCAGTCGGCCGCCTGCCTGATTCTGGAAGCTACCCTGGATATGCAACGTCCCGGGCGAATTGCCCGGGCTGAAGACGCCGCGGTTGATGACGTTGCCGATCAGCGTCCCGGTGCCGCCCACATAGCCATGCCCGCCCACCTCAATGGTCTGCGCCGTGAGCACGCTGCCGTCGTTCACGATCAGCGTGGCCACGCCGGTGTCGCTGCCGTTCCATGCCCCGACGCCCACATAGCCGGCCTGTGCCGACGAACCCTCGCTGAGCCTGAGCTGGCCGATGCCCGCAGCATCACGCGCGATCAGCAGGCTGCCATCGCCCAGCTGCAGCTGGCTGGCGCCGCGGAAGGTGGCCAGGCCCTGGCCATCGTGGCCGATCACCACCATCGCCGCCCCTGGCCCCGCATTGAGCGCGATGCTGGAGCCGCCAGCAACGTCGAGCAGGCCACTGCCCTGGTTCTGAACGAAGTTGCCGCCGAGCACCAGATGCGCCCCTTCGCTGCCGGCATTGCTGATCACAAGCGAAGCACCATGGTCCAGGCTGAGGCTGCCGGTCCCCCCTGCGCCTGAGCCCAGCGCCACCCCAGCACCGATGGCAATATTTGTCGCCCCCGGCAACCACTGCCCGCCAAGCTGCATGCTGGCCGCGTCCAGCTTGATCGTCCCGCGCCCGCCATCGCGCCCGACCATCACGGCCGTGCCGATGAACTGTGCGCCATTGCTGACCGTCATGCTGCCGCTGCCATTGGCATAGCGGCCAACGGCCAGCCCCGCGTTAAAGCCATCCTGACGAATCTCCGACCCCAACCCGCTCAGCTGCAGCGTGCCAGCTGCTGCGCTGGATGGCCCATTGCCCACGGTCATCCAGGTGAACAGCGCTTCATCGGCATTGGGCACGCGGTCCCCCTGCATATGCAGCTTCGCGCCATTGCTGATGCTCAGGCTGCCGAAGCCGTTCTGGCCAACGAGGACCAGCGGGTTGATGCCATAGTCCGGGCTGGCGACCGTGTGCATATCGATCAGGCTGCCGGCGCCATCCAGGCGCAGCGCCCCTTGCGCGGCACGCCCGCTGCCATCGACGCCCTCGCCGATGACCACATAGTTCTGAAGCGCGGAACTCATCAGCAGCTGCGCGCCGTTGCTGATCGAGGCCGAACCAACGCCGCCGCTGCGACCGACCTGCAGGCTGGCGAATTCGGGCCCGAAGATCGCACGCGTTGCCGCACCATCCAGCTTGAACTGGCCAAAGCCGCCCTGTGTGCCCATCTGCACCAGGTTGATACCCAGCAGCTGAGCGCCATTGGCAACGCTGAGGCTGGCCATGCCAGCATTGCGGCCGATCCAGATTGCCGAGGACCCAGCGTCAGCAAAGCTGAGCGCTGAGCCAGCGCCGGTCACCAGCATGCTGCTCTGCCCGCCATCGCGCGCCAGCACCAGCTGATTGCTGCTGTTCGCATCTGAACTGAATTGCAACTGCGCCCCGTTGCGCACCGTGATGCCGACCTGCACGTTCTGCACCGCGCCGGCGCCCCCGGTGTTCAGGCCGGTAGAGAAACCCGCGACCTGCGCTTTCGTCCCGGCCCCACCCTGCACATGCCAGACCGAACCTGGCCCGTCCAGCAGCACATTGACGCTGACGCGCTCGCTGCCATCGGCCGCCGGCCCGTTGCCGGAATTACCCATGCGCACCGACTCGGTTTCCAGCCGCCCGCCATTGAGCACCCGCAGATCGACCCGCGTGCTGCCGCCCGGCTCGCCCGCGATATAGCTGCCCAGCGGCGGCGCGCTGACGTAGCTGCCGCCAACGTAGAAGGTGTCGAGGAAGCTGGCCCTGGAGCCAGCACCAGTGATCGTCAGGCGCGCATCGGCGCCGGCGTTGTTGGCGATGAAGGTGCCGCACCAGTGCGTCAGGCAGGTTGATGCATCGAGCGTCGCGTCGAGCACGCCGCCGTTGCTGATCGTCAGCTGGCCCTGTTCCAAGCCGAGGCGATGGAAGTCGACGGCGCTGAGTTCAACACGCGAGGCCTGCCCGCCTTGGCTGCCGCTGATCGATGCCGTGCCCCAGCCGCTCAGATTGCCGCTGCCAATCTGCAGGCGATTGGCCTGCACCAGCGCGCCGTTGCTGACGGCAAGCGAGCCCTGTCCATCCGGGCCGATTTCGAGCCGGCCCGAATTCGGGTCGCCGCTGACAGTGCTGAGTGCCAGACGGCTCCCGGCATCGGACAGGAGCAAGCTGCCCTGCGCGCCCTGCGTGCCGACGCTGATCTGCTGCGCCCCGGTCCACTGCGCACCACTGAGCACTTGCATCGTGCCCTGCCCCAGCTGGTCGAACGCCGGGCCGCCGCGCCCACCAATCGTGGCACCGCGCCAGTCACCGCTCATCGCCAGGCTCGCCCCGTGGCTCAGCGTCAGCTGGCTGTTGCCGCCGCCGTGGGCCACCCCCAGGAAGCTGTGCGCGCCACCGGTCAGGGTCAGACCACTGCCGAGCCCGTCGACCAGCACCTGGCTCTGTCCGCCGCCCCAGTCCAGCGCGAAGGTCGTGTCGGCCGAGGGCGCTGACTGCAGCAACAGCTGTGCGCCGTCCAGGATGTTGACGAAGCTGACATTGCCCGCGCGAGCGCCGCTGGACAGCACCGCATTGCCATGGCTGGTCGGGCCGCCGATCAGCTCCAGCCGCGAACCGGCGCCCTGCACCGTCAGATAGGCATAGGCCGTCTCGCCGCCAGTGCCGCTGGGTGAAGGCAGACCGCCAGCCAGGGCGAGTCGGTCGGTGCGCAGCAGCCCGCCGTGGTCAATGGTGATATGGCCCCTGGTCTGTCCACCGGGTTGGCCGAAGGTCCAGGGCTCCAGCGGCGGACGGGCGACATTGATCCAGGCCACTTCGAGTCCGCCCACAAAGCTGGCCTGCGAACCTGCGCCGTCGATCAGCAGCCGGCCATCGGAGCCGGCCGCATTGCCGATCTGGTTGCCGCACCACTGGTTGACGCAAGCGGCCGAGCTACCGTCGGCCAGCAACTGGCCGCCTTGACGAATCTCCATCAGGCCCACGCCGTTCTGCCCCAAGGCCAAACGTCCGTTGCCCACACCGTCCAGTGTCAGGCGGGCGTTCTGACCGAGCAGCACGGTGCCCTTGCCGCTGCCGTTGTCGCCGACCCGAAGCAGTCCGGCATGCAGCTGGGCATCGTTCAGTTCCAGCACGCCCACGCCGCCATTGCCGACGCTCAGTGCCCCGGCCATGCCGAAATCGGCCATGCTGCCGCTATTCATTTGCATGCGCCCTTCAGCACCGATTTCGCCGATCGACGAAAAGCCGCCATCGACGACGTTCAGTTGCGCGCCGTTGGCCAGCTGGAGCGTTGCGGTCGAACGGACACCTGCGCCAATATGCAGATGCGCTTGCGGATCGTTGAAGGCATTGCCGCTGATGTTCCAGCGCGTGCCCACACCGTCGATCACCACATTGGCAAAGCTGCGTTCGGTTCCCGTGGAACTGGGCCCCGTCCAGCTGGCACCAATGCTGGCCGAACCGGTGCTCAGCAAGGCGCCCTGCAACACCTGCACGTTGCCGTGGCTGTCCTGCCCGGGCGTGCCAAAGCCTGGCTGGGCATAGCGCGCACCAACATTGAACCAGCCCGCCAGCAGGGCCTGGCTGCCTGCGCCGCTGACCGTCAGGCTGCCCGAGGAGCCGGCCGTATTGCTGATGATGGTGCCGCAGTTGCGCCAGCCCTGCGCGCAGGCGGCCAGATCCACGGTCGAATCCAGCGTGCCGCCATTGCTGACCAGGAGCGTGCCGACGCCGTAGTGGCCAATCTCCAGTCTGAAATCATTGCCGCCGGCATGAAGCTCCAGACGGCTGCCGCTGCCATCAATCTTGACATCGCCGCTGCCACCACCGGCCGCCACCCGCAGCCCCGCCAGACTGACCTGGCTGCCGGCCAGCACCTCAAAGCTGCCATTACCACCGGCGCCGACGTAGAGCAGGCTGCCCGGCAGATTGACATCGCCCGGGCCGATGGGCGCCGGGTTGCCGGGGTCCAGCCAATAGGGGCCGCTGAGCTGAACCGTGGCCTGGCCCGGTGAGCAGACCAGGGCCAGCAGCGCGGCCTGGGCCATGGCCAGCGCCAGGCGGCGCGGCTTGAATGACTGACGCTTGACGACTTGCATGACAACCCCATCCTTGATGTTTTTGGATGGGTGCCAGCATCGGGCTTGACCCCGCGTGGCGAATCATCAGCTTTGCGGATTCGCCTTGGCAATGACGCGGCTCAGAGCGCCAGTCGATGCGCCTGCAGGCTGAGCATGCCGTCGAAGATCAGCGACTCGTGCAGCTCGTGTTCGATCTCCAGCGTCGGCGAGACCTTCCAGCCGGCACCGCCGGTCATCAGCGTCAGCGGCGCCTCGCCGCAGCGCTTGCTCAGATGCCGGTGCATCCGCTCGATCGCCCCGGTGATCGCGTAGGTGCCCCCGCTGGTCAGCGCATCGGAGGTGTTGGTCGGGAACTCGCGCACCTCGCCGGTCGGCACGCGCAGGCCGGCGGTGCCGCCTTCCAGTGCGCGCAGCATGATGCCGTGGCCGGGCAGGATCAGGCCGCCAAGGAAATTACCCTCGGCATCGAGGGCGTCAACGGTCACCGCCGTGCCGATCATCACCACCAGCGCCGGGCGCGGCCGGCCGCGCTGCAGCACATGGGAGCGGGCGCCGATCAAGGCGACGAAACGGTCGGTGCCCAGGCGGCCAGGATGATCGTAGCCATTGCTGACGCCACCGGCCTGCGCGCTGGACACCACCCAGCGGGCTTCGTTGTCCCACAGTTCCAGCTGCTCCTCAACGCGTCGACGCACCGCGTCGCCGGCGACATTGCAGCCCAGCACGCTGTGCGGCGGGGCCAGCGTCTTCCAGTCGCCCTCGGCCAGTTGATCAATGTTCTCCAGGAAGACGGCGCCATGGGCCAGCATCTTGCTGCCCGGCTGCGGGGCGGCATAGCAGGCCCATTTCAGGCGGGTATTGCCGATGTCGATGGCGAGAAAGCTCATGGTGCTGAGAAGCGGGAACAAAGGCCCCGGCAGGCGGCGACGGGGCAAAGCCTAACAGCTTTGCATCGCCTCGCTGACCGAGCCTCGCCCGTCCGCCGATGCGGCGGCCTGCCCCCGGGCTGCTGCAGTCTGTCGAAAGCGGTTTGGCGGCCGGCCGGGCGCTCTCTAGGCTGCGAGCCATCGCATGCCCGCCATGCCCATCCAGCCCCAGCCATGCTCACCCTGAAGAATCTTGTGAAAACCTATGGTGCACTGCGCGCCGTCGACGATGTCTCGCTGGAACTGCGCCCCGGCGTGGTCGGCCTGATCGGCCACAACGGTGCCGGCAAGACAACGCTGATGCAGATGCTGGCCACACTCAGCAAACCCAGCAGCGGCCAGATCCTGCTCGACGGCCAGGACATCGTCGCCCATCCGGAGCTGATGCGCCGCCGGCTCGGCTATCTGCCGCAGGACTTTGGCGTCTATCCGCATCTGAGCGCCCTGGAGTTCCTGCAGTATTTCGCCGCACTGAAGGGTGTACGCGACCCGGCCCGCATCCGCCGGCTGCTGGAACTGGTCAATCTGCAGGACCACGCCCACCGTCAGGCAGCCGGCTTTTCCGGCGGCATGCGCCAGCGCCTGGGCATCGCGCAGGCCTTGTTGAACGACCCCGATGTGCTGATCGTCGACGAGCCCACCGCTGGCCTGGACCCCGAGGAGCGGCTCCGCTTTCGCCATCTGCTCAGCGAAATCGGCTTCTCCAAGCTGGTCATCGTGTCCACCCACATCGTCTCGGACGTCGAGAACATGGCCGGCCATCTGGCCATCATGCGCCAGGGCAAGCTGGTCGTCTACGAATCACCGGAAGCGCTGCTGCAGCGCGCCCGCGGACAGGTCTGGTCGGCGCTGCTGGAGCCGCAGCACTACGAAAGCTTGCGCGGCCAGGTTCATGTCTTGCAGGCCCAGCGCATCGGCGCGCAGATCCAGGCCCGCATCAGCCATGCGAGCCAGCCCTGCCCTGGTGCGCTGCTGAGCGAGCCCAGCCTGGAGGAAGCACTGATGGCGCAGCGTTATGCGCTGCAGGCCGCATGAGGAGCCGCTGATGAATCTGCACGCTTTTGCCGCCCTGGTGCTCAACGAAGTGCGGCTGCGCAGCCGCCGCACCAGCACCCTGGTCGTGATGCTGGCCATGGTGGCGCTGGCCTGGCTGATGATTGCCGACCCGCACAGCGGCCGGGCCATGATGGTCGTCTCGCAGCAGCGCATGATTTACGACAGCAATGCGATCAGCTTTGGCACGGCCTTGCTCAGCGGCATGATGTTCGGCATCGCCGGCTTCTATCTCTCACGTGGTCGCAGCGAACTTGATCTGCGCCACGGCTGCGGTCAGGTGCTGGGCGCCACGCCGGTGAACAGCGCGATGCTGCTGCTGAGCCGCTGGCTCGGCGCCCTGCTCTTTCTTTGTGCCATGGCCGGCGTGGTGATGCTCGGCTGCATGGTGATGCAGGCCGTGCGCGGCGAAGCGCCGGTGCAGCCCTTGATCTATCTGCGCAGCTATGCACTGACGCTGCTGCCCACGCTGATGCTTGCCGCCAGCCTGGCGACACTGTGCGACGCCTGGGTGCCCTTGATGGGCAAGCGCGGCGACCTGCTGTTCTTCGTGCTGTGGATCGCCCAGTTCTCGGCGCTGCCCGCCACCATGATCGATGCCGACAAGAACTTGAGCGCGCTGCAGCTGCACAGCTGGCTGGCGCTGGATGTGTCCGGCATCGCCGCACAGGCACTGCGCTTCAGCCAGCTGACGCTGCAGCCCAATCTGGCGGTCGGCGGCAGCAGCTTTGATGCCAGCTTGCCGCTGCTGACCTTTCCGGACGGCTTCTGGAACGGCGAGATGCTGCTGCTGCGTCTGGCCTCCGCACTGCTGGCCCTGCTGCCGCTGCTGCCTGCCCTGGGCCTGTTCCATCGCTTTGCGCCCGACAGGGTGCGTGTGCGCCAGTCCGCACAGCGCCCGCTGTGGGCGCGCGCGCTGCGGCGCCTGACCCAGCCGCTGGCGCGGCTGGTCGCTCGCGCACTGGGGCTGGCGGCGCGCTGGCCGGGTGCTGGCGGCCAGATCGTGGCCGATATGCTGCTGGCCTTGATCTGCCTGCCGGTCGCCATCGCCGTGCTGCCCCTGCTCTGGCTGCTGGGTCTGACGCTGCCCAGCGAGCACCTGCCCGCCTTGCTGGCCGCGGCGGTCGCCTGCTGGGGCGTACTGGTCAGCGAGCTGCCGGCACGCGACCAGCAAAGTGGCACGGCGGCCCTGCGCGCGGCCCTGCCCGGCGGTGCTGTGGGGCGCTACCAGCGCCAGTGGCTGGCGACGCTGTTGCTGGGCCTGCTGTTCACCGTGCCCAGCGGCTGGCGCTGGCTCGCTCAGGCGCCGCTGCACGCGGCCGCGCTGTGCGCCGGCCTGGTGCTCGTCAGCGGCATCGGCAGCCTGCTGGCGCAGAGCACCGGCGGCGGGCGCAGCGCCCTGGCCCTGTTCGCCTTCGGCTTCTATCTGACGACGCAGGTCCGTGATGTCGCCTGGTTCGATGCCTTTGGCTACAACGCCGCAGCAACGCCGAGCAGCTGTGCCGCACTGCTGCTCGGCGGTCTTGGCGCCGCGGCCCTGGGCCGCTGGCTGCTTCAGCAAGAGCACCGCTCTTAGGGCCGTCCTAGTCAACCCAGCGATCAAACAGCCCCTGCAGCGAGCGCCCGGCCGCCAGCTCCATCGCCCGCCGCAGATCGCCGGCGCGCACACCACGCGCGGGTGCCAGCGCGGCGCCGGCGCGGGTGTAGCGCTTCAGGCCGTCCCAGAATGCCGCCTCGCCGAGTTCGCTGCGCAGCGCCACCATGAAGAGCAGGCCCTTGCTGTAGTGGATGGCGCGCTTCATCCCAAGGTTAGGGTAGTCACCCGGCCAGGACAGCGGCCTGTCCCAGCCGGCATCGCGGGCACGCTGCCAGCGTTTCTCGGCCAGCTGCAGCTCGCGCTGATAGGCTGCCTCGCCCCAGCGATGCTGCTTCCAGGCGGCGGTCATGAAGCTGGTGATGCCCTCGTTGAGCCAGAACTCGGCCCAGCTGTCGCAGGTCAGCCAATTGCCCCACCACTGGTGCGCCAGTTCATGGACGATGACCCAGTCCTCCTGGGCGTCCTCGAGGATGGGATCGAGCATGGCCTTGCCGATCACCGCATGGCCGCTGACCTCCTGCGCCGCGCCGCCGGGCACCAGCACCTGCGTGTAGCGCGGCTGCGGCAGAGGCAGGCCGGCCTTGCTGCTCAGAAAGGCCAACATCGCCGGCGTCGGCGCAAAACGCGCCAGCAGATCGGCGGCCTCATCCCGCACGCCCAGATAACGCAGCCTGCTTGCACCCACCGCCTGTTCGGCCTCGTGGAAGGCGCCGGCGGCAAAGCCCAGGGTGTAGAGCGGATAGGGGCGGCGCTCGGCCCAGCGCTGGCGCTGATCGGCCTGCTCGGGCAAGGGCAGGCCGCTGGCCACCGAGCGGTAGCCGTGCGGCAGCGTCAGCGTGGTGGTCAGCGTCGCCCGCGACAGCTCAGGCCCGGCGCAGGGCAGCCAGTCGCAGCTGGCATAGGCGGTGTAGACATGCTGCGTGCCGAACACCAGACCATTGCCCGGCCCGGCGCGATAGCTCAGTTCCAGCGTGATGGACTGCCCTACCGGCTGCGCCTGCGGCAGCGTCAAGCGCCAGCCCTCGGCCTCGCGCACGATCTGCGCCGGGGTCAGGTCTTGCCCGGCGAGGCGAGCGCCGAGCAATTGCAAATGCGGCGCATTGAGCCAGAGCTGATCGACCGCCACGCGGCTGGCCGGCCAGCGCAGGCGGGCCTGGCCGTGCAGGGTCTGCGCATCGAAGTCGGGGCGCAGCTGCAGCTCGTAGTGTTCGGCGGGCGCCTCAGGCAGGGTGGCGGCCAGCAGCGAGGGTGGCAGCAGCGCGAGCGTGGCAAGAAGAATCAGCGAGAACGATGGCATCAGTTGCGGGCATGGGTGACGCGATATTCCGCCACCCCGGGCAAATCATGCAGGCGGCTGGAGAAACGCGTCAGCGTTTCGGGGCCGTAATTGTGCTTGGCGGTGCAGACGAAGCGCCATTCCTCATGCTGGCCGGCATGCTCGATCGCCAGCGAGCCGGGGGCGAAGCGATAGCCCAGCTGCTCGGTGAAGGCGGCCAGCTCGGCCTGCTGAAAATGGCGCTGCGGCACGCCGCGAATCATCACCGAGATGGCCGGGTGAGACGGCAGATAGGCCTCCAGCTTGGCGCCCCACATCATCAGGCTGGCGCACAGCACGGTGAGCATGATGGCGGCGAAATAAAAACCCATGCCGAGCAGGATGCCGATGGCCGAGGCCGACCACAGCGAGGCCGCCGTCGTCAGCCCGCTGATGTTCATGCCCTCGCGCATGATCACGCCGGCGCACAGAAAACCGATGCCGGTGACCACGCCCTGGATCACCCGCGTTGGATCGGCGATCAGCGGCGCCACACCGCCGGCCGCATGGCCGCCGTACCACTGCTGCGGGTAGGCCAGCAGGATGACGACGCCGGTCGAGGCCACGCAGACCAGTGCATAGGTGCGCATGCCGGCGGCGCGGCCGTGATAGGCCCGCTCGTAACCGAGGATCAGCCCCAGCGCCGTGGCGCCCAAGAGGTGCAAGAGCATCAGCACATTGGCCTGCCATTGCTCGGCGGTCCAGTAGCGCAGCAGATGATCCAGGTCGAGCAGATTCATGGCGGCTTTCGCGAGCGGGGGTCAGGCCATGCTAAGCCCGTCGCCGGCAAAAGAAACGGGGCCGCGGCGCATGGCACCCGGCCCCGTCGGCTGCGCGCAACGCAGGCCGTGCTCAAGACAAAAGATCAGACCGCCAGCAGCTCGACCTCGAACAGCAGCGTGGCGTTCGGCGGAATCACGCCACCGGCGCCTTGCGCCCCATAGCCCAGCTCCGAGGGAATGACCAGCATGCGCCGGCCACCCACCTTCATGCCCTGCACGCCCTCGTCCCAGCCGGGGATGACCTGGCCGTGGTCGAGATGGAAGCGGAACGGGTCGCCGCGGTCCTTGCTGGAATCGAACTTCTTGCCGCGCAGGCCGTTGCGGAACAGCCAGCCGGTGTAGTGCACGGTGACGCGCTTGCCGGGCTGGGCCACGGCGCCATCGCCGACCACCACATCCTGGTACTGCAGGCCGCTGGCCGTCGTCTGCAGGTCCAGTTCGACCGCCTCATCGCCGCCGCTGACCGCCAGCAGGTCGACTTCAAAAATCAGCGTGGCGCCCGGAGGAATCACGCCGCCGGCCCCGCGTTGCCCATAGCCCAGCTCGGCCGGGATCACCAGCCAGCGCGTGCCGCCGACCTTCATGCCCTGCACGCCCTCGTCCCAGCCGCGGATCACCCGGCCACCGCCCAGCTCGAAGCCGAAGGGCTGGCCGCGGCTCTTGCTGGAGTCGAACTTCTTGCCGCGTTGGCCGTCCTTGTAGAGCCAGCCGGTGTAGTGAACGGTGACGTCCTGACCGGCCGCCGCCACGGCGCCATCGCCAAGCACCGTGTCCTGCAGCTGCAGGCCGCTGGGCAGGGTCTGCAAGTCCAGCGCCAGCGGCTCCTCGCCACCGCGCGCGGACAGGAGCTGCACCTCGAACATCAGCGTCGAATTCGGCGGGATGTCGCTGCCGGCGCCGCGAGCGCCATAGCCCAGCTGCGGCGGGATCACCAGCACACGGGTGCCGCCGATCTTCATGCCCTGCACACCTTCGTCCCAGCCGCGGATGACCATGCCGCCGTCGAGTTCGAATTCGAAGGGCTCATGGCGGTCGCGGCTGGAGTCAAACTTGGCCCCCTTGACCCAGTCGCCGGCGCTGTTCTTGCTGTAGAGCCAGCCGGTGTAGTGGACGCTGACGTCCTGGCCGGCGCGCGCCACGGCGCCTTCGCCCACCACGGTGTCTTCGTACTGCAGGCCGCTGTCGGTGGTGATCATGGGGATTCCTCGCTAATGAAATTTCAGGCCGGCATCATGCCATCAAAGGGCCGGCAGCCCAGGCGGCCACCGCGGCAGCCAGCCAGTCCGCCACGGTGCCGGCCTCGATGCGCAGCCCCAGGCGCTCGCCGGCCAGGCGCAGCGCCTGCAGCGGCTCGTCGAGTGGCAAGGGGGTCGCGCCGTTCTGCTTGGACAGCTTCTGGCCATCGGCCGCCAGCACCAGCGGCGTGTGCAGATAGCGCGGCACCGGCAGGCCCAGCAGCTGCTGCAGGCGCAGCTGGCGCGGCGTGTTGTCGGCCAGGTCTTCGCCGCGCACCACATCGCTGATGCCCTGCGCCGCATCGTCGACGACGACGGCCAGCTGATAGGCCCACAGCCCGTCGGCGCGGCGCAGCACGAAGTCGCCCACCTCGACGTTCAGCGTCTGTGTCTGCAGCCCCAGGCGGCGGTCACGCCAGGCCAGCATCAAATCCTGCGTACCGGCCAGATCGTCGGTGCTGAGCAGGCGCCAGGCCCGCGCGGGCCGGCCCTGCAGCCCGCCGCGCGAGGGCCGGCAGGTGCCCGGATAGACCAGCTCGCCATGGCGCTCGCGCTGCCCGCCGGCCGCAGCCACCGCGGCCGCGATGTCCTTGCGCGAACAGGTGCAGCCATAGGCCCAACCGGCCTCGATCAGGCGCTGCAGCGCCGCTTCATACAGCGTGCCGCGCTGCGACTGCCAGACCGGCGGCTCGTCCGGCACCAGGCCGACCCGCGCCAGCTGGGCCAGGATCTGCTCGCCGGCGCCGGGCAGGCAGCGGCCCAGGTCGTGGTCTTCGATGCGCACCAGCCATTGCCCGCCATGCGCCCGCGCATCGAGCCAGCTGGCCAGCGCCGCGACCAGCGAGCCGGCGTGCAGCAGGCCGGTGGGCGATGGGGCAAAGCGGCCTCGATAAGGCGGCGTGGACGGACTGGCGAGCGACGGCGAGGGGCTGGAAACGGGCATGGCGCAAGCAGGGGCGCAAACAGGGACGCAAAAAAGCAAAAGGCCGCCCCGATGAACGGGCGGCCTTGGCATCTTAGGCGCTGCGCCTGTAGCACCGCTTGCGCAAGCCGCTCAGTCGCGGCGACGACGCAGGCCGCTGGCGGCCACCAGGCCCAGGCCGGCCAGCAGCAGCGCAGCGCTGCCGGGTTCGGGCACGGCCGAGACCTCGGCGGCGCTCAGCGCGTGGTCATAGGTGGCGATGTAGTCGACACGGCCGGCGCCGGCCTCGCGGCTGCTGGTGGCCAGGTCATCGATGAAGAAGCGGGCGAGCTGGCCGCTGCCATTGAAGCTGGCCAGATTGCCGCTGTCCACAAAGCTGAACTGCAGCACGCCTTTCAGATAGCTGGAGAAGGTCTGCGTGGCCGCGTCGCGGGTCAGGGTCAGGCGCGCCCACTGGCCCGAGGCCAGCACATTGCCGGTGTTGGCAACCGGATAGAAATTCAGCTCGGCGCCATGGGCGTAGAAACCGGCATCAACGGCGCCGGCCTTGAAATCGACCAGCTTCTGGTAGCCGCCCAAGGCCCCCAGCTCGAAGCGCATATCGATGCTGTAGCTGTCGCCCAGCACGCCGGCCAGCGTCAGGCCCTGGTTGGCGGCAAATGCGTAGTCGCTGGTGCCAAGGCTGCCGCCCAGTGCGGTCAGCGCCGGGCCACCCAGGCTGTCGTTCAGCGTGCCATCGAGCGTGTAGAAGTGGCTGGGCGTGGCCGCCTGGGCCAGGCTGACCAGGGCGCTAGAGAGGGCAAGAGCAAGGGAACGAAATTTCATGGCTGGTCTTTGACGGTCGGGCAGCGCAGCGCTACCTCTTGGCCCGGCACTATGCCCGCGCAGCGCGACGTCGCCATTCCCCCAAACAGAGGGAATTTGTATCCTTTGGTGCGACAGCTGTGACGAAAGACCGCCCGGCAGGGGCGAGTCAGAGCAGCAGGCCCTCGTGCTGCTCCAGCAGCGCACGCCGCGTCGTCGCGCTTTGCAGCTGACCCAGCCACCAGGCCAGCGCCTTGGCCGGCGGATGCCCGGTCTGGCGCCAGGCGTAGTGCAAGGGGAAGATGCGCCGTTCCTGCTGGATCGGCTTGTGCACCAGGCGGCCGGCCTCGATATGCCGGCGCACCATGGACACCGGCAGCGAGCCGCAGCCCAGGCCACGCAGCAGCGCTTCGAGCTTGGCGGCCATCGAGGGCATCGTTAGCACCTCCTGGCCCGGCATGACGCCGACGGTGCGCGGCTCGCGGGTGCGGGCGGTGTCGGCCACGGTGATGATGCGGTGCTCGGCGATCTGCGCCACCGACAAGGGCCCCTCCACCGCTGCCAGCGGGTGATGGGGCGCCACGCACAGAATCATCTCCATCTCGCCGAGCAGATCGCAGGCGACGGCGGCACTGGGCAGCTGGGCCGAGGTGCCGATGGCCAGATCGGCCTGCCCGGACAGCAGCGCCTCCCAGGTGCCTTCCATCACCTCGGTGCGCAGCTTCAGCCGTGTTGGCGGCGCACGGCCCTCGTCGCGGGCGCCCTGGGCGTAGAAGGCCTCCATCAGATCGAATACGGCGCGGCGGGCGATGGCATCGTCGATGGCAATCGTCAGCTCGCTTTCCCAGCCGGTGGCAATGCGGCGCACGCGGTTGGCCACCGCGTCCATCTCCTGCAGCAGGCGGCGACCCTCGGCCAGCAGTTCCTCGCCGGCCGCCGTCAGCACCGCCTGGCGCGAGCTGCGGTCGAACAAGAGCACATCGAGCGCCTCTTCCAGCTGGCGCACGCTATAAGTCAGTGCCGAGGGCACCTTGCCCATCTCGCGGGCGGCAGCGGCAAAGCTGCCGGCGCGGGCAATGCTGTCCATCATGGACAGGGCTTCGGGCGTCAGGACGCGGCGTTTATCGGCGGGAGACATGGCTTCATCTTATTTGAACGCTGGCTTCAAGCTGCTTTGACGGCCAGCCGCCCCGCACTGCCTACAGTGAAAGCACGGGAGAACACCATGCTTGAACTGATCAAATCTTGTGACCGCGGCTATGCCGACCATGGCTGGCTGAAGAGCTTCCACAGCTTTTCCTTTGCCGACTATTACGACCCACTCCGGATGGGCTTTGGCGCCCTGCGCGTCATCAACGAAGACCGCATCGCGCCGGGCACCGGCTTCGGCACCCATGGCCATCGCGATATGGAAATCATCAGCTATGTGCTGGAAGGCGAGCTGGCCCACAAGGACTCCATGGGCAACGGGCACACTCAGGGCAGCGGCGTGATCCGCCCCGGCGATGTACAGCGCATGAGCGCCGGCACCGGCGTGATGCACAGCGAGTACAACCATGCGCCCGAACAGACCACGCATTTCCTGCAGATCTGGATCCAGCCGGATCAGCGCGGCGTCGTGCCCGGCTATGAGCAGAAGCATTTCGCCGCCGAAGAGAAGCGCGGCCGGCTGCGCCTGATCGCCTCGCCCGATGGCGCCGAGGGCTCGGTACGCATCAATGCGGCCAGCCGCCTGCACGCCGGTCTGTTTGACGGCAGCGAAAGCGCCGAACTGGCGCTGGCCCCGGGCCGCCTGGCCTATGTGCATCTGGTGCGCGGCCAGCTGCAGGTGAATGGCCAGACGCTCAAGGGCGGCGACGCGCTGCAGCTGCGTGACGAAACGCAGCTGCGCATCAACGGTGGCGAACAGGCCGAGGTGCTGGTCTTTGATCTGGCGGCCTGAGGCCGCTTAGGTCGATCAGGCCGGTGGTTCAGCCGCCAGCGCCTGCTCGATGAAAGCCGCCTTGGCGGCCCGGTAGGCGTCCATGCCGGCCGGCGCCATCTCGCGCTTCAAGGCGTTGTAGCGCTCGACCAGATCGGGCCTGCGGCACAGCAGCTCGCGAAAGGCGATGAAGTCTTCGAACTCCGAGCCGGCCGCGATCAGCTGCACCGCATGCTCGCTGCCGGCCTCATGCCACTCCAGCATGCACAGCGCCGGCGTGCGCAGCGTGTCGGCCTTCTCGGCGTAGCCGGCCGCCTTCAGCGCCTCTACAGCCGCCGCGTGCGCCGCGGCGTCAACCGCCATGCAGATGTCCAGATCGCCCTTGGATGCGGCGCCCGGCACCGCTGACGAGCCGACATGCTCAACGCGCGCCCCCGGCCACAGCGCCAGCAGGCGCGGCTTGATCGCATCGAACAAGGCCTGCATCTGCGCCTGATAGTCGGCGCTGTCGAGGATCTGCGGTGTGGTGTCGCCCTGGCTCATGCGCCCGCCCAGGCCCAGCTGCCCTGCACCCGAACCGCGCTGCGCACGGAATTGGCCAGGTAGCACTCGTGATGGGCCTGCTCGTGCAGGAGCGCCACCGCCACATCATCAGGCCGGCGCTCGCCGCTGAAGACCAGATGCGGCTTCAACACCACCTCGGCCATCCACAGCCGGCCGTCGGCGTTCTTGGCCATATGGCCCTCGGCGGCGTCACGGTAGCTGTCGATGCGCCAGCCCTGGCCGGCGGCAATGTCCAGCAGCCACAGCATGTGACAGCTCGACAGGCCGGCCACAAACGCCTCCTCAGGGTCAATGCCGGCCGGATCGGAAAACGGCAGCCGCACCACATGCGGCGAGCTCGACGCCAGCACATCCTGCCCGCCATCGAACTGCCAGCGGTGGGCGCGGCTGTAGCGCCGGTCGGTAAAGACTTGATCCTGGCGCTGCCAGACGATGGTGGCGGTGTGGGTGGACATTCCTTGGTTTCCAGTCAAAGCGCCGGCTTGGCCAGCATCAGGTAGTAAATCACCAGCATCGCGGCAAAGGCGGGAAAGCCCAGCAGCGTCCAGCAGCGCAGATAGACACCATAGCGCGGCGGCAAGGGCTGATCGCGCGCGAGTGCCTCGCTGGCCAGCCGGGCCATCTGAATCTGCAGCCAGACCACCGGCAGCCAGCAGGCACCGGCCAGCAGGTAGAGCGCGAGGCTCCAGCGCAGCCAGGGCGTTTGCCACCAGTCCCAGCCGGCCTGCTGGGCCATCAGCAAGCCGGTCGCCGGCTGCAGGAGCACCGTTGGCGTGGTGAACCACCAGTCCGCCCGCACCACCAGCCGATTGACCGCCGCCTGCACCGCCAGGCTGCCCGAGCGCTGGGCAAAGAAGAAGTAAAAGGCCGAGCCAAAGCCGGTGCCGACCAGCAGCACGCTGGACAGCACGTGCAGCCATTTCAGCAGCAGATAACTGTTCATGCCGGTGTCTCCCGCCACAGCACCCAGAGCACGGCGGCGATGGGCAGGTTCTTCAGCAGCGGGCCCAGCGGATGCAGCCACAAGGCGGGCAGCATCAGGCTGGCGACCAGCGTCATCAGCAGCAGGCCAGCGCCCGCCGCGACGTAGCTCGGCCGCCCCGGCCGCAGCCAGAGGGCCAGGCCCAGGACCAGGTCGAGCAGCGCGCCAGCGATGACCAGCGCGTCGCGCCAGCCGGCATCGCCAACGCCGGCCTGCAGCAGCAGCGCCGCGCTCTGACTGCGCAGCTCGATAAGACTGAAGGCAGCCGTGAACAACCAGACGGCGACCAGGCTCAGCCGCAGCACCTGCAGGGAGGATGCGCTCATCGGCTGCCCTCGATGGCTTCGTCAACGATGTCGCAGACCATGCCCCAGCGCCGGAATTCCGGCGCGAACTCGTCAAGGCGCAGCAGGCTGGTACAGGCCCGCGCACCGGCCGGCAGGGGCTCACCACGCCAGAGCTTGCGCGCCAGCAGGATGGCCGCCATGCAGGGGATCTCGGGGCCGTGATCGTCGTCGGCGGCGATGTGCCAGGCCCGCGCGGCCGGCGCGCCGCGGGCGTCCTGCCCCCGCACGCGCAGCACCATGCCACCCAGCGCCGAGCCCATTGCGTCAAACAGCGGAGCGCCGCGATGCAGCAGGCGCGCCAGGCGCTCGGGCCGGCGCAGCAACCCGGCGCGGCGCAGCGCCGCCAGCCAGGCGAAGGCGCGCTGTGACAGCGGCACTTCCAGCGCCGCGCGGAACATCACCGTTTGCACGCCAGCGTAGTGGGCGGGCAGCAGTTCCAGATCGGGGATGTCACACAGCGCACCCAGGCGCGGGCGCAGGCGCTGGAAGTGCACCGGCGCTGGCGCCGCCCAGCCCGGCAGCTCGACCCAGCGCCCGCCCCGCCAGACGCGTATCGGCGCGCCGCAGTAGCTCAGCACCGCCGCCAGCGTGGCCTCGCCGCGGGGCGCACTCTGCGCCGGAGCGATGCAGATGTCGATCTCGTCAAGCCGCTGCCAGCCCGCGCTCAGCGCGTCGACGACGGCGCTGGACAGTGCCGGCACCGTGCTCGCGCCACTGATCGCCACCCGTCCCGCGGCGCGGAAACGCGCCTCCAGCGCCGGGCCGAAATCGCAGACGAAGCGGCGGCCATCGGCCAGATCGATGTAGTGCGCGCCCGCCGCTGCCGCCGCCTCGGCCACCGCATAGCCCTGGGCCTGAAAGGGTCCGGCGGTGTGGATCAGCAGGCCCACACCGGCCTGGCGCAGGCGCTGATCCAGTCCGGGCTGGCTGTGGTCGATGGCCAGGCCTTGCGCACCGTGGCCCAGGCTTGTGGCGAAGGCCTCGGCCCGCGCGGCATCGCGTCCGCCGACCAGCAACGAGGGGCCCAGTTCCGCCGCCAGCGCACGGCAGATCCGTGCACCGAAATTCCCATAGCCTCCCAGTACCAGCAGCTTCATCTTTGCCTTCGATCCGGACCGTGCTCAGCCCGCTCCTTTGCGGGTCCGGGCCATTATCGACAGCGCCGGGGCAGCCCCATCAGGCGCTTTATGCATGGCTTGATGCCAGTGTGCGCAAGCCAGACAGTCACGCAAAGAAGAAACCGGCCCAGGGGCCGGTTTTCACGAAGGTCGCGCCCGCCTCACTTCATCAGCAGATGCGGCAGCCACAGCGAGATGCTGGGCACGTAGGTCACGACGCCGAGGAAGATCAGCATCGTCAAGAGCCAGGGCCAGACGGCCACGGTCAGTTCGCTGATGCCCATCTTGGTGATGCCCGAGGCGACGTAGAGGTTCAGGCCCACCGGCGGGTGGCACATGCCGACCTCCATGTTCACAACGATCAGGATGCCGAAGTGGATCGGGTCGATGCCCAGCTTGATCGCCACAGGGAACAGGATGGGGGCCAGGATCAGGATGATCGACGAAGGCTCCATCACATTGCCAGCCAGCAGCAACAGCACGTTGACGACCAGCAGGAAGGCCACCGGACCGAAGCCCTGGTTGATCATCCAGTCGGCCATCGCCTGCGGGATGTTTTCGCTGGTCATCAAGAAGCTGAACAGCACCGCGTTGGTGATGATGTAGAGCAGCATCGCGCTCATGCTGGCCGAGTCCAGCAACACCTTGGGGATGCGCTTGAGGTCGAGGTCCTTGTAGATGAAGACGGCAACGACAAAGGCATAGACGGCGGCCATCGCGGCGGCCTCGGTCGGCGTGAAGATGCCGCTGTAGATCCCGCCCATGACGACGACGATCAGCAGCAGGCCCCAGATGCTTTCACGGAAGGCCGTCCAGCGCTCGCCCCAGCTGGCCTTGGGCAGACGCGGGTAATTGTTCTTGCGAGCGATGAACCAGGTGGTGAAGCCCAGGCAGGCCGCCAGCATCAGGCCAGGCACGACGCCCGCGATGAACATCGCGCCGACCGAGGTATTGGTCGACACCGAGTACATCACCATCGCGATCGAGGGCGGAATCAGGATGCCCAGCGAGCCCGAGGTGGTCAGGATGCCGGCGCCGAACTTGTTCGGAAAGCCCTGCTTGACCATGGCCGGCAGGATCACCGAACCGATCGCCACCACGGTGGCCGGCGAGGAACCCGACACCGCCGCGAACAGCGCGCAGGCCATCACGCCGGCCAGGCCGAGGCCGCCATGCCAGTGGCCGATCATGGCCGAGGCGAAGCGGATCATCCGCCGCGCCACGCCGCCATGGGTCAGGAAGTTGCCGGCCAGGATGAAGAAGGGGATCGCCATGATCTCGAACTTCTCGATGCCGGTGAACAGCTTCAGCGCCACCGACTGGACCGGCACCTCGGTCATCGTGAAGAGGAAGGTCAGGACGGTCAGGCCCAGCGAAATGCTGATCGGCATGCCGGTCAGCATCAGCACGATCAGCAGGACAAAGATGATGGAAGCATTCATGACGTCGCGCTCCTCAGGCCTTGTTGATCTTGTTGCCCGAGCCGCTGCCGGCAAAGGCCTCTTCCAGCACATCGTCTTCGACGCCTTCCACATGGGCATGATCGTGGTGCGGCAGCTCGCCGGTCTGGAAGAAGCTCCAGGCCACTTGCAGGAAGCGGAAGCACATCAGCGAGGAGCCCAGCGGCACGCAGAGATAGACCCACCACATCGGGATCTCCAGATCGGCCGAGGTCTGGTCGGTCTCGGACATATGCCAGACGAAGTTGGCGCCCAGCGCCGCCACGGTGCCGGTGAACAGCGCTCCGGACAGCAGGCCAAACACCACCAGCGCCGTGTAAGGCCGGCCTGCCAACTTGCGCAGCACCACATCGACGCCGACATGGATGCCGGTGCGCACGCCATAGGCCGCGCCGAACTTGGCCATCCAGACGAACATGAAGATGCAGAGCTCCTGCGCCCAACTCATATTGATGCGCACCGTGTAGTCCTGGATCACCGGCACGCCGGACAGGTAGCGATGCACCACGGCGGCAAAGATCACCAGCGTGGCCGCGCCAATCAGGAAGGCGATCAGCCATTCCTCGATGTGGTTGAGGATTCGATTCAACATAGCTATTCCTCGAGAACGAGAGGACGTTTCGCAAACGAGCGCAGCGACGCGCCCATCCAGCAGCAGCCGCGGATGTGGCTTTGCCAGTCAGCCGGCTGCGCCCCGGACACCCAGACCATCAGGGAGGGGCCGGCACAGCCGGTCGGGGCGGGCCGTTATTACTTTGCTGAGAATCCCGCCGCCTTGTAGACCGCCTCGACGGTGGCCTTGCCCACGCGCGATTCCATTTCCTTGTGCACCGGCATCAGCGCCTTCTTCCACTCGGCCAACTCGGCCGCCGTGGGCATGTAGATGGTCGACTTGCCGCTGGCCTTGATGCCTTGCAGCGCCGCTGCGTTCTCGGTGCTGGCGATGGCGTTGGCATAGGTGCTGGCATCCTTCATCGCACCTTCGAGCTGCGTGCGGATGTCGGCCGGCAGACCGTCCCAGAACTTCTTGTTGACGATCACCGCATAGGCCAGGTGGCCGTGGTTGGACAGCGTGATGTGCTTCTGCACCTCAAAGATGCGCTGGGTGTAGAAGTTCGAGGCCACGCCCTCGGTGCCATCCACCACGCCGGATTGCAGCGCCTGGTAGAGCTCGCTGAAGGCCATCACCTGCGGAATGGCGCCCAGGGCGCGCATCTGCGCGTCCAGCACCTTGCTGGATTGGATGCGCATCTTCATGCCCTTGAAGTCCGCCACATTGTGTAGCGGCTTGTTGGCACTCATGATGTGGAAGCCGTTGTCCCAGTAGGCCAGGCCCTTGATGCCCTTGGGCTCCAGCTTCTTGAACAGATCGGCGCCCACGGCCCCATCGGTCACCGCGCGGAAGGCATCGGTATCCTTGAAGATGAAGGGCAGGTCAAAGACCTCGAATTCCTTCACGCCCAGCGGGCCGAACTTGGCCAGCGAAGGCGCCAGCATCTGCACCGAGCCCAGCTGCAGCGCCTCCAGCTCTTCCTTATCCTTGTAGAGCTGGCTGTTCGGATAGAGCTCGATCTTGACCTTGCCGCCGGTGCGCTGCTCGGCCAGCTCCTTGAAGCGCTGCGCACCCTTGCCCTTGGGCGTGTCGGGCGCGACCACATGGCTGAACTTGATGACGATGGGGGTCTGTGCCAGCGTCGGCAATGCCAGCGTGGCGGCGGCTGCGGTGGCGGCAATCAGAACACTGCGGCGCAGCAGGGCGGTGGTGAGGAAGCGGCTCATGTCTGTCTCCAGGCTATTGGCCACGCAGGACAAGCGCGACCGATCTTGTGTGTCTCGATTGTGCGGAGCGCGCCCCGGCTGCGGTAGTTGTGGAGTTCCACATTTCGGCGCGGCCGGTTCGGGCAAGGCCAGGGGCCAGCCGTAGACTTTGACGCCATGCCCGCCATCGCCCCGCCGCCCCCCGACGCCGCCCTGCCCCGCGGTCGCTGGCAGGCGGCACTGTGGGCGCTGCCGTTGCTGCTCTCCCTGGCTTTCGTGGCCGGGGTGCTGGCCTGGGTGCGCGCCAACGAGGCCGAGGAACGCGAGCTGCAGCGCCAGACGCTGATCTCCGATGCCCTCTCCGCCGAGGCCCAGCTGCGCGCCCGGCTCAGCGACGAGGCGATGCAGCTGCGCGAGCTGGCCCAAGCCCTGGCCGGCGCCGCGCCGGGCCGCGCCGCACTGGCCGAGAGCAACGCCGTCAACGCCGGGCTGCGCCGGCTGTGGCTGTCGGTCACCTGGCTCGACGCCCGCAACCGTGTGCTCGCCCAGCTGCCTGAACCGGGCGCGCTGACGGCCAAGGAGGAAGGCCTGTCGCTGCACCTGGTCACGCCGGTCGGCGAACGCGGCGCCGAGGGCACGCTGGTGGTGCGCTACTCGCCGGCCCTGCTGCTCAAGCGCGGCGTGCCCTGGTGGCTGGCACGCAAATACGACGTGCAGCTGGTCGACAGCGCCGATCAGGTGATCGCCTCCAGCACCGACGGTCCGATGCGTGCCGCCGGCGGGCCGGAACGGCTGAGCTACCGCGTCAGCCTGCCCGGCCCCTTACGCGCCGGCCCCTTGACCGAGAACGCGCTCAGCGATGCGGCGCTGGAGCTGACGCTGCGCGAGCCCCTGGGCCCCACGGTGCGCCCGCTGGCCCTGGTGCTGATGGCCGGCTTCGTGCCGCTGATCGGCGTGGCCAGCTGGCTGTTGCGCCGGCAGATGCGCCAGGTCTCGCGCGCCGAAGCCGCCTGGCGCACCGAGGCGGCCTGGCGCCGCGCGATGGAGGATTCCGCCCTGGTGGCACTGCGCGCCCGCGACGCCGAAGGTCGGCTGCTCTATGTGAACCGCACCTTTTGCGACATGGTCGGCCTGAGCGCCGAGGCCTTGATTGGACTGCGCCCGCCCATGCCCTACTGGCCGCCGGACCAGCTCGAAGAAACCATGCAACGCAACCGCCGCAACCTCGCCGGCCACGCGCCACGCGAGGGCTATGAGGCGCGCTGGCGGCGCAACGATGGCCAGCTGCTCGACGTGATGGTGTTCGAGTCCCCGCTGGTCGATGCCAGCGGCCGCCAGATCGGCTGGATGGGCTCCATCATCGACATCACCGCGCGCAAGCGGCTCGAAGAGCGCGAACGTCGCCAGATTGAAACCCTGGCGCACAACGCCCGGCTGACCATGCTGGGCGAGGTCGCGTCAACGCTGGCCCATGAGCTGAACCAGCCGCTGACAGCCATCGCCAGCTACAACGCCGGCATCATCAACTCGCTGGCCCGGCTGGGCATTGACGACGCGCCGGTGCGCGGCGCGCTGCAGCGACTGGGCGAACACGCCGCGCAGGCCGGCCGTGTCGTGCAACGCATCCGCGAGTTCCTCAGCCGCCGCGAGCCGCAGCACGAGCGCTGTGATCTGCACGCAGTGATACGCGCCGCGCTGGCCCTGATGGACAAGGAGTTGCGCCGGCGCCAGATCGAGCTGCGCCTGCGGCTGGCGCCCACCCTGCCGGTGGTCATCGCCGATGCGGTGCTGATCGAGCAGGTGGTGATCAATCTGGTTCGCAATGCCGCCGATGCCTTGCAGCAGCAGGACGGCGCGCGGCTGATCGAGCTGAGCACGCAGCTGGTTGGCGCCCCGGAGGCTCGCTTTGTGCGCATCACCGTGCAGGACACCGGCCCGGGCCTGGGCGGCCGCAGCGTCGAGGCGCTGTGTGCGCCCTTCTTCTCGACCAAGGCCGAGGGCATGGGCATGGGCCTGGCGATCTGCCGTTCCATCGTCGAAGCCCACCACGGTGTGCTCGATGCGCAGGAGGCCTCCGGCGGCGGCGCCAGTTTCAGCTTCAGCCTGCCGGCCGGCGAGCGCGCGCAAAACAGCGAAGATGCGCTGGGTGAATCCTGAACCGCGATGCCATGACCGAGACCGCCACCATCTATCTCGTTGACGACGACGCCGGCGTGCGCGATGCCCTGGCCTTCCTGCTCGGCTCGCGCGGCCTGCAGGTGCGCTGCTTCGACGGCGGCCCGGCGCTGCTGCAGATGCTGGACGCCAGCCCGCGGCCACCCTTGGGCGTGTTCCTGCTCGACATCCGCATGGAGCCGATGTCAGGCACCCGCCTGCACGATGAGCTGATCGAGCGCCAGCTGAAGAACCCGGTGCTCTTCCTGACCGGCCATGGCGACATCCCCATGGTTGTTGACGCCTTGAAGAAAGGCGCTTTCGATTTCCTCGAGAAGCCCTACAGCGATAACGCCCTGGTTGACCGCCTTGAGCAGGCTCTGGCCGTGGCCACCGCGATGCAGGCCGAAGGCGCCCAGGCCGCCGAACGCGAGGCCCGCCTGGCCAGCCTGACCGAGCGCGAACGCGAGGTGATGCAGCGGGTGGCCGCCGGCAAGCTAAACAAGGTCATCGCCGACGAGCTGCATGTTTCTGTCCGCACGGTCGAGGTCCACCGGGCGCGCGTTTTTGCGAAGTTGGGGGTGAGGTCGGCGGCGGAGTTGGCAACGTGGTTGGCGGCGGGGTGAGAGCTTGGCGTTTAGCGTTTAGCGTTTTGTGTTCTTGCGTTGAGCAGCTACTCGCTGAGAGGATTGCTGGCTGAGTGAGAGCCCGCCGGGATTCCGCCCCGGCCGGCGGGTAACTTTGGCTTCGCCGAAACTTCGTTTTCTTCTGCTGGCTCAGAAGAAAGTCACCAAAGAAGAGAGCCCGAAATGCAAACGTGCGACTTGACCGAGCGGCACGCTCGCTGACGCTCGGGGCAAGCTCAGGCACGAAGGGGCAGCTGATCACCGCCAAACGGCTACACCGCTGGTTCGGCATGCTGGGCTCTGGAAGAAGACCGAATGCCCAAACAGCCGAAGACATCTGATGGCCCAACGCCGTGGCCGTTGGCTGTTCTGCCAGAGACCAGCATGCCGAACCGACCGTTGAGCCGTCTAGCGGTGATCAGCTGCCCCTTGTGTCGCTACCTCGGTTCGAGCGCAAGCGAGCAACTCGCTCAGTAAAGTCGCACGTTCAGGCGTTCTTCTTTGGTGACTTTCTTCTGAGCCAGCAGAAGAAAGTTACTCGCCCTGCCGGGGCGACAACCCGGCGGGCTCTCTCCCAAACAGCAAGCCTCTCAGCGAGTAGCTGCTCAAGCAACGACAAGGGCGGAATCCCGGCGGGCTCTCACCCAAGCCGCAAACGCATCAGCGTGTAGCTGCGCGATCCCATCAAGCAAACGCAATCCGCCGAATCGGCGTCATCACCGCGCCAAAGGCCACGATCAGCAACAGCGCCAGCCCGCTGGCAGTGAACAGATCAGCCGGGCTCAGCACCCGCAATGCAGCCCCCGCCGCAGCCGAGGCCAAGGGCGCCAGGCCCATGAAGATGAACATGAAGAGGCTCATCGCGCGGCCCATCATCGCGGCCGGTACGCGGCGCTGCATCCAGCTGAACACGGCCACCTGCACCGTGCCAGCCAGCGCCCCCAATGGCAGCAGCAAGGCGGCGCCCTGCCAGCTGGCGTGGATGTGGCCGAAAGGCATGAAGACCAGGGCGGCAATCGTATCGATCAACAGAATCGTCGCGCCCAGGCTGGACAAGCGCCAGTGCGGCTTGGCGCCAGCAATGCCCATGCCGACCAGGCTGCCCAGGCCGTGCACGGTGAACATCAGGCCCAAAGCCGCCGCCCCATCGGGCAGCTGCGTCTTGGCCAGCACCGGCAGCGCCACCTGGATGGGGCCGACGACGAAAAAGGACACCGCGGCGAAGTACAGGCACAGCGTGCGCAGCTCGACATCGCGCCAGCACCAGCGCATCGCCTCGGCAATCGACTGCAGCACTGGCTGCCTGGCTTCGTCGCCCGGCTCGCTCGCCAGCAGGCGCACCTGGGCCAGCGTCCAGCTGGAGATCAGAAAGCTCAGCGCGTCAAAGCCAAAGGCCAGCGCCAGACCATGCCGATCGGCGCCCGCCGCCGCCTCGCGCAAGGCCGGGTCAGCGCCCAGACCGGCGATCAGCAGGCCGGCCAGCACCGGGCCGAGCAGCACCGAGAGCTGGCGCATGCCCATCAAAACACCATTGGCCATCTGCAGGCCGTCCTTGGGCAAGACCTGGGGCAGGATGGAGCTGCCGGCCGGGTAGCTGAAGGCGGTCGCCAGCCCGATGGCCAGGCTGATGGCGTAGACCAGCGGCAGGCTGACCGTGCCGGTCCAGACCAGCGCCGCGAGTGTCGCCAGCAAGGCGCCGTTGACCAGCTTGGTCAGCATCAGCACGGCCTTGGACGAATAGCGGTCGACGATGGCACCGCCGACCAGAATGAACAGCGCCCGCGGCAGACTGCCCAGCGCCAGCACCGTGCCCAGCACCAGCGGATCCTGGCTCAGCTGCAAGACCAGCCAGGGCATGGCAATCAAGGTGAACTGGTCGCCCAGCATCGACAGCAGGCCGCCGCCCAGCAGCCAGCGGAAATTGGCGTTGGCAAACAGGGCGCGACGGGCGGCGGCGGCCTGCTCCTTGCTTGGCGCCACCGGCTCGGGCGCCGTCAGGTTTTCTGTACTCATGGTGTCTTGTTCTCGTCGGTTCCTGGGCACCAGCGCGTCGAGGCTTCAGGCTGCTGGCGCGGTGCCGGGCTTCTGCGCTCGCACGGCAGCCATCGCTTCTCGCAGGTAGGCAATCAGCTCGGGCGTGACGCCGGTATAGCGCTGCAGCTCGCCTTCCTTGGCGTACATGGTGCTGACCTTGGCACGCAGGGCCTCGTTCTTGCCGACAAAGGCCTCGGTCAGTTCCACCCAGCGGCGCGCGATCGCCTGCACCTCGGGGCTCTGCGCCGGCACGCCGTCCTGCATCGCCTGGCGGGCCTGGGCTATCAATCGCGGCCATTCGGCTTCGGCATCGCTCAACCGCTGCTCGCCCATCTCGGACTTCAGCGTCGCCAACGATTGCCGATCGGCATCGCTGAGGTATTTGTCATGCATGCGCATCATCGACATCGCGAACAGCAGATGGTCGATCAGCGTCTTGCCCGCCGCCGCAAAGGGCGGTGGTTCGGCCGCTTCGCTCATGTCAGCGCGCCTGGCCACATGCTGCAGGGCGTCCAGCAAGGCGCGCTGGCGAACCATCTGCGCCTCGATCTGGCCGATCTGCTGGGCCAGCACCTCGCGCAGCGGCGGGTCCTCGCCGTCGAGCAAAGGGCCAATGTCCTTCAGCGCCAAGCCGGTCTGGCGCAGGGCCAGCAGGCGGTGCAGGCGCCGCACATCGGCCTCGTTGTACTGGCGGTAGCCGGCCTCGCTGCGGCCCGAGGGGCGCAGGAGGCCGAGTTCTTCGTAGTGGTGCAGCGCGCGCACCGTCAAGCCGCTGCGCCGAGCCAGTTCGCCCACGCTGTAGTCCATGCTCATTCGTTCCTGTGGTTCTCAACTCGGACCGGATGATGCGGCCTGACGCTACGTCAGGGTCAAGCCCTGATTCACGCTTCTTGGCAGGCTGTGCCGATCAGCTCGCACGCGCCAAGGCCAAACGGCCGGCGATCAACACGAACAAAGCCCCGATCAGGCCATTGCCGTGGCGCGACAGCGCACCGCGCCCCAGGCGCAGCTGCTTCAGCTGCGCGAACAGCAGGGCCACGGCCAGATTGAACAGCAGTGCCAGCAGCGTCAGCAGCAGTCCCAGCGTGGCCAGCTGCAGCGGTGCGGCGGCAAAGGCCGGATCGACGAACTGCGGGATGAAGACCGAAAAGAACAGCAGGGCCTTGGGGTTGAGCAGATTGTTCAGCAGCCCTGCCATGAAGATCTGCGTGACGCTGCGGACCTCGGGGCGGCCCGCCACCGCCTCAACCGGCAGGCGCCGTTCACGCCACCAGCGGCGCAGCAGCGACAGGCCCATCCAGCCCAGATAGGCGGCACCGGCCCAGCGCACCGCCGTGGCAATGCTGGGCCAGGTTTCCATCAGATGACCGAGGCCGGCCGCGACCAGCGTCGTCTGCAGCAGGCCGGCTGCGCCTATGCCCAGCGCGCAGGCGGCGCCGTAGCGGGCGCCGCGCGTGGCCGCCTGGCTGGTGATCAGGAAGAAATCGGGGCCTGGCACCAGCATCAGCACCGCCACGGCGGCCAGAAAGGCAGGCAGAACATCGGGATTGATCCACATGTGAGGCGGCTCCAAAAGCAAACGCCCGCAGGGCTGCGGGCGTTGCACATTGTCAGGCGTCCGGGCTGGCTGCCCGAAAGCCATGGTCCGGCGGCGTCGCCTCAGTTCTTGCCGCAGGCCGCCGCCGACCACAGGCCCTTGTCGTCCTGCTTCCAGCTGCCGCAGGCCGGCGTGAACTGGTACTCGTGCTGGGCATCGCGCAGGATCAGCGGCGCCGTGCCCTTGCCGGCGCCGGCAGCGGGCTGGCCAACAACGAACTCCACGCCACCGATGCCGGGCGCAATGGTCACGAAGGACAGCGTGCCGTCCTCGGCCTTGCGCAGCGCCATCTCGCTGTTCCAGTGTTCGAAGGCGAAGTTCAGCTTGCCGCCCTGCTGGCGCACCTTGATCGGGCCAAGTTCTGGGCTGACGTAGTTCGGCTGCAGCAGCGACAGCGCGCCCTTGGGCACCGGCAGGGTCAGCAGTTCGCGGTTCTTCTTGGCCTCGGCGGCGCGGTTCTGCACCGCCAGACGCAGGCGCTCGTCGGCCTCGGGCTTGCCGTCGAACACCAGCTCCAGCAGCTTGCGCAGGAAGGGGCCGCGCAGCAGCACGCCGGCATCGGAGTTGGTCAGGATGGTGCCGCCAATGCCATAGTCGGGCAGCCAGAACATATTGCTGTGAAAGCCGATCATGTCGCCGCCGTGGTAGACGACGTTGATGCCCTCGTGGCGGTCCACCATCAGGCCCATGCCGTAGTGCACATCCTCACCGACCATGATCTGCGGCTGATAGCGCTGCAGCAGGTTCTTCTCGGAGATCAAGACCTGACCCTCGGGCGTGCGGCCCCGGCCCAGCTCCATCAACACATAGCGGCTGAAGTCATGCGGGCTGGTCCATACCGCGCCGGCCGGGCGCGCCGGCACCACGGTGTAGTTCAGATCCATGCTGGCGCGACGGGTCTTGCCTGACAGATCGTCGCCATGTGGTTCCGCATGGTTGCCGGCCAGCGCACGGGCAAAGTCAAAGGTGGTGCTGTTCATGCCCAGCGGCGCAAACAGCTTGTCGCGCATCAGGCGGTCATAGGCCACGCCCACGTCCTGGCCGGGCGCCAGCGCAGCCGCGGCGATATAGCCGCCGGCGGCCACCATCAGATTGCTGTACTGGAAGACCTCGCCGAACTGGCTGGTCGGCTTCATCAGGCTGAGCTGGTCGAAGGTGGTCGTGGCGGCGGCGCGGCCGTCGCCGAACAGCCACTCCAGATCCTGACGTGGCAGCCCCGTGCAGGCACAGACCAGATGCTTGATCTTGACCTGTTTGGTGACCTCGGGGTCGCCGAGCTTGAAGCCCGGGAAGGCCTGCACCGCCGGCTGCTCCCAGTCGAGCTTACCGGCGTCGACCGCATGGGCCAGCAGGGCCGTCGTCATCGCCTTGGTGTTGGAGGCCGCCATGAACAAGGTGTTGGCATCGACCGGCTCGGGCTTGCCCAGCGCCCGCACGCCCACCCCGCCTTCATAGACGACGCGGTTGCCATCGATCAGGCTGAAGCCCACGCCGGGCACATCCAGCGCCTTGGCACCATCGGCCAGGAATTTCTTCAGGGCGGCGATCCGCGTCGCGTCGAGCGGATGCGGCTTGCGGCCGGCGAAGCTCTCGCGCTGATAGCCCTTGGGGCGCAGGCTGGTCAGCATCTTGCCAATCGGCGAGCCGCGCTTCTCGAAGGTGGCCTCGCTGCCTTCCATCAAAATGGCCACCCAGGCCGTGCCGGCACGGCGCACCACCGCCTGCACGACGGCACGCTCATTGGGCGAGGTTTCGTAATCGAAGACCTTTTGCTCCTCCCAGCCATTGCGCGCCGGCCGCGGCGTGGCGATGCGCAGCGTGCGTTTGAAGTCCGGATGCGCGAGCGCCCAGCCCTTGGCCAGCGCTTCCTCGGCCGTCTTGGCCTCGACGTCGACGATGCTGATCGTGGTGTCGCCCTCCGGTGCCCTGGCCTGCACCATGGCGCCCTGGCTGCTGAAGCTGAAGCCGTCGGCCAGCGTAAAGGTGTGGCCGGCGGCGGTGCTGCGAGAGTCGGCAGTGGCGGCGGCAGCGGCCGGCGCGTCTGCGGCGAACACCGGCGCGCTCAGCGAGAGCGCGCCCATAAGCGCCAGACAAGTGGCTGCAATGCGCGTGTTGATATGGGCCATTGTTCGATGCTGCAAGGTCATTCCCCTTTGCGGCCGCCGTGGCGGCATGGATGGCTGGAGGGCCTGCGCCGGGCAATGCGCCAGCGCCGACGGCCGGGCCATCGTAGGCAAAAGCCGGACCTGGGTCAAAAGTCAAAACAGGGGACGGCCGCCCCTGCAAGCAGCCGCAGGCATGGCGATTCGCCCCGGCGCCCTGTCCCCCGCGAACCCAGCCTTCTTCAGAAGTTGACGTTTACGTAAACGTCAATCAAGCCCTAGAATCCGGCCACCTTTGCTGATAGAACCGGGGCTTGCCATGAGCACGCCCCCTCGGAGACTCGTCATGACCGATTTGTCCGCTGAATACAAGGCCCTGGCGGCCTACCGCCCCACCCACAAGGTGCGCTTCGTGACCGCCGCCAGCCTGTTCGACGGCCATGACGCCGCGATCAACATCATGCGCCGCATCCTGCAAAGCATGGGCGCCGAGGTCATCCACCTGGGCCACAACCGCTCGGTTGACGAGGTCGTCACCGCCGCGCTGCAGGAAGACGCCCAGGGCATTGCGATCAGCTCCTACCAGGGCGGCCACGTCGAGTACTTCAAGTACATGGTCGAGCTGCTGAAACAGCGCGGTGGCGAGCACATCCAGGTCTTTGGCGGCGGCGGCGGCGTCATCGTGCCGGCCGAGATCCGCGATCTGGCCACCCACGGCGTGCGCATCTTCAGCCCCGAAGACGGCCAGCGCATGGGCCTGCAAGGCATGATCGGCGAGATGGTGATGAAGGCCGACCAGGACTTCTCACCCCTCGCCCCCAAGAGCCTGGACGCCATCCAGGGCCACAGCGAAGCCGCCTGGCGCGCGCTGGCCCAGCTGATCACCGCGCTGGAAAACGACAAGGCCGACCCGGCCCTGCAAGCCAGCCTGAAGGACGCCGCCGCCGGCATCAAGACCCCGGTGCTGGGCATCACCGGCACCGGCGGCGCCGGCAAGTCCAGCCTCACCGATGAACTGATCCGCCGCCTGCGCCTGGACCAGGATGACGCGCTCCGCGTGGCCGTTATTTCCATCGACCCCTCGCGCCGCAAGAGCGGCGGCGCACTGCTGGGCGACCGCATCCGCATGAACGCGATCGGCCCCTGGCAGAAGCCGGCCCCCAATCCCCCCGAGGGGGCGCGTGTCGCCTCGGGGCGGCCCAGCGCCGACACGGGCTCACGCGTCTATATGCGCAGCCTGGCCACGCGCGACTTCGGCAGCGAAATCTCCGCCGCCCTGCCCGATGTGATCGCCGCGGCCAAGGTGGCCGGCTTTGATCTGGTCGTCGTCGAGACCTCGGGCATCGGCCAGGGCGATGCGGCCATCGTGCCGCATGTCGACGTGCCGATGTATGTGATGACGCCGGAGTTCGGCGCCGCCAGCCAGCTCGAGAAGATCGACATGCTCGACTTCGCCGAGTTCGTGGCCATCAACAAGTTCGACCGCAAGGGCTCGCTGGACGCGCTGCGCGACGTCGCCAAGCAGGTGCAGCGCAACCGCGAGGCCTTCACCGTGATGCCGGACCAGATGCCGGTGTTCGGCACCATGGCCAGCCGCTTCAATGACGACGGCGTCACCGCGCTCTACCAGGCCTTGAAGCCGCGCCTGGCCGAGCTGGGCCTGCGCCTGAACGACGGCCGCCTGCCGCTGGTGAACACCCGCCACAGCACGCATCAGACCCCCATCGTGCCGGCCGCACGCACCCGCTATCTGGCCGAGATCAGCGATACCGTGCGCGGCTACAAGAAGCGCGCCCGCAGCCAGGCCACGCTGGCCCGCGAGATCCAGCAGCTCTGGGGCAGCTCGCGGATGCTGCTCGAAGCCAATCCGGACAAGCAGAACGCCCGCGGCGCCGTCGAGGCGCTGGCCGCCGAGCGCGAGGCCCGCCAGGACGCCGACGCCCGCAAGCTGCTGCAGCAATGGCCCGATATGCAAAAGGCCTATGCCGGCGACGAATACGTGGTCAAGATCCGCGACAAGGAGATCCGCACCGCGCTGATCTCGACCAGCCTCTCGGGCACCAAGATCAAGAAGGTCGTGCTGCCGCACTACGAGTGCCATGGCGAACTGCTGAAATGGCTGATGCTGGAAAACGTACCCGGCAGCTTCCCCTACACCGCCGGCGTGTTCGCCTTCAAGCGTGAAGGTGAAGACCCGACCCGGATGTTCGCAGGCGAAGGCGATGCCTTCCGCACCAACCGCCGCTTCAAGCTGGTCAGCGAAGGCATGGAGGCCAAGCGCCTGTCCACCGCCTTTGACTCGGTCACGCTGTACGGCGCCGACCCGGCACCGCGGCCCGACATCTACGGCAAGGTCGGTAACTCCGGCGTCAGCATCGCGACGCTGGACGATATGAAGGTGCTCTACGACGGCTTCGACCTGTGCAACCCCAGCACCTCGGTGTCGATGACGATCAATGGGCCCGCGCCTTCGATCCTGGCGATGTTCATGAACACCGCCATCGACCAGAACCTGGCCAAGTTCCGCGCCGACAACGGCCGCGATCCGACCGCCGACGAGGCCGCCAAGATCAAGGACTGGGTACTGGCCAATGTGCGCGGCACCGTGCAGGCCGACATCCTGAAGGAAGACCAGGGCCAGAACACCTGCATCTTCTCGACCGAGTTCTCGCTGAAGGTGATGGGCGATATCGCCGAGTACTTCGTGCACCACAATGTGCGCAACTTCTACTCGGTGTCGATCTCCGGCTATCACATCGCCGAGGCCGGCGCGAACCCAATCTCGCAGCTGGCGCTGACGCTGTCCAACGGCTTCACCTTTGTGGAAGCTTATCTGGCGCGCGGCATGCACATCGACGACTTCGCGCCCAACCTGAGCTTCTTCTTCAGCAACGGCATGGACCCCGAGTACACCGTGCTCGGCCGCGTGGCCCGCCGCATCTGGGCCGTGGCCATGCGCGACAAGTACGGCGCCAACGAGCGCAGTCAGAAGCTGAAGTACCACATCCAGACCTCGGGCCGCAGCCTGCACGCGCAGGAAATCCAGTTCAACGACATCCGTACCACGCTGCAGGCGCTGATCGCGGTGTACGACAACTGCAACTCGCTGCACACCAATGCCTTCGATGAAGCCATCACCACGCCGACCGAGGAATCGGTGCGCCGCGCGATGGCCATCCAGCTGATCATCAACCGCGAGTGGGGCCTGGCCAAGAACGAGAACCCCAGCCAGGGCGCCTTCATCATCGAGGAGCTGACCGAGCTGGTCGAGGAAGCGGTGCTGGCCGAGTTCGAGAAGATCGCCGAACGCGGCGGCGTGCTCGGCGCGATGGAGACGGGCTTCCAGCGCAGCAAGATCCAGGAAGAGAGCATGCACTACGAGATGCTCAAGCACACCGGCGAGTACCCCATCATCGGCGTCAACACCTTCCGCAACCCGCATGGCGACACCGTGCCGGAAAGCATCGAGCTGGCCCGCTCTACCGACGAGGAAAAGCAATCCCAGCTGCGCCGCCTGGCCGACTTCCACAGCCGCCATGCCAGCGAAGCACCGGCCCTGCTGCAACGCCTGCAGGAGGCCGTGATTGCCAACAAGAACGTCTTCGAAGTGCTGATGGACGCGGTGCGCGTCTGCTCGCTGGGCCAGATCACGGCGGCGCTGTTCGAGGTCGGCGGGCAGTACCGGCGCAGCATGTAAGCGCCCGTTGGCGCTCACCGCCAAGGCCTGCGGCGCGCCAGACCTGGCGGGTCAACCCCGCCCGTCTGCGGCGGCCACGCCCGTCGCGGGCTGCGTCGCCTCGATCAGCACGAATGCCGCCCAGTGATGCGCTGGCTCGCCGCGCGCCATCGCCTGGCGCTGCGCGGCCTGCAGGGCTGCCGCCGCGTCAGTGCCGCCGCTGCGGGCGTAGCGGCTGTAGAAGTCCTGCATGAAGCGCGCGGTCGCTTGGTCATCGACGCGCCACAGGCTGGCCAGCAGCTGGCGAGCGCCACGGCTCAGCAGGCTGGCCGCCAGGCCGTCCACCTCACGGCCGCTGCCCTCGCTATCGGCCACCGCGGTCTCACAGGCCGAGAGTGTGATCAGCTGGGTCCGCCCCCAGGCCAGCTCTCGAATCCGCGCCAGCTGCAGCTTGGAGCCATCGCCAAGCAGCAGCCAGGAGCGGTGGATCTGCCCGGGTCGAAGCACGAAATGGGTGCCGATGTGCAGCAACTGATCGGCAGCGCCGTTCAAGGTCGCTTCGCGCAAGGCGGCCTCGGTGAAATGCGCGTTCAATCTGGCCTCGCCGGGCCATGGACCGCGCCCTTGCGCGCTCGCGCCGCAGCGTCGCCAGCCTTCCGGGTCCAAGCCGAGCACTGGACCGGCAACAATGCCGCACAACTCGTCGGCCACGGCGGGAAGCGCAGGCAGTCCAGCCAGGGCCTGAGTCACGCCAAAGCCGGCCAGGGCTGGCCTGCGCTTGTCCGCGCCTCGCGCGGGCCGCGGCTCGCCCGCGCCGGTGGACCCGGCCAGCACCAGCCGGTAGCTGGCGGCCAGGTAGTGGTGCCCATCGTGCAGCAGGCCAAAGGGCAGGTAGCGCAGCGGCCCGTCAAGCCAGAGCACGATGCGCCCTGCCCTTTCGGCCTGGGCCGCCTGCGCTACCGGGTGTCCGAGTTGCCGATACAACGCCTCGCCCCGCACTTGCACATCTGCCCGTGCCTGCGTCGCATCGCGCAGGCTGGCAATCTGCTCGGCCAGCGCCTGCATGCTCATCGGCACCTGCACCACGCGGCTGTGGCGGCGTCCCAGCAGCACGATGCTGAGCTGTCGCTCGCCCGCCAGAAGATAGGCGTGAAGCGTGCCGTCGGGCGGGCGCAGGCGTGGCTTCGCCGGCTGGGCGCCGTCCCGCGACTCAAGGCTGCGTCCCAGTTCGTTCAGCAGCGCCAGACGTGCTTCCCGCAGCGCCGCCTCGCCCTGTTGCAGCTGCAGCAGCCGCTCTTTTTCGGCGTCAGTGATTCGCTGACCCGAGGCGAGCTGGTTGAGTCGGCGCAGCTCGGCCTCGCTGGTGCTGCCTTCGAGCTGCGCCAGCAAACGCCGCAGCACGACACGCTCGCGCTCGGTGAAGCTCAGCTCGAGCTCGCCCGCACTCGCACGTTCGGTGAACTGGGCTTGCTCATATTGCTTGAGCAGTCGCATCACTTCCAGCGCATCGCCAATGCGCCCCAAGGCCAGCAGCCATTGCGAGACCTGGCGGTACCAGCCGCTCTTGTCCGACAGATAGCGTGCATCAGCCGCGCTACCCAGGGGCTGCAAGGCGACACGCTGCGATTGCAGCCGCGCCAGCGCCAACTTGCCGAAGAACACCGCCTCCTGCAAACGCCCGGCGGCCGCATGGGCCGAGGCCACGGCGGCGAATCCCTGCCATTGCAGCCGGGGCTGCCCGGCACCATAGGAAGCCGCCACGGCGCGATGCGCCCGGTCCAGCGCCAGCTGGGCATGACCATCAGCGAGTGCCCGACGCGACAGAGACAGCTGCACCAGGGCCTCGGCTTCCGGCATGCCAAGTGCCGCGCTGCCACCGGCTGATGCACCCACCGCCAGCAACTGCTCCAGCTGGGCGCAGGGCTCACGACTCAACTCGCACTGCTGCGCCAGCACGATCAGCCGCTGCGGATGCTGGACCGGCAGACTGGCCCCGAGCGCGGCATCCGCCGCCTGCAGGGCCGTCAACGCCGCGCCAAGGTCGCCGCGTCGCTGGGCCAGCACCGCCTGCAAGGACGCCAACCGTGCACGCTCCTCAGGCGACATCGGCCGCGGCTCGGCAGCTGTCTGTTGCAGCACGGCGGCGGCCTCGTCGAGATCGCCGATCTCCAGCATCGCGCGCGCATAGGCCAGGCGCACGGCCTGCAGCGTGTCGGCTTCCGCCGCCCCTGAACCCGTTTTGAGCAGTTCGAGGGCCTGCCGCAGATCCGCCGCGCCGCCCGCCAGATCACCGAGCGCCAGCCTGGCCTCGGCCAAGCGGCGCCAGGGTCGCGCACCTCGCGGGCTGCGGGCCTCGGGCCGGCTGGCCATCAGCCGCTGCGCCTCGCTCGCCTCATCCCTGGCCTCCGCCGCGCGACCACGCAGCAGCAGCAAGGTCGACAGGCTTTCATGCAGCGAAGAAAGATGGCCGAAGAAGTCGATGCCTTCGCCACGACGCGCGCCCGCTGCCTGCTCGATCGCCTCACGATAGCCGGCCTCGGCCTCGTCATAACGCGCCAACTGCGTGAACAGGACGCCACGGTTCTGCAAGGCGTTCACGAGGGTGACCTGGTCATTTTCCACATGCTGGCGCCGCCACGCGATCTCGCGTTCAACCTCCTGCAGCGCATCGGCATAGCGAGATTGCCGGCGCGCCAGCACGGCCAGCCCACCCATGGCCGCGGCGGCTTCCGCAGCCAGGGAATCCGGTGCCTGCAGCGCCTCGCCCAGGGTGCGCCGCAGCACCGCTTCAGCCTCGGCAAAACGGCGCATGCCTGAGAGCAGCGAACCGTGGTTGATCTGGGCACGCAGGCGATCCCCAGGGGTGGCCCCCTCCCCGGCCAGATTCAAGGCCTCGAGGCCGCGCTCGGACCACTCCAGTGCCCGCTCCGTCTGTCCGCGCTGGACATGAATGAAGGACAGCAGCGCCGCCACCGAGCCGGCCTGCGCCGCCTGAGTGGTTCCGGCCCTGCTGGTGTCGCTGTAGACACCTTCCAGCAGCGTTTGCGCTTGTGCCGAGCGCCCCAGCCACAAGAGCGCCGCGCCAACTTGCGACGCCCAGTCGAGCTGCATCGCGGCATTGCTTGCGTCGTCTAGCGCGACACGTCGCCAGCCCCTGCACGCCCCTTCCAGGGCAAAGGGATCTGCCTTGCCCTGCGCTTGGCGTAGACGCTCCTTGAGCGCGTCGAGATCGCTGCCCGGCGCCAGAGCCTCAGCGAAGGGGCTGCAGGCCTCCATCACGCCCGCTTGCCAGGCGGATGGGGCAGCGGCTGCGGCCGGCGCCACCGGCAACACGAGCAACGCGACGATCATGGAGGCGCTCAGCCTCAGGCCCGCGCCGGCGCCACGCCCTCGCGCCGCACGCAACATCGCCGCCGGCCTCAAGGTGCTGAGGCCGGCGTGCTGCCGGCGGCCAGTCTGAACTCGATCTGCAGGCTGACACCGGCCGGACTGCGTACACCCGCAGCCTCCAGCGCGGCCGATTGTGTCGCGCTCAGGTCTGCAGGCAGGTCGACATCCAGGCCTGGCCGCCCGAGTCGCACATAGGGATGCACCTTGAAGCCCGCCGTCAACAGAGCCTGCAGCACTTCTTGCTGCCGCTGAAGCGGGTCGGCCACGTCCAGGGTCTGCAGCGTGGCACCGCGCAGCTGCGCTGCCTCATCGGAGGCTGAAGGTGTGAACAATGCCGGTGAGACCATGAACATGGCCACCGATGCGGCCAGGGCCAGGCCCAGCCCCCATGAGCCCCAGGGGGTGGAGCGGCGCCGTGGCGCGGGTCTGAGCACGTGCAGCGCGCCCGTCTCGGGCTGTTCCATGGCGGGCGCACCCACGCTGTCAGGCAGCACGCCTTCACGCCGCGCGCGCGCCAGCAAGCGCGCAATGCGCGCTTGCGCTTCCGCCGGGCCGCCCGGTGGCGCGTCACTGCGATAGCTGAGCATGGCCGCCCGCAGCCAGGCCGCCTCATTCCTGACGGAGTTGCGGGCGCCCGGCGCCGGGCGGCCGGCCATCAGATCGAACCAGGCCTGGTCGTCGGCACCCTCGTCGGGGCCAGACTGGCCCGCGTCCGGATGATCTGATTCCGTCATCGCCCTCTCCTTTCGCGGCCAGCCTGACCGTCATCCGGCTCGCCCGCGGCGACCAGCGCGTGCCACTCGGCGAAATACGGCCGCGCCTTCTTGCGGCATTGCGAGATGAACTCGCGCGTGGCGCCGGGGCTGCGATCGAGCAGGCGCTCGATGTCGCTGTTGTCCAGGCCCTCATCAACCACCCAGCGCAGCACCGTGGCATGCAAGGGGCACTCGGCCGCAAAGCGCTCGAAGCAGCGCTTGAACACCTGCTCCAGCTGGTGCTCGGCGAGCTGCTGCTCAGGTCTTGCCACGGCGGAATCCGCCAGCTTGAGCACGGCAGCCTGGACCTCGGCGGTCAGCTCACCGCTGTCGTCGAGCAAGGGCGCTTGCGGGCGGCGCTTGTCCAGGGCGTCCAGCAGGGTATGGCGCACGATTTGATGAATCCAGGCGATCGGGTCGCCCACCCCACGGAAGCTGGCGCAGCGCTGCCACACCTTGATCATCGCCTCCTGCACCACGTCCTCGGCCTCCTGCCAGGAGCGCAGCGCGGCGGCGGCTTCCCGGTAAAAGCGGGCACCATGCTCGCGGTCGACGACACGCAGCCATGACTCGATCTGATGCCCACCGTCACGACAGGCTTTTGAAAACGCGTCGCCACTGAGATCCATGTCAATGAGTCTTGCTGTGATACGGGCGGGCCGATTCTGCGGTGCGGGCGGCCGACCTCACCATGCCGTTAACCCCAATCTGGCTTGCCCATCGCCCGCGCTGCCGCTCAAGCTGCCCCGCTGTTCCGGCGAGAGCGGCGCAGCGTTCCGACCGCGAGCAGGCCCAGCCCCAAAGCCAGGAAGGCGCCGCTGGCAGGCTCCGGCACGGCACTGACCCGCAGTGTGATGCTGGTGTCGCCATAGTCGATGCTGTACTGGCTGGGACTCAGGCCGTGCCAGCTGACTTGAGTGAAGCTGGAAGCGCCCAGCCGGTGGCCATAGGTCGCGATGGTGTAGCTGTCACCAGGCTGCAGCACGGTGCCGGGCGCGACCCACAGCGCCAGTTCGCCGTTCCAGCGCACGTCGTCGGTCACCACCAGGCTGTCTGAGCGGCCGCCGGCCAGATCGATGCGCAGCACGGCGGCGTCGCCCATGTCCAGATCGCCGTCGATCGTCAGCGTGCCCAGCAGCGAGGCCTGGCCGGGGTCCAGCGTGCCGTTGTTGGTCAAGGCATGGAAGCTGTCGAAGGTCTTGACCCGCCCGTTGCCACCGAGCCAGCCGGCATTGGCAAACTCCCAGCGATAGGTCTTGAGCAGGGCGCCAGCATCGAGTTCAACCTGTCCGGCATTGAAGAATCTGTCGTCCACAGAAAAGCTACCCGAGACGATGTGCAACAGGCCCTTGTTCTGAAAGCCGGGGGCATAGGTTTCGCCCAGCCCACCGCGCAGATAGCTGCCCTCGTTGACGACCCAGCCGGCGCCGCCCAAGGTCTTGTAACTGCTTGCCGAACCGGCACCTTCGTCCACGAAGCTGGCAGCCACGGCAATCCGCAGATGCGAGGCTGTATGCCCGCCCGAGCTGCTGGTTGCCGTGCTCAGCACGCCATCGCCAGCACTCCACCGACTGCTGCCCTGGAGATTGAGCGTCTGGTTCTCATGCACATGCTGCACACCCGCTCCGTTGAAGTGCGCAGCACCGGTGACGTTCAGGACGTTGCCGCCCCGCGCATCGTAGCCACCCAGGGTCCCGCAATTGAACACCAGCGAGCCGGTGCTCAGCTCAGCCACACCGGTTAGCAGGCCGCCATTGAGGGTGAGGGTATCGACGCGATGCTGGCCCTGCAGCTTCAGCGCCCCGGCATCGAGCTGCCAGGCGCCGCCGATCGCCACGGAGGAGGCCACCGACACATCCCCACCGAACTGCCGCACCAGACCCTTGTTGTCCAGGGTGCCAGCGGTGAAGCTGGTGTTATTGAGGAAGAGTGTCGAGCCGCTAGCCACCTCGATGCTGCCACTCGACCGGTTGGCGAAGTGGCTACCATCCAGGCTGAAGTCACCGCCAGCCACGCTCAGCGTCCCGGTGTTGTTGAAGCCGCTGGCGATCGTCAGGCCCAGGCCGCTGCGCAGGTAGCGCCCGCTGTTATTGACCTCGCCCCCGCCGAGCCGCTTGTAGCTCGCCGCTGAACTCGCCCCGGCGTCGGAGAAGGTCGTGCCTGCGCCGATGTTCAGTGCCGCACTGGCGTAGCGCTGATCGCCCTGCCAGTAGGCGGGATCGACGGACAGGCGCCCGTCGCCTCGGGTCCAGCTCGCGTCAGCCGCCAGGTTGATGACATGGCTGAAGGCGATGTCCTGAACAAAGGCACCATTGAAGCTGGCACTGCCCGTGACGTTCATCAGCCCGCCGGCCTGGGCGTTGCTGCGCCCGAAGTAGCCGCTGCCGAAGTGCAGATCGGCGACCGTCAGCGTCGAGGTGGCCGCCAGGTTGCCGCCGTTCATGTAGAGCTGCGCCAGGCTGCGTGGGTCACGCACCAGCACCGCGCCGGTGCCGGTGTTGTTCGGGATGCTGGCGCTGTCCTGACTGCCTGGCACGCCGAGCAGGCTCCACCGGCTTGAGTCATCCCAGAAGCCGGTACCGCCTTGCCAGACATAGTTCAGCGCCAGGGCCTGGTCTGGCAAGGCCGTGAGCGCGGCAACGAGGCCACTCATGGCGAGCAGCAGACCGGCCCGGCGAGGGTGCCGGGGCGCGAAGCGAGTCAGGGGGCGAAACCTTGGAATCATGTTCATCGTCCTGGTGCTGGCCGCCACCATCGGGGAGACAGGCCCTGGTGGCGGCGAAATGTTGCGGGCTTTAGAAGACAGTTGCTTGAAAGCCAGGTGTTCGTCGCTCGCGCAGCGCACAGGTGATGGCCAAAGAGCGACGGCAAACAAGCGGCAAACGATCAATGGCGACCAGGCTCAGCCGGTCGGTCCCTGAGCAAAGATCTCGACACGACGGTTTTGCTGGCGGCCGACCTCGTCCTGATTGCTGGCGCGGGGCATGGTGTCGCCACGGCCTTCTGTCGTCACCTTCAGCCTGTCAAAGCCCTGGCTCACCATCAGACTCTGCACGGCCTGCGCCCGCTTCTCCGACAACAGCTGGTTCGCCTTGGCCTGCCCGACGCTGTCGGTATGGCCGACGACGCGGATGCTGACGTCGCAATATTTCTTCAGCGTCTGCGTCACGCTGGCCAGCGTCGACTGGAAGGCGGGGCTCAGGCTGTACTGGCCGGAGGCGAACATCAAGGAACCCGGCACGCGCAGCCTGACCGAACCGTCCGGCTGCTCGTCGATGTCGATCTCGTTCTTGAAGGCGGAGCCGGCCAAGGCACCGACCAGGGCGCCCCCCAGCACACCGTTGACCACATTGCGATCGCTGCGCTCACCCACACTGGCGCCGATGATGCCGCCCAGAATCCCGCCCACCGTGCCGCCCACGGCCACCTTCTGATTGTTGGAAAGCGTCGGCAGCCGCTCACAGCGCGGGCCCGCAGCGACGCCGGAAGCTGACGATGGCGTTGGCGTTGGCGTCGGGTCAGCGCTGGCGGTCTGCCGCGTAGGTTGAGTGCCACAGCCCAGCAGTTGCAGGGCCAGCAGTGCCGCGCCAGCGCGGCTCAAGAAACTCGGGGCAATCATGATGAATCTCCTGTCTATCGTTGAAAGGGAACTCACTTGAAGCTCACGCCCCACAGGCTGATGACACCGCGGCTGTCGCCGTTGGGCATGCCGGGGCCGGGCAGCACGTCGTAGGCATTGAGACTCAGGTAGGCACCGATGCCGTTTGGTGCCAGCAGCAGCTCGCCCTTGGGCAGAGCGGGCAGCCCGAGCAGAAAGCCTTCGCCCTGACCCTCAGTGCTGTAGCCGTGCACCGACTCCTGCCGCGCGGCATCGAAGCTGAGCCAGCGGCCGGCGCTGCCCTGGGTGGTCTGCAGAGCCAGGAAGTCACCATTGCGCGCCAGCTTGAATACCGGCGCGCCGGCGCAGCTGCCGACGGGCAGCGGCGTCTCCGCACCCCACACGCCGCCATGGCGACGCATCTGCGAGCAACGTCCCCAGGCATAGAGGTGGAAGTCGCCGCTGTCGGACAGGGCCGCCGCATAGGCACTCGCGCTGGCAAACGGTGCCAAGCCCAGATCGGTGAGGCTCCAGTTGCCACCGGCCTGATCCAGGCTGGCCACATAGGTGCTCGGGCGGCTGCCATTGTCCTGACTCCAGAGCAGCGCGAACTGGCCGAGCGCATTGCCGTAGGCCTTGACATCAGGCACATTGCCGCCGCGCAGGTCGATCACCTCGCGGGCGCCCAGCCCGTCTCGCACATGGCCGCGGTAGGCGACCACGTCATAGCTCTGCACCAGCCCCTGCTTGCCGATGCCGCTGACCAGAAAGCCACCGGTGTTGGCCAGGGTGAGCGCACGCGGGATGAAGATATCGGTGACATCCGCCACCGCGAAGGCACGGCGCGTGAAGCTCGCCTGACCTGCGGCGCGCCAGATCACACCGAGTGTGGAGGCGTCCAACTCTCCCTTGGCATCACGCGTCCAGGTGTTGGCCAAGCCGGCGATGTCTCCTGCGTCGTTGATCGAGGCCTCGAACATCGGCATGGGCATGTCGGCCACCACGACGGGCGCCTCCCAGACGCCGCTCGACTGCAGAAAGCGAGCCACCACCCAGTAGTTGCACTTGCCCGAGCTTGAATAGCTGTTGGCCGTGCAAGGCGCCACGACGGGCCAGCCTGCCAGCGCATTGCCGGCCGGTGACACGGACAGGTTCACGCCGGTCTTCCAGTCGAAAGGCCAGTCCTTGTCGAGGATGACCGGGCTGCTGACACTTGCCGGAGCGCCGGCCGCGCCAGGCACGCTGCGCACGGCCTGCAGGGCGATGCGAGCACCATCCTGCTTGGCAAACACGCTGATGACGCGGCCCTGATCGTCAATGCCAGCAGCCATCACGCCGGGCATCAGCCCGTCGCCGGTTTCCAGCAATTGCCCTTTGGTCCAGGCGCGTCCCGAAAGCGCACTTTGCGGCGCCACCACCGTCAATCGCGCCGCACGGCTGCTGACCGTGCCCTGGCTGTTGCTGATCTGCACGCGATACTGGCGACCGTTGTCTGCGGCGCCGACCACCAGGCTGTAGCTGGCCTGGGTTGCGCCATTGATGTTGGCGTAGCTGGCTCCACCGTCGGTACTGAGCTGCCACTGATAGGCCGGGCTGGGCGAGCCGCTGGCCAGCACCGTCCAGCTGGCGGTCTGACCCGCAGCCAGGCTGAGATCCTGCGGCTGTTGCGAGATGCTGACCGGCTGGGCCGCCGGCGTCACGCTCAGCAGCACGGCCTCGCTGGCCACGCTGCCCGAGGCATTGCGCGCCAGCACCCGGTACAAGGTGCCCGAGTCGGCGGCGGTCGTGGCTGCGATCGTGAAGCTGGCGTTGACCGCCCCCGCCACATCGTCCCAGCTGGCGCCCTTGTCAGTGCTGCGCTGCCATTGGTAGCTGGGCGCCGGCGAGCCCAGCGCCTGAGCGCTGAAGCTGGCGCTGGCCGGTGCCGTGACACTGAGTGCCACGGGCTGCGTGGCAAAGCTGGGGATGGCTGGCGCCGCCATGACGGTCAGGGCGACGGCCACGCTGGTGACCTTGCCCAGGCTGTTGCCGACCACCACACGGTACAAGGTGCCGCTTTGGGACAGACTGGCCGCGCTCACTTGCAGCTGGGCCGAGGTCGCGCCGGCCAGGTCTTGCCAGCTCTGCCCGTCGGCGCTGCTCTGCCATTGGTATGCCAGCGTCGACCCGGTTGCTGTCACCGTCAGGCTGGCATTGCCGCCGACACTCAGCTGCACCGGCGCGGGTTGAACAGTGATGGCCGCAGGTAGCAGGGCGCTGGTGACGCTCAGGCTGGCCGCCGAGCTCGTGATGCTGCCGCCCTTGGTGCTGATCACCACGCGAAACTTGCTGCTGTGGTCGGCCAGGCTGACGGCCTTGAGCACCAGGCTGGCACCCGTGCCCTGGTCGACGTCGAGCCAAGTGCCGCCGCCGTCCGTGCTGCGCTGCCACTGATACTTCAGCTCGCTACCCTGCACCTCGGCCGTGAAGCGCGCTTCGTTCCCCACCGTCGTCTGCACATCGAGCGGCTGGCTGAGGAAGCTGGGCGCGACCTCGATCGGCGCGCTGCTCTCGCCGCCGCCACAGGCAACCAACAGGCAAAGACTCCCGGATGCAAGCAATGCGCGCCACTGCGCGCGGGCAGGTCTTGTGGTCAACATCGTCATTTGATTTCCCTAACGAAAAGAAGAAACGTCTGAATGGGAGAGGCAGGCGCAGCAATCCGCGGCGGGCAATGCCTAGCGCATGCCCAGCCGTCACGGCGGGGCTTTCACGGGCATCTCACGGGTGTTGCGGGTCTACGCTGCGCACTGCTGTGCACTGAACTGCGCGGAGTTTGTCCGTGGAAGGGCGCGGTGTGCTTACCCGTCCTGGTAGGTGGACGCTAAGAAATCGCTCCGCAGCCGCCACATGGGCATGGGCATGGGCATGGGCATGGGCGTGGCGACGCTGCGCTGAACCAGCGATACCAGCCCAACCGTGTTTCTCTGCCCGGTCCTCTGCAAGATGCGCTTGATGTGCGTCTGCACCGTGTGTTGCGGCACGCCCAGGCCTCGGGCATTGCCTGCAGCGGCCCGCCCTGGCGGCATCATGGTGCTCTGTGCCGTCGCCCGATCTATGTCTTCGCGAAACATCTGCCCCCCTTTGCTGGCGTGGAGCGCCCTGCCCCGCTATGGATGGCAGGCCGCGACGTCCACACAGGCAAGACGGCGATGGCGACGATTTGTCAGGGTGTTTTTGTGGCCGGACTGCTTTTTTTTCCTGCGCCGCTGCGCATGGCGGTCGCAACCGCCCGCGCTCAGGGCACCACAGCGAGGAACAGGAAGACCGCGAATACCACCAGGTGAACCGCGCCATGCAACACCGTGGCGCGGCCGCCGCCCAGCGTCAACGCGCCGACGACGAAGCTGAGCACCAGCAGCACCATATTGGTCGGCGTCAGGCCCAGCAGCAGCGGCTGGGGCAGGAATAGCGACAGCGTGGCCACGGCAGGAATGGTCAGGCCGATGCTGGCCAGACCCGAGCCGAGCGCGAGATTGATGCTGGTCTGCAGCCGGTTGTGCAGGGCGGCCCGCACGGCGGCCAGCGTCTCGGGCAGCAGCACCAAGAGCGCCACGATCACGCCCACCAAGGAGATCGGCGCGCCGGCCGCGCGCACCTGCGCCTCGATGCTGGGCGCCAGCAGCTTGGCCAACCCAACCACACCGATCAGGCACAGAAGCAGCAACGCGAGGCTGATCCAGGCCACCGCGGTCGACGGCGGCTGCGCATGGCCTTCGATGCGGGCATCGTCGCCTGCCGGCGGCGGCAGGAAGTAATCGCGATGGCGCACCGCCTGCACGAACACAAAGGCACCGTAAAGCACCAGGGACACGATGCCGGCAAAGACCAGCTGCGCGCGCGAGAAGGTCGGCCCCGGGCTGCTGGTCGTGAAGGTGGGCAACACCAGCGTGAGCGTGGCCAGCGCGGCCAGCACCGCCAGGGTCGGGCTCGTGCCCTCGACCCGAAACACCAGCTCACGATGGCGCCAGCCCCCGGCCAGGATGCACAGACCCAGCACGCCGTTGCAGACGATCATGATGGCCGAGAACACCGTGTCGCGCGCCAGACCCGCTGCCGCCTCGCCGCCGGCCAGCATCAGCGACACGATCAGCGCCACCTCGATCACCGTCACCGCCACCGCCAGCACCAAGGAGCCATAGGGTTCACCGACACGGTGGGCGACCACCTCGGCGTGGTGCACCGCCGCCAGCACGGCCGCGATCAGCAGGGTGGCCACCAGCAGCAATAGCGGCCCGCCCAAGGGCTTGTCCGCCAGCGCCAGCAAGGCCAGCAGCGCCGCCACGGGGCCCAGCAGGCTCCACGGCGGCAGGGCCGCGGGCAGACGAGAAAACAACTGGATCAACTTGGCGCTCATGGCCCGCAGCATAGCGGCGCCAGCGCAACAGTCCGCCCGGTCTATTCGAACTGAATGATGGCCTCGATCTCGACGGCGAAGCCGCGCGGCAGTGAACCCACGCCGATCGCCGAACGGGCATGCTCACCACGCTCACCCAGCACTTGCACCAGCAGCTCCGAGCAAGCGTCGACCACCTCGGTGTGCTGGCAGAAATCTGGCGTCGCATTGACCATGCCGAAGACCTTGACGACCTGACGCACGCGTTCCAGATCGCCCAGCGCCTGCCGCGTCACGGCCAGCAGGTACAGTGCAAGCTCGCGTGCATGGCCCCGCGCCGTTTCAACGCTGACTTCTGCTCCAACCTTGGGCACGGCGCCGCCCACTTCGCGCAGCGGCGCCCCTTTACCCGACAGATACAGCAGATCGCCGGCAATCGTAAAAGGCTTGAACTGGCCGCGCGGGGCAGCGACATCTGGCAGCGACAGGCCCAGCGCCTGCAGTCTGGATTCGATGGTGTGGCTCATTGCTGAATGGGCTGTGGACGAGGGGCGCTTGGTTCGATGCGAGCGCGGCCGGAAAGGGCCGGCGTTACCATCCTAAATCCATTCTGACGCGTCCCGACCGCGCCGCTCAGGCCTTGATCGCACGGTTGTAGGCAAGAAACACCTCGTCTCTCACCCAACCGAGGGATTCGTACAGCGACTGCGCCCGCAGGTTGTCGCGTGCCGTGGTCAGGTCCATCCGCGCCTTGCCCTCGCGCCGCGCCAACTGCTCGGCAGCCTTCAGCAAGGCCGTGCCGGCGCCCGAGCGGCGCTGCGCCGGCAGCACGTACAAGTCATACAAGGCGTAGATAGGCCGCGCCTCGACCGAACAGAACGTCGGGTAGAGCTGACAAAAACCCAGCGCCTGCTGCGCTTCTGACTCGGCCAGCAGGATCACCGACTCGCCCCTGCTCATCCGCTCAGCGAGGAATCGATGCGCAAGCGGCAGATCGGCCGGCTGCTCGTAGAACCGCCGGTATTGGTCGAAGAGCTCGGCAAGCGCCGGCAGGTCGGCGGCAATAGCGGTGCGAATGGCAATGGACATAGGAAAGCAAAGTCTGGACAAATCAAAAGCGCCTGAACCCAGGCGGGCGGGAAAAGCAGCGCCGAGCTCAGTCCTTGCCGAGCTTGTACGTCGGATTGCGGATGAGGAATTCCGGCGCTACGCAATCAGGGATGGGTGCCAGGTTGCCGGCAGCAAAGCTGCGCATCAGGCTGTCCATTTGCTCGGCCGCCCAGGAATGAATCAGCGTCCAGGCCGGTGCCGTCATCGCGGTGTCGAAGTCTTTGTCCTGCTCGCGCAAGGCATCAAAATCGATTGAGCCATCCGCCAGCGTGGCGGAGCGCAGCGGCGGCAACTTGCTCACCACGCCCTCAAGCTTGGGCAAGGGCCCATCGCAGCGCAGCAGGTAATGGTGATAGAGGAATTCGTAATCCATACCGAAGCGTCCGCGCTGCTCATCGTCCAGCTTCACGCCGATCATCTGCTGATAAGCGATCAGTTTGGCAGCCAACTGGCGCGACAGATGCCAGACAAAGGCATCCTCATACACCGGCGTGCGCAGTGTCTCGCCGCCGGCCCCGAAGGCGGAAACGCTGAGTGCCAGAATGGCAGAAAGAATGCCGATTCGACGGCGCATCGCGAGGCTCCAGGAGCACAAGTTTCGGGAAGCAACTGGATCTGAGGCAGCCCAGGCAGGGGGGGCGGATGATACAAGCGCTGCGGTAGCACAGCTTGTCCGCGCCCTTGCGCGCACGAGCCAAGCGCGCCACGGTCGTGGCCGGCAGTGAAGGAGCGCAGCCGAGAAGACTGCGACCACATCGCCGCCGACCTCAATGACCGTCCGCGCGAGCGACTTGGATTCAGAACTCCGAAGGTGGTCTTCTCTCAGTACCAGTGGTCTTGCACTTCAAAGTTGACTTCAAGCATAGCCCTGCAGCCTATCGCGCAGAACTACTCCGCGCCGACGCCTTCTCGTGTACTCGCGCTCCACAAACCGAGTGAAGGTTTTCATAGCCCCCATCTGGCTATGTCTAGCGCGGTCATTCCAGCTGCATCTGTTAGCTCAATATTTGCCCCAGCTCGAACCAGCAAGCGAAACATACGCTTTCGGCATTTCATCGCCGGGGTTTGCTCGTAAGGACTCAGAAGTTTGGCCATAGCACTGGGACGACACACATGCAGCGAGGACAACTGCCAGCAACTTCCGAGTGAATAGAGCCTTTGAGATAGTCATAGATTGCAACGGTTATGAGTAGGTCTAACGTTGTAGCTAACCGGCCAGCGACGGCAGGGCGCCGAAGGGCCAGAATGAAATGAGGCCCGAAGGCGGCATGCCGTTGCGGGTCCGGTTGAGCGAAGGGTTAGCCGTCGCAGCTTGGCAAACTAAGTGCAACACCTTCTCCAAAAGAGGTGGGGAGTGGCGACACTGTTCACACCTCATCCGGCAAGAAGGGGTTGTGAACATGGAATATCGCCAACTCACCCAAGACGA
>NZ_JAVXZY010000007.1:0-294191 GCF_032337115.1 Roseateles aquae
CGTCTTGGGTGAGTTGGCGATATTCCATGTTCACAACCCCTTCTTGCCGGATGAGGTGTGAACAGTGTCGCCACTCCCCACCTCTTTTGGAGAAGGTGTTGCACTTAGTTTGCCAAGCTGCGATCTTCAAAATGGCCACGCATGCTGCCTGAACTTGCCTGTGCCTATGCACAATTACTGCTCGGGCGCCTGACTGGTCATTCAACGCGGACGCCAATACAGGCAATGCCTTCGGCATTCTCATGGCCTGTATTGGTGCGCTCCGCCTTCAGCTCCGGCGCCGGTTAACTTTGGCGTTAGCCAGCGACAGTGGAGCGTAGCGTGAAAAACAGGGTGGCGCTGGTGGCGTTTGGTGGGACTGCTGTGGCGGCTGGCGTTCTTATGCCTGCGCATCCGGTTTCTAGGTACGCCGTATTGCTAGGGCAGGCGCCAACCATCATCGCCTGGGTCTTGCTTTACCTTTGGTACAAGTCCGATGTGGCAAGCAGGGGGCTTGTCACCAGCACTCGTTTTAACGGCTTTGTTATTGCCTTTTCCTTCATTGCAATGCCGGTCTACCTCATCCGTAGTCGTGGGCTGCTGCGAGGTTTTGTTCAGCTTTCTTGTTCTATTCCGCTGCAATTGGTTGGTCGCTTTTAGCTGCGGTCGCGTCCATTGTCTTCAACATCGCAAATGCTGGCTAACCCGTCGCGCAACCGGACCCGCAACTGCATGAATGCCAGAGCCCATCACCTTCGATTCATTTCGCTTTGCGCGGCGATTTTGCTCGCGCTTGGAGCGATTGCATGGGCGGATGAGAACACTAATCCACTTCTTTGGGAGCTGCTTTTCTCTGCCCCACTTGCGTTCGCGGGTACGTTCGTCCTCTGCCACTTCCAACGTAGCCGTGAAGGAAATTTTGATCGAAGAAAGACACTGGGAGAGGTTCCAACGCAGGATGAGCGGCAACTTGCAACTGTCGTCTATTTGGTCTTTCTCTCACTTGGAGTCACCATCGTCGCCATCGCGGCACTGGCTCCAGAGTATTTGGCAAGAGCAAATTGGGTCGTCCCGGTGCTTGCCGGAGCCGCAGGCATCCATGCGCGGGCAATCATGTGAGAGTGCGACCAGTTGAAAGGCGGGTTACGCCTGCGGCTAACCCGGCCTACGCGCCTTGCGTGGCCTGCAGCGCCTGCCAATCCGGCCGCGTGATGCCGTAGACCACGCCATCCACATGCTTGCCACGGATGAAGATCACGCCGCGCAGCAGGCCTTCGTATTGCATGCCGGCTTTCTCGGCGATGCGGCGTGAGGCCCAGTTGTCGGGCGCGGTGTTGCAGCAGATGCGGTGGATGTCGAAGTTGGTGAACAGGTAGTCGATCAGCGTGCGGGCAATGGCCGAGCCGTAGCCCTGGCCGCGGCGGGCGGGGTCGGTGATGGACCAGCCGATCTCGCGCGCCGTCGAGTAGCGGTGGGCGATGAAGTGAGAGGCCGAGCCGATCGCCTCGCCGGCCTCGTCGCAGACCACCAGGCGTTCGGCCGCATCGCTGGAAAAGCCATCCTCGGCAAAGCGCTTGCGAAAGAACTGCGGCGATTGCATGCGCATGGACTCGAACTCGCCGCGCAGGCTTTGGTTGGCACCGGCCGCAATGATCCAGGGCAGATCGTCCTCGCAAACCGGACGCAGGCTGATGCGGCGGGACATGCTGGCAGTCATCGACTGGGCTCCTGATTGAAGTGCGGGAGGCAGACGATAGCAGCTCCGCCCATCGCGCTGCCTGGCCAGCCTCCGGCAAGCTCAGCGCGGCAAGGCCCAGCGCAGGCCGCGGGTATAGGCCACGGGGGCGGCGGACAGATGATCCTCCTCGGGCAGGATCTGCGCGCTGATCGTCAGGCCGGGCAGTTTCGCGCGTTTGAGCAGGGCTTCGAAGCGCAAGGTGTCGCCGGCGATATCGTCACCCTGTTCGCGTTGGCCCGAGCGGCGCGGCCGCTCCAGGGCGCCGGCCAAGAGCAGCACCTGGGCCGGCAGCGCGGCGTGTTCGCGCACCAGCTGCTCGGCGCGCCGCAGCAGCAGGCCGTCGCCATACCAGAGCGAGGCGCTGCTCAGCACATAACGCTCAAAGGCACTGGGCGTGTTGAGCAGCATCTGCGCGCCGAGCAGCGCACCGTAGGAGTGGCCCATAAAGGTCTTGTGATTCATGTCGACGCGGAAGTGGCTGGCCAGATAAGGCAGCACCTCCTCACGCAGATGGCGGGCATAGGCCGGGCCTTCGCCGTACAGCTCGCCGGCCCGCGCGTCGCGACGCGGCGCCGGCGTGTAGTCGCGGTTGCGGCTGAGGGCCGGGCTGTCACCCAGCGAGTAGGACAGGCCGACGACGATGTGATCCTGCAACGCCCGGCCATGATCGCTGACGCGGCGCGTGATGCTGCGCATCAGCGGGAAGGCATAGGGGCCGTCGGCCAGCAGCAGCAAGGGATAGCGCCGCTCGGGGTGTTCGGCGTAGCCTTCCGGCAGGCCGACGAAGAGCTGGTAGTCACGCCCCAGACGCGCGGCATGCAACGCATGCACCTCCGTCTGCGGCAGCTCGTAGGCCGGGGCTGAGGGCAGTGCAGCCGCTTCAAGGCTGCGGCTGGCATAGAGCAAGGCCAGCAGCGTCAGCAGAATCAGCAGCGACTTGGCCAGATTGCGAAAGTTCATAGTCATCCTGAGTTGGCGCCATGGCAGCGGCCATGCGGCGGCGTCACCCGCTGTGAGCAGCGGCGTGCTGAGGTGGCAAAAAAGAGGGAAAGGCGGGAGCGCCGCACGGCGGCTCAGCGCCGCGCGGCAGACACAATCAGACCTGCGTTCAGACCTGAGTTCGGGCTGGCGATCAGCTGTGCAGCTTGTTCAGCGACTGGCGGATCTTGGCAGCGTCACGCAGGCGCTGGGCCGAGCCATCGGCGTCGAGCAGCACCACCGTGACCGGCTTGCCACCGCTGACCATGCGCATGGTCAGGCAGCGGCCGGCTTCCTCGGTATAGCCAGTCTTGGACAGGCGGATGTCCCAGCCCTTGGCACCAACCAGGCGGTTGGTATTGCGCACCTCGCGCGGCTTGCCATTGACCGGCACGATGTCCTTCTTCTCGCTGGTGATCTGGGCAATCTCTGGATAGCGGGCAGCGGCGGCGGCCATGCGTGCCACATCGGCCGCGGTCGAGGTATTGGCCGGCGACAGGCCGGTGGGTTCGCTGATGGCGGTGCGGGTCAGGCCCAGCGCGCGGATCTTGGCCTTGACGGCCAGTTCGAAGGCCGCCAGGCCGCCCGGATAGGTACGCGCCAGCGCCGCGGCAGCGCGGTTCTCCGACTGCATCAACGCGAGCTTCAGCGCCGCCAGGCGGCTCATCTCGGCGCCGACCCTGACCCGCGAGGCGCTGTGCTTGAGCGTGTCGACATCGTCCTGCGCGATCTGGATCTTCTCGTTCATGTTCGGCTTGGCGTCGAGCACCACCATCGCCGTCATCAGCTTGGTCAGCGAGGCGATGGGCACCACCGCGTCGGCATTCTTTTCCATCAGCACCTTGCCGCTGCCCTCCTCGAGCACCAGCGCATGCTTGGCGTTGACCGGCAGCTTGAAGGCGCTGGCCAAGGGCGCCTCGGGGGCGGGGGTGACGACGCCGGACGCGGCCGGCGTGCTTGGCGTTGCGGCGGCAGTGCTCGCGGCCGCGGCCTTGGGCGGCTGGGTGCGGGCCTGGGCCTGCACCAGCAGGCTGCTGAGTGCCAGCGTGAGCGCCGGCAGCGCGAGCTTCCAGCTCGGCGTGGCCTGGCGGGGGATGACCAGGGCATGGATACGTTGTAGCAAATCGCCTCCTCGGGCGGACAGGGTCAAGGGGGAGAGGGAGTTCGGCGCTGTTGCGCTCTTGTCGTTGATCAGACTCAGTTCATGCAGGGCCAGCGCCAGCTGGCGGGCATCGCCAATCACCGCGGCGGCCAGCTCATCGGCAACCAGCTCGCGCTCGCGGCGCATGCGGTCGGACAACCACCAGACCGCCGGATGGAAGAACAGCAGCGCCTCGACCAGGCTTTGCAGCAGATTGATCAGGTAGTCGTGCCGGCGCACATGGGCCAGCTCATGGGCCAAGAGCGCTTCCAGCAGCGGCGCCGGCAGGCCGCTGAGCAGCGCAGCCGGCAGCAGCACCAGCGGGCGCCAGAAGCCCATCGTCAGGGGGCTGTCGACCTGGGCCGACAGCTGCAAGCGCACATGCCGGCGCAGACCCATGCGCCGCGCCAGCGCGTCCAGCCGCGCTTGCCAGGCCTGCAGTTCTTGCGGCAGCCGCAGGGCCGCGCGACGGCGCAGCTGTGCCACCCAGGCCAGGCCCAGGGCCAGGCGCGCACCCATCAGCGTGACGCCCAGGCTCCAGGCCAGCACCAGCTGCGGCAGCTGCTCGAGCAGGGTCTGCCACCAGTCCGGCGCTTCCAGCGGCAGCTCGGCAGCGGCCTGCAGCGAGCCGGCGTCAGGCGCCGCATTGATGAGCCAGACGAATTGACCCAGCGGCAGCAGCAGGCTCAAAAGCAGTGCGCCGGCGCAGACCGCATAGCGCGGCCGTGGTCCGGCCCGGCGCAAGAGCGCCAGCAGCAGGCCGGCCAAGAGCGCGATCAGCAGGCCTTGCCAGACGAAATGCAGCAGCGCCAGGCCCAGCGCCGGCACCCAGCGTTCCAGCAGCGTGGCCTGCCATTGCAGCAGGAACTCAGCGCTCACGGCTTGCCCTCGCCGTGCAGAAAGCGCTGGATTTCCTCGCGCTCCTTCTTGCTGACGTGCGTCTTCAGCGCCGCCATCACCAGCGCCTTGCCAGAGCCGGCAAAGGCCTTGGCAATCAGGTCCTTGAGCAGATGGGTCTGCTGCGCTTCCTGCGACTGCACACAGGCGTAGACATGCGGGCGCTGCGACTCATCACGGCTCAGCAGCCCCTTGCCATGCATGATCTGCAGCTGGCGCAGCACGGTGGCGTAGCTGGCCTCGGGCCGCTCGGCCAGCAAGGCCTCGTGCACCGCCTTGGCATCGGACGGACCGATGCGCCACAGCGTACGCAGCAGATCCAGCTCGGCCGCGGTGGGCTTGCGCGGTGCGGTCGGTGCTGGGGTCGAGGGGGCTGAGGAAGAACTCATGGCTTCAGAATAATTGTTCTAGCAAAATTTGTCTAGAACTTTTCTTCTATCAATAATCAACCCCAGAAGCGGCAAGGAAAGCATGACAAACCCTGGCCGGCGCTATAGCCTCGACAACTCGACGTCGCCGAGGAGGAGTGCCCGTGCAGCCGACACCGCTGGCAACATCGCCGATGCCCGACAGCGAGATGCTGAGGCTGAGGCAGGAGTTCGTCGATGCGTCCTGGTGGCTGACCCTGGTCTACGCCTTGATCAGCAGTGCCTTGCTGCCGGCACGCGCCTGGCTGCTCGGCAGTTGGCGGCTGAGCGATTCCATCATCTTCCTCTTCATCGCCGGCTACCTGCTGGCCTTTGGTCAACGCCGCCGGCTGGGCGGCTGGTGGCGCGACAGCCCGCCCGTACTCGTGATGATGCTGGGCGGCAGCACCGGCCTGTTGGGCAATGGGCTGCTGGGTTCTGGCTTGATGACACTGATCTTTGCCAACACGCTGGTCGCCGTGCTGTTCGGGCGTCGCGTGGTCTGGATCGCCTTTCTCTACACGATGGGCGTCGTGCTGCTGGCTGCCTGGCTCTATGCCAGCGGCCGCCTGCCGCCACGCGTCAGCAGCGACTACAGCAGCAGCCCGCTGGCCTGGCTGATGGCCATCTCCAGTGGCACGCTGATGTCCTTTCTGGTGCTGCATTTCGTCAGCCTTTACCGCCAGCGGGTCGAGGCGCTGCACGAACGGCTGCGCGTGCAGAGTGAGGAAATTGCCCGGCTCGCCCACCACGACGAGCTGACCGGCCTGCCCTCGCTGCGCCTGGCTCGCGACCGGCTGCGCATGGCCTGCCACCAGGCCGAGCGCCAGCGCAGCAAGGCGGCGCTGCTGTTCATCGACCTGGACGGTTTCAAGCGGATCAACGACAGCGCGGGTCACGAGGCCGGCGACGAGGTGCTGCGGGTGGTGGCGGCCCGGATGGTCGAGGCGGTGCGCAGCGTCGATACCGTGGCCCGGCTCGGTGGTGACGAGTTCATCGTCATCCTCAGCGGCGTGCCCGATGCGCGTACCGCCACCGAGGTGGCGCAGAAGATCGTCGCCGCCGCGGCCGCCCCCATCCCCTGGCAGGGCTGCACGCTGCAGATCGGCGCCAGCATCGGCATCGCGCTCTATCCCGAGCATTCCGACACTCCCGAGGACCTGCTGCGCCGCGCCGACTCGGCGATGTACAGCGTCAAGCGCGGCGGAAAGAATGGATACGCCTTGCATGAGGAACCCAGGACGCCGGGGCACACTTGCCAACCATGCTGATCAGAAACTGCCGACTCCCCGATGGCCGCCAGGGCCAGGACCTGCTGGTGCGTGAGGGTCGCATCGCGGCCATCGGCCCACAGCTGCCCCAGCCCGAGGGCGTGACCGTCATCGATGCCGAGGACTGGCTGCTGGCACCGCCCTTTGTCGACGCGCACTTTCATCTCGACGCCACGCTGAGCTACGGGCTGCCGCGCGTCAACGCCAGCGGCACCCTGCTCGAAGGCATTGCGCTGTGGGGCGAGCTGAAGCCGCAGCTGACGCAGGACGCCTTGATCGAGCGCGCACTGCGCTACTGCGACTGGGCCGTGGCCCGCGGCCTCTTGGCCATCCGCAGCCATGTCGACATCTGCGATCCACGGCTGCTGGCCGTCGAGGCCTTGCTGCAGGTGCGCGAGCAGGTGCGCCCCTATCTGGACCTGCAGCTGGTGGCCTTCCCGCAGGACGGCCTGCTGCGCGATCCGGGGGCCCTCGCCCAGCTGAAGCGGGCGCTGGACATGGGCGTGGACGTGGTCGGCGGCATCCCGCATTTCGAGCGCACCATGGCCGAGGGCGCGGCCAGCGTGCGCCTGCTCTGCGAACTGGCGGCCGAGCGCGGCTTGGCCGTGGACATGCACTGCGACGAGAGCGACGACCCGCTGTCCCGCCATGTCGAGACGCTGGCCGCCGAGACGCTGCGCTGCGGGCTGCAGGGCCGCGTCACCGGCTCGCACCTGACATCCATGCACTCGATGGACAACTACTACGCCTCCAAGCTGATGCCGCTGATGGCCGAGGCCGGCCTGCATGTGGTGGCCAATCCGCTGATCAACATCACGCTGCAGGGCCGCCACGACAGCTACCCGAAGCGGCGCGGCATGACCCGCGTGCCCGAGCTGCTGGCCGCCGGCGTCAACGTCGGCTTTGGCCACGACTGCGTGCTCGACCCCTGGTACTCGCTCGGCAGCGCCGACATGCTGGAGGTTGCCGCCATGGGCCTGCATGTGGCGCAGCTGACCTCGCAGGCCGGCATGCGCGCCTGCTTCGACGCGGTGACCGTCAACAACGCCCGCATCCTCGGCCTGCAGGGCTATGGGCTGGAGCCCGGTTGCCGGGCCGATTTCCAGCTGCTGCAGGCGCGTGACCCGGTCGAGGCGATCCGCCTGCGCGCCACCCGGCTGCTGGTCGTGCGCGGGGGTCAGGTCTTGAGCCGCTCGGCGCCCGCACAGGCCGAGCTGCAGCTGCCCGGGCGGCCGAGCCGGCTTGACTGGACGCGCTGAACGGGCGCGCGCCAAAGGTAGGCCCTGAACAAACCACAGAGTCACGGAGCCACAGAGGAATACACGGAGCAAGCAGGCGTTGAGGCTGCGTTCTCTGTGTCTCCGTGGCTCTGTGGCGTGCTTCTGTTTGCTTTGGCCCCGTCAACAACGAGCGTCTTACTTGCTGGCACCCTCGGCGAAGAAACGCACCCGCTCCTCGTCGCTCGGATGGCTGGCCAGCGCTGGCGGGACGCCACCGCCGTCCGGATGGGCACGGCGGTAATCGGCCAGGCGCTTGAAGAAGTCGATCATCAGCTGCGGCGACAAGCCGGCGCCCAGCAGCAAGGCCTTGGCCTCGGCATCGGCCTCGCGTTCGAAATCGCGCGAGTAGCCACGCCCAGCCAGCAGCACCGGCGCACCGGCCAGCAAGGTCGAGTAGTCGCCAAAGATGGCGCCGGCAATCACCGTCATCGCACCGGTCTGCAGCAGCAAGCGCATGCCATGGCGATGGCGCAGATGGCCCAGCTCATGGCCCAGCACCCCGAGCACCACATCGGGCTGCTGCTCGAACAGCTCCAGCAGCGCATCGGTAACGACGATGTCGCCGCCCGGCAGCGCGAACGCATTCGGGCCCAGCAGCTCGCGGCCCAGCCGGCAATGCAGGCGCCAGGGCGGCAGGCCGGCGGCGGCCGGATTGCCGGCCAGCATCGCCTGCAGCCGCTGGCTCAAGGCCTGCTGGCGCTCCAGCGGCAGGCGGCTGGGGCGCAGCCAGTCCTCATCCAACCAGGCCAGGGTCTGTGCCCCGATCTGCTGTTCCAGCGCCGGCGGCAGATGCCGGCTGAGCACACGTGAACCCACCGGCAGCCCCCAGCGCCACAGCGCGAAGAGCAGCAACACCAGCGCCAGCAGCGCGAGCAAGACATGGCCCCAGTGCTGCGCCCAGCGCATTGCCAGCGGCTGGCCGAGGCCGCTGGCCGACGCCCAGGCGTCCCAGGCGCCGGCATCCGCACTGATCAGCAGCCCGCCGTCGGGCAGCTGGGTCTGGCGCTGGCCGTGGCGCAGCCGCTCGGCCCAGCGCACCTCACGCTGCCGGTACTGGCGCTGCAGCAGCGCGCTGTGCAGATGCAGCTGGCCCTGGTCCAGCCAGATCTCGACCGGCTGGGCACGGGCGCTGCTGCCGTCGAAGTAGTCGACCTGCAGGCGCTGCACTCAAAGCCCCAGATCTATGCCGAAGAAATCGCCGGCGGCCTCGCCGCTGGCATCCTTGAACTCGGCGCGGTGCATGGTCACCAGGTCCATGGGATCGCCGTCGGCCATCACCGACACCGCCTCCAGCCGCATTCTGGCGGTATTGACGGCGGCAAAGGGCCGGTACAGGCCCAGCGTCAGCAGCGTCAAAAGCCAGTTCTTCAGCGTCAACCAGGCCAGCGCGCGATAGCTCAGATTGCTTTCGAACTGCAGGCCGTCGGCATTCGTCGCGTTCCAGACCAGATCCTGGCTGCGCGCCGCAAAGTAAGGCGCCACCACGGCGAAAAAGGACAGATACGCAAACACGACGCCGGCGCCGAACAGCACGATGCTCGCACCGAACAGCCGCCCCCCCAGCCAAGCGCCCAGCATCACGCAGCCCAACACCAGCAGCAGCGCCAGCAGCATCACACCGATCGTCTTCAGGCCGATCAGGTAGGCACGCCCCGTGGGCAGATCGATCTGGCTGCGCCGCCCGGCATAGAGATAGCCACCATGCTGATAGCGCTTGATCGAGGCCAGGCCCAGCGGCAGCAGCAAGGTCCACACAATCATGGCCAGACCGACAAAGAACTCCGCCTGGCCAGGCTCATGACGCTGGCCCCTGACAGGCTGGAGCTGGTCGGCGAAATACAGCTGCACGGCCACCATCAGCAGCGTGGGCAGATAGATAGGCAGCAAGGCCTTGTAGGCCCCGGCGCGGCTGCCGACAAAGCCGAAACGCAGGCCGCGCCAGCTGGTATTGGCCATGCGGAACTTCAGGCTGGTTTGCCACAGGGCCGGCCAGACGACGCACAAGACCACAAAGGCCAGCAGAGCCAGCGCTGGCGACACCTTGCCGGCCAGGCCGTATGCCAAGGACAGCACGGCCATCAGGATAAAGCCGCGAAACATCAGCCAGGGGTCGCCATGAAAGGCCAGCGCCTGTTCGTCGATCACCGTGTTGGCATAGAAATAGCGCAGGCGCCGCGCCTTGGCAAAGGGCCAGTACAGGCCCACCGTGACCAGGCAGAGCAGCAGATTGACGATCCAGATGCGGAAATACTCGCTGCCCGAACCGGTGAACTGCAGCGCCAGGCGGCGGCGCGAAAACTGCGAATGCGGCCAGCCGCTGAGCTGGCTGGCGTGCTGGCTGTCACCGGCATCATGGCCGGCCGCGCTTCCCGAAATACTCATGACAATCCCTCCTCTTGCCTTGTTATTGATTGCGCCCTCCAGCGCATGCCAAGTGTCGGGCCCTGGACAATCTCACGCCTCCGGCATTTCCCTGCACCAGATCAGCCGTTTTGTACAGGCTGCCGCACCACAGTCGCTTCGCTAGAATCGCGCCGCAACGAGGACAGCTGTCCCGACCTCATCAGACGCATGAAACTCATCGGCTCGCTCACCAGTCCCTATGTCCGCAAGGTCCGCATCGTGATGGCGGAGAAAAAGCTCGACTACCAGTTGCTGCTGGAGGATGTCTGGACCAGTGACGCCATCATGAAGGTCAACCCCTTGGGCAAGGTGCCATGCCTGGTCATGGAAGGCCAGGACTCGATCACCGGTGCGGTGTTCGATTCGCGCGTCATCGTCGAGTATGTGGACACCCTGTCGCCGGTCGGCAAGCTGATCCCCGAGCGCGGTCGCGAGCGCACCGAGGTCCGCACCTGGGAGGCACTGGCCGATGGGCTGCTTGACGCCTCCACCCTCGTGCGCCTGGAAGAAACCTGGTCGGGCCGCAGCGCCGCCGAGCGCAGCGCCGCCTGGCGTGCCCGCCAGATGGGCAAGGTGATGGCGGCGCTGAAGGCGATGAGCCAGGGCCTGGGCGAGAAGCCCTGGTGCTCGGGCAATCATTTCACGCTGGCTGATATCGCCGTCGGTTGCGCACTGGGCTATCTGGACTTCCGCTTCCCCGCCATCAACTGGCGCGACGACCATCCCAATCTGGCCCGCCACCACGAAAAGCTGAGCGCCCGCCAGAGCTTCATCGACACGCAGCCGCCAACGGCCTGATCCAAACGCAGCTTGCTGCAGCGGCTTCAAGCCGCTGCCATGCCAAGTGTGCGGCAGTCGGGCACCCCTCAGGGCAGCAATTCGGCCAGCTCGCTGATCGTCGACTTCAGGCCCTGATCGCCCGATTCCTCCGTGCCCGGCACGGCCAGCAGCCCATGCAAGCGCTCGTACAGCTTGCCCAGGCGCAGTTCCACCTGTTCGCGCCCCAGCTGCCAGCGTTGTGCGACTTCGCCAACCAGCAGACCATGGGCGACCAGGCTGAGCAGATGGCGCTCGCACTGGCGCATCAAGGTATCGCCGGCCGGCTCACGGTCGCGCCCGGCCAGCGGGCTTTGCGCCAGCTCGATGCTGCTGCGCTTGAGTCCGAAACGGGCCAGCAACTGCCGCGCAAGCGCCGGCGACATCACGGCACGGCCCTGCTGCAGCGCCAACAGGCTGTCGCCGAGCGTCGGGCCACGCGCACATTCGATGTGATAGCCATGGGCGCCGCTGGCCAGCGTCTCGAACAGCAGCAGATCATCGGCACAGGCGCTCAGCAGCAGCACGCGGCAGCGCAGCGTCTGGGCACGCATACGGCGCAGCAGACGCAGGCTGTGGCCGTCAATCAGGCGCAGATCACAAACCAGCAGCTCCGGCTGCAGCAGGCGCAGCAGCGGCCAGGCATCCTCGATCAGATGGGCCTCGCCACACAGCCGCCAGCTGCCCTCTTGCGCGAGCGCCTGCCCGGTTTTGGCAAGCGTTTGCAGGCTGTGGCGTAACAGGAAGACTGTGGACATGGGTGGCAATGGAAGGACGCTCGATTGTCACTGCCACCCAGCGAGCAACAACCCCGCGAGCATGCGCCCCGCATTCGCGGGGATTCACGGGGATTTGCGGGGCATTGAAACGCAGAGCGCACAAGCCAGGCCTTACAGCGCCGCGTATCGGTGTAGGACGGGCCGCGACAATCCGCTGATGACCTTGCCCCTGCTCTACAGCTTCCGCCGCTGCCCCTACGCCATCCGCGCCCGCCTGGCGCTGCGCGTGGCCGGCATCGCGGTGCAGATCGAAGAAGTGCAGTTGCGCGCCAAGCCGGCCGCGCTGCTGGCCGCCTCGCCCAAGGGCACGGTGCCGGTGCTGCTGCTGCCGGACGGGCGCGTGCTGGAGCAAAGCCTGGACATCATGCGCTGGGCGCTGGCCCAGCGCGACCCCGAGCAGTGGCTGGATGCCAGCCTGGCCGAGGCCGCCGAGCAGCTGATCACCGTGAACGACACCGACTTCAAGCTGCTGCTGGATCGCTACAAATACCCCGAGCGCCACCCCGATCAGTCACAGGCCAGCCATCGCGCCCAGGCCGAGGCCCTGATGCTGGCGCCGCTGGAAGCCTTGCTGGCTGGGCGCCCCCACCTGCTCGCCGAGCGCGCCACGTTGGTCGATATGGCCCTGCTGCCCTTCATCCGCCAGTTCGCCGCTGTTGACCGCACCTGGTTCGACACCGCGCCCTACCCGCGGCTGCGCGACTGGCTGCTGCGCCTGTGCGCTGGCGCGCTTTTTGAAGCGGTGATGGCCAAGCCCGCCACTGCTTGAGCGCTTCAGCCAAAGCGACGCACCGGCCGGGCCGGATCGAAGCTGTCGGCCCGGGCCATCGGCCAATAGACCTTGAACACGGCCCCGGGCAGATCGCCTTCGAGGATGGCGCCGGGGTGCACAAAGGGCACGAGATTGGCGAGCAGGCGCACCTCATGCTTGCTGATCCGATGGACGATGTGCGAGGCGCTGATCTCGCCCGGGTGGTGCAGGCCGGCCGCCTGCACCAGCTCCTGCAGCGCATGCAAGGTGTTCTGGTGGAAGCGGTAGACGCGCTCGGCCTTGTCGGGCACCACCAGCGCGCGTTGGCGCAGCGGGTCTTGCGTCGTCACGCCGGTCGGGCAATGGCCGCTGTGGCAGGTCTGCGCCTGGATGCAGCCCAGCGCAAACATGAAACCACGCGCGGCATTGCACCAGTCGGCGCCCAGGGCCATCATCCGCGCGATATCAAAGGCGCTGACCACCTTGCCGGCGCAACCGATCTTGACCCGCTCGCGCAGGCCCAAGCCCACCAGCGTGTTGTGCACCAGCAGCAGGCCCTCCTGCAGCGGCGCGCCGACATGATCGGTGAACTCCAGCGGCGCGGCGCCGGTGCCGCCCTCGGCGCCGTCAACAACGATGAAGTCAGGCAGGATGCCGGTCTGCTGCATGGCCTTGGCCAACGCAAACCATTCCCAGGGATGGCCGACGCAGAACTTGATGCCTACCGGTTTGTCACCGGACAGCTCGCGCAGCCGGACGATGAAGTCCAGCAGTTCCAGCGGCGTCGAGAAGGCACTGTGGGCGGCGGGCGAGACGCAATCCTGCCCCACCGGCACACCGCGCGCGGCGGCGATTTCGGGCGTCACCTTGGCGCCCGGCAGCACGCCGCCATGGCCGGGCTTGGCGCCCTGGCTGAGCTTGATTTCGATCAACTTGACCTGCGGATCGCGGGCGTTCTGCGCGAACTTCTCGGCGTTGAACGTGCCATCGTCGTTGCGGCAGCCGAAGTAGCCGGAGCCGATCTCCCAGATCAGGTCGCCGCCATGCTGGCGATGGTGGATGCTGATCGAACCCTCGCCGGTATCGTGGGCGAAGCCGCCGCGCTGGGCGCCGGCATTGAGGGCCAGAATCGCATTGGCGCTGAGCGCGCCAAAGCTCATCGCCGAGATATTGAAGACGCTGGCCGAATAGGGCTGGGCGCGCTCGGCGCCGATGGGGACGCGAAAGTCATGGCCGGCCAGCGCGGTGGGCGACATCGAGTGATTGATCCACTCATAGCCGGCCTCGCCGACATCCTTTTGCGTGCCAAAGGGGCGCTTGTCCGGATCGCCCTTGGCGCGCTGGTAGACCAGGGAGCGCTGCTGGCGCGAAAACGGCGCGGCCTCGTTATCGCTTTCGATGAAGTACTGGCGCATCTCCGGCCGGATGAATTCCAGCAGAAAGCGCAGATGACCGATCACGGGATAGTTGCGCAGGATGGAGCGTTTGGTCTGCAGCACATCGCGGATGCCGGCGATGGCCAGGCTGCCGCAGATCAGCGCCCAGATCCAGCCGCTGCCGCCATGGTCCAGCCAGGCGCCGATACCAGCCGCCGTGCCCAAAAGGGCAAACAGCCAGATCATGTAGCGGATCGGAAAGTAGTCATTCAGCTTGAGCAACCAGCCTGGCATGGACCCATCCTTGCTTGTGTTTGCGGCAATGCTGCGCCGTTTGCACGGCTTTGTGTGCCGGAAAAGACCCCCGGGCGCGGCGCAAACGCCACAAAGTCACACCGGCCGCACGGACCGTGGCTTTGTTCAGGGCCGACCGGCTTGCATCACAATCGGCGCGCGAAACGATACAGCGAGGACCGCATATGAGCATCAAGACCGCGCTGGCCCCGGTGGGCTGGCTGATCAAAAAGACCTGGTGGCTGATCGACGCCAGCCGGCGCGCGCTGCTGAACCTGCTGCTGCTGCTGCTGCTGATCGCCTTCATCTGGGGCCTGATCAGCCATGGCCCCAAAGCGCTGCAGGAGAAAAGCACGCTGGTACTGAACCTGCGCGGCAATCTGGTCGAGCAGTACTCGGGCTCGGCCCGCGACCAGGCCATGGCCCAGCTGCGTGGCGAGTCGCAGGCCCACCAGACCCGGCTGCGCGATGTGCTGGCCACGCTGGACGCCGCGGCCAAGGATGACAAGATCAGCCAGCTGCTGCTGGAACTGGACAACTTCGGCGGCGCCGGCATGGCCGGCTTGCATGAGGTGGCCGCCGCGCTGGATCGCTTCAAGGCCAGCGGCAAGAAGATCTACGCCTACGGCGACCGTTTCGGCCAGCGCGACTACTACCTGGCCGCCCATGCCGACGAGGTCTACCTGCACCCGATGGGCCTGGTGATGATCGAGGGCTTCGGGCGCTACCGCACCTACTACAAGGACGCGCTGGACCGCCTGGGCATCTCCGTCAATCTGCTGCGCGTCGGCACCTTCAAGAGCTTCGGCGAGCCCTATATCGCCAACGGCCCCTCGCCGGCTTCGCAGGAAGCCGATGGCTATCTGTATGGCGAGCTCTGGAGCCGCTACACCGGCGAGGTAGAAGCCGCCCGCAAGCTGCCCGCCGGCAGCATCGCCAGCGGCATCGAAACGCTGCCGCAGCAGCTGCAGGCCCTGCGCGGCGACACGGCCAAGCTGGCCTTGCAGCAGAAGCTGATCGACGGCGTCAAGACCCGCGATGAGATGCGTGAGCTGCTGATGGCCAAGGGTGCCAAGGACGACAAGGGCCAGAGCTACCGCCGCGTCAGCTTTGGCGAGTACCAGGCCTATCTGAAGCCGCAGCCGGCCTTTGGCAACGCCGTGGCCGTGGTCGTGGCCGAAGGGGAGATCGTTGACGGCGAGGCCGAACCCGGCCGCATCGGCGGTGACTCGACCGCCAAGCTGGTGCGCCAGGCCCGCGAGGACGACAGCGTCAAGGCCGTGGTGCTGCGCGTCAACTCCCCCGGCGGCAGTGCCTTCGCCTCGGAGATCGTGCGCCGCGAGCTGGAACTGACCAAGTCCGCCGGCAAGCCGGTGGTGATCTCGATGGGCGATGTCGCCGCCTCGGGCGGCTACTGGATCTCGATGGCCTCGAACGAGGTGATTGCCGACCCCGGCACCATCACCGGCTCGATCGGCGTGTTCGGCATGCTGCCCACCGGCGAGAAGCTGCTCGACAAGCTGTCCATCCACACCGGCGGCACCACCACCACCTGGCTGGCTGGCGGCTATGACCCGCGCCGGGCACTCGATCCGCGTCTGGCTGCCAGTGTGCAGGCCGGCATCCAGCACATCTACGACGAATTCACCGGCAAGGCCGCCGTCGCGCGCAAGAAAAAGGTCGAGGAGATCGACGCCGTGGCCCAGGGTCGCGTCTGGACCGGCAAGCAGGCGCTGGATCGCGGCCTGGTCGACCGCCTGGGCAGCCTGGACGATGCGATCAAGTCGGCCGCCAAGCTGGCCAAGCTGGAAGGGCAGCCGCGCGTCAGCTATGTCGAGCGCGACAAGGGCAAGCTCGAACGGCTGCTGGACAGCTTTGGCGATGCGCTGGCCCCCAGCATCGCCAGCGCCGTGCGCGCCGAACTGGGCATCAGCGTGCCGCCGGCGCTGCGCGAGGCACAGGCCGATCTGGCCTTTGCTGCTGAGCTGGCCGAGGGCCGCAAGCCCTACAGCGCTGTCGTTCACTGCCTCTGTACCGTGCCTTGAGCTTCCCCATCCTGCAGACCAACCGCCTGCTGCTGCGCGAGATCGTGCCGGCCGATGCGCCGGCGCTGTTGGCCATCCATGGCGATGCCGAGCTGATGCGCTGGTTCGGCAGCGATCCCTTGCCCGATCAGGCGGCGGCCGAGGCGCTGGTCGCGCGCTTTGCCAGCTGGCGTCAGCTGCCCGCCCCGGGCACCCGCTTTGGGCTGGCGCGGCGCGAGCGGCCGCAGCACTTGATCGGCACGGCCGGCCTGTTCGGCTGGAACCCCGGCTGGCGAAAATGCACGCTGGGCTATGAGCTGGCCCGCGAGGCGCAGGGCCAGGGCCTGATGCGCGAGGCCCTGCTCACACTGCTGGACTGGGGCTTTGCCGCGATGAGCCTGAACCGCATCGAGGCCCAGGTTCACCCCGACAATGCGGCCTCGCTGAAGCAGGTGCGCGCGCTGGGCTTTGTCGAAGAGGGGCGGCTGCGCCAGGTCGGCTTCTGGCGCGGCCAGTACCAGGACCTGCTGCAGTTCGGCCTGCTCAAGGCCGACTGGGACGCGCTGCAGCTGCGCGCTTGAGGCACGGCAGACCCGCGAACTGGCGACAATCACGCCATGCCCTGGATCATCACCAAGTACCTGATCACCGCCGCCCTGGTCGTCGGCATCTCCGAGCTGGCCAAGCGCAGTGATCGCCTGGGTGGCCTGATCGCCGCGCTGCCGCTGGTGACGGTGCTGACGCTGATCTGGCTGCAGCTGGAGCGCCAGCCCAGCGAGAAGATCGCCAACCACGCCTGGTACACCTTCTGGTACGTGCTGCCCACGCTGCCGATGTTCCTGCTCTTCCCCTGGCTGCTGAACCGCCTGGGCTTCTGGCCGGCGCTGGTGGCTTGCCTGCTGATCACCGTGCTCGCCTTTGCCGCGCTGGCCTTGCTGCTGCGCCGCTTCGGCATCGAGTTGCTCTGATGCACGTCCTGCTGATCGAAGACGACCTCGCGCTCGGCCAGAGCCTGCAGGCCGCCCTGCGCGCCGAGGGGCACAGCAGCCACTGGTGGCGACGCGCCGCCGATGCGCCGCTGCGCCTCGATGATGAGCCGCTGGATGCGGTGCTGCTCGACCTCGGCCTGCCCGACGGCAGCGGCCAGCAGCTGCTGGCACGCTGGCGCGCCCAGGGCAGCAGCGTGCCCATCCTGCTGATCACCGCGCGGGCAGCGCTGCAGGACCGGCTCGACGGCTTCGATGCCGGCGCCGACGACTACCTGATCAAGCCCTTCGAGATCCCCGAACTGCTGGCCCGGCTGCGCGTGGCAGTGCGCCGCGCCGCCCAACAGAGCAGCGACGTCTGGCAGTTCGGTGCCTTGCGCATCGAGGCGCAGCGCCACCGCGCGCTGCTGAACGACCAGGAGCTGGCGCTGTCGCCGCGCGAGTTCCAGCTGCTGCTGGCGCTGGCGCGCGAGAACGGCGGCGTGGTGCCCAAGGCCCAGCTGGCGCAGCGCATGGTGCCGCTGGGCGAGGCGCTGGACTTCGGCGCGCTGGAGGTGCATCTGTCCAATCTGCGCCGCAAGATCGGGTCTGAGCGCATCGGCACGCTGCGCGGCGTTGGCTATTGGCTGCAGTCGCTATGAACTGGCCGCGCTGGATGCGCCCCAGCCTCGGCCGGCGGCTGCTGCTGGCCTTGTTGATCGCCACCGGCCTGGTCACGCTGGCGCTGCTGACGCAGCAATACATCGGCTACCGGCAGTCCATGCAATCGGCACCCGGCGTGCAGCAGCTGGGCCGCATCTTGCTGGCCGGCGTCGAGACGCTGGAGCAGCCGGCACAGGCCATCGTTGGGCTGCAGGGCCAGCTCGGCGAGGTCAACCAGATGCGCCGCGAGGCCAAGCTGCTGCCCGGCGATTTGCTGCTGCAGCTGTTCGACAGCCAAGGCCACCTGCTCTGGACCTCGGCACCGGCGCCCGCAGTCACGCAGGCCGGCATCAGCGAGCCCCAGCTGGGCCAGCAGCGCTATTGGGCGGCACGGTTGGACGGGAAACGCTGGTCGCTGGTGCTGGCCGAGCCGCGGCTGCCCGATCAAGATGTCTTGAGCTGGCTGGCGCGCGAGTTGAGCGAGTCGCTGCTGATCGCCTTTCCGCTGATCCTGCTGCCGATGTGGCTGGCCGTGCATCGTGGCCTGGCACCGCTGCGCCAGCTGGTTAGGCGCATTGCCCGCCTCGATGGCGAAGCCGCGCTGCAACCGCTGGGCCTGGATCTGCGCTACACCGAGCTGCAACCGCTGGGCCGGGCCTTCGAATCGCTGCAGCAGCGGCTGCGCCGCTTGCTGGCACGTGAGCGCGCATTTGTCCACGATGCCGCCCATGAGCTGCGCACACCGCTGGCCACGCTGGCCGCCCAGGCCCATCTGCTCGAACAGGCCGACAGCCCCGAGGCGCGCAGCGCCGCCGCGCAGGCGCTTCAGCTCACACTCAAACGTACCGCCCATCTGTCACAGCAGCTGCTCGACCTGGCCGCGCTGGACCAGCAGGCCGGCGGCCGGCGCGAGACGCTGGACCTGGTCGAGCTGCTGGGTCGCCATCTGATCGAGGCCTTGCCGCGGGCCAAGGCGCGCGGGCTGGAACTCAGCCTGCAGGCGCCCGATCAGCTCAGCGTCACGCTGGAGAGCGCGGCGCTGCAATCGATCGTGCAGAACCTGATCGACAACGCCCTGGCCTATGTGCCCGCTGGCGGCCATATCGAGCTGACGCTGGCCGTCCGGGGCGATGGTGTCGAGCTGCGGGTGGCCGACGACGGCCCCGGCATTGCCGCCGAGGAGCGCGAGCGCGTCTTCGAGCGCTTCCACCGCGGCGCCGGCCAGCAGCAGCCGGGCAGCGGCCTGGGCCTGGCCATCGTCCGCCAGGCCGCGCTGCGCCTGGGCGCCCAGCTGCACCTCAGCGATGGCCTGGCTGGTCGTGGCGTCGGCTTCGTGCTTCGCCTGCCGCCGCAAGTGCTGCAAGTGCCGCCAGCCGCCACGGCCTTTGGCGAGTCTTAAGCTAGGGTTTTCCACAATCCGTCCACGATACAGGAGGACGGAATTGACTCATCACAACTACACCCTCAGCCGGCGCCGTTGGCTGATCAACAGCAGTGCCCTGCTCGCTGTCGGCGGCCTGGCCGCCTGCGGGGGCGGCCACGCCGATCCCAGGCTGGACCTGGCCGTGCAGCAGGCCAGGCAACGCTGCCAGCAGGCCGCCGACCGTGCCGTGGCCGCCGGCCTCGTCGGCGCCGTCTTCGGCCAGCTCCTCAGCCAGCCCGACGACACCTTGCCCCTGGCCGCGGCCGGCCGCAGCGCCCTGCAGCAGGGTCGCCCGCTCGACGGCAGCGAGCGCTTCGGCATCGGCTCCAACGCCAAGGCGATGACGGCGGCGCTGGCCGCCAGGCTGGTCGAGCAAGGCAAGCTGCGCTGGGACAGCCGCGCCGCCGAGCTGCTCAAGCCCGAGCTGCTGCACCCCGACCATCAAGACCTGACCCTGGCTCAGCTGCTTGACCACAAGGGTGCCATCCTGCCCTTCAACACCGAGGTCGATCCGCCGGTCTTTCTGGCCTATCTGCAGAGCCATGCCGGCCCACTGCCAAGCGACGAAGGTGGTCGCCGGCTGTTCTTCTGCCGCTGGCTGCTGGCCCAGCCGGCCCCGCAAGGCGTGCGGCCGGGGCGCGATTTCCTCTACTCCAACGCCGGCTTCGCGATGGCCGGCGCGATGCTGGAAGCGGCCACCGGTCAGCGCTTCACCACCCTGTTCGAACAGCAGCTGTGTCAGCCGCTGGGCCTCGCGGTCGCCTGGGCCGAACCCGACCCGGCCAAGGAGCCGCAAGGCCATGTCGGCGATAGCGCGCAGCAGCTGCAGCTCTACGAGGCCCTGCCGGCCGAGCAACAGCTTTGGTTCGATGTGCTGCGGCCGGCCGGCGGCGTGCGCCTGGCCGGTGCCGAGTACGGCCGCTGGCTGCGCTGGCATATGCAGGCCCTGCAGGGCCGCAGCACGCCACTGGCTGCGAGCTATCTGCAGCGCCTGAAGACGCTGACGACCGGCGACTACGCGCTCGGCTGGGCCGCGGCGACGGCCAACGGCCAGGCCCAGCTCGGTCACAACGGTGCCGAGGCCGGCTTCATGGCCGCCGTGACCTTGCGCCAGGACGGCAGCCAGGCCGCCTTCACGATGAGCAATACCTTCGGCTGGCGTGCCGATGGCAGCAGCTGGGTGTTGGAGGCGCTGAACCAGGGCTTGCTGGGCCTGCTCTGAATAAGGCAGGCATTGTTTGCCGAGCGCCGCGGCAAGGCTTTCGCCACTGCCACGATTCAGGCACACTCGCCGGCATGTTGAACCGCAGCGGCAAGACATGACCCCGCAGCGCCCGGCCGCCCGTCGTGCGCTGCTGCTCGCTGCACTGGCGCAGCTGGCCGGCCCGCTGCGCGCCGAGGACGCCGGGCTGCGCCTGGTCAGCGCCGACTTCCCACCGCTGCTCAGCGCCAGCGACAAGCAAGGCGGCCCGTTGGGCGAACTGCTGCAAAAGCTCGGTGAGCAGGCCGGCTTCAACCTCAAGCCGGAGTTCTACCCCTTCGCCCGCGCGCTGCTGCTGGCGCGCAACGGGCCCGGCGTGCTGATGGCACCGGTTGGTCGAACACCGGATCGCGAGACACAGTACCGCTGGCTCTTGCCGCTCTATACCCAGCGCTACCACCTGCTCAGCCGGCATGACCGCTGGCCCAGCCCACCGCCCCTGGCCGAGCTGCGCTACCGCAAGGTGCTGGTGCTGCGCGGCTCGATCAGCACGCAAAGCCTGCGGCGACAGGGCTTTCAGAACATCCGCGAAGAAAGCAATTACGAAACGATTCTGCGCCGCCTCGACGAGGGCAGCGCCGATCTGGCCTATGGCAGCCAGATCGTCATCCATGGCGCGCTGCACAGCAGCGGCAGGCATGAGGGCGACTATCAGCTCGGCCAGTCCTTCGACAGCACCGAGGTCTGGCTGGTCGGCTCGCCCGATGTCAGCGATGTCCAGGCCCAGGCGCTGCAGGCGGCGATGGAGCGCTTGCGTGCCGATGGCAGCCTGCAGCAGTTCTTGAACAAGATCGGCCTGGCGCGCTGATCAAAGGCAGCAAGAAGAGCTCGATATAATCGCCGCCACAGCGCCGATTTGTTCCGAATTGCGGGCGCTCAATAAATTCCGCTAAAGAGGGGCGCTCCAGCAACCGGCGTCCGCATCTTCTGGCGGAGCCGGTTTTTGCTTTTGGAGAGTCACCTTTATGGCCTCAAGCTCGGTGGGCGACGTCTCGCCCCAGCGCCTGCGCTTCGAATCAGCGCTGCCGCTGCGCAGCGGCGCGCAGATCCGCGACTACGAACTGGTCTACGAGACCTACGGCCGGCTCAATGCCGACAAATCCAACGCGGTGCTGGTCTGCCATGCGCTGAACGCCAGCCACCACCTCGCCGGCACTTACGCAGGCCAGGACAAGAGCGAGGGCTGGTGGGACAACCTGATCGGCCCCGGCAAACCGTTGGACACCGACAAGTTCTTCGTCATCGGCATCAACAACCTCGGCTCCTGCTTCGGCTCGACCGGGCCCATGCACCAGAACCCGGACACCGGCCGCATCTATGGCGCCGATTTCCCGGTCGTCACCGTGCACGACTGGGTCGATGCCCAGGCGCGCGTGCTCGATCGGCTGGGCATCACGCAGCTGGCCGCCGTGCTGGGCGGCTCGCTCGGTGGCATGCAGGCGCTGGACTGGTCGCTGCGCTACCCGGAACGCATGCGCCATTGCATCGCCATCGCCACCGCACCCAGCCTGTCGGCACAGAACATCGCCTTCAACGAGGTGGCGCGGCGCGCCATCGTCACCGACCCCGACTTTCACGGCGGCTTCTTCTACGAGCACGGCGTGGTGCCCAAGCGCGGCCTGCGCGTGGCACGGATGATCGGCCACATCACCTATCTCAGCGACGATGTGATGGAGACGAAGTTCGGCCGCAAGATGCGAGAGGCTCAAGGGGCCCTCCCCTTGAGCGGCACGCCGTCAGACGACTATGCCTACTCGACCCAGGACATCGAGTTCCAGATCGAGAGCTATCTGCGCCACCAGGGCGACAAGTTCAGCGAGTACTTCGACGCCAACACCTATCTGCTGATCACCCGGGCGCTGGACTATTTCGACCCGGCCCGCGAGCACGGCGGTGATCTCTCGCGCACCTTTGCCAGCAGCCGCTGCAAATACCTGTTAGCCAGCTTCACCACCGACTGGCGCTTCTCGCCGGCGCGCTCGCGCGAGATCGTCAAGGCGCTGCTGGATAACAAGCGCGACGTCTCCTACGCGGAGATCGATGCGCCGCACGGCCACGACGCCTTCCTGCTCGAAGACCCGCGCTACCACGGCCTGCTGCGCGCCTATTTCCAACGCATCGCCAAGGAGTTCAGCGCATGAACAGCATCAGCCCCGTGATGAAGACCATCGCCGAGCTGGTGCCGGCCGGCTCGCGCGTGCTGGACCTCGGCTGCGGCACCGGCGAGCTGCTGGCCTGGCTGCAGGCGCACAAGGGCTGCAGCGGCTATGGCGTCGAGCTCGATGACGCCAATCTGCTCGCCTGTGCGCAGCGCGGCGTCAACGTCATCCAGCTGAACCTGGAGGAAGGCCTGTCCATCTTCGAGGACCAGAGCTTTGACGTCGTGCTGCAGCTGGAAACGCTGCAGCATCTGCGCAATACCGAGGCCATGCTGCGCGAGACCGCGCGGGTGGGCCGCACCGGCATCGTCAGCTTCCCCAACTTCGCCCACTGGCCGAACCGGCTGCAGGTGCTGCTTGGGCGCATGCCGGTGACCCGGGTGCTGCCTTATGAGTGGTACGACACGCCGAACATTCGCGTTGGCACCTTTGCCGATTTCGAGGTGCTGGCGCGCAAGAACCGGCTGCGCATCCTGGACAGCTTTGGCATCCAGAACGGCCAGCCGGTGCGTACGGCGCCGAACCTGCTGGCCAGCATGGCCGTGTTCAAGTTCGACCGCGGCTGATCAGGGCCCACGCCGACTGATGCAGACCTTCCTTAGCGCAGCACCTCGCGCAGAAAGCTGATCGTCCGTGCCCAGCCCTGCTGCTGGGCGCGGGCATCGGCCGCCGGCTGGCCACCGAGCTTCATCGGGCCGGCGTTGTTGAGGGCGGTGGGCGTGCCGCCCAGGCTGGTGATGCCGTGGCCGGCGCCCTCGAACACCATCAGCTCGGTCTTCAGGCCGGCGCTGGCGCGGCGGGCGGCGACCGAGCGCGCCATGCCGCCGGAGTCCCAGACCTGATCGTCGGAGCCGGCGATCAGCAGCACCGGCGCGGCGATCTTCTCGACCTCGATCCGCGCGGCTGCCGCGGCCTCCGCATGGCTGGCACGGCCGGCATCGTGCGGCCGGCGCAGCAGCACCGGCTGGCCGCTCATGAAACCGGCCACTTCCTCGGCATAGCCCTGGTAGGGCACGAAGTGCAGCGGCTTGCCCTGCCAGCTGAACGAGGGCTGGCCCATCGCGCCGCGCTGCATGTCAAAGCCCTCCCAGATCACATCGCTGGGCACGACGGCGACCACCCCCTTGAAGCCGGCGATGCGGCTGGCGCCGGCCAGCACAAACTCGCCGCCCTTGGATGCGCCCCACAGCGCGATGCGGCTGGCATCGACCTCGGGCTGCTCGCGCAGCCAGTTGCGCGCCGTTTCCAGCAGGCCCAGCTCAATATGGGCAAAGCTGGTCGGCAGGGCCGGCAACTCCGGCGCCATCGGGCCCTGGGCGCCCCAGCGCGGCGGCGAGTAGTAGGGCAGGGCCAGCGCGGCCAAGCCACGCGCCGCCAAGGCCTCGGCCATGTGAACGGCTGTTGACGAGCCGCCTTCGGAGCCGCCCAGCACGATCACCACGGGCAGCGCCGCCGCCGCGTTCTTGGGCCAGACCAGGCGGGCGCCGGGCAGCGACGCGACATTGCGCCCCTGCACGAGCGGCTCGGCTGGCAGCCAGCGCAAGTTCAATTCGGCCACACGATGCGGTGCGCCCTCGGCGTCACGGCCCAAGGCTTCCAGCAAGAGCTGGCCGGCAGGCGCATCGGCGGCCGGCACGCCCTGCGGCTCGCCCCGCACCGGCAGGGCCGACCAAAACAGGCCGCGGCCGTCGACGCCGGCATAGCTGCCCGACAGCGGCGCCTGCCGCTCGGGGTCGATGCGCCCCTGCGCATCGGCTTCGAACAGCGCCTCGGCGCGCAGCAGCGCCGGCCCGATGCCGGGCAAGGTGGCGCGGCGGCTCAGCCGCAGCGTAAGGCGCTCGCCCGGCGTGGCGCCGCTCAAGGCCAGCGTCTGCGGCTCGCCCTGCAGCACCTCGGCGGCAGGCGCCACCTCCAGCCGCGGCGCCGCGGCCAGCGGGCCGGCCAGGCTGAGCAGCAAGGCCATCATCAGTCGGTTCATCGGTGATTGCATCGTGATCTCCATCGCTCGGTGATTGATGCCTTCAGTGTGGCGAGCGCTGCCCCGCCCGGCCGCCACCGGTCGCCGGTTCGACAGCGGCGGCGCCGGATCGACAGCAGCGAGGACGGGCGGTGCACCATGACCATGCTCACCACTCCGCCGGCTCGGCCATACTCTGCCGACCCCACTCGCTCAGGAGCACCCCATGATTGGCTACACCACCCTCGGCACCAATGACCTGCCACGCGCCTCTGCCTTCTACGACGCGCTGTTCGCCGTCATCGGCGCCAAGCGGCTGATGGAGTTCGAGCGCGGCATCGCCTGGGGCGTAGCCATGGACAAGCCCGGCTTCGGCGTCATGCTGCCCTTTGACGGTCAGCCGGCCAGCGTCGGCAACGGCGTGATGATCGCCCTGGTCGTCGACAGCCAGGACAAGGTCCAGGCCCTGCATGCCAAGGCGCTGGCCCTGGGTGGCAAGGACGAAGGCGCGCCCGGCCTGCGCGGCGGCGGCTTCTACGCGGCCTATTTCCGCGATCTGGACGGCAACAAGCTGAATGCCTTCTGCATGGGCTGAGCGATCCCCCTAGACCAGCGGACTGTTGCAAAGCACGCCGGCGGCGTAAGCTGCCAAGGCAGCGACTGCGGGAGCGCGTCCATGGGCCAGCATGCAAGTCAGCCGGGCCAGCCAGGTCTGAGGGCCATGGCGCCTTGCCTGGCGCTGTGCCTCGCCCTGAGCCGCCCGGCCTGGGCCGACTGCAGCCGCCCCATCGTCGTGCCGGTGGCGCCTACCGGCTTCAATGTGCTGGTGCAGGGCGAGGCCGTCAGCGGGGTTTACCCCGAGCTCTTGCGCCAGCTGGGCGCGAGCAGCGGCTGCGAATTCCAGTTCCCCATCGTGCCGCGCGCCCGTCTGGCGATGACGTTCTTCGAAACCACCCAGGCCGATCTCTTCATCCCCGCCTCGCGCACCGCCGAACGCGATCAGAAAGCCGTCTTCGTGCCGATGCTGAAGCTGACACCGGCGCTGATCACGCTGCGCAGCAAGGTCGACCTGATCAGCGATGTCGGTCAGCTGCTGGCACGCAGCCGCTGGCTGGCTGCGGTGGTGCGCTCCTACTCCTGGGGCGATGAATACGATGCGCTCCTGCGCCAGCTGGAGGCCGACCGCCGCGTCACCTACGTCAGCGATCTGGCCAAGGTCGGCGAGCTGCTGCGCACGGGACGGGTCGACTTCACCATCCTGCCGCCCACGCTGCTGTACTCCGCCTTGCAAACCAGCGCCGGCAGCGCCGAGGCCGCGTCCCCTTTTCGCTTTACGGCCCTGGAAGGCTTGCCGCGCTCCGAGGTCGGCGCCTATCTCTCACCGCGCTCGCTCTCGGCCGTCGACCTGGCCCAGCTCAAGACCCAGCTTGCCCATGCCGCCAGCGACGGCCGCCTGCAGCAGGCGCTGGAGCGCTACTACCCGGCCGAGGTGCTGCGTCATGACGTCGTGCTGGGGCCGATCAACTGAGCCACACATCGCTATCTGCTGCTACAAGCCATTTCACGCCGCTATAGTTCCGCGCCAGTATTGATTCCCTGGGAGGGGCGCATGCCGATTCTGGCTTTCCTGCATATCGCCGTCGCGATCTTCTTCGCCGTCCATGCGGTGCGCACCGGGCGCAACACCGTCTGGCTGTTCGTGCTCTTGGCCTTTCCGCTGCTGGGCAGCCTGGTCTATCTGTTTGCCGAGTACCTGCCCGAGCAACGCAACGGCCGCGTCGCACGCAAGGCTGGTGCGGCGCTGACTAAGGTGCTCGACCCTCGCCGCGAGCTGCGCCTGGCTGAACAGGCCTTGGAACAGACGCCCAGCATGGGCAACCGCCTGAAGCTGGCCCAGGCCCTGCTGGCCGCCGACCGCGCCGCCGAGGCCTTGCCGCATTTCGAGGCCTGCGCCCAGGGCGTGTTCGCCAGCGATCCGGAGGCACTGGCCGGCCTGGCGCGCGCGCTGGCTGCCGTCGAGCGCGTGCCCGAGGCCTGCGCCACACTGGACAAGCTGTTCGCCGCCCAGCCGCAACGCCAGAGCGGTGAACTGGCACTCTTGCACGCCGAACTGCTGGCCCACGCCTTCCCGGCCGATCCGGGCCGCGCCGAGGCCGCCTTCCAGATCGCGCTGCGCAGCCATGGCGGCATTGCCACCCACAGCGCCTGGGGTCAGTTCTTGCTGGCTCAGGGCCGTGCGGCCGAGGCCGAGCCGATTCTGGAGCAGGTGCTGAAGGATGCGCGGCTCAGCCACGCCCATGCGCGCGAGCAGAACCGCCGCGCCATCGATGGCGCCGAGGCCGCGCTGCAGCGGATTGCCGAACAGCGGCGCTAAGCAAGGTCTGCATCGGTCGGATCAGCGCTGAAAGGTCCCCAGCCGCACCATCGTCTGCCCCGGTTTGCCGGGGCGGCGCGAGGGCATCACCAGCACGGTGTGCGGATGCTCGGTGCGAAACAGCGTCTCGCCATCCTGCGCATACGCGGTGCCGGCGGCGGCGATCACGTCCAGGCCCTGGACCGGCATCAGGAAGCGGAAGTTCTCGCTCAGCGCCGTCACCGCCCGGTCGACCCGGATCAGCTGCTGCACCGCTGGCAGCGGTAAACGCAATCGCGGCGCCGCCCAGGCCTCGTCAACCAGGCCGGCCAGGCGCAGAAAACGTACCAGGCCATCGATCGCGACATCGGCCGCGCGGCGCTCCCAGTGCTGCCCGCATTCGATCAGCAAGGCATTCTTGCTGCTGGCCGGATCGCCAAAGCCGCCGCGATCGCGCATGCGCAGGCCGGAAGGGTGGCCGGTGTCGATCAGCAGATCGCCGGGCATGCCGAGCTGACGCGCCAAGTCAGCGCCCTTGTCGAGCAGGCCGCAGACCATCAGCGGCCGGCAGTCGTCCTGCATCGAATGAATGTCGAAGAGCAGATCGGCGCGGTCGACAAAGGGCTGCAGCTGGCGTGCCCGGCGCAGCTCCAGCGAGTCGCCGCTGCCGAACAGGACCTCGTCGGCCCAGACCCGATTCAGGTCTTCATCGACACAGCGTGAGGCGCTGGGCTCATCGGGGTCGAAGCGCTCGAAGGCCGCGACATTGGCAAAGCTGACGATCAGCTGGCCGCGCAAGGGCTGCAGGCTGCGCCCCAGGCCCTGGCGAAACAGCCAGTCCAGCGCCAGCGCGCCGCACAGCTCATTGCCATGTGTCAGCGCCTGCACCATCACGCAAGGCCCGGGCTGGCCAGAGTCAAACACATGAACGTAATCGACACCGCTGCTGCTGTCGCGGTAGGGCCGGATATCGGGCGGGCTCAGTTCAACGGGGAATTCGATCATGGGCTTTCGACGTCAACACGACTTCTGGACAATGGCTGAATCATCATGCCGCAAGTGTGCCGAGAGGCTGTATATGTTCGTGCTCAAGACAGAGATCGCGGATCTCAATGCCAAGGCCTACCACTTTGCGCGACAGAAAACGATGTACGGCGGCAAGCTGATACAAGCTGGCGACACCGTCTTCATCTTCGCCAGCGAGAACAGCGGCGGCCCGGGGCTGATTGCCCGCGCAACGGCCAGCGCCATCGCGCCCACACCACGACTGCCCGGCATCGCGCGGCAAACGCCGCGACTCAGCCTGCAGCTCGAACGCAATGCCAGCGCGATGCGGCGCCTCGGTCGCGCCGAGTTGAAGCCCTTTGCTCAGTGGGACGATGGCCGCCCCGAGACCGAGCTCAACTTCAAGCTCTACCGCCAGGCCACCGACAAGCTGATCGGCATCTCGGCCGAGGCCGCTGAGTTTCTGCAGCGCTATTTCTAAAACGCTCAGAGCTTGGCCACCGGCGCCAGCGGCGCGAAGCCGGCGTCGGCGGCCTGGGTCTTCCAGGCCAGGATGGCGCGGCCCATCTCTTCGGTATCGAAGATCGCGCTTTGCAGCAGGCTCATCTGGGCCAGCGAGGCGTCGACACCATGGTCGCGCGCATGGTTCAGCGCCAGCTTGGAGCCGGCCATGGCCAGCGGCGACTTGGCCGCGATCTTGGCGGCCACGCCCAGCACATGGGCCAGCAGCGCCTCGTGATCGGGCAGCACGGCATTGACCAGGCCCTGCTGCAGCGCCCGTTCGGCGCCAAAGCGCTCGCCCAGATAGGCCAGCTCGCGCGCCACGCCCTGCGGCAGCAGGCCCTGCAGGCGCTGCAGCACGCCGAGGTCGGCGGCCATGCCGATATTGATCTCCTGCAGGCTGAAAAAGGCCTCGGCCGTGCAGTAGCGCATATCGCAGGCCGCCGCCAGATCCAGCGCGCCGCCAATGCAGCCGCCCTGCACCGCACACAGCACCGGGAAGCGTGCCTGGTCGATGGCGCTGAAGCAGTCCATCAGCTTGCGCAGCGAGGCCTGAAACGCCAGGCGGCTGCGCGCGCTGCCGGTGTCCAGCAGCGGGCTGTCACCGGCAAAGGTGTCCAGCGCCATGCCGGCGCTGAAATGCTTGCCGGTCGAGGAGATCACCAGCACGCGGGTCTGGCCGGCCTCGTCGAGCGCACGAACGGTGTCGCGCAGCTGCGGGAAGAAGGCCGGGCTCATGGTGTTCATGCGCTCGGGGCGGTTCAGCTGCAGATGGGCAATGCCATCGTCACGCTGTTCCAGGCTGTAAAAGATCTCGGGCTGGCTCATATCAGGTCCTGACAACAAAGCGGGGCAATGAAAGCAGCCTAACCGAGGGCGGCCCAGCGTCCATCGCCTGCGCGACAGCCCCCGGGCAATTCCGGGGTGTCCAAGGGCACCGGCCTCGGGGGAAGCCCCGGGGCGGGGCGGCGCAGCCCCTGCCTACACTGACCTCTATGCGAACCCTGAAAACCGACGACGGCATCCCCCTGCACTGGCGACAGTGGAGCAAACCCGGCCTTGACCCGGCCCGCGGCACGGTGCTGATCGTCCACGGCCTGGGCGAACACATTGGCCGCTACGAGCATGTGGCGGCCAAGCTGAACAACTGGGGCTGGCATGTGCTCGGTTATGACCAGCGTGGCCATGGCGCCTCCGGTGGCGCCCGCGGCGATCTGCCGCATGGCCAGCGCTTCGCGCAAGACCTGGCCCTGGTGATCGACGAGGTGCGCGCCGACCCGCTGCTCGGCCAAGGCCCGCTGGTGCTGCTGGGCCACAGCATGGGCGGCCTGGTGGCGGCCAGCTTTGTCGCCGGTGGATTGCTGTCCAGCAGCGGCGGCGCACTGCCGTCCTGGTTCCGGCCGGTCGACGCGCTGGTGCTGAGCTCGCCGGCGCTCGATGTCGGCATGTCGGCCTTCCAAAAGGGCTTGCTGAGCCTGACGCTGCCGCTGCTGCCGCATCTGGCCGTTGGCAACGGCTTGAAGCCGGCCTGGATCTCGCGCAGCCAGGCCGTCGTGCAGGCCTACCAGCGCGACCCGCTGGTGCACAACCGCATCACGCCGACGCTGGCCCGCATGATCGCCGACGGCGGTCCGCAGGTGCTGGAGCATGCCCATGAGTGGGTGGTGCCCACCCTGCTGCTCTGGGCCGGCGCCGACCGTTGCGTGGTACCCGCCGGCTCCGCCGCCTTTGCCCAGGCCGCGCCCAAGGCGGTGGTGCAAACGCATTGCTTCGAGCCGCTGTTCCACGAAATCTTCAACGAACCCGAGCAGGAGCAGGTGTTTGACCGGCTGCAGGCCTGGCTGGCGGCGCGCTGATGTCAGCCTGAGCCAGGCCCAGGCCGGAGTTCTAGAATCGTCGCTTCGCGGGTCACCGCCCGCCAGGAGACAGCCATGAACGCACGTGATCCGAACCTGCCCCTGCAGGCCGACGAAGCCAGCAGCCTGGGTCAGTACGCCGCACAGATCTGGGACGAGGAAATCGTCCCGGCGCTGACCGACTACATCGCCATCCCGGCCAAGAGCCCGATGTTCGATGCCGACTGGGCCGCCAATGGCCATATCGAGACCGTGTTGCGCAATGCGGCCGGCTGGGTCGAGAAGCAAAAGGTCGCCGGGCTGAAGCTGGAGGTGATCCGCATCCCCGACCGCACGCCGGTGATCTTCTTCGAGGTACCCGCCACCAAGGCCGATTGCCAGGACACCGTGCTGCTCTACGGCCACCTGGACAAGCAACCCGAGTTCAGCGGCTGGCGTTCGGACCTGGGCCCCTGGACGCCCAAGTACGAGAACGACAAGCTCTACGGCCGCGGCGGCGCCGACGACGGCTATGCGATCTACGCCTCGCTGACCGCCATCATGGCGCTGGACCGCCAGGGCATCCCGCGGCCGCGCTGCGTCGGCCTGATCGAAACCTGCGAAGAGTCCGGCTCCTACGATCTGCCGGCCTATATCGATGTGCTGAAGGAACGGCTGGGCAATGTCAGCCTGGTCGTCTGCCTGGACAGCGGCGCCGGCGACTACGACCGTCTGTGGCTGACCACCAGCCTGCGCGGCAACGTCACCGGCACGCTGAAGGTGGAGGTGCTGACCGAAGGCATCCACAGCGGCGACAACTCCGGCGTCGCGCCGAGCAGCTTCCGCATCATGCGCCAGCTGCTGGACCGGCTGGAAGACGCCAAGACCGGCCGCCTGCTGCCCGAGGTGTTCCACTGCGACATCCCGGCCGACCGCATCGTGCAAGCCCAGACCACCGCCGACATCCTCGGCGCCGAGGTCTACAAGCGCATGCCCTGGGCCTGCGGCGCCGACGGCGGCCCGGTGCTGCCGGTGACAACCGAACCGCTGGAAGTGCTGCTGAACCGCACCTGGCGGCCGACGCTGTCGGTCACCGGCGTCGACGGCATGCCGCCGATCAGCAATGCCGGCAATGTGCTGCGCCCCTTCACCGCCTTCAAGCTGTCGTTGCGTTTGCCGCCGCTGATCGACGGCAATGAGGCGGCGCTCAAGCTCAAGGCACTGCTGGAAGACAACGCGCCCTACAACGCAAAGGTCAGCTTTGTGCCCGACGGCCGTGCCGGCGCCTACGGTGCCACCGGCTGGAACACGCCGGACCTCCAGCCCTGGCTGTCCAAGGCCGTCGCCGAAGCCAGCCTGACGCATTTCGATACCGAGGTCGGCTACATCGGCCAGGGCGGCACCATCCCGCTGATGGGCATGCTGCAAAAGGGCTTCCCCAAGGCACAGATGATGGTCTGCGGCGTGCTGGGCCCGAAGAGCAATGCGCACGGGCCGAACGAGTTCCTGCATGTGCCCTACGGCAAGCGCCTGACCGCTGCGGTGGCGCAGGTGATGGCGGCGCATCCCTGAGCGAGTACCTCGGTTCCAGGGCGGCCACCGGCGGCCCGGACGCCGCGCCGCTCAGCAGGCGCGGCTGAAGCGGCAGTAGAGCTGGCGCGTTGCCGCGCTGGCCGCCGCCTGCTCAACACGATAGCGCTGCCGGTCAGCGCGCACCTGAGCCAGCCTGGCCTCGAGGTTTTGCGGCGTCAGCAACACGCCGACGGGCTCGGTAGCCAGGGCGCCCTCACCCAGCATCGCCGCGACCATCTGCTCCCCCAGCGCCGCGCTGTAGTGCACCGGATCCCAGAACCAACGCATCCGCGCACGCCGGTCGCCCGGTGCCGGCACCTTTTCGAGCATCGGCGCCTCGTAGCCGCCGAAATCCCAGACGCTGACGTCCTGCCCGCCTTGGCGCGCCACCGCCACTTCCTGTGTGACCGCGCGCTTCCACTGTTCATAGGCAGACCAGTAGCCCAGGTGGTCGAGCAGATCGAGCCGACTCGCATGCGAGGGCTGGATCGCCAGCAGCAGCTTCATCTGGCGCTGTGCAGCAAAGTTGATCAAGGTCTGCAGCTTGAACGGCATGGAAAGCGGCGCGCCAACGACACCGCCCAGCTGCCGGTGCGGCTTGGCCAGTGCTTGCACCGCCTGGACATTCTTCTGCTCGAACAGCCTGGCAAAACCATCGGCCTGCACCCACTGCTCGAAGCGGCCTTCGGACAGATGACCGTTGGGCTCGATGTCAGGCTGCGCCCCCCCCCGGTTGGCTCGCACGGTTTGCACACTGTCGATCAGCGCGTCCAGCGACAGCAGACCGGCCACATGGTCGAGCAGCAACTGCTGGCGTCGCTGCGGATTGGCGCGCCCATCGGCCAGCACCAGCAGCCGCGCCTCAACCTCCTGGGCCGCAGCCGAGGGCGCTGCCGGCGCGGTGGCGCCGAACAGGAAGCTCTCGAAGTCCAGGCCCACAATCAGGGTATCGGCCGCTGCCGCCTTGGCCGGTTCGCCAGCCAGCAGATGCTGGGCAAAGCGCACGCCGGTCTCCGGGCCGGAGCCAACCAGGCTGAGGTTGTAGACCGGGCGCAGCCGCTCGGGCCAGGCTGCCGAGGCCGGGTCCAAGCCCAGGTCGGTGCGTGAGCTGCCAATGATCAGCGTGCGAGCCGGACGGCGCAGCGCCTCATAGCTCTTCATCAGCCGCTCGCGGGTCTCGACGGCCGGCTTCTTCGCATTGAAGCCGGCGACGCGTGGCGTGTCGAACAGCAGATAAGGATTGACCCAGGCATTGAAGCCTGCCGCCGTGGCAGCAAGCAAGGCGCTCAGGCCGACAAAGGCCAGGACAAAGTGACGAGGGCTCATGCTCAGAACTGCCAGTAAAGGAACTCGCTGACGCGATTGAGGCCGAAGGCGCCGAGCACGAAGAAGGCGGCGATCAGCAGCGCCCAGGGCAGGGTGAACTGCAGCGCCGGTAGTGGGCGTGCCGGCGCGGCGGCAGGTGCAGCAGGCGCGGCCGCATCGACACTGCCTGCCCCGGCGGCCTTAGGTGCTTTGGGTGGCTTCGGCGGCACATAGTGCAGCGCCGGTTCGAAATGACGCAGCAACTCCAGAGAGTTGGGGGCCAGCGTGGCGATCAAGAACAGCAGCAGCAGCCAGGCGCTGCAGGCCGCGAACTCGGTGCCTGAGCTCAGGCTGCCATGGATGCCGATGTGTTGCAGCAGATCGGCCAGGCTGCCCAGCCGGGTCATGATGGCGTCGGGCAGCGTGGCACCACCGGCGCCGGACATGGCACGCATCATCTCCAGTGCTCCGCCAACATTGCGAGCGCGGAACCAGACCATGCCCAGCACCACGGCCAGCAGGGTCAGCACAAAACCGAGCGGCTTCATCACCCGCTCATAGTGCTGCTTGTCCCATTTGGGTCGCCACTGTCGCCAGCCATGGTTGATGCACAGGTAGACGCCATGCAGCAGGCCCCAGATCAGGAAGGTGAAGCCGGCGCCGTGCCAGAAACCGGAGACAAACATCGTCAGCACCGTGGGGAACACCGTCAGCGCGAGGAAGGCAGCGGGATGGGCCGGACCACGGCCCAGCACCGGTTTGCCGGCCTGCATGCGTCGCCGCGTCAGCGCCATCACCACCGGGGTGTAGATGTAGGCGGTCAGGAAGCGGGTCAGCGTGATGTGCCAGCGGGCCCAGAAGTCGATGATGCTGGAGGCCTTCAGCGGTGAGTTGAAGTTCACCGGCAGCCGGATGCCGAACAAGCGGGCCAGGCCGATGGCCATGTCGGAGTAGCCGGAAAAGTCGAAATAAATCTGGAAGGTGTAGGCCAGCGCACCCATCCAGGCGGCGAAGAAGTCCAGTTGCTGCCCCTGCTCGGCGGCACTGAAGGCCGGGCCGACGTGCACGGCCACGCCATCGGCCAGCACGACCTTCTTGAACAGACCGATCGCAAACAGCGACAGCCCGACCGCCACATCGCGCCCGCTGAAGCGGTAGTTCAGCTGATCGAACTGCGGCATCATCTCGCGGTAGTGCACGATGGGGCCGGCGATCAGCTGCGGGAAGAAGAAGACGAAGACCAGGAAGTCGTAAAGATCGAAGTCCTTGACCGTCTCCGAGCGCACATCGAGCAGGAAGGCGATCTTCTGGAAGGTGATGAAGGAAATGCCCAGCGGCAGTATCACCGCCACCAGTTCGAACTGCGTGCCCAGCGCCAGGTTCAGGCTGTCCAGGAAGAAATTCTTGTACTTGAAGTAGCCCAGGAAGCCGAGGTTGAAAAGCACCCCCAGCGTCAGCAGCGTGCTGGCCGTTCGCTGGCCCGCTTCGCCACGGGCATTGCTGCGCCGGATCAGCAGCGCCAGCCCGTAGTTGATGGCGATCGAGGGCAGGATGACCGCCAGGTTGTAGGGATTCCAGATGCCGTAGAACAGGATCGAGCACAGCACGATCCAGCCCAGGCTGACCGGGCGCGACTGCAGCCGGCCCAGCAGCAGATAGCCCAGGCAGATCGCCGGCAGGAACAGGAAGATGAAGCTGTAGGAGTTGAAAAGCATGTCGTCTCGGGCGCGGCGGCCTCAGTCCGCGGCCTTCGATGCGCTGGCCGGCCAGAGCACCTCGATCGGCTGCTCGACCGGCACATAAGCCTCGACGTCCAGCTGCCAGCGCTGCACCTCGCCCTCGGCCTCCAGCGGCGTGAAGCCAAGCCGCGGGTAGTGCTCGGCGACCATGCTGTTCTTCTCGGTCGGGATGTACTGGCCGATCAGCTGCCGGATGCCGCGTTGGGCTGCGCATTGCACCAGCACGTTCAGCACCTGGCGCTCCACGCCGCGGTTGAGCACGCGGCAGCTCATCAGCCAGCTGTCGATCAGCCAGGTCTGCGCGTCCTGCGGCTTGCAGATCACGACACTGATCATGCCGTTATCGCCAAAGCGGTCGAGCAGGCGGATCTGCAGGCCCAGCACCTGCGGGTCCTGTTCAAAGGCCTCGACCTCGGCCTCGCTGTAGCGCCGCGTGGTCAGATTGAATTGATTGGTCTTGTTGATCAGCTGGCTGATACGGGCGCGGCCGACGGCATCGAACTCGGCGACATGGGCGCGCATCTGCAGCGACTTCAGATAGCCCGCCAGATCGCTGCTGGCCCCGAGTTCGGCTGTGCGTGCCGCATTCGCCTGGTACTGCTCGGCACGCTGGCTGTCCTCGGCGGTGAATTGCAGCGCCTCGAAATAGCCGGCGGCCAGCAAGGTGCTGGCGAAGAATTCCGGCGCGCTGGGCAGCTCGGGCACGCCAACATCGGGCAGCTCCAGGCGCACCTGCTGGCGCTCGGCCGGGTTGTCGTCAAGAAAGACCAGCGCATCGACGCCGATGTTCAGCGTCTGCGCAATGGCGCGCAGATTGCTCGCCTTGTCCTTCCAGTTGGCCTGGAAGACGGCGATATGCGATTCGCGCAGCAGCATGTCCGGGTGCTCGCGAAAGACCTGGCGAGCCACCGCCTCATCGTTCTTCGACGATACCGCCAGCACGATGCCACGCTCGCGCAGCGCCAGCGCCGTTGCCTGCACCTGCAGATGGGCCTCGCCGACGGGATGCCCCTGGCCCAGCACGATGCCGGCCAGGCCGTCGTCGCCAATCACGCCCCCCCACAGCGTGTTGTCCAGGTCCAGCACCAGGCATTTCTTGGCCTTGCCCTTGGCCGCCATCAGCAGCCGCGCCAGATGCTCGGCATACAGAGGCACCATCGCATGGGCAAAGGCGAACTTGCCCACCGCCCATTGGGTTGGGTCGTGCCACTGCGCCAACCCGACCTGGGCGGCCAGCGCCGCCACATCGAAAAGCAGCTCCCCGGCGATGCGCCGGGCGCGCAGACGCTGGTTGAAGGCCTCGATCATCCAGCGCTGGCTGCCCGGCAACTGGCCGTCCAGGCTGCCAAACAGGCTGTCGGGCGGCGCCGCCAGCGTCTGCAACACGACGCTGCAGGCCTGCGTGGCCCGCAAGCCCGCGACCAGGCCCAGCAAGGTCTGCAGCGCTTGCTCGACCTGCTGCTCGGCCAGCTCGGCATTGCCCGGGCAGGACTGCCACTGGAAGGCTCGGTGGTCCAGCGCGAGCACGACGAACTCGTTGCCACGCTGTCGGGTCTGCGAGACAGGATCGAGCGACTCCTGGGTGAACTGGCCAAAGGCCGGCACATGCAGATTCAACAGCAGGTCATGGCGCAGCGCCGTGGCCGGCAGCGCCGAGGCGATCAGCTCGGTGCTGGCGTTGGACAGCAGGCTGATGGCGATCGGCTTGGCGCCGCTGACGCGCTCGGACTCGCCCAGCAGGCGCGACAGCGAGTGCAACTGGGTCAGATTCAGCCGCGCCCGGGCCAGCTGGCGCAGCTTGGCCATTGGCCACTGCGCCGACGCACGCAGCTCGCGCAGCTCGGCACGAAACTCGGGGGCTGCTTCCGGCAACCAGAACAGGTCTTGCAGATTCATTGTTTTCTCGTTACGCGCCACCACGGCGGCGGCACCGGCAGACAGGCCGCGCTCAGTTTCAGCGGCTCTTGCGCTCGATCGCGGCGATCAGCTCGCCGATGTTCTTGATGGCGCCAATCTCGCTGGCCCCAAAGCGCAGGCCGAACTCCTGCTCGATCGCCAGGAACAGGCGCACATTGCCCATGCTGTCCCAGCCTTCGACGTCGGCCGCCGTCATCTCGTCAGACAGCTCAATTTCGTCGTTGTCGAACACATCACGCAGCAGGTCGGTCAGACGCGACGCAACAGCAGTCATTACAAACTCCTCAAATGGGGGCCAAACAGCGCGTTCCGCGAGTGATGCGGCGGATGCGGGGCACACAAAGGCGCGAGGATAGCGCCTTTGTGCGGCGGTGCTGACTGCGCTGGCGAGCGCCCCCCTCAAGTCGGCGGACCGGCTTGACGCCGAAGACGGCTTGACGCAAATCAACCGCCACAACGCCCCCGCTTGCTATCGTGGCGTCCTTGCCTGCCACGGGCATGCGCATGTCCCCGCCCGATCACGATTCTTCCGCTCACCGCCGGTCCCGGCCCTGGCTCTGGCTGCTGCTGGCGCTGGCCGTCGGCTGGGCGGCCGCCTGGACCTGGCTGAGCAGCGAGCGCGAGGCCCTGCGCCGGCACGAAGGCGAAAAGCTGGCCGCGCTGGTGCAGACGCTGGACGCCATCGTCGGCCAGCAGATGATTGCGATCCAGGGCGCGCTGCAGACGGTGGAGGCCCAGCGCCCCGGCTGGCGCCAGCCGCAGCAGCAGGGCGAGGCGATGCTGCGGACGCTGGCGCGCGCCCTACCCGGCGTGCGCGCCCTGCTGGTGCTGGACACCCAGGGCCAGGTGCTGGCCAGCTCCGAACCCCGGCTCGTCGGCCTGGACATGAGCGAGCGGCCCTACTACACCACGCCCCGGCGGCGGCCGCAGCCGGGCCTGCTCTACGTGTCGCCGCCGTTTCGCAGCCTGCTGGACGAGCGCACGGTGACGCTCTCGCGCGCGCTCTTCGATGCCGAGCATCATTTCGCCGGCATCGTCGTGGCCGCTTTGAACCCGGCCTATTTCAGCCTGATGCTGGAGACGGCCCAGCCCTCGGCGCAGACCTGGAGCGCACTGGCCCACCAGGACGGCATGCTGTTTGCGCTGCTGCCGCATGACGCCGACTGGATGTCGCGCAATCTGCTGGCCACGCCGGGCTCCATCCTCGAACACCATCTGGCCTCTGGCCAGCCCGCCAGCCTGCAGCTGATGCCGGCCAAGCTGAGCCAGGACCTGCGCCTGGTGGCCGCGCGCACCGTGCAGCCGGCCGGCTTGCAGGCGGACCGCCAGCTGATCGTCGCCGTCGGCCGTTCGCTGCCCAGCGTCGAAGGCCCCTGGCAGCGCCAGCGCCTGAGCGTGGGGCTGGTCGGCGTGGCGCTGAGCCTGTTCGCTGCGGTGGCGCTGACCTTGTGGCAGCGCCGCCAGCGGCTGATCGAGCGGCTGCGCCGGCAGCAGCTGCGCAGCGAACGCCAGGCCGCGGCGCAGCTGAAGGCGCAGGCGCAGCACACCCAGGCGATCCTTGACCACATGGTCGATGGCGTGATCACCATCGACGCCCGCGGTCGCATCGATTCGATCAACCCGGCTGCCTGCCGGATGTTCGGCTACGCCGCCGCCGAGCTGCTGAACCAGGACGTCAGCCTGCTGATGCCACAGGGCGACGCCGCCCGGCATGACCAGTACGTCAGCGACTACCTGCGCAGCGGCGCGGCACGCATCATCGGCGTCGGCCGCGATGTCGACGGCCGGCGCAAGGACGGTCAGATCTTCCCGATGAGTCTGGCCGTGTCGCGCATCGATCGCGAGGGCGAACCGCTGTTCATCGGCTTGACCCGCGACATCACCGAGCGCAAGCGCGCCGAGGCAGCCATCGAGCAGCTGGCCTTCTACGACCCGCTGACCGGCCTGCCCAACCGCCGCCTGCTGCTGGACCGGCTCAACCAGGCGCTGGCCAGCAGCCGCCGCAACGGCCGCCATGGTGCACTGCTGTTCATCGATCTGGACAACTTCAAGTCGCTCAACGACACCATGGGCCATGGCATGGGTGACCGCATGCTGCAGGCCGTCGCCCAGCGCCTGCGCGCCGCGCTGCGCAGCGAGGACACGGTGGCGCGCTGGGGCGGCGACGAGTTCGTCGTGCTGCTGCAAGACCTCGGCCAGGAGCGCCAGCGCGCCCATCTGCATGCCGAGGCCGCCGCCGAGAAGCTGCTGCGCGTGCTCGGCCAGCCCTATCTGATCGACCAGCACAACCACCACAGCACGCCCAGCATCGGCATCGTCGTGTGGAACGACGCCAGCGGCGGCAGCGAGGAACTGCTCAAGCACGCCGATCACGCGATGTACGAGGCCAAGTCGGCCGGCCGCAACCGGCTGGCCTTCTTCGATCCGATCAGCCAGGCGGCGATGGCCGAGCTGATCTCGCTGGAAGCCGATCTGCGCCAGGCGGTCAACTACCAGCAGTTCGAGCTCTACTACCAGGCCCAGGTCAGCGCCGATGGCCGTCTGCTCGGCGCCGAGGCACTGCTGCGCTGGCCGCATCCCAGCCGCGGCTTCGTCTCGCCGGCCCAGTTCATCCCGCTGGCCGAACAGACCGGCACCATCAACCAGATCGGCGAATGGGTGCTGCAGCAGGCCTGCGCCCAGCTCAATGCCTGGGCCCATGAACCGGCCACCGCGGGCCTGAGCCTGGCCGTCAATCTGAGCGCCCACCAGTTCCGCCAGAAGGGCTTTCTCAGCCTGATGCAGCAGCTGCTGGCACGCACCGGCGTGCCCACCGAGCTGCTCAAGCTGGAGCTGACCGAAAGCGCGCTGGTCGACGATGTTGAATCGGTAATCGGTCTGATGGGCGAGCTGCGCCGGCTGGGCCTGCGCTTCTCGCTCGATGACTTCGGCACCGGCTATTCCTCGCTGGCCTATCTGAAGCGCCTGCCGCTCGACCAGCTGAAGATCGACCAGAGCTTTGTCCGCGATCTGGTCAGCGAGCCCAATGCCCGCGCGATTGCCCATGCGGTCATCCAACTGGGCGAGAGCTTGGGCCTGGCGGTCATCGCCGAGGGCGTCGAGACCGCCGAACAACGCGAGCTGCTGATCGGCCTGGGTTGCCATGCCTTCCAGGGCTATTTCCATGCCCGGCCGATGCCGGCCGCGGCCTTTGCCGAGCTGGCGCGACAGTGGCCCACCCGGGCGGCGGACAAGCTGGGACAATAGCCCCCTTCCCCTCGCTTTTGCCCTGCCCACCGATGTCGCGTCAAGAACTGCTGTACCTGTTTGTCTCCTGCCCCGGCGGCGTCGAGCCGCTGCTGGACGAGGAGCTGCGCCGCATCTGCCCCAAGCGCAAGATCGAGGCGCTGCGCGGCGGCTGCGCGCTGCAGGGCGCGGCCGAAGACGTGATGACGATCAACCTGGAGAGCCGCCTGGCGCAGCGCGTGCTGGTCGAGCTGATCGAAGGCCCCTACCGCCATGAGGACGACCTCTACGCGCTGGCCCGCCGGGTCGACTGGGAAGCCTGGATCACGCCGCGCCACACGATACGCGTCGACACCACGGCCAATCGCTCGCCGCTGAAGAGCCTGAACTTCGCCACGCTGCGCATCAAGGACGCGATCTGCGACGTGCTGCGCGAGTCGACCGGCGAACGCCCCAGCGTCGACACCCGCGAGCCCGATCTGCCGGTGGTGCTGCATGTCGGCGAGGAACGCGCGGCGCTCTACGTCGACACCTCGGGCGAGCCGCTGTTCAAGCGCGGTTGGCGGGTCGACAAGGGCGACGCGCCGCTGAAGGAAACCCTGGCCGCCGCCATGCTGGCCGCCGCCGGCTGGCGCGGCACGCCGGAGACCGGCGGTGCGCTGCACGACCCCTGCTGCGGCTCCGGCACGATTCCCATCGAGGCCGCCTTGATCGCCTGCGGCGCCGCGCCCGGCATCCTGCGGCGCTTCGCCTTCGAGCGCCAGCGCCCCTTCCAGACGCTGCAAAGCCGCTGGGCGGAGATGAAGCGCGAGGCCCAGGCCCGCGTCCATCCGCCCGCCGTGCCCATCTACGCCAGCGATGTGGCCTTCCGCATGGTCGACTTCGCCCGCCGCAATGCCGAGCGCGCCGGCGTCGCGCAGTACATCCAGTTCAACGGCGGCGATGCGCTGGAGCGCCCGGCGCCCAAGCTGGCCGAGGGCCTGCCCGGCACCATCATGATGAACCCGCCCTATGGCGAACGGATCGAGGTGCGCGGCAAGGCCGGCGCCAGCCAGTTCATGAGCCGCGACGCCAGCGGCTCGGAACAGCGCGACGCCGCGGACGACTTCTTCCCGCGCCTGGCCGCGCACTGGAAGCGCGCCTACACCGAGAACCCGGCCGGCTGGACCGCCTGGCTGCTCTGCCCCGAGATGAAGCTGCCGACCAAGATGCGGCTGAAGGAATCACGCCGCGTGCCGATGTGGAACGGCCCGATCGAATGCCGGCTGTTCCGCTTCGACCTGATCAAGGGCTCGGCGCGTACGCCGCGCGACGACAAGCCCAGCGCTGAGTAAAAAGCGACCCAGCATCAATAACACGCCAAGACGTGGCCTGAAGGACCCTCGATGTTGCCGTCCGTCGTTCAACGCTATTGGGACAGCCAGCTGAGCGGCGACAAGCTGTTGGCCGACTCCGCCACGCTGCGCCTGGCCCTCAGCCACACGCTGCCCGAGAACCGCCGGCTGATCCTGCTGAGTGGCATCGACGGCCGCTGCCGCGTGGTGCTCGATCAGGCCCTGGCCAGCGCGCTGGGCGACGACCTCGCCAGCTGCCGCAGCGAAGCGGACCTGCGCGCCCGACTCCAGGCCTTGGGGCTGCAGCTGCATGGCGCCGACCAGCTCTTCTACTGGCCCGAAGCGGCCCGCGAGGCATTGCGCCTGAGCGCCGCCAGCGCGGCGCAGTCCGGCATTCGCCAGCTCAGCGAGGCCGACAGCGACGCCTTTGCCGATTTCCAGGCAGAAGCCTCGGACGAGGACCTCGATGCCGCCTTTGTCGAGCTTGATCACAGGGCCGTGTTTGGCGCCTTCGACGATCAAGGCCGGCTGCGCTGCGCCGCCAGCGCCTACAGCTGGGACGATGCGCCGTTGGCCGACCTCGGCGTGCTCAGCCTGCCCGCCGCGCGCGGCCGTGGCCTGGCCCGCAGCGTGCTGCGCGCCCTGGCCGCCCATGCCTGGGAACAAGGCCTGGTGCCGCAATACCGCTGCCAGCTGGACAACGCCGCCTCGCTGGCCCTGGCCCGGGCTGCCGGCCTGCAGGCCTACGGGCAATGGGACGTGCTCGAGGCGGAGTGAAACCGCGCGCAGCGGCCAGGCTGCGCCTGCCGCCGCCTTGAGCCTCAGCTCAAGGCCAAGCAAGCCAGCACAGCCAGCGGCGCCGTATCGGCACGCAGGATGCGCGGGCCGAGCTGCGCGGCCAGAAAGCCCTGTCCACGCGCCGCCTGTTCCTCGGCCGGGCTCAAGCCCCCCTCGGGGCCGCTGAGCACCAGGGTTTGTGTGGCTTCAACCGCAGCCAGCTGCTGCAGCGGCTGGGCGGCCGTGGGGCTGAGCAGCCAGCGGCGCTGGCCGGCGCCCAGCGGTGGCAACGCGGCCAACCAAGCAGCCAGCGTCTGCACCGGGGCAATGGTTGGCACGACGCTGCGACCGCTTTGCTCGCAGGCGGCCACCGCCACGCCCTGCCAGTGCGCCTGTTTTTTCTCGGCCCGCTCGCCGGCCAGGCGCAGCACCGAGCGCTCGCTCATCAAGGGCTGGATGGCCGCCACGCCCAGCTCGGTGGCCTTCTCGACCAGCCCGTCCATGCGGTCATTGGCCGGCATGGCCAGGGCCAGGGTCACCTGCTGAGCCAGCTCACGTTGGACGATCTGGCGCGCATGCAGCTGCACGCGCACCTCGCTGCGGCCCATGGCCAGCACCTCGGCCTGCCAGTCGGCGCCGCTGCCGTCGAACAGCGTGATGGCGCTGCCTGGCTGCAGGCGCAAGACCTGGACATGGCGGGCCGCCGCCGGCGGCAGGCTCAGTTCACCGCTGGCATGCAGCGGGCAATCAACAAAGAAACGCGGGGGCATGGCAAGAACTCCTGGGGCAACAGTGTGCCAGCAGTCCCAGCGCTCAGACAGTCCTCGTCAAGCCTTGATGCCCATCGCGCGCTGCACCTGGCGCGCCAGCTCGTCGCCCTGGGCCTCGCGAACCATCTCGACGAAGCGCAGCGCATAGGCCTGCAGCTCGGCCAGACTGCCGCAGCGCTCGACCTCCAGCACCACCTTGTAGCCCTTGATCAGGCCCAGGTACTGCTTGGCGTGGCGGGTCAGGTAGGCATAGAGCTCGGCATAGTCGAGCTGCGGCGCCGAGCCGGCGCCAGCGCCAGCGCCTTCCGTGCTCGTGACAGGGGTAGGCGCGGCCGCTGCAGCGACGGTCGTGAAAACCGACGACGATGCTGCCACCGCGGCAGGCGCCGGCACCGGCACGGCAGCAATGCCACCATGCAGCGAGATCAGCCCATGCTGGAACAGCAGCGCGAAATCAGCCTCGCTGGCGCCTTGCACCAGACCCAGCCATTCACGCGCGGTCTTGCCGGCATCGATCACCAGCAAGAGGTTGCGCGCCACGCGCGAGGACACCAGCGCGCGCGACTTGATTTCGGCGCGCCCGGCATCGGTCTTTTGATATCGCTGATCCAACACTGCAAAAAATCCCTCTTGCCCACAGGACGGCAGGGCGCAGCGCAGCTGCGGCGCGGCCGTGCACCGGGGCTCAATTTACGCTGCTCTGTGCCGGCGCGCTTGAGCAAGTTGTTGCAGCTTTGTTATTTCTTGTCGCGCAATTCACGGCGCAGGATTTTTCCGACCGGGGTCTTGGGCAGCTCGTCGCGGAACTCGACGATCTTGGGCCGCTTGTAGCCGGTCAGATTGGCCTCGCAATAGGCGCGCACATCGGCTTCGGTCAGCGCCGGGTTCTTCTTGACGATGACGACCTTGACGGCCTCGCCGGCCTTGTCGTCGGGCACACCGACGGCCGCCGCTTCGAGCACGCCGTCCATCTGCGTGAGCACATCCTCGACCTCGTTCGGATAGACGTTGAAGCCGCTGACCAGAATCATGTCCTTCTTGCGGTCGACGATCTTGAAGTAGCCGCGCTCATCGACGATGCCGACATCGCCGGTGCGGAAGAAGCCATCGGCCGTCATCACCTTGGCAGTTTCGTCGGGCCGCTGCCAGTAGCCGGCCATCACCTGCGGGCCCTTGATGGCAATCTCGCCGGCCACGCCCATGGGCACTTCCTGGCCTTCATCATCCAGCAGCTTCAGCTCGGTGCTGGACATCGGCAGACCGATGGTGCCGCTGTAGGCGGTGCTGTCGGTCGGGTTGCAGGTGGCCACCGGCGAAGTTTCCGACAGGCCATAGCCCTCGACGATGGGGCAGCCGGTCTTCTCCAGCCAGAGCTTGGCCGTGGCCTGCTGCACCGCCATGCCTCCGCCCACCGAGATGACCAGATGACTCCAGTCGACGCTGCTGAACTCCTTGTGATTGGCCATGGCCATGAACAAGGTGTTGACCGCCGGCAGGCTGTGGAAGCGGTGCTGGGCCAGCTCCTTGAACACGCCGGGCAGATCGCGCGGATTGGGAATCAGCACATTGCAGCCGCCCATGTGCATGGACAGCATCATGTTCGTGGTGAAGCCGAAGATGTGATAGAGCGGCAGCGCGCAGATCGACACCACCTGCTCGCCGGCCGGCACCTTCTTCAGGGCCGGCTGGTACCAGGCCTCGGCCTGCATCACATTGGCGACCAGATTGCGATGCAATAGCACCGCGCCCTTGCTGACGCCCGTCGTGCCGCCGGTGTACTGCAGCACGGCGATATCGCTAGGCGCAACCTTGGGCGCCTTGTAGCTCATGCCGCGGCCGCGGCTCAGTGCCTCGTTGAAGCGCACAGCACCAGGCAGCTCGAAGGCCGGCACCAGCTTCTTGACCTTGCGCACCACATAGTTGACCAGCAGGCCCTTGGGGAAGCCCAACATATCGCCCATCGAGGCCAGCACCACATGCTTGGTCGGCACCTGGCCAATGACCTGCTGCAGCGTGGCCGCGAAGTTCTCGATGATGACGATGGCGCGTGCGCCAGCGTCCTTCAGCTGATGCTCCAGCTCACGCGGGGTATAGAGCGGATTGACGTTGACGACCACATAGCCGGCACGCAGCACCGCCGCCACGGCGACCGGGTACTGCGGCACATTGGGCATCATCAGCGCGATGCGATCGCCCTTGTCCAGGCCCAGGCTCTGGAAGTAGGCGGCCAGGGCCCGCGACGCTTCATCGATCTGCGCGAAGCTGATCGAGCGGCCCATGATCTTGTAGGCCGGACGCTGAGGAAACTTCTTGAACGCTGAATCCATCAGATCGACCAGCGACGGATATTGATCCGCGTTGATCTCGGCGGGCACGCCGGCGGGATAGTTCTTCAGCCAGATTTTCTCCATGATGTCTCCAATGCGCTGCTCCCATTCTCCCCGACGCCGACGGGGCCAGCATCAGGGGATTCGATAGCGATCGACAAGCGCTTCTAGAGAGGGCTCTCCAGGCCCTCCGGTGCTACGGCCTGCGCCTGCAGCGGCAGCAGCAAATGCAGCTCGGTGCCACCATCCTCGCCGCGGCACCAGCTGATGCTCGCGCCCAGGCGCTCGGCGCGTTTGCGCATATTGCGCAAGCCCTGACCCTCGCTGCCGGATGCGGGCAGGCCCTGGCCGTTATCGGCAATCGTCAAGCGCACGGCACGGCCGTCGGCTTCGCAGCGGGTCGCCACACGCACCCGGCTGGCCTTGGCGTGGCGCAGCACATTGCTCAGCGCTTCCTGCACGATGCGCACCAGTTCGCGGCCCTGCGCGCCGAGCAAGCAGGGCAGCAGCGGCGTGTCGCCCACCTGCCAGTCCAGTTGCAGGCCAGCCGCCACCAGGCGCGGGCCGATGCGATGGCGGATATTGGCCAGCAACAAGCTCAGATCGCCATCATCTACCGAGAGTGCATCGACACTGAGCCGCATCTCGTCGATGCAGTCGTCCAGCACCGTGGCCATGGCCACGGCGTCCAGGCCCTGGGCCACGCTCAGCCGTGCCATCAAGAGCTGCGATCCCAGGCCATCATGCATTTCCTGCAGCAGACGCTCGCGCGCCTCGGCCGCATTGCGCAGCTGCTCGCTGCGCTGCAGCTCGGCAAAGCGCCGCTCCAGCTCGGCCGTGCGTTGTGCCAGCGCCAGCTCCAGCTGCTCGCGGGCCTGCGCCTGTGCGCGCAGCGAAAACACAAAGCGCCGCTGCAACACCCAGGCGGCCATCACGATCAGCGCGGCATAACCCGCCACATTCACGTCCATCACCGCAACCCGCTTGGCGTCGACCAGCACAAAGTAGCTGACGTAGCACCAGGCCAGCACGGCCAGACCGACCGCGCAGGCACCGACGCCATTGACACAGCGCGCCCGCCGCCAGGCCGCGTAGATGGCCAGGCCCCAGGCCGTCAGCAGCACGATGGCGCGGCTGCCCAAGGCCCACCAGGGCCAGGGCTGGTCAAAATCGGTCCAGGCCAGGCCGCGCTGGGCGGCAATCAGATCGATGGGCAAGGCCAACACGGCAAAGCCCAGCGCCAGCCGCTGCGGCCACAGATGGCGCCAGCCCAGCAACTTGGCGACCAGAAAGAGCATCAGCGCCTTGGCGATCACATCGGCGGCGTCGAGCAGCATGCGCCACCAGGGGGCCGGCAGCGGCGCCGTGCCAAACAGATAGGGCGAGAGCAGCAGTGCGGCCAGGAGGCAGTAGATGCCGGTCACGCCGTTCAGCCATTCCTGGCGCAGCGCCAGCCACAGCAGCAGCATGAAGATGCCCAGCACCGCGCCGCTGATCGCCGTCAGCGCCCGCGCCGCCTGCCAGAGCCGGCGGCCGTCGTGCAGCTTGCGCATGCTGCTGCCCGGCCCCATGAGCACCGCCGACAGCGTGGCGCCCTCGAAGCTCGGCGGCGCCAGCCGCAGCGCCAGGCGGTGCGGCCCGGCACCGAGCAGGGCCGGCGGCACATTGACCAGCACATCGCTGCTGCCCAGCAAGAGGCCGCGTTGCAGCATGTCGGTGTCGTCGCCGGTACTGGCCTGGGCCAGCAGCTGGCCATCGAGAAAGATGCTGACGCTGGGCCGGTGCTGCAGGCTGATCAGAAAGGGCTCGCTGGCCGCCGCCTTGAGGCTGAAATCGAGCAGGTACCAGCTCGGGCCGCTGAGCTCATCGGCATCCAGGCCCAGGGGCAGCGCCACCGCGCTGGCGGCGGCACCGTCAGGCGGCAGGCTCATCGCACCGAGCACCTGCCGCGCACTGGCCAGACGCAGCACATCGGCCGGCGCCGCCGTGCTGAAGCGCTGCGACAGCCCATGCACCGCAAGCAGCAGCAGCCACGGCCCCAGCAGCGCCAGCAGAAACTGCCGCCAGCGCAGCCAGCGTGGCAGCACGGGACTGGCGGCGGCAGCGCTCATCGCGAGACCGGGCGAACTATTCGATCGCCTTGAGCATGTCCTCGACGACCTTCTTGGCGTCGCCGAACACCATCATCGTCTTGTCCATATAGAACAGCTCATTGTCCAGGCCAGCATAGCCGGCGGCCATCGAGCGCTTGTTGACGATGATGGTCTTGGCCTTGTAGGCCTCCAGGATGGGCATGCCGTAGATCGCGCTGCCCTTCACATGGGCGGCCGGATTGACCACGTCATTGGCGCCCAGAATGATGGCCACATCGGCCTGGCCGAACTCGTTGTTGATGTCTTCCATCTCGAAGACCTGGTCGTAAGGCACCTCGGCCTCGGCCAGCAAGACGTTCATATGCCCCGGCATGCGGCCGGCCACCGGATGGATGGCGTACTTGACGTTGACGCCCTTCTCGGTGAGCTTGGCCGCCAGTTCCTTGACCGCATGCTGCGCCCGCGCCACTGCCAGGCCATAGCCCGGCACGATGATCACACTCTCGGCATTGCCCATGATGAAGGCCGCATCGTCGGCGCTGCCACTCTTGACGTTGCGCTGCTGCTGCGCACCTTGCGCAGCCGTGCCGGCGTCGCCACCAAAGCCGCCGAGGATGACGTTGAAGAAGGAGCGGTTCATCGCCTTGCACATGATGTACGAGAGGATGGCGCCCGAGCTGCCGACCAGCGAGCCGGCGATGATCAGCATCGAGTTGTTCAGCGAAAAGCCGATGCCGGCCGCCGCCCAGCCGGAATAGCTGTTCAGCATGGACACGACCACCGGCATGTCGGCGCCGCCGATCGGGATGATGATCAGCACCCCCAGCACAAAGGCCAGCGCCAGCAGGATCAGGAACGCGCCCCAGCTCTCGGTGGCGGCAAAGAAGCCGCCCAGGCCCAGCGTCATCACGCCCAGCGCCAGGTTCAGCACATGCTGGCCGGCAAAGCTGACCGGTGCGCCTTGGAACAGGCGGAACTTGTACTTGCCACTGAGCTTGCCAAAGGCGATCACTGACCCGCTGAAGGTGATGGCGCCGATGGCCGCGCCGAGGAAGAGCTCGATGCGGTTGCCAACCGGAATCGGCGCGCCCTTGGCCGTGATGCCAAAGGCATAGGGCTCGGCCACGGCGGCAATCGCGATGAACACCGCCGCCAGGCCGATCATGCTGTGCATGAAGGCGACCAGCTCCGGCATCTTGGTCATCTCGACCTTCTTGGCCATATAGGTGCCCATGCCGCCGCCCAGCACCAGGCCGGCCAGCACATAGCTCAGGCCAAAGGCGTTGCCATGGGCCAGCTTGACGATCAGCGCCGCCGTCGTCAGCACGGCAATCGTCATGCCGGCCATGCCAAAGAGATTGCCGCGTATCGAGGTGGTCGGGTGCGACAGGCCCTTCAAGGCCTGGATGAAGCAGATGCTCGCAACGAGGTAGAGGAAGGTAACGAGGTTCAAACTCATTTCGCGGCCTCCCCGGTCGACTGCTTCTTTTCCTTTTTGCGGAACATCTCCAGCATCCGCCGCGTCACCAGGAAGCCGCCGAACACATTCACCGCCGCCAGCGCCACCGCCAGCGTGCCCATGAACTTGCCGAGGTCGGTTTCGGTCAGCGCCGCGGCCAGCATGGCGCCGACGATGACGATGGCCGAGATCGCGTTGGTGACGGCCATCAGCGGCGTGTGCAGCGCCGGCGTCACGTTCCAGACCACGTGGTAGCCGACATAGATGGCCAGCACGAAGATGATCAGATTGATGAGGGTATGGTCAACGACTTCCATCGTTAGCTCCTGGTGATCGCGCCGTCTTGGGTCACGCGGCAGGCCGTGACGATGTCGTCATCGGCGGGCAGCGTGAAGCCGCCTTCCTTGGTCGTGACCAGCTTGAGAAAGTCCAGCACATTGCGTGCATAGAGGGCCGAGGCATCGGCCGCCACCAGCGCGGCCAGATTGGTCTCGCCGACCAGGGTGACGCCATGTTTGACGACGGTGCGGCCGGCCTCGGTCAGCGGGCAGTTGCCGCCAACCCCATCCGCGCCCTTGCCGGCAGCGATGTCGACGATCACCGAGCCCGGCTTCATGCTCTTGACCATCTCCTCGGTCACCAGCACCGGCGCCGCACGGCCGGGGATCAGCGCGGTGGTGATCACCACATCGGCCTGCGCCACGCGCTTGGCCACCTCGGCCTTCTGGCGGTCCAGCCAGCTCTGCGGCATCGGCCGCGCATAGCCGCCCACGCCCTCGGCGGCCTCCTTCTCTTCCGCGGTCTCGTAGGGCACATCGATGAACTTGGCGCCCAGCGATTCGACCTGTTCCTTGACCGAAGGCCGCACATCCGAGGCCTCGATCACCGCGCCGAGGCGCTTGGCCGTGGCGATGGCCTGCAGGCCCGCCACACCCACACCCAGCACGACGACCCGGGCCGCCTTCACGGTACCGGCGGCGGTCATCAGCATCGGGAAGAAGCGCTGATAGCGGTCCGCCGCGATCATCACCGCCTTGTAGCCGGCGATATTGGCCTGCGAGGACAGCACGTCCATGCTTTGCGCCCGCGTCGTGCGCGGCGCCGCCTCCAGCGCGAAGCTGAGCAGCCCGGCGCTGGCCAGCGCCTGCAGGCCGTCGCGATCAAAGGGGTTGAGCATGCCGACCAGCACCGTGCCCGGCTTCATCAGCGCCAGTTCGCCGGCATCGGGGCTGCGCACCTTGAGCACCAGCTCGGCCGCAAAGGCCGCGGCGCGGTTGACGATCTCGGCGCCGGCGGCCTCGTAGGCCGCGTCGGTGACGCTGGCGGCAAGACCTGCCCCCTGCTCGACGCGCAAGACATGGCCCTGGCTTTTCAGCTTCTTGGCCGTCTCGGGGGTCATGGCCACCCGCGTTTCTCCGGCCGCGCTTTCGCGCGGGACACCTATCAGCATGAATCCCTCCTGGCCCGTCGGGCGATGGAATGAATAAGGCTTGTGTGAAAAGGCTTGTATGACAAAGCTGAAGCCCAGCTTACACAATAGATGTGTCAATCGACACCCGTACAAGCGCGAAAGAGACAATTGATGAAGCAAGAACGGTGGAAGCCTAGCGTCACGGTGGCCGCGGTGATCGAGCACGAGGGCCGCTTTCTGATGGTCGAGGAGGAGACCAGCGAGGGCCTGATGTTCAACCAGCCCGCCGGCCATCTGGACCCGGGCGAGTCGCCGCAGCAGGGTGTCGTCCGCGAAGCGCTGGAAGAAACCGCCCGGCATTTCGTGCCCGAGGCGCTGCTGGGCCTGTACATGGCACGCTTTCAGCGGCCAGCGCGGCAGGGTCGCGATCTAGAGGATGTCACCTATCTGCGCCTTGCTTTTTGCGGCTCGGTCGGTGAGCCGGTGCCGGGGCTGGCGTTGGACCAGGGCATTGTGCGCACGTTGTGGATGTCGGTTGAGGAGCTGCGCGCTTGCGCTGATCGGCATCGCAGTCCTTTGGTGATGCGTTGTGTGGAGGACTATCTGGCGGGGCGGCGGCTGCCATTGGAAGCGCTGGTGATCGATGGCTCTTTGTATGAGCCTTGGGTCAAGGGGGCTTGAGTCGTCTGCTGGCTTCGTCGCATTGTTGATTGAGCAGCTATCCGCTGGTGGTCTTGCGGTTTGCGTGAGAGCCCGCCGGGATTCCGCCGCTGCCATCGCTTGTGCCGCTACTCGCTGGCGGGGGTGTTTCTGTGATGAGAGCCCGCCGGGTAGTCGCCCCGGCAGGGCGAGTAACTTTCTTCTGTCCGGCGACAGAAGAAAGTCACCAAAGAAGAACGCCTGAACGTGCGACTTTACTGAGCATGTTGCTCGCTCGCGCTCGAACCGAGGTAGCGACACAGGGGGCAGCTGATCACCGCCAAACGGCTACACCGCTGGTTCGGCATGCTGGGCTCTGGAAAAAGACCGAATACCAAACAGCCGAAGACATCTGATGGCCCGACGCCAGGGCTGTTGGCTGTTGGCTGTTGGCTGTTGGCTGTTGGCTGTTGGCTGTTGGCTGTTGGCTGTTGGCTGTTGGCTGTTCTGCCAGAGACCAGCATGCCGAACCGACCGTTGAGCCGTCTAGCGGTGATCAGCTGCCCCTTCGTGCCTGTGCTTGCCTCGAGCGCTAGCGAGCGTGCCGCTCGGTTAAGTCGCACGTTTGCATTTGGGCTCTCTTCTTTGGTGACTTTCTTCTGAGCCAGCAGAAGAAAGTTACTCGCCCTGCCGGGGCGACAACCCGGCGGGCTCTCACGCAAACCACAAGACCACCAGCGAGTAGCGGCACCCACAACCAGCCAAAACCCACCCAAAGCCAGCCCAAAAACAAGCCATCCCGCCCTGCGAGACAATCCCACCCCATGAACCCCGAGAAGAAACACCGTGTCGTCGTCGGCCTGTCCGGCGGCGTCGATTCTGCTGTGACCGCGTGGCTGCTCAAGCAGCAAGGGCATGAGGTCGTCGGCATCTTCATGAAGAACTGGGAAGACGATGACGACAGCGAGTACTGCTCGTCCAACATCGACTTTGTCGACGCCGCGGCGGTCGCCGATGTCATCGGCATCGAGATCGAACACGTCAACTTCGCGGCCGACTACAAAGACCGCGTCTTCGCCGCCTTCCTGAAGGAATACCAGGCCGGCCGCACGCCCAACCCCGATGTGCTGTGCAATGCCGAGATCAAGTTCAAGGCCTTTCTCGACCATGCGATGCGCCTGGGCGCCGAAAAGATCGCCACCGGGCATTACGCCAGAGTCCGTGAACTCGATGGGCAGTTCCAGCTGCTCAAGGGGCTGGACCCGCTGAAGGACCAGAGCTACTTCCTGCACCGTCTCAACCAGGCCCAGCTGGCCAAGACGCTGTTCCCGGTTGGCGATCTGCCCAAGACCGAGGTGCGCCGCCTGGCCGAGGAAATCGGCCTGCCCAATGCGAAGAAAAAGGATTCGACCGGCATCTGCTTCATCGGCGAGCGGCCCTTCCGCGAGTTCCTGAACCGCTACCTGGCCCACCAGCCCGGGCCGATCAAGGACGAGCGCGGCCGCAAGCTGGGCGAGCATGTCGGCCTGTCCTTCTACACGCTGGGGCAGCGCCAGGGCCTGGGCATCGGCGGGGTCAAGGAGAAAGGCTCACCATCCAAGGAGGCGACACGCGACCGCGCGTCGCCGGGCGGTGGCTATCACGCGCCCTGGTTCGTCGCCAGAAAAGACATGCAGGCCAACACGCTCTACGTCGTGCAGGGCCACGATCACCCCTGGCTGCAAAGCCACAGCCTGATTGCCGACGATCTGTCCTGGACCGGCAGCACGCCCAGCTTCGGCGGCTTTGGCGCCAAGACCCGCTACCGCCAGGCCGATGCCGCCTGCGCCTGCCATCCCGACACGCCGGCCGCCGGCCAGATCCGGCTCGACTTTGCCCAGCCGCAGTGGGCGGTGACGCCGGGCCAGAGCGCCGTGCTCTACGACGGCGAGGTCTGCCTGGGCGGTGGCGTGATCGCCGCGGCGATGGCCGAGGTGCCGACATGATGCTGGCCCCGCGGCTGAGGGGTGGCATGACCTCGGGCACGTCAGCGCAGGGCCGCACTGTGGCACCCTGCCGACTTTGCTGAGACCACCCGTTTGAACCTGCTCGACCGCATCCTCGCCCGCATCGCCCAGCCCGGTGTGGTGCTGCGCGTCGCGGCACTGGCGGTCTGCCTGCTGGAAACCTGGTCGGTCTTTGCCGCGCTGCGTGGTGAGAAATCCGATGCTTACGACGGCGTGCTGGCCGCGCTGTACAGCCGCATGGGCGGCGCGCCGACCGACCCGCTGCTGGTGCTGTCCTGCTTCGCGCTGATCTGCCTGTTCGCCTGGCGCTTCTGGCAGTTGGCCCGCGAGAACAGCATGGACCAGCCGCCCACCGACGCGCTGCGCCGCCTGCTGCTCTTGGACCTGATCGCCATCGCGGTGACGCCGGGCCTGGCCTTTCTGGTCACGCTGATCAGCTCGCTGGTGCTGCGCCTGCGCGTGGCCTTCTTCTTCGCACTGGCGCAGATCGGCCTGGGCCTGCTGCTCTACTGGCTGCTGCCCAGCGAAAGCCAGCTGCTGGAGCAGACGCGCAACGAGTCGGCGCTGTGGTCGGGGCTCCTGAGCCTGGCAATGTCCATGCTGGCCCTGCATGGCATGGCCTTCGGCCTTGGTCGCATGGCCGCCGCCGAGGCCGAGAAGCGCCGCTGGCTGCAGGCCATCCTGGCCGAGAAGACCAGCGGCGAGCGCCTGCAGGCCGAGCAGCTGCGCTACGCCGAGCGGATGGTGATGGCGCGCGAGCTGCACGATGTGATGGGCCACCACCTGACGGCGCTGAACCTGCATCTGCAGCTCAGTGGCGCGCTGCTGCAACGCGCCGATACCGAGGGGGCGCGCCAGGCGGTCGAGAAGGCCCGCGAGGGCGCCGCGCGGCTGCTGGCCGATGTGCGCGCCGCCGTGTCGGCCGAGCGCGCGTCGCAAAGAATCGACCTGTCGGCCGCGCTGAAGGCGCTGGCCGAGGGCATTGCCAGCACGCAGATCACGCTGGACCTGGACGAAGCCGCCCGCGACCTCTCGCCCCGCGCCGCCCATGCGCTGCTGCGCTGCGTGCAGGAGGCGGTGACCAACAGCGTGCGCCACGCCCGCGCGATGAATGTGCGGGTGCAGCTGAGCGTCGAGGGCGAGGCCGAGGCGCGCGAAGTCTGCGTCCGGGTCGACGACGATGGCCTCGGCGCCCCCCGGCTGCGCGAGGGCAATGGCCTGAAGGGCATGCAGGAGCGCATGGCCGAACTGGGCGGCAGCATGAAGGTGCTGCGCTACAGCCCCGGATTCATGATCGAATTGCGCTTGCCGCGGCACGCCTGAGCGGCAGGCATCACTGGAGGAACGAAGATGAGCAACGAGGCTATCAAGGTGCTGCTGGTGGAAGACCAGCAACTGGTGCGTGAAGGTCTCAAGGGCCTGCTCTCGCTGCACGAGGAATTGCGCATCATCGGCGAAGCGTCCGACGGCGCCGAGGCGCTGGAGCTGATCGCCGCCGAGCAGCCCGATGTGATCCTCTCCGACATGCGCATGCCGCGCCTGGACGGCCTGGGCCTGATCCGCGCACTGGCCGCGCGGGCGCTGAAGATCCCGGTCGTGCTGCTGACCACCTTTGACGACGCCGCCGCCTTCGACGAGGCCGCGCGTGCCGGTGCCAAGGGTTTTCTGCTCAAGGCCATCAGCCCCGAGACCCTGGTGCAGGCCCTGAAGGATGTGGCCGCCGGCGGCACCGCGCTGCGCCCCTCGCTGACCGAGCGGATGGAGCGCCAGAGCAGCAATGTCGAACGCGCCTTCAGCGCCACGCCGCAGCCCGACCCGCTCTCGCCCAAGGAGCTGCAGGTGCTGCGCCTGGTGGCCAGCGGCCGCAGCAACACCGAGATCGCCGCCCTGCTGGGCAATAGCGAGGGCGTGATCAAGAACCACTGTTCGGCGGTGTTCTCCAAGATGGGCGTTCGCGACCGCACCCAGGCCGTGCTGCGCGCCATCGATCTGGGCTGGATCTAAGGCAGCGCCGGCAGCGCCGCGCCCAGGTGCAGCACCCAGAAGCGGCCGTATTCGCCGTTGTTGGCGGCGCAGGCCAGCGCCGCTTCCTCATAGGCGGGCGCCATCAGATTGGCGCAGTGCTCGGGGCTGAGCAGCCACTGGGCCAGCGCCTCATCGGCATCGGCCGGCCCGGCGGCCAGGTTCTCGCCGCCCAGGCGCAGCCGGTAGCCGCTTTCGCGCAAGCGCTGGCGCAGCGATTCCGCCTGCTGGCCGCGGTGGCTGAGCGTGTTGCGTGCCGCCAGCTGCTGCACATGGCGGCCGGCTGATTCGGCCAGCTGCGCGCTCCAGCGCAGCGCTGCAGCGGCGGCAAAGGCGCGCGGGCCGCACTGCCGGGGCATCGCACGAACGGCGTTCAGCGTGGCCAGCACCGCCTCGGGCGCCAGCGCCGGGCAGCCGGGCGCCACCGGCTGAGGCACGCTGGCAGCCGGCTCGGTCTCGCCGAAGGCGGCCGGCACCAACAGGCACAGGGCCAGCAGCGCGCTGCCGCGCAACCATGCCACCCGCTTCGCCCCGCCAAACGAACTCTTGACCTGCCTCATGACGCCCATTGTCCCGCGCCGCGCAGCGCACCAGCCAGGATGGTAGAGCAGCTCAAAGCACAGACGCAGCCTGCCATCCGCGTGCACAATCCGGCCGTCGCGCACCGCGCCCGCTGAAGAGCACCATGGCTGAAACGCAATCGTCCCTGGCTCAACTGGCCATCAACCGCAGCGCCACCAAGACCCGCCGCCGGCCCTGGCGCTGGCTCATCGCCGGCGCGGTGGTAGTGCTGGTCGGCGCCTTCGCACTGGCGCCGCGACCGCCCGAGGTGCAGGTCACCACGGTGCTGCAGAGCTACCCCTCGGCCCAGTACCTGCAGCTGACCGCCTCCGGCTATGTGGTGGCGCAGCGCCGTGCGGCGGTGGCCTCCAAGGCGACCGGGCGGCTGATCGAGCTGCTGGTGCGCGAGGGCTCGGTGCTGAAGAAGGGCGAGCTGATCGCCCGGCTCGACGCCAGCGATGTGCAGGCGGCCATCGGCGCCGCGCAAGCCGGCGTGCGCCTGGCCGAGGCCGGCCAGCGCCAGGCCCAGGCCACGCAGCGCCAGGCCGAGGTCGAGGCGCTGAATGCCGAGGCCGAGTACCAGCGCGCCAAGAGCCTGAATGCGCAGGGCTTTGTGTCGCCGCAGGCGCTGGACGCCGCCCAGCGCCGGCTCGATGCCGCGCGCGCCAGCCAGGCCAGCGCCAGCGCCGGTCTGGCCCAGGCTCAGGCGGCGATCGCCCAGGCCCAGGCCCAGGCCCGCGTGCAGGAGGTCAATCGCGACTACACCGAGATCCGCGCGCCCTTTGACGGCATCGTGCTGGTCAAGAACGCCAATGTCGGCGACATCATCACGCCCTTCTCCAGCGCCTCGGGTTCGCAGGGCGCGGTGGTGACCATGGCCGATCTGAGCACGCTGGAGGTCGAGGCCGATGTGTCCGAAGGCAGCCTGGCCAAGGCGACCAAGGGCCAGCCGGTCGAGATCACGCTGGATGCGCTGCCGGGCCTGCGCCTGCGCGGCGAGGTCGGCGGCATCGTGCCGACGGTGGACCGCGCCAAGGCCACGGTGATGACCAAGGTGCGCTTCGAGAAGCTCGATCCGCGCATCCTGCCGGAGATGAGCGCCAAGGTCAGCTTTCTGTCCAAGGCGCCCAGCGAGGCCGAGCAGCAACCGGTGCTGGCGGTCAACCCCAAGGCGCTGCTGGAGCGCGAAGGCAAGAGCTGGCTGATGCGCTTGAAGCGCGAGGGCGACAAAGAGATCGTCGAGGCCATCGAGGTGCGCAAGGGCCGCCAGCTTGGCGATGCGCTGGAGATCAGCGGCGCCGGCTTGAAGAGCGGCGACCGCCTGGTGCTCGCGCCGCCCGAGACGCTGAAGAACGGCGCCAGCGTCAAGCTGGCCGCCAAGTGATGGCCATGCCAGGCGCGCCGGCGATGGATGCCCCGCTGATCCGGATCAGCCACCTGTCCAAGTCCTACCGCCGCGGCGGGCAGGACATTCCAGTGCTGCTGGACATCGAGCTGGCCGTGCAGGCCGGCGATTTCGTCGCGCTGATGGGCCCCAGCGGCTCGGGCAAGAGCACGCTGTTGAACCTGATCGCCGGCATCGACAAGCCCAGCAGCGGCCGCATCGAGATCGGCGGCATCGACATCGCCACGCTGGGTGAAGGCGCGCTGGCCGATTGGCGCGCCGCCCATGTCGGCTTCATCTTCCAGTTCTACAACCTGATGCCGGTGCTGTCGGCACTGGAGAACGTCGAGCTGCCGCTGCTGCTGACCGGGCTCTCGGCCCGCCAGCGCCGCCAGCATGCCGAGGCAGCGCTGGCCATGGTGCATCTGGAAGACCGGATGGACCATTACCCCAACGAGCTGTCCGGCGGCCAGCAGCAGCGGGTGGCGATCGCCCGCGCGCTGGTCAGCGATCCGCAGCTGATCGTGGCCGACGAGCCCACCGGCGATCTCGACCGCACGACCGGCTCCGAGGTGCTGGGCCTGCTTGATGACCTGAACCGCAAGCTGGGCAAGACCATCGTCATGGTCACCCACGACCCGAAGGCGGCGGCACGGGCGCGGCGGCTGGTCCATCTGGAAAAAGGCGTGCTGGTGCCCGACGAGGCGCCGGCGCAAGACCTGACCCCGCAGCCCTGACCGCCACGCAGCCATGTTCCTGCTCAAGCTGCTGCTCAAGAACGCCTTCAGGCACAAGCTGCGCACGCTGCTGACCCTGGTCGGCCTGGTGGTGGCGGTGTCCGCCTTTGGCCTGCTGCAGACCATCGTCGACGCCTGGTATGCCGGCGTCGAAGGCTCCAGCAGCACGCGGCTGGTGTCGCGCAGCAGCATCTCGCTGACCTTTCCGCTGCCGCTGAACTATGCGCAGCGGATCAAGGCGGTCGAGGGCGTCAGCAGCGTGTCCTGGGCCAACTGGTTTGGTGGTGTCTACGTCACCGAGCGCAATTTCTTCCCGCAGTTCGGGGTCGAGCCGGCCAGCTATCTGTCCCTCTACCCCGAATACCGGCTGAAGGACGAGGAGCGGCTGGCCTTCATCCGCGACCGCCAGGGCTGCATCGTCGGCCGCAAGCTGGCCAACAAGTTCGGCTGGAAGGTCGGCGACCAGATCCCGCTGCGCGGCACCATCTACCCCGGCACCTGGACCTTCACCCTGCGCGGCATCTGGGACGGCGCCGAGGCCAAGACCGACGAAAGCCAGCTGCTCTTCCACTGGGCGCTGCTGAACGAAACCCTGCGCAAGAAGTACCCCGGCCGGGCCGATTTCGTCGGCGTCTATGTGCTGGGCATCAACGAGCCGCAGAACGCGGCGCTGGTGTCGCAGCGGGTCGACGCGCTGTTCAAGAACTCGCTGGCCGAGACGCTGACCGAAACCGAGTCCGCCTTTCAGCTCAGCTTTGTCTCGATGAGCGAAGCGATTCTGGTGGCGGTGCGCGCGGTCAGCTTCATCATCATCGTCATCATCATGGCGGTGATGGCCAACACGATGACCATGACCGCCCGCGAACGCCTGGCCGAATACGCGACGCTGAAGGCGCTGGGCTTTCCGCCCGGCTTCGTCGTCAAGCTGCTGTTCGGCGAGAGCCTGCTGATCGCGCTGCTCGGCGGCATCGCCGGCCTGCTGCTGACGCTGCCGATGGCGGCCGGCTTTGCCAGCGCCGCAGGCACGCTGTTCCCGGTCTTCCAGGTCTCGGCGCTGACGCAGGGCCTGCAGCTCGGCGCGGCCCTCGTCGTCGGCACCGTGGCGGCCGCCTGGCCGGCCTGGAAGATGAGCCGCATCGACATCGTCAGCGGGCTGCGTGCCTGACGAGCCCATGGACCACGCATGATCAAGGCCATCCCGCTCAGCTACATCGCCCGCAACCTCTGGGTGCGCCGCGTCACCACGCTGCTGACGGCCGGCGGCATGGCCCTGGTCGTCTATGTGTTCGCCACCGTGCTGATGATGAGCGAAGGCATACGCGCCACGCTGGTCGCCACCGGGCAGACCGACAACCTGCTGCTGCTGCGCAAGGGCGCCGGCGCCGAAATCAACAGCGCGGTGGACCGCGGCCAGGCCGCCATCATCGAAAGCCTGGCCGGCATTGCCACCAATGCCGAGGGTCAGGTCTTGCTGAGCAAGGAACCAGTGGTGCTGAACAATCTGCCCAAGCGCGGCAGCGGCAAACCCAGCAACGTCACCGTGCGCGGCACCGGCGCCAACGGCCTGGCGCTGCGGCCCCAGGTGCGGCTGACGCAGGGCCGGATGTTCCGCCCCGGCACCTCGGAGATCATCACCGGCAGCGCGGTGGCCAGCGGTTTTCAGGGCGCCGCGCTGGGCGAGACGATGCGCTTTGCCGGGCGCGACTGGCAGGTCGTCGGCGTTTTCGAGGCCGGCCGCACCGGCTTCGATTCGGAAATCTGGGGCGATGCCGAGCAGATGCTGCAGGCCTTTCGCCGCAATGCCTTCTCCACCGTGGTGTTCCGCCTCGCCGATGCCGGCCAGGCCGACGCCATCCGCCAGCGCATCGCGGACGACCCGCGCCTGACCGTCGAGGCCAAGCCGGAGATCCAGTTCTATGCCGAACAGAGCGAGGCGCTGGCCAAATTCATCAGCATCCTGGGCACCTCGCTGTCGGTGATCTTCTCGATCGGCGCCATCGTCGGCGCCATGATCACCATGTTCGCCGCCGTCGCCCAGCGCACCGGCGAAATCGGCACCTTGCGCGCGCTGGGTTTCCGACGCAGCGCGATCCTGCTGGCCTTTCTGCTCGAATCGCTGCTGCTGTCTTTCGTCGGCGGCCTGATCGGCCTGGCCGGCGCCAGCCTGATGCAGACGGTCAATATCTCGACGACGAACTTCCAGACCTTCGCCGAACTGGCCTTCCAGTTCAAGCTGACCAGCGCCATCGCCCTCCAGACCCTGCTCTTCGCCCTCTTCATGGGCCTGGTGGGCGGCTTCATCCCGGCCTGGCGGGCGGCTCGCTTGAATATTGTGGATGGGTTGAGGGCGGCGTGAAGGCTGATCAACGCGTATGCCGGGTTAGCGCGTAGGCCGGCTTAGCCGAAGGCGTAACACGCCTTCCAACGGCGGCACGTCGCCAAGCCGGTAGTCACCGGTTTCACATTCCACCGATGGCGGCGTTTCAAGAGCCCGCGCGGGTCAAACGACCCTCGCTACCTAGCTTGCCCTCCAGAGCCGGATGCTCACGCAGACCAACGAGCCAGATCAACACAAGTGCCGCTCACCCTAACACCTAGAGCACCTGTCAACCTTTACAGACGTAATTGCCCCGATGCGCCACGACTTGAGAGCCAGGAAACTTTCCGCTTGAGAGAAGAGTCGAGAACAAAAGACTGAGCGCGGGGCCAGCCCGCCCTGCCAGACGAAACAGGCATCGAACAGCAATTGCGCCCGCGCGAAAACAACGTTACTGCCACTTTGCAATTTGACTCTGCTCATAGCATTCCGTGGTTGGCCTTCGCCCGCCCGGGATATCCGCACCATCCAGTGGATGGAATACTTTTCCGTTTTCAAAGGAACACAAATGATGAACCCGACTACTCGCAACGAAGACCAGACCAATTCCAGCCCAACAGTCCTAGTTGTTGCCATGCCCGATAAAGAATCGAGCAAGGGCTATGTGAACACGCGCGGCGCTTCTCTGAACTATGTACGCCGTAACTCGGACAACAAAGAAACCGCATACTGTTCTGATCGCGACGCTTAAGCGCCCCAAAGAGGCGGCGCGAAACAGCGGCGCCTCTTTCTGGAAACATCAACTGGCCTCCAAAAAGCTCAGGAACAAGAATGAAACTGGTGCCAACAGAATTTGACATGGAACGGTCCTTCCCTGTACCAAGGGAAATAGCCCGGCATCAGTTGCTAGAGACCAATCTGCTAATTGCACCGAAAATACCAGCTTGGATCGTAGTGGCCGATCATGAAGCTGAAGCTATCTTACGGCTGAGTCGAGGAGCGTCACTCAGGGAAGCTGCATACAGTTTGAATTCCTGGGGAATATCAAACGCCAATGAAGCTCTATCAACCCTTCTGACAAAGCTTGCTGTCAATGACTTCATCGAGCCAGATACCACCATCGAGGTTGAGGATGAAGTCACATTGCAAATTCATGTTACAAATGCCTGCAATCTAAGATGCAAGCACTGCTATGTATCCTCGGGTGAGCCGTTTAGTCTGGAAATTGGTGTTGATGCATGGATCGATGTCATTGAAGAAGCGAGAAATAGATACAACACCGTATACCTGAGCATTAGCGGCGGCGAGCCATTACTTGTCCCTTGGCTACCGGAACTGCTGCAGCACAGTAAATCTCTGGGAATCCGCACGTCAATCCTTTCCAATGGGATGCTTTGGACAGACAAACGCATTGCCGAAATTGGGAGCTATGTTGATCTAGTAAACGTTTCTCTAGATGGCGCCTCGGATACTGTCCACGATGCGGTACGTGGCAACGGTGCTTTCAGACAGGCAATTCGCGGAATAAGACGCCTTGGCGAAGCGGGGATTGAAGTTGGAATAAATATTTGCCTGATGAAATCAAACATAGCAGACATTGAAGCAAATTTTCACAACTTGATTCAATCACTTCCCTTCAAAGTTAGTGTTCTGTTCGCCAAATTCGTGGAGGAAGGTCGTGGTCTTGAGAATCGCAATGAGGCTGTAGCGCCCGACGCCATGGCTCGCTTACTCCCGAAACTGTCAATGCAATTCCTTGGAACAGGTTGGCAGCCTACTTCGCCGACAAAACGGATCAGCTGCGGATTTGGCAAGCTGTATGCGCTCTACGCCAACGGAGATGTCTCACCGTGCCTGTCTCCTCGCTACATTGCGGGGAACATTGTCGCTGAGCCGGTGGGCAAAGTGTTTGACCGGATAATGCTGAATGCTAAGAGAGCGAACGTTGAAAAGCTACCTCTCTGCAAATCTTGTGACCTGCGCTACATCTGTGGAGGCAAGTGTCACCTACCCCAAGTAACAACCGGAATCCCAATCCATCAAAACGACTGCTCGTCCAAATTCAGAAACGACTATTACCAGCGGCTGGTCGAACGCGGCCAAAAAGAGAACGGCATCATGCTCCCGCTTTTTTCGCGTGTAATTTGATTTAAGGAATACCAAATGACCAAGCCTTGGGCATTCCTTGCGAGCATTTTTGCAACCGACTTTGCGGGTGGTGGTGCTCGCGTTGCCATTTGTTGGATTGTGCTCAAGGGCTACGGCGGTGCAGGCTTGGGCTTGGTTACGCTACTGATTACAGTCGGTCAATTCTTCGGCTCGCTGGCTGCCGGTCACCTGACTGATCGATTCAATCGAAAGCGAATCGCCGTTTTCACCAATTGGCTGGGCGCAGGCCTATTCTTATTGACCGCGATAGGCTTGTCGCAAGGTGCACAGCCCCTTAGCAATCTTGCGATCTTGGCCTTTCTCATCTACACAAACCTGGCGATTCACGACAATGCAGCGCGCACTCTCATACCAAGAATCGAGTCATCACTCGAACTACGCGAGATTAACGGCTATATTCTAACACTCGGTGAGATCGGATATTTCATAGCACCCGTACTAATCGGCCTTACACTGGATAAATTTGGCGCTGAAATAGCACTTTCAATCACCGCTGGAGCTTATTTTATCGCAGGCTCACTATTTAGCCTTACCAGATTTCGCACCACAAACCAAGACAACCCAACGACTGACTGTGAACAAACCCAAGGTCTTTCGACAAAATTCTTTAAGAAGAACTATTGGTTAATAAATGGCATTTACGCCGCCGCCATAGCAAACTTTTTCATCCTACCAATCAGCACACTACTTATACCCATAAAGCTTGAACGCCTTGGCGCATCCGCCGCAGACCTTGGATACTTCTATGCCGCTCTGTCGCTCGGTCTGGGGCTTGCTGGATTGTCGAAAATTCCAAAGATTACCGGATTCTCGGAAGGCGCACTTCTCCATTTTTATATCACTTTGGCGGCAGCGATATATCTGTTGACTTACTTCTTCTCTACCACATGGGTAGTGTATTTGTGTGGTTTCTTCGCGGGCTTCACTCTAGCGCTATTCGAGATTACCTGGCATTCGACACTGCAAGAGCTCACCCCACCGAATCTGCTAGGGCGGATTTATGGTGTCAATAGCTGGATGTCGTTTGGTGGGCGATCCGCAGGCATGGCCGTTGCAAGCTGGGCAGCTACTTCCTTCGAGGTGCAGCCGACGATTGCAGCCAGTATTGCGTGTCTGTTCATGCTAGTCGCTGCACAAAGGATCACGGCGCGGCGACTACATCGCCTTGGCTGACAAAAATGGATTCACCCAACTGAGCGACCGAGCGTAAATTAGCGCGGATCAGGGGCAAGCCATAAATGTTCTAAATTAACCAGTTACCTGACCGTCTGGTCATGCAAGCACATTTGCGCTGCTTTCCCTACGCAACAACTCTCCCAGCGGCCGCTGCAGCATCAGCGCCGTCAGCACGCCGATCGCGGCGCAGACCCACCACAGCTGTGCACCACCCAGGCTGCCATAGAGCCAGGTGCCGGCCGCCGGCGCGTAGAGGGTGCGGCCGCCCCAGGCGGCGCTGTAGATGCCCAGGTAGCGGCCGCGCTGGCGGCCCTCGGAGCATTGCATGACGATGGCCGAGTAGCTCGGCGAGATCAGCAGTTCGCCGATGGTCAGCACGACGACGCACAGCAGCGGCCAGAGCACCGAGCGGCCGGCATTGAGCAGCAGGAAGGCCGCACCGATCAGCAGCACCGCGATTTGCGAACAGCGCAGCAAGCCCCAGCGATGGATGCGTCGGGCAATCCAGACCTGCAGGCCGACGACCATCAGCCCATTGATCGTGAACATATAGCCGACCCACTGTGGCCCGAGCTTGAAATGCTCGCTGAGAAACAGGCCCAGCGTGCCGTACATCTGGTCGAACACGCCGACGATCAGCAGCATGCCGACGATGAATCGCAGAAAGGCCGGGTCGCGCCAGGGCGAGGCCAGCGCGGCCGATTCGCCCGCCCGCTGGGCATGATGAACCGGCGCCGCCCCGCCGAGCCGCCGGTAGGCCAGCCGCACCCAGACACTGGCCAGCAGACTGGCGCAGCCCTGCGCCACGAAGACCCAGTGGTAGCCAAAGCCGGCCAGCAGGCCGCCGGTGATGCCGGCCAGCGCGGTGCCCAGGTTGTAGGCCATCCGGTACAGGCCCTGCGCGGTCGGCTGGTCCGCCGCGCTGCAGGGCTCGAGCACCAAGCGCATATTGCAGGGCCGGAAGGAACCGTCGGCCAGACCGGTCAGCGCCAGCAACGGGAAGAACAGCCACAGCGGCAAGGGCAAGGCCAGGCTGATCGTCAGCGCACCGCTGGCCGTCAGCAGCACGGCGGCCAGGCCCCGGTTGTCGAACTTGTCGGACAGCACCCCCCCCAGGTAGGAGCCGCCAAAGGCGCCAATGCCGTAGCAGCTCATCAGCAGGCCGATCTGGCCGTAGGAGATCTGGTAGCGCTCGAGGAAGAACAGCGGCAGGAACAGCTTGGCGATGCCGCCCATGGTGTTGATCAGCGTCGCCACCACCTGGATGTAGACCGAAGGGGGCAGCCCTTGGAAGGGCCTAATCAGGCGACGCTGCAACTCGGGGGCAAGGGGCAAAGACATGGGCAGAGAACAAGCAAGCTGGCCTGGCCGACCATCGACCCGCGCGGCATCCAGCTTAGAGCGGCGTTCGCGATCTGCCAGAAGTCGCCATGCTGCTCCGACCGATTGCGGGCGTTGGGCGCACAACATGTGCCGCGCTTGCGTTTCAAGAGCCGAGGCCTGAGCATCGGGCATGCAATTTTTCCGAGCCCCTCCTGCTTGCAGCCGCCTGCCGGGTCTGTTGCTGACATGCGCCCTGACGGGCCTGCTCGGCGCCTGCGCCGCAGCGCCGCCCAAGTCACTGCCCGCCAGCGAACAGCTCTGGTCGCGCATCGAAACCGAGATCGGTGACGCGCGCTGCGAGTCCGACAGCCAGTGCCGCAGCGCCGCCGTCGGCGACAAACCCTGTGGCGGGCCGGAACGCTATCTGGCCTGGTCAACCCTGCGCAGCAATGAAACGCGGCTGAACCAGCTGCTGGCCGAGCATCGCGCGCTGCGCCACGCCGAGAACCTGAAGAGCGAGATGATGTCGAACTGCCAGTTCAACGCCGACCCGGGCGCGCGCTGCATCGCCCAGCGCTGCACCTTGCTGCCTCCAGGGCTGGGCCGCGCGCCGGGCCGGGCCGATTGAGCAGGCTTGTTGCCCTGTGGGGCGCCTAAAATCTCGCCCTCTCTTTGCCTGGGTGCCTGCCATGCCCGCCGTTGATTTCATCGAGGTCTATGAGGACGCCCTGCCAGCCGATGCCTGCGCGGCGCTGCTGCAGCGCTTCGAGGCCAGCGGCCAGGCCCAACGCGGCGCCACCGGCAGCGGCGTCGACCTGACGATGAAGGACAGCTGGGACATCCAGCTCGACCAGGCGCCCGGCTGGGCCGATGTGCGCCAGCAGCTCAACGACACCGTGCTGCGCTGCCTGCGCGACTACCTGCGCCGTTACGCGCATGTGGCGCTGGCGCCGCTGCAGCTGAAGATGCAGGCGCCGGGCAGCAAGGAGCTGGTGCTGCTCGACGCCGAGGGCATGGCGCGGCTGGACGATGCGCTGCTCAACGGCCTGATCGCCAAGGTGTTTCGCCCCGGCAGCATCAATCTGCAGAAGTACATCGCCGGCCAGGGCGGCTATCCCTACTGGCATTGCGAGCAATATCCGAAGCGGGACCAGGGCGAGGCCCTGCACCGCGCCCTGCTCTGGACGATTTATCTGAACGACGACTTCGCGGCCGGCGAGACCGAGTTCCTCTACCAGCAGCGCAAGATCCAGCCGCGTACCGGCAGCCTCCTGATCGCGCCGGCCGGCTTCACCCATACGCACCGGGGCAACCGACCCGAGGGCGGCAACAAATTCATCGCCACCAGCTGGATCCTCTACCAGCGCGCCGAAGCGCTGTTTGCCTGAGGGCGGCGGCGCCTGCCGAACGGCCGATGGAAGCAGCGCTTTGTGGGCCCGTGCTTGACCGGCGAAAACAAACCACAGAGTCACAGAGCCACAGAGGCCACACGGAGCGTTCAGGGCTTTGAGGCTGCTGTCTCCGTGTCTCTGTGGTTTGCATTCGGCTCCATGGCGACGCCGTTGCAATTGGCGCGCAAACAGCGAAAGCAAAGTACCAATGAAAATGGCCGCAAGCAGCGAATGCTTGCGGCCCGAGTTCTGAACGGCTGAGCGGCCGGAGCCACTCAGCGTGCAGTGAGGCAATCAGTCAGCGGCCTGGGTTGCAGGACGCGAGTTGACGGCGACCGGCACCGGGTCGTTGGCATTGACTTCCAGCAGGGTCAGGCCTTGCTCGACACCGCCGACCTTGAAGCTGGCGGCGCCGAGGTAGCGCTGACCAGCCGTCAGACCCGACCAGCTCATGCCGACCGACGCCGTGCCACCGATGTAAGACGTGCCCGGCACCAGCACCTTCAGTGCGCCGCCGGTGTCCGACTTGGTAACGACCCACGAGTTCATCGTGTAGGTCGAGCTCGGACGGCCTTGCAGGTCATAGGCGATCACGCAGACGCGGTAGTTGCCAGCGGCCGGGCGCAGCATCGTTGCGGTCTCGTTCGAGCCACCGTTCAGGCTGCCGGCGACTGACTTGCCCGCGGCGTCCAGCACCAGCAGGTCCAGATCGTCCTGTTTGCCAGGGATCTGACCGCCGGTGGTCTCAGCGTCCGTCAGTTGGAAGCGGGCCACCAGCGTGTCGGCCGGGATGCTGACGGTCGTGACCTTGACTGCCGGCGAGTTGTTGGCCGCGCAGATCGTCGCCGCCGTGCCGGTGTTGGTGCCGGTCACGGTGTTGGCGGTCCGTGTGGCCGCCTTCAGGCCGCCCTTGTCCGCCGACATGGCGCCGGCAAAGCCCGTGCCGATGGTGAAGATCTTGCTGCCGGCCTTGGCTTCACTATAGACCGATGCCGGGGTCGACATGGCGGTCGGCCGCGCCGTCAGCGGGCTGCGCACCGTGTGGCTGCCATCGGACCAGACCAGCGAGCCATAGGCCCACTTGTCCAGCGCCGCGCCATTGCGGGTCAGCTTGACGGTGAAGGTCTGCTTGGCCCCCGGAGCGATCGTGAAGCTGGACGGCGACACGACGACATCGAAGCCCGGCAGCGTGGCGGTGGCGCTGTAGGTGGACGGCGCGGTACCGACATTGGTCACCGTGCGGGTGATCGTCTGCACACCCATCACCGAGCCGACCGTGATGGCCGGCTGGTTCAGGTTGTAGGCAGCGATCGAGCCGATCGACGCGCAGGTGGCCGCGTTGTAGATGCCCAGGTTCAGGCCGCAGCTGAAGCGCGCGTAGTCGATGGCGCCAGCGTCATAGACCAGACCCGGATCGGTGGCCAGATTGGGCTGCACATGACCGGCACCCTGCGCCCAGGGCAGGCGGCCGTTGGCACTGGCCGACGCGTCCCAGGGCAGGGCGACGTTGACGCCGTCGTCATAGGTGTCCTTGGCGGTGGTCGCCAGGGCCGACTTGATCATCGCCGGCGTCCAGCTCGGATGCTGCTGCTTGATCAGCGCGGCCAGCCCCGCGATGTGCGGGCTGGACATCGAGGTGCCCGAAATCATGCCTTCGGCGGTCTTGTTCACCGTGCCACCGGCCATCAGCGTGGCAACGTCTGCAGCGGTAGTCGTCGGCGCGTAAGCAGCCACGATGTCGACGCCCGGGGCGGTGAAGTCAGGCTTCAGGATGTTGGCGTTGGCGACATTGGGGCCGCGCGAGGAGAAGTTCGCCATCTTGGGCGCCAGCACATCGCCGTAGCGCGGTTGAGCAATGCCCAGGTCAGCGGTCGGAGCACCATTGGCCGCGGCATAGGCCTTGACGGCATTGCCGTCGGCCTGGGTGATGTGGATGGTCGGCACCGAGTGCGCTTCGGCAACCAGGCCGGCACCGTTGTCGGCCAGCACCATGCCGACGCCACCGGCGTCCTTGACCGCCTGGCTCTTGGCCACGCGGGCGCTATTGCCACGGTCGCAGATCACCACCTTGTTGGCCACCTTGGCCGGGTCCAGCGCCGCATCGGCGCTGCCGCCGAACGAGGCGCGGTCTGCGGCGGTGTAGCACAGGCGCAGCGCGAGCTGATCGGCCGGCGAGAGCAGGGCATAGGGTTTTACGCCGGCATCGATCGCGTTGACCAGGGTGGCGTGGTTGTTCAGCGCCTGCTGGTTGACCGAGGCGCCAACGTAGCTGCTGCCATCGCCGAGCGCGACCACGGCACCGACGGTGCGGTCGTGGGTGGACGCACCGACCGTGGCGTGCCAGGGGCCGAGGTTGGCCGAGGGGCCAGTCGTCGGGCCGGCATTGCCCGCCGAGGCTGCCACGAACACACCCGCGTTCGACGCGTTCAGGAAGGCCACTTCGGTGGCGTCGGTGAAGGTGCCGCCGCCGGCCGTCGGGCCGATCGAGTAGTTGATGACATCAGCGCCGTCCTTGACGGCCTGGTTGATCGAGGCAACGCTGGACGCCGAGGCGCAACCGCCATTGGTCGAGGTCGTGCCCTTGAAGCAGGTCTTGTACATCGCCAGACGGGCGCGCGGCGCAATGCCGGACATCATGCCCATGCTGACGCCATTGATCGCCGAAGGCACGCCCGCATTGCCGCCGGCGGTCGACAGCGTGTGGGTTCCATGACCGCCACCGCTCTGCGCCGTGCCGTCGCGGCCGGACAGGAAGTCCGCCGCATTGATTGGCGCCGTGGCAGCAACGAAGGAGCGCACACCAAGCAACTTGTTATTGCAGTTCGCCGCGGTGATGCCGGGCTTCAGCTCGCAGCCGATGCCCTTCCACTTCGCCGGTGCCGGGCCGTAGGCCAGTGTGCCGGACGCATCGTGCGTGGGCGTACCGTTGGCGTCGACCTTGTCGGCAAAGCTGATGTCTTCGGGCCAGACACCGCTGTCGACCATGGCGATGATGATGTCTTCACCGGCATTGGACTTGCCGCCGGCCAGATCCCACAGGCCGCCCGGCTTGTCCAGGCCCAGGAAGGCGGGCGTGTAGGCGGTGGTCGGCTGCAGCATCACATCGGCTTCGATGCTCAGCACATTGCTGTTCTTCTTCAGCGCGCGAACTTCGGCGTCGGTCAGGTTGGCGGCAAAGCCATTGAGCACCACGTCATAACGGAAAGAGACGTGGGCCGGATTGATGCTGGCCAGCACATCGTTTTGCTTGCTGGTCAGATAGTTCATATAGGCCTGCACGTCAGCAGCGCTGACATCCAGCCGCGTGCCAGGCGCCGGCTTGGTCGCGGCCAGGCCGGCGATGCCGCCTTCGTAGGCAGCCACCGGCGCTTGCACCAGTTGAACGATGTAGGAATTGCGGGCTTCTTGTGCGTAGGCGCCTTGCGCCATGATGGCCACCAGCGTGGCGACGGCCATTGAAGCCGGACGGAGCTTGTTCTTCATCGAGTGTTTCCTTGTTCCGTTGGCGGGCAACATCAGACCGATTGACGGCGGCGGCGCACGGCGGCCAGGCCGGCCAGGCTCAGGCCAACCAGGGCCAGGCTGCCCGGCTCCGGAATGACGTAGTCGAGGTTGTCGACGGCGAACTGGGCCTGATTGCCGGCCGGGTTCACGCAGCTGCCGCTGGTGGTGTAGAGGCAGGCGAACACATTGACGCTGGCGAAACGGTTGTTGCCGAAGCCAGCACCGACGTTCCAGTGGCTGAAGCCGAAGTTGCCCGATGCGTCAGCACCGCTGAATTCCTCGCTGACGTTGTAGACGCTGCCGTCGGCGAAGATGCCTTCCAGCACCAGGCGACCAAAGCCGGTCAGGCCAGGCACGGGCAGCGGAGCGATGAAGCCGAAATCCAGCGAGCGCAGCGTGATCCCACCGCCGCCGGCGACGTTCAGACCGCCGTCATTGAGGCCAGCGAAATAGTTGCTCCCGTTACCGGTCGGGCAGGCGGCCGTCGTGCAGGTGTTGACATCGCTGCCGTTGACGATGGCGCCGTTGAAGCCACTGCCCAGCACGGTCAGGCTTGCACCGCCGCTGCTGAAGGCATCACCGCCACCGTAGATGCTTGGATCCAAGCCTTCAAAAGTCACCACACCAGCCGAAGCTGCCGTGCACGCTGCGACGGCCGCAAGGGCCAGTGCATGTTTGATTCCCAACTTCATGTTTATCCTTCGCTTTCCCAACAAGTCTTTTGGACGAATCCCTCAACGTCTGGCTCACTCACGCGCTGTGGCTTGTCGCCGCAGCCGCTCAAGCCGCTCTCAGCTGGATTTGGTGCGACAAGCGCCCCAGCCAGGCCGAGTGGCGGGATTCTGAGGATTTGCGTTTTGTGACGAATCCCGACTTCCCCGCCCCTCATCTGCGGGGAAACAGGGTTTTCACCTGGGCCGGGAGGCCTCAAACGAAAGATTTGCGGATCAATGCGCCGCCGAAGGTGCGGATGCCTGGATGTCCGCAGGGTTTATCCCAGGGTCAGGTATTGCCTGCCCGGAGGCGTTGGCGAGGAACTGCCAATCACGCGCCAGAGCTTCCTTGGACGCGTCCGCGCTGAGGCGGCGCAGCAGCACCTGCTCGCTGCTGCTGTGAACCCCGGCAAAGCCCTTGGGATCGCTGGGCGCAGGCACGAGCACCCAGTCGTCCGTGCCGGTGAAGGGATCGAGATAGCGGCGGCGCAGATGATGGCGCGGCTTGAAGCTGCGGCCATCGATCAGCAAATCGTCCAGGCTGCGCGGGTACTGGGGCACGCTCGTGCCCGTGGCGGCCAGATAGCTTTCGATGGCGCGCGCAATCTCCTTGCCGCGGAACTCCAGCTCGCGCTCGCGTTCGCGCTGCATCGCGGTGCTCCAGCGCTGGCCGAGGGCCGCCAGCGCGGCCGCCGTGATGGCCACGAAGAACAGCATGCCGAGATAACTGAAGCCGCGCTGGCGCATCGCCTCACCAGTCGGCGTAGAGCCTGCCATCGCTGCCACGCCCGGCGGCGCCGCTGCGAATGTCGTAGAGCTGCCCCTTCAACTGCGCGTCTGGCGGCGGGCCGAGCTCGACCCAGCCATCACGCTTGCCGAGCAAGGGGTCTTCCGGGATCTCGCGCAGATAGCGCGCCGCGGCCAGCTCCTGCAGCGATTCCGGGTAGTGCCCCTTGTCGGCCGCGTACTGATCGATGGCATCGCGCATCACCGCCAGTGAGGAGCGCATCGCCGTCTCGCGCGACTTCTGCAGGCTGGCGAAATAACGCGGCGCAACGATGCTGGAGAGCAGCGCGACGATGGCCATCACGACGATCAGCTCAATGAGGGTGAACCCCCCGTGGCGCTGCCCCCCCCCTACGCGCTGCGCGCGCCCCCCCGGGGGGGCGAGGCCGGCCGACCGGCGGAGCCGGATCCGCGGCCTCTGCTCGGTCTGACCGTGGTCTGCGAAGGGCTGCTCCATCACCAATCCTTGTAGCGGCTGCCGTCGAGCGCGCGGCGCTCGGAGGTCGAGTAGATGTCGAAGACATCGCGGCCGGCGCGCATCTCGTCGGGTGGGCTGTCCGAGGCGCGCAGGCCCCAGCTTTCTTCGACCGGCAGGGCCGGATCGGCGAAGGGGTCGCGTGGCAGGCGGCGCAGGAAATAGAGCTTGCGGCCGTTGACGGACTTGGCATCGGGCACGCCCTTGACCAGGCTCTGCAGATCGGGCGGATAGCCGCTGTCCTGCGGGCTCATCGCGATCTGGCCTTCGGCCGCGGCGCGCTTGTAGGCGTCGATGCCGGTACGCAGCGTGCGCAACGCCTCACGCAGCGCGAACTCCTGGCTGCGCTGCACCGACAGCAGCAGCATCGGCCGCGCCGCCGCAGCCAGCACGCCCATCATGGCCAGCACCACCAGCATTTCAATCAGCGTGAAGCCGCGCTGGCGGCGATGTGCACCGGCAGCGCTTGAACCCGGCCAGGCCACGGCCCGCGACAGCGTGCTCATCTCACTTCGCCGCCTCCACGCTGACCAGGCCCGAGCCCTCCAGCCGCACCGGCGGTGCCTCGCCATTGACACCGCTGGCCGACAGCGCGCCCACACCGATGTTCAGCACCTGGCCACTGGCCGCCGGCAGCGCGCGCAGCACCAGCGCGCGCTCGCCGCGCGGCGTCAGCTCGAAAGGCATGCGTCCGGCCACGGCGCCTGGCACGATCTGCGCCGGCGCCAGCCGGCTGCCGTCGTACTCGAGCTCACCCTTGACGGCGAAGCCGCTGTCATGGCGCACCGTCACCGAGATCGTGCCGCCGGCAGGCACCTGTGGCGTCACTTCCAGCTTCAGCAGCACCTCGGCATTGGCCGGCGCTTCGGCCACCGGCCGTGGTGCCGCCGCGGCGCTGCCACTGATGCCCACGGCTGCTCGCGCGCTGGGCCTGAGCAGGCTGGAGAAGGCGCCCGGCGAGGCATCGTTGCCGCCGGCCAGCTGGGTCAGCCCGGCATCGGGCAGGGCCAGATTGCGCACCACCCGCGGCGTGATCAGCAGAATCACCTCGGTCTTGTTGCGGGTGTCGGTCTGCACGCCAAACAGCCGCCCGAGCAAAGGCATCGCCGAGAGCCCGGGCACGCCGGCCGAGCTGCGCCTGTCCTCATCGTTGATCAGACCGGCGAGGATTTGCGTTTCGCCGTCGTTCAAGCGCAAGGTTGTCGAGGTCTGGCGCGTGCCGGTCTTGTAGGCGGTCGTATCGCCTGGGCCGGTGACCTTGTCGAGCAGCGAACTGACCTCCAGGCCGACCTTGATGACGACATCGTTGTCCAGCTGGATGGTCGGCTCGACATCGAGCTTCAGCCCGACGTCAAGATACGACACCGAGGCGGCCACCTGGGTCTGGCCGTTGAAGTTGGTGGTGGTGGTGAACACCGGCACCTTCTGGCCGATCTGCACCCGCGCCTTCTCACGGTTGCGAACCCGGATCTTGGGATTCGCCAGCAGGTTGACATCGCCGGAGCTGCCCTTGAGCGTGGCGGTGAGCGCCGGGTTGGCAATGCTGGCGCGAAAGCCGCGATGAGCGCTCAAGGGCACAGTGGCGCCGCCGCCGATCAGGCCGAAGTTGACCTGCTCTGGCCAGTCGAGGCCGAGCGCATCGACCCGGTCCGAGGCAATTTCCAGCACCTCGACTTCCAGCATCACCTCGGGCTCGGGCAGATCGATAGAGGCGATCAGCTTCTCGACCAGGCGCACCACCTCCGGTGTGTCGCGCACCACCATCAGATTGAGGCGTTCGTCGATATGGATGTCGCGCACCTTGGCGATGGTGCGCACCATGGCCTGCACCTGTTTCACATCGGCATTGGTCAGATAGAGCGTGCGTGTCACCAGCTCCTGGTGCTCGCGCTGCTTGCCCTGGCTGTTAGGAAAGATCAACACCGAGTTGTCATTCAGCAGCTTGCGATCAAGTTGCTGCGTGGTCAGGATGATGCGCATGGCCTCGTCAACGCTGACGTTCTTCAGGCTCAGCGTCACCTTGGCATCGGCACGCACATCCTTGTCAAACACGAAGTTCAGGTTGGAGGCGCGCACCAGCGCTTCGAACACCTGGCGCAGCGTCGCATCGCGGAATTCGAGGCTGACCGGCTTCTGAAACGCCGGGCCCAGCTCGCTGCTCGAGGCCTCCAAGGGCCGTGCCTGGGCGATCTGGCCTTGCAACTGGCGTGCGCCCGCATGGCCGGGTGATTCGATCAGGATCTCGCGCACCTGGGCCTCGGCGGCCGCCAGCTTGCCCTCGCGCAGCAGCTGGCGACCCTGCTTCAGGCGCTGCTCCTGGCGGCGGCCGCGCTCGATCTCGGTGTCGAAGCTGGCCAGCCGCGGGTTCTTGGCGTCCACCTCGCGCAGCTGCTGCACCGCCTGCTGGGCTTCGTCCCAGCGCGAGGCCAGGCGCAGGCCTTCGATCTGCACGATCAGCCGCGACTTCATCTGCTCATGCAGGCGCAGCTGGGCCGCGCGCAGCTGCTGGTCGGCCGGCGCCGTGCGCAGCGCCTCGGCCAGCACGGTGTCGGCCTGATTGAGCTGGTAGGCGCGGATCAGCTCCTCGGACTGGCGCAGCGCCGGATTGGCGCAGGCCACCAGCAACAGCAGCAGCGCCGCCGCCAGACTCGGGCGCGCCAGCGTGGACATCGGGTAGGGCTTGCGCATCATGGTAGGGGTCGGAAAACAATGGTTTGGGGCAGCGAGCCGGACAGCCACATCAGCTGCACGCCGGTCTCGGTAATGCGGTCAACGCGCCACTGGCCGTCGATGATCTCGCCGACGCGGGCGGTGCGCGTGGCCGCCTGGGCACTGCCCAGCAAGGCGGTCACCACGCCGCCCTCTTCCAGCTTGCCGATCAGCTGATAGGGAAAGGGCGGTGCGACCGGCGGTGGTGGCGGCGGCGCGGGCGGCGGCGGCGGTGCGGGCGGTGGCGGTGGGGGCTGCCAGGCCGCCAGCTGGGCATCGCCGACCTCGGGCCAGGGCGCGCGCGCCACCGGCTGCCAGCTCGGCGGCGGCGTCATCTCGGCGGCGGTCTCGCTGCCGGCGTCCTTGCCACGCGCGGTCTTGCTGGCGCTGGAATCCGCACGCGGCGCCGGGCGGGCCTGGGCGCTGCGGCTGGCTCCGGCCGTCGCCTGCACGGGCTCCTCGTCATCCAGCTGCGCAACCCACATGCAGGCGGCAATCGTCAGCCCCAGGCCGGCAGCCAGTGCGATCTGGCGCGGCGTCAGCCGCTTGGCGTCGGCACTCATCGCTGCCCTCCGGTGCTAGTCACGGCGACGGCCGCACGCGCATGCAGCGACCACACCAGCTCGGCCTCCAGCTCGGCCGCTTGCGGCGTCTGGCGGCGCAGCTTGAGGCTGTCCAGGCTCAGCGCCGGGTCGTGGCTCAGCGCGGTTTCGATGAAGCGGCGCAGCTGGGCATAGCCGCCCTGCACCGGCATGCTGACGCGCAGCCGCTCCAGCCCATTGCGTGCATCGACGCTGAGCCGGTGCTCGGTGCGCGTGCTGGCCAGGCCGGCGCGCAAGCCGATCTCCAGCAGATCGGCCAGGCGTTGCTGGCGCTGCTCGGCGTCCGGCAGGGCAATGCGCCATTGCTCGGGCGTCTTGACTTCGGCCTGGGCCGGCGCCGCGGCCAACGCCAGCAGCTGCCGGCGCTGCGCCTGCAGCCGCGCCTCCATCTGCTCGCCTTGCGCCTGCCAGTGCGGCACGGCCCACAGCGCCAGCGGCGCCGCCAGGGCCAGGCAGAGCAGGCCCAGCAGGCCCGGCGCGCCCAGACTTTGAGCGAACTGCCGCGCGCGCTGCACCAGCACAGCCATTTGGCTGGATCGCCAGATGCTCATCGCTGTGCTCCCGAGGCCGGCACGGCCGCTACCGCGGGCAGGGCCGCTTGCAGCGCCGCCGGCCGGATCTTGGCGCTCAGCTCAAAGCGCTGGCCGACCAGGCCCTGGCTGCCGTTCTGCAGCCGGCCCACGATGACGTCCTGCCAGCCCGGCGCAGCGGCCAGCCGGTCGACCAGTTTCAGCGCCGGCAAGCGCTCGTTGGCCAGCCCTTCCAGGCGCAGCTCGCGGCGGCCGGCCACATAGTCCAGGCCCAGCCAGCTGATCGCCCCGGCAGTCTCGGCGCCCGCCTGTTCGACATTGGCCAGCAAGGCATCCCAGCGGTGCTGCAACAAGGCCTGCACCTCGGCCGCGGCGCGCCAATCGTCGGCCTCCTGCGCCTTGCTCGTGGCCGAGCGCGCCGGCTTGCTCGCGGCGGCGCGCGGCGCCAGCCGGGCCTGGCGCTGCGTCTGCTGGTCTAGCAGGGTCTGCAGCTGCTCGCGGGCCTGATGCGTCTGCCAGGTTTGCTGCAGCGCCGTGGCCAGCACCAGCAGGCCACAGCCGAGCAGAGGCCAGGCAATCGGCGAACGGGGAGGACGCTGAACGACGAAGTCAGCGGCCAGCGTGGCTTGATGCTTGGCCGGCAGCTCGAAATGCGCCGCCAGCGGCGCCGGGGCATCCAGCCGGCCAAGAACGCGCAACCCGGCCAGCCGCGCCAGCGCCGACTCTGCGGCCGTGTCCAGGCCGTAACCCTTGAGCAGTACCTGCACGCCCGGCGCCGCGGCCATCAGCTCGGCCAGCGTTTCGGCCAGCGATCCGCCGCTGGCTGCGGCCAGGCGCAGATGGCGCCATTGGCTCACCCGGCCGTGGCGCAGCTGCAGCCAGCTGAGCAAGCTGCCTTCCACCCAGGCCAGCGCAGCGCTCTCGGCCTGCCACCAGTCCGGCTGCTGATGTGCCGCCGTCTGCAGCGCCGCCAGCGCGGCCGGCCGCAGGCTGCTCAGGCGAATCTGCTGAGCCTGCAGCTGCTGCAGCCGTGCCGGCCAGTCCGCCAGATGCAAGGCCAGCACACCGGCCGCGGCGGGATCACCGGCCGTTTCGGCCGTTGCGGCCGTTTCTGCCTGCCGCCAGGCCGCCAGCGGCCAGCGCTGGGCTGCGGCGCCAAAGTAATGCAGGAATTGCTGGCGGCCATAGGCCTGCAGCGCCTCGTCGCCGTGCAGCGGCAGGCCCGGCTCGCACAGCAGCGGGTGGATCAGCTGTTCAGAGACGATCAGGCCGAGCGCCGTGCCGCCCTGCTGGCTGGCCCAGTCCTGCAGCGGCTCGGCCCGGCCCACGCCGTCCAGCGCCGCCACGGCCACCGCCTCGTTCAGCCACAGCTGCTGCGGCTGCGCCAAGCGCGCGCGCAAGGCACGCCGCCAGCGCAAGACCTGACCCTCGCGGGCCGGCGCGCCGAGGCTGCTCGCACTATTCATCGAGGGTGACACGTTCCAGCTCCTCGAAAGTGGTTTCGCCGCGGCGCACGCAATCCAGCGCCATCGCGCGCAGCGGCTTCATGCCGCGGCTGCGCGCGGCTTCCTTGATCTGAGACATCGGGGCGCGCGCGGCGATCAGGTCGCGCAGGCCGTCGTCGAGCTTGAGCAGCTCGGCCACGGCACGGCGGCCGCGGTAGCCGGTGCCGCGGCAATGGCCGCAACCGGCACCGCGCATGAAATGGTTGGCTGGGTCATCGGCACGCAGGCCGTGGCGGGCCAGCGTCTGTGCATCGGGCTGCTCGGGCCTGGCGCAGTGGCTGCAGTTCAGCCGCACCAGGCGCTGCGCCAGCACCGCGTTCAGCGCCGAGACCACGTTGTACAGGTCCAGGCCCATGTGCATGAAGCGGCCGATCACGTCGAAGGCATTGTTCGCGTGCACGGTGGAGAAGACCAGGTGGCCGGTCAGCGCCGCCTGCACGGCGATCTGCGCGGTTTCCGAATCGCGGATTTCGCCCACCATCACGCGGTCCGGGTCATGGCGCAGGATGGAGCGCAGGCCGCGCGAGAAGGTCAGGCCCTTCTTTTCGTTCACCGGGATCTGCACCACGCCGGGCAGCTGGTACTCGACCGGGTCTTCGATGGTGATGATCTTGTCCTGCCCGGTGTGGATCTCGGCCAGCGTCGCGTACAGCGTGGTCGTCTTGCCCGAGCCGGTCGGGCCGGTCACCAAGAGCATGCCGTGCGGCTGTCGCGCCTGCGCGCGGATGGCGGCGCGTTCCTCGTCGTCAAAGCCCAGGGCATCGAGCGTCAGCTGGCCCTGCACCTGCTCGATGCGGGCGCGGTCGAGCACCCGCACGACGGCATCTTCGCCAAACACGCTGGGCATGATGGAGAGCCGGAAATCGACCTCGCGGCCCTGCACCTTGAGCTTGAAGCGGCCGTCCTGCGGCAGGCGGCGTTCGCCGATGTCCAGCTCGGCCATCACCTTCAGCCGCGACACCAGCTGCTCGGCCACCGGCGCGCCCTCGACCTGGCGCACCAGCGCCATCACGCCATCAACGCGGAAGCGAATCACCGCGCCGCGCGCCGTGCATTCGATGTGCACATCGCTGGCGCCGTCCTGCAGCGCGTCGTACAAGGTGGCGTTGAGCAGGCGCACCACCGGACTGACCTGCTCAGACAGCGCCAGCGCCGACAACTCCTCGGTGCGCACGCCGCCGCCGTCGGCATCGGCCACGCCTTCCTCAACGTCCGACAACGCGCGGAAATCCGCCTCGCCGGCACCCAGCCAGTGATCGATGGACGCCGCCTCGCAGCGCTGCCAGCGCACCGCCGCCTGCAGCCGCACCTCGACGCTTTGCAGCAGCATCGCGTCGCAATCGCGATCGGCCAGCAGCACCGTGCGCCCGCCCGCACCGGCGGCCAACACCGCGCGCCAGCGCTGCGCCTGCGCCTGCGGCCAGCGTTCGAAGTCCAGCTGCCACGGCCCGTGCGCGGCCGGCAACCAGCTGGACAGCAGCTGCGGGTCGGCCGCTGGGGCCTGCGCGGTGAGCACGCCGTCCTGACTCATTGAACCTGCTCCACCAACTGAAAAATAGGCAAATACATCAAGACAATAATTCCACCGATCAGCACCCCCATCACCAGCATCAGCGCCGGATTGATCGCGCGGGTCAGCAGCTCGGTCAGGCGCACCGCTTCCTCGTCGTGAAAGGCGGCGGCGCGTTCCAGCATCGCGGCCAGCTCGCCGCTGCGCTCGCCGACACGCACCATGCGCCGCGCCACCGGCGTGGCCAGGTCCTGCGCCTCCAGCACCTCGGAGAAACGCTCGCCGCGCGAGATGCCCTCGGCCGCCGCGGCCACCGCCGACCGCCAGGGCCGTGCGACCACGTCTTCAACAATCTTCAGCGCCTGCAGCACCGGCACGCCCGAGGCCAGCAGCATGCCCAGGCTGCGATACAGCCGGGCCAGGGCCAGCACGCGCAAGCGCGGCCCCAGGCCGGGAAAGGTCCAAAGCCGCGCCTGCAGCCGTTCGCGCAGGCCCTGGTGGCGCCACAGCCCGACCAGGCCGGTGGCCAGAAGCGCCAGGCCAAACAGAATCCACAGCGGATGGGCGCCGGCCGTCTGGCCGAAAGTGATCAGCGCCCGCGAGGCCCAGGGCAGTTCGTCGCCCAGGCCATCGAGGATGCCGGCAAAGCGCGGCAGCACAAAGAGCAGCAGGAACAGGATCACCGCGCTGCCCACCAGGAGCAGCATGGCCGGGTAGACGCAGGCGGCCACCAGCCGCGAACGCAGGCTCTCGACCCAGGCCAGGTAGCGCGCATGCTGAGCCAGCGCCTGCGAGAGCTGGCCGGTGCGCTCGTTGGCGGCAACGATGGCGCAGACCAATTCGTCAAAAGCCTCGGGCCGCAGCCGCAGCGCGGCCGACAGCGGCTGGCCCTGCTCGACGGCAGCGATCACCGCGTCCAGCGCCTCGCGCACCGCCGCGTTGTTCTCCTTCTCGCGCAGCGTGTTCAGCGCTTCCAGCAGCGCCACGCCGGCGTCCAGCAGTACGGCCAGCTCCTGGCTGAACAGCTGCAGCGGGAAACGCTTGCCGCGCCTTTGCGCGCCAGCAGCCGGCGCTCCACTGCTCAGTTCCTCGACCTCCAGAACATGCTGCGGCGCGACGCCGAGCACCGCGGCCAGCGACTGCCGATCAGCCGCCTGCACACGCCGCGACACCACCCCTTGCTGGGGGTGCAGAACGCGGACGAGAAAGTCGGGCATGGGGAGCGGCGCGCAGAGCGAAGGCAAGTCGGAGGGTGCGGGAAATCAAGCGAGGCTGGGCGCGACTGGCGTGGCGGCTCATCGTGCCCAGGCGGCTCACCAGCTGACGATGTCGGCGTCTTCGCCCTCGCCACCGGGCCGGCCATCGCGCCCATTGGACAGCAGGTCGTACTCGCCATGCTCGCCCGGCGAGCGGTACTGGTAGTCGTTGTGCCAGGGGTCCTTGGGCAGCGCCTTGCTCAGATATGGCCCGGCCCAGCGCGGCTCATCGGCCGGCTTGCTGGTCAGCGCCAGCAGGCCCTGTTCGGTCGTCGGATAGCGGCCCACATCGAGCCGGTACTGGTCCAGCGCCTTCTGCAGCCCGTCGATCTGCGCCCGCGCCGCCTTGACCTCGGATTTGCCGATCTGGTTGAAGAACTTCGGGCCCACATAGCCGGCCAAGAGGCCGATGATGACCATCACCACCAGCAGTTCGAGCAGGGTGAAGCCGCGCGCTTGGCGCGGGCAGCGAGCAATTCTGGATGGCGGCTGGGCTTGCATGGTCTGCACGGCTCTTCTCAATCTATCGGTTCTGTGACGACGTCCTCGGCGCGGCGGCCAGTCTACAGACCTCACCAGCGTTCCCTCGGGGCGCGACTATCGCACCCGCTCTGTGACAGAGCAATCGGGGCATGTCCGGGCACCCACCTGGAGGGGTGGCCCGGCCACCGACAAAGCGGGAAATCACACGTAGGCCGGGTTAGCCAGGGGCGTAACCCGCCTTTCAACTACCTGCCCTACCTCGCTGCAATGTTAGGAATCACGTTTATGTGGATTGAGATTGGGGTCATTTTCGATTTGACGACATGCGCTATCGTGGAATAGATCGGTAGTCATGATGATCGAGTACGGGCACCATCTCTCGACGAACTTTGCCGAATTCTTAGACACCGAGTCGGCAGGACTGAAGCACTTGCTTTCATGTCCATCTCCCGAGCAGAAGGCAAGGTCGCTGCGCTTGATGGTTTGGTCAACGAGATAGCCGGCTATTTCTTCTTCTTCGGTGATTTCAAGCCAGACACGCTCTTGCGTTTGGACTATCCGAACATCCACGATTGATGGCTTGAGCCATGGTGCATATCTTTCAGAAAGATCCTGAAAGATGCTTTCCGCACAATAGGCGGACGACAACTCCATTGGCGGAACGGAAAGCTCTTGGAGGTGCTGAATTGCAAGCCTAAGGGGATATCTAAAAAACTCCCGATTACCGGAAACCCTAAACTCCGACAAATGCCCGTGCAGCTTTTTCTCAAGCTCCTCATGATTTTCTGAGAATAGTTCAAACGCGACTTCAAATGGAGTCGGAACTCCTGTGGAGTGAAGCTCGCGAGCTCGAGCCTTCGAGTCACGAAAAGTCCGGCCTACTTTCAGAAGGCCAGGCATTGATGGATTGATGAGGAGATAAACGTATCCCGCCGACATGCTGATTCCTTACTTGGTTATTTGTGGATCATTGACAAACTCCGCACAAAATTTGAACCGCCTCCGCTAGTTTTGGCCAAGGCAGTAAAGACAATCCCAGCCAAGCACCAACACACCAAGGCCAACAATCCGCGCGTTAGGCCCCAGGCTGGTTTACCGCTAGCCCAGTTAGCTGGGTTAGTCGGAGGCTTAACCCGCCACGCAAGCTCGCATTGCAAACGGAGCCCTTGTCGCGCATCGAGACCAAATACCCGTCATGCCCATCTCGCCAGAACAACGGCGAATCGGCGCCAATCTTCCACTACGCTGCAAATTGGCCCCAAGTCGACGAACAGTCCGCGCGGGTCAATCGACCCGCCCTAGCACCCATACAGCCTTGCATCACCACCGCACCAATCGACTTCGTCGAGAATATCGCGACCGGTCGAGGTTATCACTCAATCAGTTAGCTCTTGCTCAGAAAAACCCCTGCGAGTCGCGCGCCCTAGCGCTCGGCCAGCACAGCCAAGCCCCCACAAGCGCAGCCCTTCCCCAGCGCTAGACTTTCCCCCCAGACCGCCGCTGCTCGACATCGCTGAAACCGGAGTTCGCCATCGTGAGTCCAAACACCTACACGACCGATCAATACGATCCGGGCAGGTTCCGCCCCCATGGACGCGTCGAATACGAAGAGCAGGGCCGGATCCTGTGGTCCCGAGCGACGGGGCCCTTCAACCCGGAGCTGATGCAGGCCTTGAGCGAGCTGGTCATTGCCACCTTTCCGGCCATGACGGCCAAGGGGCCTTGGGTCAATATCTGTACCTTCAATCACAGCGCGCTGTGTTCGCCGGACGTGCTGCTCAGCTTCACCGCCACGATGAAGCAGCTGGTGCAGATGAAGATCGCTCCCGTTGCAACGGCCTTTGTGCTGACGCCCGAGGTCGACGGCGCCGAGTTGATGGCACCTTTGTTTGAGAAGTGCTTCAAGGAGGGCGGCATACCCTTTGCCTGCTTCCCCAGTATCGAATTGGCCCAGCAGTGGGCAAGCTCGCGTCTGAGTCCACCCCAGGCCTAGAACACCCTCAGCGCTGCCGTGAGATGCCGCGCCCAACTGCGGCCAACCCTAGCTGCGGCCGCTACGAATTGCGGGTGGCCGCAGCTTTCGGCGTCAGGGGCTTTCGCTTGCAATCAATCCCGCGACTGAACCCACACCAGCGAGGGACCCTCAATGACCACGATCCAGACCGCAGCGGCCAGCAGCCCGGCCCTGCCCAGCAGCAACACCAACGCCAGCAACCCCAGCCACGCCCATACCTCAATGCAGGGCGGGCAGGCGGTGTTCGAGAACGACCACTACCGCATCACGGCGGGCGACAACAACCAGGTGTTGATCACCAACAAGCAGACCGGCTCCACCTATATGGCTGCGGGCGACCCGCACATGTATGTCAATGGCCAGCATGTGTTCGACTTCTGGGGCACGACCACGCTCAAGCTGGACGACGGCACCAAGGTGACGATCGAGACCACGCCCTGGGGCAACAACCTGGCCGCCACACTGAGCAGCAAGGTGACGATCACCAATGGCGACTACGGCGTCGAGATCACGGGCGTGGACACCAACACCGTCGGCGATCTGAAGATCAACGAGGCTGCCGGCTGGGGCAACACGCTGGACTGGGCCCATGACGACGGCAATGTGCTGATGGAAAACGCCGCCGGCAACAACCTGGTCGCCTTTGGCGCCGATGGCAAGCTGAAGACGGTGGACCAGGCCTACATCAACGCCACCGATCTGGTGAAGAACCCCGGCCGCGACGCTCAGCTGCAGCAGCTGGAGAACCTGTTCCAGGACGCTTTCAAGTCGCTCAGCGGCCTGATCTCGATCAGCCTGACCGGTGCCTTCATGGGCGCCGTGCTGGCCGCCGCAGCGCAGGGCTCCAACGGCAACCAGACCCGCCCGACCCAGCAGCACAACGACGAAGGCCAGGCCAAGCCGCGCACCCCCGATGTCGCGCTGCGCGACCTGCTGAGCTTCACGATGACGCTGCTGCGCGGCGCGCTGTGATCTGAGGTCTAGGGCCCATGAACGGCGGAACGCGCTTCAGGCGCCGGCTCCGCCGTTTCCCTTGGCTCTTTGCGCGTTTTTTGGGGCTCGGCCCTTGAAGCTCAAAACGCAAGCACAGAGGCACGGAGACACAGAGGAATTCATAGGGAAGGCCAGAGTTCGATGAGGCTTTCTCTGCGACTCAGTGCCGCTGTGCTTGCCGTTGGCGGTTTCGAGAGCATCCACAAGTAACGCCAAAAGAGCCTTTGCCTTTCAGGAGCTTCTGATGACCCAAGCCTTGCAAGCCGCCGGCTGGCGTGAACAGCCCGGCGCCGCCAGCCCCCCTAGCGCCGGGGTCGTGCACGCCCAGCGTGGCGACCATCTGGCCGACATCGCCGCACGCTATGGCCTTGATGAAGCGGCCCTGCGCGCCGCCAACCCGAACCTGGGCGCCAGCCAGCAGCTGGCCGCCGGGCAGGCGCTGCGTCTGCCCGAAGCCAAGGCAGAACTGAATGCCGCCGTGGCCGGCGTGGCCGGCGCCACCGGCCGCGAGGGCCTCGTGCAGGCGCTGCAGGCCAAGGCCTATGAGGCCGGCCGCGTGGCGCCGCAGACTGCGTTCGACGGCACGCTGCACCGCGCGCTGCCGAGCGCCTACGAGGCCGGCGCGCTGAACCACAACTACGGCTCGCCGGGCCGCTACAACGCGCCCGGCCAGGGCATGCTCTACACCTCGCCCGATGCGGCCAGCATGCTGCACGAGAACGCCGCCTACGCCGGCACGGGCCAGCACCCGCTGGCCGGCAAGACGGTGCTGGAGCTGGGCTTCAAGGCCACGCCGGACGCTGCCGGACGCGGCGGTGTGGCCGATCTGGCCGAGGGGGCACGCCGCGCCGGCCTGCCCGAGCAGGCGCTCACCGAGCCCAAGGGCGGCAAGTCGCCCAGCCTGCTGCATCAGCTGGCCGGCGAGCACCCGTACACGCTGCCGCAGCAGGCGTCCAAGGGCGCCTCGGATGCCGGCGCCAGCGCGCTGCGGGCGCCCTCGGCCACCGGCGGCAGCCAGATCGACATCCTGCCGCGCAACACCCGGCCCGATCAGATCAGGCCCCAGCAGCTGACACGCCACGACGCTGCCGGCAAGGCCGCGCCCGCCCAGCCGGCGACCGGCGTGATCGACCCGATGCCAGCGGACACGCGCCGCTACACGCCCGGTGCGCTGGACAAATCCGCCGGCGCGCGGCCGGCGCTGGTGGAGCGCAGCGGCGGCAAGGCCTATGCGCCGACCGACGCGCCGGGGCGCCCACTGGCAGCGGGCAATCAGTCGCTCGAAGCGCCGGCCGGTACGGCGGCCGGGCGCCTGCGCCAGGCCGCCGGCGGCGCGACCGAAGGCTACCCACGCGCGGCGTCGACCCGCTATGGCGCCGTTGGCGGCGCGGCGGCCACGCTGATCGACGCCGGCGTGCGTGCCAGCCGCGGCGAGCAGGTCGCGGCTGGCCAGGTGGCACAGGCCACGGCCAGCAATGCAGTGCTGGGCGCCGGTGCGGCCAAGGCGGTGGACGCACTGACGCCTCGCCTGGGCCTGGTGAAGGCGGGCGGTGCCGTGGGCGCGCTGGTGCAGGCCGGCTTCAGCGGCTACGGCAATGCCCAGGCCTACCGGGCCGGGCAGATCAGCGGCGCGCGCGCCGTGGCCAATACCGTCGTCGACACCGGCACGGCGGCCGCGGCAGGCGCAGCGGGCGCGGCGGTGGGTGCGGCCGTGGGCTCGATCGTGCCGGTGGCCGGCACGGCCGTCGGCGCCGTGGTGGGCTTTGGCGTCGGCGTCGGCGCGCACTACGCGATCGGCGCGCTGGACAAGGCCACCGGCTTCACCAGCGCCGCCAAGGGCACGCTCGCGGCCGGCCTGCAGTCGCTGAGCGACGGCGCTGGCAGCGCCTGGAAGGCCATCAAAGCCTGGTAAGGTCGCGCGCATGCTGGAGCTTGAGCTGCTGACCCTGCCCGTTGAACTGCGCCAGGCGCTGGAGCGCGCCTGGCCGGACTGCCCGGAGGCGCAGCGGCGCGCGCTGCTCGGCCCCTGGGCCGCGCAGGGCTGGCGCAGCGTCTGGCCCGGGCAACTCTGGCCCTGGCAGGGCAGCCAGCGCTGGTGGCGTGCCGGCCAGGCGCGCACCTGGCGCGCGAGCTTCGAGCACTTCTTCAGCGCCCAGCGGTCAAACCTGCTGCAGACCAGCGGCCCGCGCCTGTTCGACCCCGATCAGCCCTTTTTTGCGACCCCCTGGACCTTGGCGCGGGTGCTGCTGTGCAGCCCCGTGCCCGAGGTCTTCAGCGACGCCGAGTACTGGGCCGCGACGATGCAGCTGTTCGGTGGCGACGCCGATCTGGCGGCCAGCGAGATGCGCGGCTGGGCAGCCACGCTGCAGCAACATGGGGCCACCGCGCGCGGCATGAAGCGCGACCGTTGGTGGCAAGAAACACTGGCGGTGATGCGCGCCTCGGCCAGCGGCGATCTGGGCAGCCTGTAAGAGCGAGGCAGCTGGCGGCCCCACGGTCAGCCGTCCGCGGCGCCATGGCGCTACAGCGCCATTCAACGCACTTCCAGCCCCTGCTCGCCGATCACCATGCGCTCCACCGGCACGCCCAGCGCCAGCTCCAGGTTGGCGCGCGCCGCATTGCGGAAATGCAGTTCCTCGTTCGGGCTGGGCTGGCGGCTCAGCTGCTCGCGGTAGACGGCCATGAAGGTGCCCACCATGGCCATCTGCTCGAACAGGCTGCGCCGCGTGGCCGGGCTGGCCTGACGGATCACCGGGCTTTGGGCCAGCACGCCCTGCATCTGCAGCACCAGGGTCTTGAACTGTTCGTCCGGCACCTGCTGCTGCATGAAGGCGGCGTAGTTGCCGGCAATGAAGGCGGCCACGCCGGCGGCGAGGTCATTGGGTGTGAGGCCCAGCTGCGTCTCCAGCTTCTGCCAGAACGAGAACGAGGCCTCGTAGGCCCGCGCCATCGCGGCGCGCTTGTCCGCCGGGAAGCGCTGCGCCAGCTCGGCCGCCGATTGGGCGATCTGCACCGGGCCTTCGGTCTGCAGGGGCGCATCGAAGACGCCAACGCCGCCCCCCTGGCGCGCGGCCGGGAGCGTGGCGATGCCGGCGAGGCCCGCAGGGGCCGGGGTGGTGGCTGCAGCGGCCGGCGCCGTCGTGCCTGCGCGTGGCGCCGGCTTGGCCAGCATGGCGCGCATTTGCTCGGCCAGGCTCTGCGAGGGCGCTACCTGCGCCACGGCAGGCTGCAAGAGGCAGCCCAGCAGCAGCAGGAGCGTCGGGCCGAAGCCGTGCCGGCGTTGGCGGCGTTGGGATTCAAGGGCTTGCATGGATTTTTTCCTCCTCAATGGAATGGGTGATCAGTCCTGCGTCAAACTGCCGCTGCCCACGTAGACGGTCTGCTGCTTGTCGTAGACCGGGAAGCTCAGCAGCCGCTCCTGGTGGCCATCGTCGAAGCTGAGCGTGATGACGTAGCCCTGCAGCTGGTAGCGGCCACGGCGGCCGGCCCCGTCGTCCAGCTGGCTGCCGCTGAAAGCCCCGGCGCCGCCGACGGTGCCGCCGGCCACGCTGCGGCTGCCCTGGCCATCGCGGCGCGAGCTGGCAGAGATCACCGCGCCATTGCCGGCCGCCATGCCGCCCGAGCTGGAGAGCGACTGCTGGCTCTGCTCGAAGCGCCCATCGGCCCCAAAGCGAATGCGCCGCGTGCTGCTGGTGCTGGCGCCCATCAGGCTGCCGTAGAAGCTGCTGCGGCTGAAGCTGCCGTCGAGCTTGCTGCCCTCGGCCCAAGGCCGGACCGCATGGTGCTTGAGCGGCCGCCACTCGCCGACGGCACGTCCGTCGTCGTCCTGTGCCTGCAGTTCATAGCCCTGGCCGCTGCGGCGCCAACGTGCCCAACGCTGCGGCTCCAGGCGCCGCGAGGCGGCCACGTCGAGCTGGTCGGGCGGCATGTCGGGCCGCAGGTAGGCCGTGCCATCGCGCAGCAGGTAGCAGACGTCTTCGGCCCAGCTGGAACCGCCGTCGTAGCGGCCCTCGCCATGGATCAGCACGGCCGCCAGATCCTTGTCTGCGATGCCGCGGCCCGGCGCGGCCAGCACGCGCTGGCGCAGCACCGCCTGGCGCCGCAGCGGCGCCTGAGGCAGCGCGGCCGGCTGCAGCGCCGCGCCCTGCGGCACCAGCACGGCGTCGGAGAGCCGGGCGCGGCCAGTGCTGAGCGTGGTCAGCACGCCGCGCAGCACCAGCTCGCGGCCCACCCAGGCCTCGGCATCGAAGCTCAGCTCGATCACCGCATCGGCGCGCCGCTCCTCGCGCTGCTGGACCAGCACGAAGCGGTCCTGATCGCCGGACCAGCGCTGCACGCGCCCTTTGACATAGACCGGCGGCAGCGCCTGGCGCGCCGCTTCCAGCGAGAGTGCGGTCCAGCCGCCCTTGTGCGCCTCGGCCAGCGCGGGAATCTGGCTGGGCAGCAAGACCTGGCCCCGCGCCGGCTCAGGGTCAATGGCAGGCATCTCGGGCGGGTTCACCAGCTTGGCCCTAACCAGCGCCTTCGCAGCCCCGCGCGCCTGCGGAAACAGGCTGGCGGCATCCATGCCCGGCCCGCGCCAATCCTGCAGCAGCGATGCACAGCGCGCCTCGGGGTCCGCCTCGCTGAGCACACGCTCACGCATCACGGCCGCCAGCTCCTGCCCCGGTGTCCGGCCCTTTGCATGGCGCCGCCCCAGCGCCGCCACCACCATGCGCAGCGGTGCGATCTGCTGCTGCTCGCGCCAGCTCACCCAGGCGTCCAGCATGCGCGGGTAGACGTTCACGCCCAGCTCGCCGCAGGCCTGCAGCGCGGCTTCGGACATCTGGTCCAGGCTGACCGCATCGACCAGCTGCTGCAGCGTCGCCGCATCGACGGGCAGGTTCTGGGCTTCAGCCGCGCAGGGCAGGCTCAGCAGCGCGGCCAGAGCCCAGTTGGCCGACTTGGATCGCAGCATGTCCTGGCCTCAGTGCAGTTGCAGGCCTTGCGGCGTGAAGCGCAGCGTGTCGGCCGCGTCGCCCAGGGCCACGCGCAGATTCGCCCGCGCCGACTGGCGCAGGTTCTCCAGCACTTGAGGCGACTGCTGGGCGCGGGTCTCGAAGGCTGTGGCCATGAACATGCCCAGCAAGGCGCAATGCTCGTAGAGGCGGCGTCGGTCCTCGGGGCTGATGCGCGCGATCAGGTCCTGCACCGCCGCGCTGTTGCGCAGCTGCTTGCCGGCGGTCGCGACCCAGGGCTCGTTCAAAACCTCGCCATGCAAGACCTGGTAGTTGCCGGCCAGCAAGGCCACCATCGCGCCGGCCACGTCGTCCTGTGGCCAGCCAAAGCGCTGCTCGATCAGCTGGTAGGCCGGCATCAGCTGCACATAGAGCTTTTCAAGCGCCGCCCGATGTGTGGCCGGCACCGCGGCGGACAGCTCGGCCGCACTGCGCGCCACGCGCGGCGGCGCCAGCGGCACGGCCACCGGCTTGCGCGTGGCCGCCTGAGGCTTGGTCGCCTCGATCATCGCCTGCTGGTTGAGGAAGGTATTGCTGATGAAGGTGGAGGTCGGCGCCGTGTAGGTGTAGGCGAACTCCATGACGTACTGCGCCTGCGCGGGCGCCGCCAGCATCAGCGCGGCCGTCAACAGCGCAAGCGTTCTCGACGCGCTGGCAGCTTTGCGCTCCATGCGCCACAAAACGGAACGACTGGAATTCACGGCTCCCCCCTGAGCTTCATCATTGCGCTGCATTGTTAACGTCTACAGCGCGCGCCCTCTACCCCCAATTTCGTGGAAATCATGAGCGCTTGTCAGTGACGAAACAGAAGGTTTCTGGGTGCGCTGGCTGCGGCGCGGCTTGACGAGACCTTTGCGATCCATGCGCCGCATGCCCTGGGACTCTAGAGACCTGGCAATCACGGCGTCCAGGCAAGCACCGAGCAGCCCAATGAATGGGGCCGCCCACTGCGGTTGTTGACGGTAAAGCCCAGGCTGCCCGGCAGCCCGGTCAGGCCCTTGACCATGCGCAGCTCCACCGGCGTGTAGTACTGGTCGCAGCCACCGATGCAGCCGCCGCCGGTGCAAAAGCCGCCGGTGTCGACGGTGTAGGCGACAAAGCGCCCGTCGGGCGACCAGGCGGCGCCGCCAAAGGCCTTGACGTCGGTGAACTGCTCGAAGTTCGTGCCATCGACATTGCCGATCCACAGGTCCGACTGCGCCGGCACCGCACCGCGCAAGGACATCTGCACGATGAAGCGCTTGCCGCTCGGGTCCACGGCGAACTGGCCCATCTTGCGATCGGCGGGCAACTGCAGCTGCGCCACCTGCTGCTGCTCGCTGCTGCCCAGCGCGCCGATGCGCATGCGCCCGCTGGTGCGACTGATCAGCAGGTAGCGGCCATCGGGAAGCCAGGCGAAGTAGTCGTCATCGTCGATGAGCAACAGGACCTGCTGAGTCGAGAGGTCCACGACCTTTTCGGTCACAGCGCCTATCGTGCCTGCGCCCTGCATCCACTTGACCAGGCGCTTGTCCACCGGCGAGGGCACCAGGCCACGCACATTGCCATCCGGCTGCAGTTGGTAGACAGTACTGCCAGTGGCGCGATCAAAGACCTTGACGGTGCTGTAGTCGTAGCGCGCGTTCCAGCTCGTGACGGCGTACTGCCGTCCGTCGGTCCAGGCATAGACATCCACATCGCTCTGCAAGGTGACATCCTCCGGCAGCGCGCCGTCCAGATGGGCCAGCTGCACGCCGCTGCGATAGTCCAGCGCATAGTTCTTGACCCACAGCGTGCCGCTGGGTGAAGCAGGCGTTGGCGTTGGCGTGGGCGTGGGCGTGGGCGTGGGCGTGGGCGTGGGCGTGGGCGTGGGCGTGGGCGTGGGCGTGGGCGTGGGCGTAGGTGTAGGCGTAGGCGTAGGTGTAGGTGTATGGGGTGTGACCGGAGGCTCGGAGCCACCACCGCCACAAGCCACCAGGCTTGCGCCGACACACAGGCCCACAGCCAAGGTCTTCAGAGTTTGTTTCATGATGGTCTCGAGTCGATTGAATCGGGTTCAAGAAAGGGCCAGGTCTTGCTCAACGCACCCAGGCGGCCAGCTTGCAGGCGCGCGTCTTCGAGGGCTTACCGCCTTCGCTGACGAATATTTCCCGCGCAATCGGGTGCGGGTGGCCGAAGCCCAGGCCGTCGACATCGCGGGCGTCGGCCGGGATGCGCCAGTTGCCGCAGTCACCGCTGACGCGCCCCTGCGGCACCCGGCTGGAAAGGGTGTCCATGCGCAGCGAAATCTCGCGGTCGTCCGGCGACCACAGCGGGTAGTTGAAGAGGCCTTGCACGGTCAGGCGCTGCTGTGCGCTGCCGTCGATGGCGGCGACCCAGGCATCGGTCCAGATGACGCTGCGCTGCTCGGAGCGGATGTAGATCACGGCCAGGCGATCGCCGCGATGGTTGAGCCGCCAGACGCCGATGCGCATGCCCGCAGGCGGCTGCAGCCGGCCGAGCGGCTGCCAGACACCATCGGGGCCGGCGGTGGAGATGTCGCCGCTCTTGTCGTTGATCCGGTAGAGCCGCCCATCCGGCAGCACCGCGATGTCATCGTCCACGCCCTGCGTGCTGAGCACGCCCAGCATGCGCCCCTCGCGCAGCCTGACGACAAAGGCCTGCCGGCCGTCCGACGCGCCGACCACGGTGCGCAGCAGGTACTGCTCGGGGTCGCCGAATACGGGACCGACGATGAAGGTGCCGGCGGGCACATCCTGCGTGAACAGCAGCTTGGCCGAGCCGGCCTCATGGACGGACAGCGTCGTCAAATCCTTGGACTTGGGGCGGTAGATCGCGAACTTGCGATCCCCGTCGAGCGACTGGAAATAGTTGCCCAGCGGCGCATTGGGCAGATCACGGACCGGCAGTTCCGTGCCGCTCAGCCCGTCCAGCGAACTGCGCGTCAACGTGCCGTAGAAATCACGGAACAGCACATGGCCCTGGGCGTCGCCGGCATGGACGCCTGTGCTCACCCATGGCGCCAACAGCAGCATGCAGCCGAACGCCAGAACGCGGCCGAGCGAAGTCCGAGCGCACTGTTGCCAGCGCGACACATCAAGGCGTGACGGAGACCGTGATGGCGCTGTGGATCTGTCTGACATCGGTTGAGGCCTGCTTCCAGAAATGCAAAGACCGCGTACTCCTCTGATGGAGCACGCGGTGCGAGACCCGTCGCCGGGTCTGATCGAAGTCGATTACTGCTTGCGAGCCATCGAGGACAGCGCTTCGCCCAGTGCCTTGATGGCGCTGGAGTAGGTGTTGTTCAGCATGCCGTATTCCTGGCTGGTGGCCTGGAACTGCGTCATCAGCTGGTTGAACTTGCGGGCATTGGCCTGGTCCTGGCTCTGCGCGCCCGCGAGTGCACCGCCCTTGCCGCCCTGGTCAAGCTTGGCGCCAGCATCGGCGACAGCCTTGGTGGTGCCGGCCGACTCCTTGTCGAGCGCGGTCATCTGCTCGCTCAGCGAGACCATCTCGGCGGCCTTGTCGCCCAGATGCTCGCCCATGGCACGGGCGATCGCCTGCAGCCAGCCCTTGCCGGCCGGCGCGCCGCCGGAGCCGTCCGAACCGTCAGCACCCGAGGCCTTCTTGCCGAGCGCCTTCAGGATGGCGGCGGTCAGGTCATTGGCGAAGTTATGCTGGAACTCCTGGATGGCCGAACCGAAGTGGTCCTTGGCGGCATTGGTGGCCGCATCCGGCACTTGGTGCTGCAGGCGGCCCAGGGTGTCGCCGACCTTGGCCTTGACTTCGTCGCCCAGGAACTTGGGCATGCCGTGGTTGCTGACCAGGTTGTCGACGACCTGGTTGAAGGCCTGGCCGATGGCCTGGTTGAGCAGGTTGCCGACGGCCTGGCCGATCATGGAACCGATCGGGCCGCCGAAGACGCCCCCGACGATGCCGCCCACGGCGCCCAGGATGCCACCGGCACCGCCGCCACCGAACACGCTGCTAACTGCTGATCCCATAAGAACCTCCGAATGCTTGAGTGAATGATTGAATCGAGTGCCGGCTTGCCGGCCAAGGTGAGTTCATGTCCTGATCGCGATCGTTGCGGCGATGGCGACTTGAAAACACCGCCACTTCGACCCGTCGCGGCGCAAATCTCGCTTTCATCGATCTGCGCTGCTGACGGTGTCATTACACGGGCCCACTGCGCAGCTGGCGATCTGCTGCTGCTCCTAATTCGCCGCCTGGCAGGCTAGGGTTGACCGCAGTACTGACGTCCAGACTGCGCAGCCTTGTGCACAGCAGCTCCAGCTCCAGGCCCAGCACCGTCTGCAGACTGTTGCGCGCCAGCCAGCGTGCCGACTCCATCGCGGCGCCGCCCTCGTGGCTGGCCTGCAGCGTCCATTCACCGAGCGCCGCGGTCAGCACGGCCAGGCGCTCGAACAGGGTCTGGCGCTCGGCCAGCGAGGCCTCGTCCCAGGGCAGGCTGTCGATCACCCAGGCCTCCAGCCACAGCGTGATCGCGGCCCAGCGTTCGCGGGTCAGCGCCAGCTGGTCCTGGGCCTGCCAGCAGGCGCCCAGGAAGCCGGCCAGGGCCAGGCCCAAATCATCCAGCGGGCCCGGCGCCAGCTGGTGGCGGAAATGGCTCAGGCATTGGCGCGCCAGGTTCTCGGGCAGCTGCAGCCCGGCGCGCGCCAGCACGCCCAGGCAGCGCGCCGAGAGCGCCTCGGCACCATCGCGGCGCGGCAGCAGCCAGCGCGTGCCATGCCAGCCGGAATCCGGCTCGCGGTAGGGTGTCTGCGCCAGGCGGCTGCCGCCCAGCGCCTGCTGCAATGCCAGCGCCAGCGCACTCTGCCAGGCGCCGCGGTGTTCGTCGGCCTTGCTTGCGTTCATCCTTGCACTCCTTCGCGGTTTGAGAGGGTGGCGCGCCGCATGCGCTCGCGCCAGGGCATGCGCCGCGCCAGCTGCCATTGCGCACGCTCCAGCGCAAAGGCGTCGGCCGGCCGGCCTTCGTAGACGGTGCGCTGCCGCAGCGCAAAGCCCAGCGTCTCCAGGCAGAAGCGCGCGCTGCGATGCAGCGGGTCGCACAGGCCCCAGACGCGCGGCGCAGCGAGCTGCTCGAAGGCATGGGCCAGCAGCAGCTCGCCACCTTCCAGGCTCAGCCGGCTGCCCCAGTGGCTGGGCAGCAGGCGGCTGCCCAGCTCGGGCTCGTCGCCAGCGGCCCCGAGCGCCTGGGCGTTCTCGCCCAGCGGCATCAGGCTGAACCAGCCGGCGAAGCGTGCCGGCTCCGTGGTGCTGCAGTGCCAGATGCCCAGGCCGGGATGGCGGGCATAGAAGCCCTGCAGCGCCTCGATGAAGCGCGCCGCCCAGAGCGGCTCGTGCAGCGGCTGCTCATCGGGCAGCAGCGCCCGCACGCGCGCATCCTGGTGCAGCGCGCATAGCGCCGGCGCGTCGCCGGCTTCGAAGCGGCGCAGCCGCAAGCGCGCGGACGCGGGCAGCGCCGGGCTCATGAGGCCTCCGGCAGACGGCCGGCTTCGAACTGCGCCTGCAGATCCTGCAGCGGCCAGCGCGCCAGCACATTGACGCTGCCGGCACTGACACCCAGCATCCAGCGCTCGCCGGCATGCTCGATCAGCACGACACGTTCGCGCGCACCGACGGGCAGCGCGCGCACGAAGCGCAGCGTCTGTGTATCGGCGCCAGCGCGTGTGCCGGGTCGCTGAACGGAACGCCAGGCGCGCAGCAGCAACCAGGCCAGGCCCAGCACCAGGCTCAGGGCCAGCACAGTACGCAACAGGGTGAACCACAGGTCTTGCATGGAGTACGGCTTTCAACAGGGCTGGAGGCGCGCATCCAGATCAGGGTGCGGGGTCAGGTCTTCACCCGGTGCCGGTCGTATGGCGGGCGCCGCGCTGCCATCGCGCTGCAGCGGGTCCGCCTGGCGCGCCTCCCAGCGCAGCTGCTCGCGCACGCTGTCGGCCCAGAGGATGACTTCGGCGATCACGTCGAACAGCTCGGCCGGCACCAGCTCGCCCTCCTCGCAGCGCGCCAGCAGCTCGCGCGCCAATGGCACATTGCGCACGATGGGCACGCCGGCTTCCTCGGCCGCCTCGCGCATCGCGCGGGCCACATGGTCCTCACCCTTGGCCGCCACCGTCGGCACCGGACAGCGGCCACGCTCGTAGTCGATCGCGATGGCCACATGGGTCGGATTGACGATCAGCGCGTTGGCCCCGCGCGCGGCAGCGGACTGGTTGCGCTCGCTCCACTCCGCATGGGCCTGCTTGCGCTGCTGCTTGAGCATCGGGTCGCCCTCGTTGTCCTTCATCTCCTGGCGGATGTCGCGCAGGCTCATGCGCATTTTTTTCAGGTAGCGATGGCGGGTCCAGAGCGCGTCCAGCAGGGCCACGGCGGCGAACACCGCGATCGTCCAGCCGAGCAGGCGCCAGCTGGCGATCCAGCTGAGCGCGCCAAAGTGCTGGGCCGGTCGTTCGAGATCGGTGGACAGGCGCAGCGCATCGGGCAGCAGCAACACGCCGAGACGCCAGCCGATCAGCAGCAGCAGCGCGGTCTTGAGCACGCCCTTGAGCAGTTCCATCAGGTTGTCCAGCGAGAACATGCGCTTGATGCCGGCCGCCGGGTTCAGGTGCTCCATCTTGGGCGTGACCTTCTCGAAGGCCAGCACGGCCCCGACCTGCAGGAACTCGACCAGCAGGCCCAGCACGGCCACCGGCACCAGCAGCAGCGCAATGAGCCAGGCGCTCAGCTCGGCACAGGCCCAGCCCAAGCGCGCCGCCTGCGCGGCAAAGCCCTCGCGCGTCCAACCCTGGGCGATGTCGGCGAACAGACGCTCCCACAGCGCGGCCAGGCGGTCGCCCGCCAGGTCCAGAACCAGCGCGCTCATCAGCAGCCAGACCAGCAACGTCGCCGTGCTCGTCAGTTCCTTGCTCTTGGAAACATCGCCCTTCTTGCGCGCATCCTGCAAGCGCTTGGGCGTGGGCTGCTCGGTCTTGTCGCCTGCATCCTCAGCCATGACTCCCTGTCTTTCGCGTGCTGCTGCGCCCGCTCAAAAAGCGAACGACCACGCACCGCGCCGCAACGATGCCCTGCTTCGACCGGCTTGCGTGCGACAAATGTTTCTACGCGTTAACGTGGGGGGTGCTTGCTCACTAATAAGAAGATGGGTGGCCTTGACCCTGGTTCGTTACGTCTGCTTGCAACCGTCACGACAAGCCGAGCACTTGTCGGCATAGTTCCGACGCAAAGGCAGAGCAATGCCGGAAAACACCGACAGAGAGGGGCCCAGGTGAGCAATACATCACACAAACAGCAAGGCCAAGCGCTGCGACCGCTGCGCCGTTCGGCTCCGTGGCAGCCGCAGCGCGCCGCCTTGCTGCTGATGAGCGCAGTCTTGCTGCCAGGCCTTGCGCCGGCGGGCGGCTTGGCCACCACCGACTGCCGGCAGCTCGCGCTCGACGCTTTGCTGCAGACCGATGCACGCTGCCAGCACCCCAGCCTGACGGCGCCGCCCGCGGCGACCGCCACGCCGGCTGCATCGTCGATGACGGCGGTGCCGCAGCCGGCCGCCATCGAAACGCCGGAAGCGATATTGCAGTTTGATGAAAAACGTTTGCGACCTCTGCGGCCAGCGCCCCAATCGGTTATGCCAGCGTCACGCGATTCGTCGTCATTGACAGATATACGGCGAATCCTGAGCTTGGATCCCTTGGTGCAGGCGACCGCGCAACGCCATGACATCGACCCGCTGCTGCTGCATGCGCTGGCTCATGTGGAGTCGCGTCATCGCAGCGAGGCCGTTTCGCCCGCGGGTGCCAGAGGCCTGATGCAGCTGATGCCGGCGACGGCGCGTGGCGTGGGCGTGGCCGACGGCGGCCTGCACGAGCCGGCGCAAAACCTAGAAGCTTCGGCGCGCTACCTGAAGCTACTGCAGCAGCGCTTTGGCAATGAACTGAGCCTGGTGCTGGCCGCCTACAACGCCGGCGAAGGCGCCGTCGAGCGCCATGGCCGCCGGGTGCCGCCCTATGCCGAGACCCAGGCCTATGTGCGCGATGTGCTGGCCCTGTACCGGCAGCTGCGGCTGCGCCTGCTGGCACCCGGCCTGCGCGCCAAGGGCCGCGCCTGAGCGAACAGGGAAACGCCATGAGTGACGTCAACAGCAGCAGCCTGGCGCGCTACTTCGCGGCCACCGACACGCCGCGCGAAGGCTTGATCGCGCGCTTCAGCGATCTGTTCCTGGTCGGGGCCATCGTCGCCATCGTGGCGCTGATGGTGCTGCCGCTGCCGCTATGGATCATCGACTTCCTGGTCGCCGTCAACATCGCCTCGGGCCTGGTGCTGCTGCTGATCGCCGTCTACGTGGCCGGCGCGCTGGAGTTCTCGGTCTTCCCCAGCGTGCTGCTGATGAGCACGCTGTTCCGGCTGGCGCTGTCGATTGCGACGACCCGGATGATCCTGCTGCACGCCGATGGCGGGCACATCATTGCGACGTTCGGCAAGCTGGTGGCCGGCGGCAATCTGGTCGTCGGCCTGGTGGTGTTCCTGATCATCACCGTCGTGCAGTTCATCGTCATCGCCAAGGGGGCCGAGCGGGTCGCCGAGGTGGCGGCGCGCTTCTCGCTCGATGCGATGCCGGGCAAGCAGCTGTCGATCGACTCGGACCTGCGCTCCGGCCTGATCGACAAGGACGAAGCCAAGCGCCGCCGCCGCGTGCTGGAGATGGAAAGCAAGCTGCACGGCAGCCTCGATGGCGCGATGAAGTTCGTCAAGGGCGACGCGATCGCCGGCATCGTCATCATCCTGATCAACCTGCTCGGCGGCCTGGCGATTGGCGTGCTGCAGCAGGACATGAGCGTCGGCGAGGCCGCGCACCGCTATTCGATCCTGACCATCGGCGAGGGCATGGTGGCGCAGATCCCGGCGCTGCTGGGCGCGATGGCGGCCGGCCTGCTGGTGACGCGCACCAATGACGAGGAGCATGACCGCCACCTCGGTGACGCGATCCGCAAGCAGCTCGGCGCCAAGCCGCGCGTCCATCTGATGGCCGGCGCGATCTGCCTGCTGATGGCCGTGGTGCCTGGCTTTCCGGCGCTGGTGTTCGTGATGCTGGCGCTGGTCTTCGGCGCCACCGGTGCCCTGCTGCTGCCGGCCGGGCGCGACTGGCTGGCAAGGCGCATGCCGGCGCTGGACGCCGCACAGCGCCGCGCCCCCGTCGCCGCCGCGCTGGCCACGGCACTGCCACGCGCCCGCCCCTCGGTGCCCTTGCTGCTGGAGCTGCCACAGCCGCTGCTGACGCCTGATGGTGGCTTGGCCGTGGCCCGCGCGCTCGAAGGCCTGCTGGACGAGTTCCAGTTGGAGCTGGGCCTGGCGCTGCCACGCATCGCCCTGCACGGCCGGCTGGAGCATGGCGGCTGGCGATTGCTGGCCCATGAGGTGCCCTTGGCTGAAAGTGCCGAAGGTGCCGCCATGCTGGACATTGCCACGCTGGTCGCCGCGCTGCGCCAGAGCCTGCGCCGCCATGCCGCGCTGTTCATCGGCATCCAGGAGACCAGCGAGCTGATCAACCGCGCACAGGCCGAGTTGGCCGATGTCGTCAAGGAAGTCCTGCGGGCCCTGCCGATCCAGAAGGTCACCGAGGTGCTGCGCCGCCTGGTGTCCGAGGAGGTCTCGATCCGCAATCTGCGCGACATCCTGGAAGCGCTGGCCGAGGCCGGGCAGCGCGAGAAGGACGTGCAGGCGCTGACCGAGATGACCCGCATCGCGCTGCGCCGCCAGACCCATCACCGGCTCGCGCCGGGTGGCGAGCTGCGCGCGCTGATGCTGTCCAGCGCGCTCGAAGAACAGCTGCGCCAGGCGCTGCGCAGCAGCAATGGCGTGACGCAGCTCGCGATCTCGCCCGACGAGGCGCGCGCCCTGGCCGCGCTGGTGCGCGCCGAGGCCGACGCGCTGCGCCCGCAGGCGCTGGTCTGCGCGATCGACCTGCGCTGGCATCTGCGCAAGCTGCTGGAGCACGACTGCTTCGAGCTGCCATTGCTGTCCTTTCACGAGCTGCTGCCCACGCTGCGCCTGACGCCTCTGGCCCATCTGGTGCCGCCGCAGCTCACCCTCGAACCCGAGCCAGCGGCCGGCCACACCGGCCTGCTGGCGGCCTGAGCCGAACCGCGATCCCACGATGAAACCGCTGAATCCACTGTTCAAGTCCATGAGCTCCCTGCTCGGCCTCGGCTGCCTGGCCCTGGGCGCACCGGCCGCCCCGCTGCCCGACAAGCTGCCCGCGTTGAAGCTGGAAGCGCGCGAACAGCCGATCGAGCAGTTCCTGCAGAACCTGTTCTCGGCCAGCGAGATCCCGGTGGTGATCAGCGGCGCCGTGCAGGGCCAGGTGAACGGCCGCTTCGAAGGCACGCCGGCCCGCCTGCTGCGCGATCTGAGCCGCGCCTACAACCTGCTGCCCTACTACGACGGCGGCGTGCTGCACATCAGCCCGGCGGCCGAGACGCAGACGCGCAGCTACCTGCTGGCGCCGGCCGTTGCCAGCCAGGTGCTGCATGCCGCCGAAACGCTGGCCCTGCCCGATGCGCGCAACACGCTGCGCCAGGGCAGCGATGGCGCCCTGCAGGCCATTGGCGCGCGCCGCTTCGTGCAGCAGATCGATGAACTGGTGCGCCAGGTGCGCCCCGCTGCGGCCAGCGGCACCGCCAACCCCTGGGCGCCGGCCCAGCAGCAGCCACTGCCGGACTACCGCATCTTCTACCTGCGCTATGCCTGGGCCCAGGACGTGCCGATGAGCTTTGCCGGCCAGCAGAGCACGCTGCCCGGCGTGGCCAGCATCCTGCGCTCGCTGGTCGGCCAGGGCAAGAGCGGCCGCAGCGCGCCCATGCCCGACCCGGCACGTGCCCAGGGCAGCCAGCGCCTGCGCAGCAGCCCGGCGCGCAGCAGCACGCTGGGCTTCAATGACGAGCCGCTGCCGCGCGGCGCCGAGACCCTGGTTGCCGCGCTGAACCAGGCCGGCTATGCGCCGACACCGAGCGGCGACGTCGCGGAGGCCGCGCCGGCCGAGTTCAGCCCGCGCATCGAGGCCGACCCGCGCCTCAATGCCGTCATCGTGCGCGACCTGCCGGAGCGGCTGGACCGCTACGCCGCACTGATCAAGGCGCTCGACGTGGAGCCGCAGGCGGTCGAGATCGAGGCGACCATCATCGACATCAACACCGACCGGCTGCGCGAGCTGGGCGTGGCCTGGCGCTACAACCACGGCAACTCCAGCCTGATGCTCGGCAAGGGCGACGCCAGCGACCTGGCGCTGAACGGACGCAGCGACGTGACGCCGAGCGCGCGCGGCGGCACGCTGTCGGCGGTGCTCGGCGACCGCTACCCCTTCGTCGCCCGCATCAACGCACTGCAAAGCGACGGCGCGGCCAAGGTGCTGTCCAGCCCGCAGGTGGTGACGCTGTCCAATGTCGAGGCAGTGTTCGACAACAGCTCGACCTACTACGTGCGTGTCGCCGGCCGCGAGGATGTCGACCTGTTCAACGTCAGCGCCGGCACGCGGCTGCGCGTCACGCCGCATGTGTTCCGCGAGGGCGACGAGACGCCGCGCATCAAGCTGTTGGTGCAAATCGAGGACGGCGGCCTGACCGGCCAGAGCGTCGACCAGCTGCCCATCGTCGAGCGCTCCGGCATCAACACGCAGGCCCTGATCAGCGAGGGCCAGAGCCTGCTGATCGGCGGCATGGTGCGCGACAGCGCCAATGCTGGCGTCGACAAGATCCCGCTGCTGGGCGACCTGCCCGGCATCGGCGGCCTGTTCCGCAGCCAGCGCAAGGGCAGCCAGCGCATCGAGCGCATGTTCCTGATCACGCCACGGCTGGCCACGCCCCAGGCCGGCAGCGCCGCGCTGGAAAAGGCGCGCCAGCCGCTGGCCACGCCACAAGCCGAGTGAGCCGACGATGAGCAGCGCCCTGAGCCCGATCGAGATGCAGGAGCTGCGCGTGCTGGCCGGCGCGCAGGCCGGCGCCCGCGCGCCGCTGCTGCCGGGCCAGGCCTGCCTGGTCTGCGGTCTGGCCGCCGACGCCTTTGCCGAAACCCAGTTCGCCGACGTGCTGCTGCACAGCCTCGCGCCCTTCCAGCTGCGCCTGCTGCCAGCCGGCCAGGGCCGCTTCCAGCTGCAGCTGCTCGAAGGCCAGGCCTGGCTGGGCGAGCAGGCGCTGCAGCCCGGCGAAACGCCATGGCCCTGGCTGCCGGGGCAGCTGCTGCAGCTGGGCGACACGGTGCTGGCCTATGGCCCGGCCGCACAAGCCCATTGGCCCGAGCCGGTGCTGCTGGACGAGCCAGCGCGTCCTGCCCTCGCTGCACCTCGGCCCCACCGCTCCGCCACCCGCCCCGCCACGCAGGCCGTCGAACGGCTGCTGGCGCTGGGCGGCCTGTGCCTGCTGGCCACCGCCACGGCCATGGGCCTGCAGACCAGCACCGCGTCGCAGCCGAATCTGGCGCTGGCCGCGCCCAAGCCCAGTCCCGCGCCAGCGCCGGACCTGCTGCCGCGCCTGCTGGAGCTCTACCGCCTGCATGGCGTGGCGGCCGAGGGCAAGCAACTGCCGGACGGCACGCTGCAACTGCAGACCACCGAGGTCGATGCGACGCGGCTGCAGGCCGCCGAGGCGGCGGCGCGGCGCGAGATCCCCGGGCTGCCGGCCTGGCAGCTGCTCAGGCAGACGCCCCCGGCGGCGGCGGCCCCGGTGCCGCGCGAGGACCCGGCCAAGCGCCTGGTCGCCGTCGTCGATAGCGCCGACAACCCCTTCTTCATCACCGCCGATGGCAGCCGCTACTTCACCGGCGCGCTGCTGCCCAGCGGCCATCGCGTCGTCCAGATCGCCGAGCGCAGCGTCTGGGTCGAGCGCGACGGCCAGCGCCTGCGCCTGACGCTTTGAATACCCGTCTCCTCACCATCTCCCCACCGTCCCACCCACCGTCCATCCACCACACACGGAGCCTTTCATGAGCAACACCCTTCTGAACACCCTGGCCAGCAGCCCGGTCAGCAGCACCAGCAACAACGGCAAGACCGGCGGTTCCTGGTTCGAAGCCATGGCCGACGCCTGGGGCCAGGCGCTGGACAAGCAGGCCAGCGACATCGAGACCAAGTCGGCCGCAATGAACAACGGCGGCGACAAGCCGGCCGACGTGACCGAGCTGACCGCGATGTCGCTGAAGATGAGCTTCCTGGCGAGCAGCTCGCACACCGCCGTCTCGACGGTCGGCTCGGCCCTCGAAACCATGGCGCGCAAGCAATGATGCAGGCCGCGCTTGCCCTTTCGGTGCCGGCGCTGCAGCTCGGTGGCACGGCCCTGCCTGTGGCGGGGCCGGCCCCCGAGGCCCTGGCCTTCGAGCGTGCGCTCAGTGGCGCGGCCCAGCGGGTCGAGGCCAGCGGCGCGCCCTCGGCGGCCATGCGCGAGCTGGTGCGCCCGCTCGACCACATCAATGCCGAGGCGCGCTCGCTGGGCATCGATGCGCGCGCCGCCGCCGCGGCCGATCAGGCCCTCAGCCCTGGCGAACTGGTCAGCCTGACCGTGCGCTGCCAGGAGTTCATGTTCCATTGCCAGCTGACCTCGAACATCGCGAACCGCACGTCCGAAGGTCTGCAGCAACTGTTCCGCCAACAGTCCTGATGAACACCTCGCGCCTGCTCCCAACGCTGCTGATGTTGCTGCTGCCCCTGCTGCTGGTGGCCTGCGGCGACCAGACCCTCTACGCCCGCCTCGACGAGCGCCAGGCCAATGACATGGTCGCCGCGCTGCGCCAGGCCGGGCTGTCGGCGCAGAAGCAGGCGCGCGAAGAGGGCTTCGAGGTGCTCATCGCGGAGAGCGACTTCGCCCGCGCGGTGCAGCTGCTCAAGGCCCAGGGCCTGCCGCGCGAGGATTACGACAGCCTGGGCAAGGTCTTCAAGCGCGAGGGCTTTGTCTCCACGCCGGTCGAGGAGCATGCACGGCTGATGCATGCGCTGTCGCAGGAGCTGTCGCACACGCTGACCAGCATCGACGGCGTGCTGCAGGCGCGCGTCACCCTGGTGCTGCCGGAGCGGCATCCGCTGTCCGACAAACCGCGTCCCTCGTCGGCCTCGGTGATGATCAAGCACCGCGCCGGCATCGACATCGACGCGCTGGTGCCCAAGGTCCGCGCGCTGGTGGTCAACAGCGTCGAGGGCCTGCCCTACGAGAGCGTCTCGGTCGTGCCCTTCGCGGCCGACCCGCTGCCAGCGGGTGTCAGCGCGAGCCCGAGTCCGCTTTCGCTGCCCGCCGTGCTGGGCGGCGTGCTGGGCCTGAGCTGCCTGGGCGCCGCGCTGTGGCTGGCCTGGCGCCGCGGCCGTGCGGCTAGCCTTGAGCCGCAGCAGGCCTTGGAGGGCGGCAGCGATGTCTGAAACCTGCAGCGCGCTCACGCTGCGCGCGCAACTGGCGCGCCAGCTGCTCGATGAAGCGCCGCTCGAGGCCCGTTCGCTGAGCTGGGCCCAGCTGGCCGGCGCGCCGGACTGGCTGGCGCTGGACAGCGCCGCGCTGCAGCAGCTGATGCTGCGCTGCGGTTCGGTGCTGGCCGCGCCGGCCTTGCGGCTGTGGATCGCCGGACCGGCGCGCGAGCGTGCCCGCGCGGTGCTGGGCGTCGCCTGGTGGCGCCAGCTGCGCGCCCAGCCCGACTGGCCCAGCCTGCAGACCGGCCCGGGCACCGGCCTGCCCGCCGCGCTGGACGGCTGGCCCGGCGAGGTCGCCCCTGAAGCGCTGGCGCAGCAGTTCCGCGAGGCCGGCGCCGCCGTGCTGCTGGCCAGCCTGCCGCATGGCGCGCTGCGCCATGCGGCGGCACGCCGGCTCGGCCCGGTGGCCGCCTGGGTGATGCCGCAGCCCACCGCAGGGGCCGTGCTGCAGGCGACGCTGCAGCTGCAGCAGCGCCTCGGCGAGGAGGACGGCGCATGAGCGGCTATCTGCTGTGGCGCGCCCGGCCCGAGGCGGCGCTGGGTCTGGTCAGCGATCAGCGCGTCGTGCCGGCCGCCGACGCACCGGCCCTGCTGCAGGCCCAGGCACTGCTGGCCCGCGTCGACCAATTGCTCAGCGAGACCGAGGCGCAGTGCCAGGTCTTGCGCGACGCCGCCCGCGAGCAGGGCCTGCGCGAGGGTCTGGCCGAAGCCGAGGCGCGCCTGCAGGCCCGGCTGGATGAGGCCCAGGCGACGCAGCTGGCCCAGCTCGCCGCCGCCAACCAGCAGCTGCGCCAGCAGTGGCAGCAATCGCTGGCCGAGCTGGCGCTGGCGATCCACAACAAGCTGATGGGCGAGCTGCCCGCGCAGGAGCAGCTGGCCCGGCTGGCCCTGCAGGCGGCTCGCGAACTGCTGCCGGCGCGTTGCTGGCGCCTGGCCGTGTCACCGGCCCAGCTGGCCGGCCTGCGCGAGGCGCTGCAGGCGCTGGACCCGCAGAACCGCGCCGGCCTGCAGGACACCGAGCTGATCGCCGACCCCGCGCTGCCAGCGCTGGGCTGCCGGCTGCTGACCGATCTGGGCAGCGCCGATGCCAGCCTGGAGACGCAGCTGCAGCGCATCGCCAGCGCCTGGGGGCTGACGCGATGAACAGCGCGCTCGAAGCGACGCCGGCCCTGCAGCTGGCCCAGCTGGCGCGCTTGCGCACGGTGGCCACGCTGGGGCGCGTGGTTCAGGCCAGTGGCACGCTGCTGCGCGCCACCGGCGTGCAGGCGCGCATCGGTCAGACCTGCCGCGTCTTCGATCCGCTGCAGCCGCAGCAGGCGGCGCTGCAGGCCGAGGTGATAGCCTTTGCCGGCCAGGAGGCCGTGCTGGCGCCGCTCGGTTCGCTGCAGGGCCTGCCGGTCGGTGCGGCGGTCGAGGTGCAGCAGGAGATGGCACAGCTGCCCAGCGGCGCGGCGCTGCTGGGCCGCGTCATCGACGCCTTCGGCCAGCCGCTGGACGGCGGCGCCCCGCTCGATGCGCTGCCGCGCGTGCCGCTGTACCGCGAGCCGCCGGCGCCGCTGCAGCGCCGCATGATCGAGCGCCCGCTGGTCTGCGGCGTGCGTGCCATCGATGCGCTGCTGAGCGTCGGCGAAGGCCAGCGCCTGGGCATCTTCGCGATGGCCGGGGGCGGCAAGTCCACGCTGCTGGGCATGCTGGCGCGCAACACGCGCGCCGACGTCAATGTGATCGGCCTGATCGGTGAACGTGGCCGCGAGGTGCGCGAATTCATCGAGGACAGCCTCGGCGCCGAGGGCCTGGCGCGCTCGGTCGTCGTCGCCTCGACCTCGGACCGGCCGGCGCTGGAGCGCGTGCGCGCCGCCCATGCGGCCACGGCGATCGCCGAGGGCTTTCGCGATCAGGGCGCCCGCGTGCTGCTGATGATGGACTCGGTGACCCGCTTCGCCCGCGGCCTGCGCGAGCTGGGCCTGGCGGCCGGCGAGCCCGCCGTGCGGCGCGGCTACCCGCCCTCGGTCTTCGCCGAGCTGCCGCGCCTGTTCGAGCGCGCCGGCGCCGACGACAAGGGCTCGATCACCGCCTTCTACACGGTGCTGGCCGAGGACGAGGAAGGCAGCGACCCGGTGGCCGAGGAAGTGCGCTCCATCCTCGACGGGCACCTGCTGCTGTCGCGTGCCCTGGCGCAGGCCCAGCACTACCCGGCCATCGACGTGCTGGCCAGCGCCAGCCGCCTGGCCGGCCGCGTCACCGGACGGGACCAGCAGCGTGACGCGGCGCGGCTGCGCGCCCTGCTGGCGCGGCACAAGGAGGTCGAGTTCCTGCTGCGTGTCGGCGAGTACCAGTCCGGCAGCGATGCGCTGGCCGATCAGGCGATCGCCCGGATGCCGCAGATCGAGGCGCTGCTGCGCCAGGCGACCGATGAGTGCAGCGACTGGGACGGCTGCCTGCAGCAACTGCGGGAGCTGGTGCAATGACGAGCAAGCCCGGCCTGAGCCCCGATGCCGCGCGCCAATGGCTGCGCCTGCGCGAGCTGAAGCTGCAACGCGAACGCCAGGCCCTGGGCGCAGCCTTGCAGGCCGAGGCCGCGCAGGCGGCGCTGCTGGCGCAGTGCGAGGCCGCCGCGGCCCACAGCCGGGCCCGGTTGGAGGCGCTGAAGACCCGCTGGTCCGGCCCCCGCAGCGGCGATCTGGCGCGCTGGGGCACCCAGCTGAGCCTGCACCGCGCGGCGCTGGACGAACGGCTGGAACGCGACGACTACGCGCTGCTGCTGGAGCAGCAGAATCTGCAAGAGGCTCAGGCGCACACGGCGCAGCAACGCCGCGCGCTGCAGCGTGCCGAGGCGCGCGAGGCCGCCGTGCAGCAGAGCCTGGCGCACTGGCGCCGCGAGCGCGCGCAGTCGCAGGAGCGGGCCGCCGAGCTGGAAGCCGAGGAACGGCCGACGCGGGGGTCGCGCTGAGATGCAGATCCGCCCAGCACTCAATCCCGCCATGGCCGGCAGTCGAGCGACAACGTCTCGAGCAACGGCAACGGCAACGGCAACGGCAACGGCAACGGCAACGCCCGCGGCGCATGGCGCCCTGCGCAGCGCGAACCGCCTTGAGGACGAGACCAGGGCGCGCGAACTGGAGACGCTGCTCGCCGACGCCGCAAGGCACGGCGATGTACCGCCACCGCCCGCGCCTCATCCGCCGAGCGCGGCCGCACAGGAGACGGCACAGGATGCCGCAATGGACACCGCACGGGACGCCACGCAGGACGGCCCACGCTGGATCGTCCAGTTGCCGCCCCCGCCCTTCGATGGCCGCAGTGGCGCCAGCGACGCCACGGCCACACGCAGCCAGCCGCTGCAGGACGAGCCCCTGGGTGTGCAGCGTCAGCGCAAGGCCCTGCTGCAAGCCTCGCATCTGCCGGCCGCAGGCCAGGCCCCCGACGCCATGACACAGGCGCTGCAAGGCCGCTGGCAGCTGGAGCTGCCGCAGATGGGCCCCGGCGAACACCTGCTGCTGGAGCGCCGGGAGCCCGGCGCCCCGCTGCGCCTGAGCCTGCACAGCGCCGAGGCCAGCCCCTGGCGCCAGCAGCTGCCCGCGCTGGAGCGCCGCCTGCGCGAGGCCGGCCACCGCCTGGCCGAGCGCCGCAGCGAGGCCGCGGATGAGGACGACGCGCTGCCGCGCGTCGAAGCCCGGGAGCGCACGCGATGAATCCGATCCAGGCCATCAGCCTGCAAGACCCTTGGGCCGCCTGGGCTCAGGCGCTGCAGCAGAGCGAGGCGGCGCTGGCCACAGCGTCCGGTGCGACGCCGGAGGTGCAGGGCAGCCCCGCCGTGCCGGCCATGTCCGCCTCGACCGAAGCCGCCACGCCGGCACAGGAACCGCTGGCCGCCCCGACCGAGGGCACGGCCACCGAGGCGCGCCTGGCCTTGCTGCCCGGGCTGCCGGTGCTGCTGCGCCCCTTGCATGCACCGGCCGAATCGCGCGTGCCGGCCTGGCCCTGGCCCGAGCTCGAACGTCTGCTGGCCCAGGACGATGAGGCGAAGGACGCTGCGGACGCCGCGGACAGCGCTGCGCTCAGCGCGCAGCCCGACGGCGCGACTTCACCCGCCTTTGACGAGGGCGGCGATGGCGATCCCACCGAGCCGCTACCTGCCTGGTTGCCCGCCCTCTTGCAAGGCCTGCGCCGCGCCGCGCAGGCGCCGCAGTCCGCCGCAGCGCTGCGCGCCCTGCTGCGCAGCTGGCACGCTGGCCGGCCGGCGCTGCTGGCCTGCCCCAGCGGCCTGCTCGCGCTGCAGCCAGGCAAGACCTGGCACTGGCGGCGCTGGTCGGCGCAATGGCATCTGAGCCGGCCGATGCCGAATGAACACTGGTGGGCGCTGCGCCTGGGGCTGGACCCGCAGGGACGCCCGCAGCCGCTGCGTGAGCTGGCCGGCGCCGAAGCCCCGCTGGACCCGGGACGCGTCAGCTGCGAGCTGCGCCTGCATGGCCAGGCGGCGCAGCTGGCGCGCTGGCGCTCGGTGCTGGTGCAGGCCGCAGCGGCGCCCAGCCTGCTCGCGCTGCTGCGCCAGGGGCCGCTGACCTGGCTGCTTTGCACGACCCGCCTGTGGCCTGGAGCTTGATGTGATGAACGGACGACTCGATCTGCGCCACGACGCGCTGCTGCAGGCCATGGGCGAACTGGGCCAGGCGCTGGCCCTGCTCGATGGTGACTTCCTGCTGGCGCTCAATGGCGCGATGCTGGCCCTGCTGCCCGGCCAGCCGGGGCAGCTGGCCTCGCGCTGGGTCGCCGGACTGGAGGGCCTGGCCGCGGTGCTCGCTGCCGAGCCGGGCCAGCGTCTGCGCTGCGGTGAAAGCGGTGAATTCCAGGCCGAGACGGCGCTGCTGTCGGACGGCCGGCGCCTGCTGCGCCTGATCGATGAACGCCAGCGCCTGCAGCAGCTGCAGCGCCAGCTCGACGACCGCGAAGGCCTGCTGTTCACCTCGCGCTCGCTGACCGTCAGCGAGATGGGCTCGGTGCTGGCCCATGAGCTGAATCAGCCGATCGGCGCGACCGTCAATCTGCTGCGCGGGCTGAAGCTGCGCCTGGCACGCAAGCTCGGCGCGGCCAGCGAGGAGCTGCTCGCGCTGGACAAGGCGGTGCAGCAGGTCAGCTACGCCAGCCAGGTGATCGCCCGGGTGCGCGACTACACGCAATCGCGCCAGCCCAAGCTGTGCCGTGTCGACCTGAAGCCGCTGGCCCGCGACAGCCTGGCCCTGCTGGACTGGGACCTGCAGCGCGAGGGCGTGGCCGTGCAGCTGCGCCTGGGTGACGCGGGCGCGCTGGTGCAGGCCGACCCGGTGATGCTGCAGCAGGTGCTGGTCAACCTGCTGCGCAATGCGCTCGATGCGCTGCGCCTGGACCGGCCGCCCGCCCCCTTGATCGAGCTGGAGCTGAAGCTGGCCGGACGCCGCGCCGAACTCAGCGTGGCCGACAACGGCCCGGGCATCACGCCGCAGACCGAGGCGCGCCTGTTCCTGCCCTTCAGCTCGACCAAGCCCAATGGCATGGGCCTGGGCCTGTCGATCTGCCGCTCGCTGATCGAGATGCACCAGGGCCGGCTGTGGTTCAGCCGGCGCGACAGCGGCGGCTGCTGCTTCCATATCAGCCTGCCGCTGCTCGATGAACGCGCCACCGATAGCAGCGCCCATGCCGTCGGGCGCACCGAGAAGGAAAGCCTGCCATGAGCGACAAACGCCAACAGATCTACGTCGTCGACGACAACCCCGACTTCCGCAGCTCGCTGCGCTTCTGGCTGGAGGGCTTTGGCTGCGAGGTGCGCGACTGGGGCGATCCGCGCGAGGCGCTGCAGGCGCTCTCGCGCGTGGCCGTCGGCGCCACGCTGCCCGAGGCCAGCTGCCTGATGCTCGATGTGCGCATGCCCGAACTCAGCGGCCTGGACCTGCACGATGCGCTGCAGCAGCGCGGCGTCACGCTGCCGGTGATCTATATGAGCGGCCATGCCGATGTGCCGCTGGCCGTCGCTGCGATGCAGAAGCGCGGCTCGGTGACGCTGCTGGAAAAACCGCTTGACGATGAGGCGCTCAGCGCGGCGCTGGAGCGCGCGTTCAGCCATGCCGAGGTCGACACCGGCTGGGTGCCCGAGGCCGAGGGCTGCCGCGAGGAATTCGAGCGCCGCGAACGCCAGCTCTCGCCGCGCGAGCGCCAGGTGCTCAGCTGGGTCGTCAAGGGCCTGATGAACAAGCAGATCGCCGACGAGATCGCGCTCTCGCTCAAGAGCGTCGAGCTGTACCGCTCGCGCGGCATGCGCAAGATGAAGGCGCGTTCGGTCAGCGAGCTGACGCGCATGATGGTCAGCCGCCGTGCCTGAAGCCTCTCACGGAGTCCCGCGATGAACCCGCATGCACGCCCCCAGGCCAGCCACTGGCACTTCTGCAGCGAAGGCGGCGCGCTCGAGCTGCTGCTCAGCGACACCGAACCCGGCGCCTGCTGTGCCGCCGAGGCCGTGTTGCGCCTGGCGGCCGCCGCGCCGCTGTTGCAGGCGCTGGAGGCCGCCGGCCTCGCCGATGGCAAGACCTGGCACTGGCTGCCTGAAGCGCCGGCGCGCCCGCTCGGCCAGGCCGAGGCCAGCGGTCTGCTGGCCACCGGCATGCAGGCACCGCTACAGGCCCGCCTGCATCTGCCCTGGGCGAGGCTGCGCGCGCTGCCAGCGGCGCTGGCGCTGCCCGGCCTGGCCTGGCACGCGGCCCGTGGCGAGCAGCTGCTGGGCCGCTGGGCGCTCAGCGCGCAGGAACGCGCGGCGCTGGAACCCGGCGCGCTGTTGCTGCTCGACCCTGGCTTTCGCCACGAACTGCGCGCCTGCGCCGAGGCCCCAGCGCAGGCCGAGGCCTGCCAGCTGGTGGCGCGCTGGGCCCAGCCGCTGGCGCTGGAACAGCTGCTCGGCTGGCAGGCCTTCGAGGCCGGGCCCGCCGACGAATGCCTGCTGCTGGACGAGGCGCGCCAGTGCATCGCCCGCGGTCGCCTGCTGCCCTTCGGGCACGGCGAGGCGCTGCGCATCGAAGGCTGAAGCCAGCGGCCACACCCTCTCACAAGACAAAAGCCTCCCATGGATCTGAGCAGCTTCACGCCCGCCTCGGCACTGATCACGGTGATCGTGCTGGCGCTGGCGCCCTTTGTCGCCGTCATGGTGACCTCGTTCACCAAGCTGGTCGTCGTGCTGAGCCTGCTGCGCAATGCCATGGGCCTGCAGCAGGTGCCGCCCAATGTCGTGATGAACGGCCTGGCGCTGATCCTGAGCATCTATGTGATGTATCCGGTCGGTGTGCAGATGCAGCAGCAGCTCGGCAGCGCAGCGCTGAGCGACAAGGGCTCGACCAGCCAGCTGCTGGCCGCCGCCGACCGCGCCAAGGAGCCGCTGCGCGAGTTCCTTTTCCAGCACAGCCGGCCGCTGGAGCGCACTTTCTTTCTGAAGACCGCGCAGCGCAGCCTGGCGCCGTCGCAGGCGTCCGAGCTGAGCGAGCGCGACTTCCTGATCGTCGTGCCCGCCTTCACCGTCAGCGAGCTGAGCGTCGCCTTCGAGATCGGCTTCCTGATCTTCCTGCCCTTCCTGGTCGTCGATCTGGTGATCGCCAACATCCTGATGGCCATGGGCATGCAGATGCTCTCGCCCACCACCGTCTCGCTGCCCTTCAAGCTGCTGCTGTTCGTGCTGATCGACGGCTGGGTGAAACTGACCCATGGCCTGGTGCTGACCTACCAATGAATGCCGAAGTCATCCAACTGACGCAGCAGGCCCTGTGGCTGGTGCTGCTGCTGTCCGCCCCGCCCATCCTGGTGGCGGCCATCGTCGGCCTGCTGATCGCCTTCGTGCAGGCGGCCACGCAGCTGCAGGAGCAGACCCTGCAGTACGTGGCCAAGTTCTTCGCCATCGTGCTGACGATCTTCATCACCGCTTCGCTGCTGGGCGGCGGGCTGTACCGGCTCGGCGACCGCGTGTTCAGCGAATTCCCAGGTCTGGTGAGGCAGCGCTGATGCCGCCGTTCTGGATCGGCAACGCCAGCGACACGGCCCTGCTGCTGGGCCTGCTGGCGATGCGGGTGGCGGTCGCCTTCCTGCTGGTGCCGCTGTTCACGCAGGATCTGCTGCCGGCCATCATCCGCAACGCGCTGTTCCTGGCCCTGGCCCTGCTGGCCCTGCTGCTGCAGCGCCCCTTGAGCCTGCCGCTGAGCGCCGCCGCCTGGTTGCAGGCCTATGCCGGCGAGGCGCTGATCGGCCTGGCGCTGGGCTTTGGCTATGCCGGCCTGATGTGGTCCTTCGAGATGGCCGGCCAGCTGATCGACAACAAGATCGGCTCCTCGCAGGCCCAGCTGATGGACCCGCTCTCGGGTCACCAAACCTCGCTCACCGGTGCCTTCCTGGCGCGGCTGGCGAGCTGGGTGTTCATGGCCTCGGGCGGCTTCATGCTCTTCGCCGCCACACTGCTGGACAGCTTCGCGCTCTGGCCGGTCGGCCAGCCCTGGCACTGGCTGCCCTCGGGCGCGGCGCTGTTCGAGATCGAAGGGGGCCGCTGGCTGCGCAGCGCCTTGATGCTGGCCGCACCGGCGCTGCTGATGCTCTACCTGGTCGACGCCGTGCTGGGCCTGACCAACCGCTTCGCCCCGCAGCTCAATGTGTTCAGCCTCTCGATGTCGCTGAAGTCCATCGTTGGCCAGCTGGTGCTGCTCTTGCAATTGGGCAGCCTGGTCAGCCTGCTCAACCAGGACCTGCTGTCCCGGCCGGCGCGGGTGTTGGACTGGCTGCGGCAGCTATTGGGTTAGCATCCCGCGCATTCGACGCCGGGCGGCACGCGGTTTGTACGGCCAGCCTGGTGCAGAGGGAGGATCATGCTCAAGTTTCTTGTTCGCTGCCTGACGCTGGTGCTCAGCGCGGTGCTCCTGCTCGACGCCCTGCTGTCCCCACGCACAGAGCTCGTCCAGCTGGACCGACACAGCAGCGAGTCATCGCGCATCAGCCCCGCCGAGCGCAGTTACACCCTTCATTTCGCCGGTGGCAGTGTCGAGCACTGCTCCGTTGGCTATCTGGTCTACAAGCAGCTCGCCGATGGCGACGCCCTGACCGTGCGTGCCAGCCGCATCATAAAAATGTGTACGCAGATCCGCCGCGGCGACGAGCTGATCGAATCACACGAGCACTGGCGTTGGATGGCTGTATTGGCGGCCCTGCTGGGCTTTGCCGTCGCATTCGGGTGGATTCGACAGGAAGACGCGGAAATCCGCTGGTAGTCGCCGGCGCACCACTGCGGCCAACCCTAGCCGGCAATTCACCCCGCCTGCAGAACTAGCGCCAGCCGCAATTGCCCGAGCCGGACCCGCCACCTGAAGATTCCCTGCATCTGCCGCACACCCCGCGCGGCGCTTGGAGGGAGTCTTCAGCATGACGCAAGCCATCAGCGGCACACGAGGCGCACGCAGCCTCAACGGCCCGAACGCCGCGCCCCTGGAGCAAGAGCCCGGGCACACCGTGCAGCCCGGCGAGACGCTGCAACAGATCGCCCGCGCGCATGGCCTGAGCCTGAAGTCGCTGCTGGCGGCCAATCCGCAGCTGCACAACCCGGATGTCATCTACCCGGGCACCCGGCTGCACCTGCCCCACCCCTCCGACGCGCCCGGCCACTACACGGTGCGCCGCGGTGACACGCTGGCGCATATCGCCCACGAGCATGGGCTGAGTCTGGCCACGCTGGTGGCGGCCAACCCGCAGCTGCATCACCCGGACCGGATCGAGATCGGTGAGCGGCTGCGGCTGCCGCCGACCTCGGCCACAGCAGGCCAGCGGCATGCTCAAGGACATGCGCCGGCAGGTGCCGCAGACTTGGCCCACCCCGCACAGGCTGGGCTCAGGGCCGGCGCGCAAATCGCTGCACAGCCCAGCCTTTTGCAGCGGCTGCTCGATCTGCTGCCGTGGCCCACACACAGTGCAGCGGCGCCCACAAATGCAACACCGTCAGCGCGCCCTAGCGCCGCGGCCGCGACGGCTGCGTCGCAGGCTGTCGCGCCGGCCACGGCGTTTGTCGCGCACGGTGCGCGCGACCAGCGCTGGCTGGCGGTGAGGGGCGAGCTGGTCAATGCCGCCCGCGACAGTGGCGTCGATGCCGGTGTCGTCGCAATGATCGCCAACTTCGAGTCCGGCTTCAACACCAATGCCCGCCCGATTGCTCGCGACGCTTCGCGCAACAGGGTGCGGCAGTTCGACGGCACCATGGCGCTGTCCAGTGCCCACGGCCTCGGTCAGTTCACCGATGGCACCTGGCAACAGATGCTGCGCGAGCATGGCGCGGCCCATGGTGTTGCCAATGCCGGCAATCTCAGCCGCGCGCAGGCCAACGCGCTGCGCACCGACACACGACTGCAGGCCGCCATGCTGGCCGAGCACACCCGCCAGAACATTGAAACAGGGCGCGAGCTCGGGGGCCGGGATGATGTCGCCAACGTCTACGCCTTGCATAATCTCGGCGCCGGCGACGGTGCTGATTTTCTCCGCGCGCTGCGCAGCGAACCCGCCGCCCGCGTCGACGCCGTGCTACCCGAAGCGGTCATCAGCAATAACAGTTCACTTTATGGCAATGGAAGCATCACGGTCGAAGCCGCCTACCAGCGCATGGGCGATGCGATGCGAGCGGGCCAGACCTACGCGGCCGACGCTCGGAGTGCCGCTGAGGCGCATTGATGCGCTAGCACGCACGCTGTTTGGCCTGGTAACGCTGAGCCTGCTGTGTGCAGCGCCGGCACAGGCACAGTACAACGCGCGCGCCCAGGCCAACTACAAGTCCGAAGGGCTGGACCTGCGGCTGATCTGGCTGGATAGACAGACAGCAAGCGCGGCGCTCAGCGCCACGCTGACACAGGGCGCTTGTTCGGCGTCGATCGCCGGCATCGGACAGATGAGCAAACGTCGGCTGGTGATCGAGCCCTATCGCAAGCTGCCACGCGGCGAAGACTGCCGCCTGACGCTGGACTTCGACGAGGCCTGGAACAAGGTCAGCAGCAGCACCGAGGGCAACTGCGCCCCCTATGGCGGTGCCGGCTGCGAATTCGATGGCCAGAGTGCGGCCCGGCAGCGGCCCTGAGCAAGCCGGAATTAGGGCCAGCCGCAATCGCCCTGCCAGGGCGCTGGCCCTAAGCTTCAAGCTCCAAAGCCACACCGCCGGGTAAGCCCATGATCGGCCTCCATCTTCCGTCCTCGCTCGCCCCTGTTGCATCCGGCAGCCTGCGCGGCGCTGCGTCGGTGCAGGCCCCGTCGCTGACCTCATCCCATGAAGCGCCCTGGCTGCAGGGCTTGGGGCAGGGGGGCCCGGTGTTGCACGCCGAGGTGGCGCCGGGACAGCGCGGCCTGAGCATCGCCGAACATGCCAGCCAGGTGCTGGCCGCCCTGCTTGTCCGCTGAGCTGCGCGCCGATCCACGCTGGCCGGAGGCGGCGCAGGCCTTGATCAGCGGCTGTGCCGACCTGGGGCCGGACGCCTCGGTCGAACTGCTGGAGCAGGTCTGTGAGGGCCTGGGAGAACAGCTCTACCCGGCCTTTCTGCGCGTGCTGATCGAGGTCAACCAACGCGGCGACTTCGCTGCCCGTGCCCTGGTGGCGCGCAGCCTGGCGCTGGCGCTGCAGCAGGGGCGACTGCCCAGTGGGCGCCGTGCCGCCTGGGGCCAGGCGAGCGCTCCGCGTGCCACGCGCAGCCTGGGGCCGCTCGAATACCTGTGCCTGGCCGTGTGGCCGGGCGCCCAGGGCAGCGAACTGAGCAGCGAGCAGTTCCAGCTGTTCGCCAGCACCGTGATGGAACTGTTCGACTGCGCACCCGATGCCCGCCAGCATTACGCCAGCCAGCTGCTGGCCGTGGCCGGCGATGCGCTCGACGGCACGCTGCCGCGCGAGGCCCGCGGGCCGCTGCAGCAACTGGCGCGGCAGTGGCTGGCCGGCGCCGAGGCCGGCCAGATCTGCGCTCAGTACTGTGCCCAGTACTGCGGCAGCGCCGCCTCGCGCCACGCGCCTCAGCGCAGCTGGTAGTTCAGGCTGAGGAAGTAGTTGCGACCACGCGGGTCGGTGTAGGTCGGGTCGAAGGTCGAGAGGAAGTAGTAGGACTGGTTGGAATAGGGCGGCGCCGTGTTGAGCAGGTTCTGCACGCCGCCGCGCACACTCAGTCGCTCATTGACGCGGTAGCTGGCGCTCAGGTCCCACAGCGAATAGGCCTTGACCTGGCGTGGCTCGGTGTCGGGCAGGTAGCTGTCGTCGGTGTAGGCGGAGAAGTAGCTGTTGGCCAGGGTCAGCGTCAGCGCGCCGCGCTCCCAATCCGCCGCGATGCGATGGCGCCAGCGCTGGATCACCTGGTCCTGCAGGAAGCGGCCGGCATTCTCGACATAGGGCTCCGACGCGCCGAACTGGCGCTGGTAGTGCATCACGTAGGTGCCGCTGAGGTTCAGCGCTATGCGCCCCATGCCGCTGGCCTCGGAGCGCCAGCGGGCTTCGAGGTCCAGACCATCGGTCTTGAGCCCACCCTGGTTTTCCTTCTTCAGCACCAGGGTCGGATAGTCGTCCGCGTCACGCTTGATGTAGGCGCCATAGCGGTCGGTGTTCTCCAGGATGACCTTGCCGGACAGATCGCTGATGACATCGGTCTTGCGGATCTGCCAGTAGTCCAGGCTGACCAGGCTGTGCTTGTTGGGCTCGAAGGCCAGGCCCAGCGAGAGTTGGCGGCTCTTCTCGGGCTTGAGGTTCGCGTTGGCGATCTTCTCGGTCGGGTACTGGTCGAAGTCGCCATAGACCTTGTCGTACAGGAAGGCCGGGCTGCTGCCGTAGGTGGTCGGGCGGTAGAGCTCGCTGAAGCTGGGCGCGCGGAAGCCGGTGCCGGCCGAGGCACGCAGCACCAGGGCCTGGCTCGGCTGATAGCGCAGACCCAGCTTGGGGTTCACCGAACTGCCCACCTGCTGGTAATGGTCGGCGCGCAGCGCGGCCTGCAGTTCCAGCTGCTTGCTCAGCGGCGCGCTCACTTCCGCATAGACCGAGGCGATGTTGCGGCTGTAGTGGGTGGCTGCTATCGCCGGGCTGGTGCCGCTGCTGTCGCGGTCGCCGCCGATGTTGTTGCTCAGCAGCAGGGCCGAGGGCGTGAAGCGCTGCGTCTCGCGGCGCAGCTCGGCGCCCAATGCCCCACCGATCTCGCCGCCGTCCAGCTGACCCAGGCTGCCGCTGATCTTGAAGTCCAGGCCCGTGGTCGTGCCTTCGCTGGCACGCGCCACATCATCGATGCGCAGCGATTCGATCAAGCCGCGGCTGGACGCCGGCGAGGGACCGAAAGGATTGATCTTGCCGGCGCGCACCGCATCGAGCAGCTCGTTGAACTTGAAGTAGCCATCGACATAGCGATCCGCCACCTTGTTCTGTGCATGGCTGAGGGCCGTGCTGTAGTCCCAGTCGCCCCACAGGCTGCCCTTCATGCCCAGCACGACGCGATTGGCATCGCTGCGCACCTCGTTGCTGCGATTGCCGAGCTCGGTGGCGCGGAAGCGGATCTCGATGCTGCGGGCGTTGTCCACCGGCTTGGGCAGGAAGGCGTTCACCGACGCCCAGTTCAAGCCCGTCAGCCCTGTCGGGTTGGGCGAGAGCACATAGCGGGTATCGGCGCGCGCCAGCAGCAGTTCGCCGAACAGCTGATGGCCGGGGTGCAGCTGCAGCACGCCGCGGGTGAGGAAGGCGAGCTTGTCCGACTTGGGGTAGATCTCGGTGTCGGCCATGTAGTCATAGCCGCAGGCTTCCAGGCCGGTGCGTGTGGGCGCATAGACCGAGGCCGGCGCATTGCAGGTCGGCGCGAACAGGTTCAGCGTGCGCTGCGTGTAGGGCTTGCCGTTGAACAGATAGCCCGCGGCATTGATCGCAGCCAGCTGCTCGGCGCGCGTCGATGCCGTGCCGGACAGACGGATATTGCCCGGGTAGGGCCGGCTCGACAGATAGAAGGGCACGGTCTCGGCCAGCGGGCGTTCCTGGATGAACTCGCGCTGGGTCGAGCGCAGCGCGTCGAGCGACTGCACATCGAGCGTGGCGAACACATTGAAGCCATCGCGCTGCAGATCACCGTGACCCGCGCTGAGCGTGAACGCGCGCTTGCCGGCGCCGCCCTCCTGCGTGGCGGAGGCGTAGGCGCTGAGGTCGATGCCGCGATAGTCCTGGCGGGTGATGAAGTTGATGACACCGCCGATCGCATCGGTGCCATAGATCGCCGAGGCACCGTCCTTCAGCACCTCGACGCGCTGGATCGCGCCGGCCGGAATGCTGTTCAGATCGACACCCGCCGCATCGCCGGGCGAGGCGAAATTGGCTAGGCGCCGGCCGTTCAGCAGCACCAGCGTCGAGGACACGCCGACACCGCGCAGGTTCGCGCCATTGAAGCCGCGCTGGCCGCCGGTGTTGTCGGTGATCGAGGCGCCATCGCCCAGATTGGCGGCGGCCGCGCTGATGTTCTTCAGCAGCTCGGCGGCCGTGGTGACGCCGGCCTTGGCGATCTCGTCACGCTGGATCGTCTGCACCGGCAGCGCCTGTTCGCCGGCCAGTCGCTTGATGCTGGAGCCGGTGATCTCGACACGCTCCAGCTTGGAAGCGGCGTCCTGCGCCTGCGCCTGCAGCGCGGGCAGTGCCAGGGCCAGGCAGATCGCGCGGGCCAGCAGGGTCGGGTTCGGGGTTCTTGCACGAGTCATGGAAACCTCAAGGGGGAGAGATGGGGGAAGAGATGGAGGAGGTGAAGCCGGGGAAGCTGGGATCACTGTGGGCCGGCACAGATGACTTGCCTATGGGGTTTTGGCGCGGCGGTCGCTTGCAGGCAATTGCCTGTCGCAAACCGACAAGCCGGCGCGGCGCAGACGGCACGGCCGCGCTGCGGCTTGCGCAGAAGCGACATGCACTTGCGTTCCTGGCGCAGCCGAGCCCGGACAGCGGCGCCACCCTCTGGTTCGGGCGCCGGCGGACTGCCAAGATGAAGCCATGCGAATCCCACGCCCCCTCTCCCTCATGCTTATGTCCGTGCTGGCGCTCGGCAGCGCCCAGGCCGGCACGGCCATCGTCATCGGCGGCGCGCTGCGGCACGACAACGCCGCCGTCTGGCAACGCGTCGTCCAGGAGGCCGGCGGTGCCGGCGCCCGTGTCGCCGTCTTTGCCACCGCGGCGGGCAATCCCGAACGCAGTGCCACGCAGATCATCAACACGCTCGGCCAGCACGGTGCCCAGGCCAGCTTCATCCCGGTGGCGCCGCGCCTGCCCGGCGTCGATCTGCAGGCGCAGCTGAACGACCCGGCACTGATCGAGCAGGTGCGCCAGAGCCAGGCGGTGTTCTTCTCCGGCGGCGCGCAGGAGCTGATCGTCGACACGCTGCAGCCAGGCGGCCAGCCCACGGCGATGCTGCAGGCGATCTGGGCGGTGTTCCAGCGCGGCGGCGTGGTCGCCGGCACCAGTGCCGGTGCGGCCATCATGAGCCGGATGATGTTCCGCGACGCGCAGGACAATCTGCGCATCCTGCAGGGCCAATGGCGCCAGGGCCATGAGTACGACCGCGGTCTGGGCTTTGTCGGCCCGGAGCTGTTCATCGATCAGCACTTCCTCAAGCGCGGTCGCATCGGCCGCATGCTGCCGGCGATGCAGGCGCTGGGCTACCAGATCGGACTGGGCGTCGAGGAGAACTCGGCTGCCGTCATCAAGGGCGCGCAGATCGAGATCATCGGCGCGCGTGGGGCCTTGCTGGTCGATCTGCGCGAGGCCCGCAGCGACACCAAGCTCGGCGCCTTCAACCTCCGCGGCGCACGCCTGAGCTACCTGGATCAGGGCGATCAGCACGATCTGCTGAGCGGCCAGACCACGGCAGCGCCGCACAAGCGTCGCGAGGCCCGCATCGACCCCAGCGCGAGCGACTACAAGCCCTATCTGCCGCACGGCCACTTCTTTGGCGACATCCTGGCCGAAGGCGCCATCGTCAGCGCCATGGCGCAGCTGCTGGACAGCCCGGAACGCGAACTGCTGGGCCTGGCCTACGAACCCGGCCCGCGCGGCAGCCACAACCAGCTGGGCTTCGAGTTCAGGCTCTACAAGACGCCCGACCTGAACGGCTGGTTCAGCGGCGCCCTGGGCTCGGAGGACTACACGGTGCTCAACGCCCATCTGGACGTGCGCCCGGTGCGCATGGCCCATCCGCTGTACGTGCCACTGCCGCGCCGCTGACGGCGGTCTCTCGTCCCAGCCCTCCAATAAACAAACAGGGCGGCCCGCTAGTGGCCGCTCAGCTCTGCTGCTGCCATGCTTGTCCAACACCACGAACTCCCCGCCGGCCATGCCGGCACCCAGCGCCGGCTGCGCAGCCTGCACTTCGGCCAGCGTCTGTCGGGTCGCAAGGCCTATCTGCAGGCCTCGCTGCACGCCGACGAGATCCCGCCCATGCTGGTGGCTCAGGTCCTGATCGAGCGTCTGCAGGCGCTGGAGGCGGCGGGCGCCATCGCCGGCGAGATCGTGCTGGTGCCCATGGCCAATCCGATCGGCCTGTCCCAGGAGCTGCAAGGCAGCGCGCTGGGCCGCTTCGATCTGGGCAGCGGGCTCAATTTCAACCGCCAGTTCCGCCACCTGACACCGGCGCTCGCGCTCGCCCTGGAAGGCCAGCTCGGCGATGACCCGGCCGAGAACGCGCGCTGCATCCGCCGCGCCATGCACGTGGCGCTGGACGCCTGGGCCCCGGCCACCGAGGCCGAGGCGCTCAAGCAGCTGCTGCAGCGCCTGGCGCTGGACGCCGAGCTCGTGCTGGATCTGCACTGCGACAACCAGGCGGTGCTGCATGTCTACGCCGCCACGGCCCAGCTGGAAGCGGCGCTGCCGCTGGCCGCCTACCTGGGCGCCGCGGCACTGCTGCACACGCCGCTGGCCGGCGATGAGCCTTTCGACGAAACGCTGGCGCGCCCCTGGTGGGAGCTGGCCGCGCAGTTCGCCGGACGCCATCCGGTCGATCCGCTGGGCTGCGTGGGCCTGACCGTCGAGCTGCGCGGCGAGACCGAGGTCAGCCATGAACTGGCGGACCAGGACGCGCAGGCGCTGCTGGACTATCTGCGCCAGCAGGGCCATCTGAGCGGTGCCGCCGCGCCGTTGCCGCCAGCCTGCCCGGCCACGCCGCTGGAGGCGGTGGAGCCGATCACCGCGCCCTGCGCCGGCCTGATCGTCTTTGCCAAGGCGCCGGGCGACTGGGTCGAGGCCGGCGAGCTGGTGGCCGAGATCATCGATCCGCTCAGCGACCAGCGCAGCGCCCTGCACGCCCGCGCGGCTGGCCGCTGTTTCGCACGCACCGCAAGGCGCTATGCCAGCCGCGGCATGCGCCTGGCCAAGATCGCCGGCCGCGAGGCCTATCGCAGCGGCAAGCTGCTGTCCCTGTGAGAGCCGCCATGAAGCTGCGACTGCCCAATACCTATGTGCTGCTGGTGAGCCTGCTGGCGCTGATCGCGCTGGCAACCTGGATCGTGCCCGGCGGCCGCTTCGAAACCGCGCTCGTCAATGGCAAGACGCTGATCGTGGCGGGCAGCTTCCACACGGTGGAGGCGCGCCCCCAGGGCCTCGCGGCGCTGCTGACCGCGCCGATCAAGGGCTTTGTCGAGGCCGCGCTGATCATCGGCTTCGTGCTGATCGTCGGCGGAGCCTTTGCCGTGCTGCAGAAGACCGAGGCGATCGATGCGCTGATCAAGTCGGTCGCCCGCGCCCATCAGCGTTCGGCGCTGGTGCGGGCGCTGGCCATCCCGGTCTTCGTCACGCTGTTCTCGCTCGGCGGCGCCAGCTTCGGCATGGCCGAGGAGGCGATCCCCTTCGTGCTGATCTTCATCCCGCTGGCGCTGGCACTGAAGCTGGACACGCTGACCGGTGTGGCGATCCCCTTCGTCGGCTCGCAGATCGGCTTTGCGACCGCCTTTCTGAACCCCTTCAATGTTGGCGTCGCCCAGGGCATTGCCGGCCTGCCGATGTTCTCCGGCCTGGGCTACCGGCTGCTGTGCTGGGCCATTGCCACCGGCCTGACGATCGCCTTCCTGATGTGGTGGGCCGCCCGCATCCGCCGCCAGCCCGCGCTGAGCCCCTGCTACCAGTCCGACCAGGCACGCCGCGCCGAACTCGACCTGGACGCCTTCGCGCGCTTCGAGGGCATGAGCGGCCGGCATCGCCTGGTGCTGGCCCTGTTCGCGCTGTGCCTGCTGGTAATGATTGCTGGCGTGGTGCGCCTGGGCTGGTACATCGAGGAGATCGCGGCCCTGTTCCTGGTGATGGCGGTGCTGGTCGGCGTAGTCGCGCGGCTGGGCAGCGAGGGCTTCATGGCCGCCTTTTTGCAGGGCGCACGCGACCTGGTCGGCACGGCCTTCGTCATCGCCCTGGCCAAGGCCACGGTGATCCTGCTGCGCGAGGGCCAGATCATCGACACGCTGCTCAACGCGCTGGCACCGCTGGTGGCCTCGGAGCAGACGGTCTGGGCGGCGCACAAGATGTTCCTGATCCAGTCGCTCATCAACTTCTTCATCCATTCGGGCACCGGTCAGGCCGCGCTGACCATGCCCATCATGGCGCCGCTGGCCGATCTGGTCGGGCTGAGCCGCCAGACGGCCGTGCTGGCCTTCCAGTTCGGCGAGTTGACGACGCCCATCATCCCGACCTCCGGCATCACCGTCGGCGTGCTGGCGCTCGCCCGGCTGCCCTTTGGCACCTGGGTGCGCTGGCTGCTGCCGCTGCAGGCGCTCTACCTGCTGATGGCCCTGGTGCTGCTGGCGATTCCGGCGCTGCAGCACTGGACTTGATTACAGTCGCCCCATGTCCGCCCCCGTACGCGCCATCGCCTGCGTGCTCGAACCCGGCTTCGCGCTGCGCGCGCTCGCCGCGCTGGCGGATGCGCTGCAGGTGCTCAACGCCAGCCAGTCCGAGTTCCACTACCAGCTCGGGCTGCTGTCGGTCAGCGGTGCGGCGGTGGCCTCGGAGAGCGGCCCGGCGCTGCTGTGCCAGCCGCTCGACGCGACAACATCCTGGCGGACGGTCGTGGTGATCGCCGGCCCGCAGCGCAGCGTCGACGCCCGGCTGCTGGCCCAGCTGCGCGACTGGGATCGCCAGGGCGTGCTGCTGGGCGGCATCGGCACCGGCGCCGCGACGCTGGCCGCCGCCGGCCTGCTGGACGGGCAGCGCGCCTGCGCCGACTGGCGCTGGCTGGACCCCTTTGCCGCCGCCTACCCGGCCGTCGCCTGGTCCCAGGGCCTGTGGGATCTGGCGCTGCCGCAGCGCCGCTTCAGCGCCGCCACGGCCGGCGTCAGCGATCTGATCAGTGCCTGGGTCGCGCAATGGCATGGCCTGCCGGCACAACAGGCGCTGGAGCGCACACTGGACCTGAGGCAGGCACGCCGCCAGGACGAGCGCCAGCGCCGCGAGCAGGACGAACGCCAGGCCCACAGCCCGCCCAAGCTGGCCGAGGCGCTGGCGCTGATGGAGGCCAATTTGGCCGAGCCGCTGCCCACCGAGGAGGTGGCGCGGCTGGTCGGCGTGTCGCGCCGCCAGCTGGAACGCCTGTTCAAGCAGCACCTGGACAGCCTGCCCTCGCGCCACTATCTGAGCCTGCGCCTGGAACGCGCGCAGCGCCTGTTGCAGCAGGGCACGCAGTCGATCCTGCAGGTCGGACTCAGCTGCGGCTTCGCGTCCGGCCCGCATTTCTCAAATGCCTACAAGGCCTATCACGGCCATACACCGCGCGAGGAGCGCAGCCGCCGGCCCGGCTGGCCCGGTGCGCCCCTGGGAGACCCCGCATGAACCGCCTGTTGCTGCGCCCCGTTGCAGCCTCCGACCTGCCCGACCTGCTGCGCATGGCCGCCGCCAGCGCCGACGGCATCAGCTCGCTGCCGCATGACGAGGCCAAGCTGCGCCAGCGCATCGACGCCTCGCTGCAGGCCTTCGCCAGCGCCGATGACGCCAGCGGCGAGGAGACCTATCTGTTCGTGCTGGAGGACCGCGCGGCCGAACGGCTGGTCGGCTGCTCGGGCATCGCCGCCAGCGCCGGCTTCTTCGACCGCTTCTACAGCTATCGCAATGAGTTCGTCGTCCACGCCAGTGCGGCGCTGGGCGTCTCGCAGCGCATCCATACGCTGCACCTGTGCCACGACCTGACCGGCTGCACGCTGCTCACGTCTTTCTTCATTGAACCGGCCTACGAGCACAGCCTGGCCGCGCAGCTGCTCTCGCGCGCCCGGCTGCTGTTCATCCAGGCCCACGCCGAACGCTTCGCCGACCGCATCGCGGCCGAGAACCCGGGCGTCACCGATGCGCAGGGGCAGAGCCCGTTCTGGGATGCCGTCGGCCGGCACTTCTTCGGCATGGACTATCCGCAGGCCGAGCAGGTGGTCGGCGGCCGCAGCAAGGCCGTTATCGCCGATCTGATGCCGCAGGCGCCGATCCCCGTGCCGCTGCTGCCGGCAGAGGCGCAGCTGGCGCTGGGGCAGCTGCACCCGGTCGGCGAGGTGCCCTTCTCCATCCTGCTCGACGAGGGCTTCGACGCCGACAGCTATGTCGACATCTTCGATGGCGGCCCCACCGTCGAGGCGACGCTGGCCAGCCTGCGCAGCATCCGCCATCTGCGCCGGCAGCGCGTGCGCGCCGGAGCGGGCAGTGGCCCGCGCCAGCTCAGACTGGTGCTGCGCCCGGCGCGCGAGCACTGCGCCGCCATGCTGGCCGAGATCGGCAGCGAGATCGGCAGCGACGAGCTGCCTGAACTGGCGCTGCGGCCCGATGAGGAGCTGCTCTGCACGCCGCTGTGGCCCGAGGACGCATGATGAGCCCCACCCCTGTCCGCATCGAGACGCTGGCCGAGGGCCGGCAACGCCTCAGCCTGGCCGATGACAGCGCCGCGCTGACGCTCAGCACCGCCCTGGGCCTGAGCCTGCCGCGCTATCACTTCCGCCTCGGCCGCGCCGTCCATGCCGCGCCGGCGCTGCAGCTGTTTCGGGTGCAGCGCACGCTGCAGCTGTGCAATGACCTGACCGGCGAGGCCGAACTCAGCGAGCTGCATTGCGCGCCGGAACTGGACGCCTCGGCGCGTGCCGTCGCCCTGGGCACGCTGGCGCGCGCCGCACAACAGGCGCTGCGGCAGCAGGCCGCTGCGCCGCAATGGCTGGTCATCGAGCTGCCCGGCTGGCGCGACGCCAGCGGCCACAGCCCCTTCTGGCAGGCGCTTGGCGCGCGTTTCTGCCCGCTCGAGCCGCAGCAGGCCCTGCTGACCCATGGCCCGGCCTGGGTCAGCCACCTGGCCGCCCTGCTGCCGCGCCAGATGCTCTACCTCTCCTTCCTGGGCACGGCGGCCAGCCAGGCCTGCGCCACCGCCGCCGAGCCGACACTGGCCGAGGCCTTGCAGGCCTTGGGCTTTCTAGCGGCCCTGCATGTGCGCATCGACGACGGCGGGCCGGTGCTGGCCTGGCCGATCGGGGCAGCTTGAACGCCTGAGCACGCGCACCAACACCGGAGGCAGCATGAACTCTCGTCGCCACTTCCTGCTCGCTGCCGAACGGGCGCTCTTGAGCGCCAGCCTGCTGGCGTCGTCCAGCATGGCCGCTGTCGCGGCCAGCCGCCCACTGAAGGTCTGCATCGTCGGAGCAGGTCTTGCCGGCCTGGCGGCGGCGCGCCAGCTGCACAGCGCCGGGCACCAGGTCACCGTGCTGGAAGCGCGCACACGCATCGGTGGCCGGGTTCACACCAGCACCCACTGGCCAGGCCTGCCGCTGGACCTCGGTGCCACATGGATCCATGGCGTCCAGGGCAACCCCTTAAGCGCCCTGGCCGACCAGCTGAATGCGCGCCGTATCGGCACCCGTTACGAAAACGCGCAGGTCTGGGACGCGCAGGGTCGGCCGCTCGACGCGGAAACTGAGGCAGCGCTGGAGCGCCTGCGCCAGCAGCTGAAGATGCTGTTGGCACAGGCCCAGCGGGCCGATGCGGATCGCTCGGTCCACAGCGTCGCGCAGCTGCTGCTGCGCCAGCAAGGTGGCTCGGCACACACGCGCCGCCTGATCGACTTCATCATCAATGGCAGCATTGAACAGGAGTACGCCGGTTCAGCCGAAGAACTCTCGGCGCACTGGTACGACGCCGCCGAGCAGTTCCCAGGCGGCGATGCGCTGTTTGCTGACGGCTTCCAGCGCATCACCCAGCACCTGGCCCAGGGGCTGGACATCCGCTTGGGTCGGCCGGTGCGCGAGTTGCACTGGGGCGCACCGCGCGTGCGCGTCCTCACCGACGAGGCCGCCTACGAGGCTGACCGCGTGCTGGTCACCCTGCCGCTGGGCGTGCTCAAGGCCGGCAGCCTGCGCTTTGTGCCCGCCCTGCCCGCCGCCAAGCAGCAGGCCATTGCCGCGCTGGGCATGGGCGTGTTGAACAAGTGCTACCTGCGCTTCGAGCAGGTGTTCTGGCCTGATGACGTCGACTGGCTCGAATACATCGCGCCGCAGCGTGGGCACTGGGTCGAGTGGGTCAGCCTGGCGCGCGCCACCGGGGCCCCCGTGTTGCTGGGCTTCAACGCCGCCGCCCGCGGGCGCGAAGTGGAGGCGCTGAGTGACGCCCAGATCGTGTCCAGCGCCATGCAAACACTGCGCACGCTGTTCGGGCCCGGCATTCCCGCCCCGGTCGGCCATCAGATCACCCGCTGGGCCGCCGACCCCTTCGCCCATGGCTCCTACTCCTTCAATGCCCTGGGCAGCACGCCGGCGATGCGCGCGGCACTGGCTGCGCCGCTGGGCGACCGCCTGTTCTTCGCCGGCGAGGCCACACACGGCCAGCATTTCGGCACCACCCATGGCGCCTACGACTCCGGCCTGCGCGCCGCCCGCGAACTGCTGGCCGTCTGAAAAAAGTCCGGCCACACCGATCAGGCACGGACCCCAGAAAGAAGAAAGCCTCAAGCGCGCGGCTTGAGGCTTTTTCAGTTGCCAGGATGACAGCGTCTCAGAACGGGATGTCGTCATCCATATCGTCCTCCGCAGGGACGATCTGATCAGAACGGGATGTCGTCATCCATATCGTCCTCCGCAGGGACGATCTGATCAGAACGGGATGTCGTCATCCATATCGTCAAAGCCGGTCGCCGACTTCGGTGCTGGCGCCGGGCGCGGGGCCGGAGCGCGGGGAGCCGGGGCGCGCGACTCACGGGCCTCGCCGAAATCGCCACCGCCGCGTTCGTCGCCACCGCCGGCGCCGCCACGGGCCTGACGGCTGTAGCCGCCGCCACCGCCACCGCCTTCATCGCCACCGTCGCGGCCGCCCAGCAGCTGCATCTGATCGGCAATGATTTCGGTGGTGTATTGGTCCTTGCCTTCCTTGTCCTGCCACTTGCGGGTCTTCAGGCGGCCTTCCACATAGACGGGGCGGCCCTTCTTCAGGTATTCCCCGGCGATCTCGGCCAGGCGGTCGTAGAACACCACACGGTGCCATTCGGTCTCTTCCTGGCGCTCGCCGCCTTCGCGGCTCTTCCAGTTGCGCGTCGTGGCCAGGCTGATATTGCAGACGGCCGAGCCGCTGGGGGTGTAACGCACCTCAGGGTCGCGCCCCAGATTACCGATAAGAATGACTTTGTTGACCGAGGCCATGATGAGCTTTCCGCTGGAAGGTGTTTTCCAAAGGCGGGATTATGCCGCTGGCGCTGGCCAGGTGGTGCGCAGGCGCCACGCCTGGGCTTGCATCACCGGCCTACACTGGTTTGGCTGATCGACAAGGCAATACAACGGGGCAGGCATGACAGAGAGCTTCACCGTATTCCACGCACTGGCAGGCTGCACAGCCGTGGCTACCGGCATCTTGGGCCTGGCGTTCTTCGCTCTGTGGCACCGCATGCGCGAGCCGGTCTTTGGTCATTTCTCCATCATCTGCCTGCTCGGCTCCTTGTTCTATGCGCTGGACGGCAGCACACAGCCCAGCATGGACAAGCCCAATATCGTGGCCGGCAGCGCCGGCATGTTGATGACGGTTGGCATGCTGCGTGCCACTGCCCAGCAACTGCTGGATCGTGGCAGCCCGCGGCTGGTGCAACTGACGTGGATGCTGGGCAGCGTGGCGGGCTTCGTGCTGCTGCTGACCCTGGCCGGCGTGCTGAATCGCCTGCAGTTCTTCTGGGGCTATGGTGTGCTTTACGGCCTGCAAGCACTGTTCGGCCTTTTGTTCCTGAGCCAGGTTCAACGCCAGCGCGCCTATGCCCAGCTGCTGTGCATGGGGGTGGTGCCCCTGACCGTGCTGCTGGTTCAATTGGGCGATGTAGATGCGCTGTTCCTGCGCTATCTGCTCGGCTGGCAGGCCTTCTTGCTCGCCGCTGCCGTGCTTGTGGAGGGCACGCTAAGCGCCCACGACAAGGCCCACCGCACGCTGGACGATCTGAGCGCAGCACGGGCGCGACTTGAAGCGGTGGTCACCGCGATGGCCAGCGGCTCTGACCGGGTCGCCGATGCCGGCGAGCAGATGTCGCAGGGCGCGCAGAACCTGGCCATTCGCACCGACCAGCAAACCACCAGCCTGAAGGCGATCTCGACCACGGTGGAGGGCGCCGTCACCCAGGTGCAGCAAACGGCCGAGAACGTGGCCGGCGTTGATGCCCAGTGCAGCCGGCTGCAGGCGCAGGCCGAGCAGGGCAACGCCGTGGTGCAAAGCGCGGTCGAGTCCATCGAGCTGATCAGCCAGCGCTCCGATGAGATGCGCGAGGCGCTGGGCCTGATCGAGAACATCGCCTTCCAGACCAATATCCTGGCGCTCAATGCCGCCATCGAGGCGGCCCGCGCCGGCACGGCGGGGCGCGGCTTTGCCGTCGTGGCGGCCGAGGTGCGCAGCCTCTCGGGCCGCACCGCGGAGACGGCCCAGCAGGTGCGCGGGCTGATCGAGCGAGCCAGCAGCCAGGCCGAGGTCGGCGTGCGGCAGGTGCAGGGCGTGCGCGAACAGCTCGATGCAATGCAGCGCTCCGTCGAAGATGTGGCCCGGCGCACCCAGGCCCTGGCCGGCGACTCGCGCCGCCAAAGCGCCGAGCTGACCCAGGTGATGCGCGAGCTCAGCGAACTGGCCAGCCTGACCGACAACAATGCCGCGCTGGTGGCCGAATCGGTGATGACGGCCGACAGCATGAACCAGAGCGCCGGTGAGCTGCGCGCCCTGGTGGCCCAGCTGCAGCAGGCGCCAGGCGATGAGGCCCAGGCCGCGCCCGGCCGCAGCAGCCTGGCCATGACGGCTAGTCGACCGGCCAGCGCGCCAGCGGCTGCGCCCAGCAGCGCCGGTGTCGACTTTTTCTGACCCCTGCCATTCGTCATACTCAGCCCAGCCGCCGCAGCGCGGCGCCGGGGCGGCGAATCGTGCCCACGATCCGGCACTTTGTCTTCTGCCGCCCCCGGGCCCGCTCGGCCCTCCCTAAGATGCCGGCATGGTGAACGAACGCAGCCTCACGAGCCCCACGGGCGAACAGAGCCGACGCGGCCTCTGGGTCGCCTACGCGGCCGTCTGCCTGCTCGTCTGGCTGCTGCATGTGCTGGCCGGCACCGAATTCCAGCGGGGCCTCTGGCAGGTCTGGGAATCGGTCTACCAGGCCACAGTTTCGCTGTGGGCAGCGATGCTGCTCGGCCCCATGGTGCAGCCCTGGGTCTGCTGGCTGCAGCGCCGCGAATGGGGGCTGTTCGCCCAGCTGGGTCTGCACATGCTGGCCGCGCTGCTGTTTGGCGCCCTGTGGCAGGCCTGCGATTTCGCGCTGGCCTGGGCCCTGTTCGGCGAAGACCACGCCAGCGCCATGCTGGCGCAAGACGTGCTGTGGCGGCTGATCTGGGGCGTGTTCGTCTATGTCTCGCTGAGCGCCGGCTTCACCTCCTGGCACAACGCCCAGCGCGCCCGAACCAGTGCGGTGGCAGCGGCACAGGCCGAGTCAGCGCTGGCGCGGGCCGAGTTGGCGGCCATCAGCGGCAAACTCAATCCGCATTTCCTCTTCAACACGCTGAATTCGCTGATCGCGCTGACCCGCAAGGACGCCCGCGCCGCCGAGCAGGGCCTGCTGCGCTTCTCCGGCATGCTGCGCTATGTGCTGGACACCAAGCGCAGCGCCACCGACCGTGTCGCCCTGGCCGACGAACTGGACTTTGTGCGCGACTACCTGGCGCTGGAGGCGCTGCGCCTGGGCCAGCGCCTGCAGGTGCACTGGGAGCTGGATGACGCGACGCTGAATGACGAGATTCCGCCGCTGTCGCTGCAGCCGCTGGTCGAGAACAGCATCATCCACGGCATCGCGCCGCGGCCGCAGGGCGGGCAGCTGCACATCAGCGCGCGCCGCGATGCGCTGACCCAGGGCCTGGCCCTGAGCGTCAGCGATGACGGCCCGGGCTGCGAGCCGGCCCAACTGGACGCGCACCAGAGCCGCAGCGGCATCGGCCTGTCGGCACTGCGCCAACGCTTTTCCCTGGACTACGAAGGCCGTGCCCGGCTGCGTATCCACACCGCGCCCGGCCAGGGCTTTCGCGTCGATATCTGGATTCCCCAAGCCGTATGAACCCGAAGATCAAGACCCTGATCGCCGAAGACGAGCCGCTGGCCAGCGAAGCGCTGGCCGACTGGGTGGCGCAGTGGCCGCAGCTGGAGCTGGTGGCGGTGTGCGCCGATGGCCTGAGCGCGCTGGAGCAGATCCGCCAGCATCAGCCCGCCCTGGTCTTCATGGACATCAATATGCCCGGCATGACTGGCCTGCAGGTGCTGCGCGCGCTGGGTCAGGCGGCCGAGGGTGTGACGCCAGCGGTGATCTTCACCACCGCCTACGATGAGCACGCGCTGACGGCCTTCGAGCTGCACGCGGTCGACTATCTGCTCAAGCCCTTCTCGCAAGAGCGCTTCAACGAGGCGGTGGAGCATGCGCTGGCGCACAGCGCCGCAGCCAGCCAGCAACTCGGTGCGCTGGAGGCGGCCTCCAGCACCGGCCAGGACAGCGAGCCGCTGACCCGCATCCTGGTGCGCGACCAGGGCAAGATCTTCCCGCTGCATGTCGACGCCATCGAGTACCTGCGCTCGGACAGCAAGTACACCGCCATCGCCAGCCGCGGCCGCCAGTTCCTGGTGCGCCTGCCCATCACCAGCTTTGAGCAGCGGCTCGATGCGCAGCGTTTTCTGAAGCTGCAGCGCGGCTGCATCGTCAATCTGGATTTCGTCGAGGCGATGACGCCCGACGAGAATTCGCAATTCGTTGTGCAGATGCGCGACGGCAGCCGCTTCACCGCCAGCCGTGAGGTCTCCAAGAAGTTGAGGGAGCAATCGATATGAAGCCCAGCCAGCTGTGCCTCGCCACCGCGACGCTGAGCCTGTTGACCGCGCTGATGCCGGCGGCCTGGGCCGATTCGGTGGACGGCCGCACCTACGCCCCCGGGCCCTTTGAACGGCTGGAGATTGCCGGCACCGCCCAGGTCAAGCTCAGCCAGGGCAGCAAGGACGAGGTCTTCATCGCCGGCGATGCCGATGTGCAAAAAGGCGTGCAGGTCGAGCTGATCGACGACAAGCTCTTCATCCGCCCCACCGGCGGCTGGAAGTTCTGGCGCAGTGCGCGCCTGCAGGTCGAGGTGATGATGCGCAATCTGAGCCAGCTGGTCTTGTCCGGCGCGGCCGATGTCAACGCGCTGGGCCCGGTCAAGACCGGCAAGCTGGCAGTCAGCATTTCGGGGGCAGGTCTTGCCCGCTTTGACGATCTCAATGCCGAGCAGCTGCAGTTCAACATCTCCGGCGCCGGCGATGGCCGGCTGCGCGGCCAGGTCGGCGATCTGCGTCTCTACGTCTCGGGCAAGGGCAAGCTGCAGGCCGATCAGCTGCACTGTGATCGCGCCGCCGTGTCGATCAGCGGCATCGGCAATGCCAGCCTGTGGGTCAGTGAATCATTGAGCGTCAGCGTCTCGGGCCTGGGCACGGTCGACTACTGGGGCCAGCCCGAGGTGCGCCGCGCGATCGCCGGCCTGGCCTCGATCAACGCGCACGGCGACAAGCGCTAACCTCTAATTTTAGCGCGCCATCCGGCCGCTGCTTCAGCGCTCCCGGCCGGCGGACAGCTTGTCTTCATACATCAGCCGGTCGGCCTCGTTGAGCAGCTCCTGGGCATTGGCATGGCGGGCCGGATCAAAGGCGGCGCTGCCCACGCTGTAGAGCAACTGCCAGCCGCCCGCCGGCTGGGCGCTGTTGAAGCCTTGCACGGCATCGCGCAGGCGCTGCAGGGCGCCGGCCAGCTCCGTTTGCGGCGCATTGCTGAGCAGCACGGCGAACTCGTCGCCACCCAGGCGCGCCACCACATCCGATTCGCGAAAGGTCTTGCGCAAGAGCCCGGCAAAGGCGACCAGGGCCTGATCGCCGGCGGCATGGCCGAATTGATCGTTGATGGCCTTGAAGCGGTTCAGGTCAAAGAACAGCAGCGTGGCCGGCCGTTGCTGGCGGCCGCACAGGCTCAGCGCATGGCGAGCCAGGGCCTCGAAGCCACGCCGGTTGCTCAGCCCGGTCAGCTCATCGACGGTGGCCAGCTGCAAAAGCGCGATCTCGTGCTCGACCATCAGCGCCAGATCCTTGAGCAAGGCCTGGTCTTCGTCACCAAAGGCCCGCGCGTCACGGTCGATCAGGCACAAGGTGCCGATGCGCTGCCCGTTCGGCGCCCGCAGCGGCTGGCCGGCATAGAAACGGATGAAGGGCTCGCCGGTGACCAAGGGGTTGTCGGCAAAGCGCTCGTCCAGCCGGGCGTCGGGCACCAGCAGCAGCGCATCGCTGAGGATGGCGTGGCCGCAGAAGGACACCCGCCGCGGCAGCTCGCGCAGCTCAATGCCCTGGATGGACTTGGCCCACTGCCGGTGCGCGTCGACCAGCGTCACCGAGACGACGGCCACGCCGAACAGACGCTTGGCCAGCCGGGTGAAGCGATCAAAGCGCTCTTCGGCCTCGGTGTCCAGCAGATGCAGGGCCTGCAGCGCCTGCAGGCGCTGTGCTTCGTCAGCGGGAAAGGCGGGGGCGAGCATGGCAGCGCGGCTTCAGGGCTCGCCATCCCAATAGTCCAGCGCGTTCTCGCGGCGCTGCAGAAAGGCATCGCCCTTGGACGGGAAGATGCCAATCTTGCCGGAATCGGGGTATTCGCAGACCTCGGGCCGTTCCTGGGTGCTGATCGACAGGTATTTCAGCGGCGCGTCTGAGGTGTTGATGAGGTGGTGCGGATAGTCCGGCCCGCAGGGGATGAAGATCACATCGCCGGCCGTGACCGGCAGCCGCTCGCCGGCCACCCGCAGCGTGCCCGAGCCTTCCAGGATGATGAACATCTCCTCCTGGGTGTGGTGGAAGTGGTAGGGGCAGCTCTGTTTGCCGGGGGGCACGATGTCAAACCCGCAGCCGAGCTTGCGCGCCAGGGTGCCGTCAGACACGCCGGCCACCTGGCTCTCGTACAAAGGCTCGCGCAGGAACTGCTCGCGCGGCAGGCCGTTGAAGTTGCGTATCAGTTTCCTGCGCAGTTCCTGCACTCTTTCTTCGCCGCTCAGCTCGCTCATGCAATCTCCTGGGACAATGCCGGGCTCCATGACCCAGCGCACCCATCATCACGCCCCCCTGGCCATCCTGCAAGAGGTGTTCGGCTACAACGCCTTCCGTGGCGCCCAGCAGGCCATCATCGAGCAGGTCTGTGCGGGCGGCGATGCGCTGGTGCTGATGCCCACCGGCGGCGGCAAGAGCCTGTGCTACCAGGTGCCGGCGATTGCCCGCCACCGCGCCGGCCAGGGCGTGGCGGTGGTGGTGAGCCCGCTGATCGCGCTGATGCATGACCAGGTCGGGGCGCTGGAAGAAGCCGGCGTGCACGCCGCCTTTCTGAACTCGACGCTGTCCAGCGAGGAGGCGCAGCGGGTCGAGCGCGAGATGATGAGCGGCCGGCTGGTGATGCTCTATGCGGCGCCGGAGCGCATCACCAATCCGCGCTTCCTGGCCCAGCTGGATTCGCTCAACGAGCGCGGCCTCTTGAGCCTGTTCGCGATCGACGAGGCGCACTGCGTCAGCCAATGGGGCCATGATTTCCGCAGCGAATACCTGGCGCTGTCGCTGCTGCACGAGCGCTTCCCGGCAGTGCCGCGCATCGCGCTGACCGCCACCGCTGACGACATCACCCGCGCCGACATCATCGAGCGCCTGCGCCTCGAAGAAGCGCGCATCTTCATCTCGTCCTTCGACCGGCCGAACATCCGCTACGCCATCGTCGAGAAGGACAAGCCGCGCGAACAGCTGCTGCGCTTCATCCGCGACGAACACGAGGACGAGGCCGGCGTCGTCTACTGCCAGAGCCGCAAGAAGGTCGAAGAAACCGCTGCCTGGCTGGAGGCCGAGGGCATCAAGGCCCTGCCCTACCACGCCGGTCTGGACGCCGGACTGCGCCAGCGCCATCAGGACCGCTTCCTGCGCGAGGACGGCATCGTGATGGTCGCCACCATCGCCTTTGGCATGGGCATCGACAAGCCCGATGTGCGCTTCGTCGCCCATCTGGACCTGCCCAAGAACATCGAGAGCTATTACCAGGAAACCGGCCGCGCCGGCCGCGATGGCCAGCCCGCCGAGGCCTGGATGGCCTATGGCCTGGCCGATGTGGTCAACCAGCGCCGCATGATCGACGAAAGCCCGGCCGGCGAGGACTTCAAGAAGATCCAGCGCGGCAAGCTCGATGCGCTGCTGGCGCTGGCCGAGGCGACGGATTGCCGGCGGGTGCGGCTGCTGAGCTATTTCGGTGAGCAGTACCGGGGTGAAGGCGGTCTGCCCGACGCCGGGCCGTCCCAAGGCGGGCAGCGCCCCCTCGGGGGGCAGGAGCGCAGCGACGTGGGGGGCAAGCGTTTGCCCGACGCCGGGCCGCCCCAAGGCGGGCAGCGCCCCCTTGAGGGGCAGGAGCGCAGCGACGTGGGGGTCCAATGTGGAAATTGTGATAACTGCCTGAATCCTCCCGCCACCTGGGATGGCACCGAGGCGGCGCGCAAGGCGCTGTCCTGCATCTACCGCTTCCATCAGAACGGCGGCCAGCGCTTTGGCGTCGGCCATCTGCTCGATGTGCTGCGCGGCAAGGACACCGACAAGGTCAGGCAATACGGCCATCAGCACTTGAGCACCTGGGCCATTGGCGCTGATCTGAGCGAGCAGCAATGGCGGGCCGTGCTACGCCAGCTGGTCGCGCTGGGCCATGTGGTTGCCGAGGGCGAGTACGGCACGCTGGCTTTGACCGAGACGGCCCGCTCGGTGCTCAAGGGCGAGGTGCAGCTGCTGTTGCGCGTGCCGACGGTGGCGCCCAAAAAGGGCAAGCAAAGCCGCGCCGCCCGGCCGCAGACGCGCAGCGGCGAAGCCATTGATCTGGATATCGACGCCCAACAGCGCTTTGAGCAGCTCAAGTCATGGCGCGCCGAGGTGGCCAAGGAACATGGCCTGCCCGCCTATGTGATCTTTCAGAACGTCACGCTGGCCGAAATGGCCCGCCGCCAGCCAGGTAGCCTCGACGAACTGGCGCAGATCAGCGGCGTTGGCACCAAGAAGCTGGAAGCCTACGGGCGCGAGATCCTGCGTGTGCTGGGCAACTGAACCCGCCATCACCGTCTGTTAGCCTCGCACTGCCGCTGCACCTGCCTCGGCTGGCCGCAAGGAGCTGACGATGAGCAAGGCCCACACCGCCGCCCCGCCCGAACGCAGCGCTCCCAAGCGTCCTGCGGCACAGGGCGTCGCCAGCGTCGTCGGCATCGGCTGCTCGGCCGGCGGCCTGGCGGCGCTCGAAGCGCTGCTGGCCGCGGTGCCGCCGGGCTGCGGCCTGTGCTGGGTGGTGGTGCAGCATCTCAGCCCGGAGCAGCCCAGCGCCCTGGCCGAACTGCTGCAACGGGTGACGCCCATGCCGGTGCAACAGGCGCAGGACGGCAGCGTCGTCGCGGCCGATCAGGTGCTGGTGATCCCGCCGGGCCATTCGATGCGGCTCAGCGATGGACGGCTGCGGCTGCGCAGCAGTGCCGCGCCGGCCGGGCCGCCCCTGCCGGTCGATCGCTTTTTTGTGTCCCTGGCCGAGCAACTCGGCGCCGATGCCGTCGCCATCGTGCTGTCCGGCATGGGCCAGGACGGCTTGCTGGGCATGCGTGCCCTGCACGAGGTGGGCGCGCTCTGCCTGGCCCAGGAGCCGGCCAGTGCCGGCGCCGACAGCATGCCGCGCGCCATCATCAATGCCGGCCTCGCCGACGTGATTGCCTTGCCAGCCCAGATGCCGGCACGGATACTCGCCCACCTTCACGACGCAAGCGCCATGGCCTCGCAAGACCTTCCCGATTCCCACGCCGCTGAAACGGCGCCGGCGCCAGCCCTCGCACTGGGCACCCGCAGCGACCTGGAGGACATCACCGCCCTGCTGTTCGAGCGCACCGGACAGGACTTCTCGCTGTACAAGTCCAACACCCTGTACCGGCGCATCGAGCGGCGCCTGGCCGTGCACCAGCTCGCCACGCTGGCCGACTACGCCAAGCATCTGCGCGACAACCCGCAGGAACTCGATCTGCTGTTCCGCGAGCTGTTGATCGGCGTGACCAGCTTTTTCCGCGATCCCGCCGTCTGGGAGCAGCTGGCCGAGCAGGCCCTGCCGGCGCTGCTGGCACGCCAGCCGGCTGGCAAGCGCCTGCGCGCCTGGGTGCCGGCCTGCTCCAGCGGCGAGGAGGCCTACACCCTGGCGATGCTGTTCCGCGAGGTGCAGGCGCGCCAACCGGCCGGGCGCCGCTTCAGCCTGCAGATCTACGCCACCGATCTGGATGCCGACGCGATCGCACGGGCCCGCAAGGGCTGGTATCCGGACACGATAGCCGCCGACCTGACGCCCGAGCGCTTGGCCGCCCATTTCGTTGCCGAGGACGGCGGCTGGCGCATTAGCAGCGAGATCCGCGATATGGTGGTGTTCGCGCCGCAAAACCTGATCTCCGACCCGCCCTTCATCAAGCTGGACATCCTCAGCTGCCGCAATCTGCTGATCTATCTGGGGGCGCAGTTGCAGCGCCGCCTGCTGCCGCTGTTCCATTACGCGCTCAACCCCGGCGGCCTGCTCTTGCTGGGCAGCGCCGAGACGGTGGGCGCATTCGGCGACGACTTCAGCGTCATCGATGCCAAATCGCGGCTCTACCAGCGCAGCGAGCGCATCGCCTCGCCCGGCGGACTGAACTTTCTGATCCGACCGATCAGTGAGCCGAACACGCCCGGCGATGAGTGGCCGGCGCTGGCAGCCGACAGCCTGGAGGTGCAGACCGACCGGCTGATCCAGCAACGCTTCGCGCCAGCGGCCGTGCTGGTCACCCCCGATGGCGACATCGTCTACATCAGCGGCCGTACCGGCAAATACCTGGAACCGGCGGCCGGCAAGGTCAATATCAATCTGCATGCGATGGCTCGCGAAGGCCTGCGCGAGGCGCTGGTGGGCGTGCTGCGCAAGGCCGCCGAGCAGACCGAGCCGATCAAGCTCGACGCGGTGCAGATCGACGACGAGGCCGGCCGGCTGACGCTCAATGTCACCGTCCAGGGCCTGCACAGCCCGGAGGTGCTGCGCGGCCGCGTGCTGGTGGTGTTTCATGAACTCCCGGCGCCGTCCGCCCGACGCCGGCCGCGGACACTGCCAGACAGCCACAGCGCACTCGAGCAGGAATTGCTGCTGACCCGCGAAGCCTTGCGGGCGGCCCATGAGGAAACCCAGCGCTCGCTGGCGCGGCTGAAGGCCAGCAACGAGGAACTGCAGGCCACCAACGAGGAGCTGCAGTCGACCAACGAAGAGCTGACCACCTCCAAGGAAGAGTTGCAGTCGCTCAACGAGGAGTTGCAGACGGTCAATGCCGAGCTGCAATCCAAGGTCGACGACCTGAGCTGGGTCAAGAACGACATGACCAATCTGCTCAACAGCACCGAGATCGCGACGATCTTTCTTGACATGGAGATGCAGCTGCGCCGCTTTACCAGCGACGTCAAGCGTCTTTTCAAGCTGATTCCTGGCGATATCGGGCGGCCGCTCTCGGACATCGTCAGCGAATTGGACTACCCTCGGCTGATCGCCGATGCCGTCGAGGTCTTGCGCAGCCTGGTCTACAAGGAGACCGAGGCCCGCACGGCCGATGGCCGCTGCTACCGGGTGCGCATCATGCCCTACCGCACGCTGGACAACGTCATCGACGGTATCGTCATCACCTTCATCGAGATCACCGAGATCAAGCTGATGCAGGCGGAGTTGAAGCTGCTCAAATCGTGAACTGAAGACCAGGCATCTGTCGGGCCCGCAGCCACAGGGCCAGTTTCGACCAGGGAGGCCGGATGGACAAGCCCGATCAGGCACTCAACACCGAGCTGCGGCAACGCGCCGAGGCCTGGCTGCAGGCGCGCCAGCAGCAGCCGCAGGCCGAGTTGTCTGCGGCCGACACCCTGCGCCTGATGCACGAGTTGCAGGTTCATCAGGTCGAGCTGGAGATGCAGAACGAGGAGCTGGAGCGCCAGCAAACCGATCTGCGCCTGGCCGCCAAGGTCTTCGAGCATTGCTACGACGGCATCATGGTGACCGACCCGGACACCGCCATCGTCGACGTCAACCCGGCCTTTTGCCGCATCACCGGCTATGCCCGCGAAGAGGTGCTGGGCAAGACCCCGCGCCTGCTGGCCTCGACGATGAACGGCCCGCTCTTTCATCTGCGCATGTGGAAATTTCTGCATGAAAACGACTACTGGAGCGGCGACGTCTGGAACGTCCGCAAGGACGGCGAGCTGTATGCCGAGCGCCTGGCCATCTCCGCGGTGCGCGATGCCAACGGCGTGCTGCAACAGTATGTGGGCGTGTTCTCGGACATCAGCAGCGCCAAGAAGCATGAGGCCGAACTCGACCGCATCGCCAACTACGATGCGCTGACCGGCGCCCCCAACCGGCGCCTGTTTGCCGACCGCTTGAACCAGGCCATTGCCCGCAGCCAGCGCAGCGCACGGCCATTGGCCATCTGCTATCTGGACCTGGACGGCTTCAAGGCCGTCAACGATGAGTTCGGCCATGAAGGCGGCGATCAACTGCTGGTTGAAACCACCCGGCGCCTGCACGGCGTGCTGCGCACCGAAGACACGGTGGCCCGCATCGGCGGTGACGAGTTTGTGCTGCTCGTTGATCTGATGGTCGCCGAGGAATGCCCGGCCTTGCTGCAACGCCTGCTGCAGGCGGTCAGTGCGCCGCTGCTGATCCAGGGCAAGGCCTGCGTGATCTCGGCCAGCATCGGCGTCACGCTCTACCCGCAGGACGCGGCCGATGCCGACACCTTGCTGCGCCACGCCGACCAGGCCATGTACCGCGCCAAGGAACAGGGCAAGAACCGCTACCAGCTGTTCGATCTCTTGCACGACCGCGAGATGCAGGAGCGTGCTGCCCAGCAGCAGGCGCTGGCGCTGGCCTTGGAGCGCGAGGAATTCGTGCTGTATTACCAGCCCAAGGTGGACCTGCTCGATGGTACGGTGATCGGTGTCGAGGCCTTGATACGCTGGCAGCACCCGCAGCGCGGCCTGCTGGCGCCTAACGCATTTCTTCAGTACCTGCAGGGCAATGTGCTGGACCGCGCGATTGGCGAGTGGGTGATCAGCGCCGCACTGCGCCAGCAATCGGCCTGGCGGGCGCAGGGGCTCAGGCTGATCAGCAGCGTCAACATCAGCCCCGAACACCTGCTGCGCGAGGACTTTGCTGCGCGGCTGCGGCTGACGCTGCAGGCCCAGCCCGATGTGCCTGCCGACTGCCTGGAACTGGAGATTCTGGAGAGCGCGGCGCTCAGCGACGTGGCCCAGGCGGCGCGTACGCTGGCCGAATGCCACCAGCTCGGCGTGCAGCTGTCGCTGGACGACTTCGGCACCGGCTATTCCTCGCTGCTCTACTTCCGCTCCTTGCCGATCGACACCCTGAAGATCGATCAAAGCTTCATCCGCAACATGATCATGGAACCGAACGATCAGCTGATCGTCGAAGGCGTGGTGCGGCTGGCCGACACCTTCAGCCGCCAGGTGATTGCCGAAGGCGTCGAGACGCTGGCCCATGGCGCGCTGTTGCTCAAGCTGGGCTGCCGGCTCTGCCAGGGCTATGGCATTGCCCGCCCGATGCCGGCGGCCGCGCTGCCGGGCTGGATCGCGCAATGGCAGCAGCAAGAACACTGGCTGGCGCTAGGCACGGCGGATGCGGGGATGGCGTTCGGGCACGAGGGAAATTCGGTGTGAATCGGCGTCCATGGCGGACGGTGGCAGAAATGGAAAAGGCCCGCGGATCGCGGGCCTTGTTCATGAAAATGTGACTGACGCCAGCCGGCTCGCGCCGGCTCAGCACATCGTCTGCGGCAGGCATTGGGTGGCCGCCTGGGCCACGACGGCAGCAGTACCGTTGCTGCGCCCCAGCACATAGACAGTGGGCAGGCGCTCGATCTGGGCTGTCACCACCTTGCCACCGATATGCTGGCCCACCACGACCACCGGCGCCAGGCGCACGATGTTGGCGCGTTCGGCCTGGGCCGCAGAGACGCTCAATCCGGCGGCCAGGGCGATGGTGCCGGCAAGACCGAATACAAAGGCTTGGGTGCTGGTGTTCATGGTGAGGCTCCTTGAGGTTGGCTGGGTCAGTGATTGCAGTTTCGTCAATAGGCAAGCACCCTGAAAGCCGCAGGCGATGCAGCGCGCTTTATCGCCGCTGAGCTGCAAGCTGGGGCGATGAACGCGCAGCGGCGGCGGACTTTCGCGCACACTGTCCGCATCTGTCTGCTGCTGCGGTACCTTGCCGCTGGATTGATGCCATGACGAACGACACCGCCTCCCCCGGCATGCGGCTACACGCCCTGTTCGACGCCACCTGGGCGCGCGATATGGCGGCCGATCCCTTGCTGGCCACCTATTACGGCGAGACCGCCTACAACGCCCTCTGGCCCGACCTCAGCGCGGCGGCGCGCGAACGTCGCCATGCCGCCGACCGTGCGGCTCTGGCCGAGCTGCAAGGCATCGCCCCCGAGGATCTGAGTGCCGCCGATCAGCTGAACCGGCGCCTGTTCGAGCGCGAGTTGCAAGGCCGCATCGCGCTGCATCGCTTTCGCCCCGAGGCCTATGCGATCACCGCACGCGAAGGGCCGCAATCGCTGAACGAGCTGGTCGAGCTGATGCCCATGGACAGCCGCGCCGACATCGAGACCTGGCTGCAACGGCTGCGTGGCCTGCCCGCCTATCTGGCCCAGTACACCGATCTGCTGCGCGAGTGCGCCGCCCAGGGCCACACCCAGCCACGCATGCTGATGGAGCGCGTGCTGCCGCAGCTGGACATGCAGATCGTCGACGACCCGGCGCAAAGCCCCTTCTACAGCGCCTTCGCCGGCCTGGCCGATCAGGACCTGCAGCAGCAGGCCCACGCGTTGATTGCCGCAGCGCTGGTACCGGCCTACCGCGCCTTCCGCGAGTTTTTCGCCAACGACTATCTGCCGGCCTGCCGCGACAGCCTGGGCATCAGCGACACGCCGGACGGCCTGGCCTTCTACGCCAACCGCATCGCCCACCACACCAGCACCGATTTCAGTGCTGACGACATCCACCAGCTTGGCCTGGCCGAAGTGGCTCGGATCACTGCAGCGATGCAGGAGCTGCTGGACGAGCTGGGCTTTGAGGGCAGCAAGCACGAGTTCTTCGACTGGCTGCGCAGCGATCCGCGCTTCTATTACGCCGACGCCGAGCAGCTGTTCGCCGCCTATGTGATGACGTCCAAGCAGATCGAGCCCGAGCTGCCCAAGCTGTTCGGCAAGCTGCCGCGCACGCCCTATGGCGTGCGGCCGATCCCGGCCACCAGCGCGCCCAACACGACGGCCGCCTATTACAGCGGCCCCTCGGCCGATGGTCGCCGCGCCGGCTATTACTACGTCAATCTCTACCGGCCGGAGATGCGGCCGCGCTACGAGATCGAGGTGCTGACCACGCACGAGGCCGTGCCCGGCCACCATCTGCAGATCGCGCTGGCCCAGGAGCAGGGCGAGCTGCCCAAGTTCCGCCGCTTTGCCGGCTACAACGGCTATATCGAGGGCTGGGCACTGTACGCGGAACAGCTCGGTTATGAGCTGGGCCTCTATCAGGACCCCTACTCACGCTTTGGCCAGCTCAGCTACGACATCTGGCGCGCACTGCGCCTGGTGCTGGACACCGGCCTGCACACCCAGGGCTGGAGCCGCGAGCAGGCCATCAGCTATTTCCGTGACCATGCGCCCAAGACCCAGGTCGACATCGCCAACGAGGTCGATCGCTATATCGGCTGGCCGGGGCAGGCACTGTCCTACAAGATCGGCCAGCTGCAGATGCTGGCGCTGCGGGCCCGCGCCGAAGCCGCACTGGGTGAAGCCTTCGACCTGCGCGCCTACCACGACATGATTCTGGATGGCGGCGCGCTGCCGCTGGACATGCTGGCCGACAAGGTCCAGGCCTGGATCGCGCAGCACTGAGCGGCGCTGCATCCAGGCCCGGCCGCCTTCAGCGGCCGCGCAGCTCGCGGGCCACCTCGGGTGCGCCGTAGGCCTGCTCGAGCGCGGCCAGGATGGCCTGGATGTCGACGGCGACGGCACGGTCCAGCGCGTCGGTATAGGCAAAGCGACCGCCCAGGCCTTCCAGGTTGCCGTCAAAGATCAGGCCGACCAGCTCGCCATCCTTGTTCACCACCGGCGAGCCGGAGTTGCCGCCAATGATGTCGGCGGTGGAGGCGAAGTTCAGCGGCAGATCCGGATTCAGCTTGGCGCGCACAGCAGCCACCTGCGGCGCCACCTTGAAGGGCATCTGATGCTCGAAGGCGGCGGCGCGGGCAAAGAGGCCACCGAACACGGTCTTGTAAGGCACCTTGATGCCTTCGGCGTCATAGCCGGCCACGCGGCCGTAGGACAGGCGCAGCGTGCCCGTTGCATCGGGCGGCACGCCACGGCCTTGCAATGCAAAGCGGGCCTGGCCGAGCTGATCGGCAGCGCGCTTCAGCGGCTCGTCAACCTCGCGCTCGAGCTGGCGGGCCAGCGCGCGGTGCAGCGGGTAGAGCTTGCGCGCCAACGCGATGGCAGCGTCGTCCGAAGCCGCCAGCGCGGCGGCGCCGCCTTCCAGCAGGCGCACGCGTTCGGCCTGTTGGTCGAGCTTGGTACCGGCGATCACGCGGGCGGCGACGGCCTCGGCGCTGTCGCTGCCCAGGGCGGCCTGCACCAGCGGATGCTGGCGCCCCAGCGCCTGCGCGGCGCGGTTCAGGCTGAAGGCCAAACGCGCTTGCTCCAGATCCTTGTAGACCGGCGAGTTGGCGCGCAGACGGCGCTCAACCGCAGCCAGGCCGTTGGCCGAATAGCCGCGCATCCGTTCTCCCTCTGGCAGCTGGCGCTCGGCCGCGGCCTCGACCAGGCCACCGGCCAGGCCCATCAGCGAGTTCCAGCCATAGCCGCTGTACTGCTGCTGGGCGGCCAGTGCGGTCTGCTGCGCCGTGGCGCGCTCGACCTGGGCCCAGGGATCATCACTGCGACCGGAGGCCTTGTAGGCGACCTTGAAGTCGGCCTCTTCCTTGGCTTTCTGCTCCAGCAGGGCGGGGCGCAGCAGCGATTTGTGCTGACCAGTCATCGCCTTCAGGCTGTTCTCGACGCCGGCGATCTGGCCGGCCGCGCGGCGGGCCGACTCCGGCGAGCGGGCGGCAAAGGCATGCAGCATCTCGCGCTCGGCCTGCAGCTCCTTCAAGCGCAGCGGCAGCAGCACATCGCGCTTGGCGCGCAGCTGGTCCAGCGTGTTCTGGCGGTCGGTATTGCCGGGATGACCGGCCACAAAGACGGCGTCCCCGTCCTTCAGCGGCGCAGCGGCCAGCTTCAGATAGTGAGCCGGCTGCACCGGCTTGCCGTCTTCATAGGCACGCAGCAGCGTGAAGTCCAGCGCGAAGCGCGGGAAGGTGAAGTTGTCAAAGTCGCCGCCAAAGTCGGAAGCCTGGGCTTCCGGTGTCATCACCAGGCGCACGTCCTGGTATTCCTTGTAGCGGTAGAGGTGGTAGACGGCACCGCTGTAGAGCGTGACGACATCGCACTTCAGGCCGGTCTCCTGCTTGCAATCGGCTTCCAGCTTGGCGATGGCGCTCTTGCGCGCGGCATTGCCCTCGGCCTCGCCCAGGCTGGCCGGTGCGGCGGCGCGCAGCTGCGGGGTCACGTCTTGCCAGGACTGCAACACCCGTGCATCGGCGCCGGGGCATTGCAGCTCCTCGGCACGGCCGTGGGCGACAAAGCCGTTGGCGATCAGATTGCGCTGCGCGGTGGACAGGCGCTCGACGCAGCCGCGGGCGACGTGATGGTTGGTGAGCAGCAGGCCGTCCTTGGACACAAAAGAGGCCGAGGCGCCGAGTTTGACGGCGGAGAGCCGCAGATGCTCCAGCCAGGCGGGGCTCAGCTCAAGGCCCAGGCGCTGCTTGATCTGCGCCAGCGGCGCATTGTCGAAGGTCCACATGCCCTCATCGGCATGGGCTTGTGAGGCGCCAGCGAGCGCCGTGGCGATGGCAAGGGCGGTGCGAGAGATGCGCTGGACGGACATGGGGCAGACCTTTGTCGGACGAAACGAGAGAAACGCGCGAGTTTCCCTGCTCCGTGCGATGTGCGCCAGCAGCGCAAGCTTGAGTGACGTTTTGACATGCCTGAACGGCAGTCAAACCCCTTGCGAGGCTCAGGAATTGATGGCGCCGCTGGCCGCGGTCTGCCGACCCAGCTGCTGGGCCTGGTGCCCGGCAGGTTGGCTCAGCTGCAGGCGTTGGGCCTGTTCGAGATCGGCTTGTTCGGCCAGAAACAGGGCACTGAAAACAGCGCCCGTCACCGCCAGCACGGCGGTCAGAAAGGTCTTGGTGGCGTAGTTCATGGCGTGCTCTTGCTTGTCCATGCTTTGCAGTGTCGTCACGCCAGCCGGGCACCGCCAGCGCCATGCGATCAATCGCCGCTGTGGCCGCGCGAATCGCCATGGGTGGCGATAAAACGCAGCGGCTAGGCCCTCATCAATGCCTCACTGGCTGGTCGGGATGCGCTCACTGGGCGCATCGCGGCGCTCGTCGGCCCGCCAGCTGCCATAGATCGGGCTGGGCATATGCACCGGCGTGATGTCCAGATAGAGGCTGACGACGGTGTATTCCTCCCCGCCCATCTCCTCGGTGCTCCAGCCAACGCTACCCTTGCCCTTGTAGAGGCGAAACAGAAAGCCCAACTCGGCCAGTGGATCGCCTGGCTTGGGGATCACATCAAAGGTCAAGCCACGCACCTCGGCCTTGTTGCTGTCGATCAGATAGGCCATGGCGTTGGCAATGGTCTGGTCGCCCAGCATGTCGAGGTGGAACAGATCCTCGGTGTAGTAGGGCTTGTAGTCGGATTGCTGCGGGTCCAGGCGCTGGCCGCGCAGCTTGATCGCCGCCGGCGTCGTGATGCGGGTCTTCAGGTTGAATTTATCGCCATGGTCAAGATAGGTCAGTCGGGCATTGGTGACGTTGAAGGCGCCCAGCGTCGGATCGGTCTTCACCTCGCTCAGGTCGACCAGCAAGGCGCCACGCCCGCCAATCACCTCGACCTCGTCACCACGCACCACGGCAGCGGTGTTCTCGTCGACGCCCAAACCCAGCTTGTAGCCCTTGGCCATCATCAGCGGGATCATCCGGCCGAAGCGGCCGCGCTTGAGGAAGTGCTGGTCGACAAACAGGTCGGGGCCGAGAAAGCCCAGACCGCGATCAACCTGTTTGCCGTCGGTCCATTTGCCTTTCATGATGTTGATGACGCTCGGCGCATCACGGAACATGACCGAGCTCATCATCGCCGCGCCGGCCGAGGTCCCGGCGATCACGCCGCCACGGCGGTAGACGTCCCAGATCGCCTCCAGCATCGGCGTCACATGGCCACCCGGCGCCAGCACGTCAACGATGCGCTCCTGCGCCCCGCCGGTGAAGAACACGCCGCGGGCGTTCTTCACCTTGTTGATCAGCGCCGGATCGCGCACCACCTTGTTCAGATCGACCCAGCTGAACTTGGGTGCCACCGGCAGCGCCTCGGCCACCGCACCGCGCCGCTGCAGCAGATCGACCGCTTGCTTGGCGCTGGTTTCGGGGTCTTCCGAGGCGGTGCCGAAGACGACGAAACGCGCGCCCTTGCCGCCGGCTAGCTGGACGATGCGGCCCCAGACCTCTTCGTTATCGGACTTCAAGGCGCCGCCGATAGGCACGGCATAGCCCTTGATCGCTGCTTCCACCGGGGCGGTTGGCGGCTGGCTGGGCGCTGTTTGCACCGCAACAGCCGGTTTGGCCACCGCTGGTGGCGGCGCATTCTTGCTCAGGCCCGGGATCACATTCCAGATGCTGCGCCCCTGCGGCTGGGAAGCGGCCGGTGCCGCGGGTGTGCCGGCCGTCGCCGCGGCCACGGTGATGGCTGGAAAACCATGGTCTGCCGCTTGCGCCGCAGGCACGGATAGCAGCAGGAGGCTCAGTGGCAGGAACAGGGCGCGCTTGGCAACAGGCATGGTGGCAACGGACAGCGGATGGAAACAGAGCCGAAGGGAAACACTTGGCTTTTGAACGGTCAGACTACGTCATAAAGCCCAAGCTGCCCAGCCGGCACACCCCCTAACAACACGGATCAGCATCGCCAGGTTCGCAAAGCGCACAGCAAAAACCGCCAATCGACGGACACTCAGCCTTGCTGCAAGCAGCTGCAAGGCCCGGGCCGGCGCTTTGTTGCTGCCAGACACTTCTTGGGATAGCCCGGGTGTCATCGCCATGCAATCATTCCTAGACTCGCCCTATCGAGGCAGCCGCCTTCCCCTACTGCAGGAGCCCGCATCTTGAGCCCACGCCCCCATCGCCCCGCCCGCCCCAGCTACAACGCTTCGCTACCGAGCGCCAAGCTGCGCCACAGCGTCGAGGCGGTGCTGCTGGCCCTGGCAGCGCTGCCGGCCGTGGCCCAGCAGGCCGTTGTGCCCGATGCGCGACTGAACCGCGTCGAGATCACCGGCTCGGCCATCAAGCGGCTGGAAAGTGAAACAGCGCTACCGGTACAAGTGATCAGCCGCGAGGACATCGACAAGGCCGGCGTCACCACAGCGGCAGAACTGCTGTCCAAGGTGGCGGCCAATGTCGGCGGGCTGACCGATGGGGTCAGCATCAACGTCGGCGGCGACCAGCGCGGTTTCAATTCGGCCAATCTGCGCGGCCTGGGCAGTTCATCGACGCTGGTGCTGCTCAATGGCCGGCGCATGGCCAATTTCGCCTCGCCCGGCGACGATGCTGGCGTCGATCTGCACAACATCCCGGCCGCGGCCATCCAGCGCGTGGAGGTGCTGCTGGACGGTGCTTCGGCGCTGTATGGCACCGACGCCATCGGTGGCGTGATCAACTTCATCACCCGCAAGGATTTTCAGGGCTTTGACCTGAGCGCCTACGCCGGCAAAACTCAGGAAGGCGGTGCCGGCAAGCAGACCGCCAGCCTGGCCGGCGGCTTCGGCAACATCACCCGTGATGGCTACAACCTGTTTGCCGTGCTCGACCTGCAAAACACCGGCCGCCTGAGCACCTCACAGCGCAAGTTCATCCCCGAGTTGAAGATCCCTGAGCGGCTGGGGCATCTGCTGTCGAGCTTCACCAGCCCAGCCAATATCCGCCTGACCCGCACGCAGCGCGACCATCTGCAGGACATCGGCTTCACGATCAACGGCAAGCCCATCACCAACCGCCTGATCAATTTCTCGATCCCGAATTGCGCACCGCCGGCCAATCTCTACCTGCCGGACGGCACGGGCGGTGTCGATGCTTGCACCTATGACTACATGGGCGACACCGAGCTGTACCCGGAGTCGAAGAACATCAGTCTGCTGAGCCGCGGCGTCCTGCAGGTCGCGCCGGATCATCAGCTCTATGCCGAGCTCTCGCTGGCCAAGGCCAAGACGCGCTATGTGGGGTCGTCGGCACGAGTCACCGGCGACATCAATTACAAGATGATTCCGGCCCTGGCCAACACCGGACTGGATCAGCTCGACGAAGATTACCCTGGCGAACTTGAGCTGCGCATGCGCCTCAACGAGGCAGGCCGCCGCACCAGCGAGCTGACCAGCACCGGCCAGCGTTTCGTGCTCGGCATGATGGGCACGCTCGCCGGCTGGGACTACGACATCGGCCTGAATCGCAGCGTGAACACGGTGGGCGACCGCGACGTGCACGGCTATGTGCTTTACGACAAGCTGATTCAGGGCATCCGAAGCGGCATCATCAATCCCTTCGGCCCGTCCAGCGCCGCTGGCGTGGCCTTGATCGACAGCATCCAGGTCAACGACGAAGTCCGCCATGCCCGCGGCACCATGACCACGCTGGACTTCAAGGCCTCGCGGGCGATCGGCCAGATGGACGGCGGCGACGTGATGCTGGCCCTCGGTGGCGAGCTGCGCAATGAGCGCACGGATTTCACCCCCTCGGCGCTGCTGATGACCGACAACATCAACAACGACCGGGCACCCGAGGGCGGCAAGGCAACCAGCGATTCACGCCGTGTCGCGGCCGTCTACGGCGAGTTGTTCGTGCCCTTTGCCAAGCAGTGGGAGATGCAGCTGGCGCTGCGCCACGACCACTACCAGACCGTTGGCGGCGCCAGCAGCCCCAAGCTGGGCCTGCGCTATCAGCCGGACAAGAGCCTGCTGTTCCGCGGCTCGGCCAGCACCGGCTTCCGCGCGCCCTCGCTGAACGATCTGTACCGGCCCACCGTCTACAGCTCGACGTCTACCCTGCCCGACCCGGTCTATTGCGCCGAGAACGACAACGATCTCTCGGTCTGTGCCGACAACTGGAACACCCGCCGCTACAGCAATGCCAAGCTCAAGCCCGAGCGCAGCCAGCAGTTCTCGCTGGGCACGGTGTTCGAACCCAGCCGCTCGCTGACGATGAGCCTGGACTACTGGAACATCAAGCGCACCGACCTGATCAGCGAGATCGGTGACGACATCATCCTCGGCAACCTGGCCAAATACGGCAATCTGGTTCACCGCTACAGCCAGAACGATGGCCTGTGCGACTACGACGCCGAGGACAACGGCATCTGCTATATCGAGCTGCGCAAGGAAAACCGAGGCGCTCAAAAGGCCAGCGGTCTGGACCTGAATTTCGATCTGCACGGCGTCAAGACCGAATGGGGCGTGCTTGGCGCGCGGCTCAACGGCACGCTGGTGCTGCAGTCCAAACTGCAGAACGCCCCGGGCGACCCCTACATCAGCAACCTCGGCAAATTCGTCACCAAGGGCGTGGTGCAGCGCTGGCGCCATCACCTGACGCTGGACTGGGAGCAGGGCCCCGTAGGCCTGAGCCTGGCCAACAACTACTCGGCCGGCTACGACGACCAGAACTCGGCCATCAACACCGACAACGGCACCGTCGTCGCGGCCAACCGCGTCAAGGCCTACTCAACCTGGGATGTGTCGGGCTGGTGGGCGGTCAACCAGCAGTTCAAGCTGCGCGCGGGCATCCAGAACATCGGCAACACCAGCCCGCCCTTCTCCAACCAGGCCTATTTCTTCCTGTCTGGCTATGACCCGAGCTACACCGATCCGCGTGGTCGCTTCTTCTACCTGAGCGCTCAGTATCAGTTCAAGTAAGCGGCAAAGGGAAGGCCGGCTGGGCTCAGCGGTAGCGGGCCTGCAGCCGATTCAGCGTGCCATCTGCCGCCAAGGCGTCGATGGCTGCGTTCAAATCGTTCAGGCTGACGGAAGAACGGCGGGAGCGGGCACACTGAGTCAGTTCCTCGCTAATCAGCAGCGGTGGATGCAGGTCGAGCAAACCGCGGCGCTCACGCTGCGTGTATTCCAGTAAGCGCTGGCTGACCACCGCATGCTGGACGCGGCCGAGAGCCAGCTTGCGCAGATTGGCACTTGAACTGGGCGCGTCGTCGCGCACCAGACCGGCGCCCAGTGCCTGGCTCAAGGCCGGATAGGAAAAGCCGTGCACCGTGCCAATCCGTTGGCCGACCAGGTCGGCCAGGCTCTGCGGGCGTTTGGCTTCAGTACGGCTGACCAGCCAATCGGCCTGCGGGATGAAAGGCTTGCTCCAGTCCAGTGGGCCCGGCAGCCAGGGCGGCAGATAGATGCAGACCAGATCGGCCTCGCCCTGCTCCAGCGCCTGCACGATGCGCATGCGCGGCAGTGCCAGAAAGCGCGGCCTGCGCTGCAGTCGACGCGCCAGTTCCAGGCCGAGGTCATGATGCAGGCCATCCACGACATCCTTACCGCTCAGCTGGGCCAAGGGCATCTCGGTGCTGGTATCCACCGCAAGCACCAATTCGGCAGCGGGCGCCGCGGCGAACATGCCGCCGAGCCAGGCTGCTGCAAACAGCACACGCAGCCAGGACTTCATGGCGCAGACGTCTGATCGACCAGCATCATCTCTCAAGCGGTGATACGAGAGCTGCGATCATGCCTCAGCGCCGGGCTCCTGAACTGACGCCGTGCTCGTGGATTTCCATGCTTTAGAAACTCGTGGCCCCGTGCTGCAGTGTCTGAGCGCGTTGGCGCCGCGCCTGTTCGCCGCCACGCCGGCTGGCCTGCTCGGCCTCGATCTGACGTTCAGTAGCCGTCAGCCCGCGCGCCTGCCCGGCCGCCAAGGCAGCCTGGTCGAGATTGACGCCCCAGCTCAGGCCCGCGCGCAGTGCCTGCGCCGGGGCCAGACCGGCACTGAAGTCGGCCTGCAGCCAGGGCAGGATCTGCCCCAGCACCAGATCGACCCGCGGTCGTAACGCCGCCTCGCCGATGCGCCCGCGCTGGCCCCAGTGCACCAGCAGGTCGGCGCTGCTGGCGCCCTTGGCCAACGGCAGCGTGATCGCAAAGTCGCGCATGACGCCGTAGCGAAGCTGCATCATGGCCTCCTCGACCAGCATGGCGGCATCCTCGCGTGGCACCGTCGCACCGACCGGCAGCGAGTAGCTGTAGTCGTCATTGACGCGGTCGCTGCTGAAGAAGGCGGTGATGTCCACCGGCGTCCAGGCCCGCTGCGCCGCACTCGCCGGCTGGCCAAAGAACTGCACCTGCCCCAGGCCGACCATGTCCTGCGAGAAGAAGGGCAGTCGCTGCTGCAAATCGTTGGATGGCGTGAAGGCCGGGCCGGCCTGCCAGACCGGCAGGTCGCTGCGCAGCACCTGATGCACCCGCGGCGGCACGAAGTCCCCGGCATGGCTCAGCTCGTGATACAGCAGGCGGCCCAGCGTGTAGCTGAGCTGGCTGATGTCGCGATTGCCGCGCTGCTGGACCGGATAGCTGCCGCCGGCATACTGGTTGTTCTTCACATAGCGCCACAGCGTGGTGAAGCCCAGCTCGCTGCCATAGTCGCTGCGCGGATCGGGCACCTCGCTGATGCTGTCGCGCTGCGTAGCGGTGAGCCAGAGGAAGTCGGCATCTAGATAGATGGCGCCGGTGTAGCTCCAGTAAAACGCCGGCCTGACCCGGCCGCCGATGACGACGGCCGTCGTCGCCGCCAGCATGCGGCGGAAATCGCCGTTCGCGTCCTGCGTGCGCAGAAAGTTCTCGAACACCTCGCCCATCCAGTCGTTGGACACCAGCACCCGGTTCATCACCTGCTCGACGCTAGGCGCGACTGCCCCGGCTTCCTGACCCAGCAAAGGCAGGCGGCTGAGTGGACACACGGTGCTGCCGGACAGGGCCGGGTGATAGATGCAGGCTGCCAAAGCGCCGGCATGGGGGCTGTCAGCCCGGTAGGCATAGACCCGTGAGGACGGGTTGCTGCTGCCAAACAGCGCGCCGCTGACCGGCGCCGCCACCGCCTGCACCAGCAGCCCGAAGTCCTGGCTGGCACTGCGCCCATCGGCCAGGGTGACCGCGACGCGCAGCTGCAGCAGGCTGTCCTGCGTGACCTGCGGCGCGCTGAAGATCAGCCGCCAGCTCTTGGCTTCGGCCAGTGTCGTGGACGGCCCCGACAGCACGCTCCACTGCACGCTGGCACTGCTGCGCTCTGCCTCGCTGAGTCCGGGCATCCAGGCGCGCAGCGACAGCTGCCCGCCGCTCCACACCGAGGGCTCGCCGCGCACGATCAGTGCGGGAGCAGCCGGCGCGGGCGCCACGCTCAGGTCGATCGTGCTGCTGCCAAGGGCGCCGGCTGCATCGACATAGCCGACTTCGAATCGATAGCTGCCCGCCTCGGTGGGTTCGATGCTGATGGCCTGCGAGCGCGCCGACATCAGCGTCAAGGCAGGACCGGCCGTCTGACGCCACTGCAGCTGAGACAGCGCAGCACCGGCACAGCCCAACACGCTCAGCTCGGCATTGCGGCCCACCTGTGCCGTCGTGCTGGCTTGGATTCGGGCGTTCTTGCAGGTGCTGCCGGCCGGTGACTCGGTGACCGCAGTGCCCGTGCCGCCCCCACCGCAGGCCACCAGCGCCAATGCAAACAGCACAGCCGCACGCTGAACGCACAGCTGCGCCTTGGCCGTGAGCCCCGTCTTGCCCATGCTCATCACGCTATCTCCCTCATCGCGCCCCTGGCCGGCCGCCCCGTGTCTGGGCATCAGCGCTCAGCACCTGGCGCGGCCTCTTCTTGTTTATCTGGCTGGCTTGCCGCACTCGCCACCACCCGACCCTCAAAGTCTCGCAGGTCTTCGTCGCGCAGGCCCAGATAGATGGGCTCGCCGTCGCGGCGGTGGATATTCAGCTTGGCGTTGTAAACGCGATGCTGCAGGCCGTGCTTGTCGGTGATCTCGTACTCATTGAGGCCAAACTCGCGCCCGCCGGCGCGCTGACCAGTGAGATAGCAGGCGATCTCGTCGATCTCGGCGCCGCCGAGCGGCAAGCCGCCGAGCTTCTGCATGGGCCCGCGCATGTGCTCGACAAAGTCGACACTATCGACCAGCTTCTGCGAGCCATCGCTCTCGTCACGCATCATGGTGCGGAATTTGCCAACCAGGATCTGTCCTGGCAGCGCGCGCTCGATCATCCGCGCCAGTTCGATCGTCACCTGGCCGACCAGGTAGCTGAACGAGGTCGGGTTCAGGCCCTCAGACTGGTAGAACTCGTAATGCGAGCCGACATGGAAGCAGGCGCGCAGCTGCGGTGCCTTGCCCTTGCCGCCGGCACGCTCGCGGGCCAGGGCGTTATCGGCCAGGATGAACTGCATCAGCTGATAGAGCTCCACATTGGCGGCGATGCCGCGCATGCGGTTCCAGATGTAGAAGCCGTCGCCGGTGGTGGTGCGGGCGAAATTGATATTGATCTCGCGGTCCAGCAGTTTGGCGTAGGCCGCATTGACCGAGCAGGACAGGCTGTTCAGCTGCACCACCTGCTCCAGCGGCGACAGCAGCGAGAAACCGACCGCATCGAGCAGGATGACCGCGCGGTCCTCGACCAGCCGGATGCCATAACGCTCCACCACCGCGGCCACCAGCGGCAGCCCCAGGCCCTCGCCTGGCGAGAACGGCAGCGGCACATGCTGGGGGCTGAGGCCCAGCTCCAGCGCCGTCGCTTCAAAGGCGGCCGCATCCAGATGCTCCTGGCGCGCCAGCAGTGTTTCGAGCAGCTGTTCGCGGCGCCGCTTGTCGGCGGCTGAGTCTGCGGCCGCGATGAACTCAATCAGCAAGGTGTGCGGTGCCAGCAGCACGGTGATGCCCCGCGCCGTGGGCGTCCAGGCAAAGATCAGGTTCTCGCCCAGGCACCACAGCGCATAGAGCCGCTGATCCAGCAGCACGATATTGCTGCGCACCTGAGCTTCGCCCAGGCCAGCAGGCAGCGGATAGGCCATGAAGCCGTCAAGCCAGGACTTGCGTTGACGCTTTTCGTCGCTCACGGCGCTGTTGCTTTCATGGCTTTGCATAGGTCTTCATTCTCGGCGTACGCCCGAAGCCGCTCAAGCAGCGCGCACTCAACACGCTTGCTCGGCTCAAAGTGTGACGGAATTCCTTGTCGCCGTGGATACAAATGGCTACAAATGATAAACCTGATGCAATTGCACGGGCCGTGGGCAGGCAAGGAGGCCCCATGAAGCGCATCCTGATCGTTGAGGACCAGCCCGATATTCGTAAGCTGATCCGCATGACGATGGAATTCGAGGCCTACGAGATCCACGAGGCCAGCGATGCCAGCGATGCCAGCACAGCGCTGGCAATGGCCGCCAGCCTACAGCCCGACCTCATCGTGATGGACGTCATGATGCCGGGCGATATCGATGGTCTACAAGCCTGCGCGCGGCTCAAGTGTGACGATGTGCTGCGCCACATCAAGCTGATTCTCTTGACGGCCCGCGGCCAGCAGAAGGATAGGGAAGCCGGCCTGGCTGCCGGGGCCGACGAATACCTGCTGAAACCCTTCAGCCCGGTACAACTGGTTGACACCATCGAGCGATTGATGGCCACGGCCTGCTGAGGGGCCCCGCTCCGGAATCACTCAGCATTGGCCCAGGCCACGCCGCGGCCACCTCTTTGGCGGCTAGTCCATCGCCTGCACTGCCGTCAACTTGCGCTGCGCCACCTGTGCCATGGTCAGAAGCCACTGCGCGGCGGATTTGCTGCTAGTCGAAGACTGCCTTTCGACGCGCTGGTGATCGAGCACAGTGCGCGGCTGACCGAGACGTTCGATTCTCGGTCCGGACGGCTGCGCCGACTTCGACGGCAAACAGCAGTTGGTCATTTGCAAGCCGCCTTTGTGCCAAGGACAGACCGACGCCGACTGAGCCAAGCGCGCGCAGATGCATGGGCTGACCAAGGAAATTCTTGAGTTACTGGACGTTCGCACCGCAGTTCGCGGCAACTCCGGCCGTGGCGCATCTGTCGCGCTGTGGCTGCCCTGGCCCGCCGCTACCAGCCCTCGATGAGGCTGCGCAACTGATGCCAAGGGCGCGCCAGCTTCAGAAGCTGGTCTTGATGCCCAGCATCAAGGTGCTGGCCTTGACCTTGTCGGACACCTTGCCGTAGTTGTCGTAGTCGGCCGTCAGTGCCACCGTCTTGCTCAGCTTGTACTCGGCGCCCAAGCCCCAGACGACGTTGTTCTTGCTGCCTTGCAGGCTGTCAGCGGCAGGCAGAACGTTGGTACCGGACACCTTGTTGCGGGCCAGGCCGAGCCGGCCGGTGAAGGCGAATTGTTCATTGACCGGCAGGCGGCCGACGCCCACCGCGTAGAGGCTGCTGGCCGTGCCCTGCTGGCGCAGATCGGTGCCGCCGATGGTGGCGGTTTCACCGAGTTTGCCAAGGCGCGCATAGCCGGCTTCGAGCGAGAAGTTTTCGTTCAGACGATAACCGCCGAAGAGCTTGTAGCTGGTGTCGCGGCCATCCTTGTCTTTCAGCGGCACGCTGGCATCGGGCAGGCTCAAGCTGCCGCGACCGATGGCCGCGCCCGCATAAGGCCCGACCTCGTCAGCGGCCTGGGCCGACAGGCTGAACAGGGCCAGCACGGCGGCGGCCAGCGTGGACAGGGCAGACAGGGCGGTAGTGCGATTCATGAATTCCTCCTGGGAAACATAGTCAGATCAAGCAGCAATCTCTGGACATCAACAAGAACCGTGCTGCTGGGCCACCGTTCCTGTTCAACGGACTGCCGGGCAGAGGGCCTGCAGCACCGATGCCTTGCAGTCTGGAGAGACTGGCTGAAGGCCAGCCAAAGCTTGGCTGAAGCTTTGCTGAAGGAAGCCGCCACAACATGACTTCCGAAATCCCGCGCGGGCCCGGTTTCAATCCGGGCCATGAAGGTGTTGTTGTTGGAAGATGATCTGGACCTCGGCAACGGGGTGCGCATGGCCCTGGTCGACCAGGGGCTGAGCGTGGTCTGGGTGCGCCGCCTGGCCGAAGCGGCGCAGGCGCTGGCGCAATCGCCACCGGATCTGCTCTTGCTCGATCTGAGCCTGCCCGATGGGGATGGACTGACGCTGCTGGCCCAGCTGCGCCGCGACAAGCAGCGCCTGCCGGTGCTGATACTCACCGCTCGTGACGCGCTGGACGAAAGGCTGCGCGCGCTCGACGGCGGGGCGGACGATTACATGGTCAAGCCCTTTGCGCTGGCCGAGCTGGTGTCGCGGGTGCGTGCGCTGGTGCGGCGCAGCTATGGCCATGAGGACGATTCGATCGAGCTGCGCGGCCTGGCCCTGCATGAGCCGACGATGCGGGTCAGCGTGCAGGGCGCGCCGGTGGATTTGTCCAAGAGCGAATTCCAGCTGCTGGCCGCCCTGCTCAAGCGTGCCGACCGCGTGCTGACCCGGCGCATGCTGGAGGAGCAGGTGCTGCCCGGCGGCGCCGGCGACAGCAATGTGCTGGATGTGCACATGTCCAATCTGCGCAAGAAGATCGGCGAGGGCTATATCCGCACGGTTCGCGGCGTTGGCTATGTGATCGATCGCCAGCGGCCCGCCTGAACCGCGCCGCCCCGTGCTGAGGACTTTCAAGCTGCTGCTGCTGCGCTGGCGCGAGCCCTCGGTGCTGCGCCGGCTGCTGCTGGCCCAGGGCCTCTTGGTGCTGCTGCTCTGGCTGGGGCTGATCGCCTACGTGGCGACCGAAACCCTGCACGACACCAGCGTGTTCGACAGCGGCCATCGCTTCGAATCCATCATCGCCGTCACCGAGGCCTTGCGCGACCAGCCCGAGCAGCTGCAGCAGGTGCTGCACCACATCGATATGTTCCAGCGCCTGGAGGACGGCGTCGAAGACATCGAGGCACTGCGCATGGCCATGGTGGTCTGGCGCGGCGATCAGCTGGTCTATGCGACGCCAGGTGAGCCAGGCGTCGTCTACACGCCGCCCGGCGATGGGGTGCAATTGGTCGAACGCGATGGCCGGCGCTGGCGCGCGCTGACCAAGCAATCGCAGCATTCCAATACCCGCGTGACGCTGCTGCTGCCGGGCAGCATCGCCGATCTGCTGATGGCGATGAATTCGCACGGTTTCCTGGTGCTGCCGCTGCTGGTCAGCCTGCCGCTCCTGGTGCTGCCGGCCTGGGCCTCGGTGCGGCTGGCGCTGCGGCCCTGGCGGCGGGTCAGCGCGGAGATCGCCAGCCGTGGTGGGCAAGACCTGTCCCCGCTGGCCTATGCGCCCCGCCACCGCGAGCTGCGCCCCATGCTCAATGCGGTGAACCGCTTGCTGCGCCGGGTACGCGAGAGCGTGGCCCGTGAGCGCAGCTTCATTGCCGATGCCGCGCACGAGCTGCGCACCCCGCTGGCCACGATGCGCGTCCATGCCGAGGCCTTGCAAGCCCATGTGAGCGGTGCCCATGCCCAGGCCCTGCTGGACGGTGTGCTGCGCGGCGGTGAGCGTGCCAACCACCTGGTCGGCCAGCTGCTGGCGCTGATGCGCAGCGATGCCGCGGTTGACGGCACGGCCCCCGCCCAGCCGGTGATGCTGGACGAGCTGCTGCGCGAGCGCCTGGCCCAGTTGGCCCTGCTGGCAGCCGAGCGCGGCATCGAGCTGGACTGCGAGGCCGCCGACGGCATCGCCATCGGCGCTCCACGCGAGAGCCTGATCTCGATGCTGGACAACCTGATCACCAATGCGATCAAGTACAGCCCGCCGGGCGGTCTGGTCCAGGTCCGCCTCACTGCCGCCGCTGGCCTGGCACAGCTGAGCATTGCCGACCATGGCCCGGGCATTCCGGCCGAAGCCCGCGAACGGGTGTTCGACCGCTTCTACCGCCTGCCCGACCAAGCACAGAGCGGCTCCGGCCTGGGCCTGGCCATCGTGGCCAGCGTCGTGCAACGTCTGGGGGGGCAGATCGATCTGCAGGACTCGCCACTGCCGCCGCTGAGCGGGTCCGGTGTCGGGCTCTGCGTGCTGCTGCAGCTGCCTTGCCAGGCCGATGAAGACGCCCATCGCGAAGCCCCCTGACAGCACGCTGGCAGCAGCGCCCTGGCTGCGGCTGGCGTCATTCGGGCCCATCGGCCTATGATGTCGGGTTTCCCCTCAAGCCTGCACAGCGCGCCCTCCATGTCCAACGCCGACACCCGCCCCCCTGCTGCCTCGGAAGCGCCGATGATCCGGGTGCGCGGCGCCCGCACCCACAATCTGAAGAACATCGATGTGGACCTGCCGCGCAACCAGCTGGTGGTGATCACCGGCCTGTCCGGCTCGGGCAAATCGAGCCTCGCGTTCGACACGCTGTACGCGGAAGGCCAGCGCCGCTATGTCGAGAGCCTGTCGGCCTATGCGCGGCAGTTCCTGCAGCTGATGGACAAGCCCGATGTCGACATGATCGAAGGCCTGTCACCAGCGATCTCGATCGAGCAGAAGGCCACCAGCCACAACCCGCGCTCGACGGTGGGCACCGTCACCGAGATTCACGACTATCTGCGCCTGCTCTATGCCCGCGCCGGCACGCCTTTCTGCCCGGACCACCATCTGCCGTTGGAGGCGCAGAGCGTCAGCCAGATGGTCGATGCGGTGCTGGCCATGGCCGACGAGAGCAAGCTGATGCTGCTGGCGCCGGTGGTGCGCGATCGCAAAGGCGAATTCGTCGAGCTGTTCCAGGATCTGCAGGCGCAGGGCTATGTGCGCTTTCGCGTCGATGGCGTCACTGTCGAGGCGCCGGACATCCCGGCGCTGAAGAAGGCCGAGAAGCACGATATCGATGTGGTGGTCGACCGCATCAAGCTGCGTCGCGAGGGCGGCGCCGACGCCTTGCGCCAGCGTCTGGCCGAAAGCTTCGAAGCGGCGCTGCGTCTGGCCGAAGGCCGTGCGCTGGTGCTGGACATGGACAGCGCGACCGAAACCATTTTCTCCAGCAAGTTCGCCTGCCCGGTGTGCAGCTACTCGCTGCCCGAACTGGAACCGCGGCTGTTCTCGTTCAATTCGCCGGTCGGCGCCTGCCCCAGCTGCGAAGGCCTGGGCCAAGTCACCGATTTCGATCCCGAGCGCGTCGTCGCCTTTCCGACGCTGAGCCTGGCCAGCGGTGCGGTCAAGGGCTGGGACCGTCGCAATGCCTACACCTTCTCGACGCTGGAGGCGGTGGCCGCGCATTACCAGTTCGACATCGAGCTGCCCTTCGAGGAGCTGCCCGAACAGGCCCGCCAGGTGCTGCTGCATGGCTCGGGCAGCGAAGAGATCCAGTTCATCTATCAGGCCGAGGCCGCCAACGGCAAGAAACGCAGCGTCAAGCGCTCGCATCCCTTCGAAGGCATCCTGCCGAATCTCGCCCGGCGCTACAAGGAAACCGATTCAACCGCGGTGCGCGAGGACCTGGCCCGCTATATGGCGGCCAAATGCTGCCCGGCCTGCGAGGGCTCGCGGCTGCGCCGTGAGGCCCGCCATGTGGTGCTGCAGCCGGCCGATGCCCCGCCCGGCTTCAAGGGCCGGCCGATCTATGAAGTCGAGCATGCAACGCTGCGCGACGCCCTGGCCTATTTTGAAGGCCTGAAGCTCAAGGGCGCCAAGGCCGAGATCGGCGACAAGGTCATCCGCGAGATTGGCGCGCGACTGCGCTTTCTGAACGATGTCGGGCTGAACTACCTGAGCCTGGATCGCAGCGCCGACACGCTGTCCGGCGGCGAGGCCCAGCGCATCCGGCTGGCGTCGCAAATTGGTTCGGGCTTGACCGGTGTGATGTATGTGCTGGACGAACCCTCGATCGGCCTCCACCAGCGCGACAACGACCGCCTGATCGCCACCCTGCGTCGGCTGCGCGATCTGGGCAACTCGGTGCTGGTCGTCGAGCACGATGAGGACGCGATCCGCGCCGCCGACTATGTGCTGGACCTCGGCCCCGGCGCCGGCGTCCACGGCGGGCGCATCATCGCCCAGGGCACGCCCGAGCAGGTCGCAGCCAATGCCGAGTCACTGACCGGCCGCTATCTGAGCGGCGCCGAGCGCATCGAGGTGCCACGCCAGCGCCATCAGCTGGCGGCCGATGGTCGCACGCTGAAGATCGTCAACGCCCGCGGCAACAATCTGAAGGGCGTGACGGTGGAGTTCCCGGTCGGCCTCTTGACCTGCGTGACCGGCGTGTCCGGCTCGGGCAAGAGCACGCTGGTCAATGACACGCTGTATGCCGCGGTCGCCAAGAAGCTCTATCAGAGCCACCAGGACCCGGCCGCGCACGACGAGATCGAGGGCATGGACGCCTTCGACAAGGTGATCAACGTCGACCAGTCGCCGATTGGCCGCACGCCGCGCTCCAACCCGGCCACCTACACGGGGCTGTTCACGCCAATCCGCGAGCTGTTTGCCGAGATGCCGATGGCGCGCGAACGCGGCTACGGCCCGGGCCGCTTCAGCTTCAATGTGGCCGGCGGCCGCTGCGAGGCCTGCCAGGGCGACGGCGTGCTGAAGGTGGAGATGCACTTTCTGCCCGACGTCTACGTGCCCTGCGACGTCTGCCACGGCAAGCGCTACAACCGCGAGACGCTGGAAGTGCTCTACAAGGGCAAGAACATCACCCAGGTGCTGGGCATGACGGTGGAAGAGGCCTACGGCTACTTCAACGCCGTGCCAAATCTGGCGCGCAAGCTGCAGACCCTGCTCGATGTCGGCCTCGGCTATGTGCGCCTGGGCCAGAGCGCCACCACGCTATCCGGCGGCGAGGCGCAGCGCGTCAAGCTGGCGCTGGAGCTCTCCAAGCGCGACACCGGCCGCACGCTTTACATCCTTGACGAGCCGACCACCGGCCTGCACTTCGCCGATATCGCGCTGCTGCTCAAGGTGCTGCATCAGCTGCGCGATGCGGGCAACACCATCGTCGTCATCGAGCACAACCTCGATGTGATCAAGACGGCCGACTGGCTGATCGATATGGGCCCGGAGGGCGGTTCGGGCGGGGGTCAGTTGTTGCTGGCCGGCACGCCGGAACAGCTGGCCGAACACGCGGGCAGCCACACAGGGCGCTATCTGAAGCCATTGCTGGCCAAGCGCTGAGGCGCTCAGCGCCTCTCGTTCTGCGGCGGATTCAGCGGCGGCGCTTGGCCGCCATCCACACCACCAGCAGCAGGCCGGCTGCCAGCATGGCCCAGGTCTGCGGCTCGGGCACTGACGGAATAGGCGGCGGATTCTTGTCCAGCGGGCCGATCGGCAGCGGTGGCGTGCCGCTGGTCGTCGGCAGCGGCGGCAGACTGCCACCGCCCAGCGGGGCCGGATTGCCCGACGAACCGCCAAGAATGCCGCCGCCATCGCTGCTGGGCAGATTGGCCGTCTGCGCAAAGCTGCCCGGCATCGCCGGCGCGCCGCCGCCGATCACACCAGCGGCTGGCGGCTCGATCTCCAGCGGCAGCTCGTCATTGGTCTGTTCGGCTGAGGCGATATGTGCAGCTTGGGCCGGCGCCACCGCGGTCGGTTGTGCCGTCAAACGCTTGATGCGGCTGACATTGCGGCAGACGGTGGGCACCAGGATGCAATGGCCATCCTCGCAATAGACCAGGCCGCGCTCGACGGCGCTGACGGTCCACTTGGCCCGGCTGACGGTGCGACAAACGCTGCCGCTGCCGAAGTGCATGTCGGTGATCTCGGCGCCATAGCGGGCCCGCCCATTGATGCCATCGCGCTGGATGCTGACGATCTCGTCGTAGCTGCGCGCCTGCATCCGTGCCTGCAGCTTCACACGCACGGCCTTGGGGATATCCGGATAGTGATCAACGGCCGCGACCAGATCACCCATGAAGGGATTGACGCCCGGCTTGTCCCAGGAGCAATGGGGCAGCGTGACACTGGACGCCGCCAAAGCGAGCGAGGCAATCAAAGACATGTGGACCGTTCCCTTGTAGTTCTGGCGCCGATGCGATGCGTGCATTGCGTCGGCTGTGCAGTGGTAATCGCGGTGTGCCGCGATCCATTGCTGAAGTGTTGCCAGTGTAATTAGGGGTAAGTCCTAGATTCGATGACTCCCCCGGTTCAGGGGTGGTGCTCGTGCCCTCATATTTCACGAATGCCCGGCTTTTCGTGCTGATGGGCATCGGCTGCCACGCCGGCAAGCACTACGCTGCGGCGCAGATTTGACTGAAGGCACGGTTACGCCTGCATTTCGCTGCTATCGTGCGCCTCGCGCTTTGCGCAAAGACTCCCGCCCCCACCCATGTCCAGTTTCTCGGCCAACCGGCTTGTTCTCTACGTCGAAGACGATCGCATCAACATCGTGTTGATGGAAGAAGTGTTCCGCCGCCTGCCGGGCTGGCAGTTGGAATGCGCCGAAGACGGCGCCCAGGCGCTGAGCCTGTTGCAATCTTTGGCACCCGCGCTGCTGCTGATCGACATGAATCTGCCCGACATGAATGGCCTGCAGCTGCTGGCCGAGATCCAGGCCCGGCACGGCGACGCCGCACCACGCTGTGTGGCGCTCTCTGCCGATGCCCTTGATGAACAGACCGCCACAGCGCTCGCCGCCGGCTTCTGCGACTACTGGACCAAGCCGATCGATGTGCCACGGCTCGAAGCCGTCTTGCGCCAGATGCTCGGCTGAGGCCCGTCAGCGACTCGCCGCAGACGCAAAAAAGCCCGGCAGAACCGGGCTTTGACTCGCTTGAAGCGCCGGCCCTGAAGCCTGCGCTCAAACCCTGATCACTTCAGGTGGCTGTTGATCAGCTTGGTCATCTCGAACATATCGGCCTTGGCCTTGCCGAAGATTTCCTTCAGCTTGGCATCGGCCACGATGATGCGCTTCTGCACCTCATCTTGCAGCTTGTTCTTCTTGATGTATTCCCAGACCTTCTTGGTCACATCGGTGCGCGGCAGCGGTGCCGAGCCGACGATGGCCGCCAGCGCTGCGCTGGGGGTCAGGGCCTTCATGAAGGCAGCATTGGGCGTGCGCTTCTTGGCGGGTGCTGCGGCCTTCTTGACCGGAGCAGCCTTCTTCGCCGGAGCGGCCTTCTTTGCAGGTGCAGCCTTCTTCGCGGGTGCCGCGGCCTTCTTCGCCGGGGCTGCCGCCTTCTTGGCCGGAGCCGCCTTCTTCGCAGGCGCGGCCTTCTTCGCAGTTGCCATTTCGATTCTCTCCATCAAAGGTTTGTTGATGTGCCGGGCCCGGGCGAAGGTCTGTCCTTCATTTCTCTCTAGCACCCTGCGCAGGCAATGGTACTGCGCACCTTCTGCATTGAGAAGGCTTTGCAAGGCCTAGAAGACCCTTAGACACAAGTAAAAAGCCCCATGGCGAGGGGTTTGTCGCGGCGCTGCATCACTCTGCATGCTTCCGGCCACTTCGCCTCCGGCACGCGGGGAGCAGGTGATGCGCCACGGCAGCTCACGTCGGGCATGCCCGGGTCTCGATAACAAGCGGCTTGTGCGGGCGAATGATGCTGCGATTGATCAATACTGATTGATACCGGGCGCGCCGATCCGGCAGCGGCCGTTATGCTTGCGGCATGAAAACCTTGCTGCGTTGGATGCTGCTCGCCGCCGCCCTGCTGCTGGTGGCCCACCTTTACCCTGGCGTCTCGGTGAAGAGTTTTGGCTCGGCCCTGATTGCGGCGCTGGTGCTGGGTTTGCTGAACACCTTGCTGCGTCCCTTGCTGGTGCTGCTGACCCTGCCGGTGACGGTGCTGAGCCTCGGGCTTTTTCTCTTCGTCATCAACGCGCTGATGTTCTGGGCAGCGGCCGAGGTATTGGAGGGCTTCTCGGTATCCGGCTTCGCCGCGGCCTTGATCGGCTCGCTGATCTACAGCCTGTGCGGCATGTTGATCGACGTGCTGATTGAGCGGCTGTTCGTCAGCGGCGACTGAAGCGCAGCTGCTCAAGTGCAGGGGCGCTCCTCAACGAAGATTGGGCAGTTCCGTGCCCGGAGGCACGCCGCGGCGGTACAGCTCCTCCAACAACTGGCGCCGCTCGTACAGCAGGCTACGCAAGCGCGCATCGATCACAGCGGCCTCGATCTGATCGACATCGCGCCCCCTCGACTGGCGCAGCCCTGAGCGCAGCCGGTCGATGGCGCCATTGAGGTCGCCGACGGCCGCACGCGTCTCACCCAAGGCGCGCACCGCACGAAGCGGTTGATCGAGCTTGGTCCACAGCTTGGCCAGCAGCCCCCAGGCCTGGGCATCCTGCGGCTGCAGGCTGACATGGGTCTGCAAGGTCTCTGCACTTTCACGCAGGCGTTCGGCTCGTCCGTCAACGACGGCCAGTTCGGCCCGCTGCACCATCATCGCGCGCGACTTGTCGCCAGACAGACTGGCCAGTGCTGAAAAGCCGGATTCGGTTTTCTCCTGCGCCTGCGCCAGTTCAGCACGCAGGAAAACCATCGCCCGCTGCGCCCGGGCATCGGGTTTCAGCGTGGCCAGCAGCGATTGCGCCGTCTGCATCGCGGACTCGGCGCGAGCCCAGTCGCGCATCTTGATCGAGGCCAGGGCGCTGGCATAGCGCGCGCCCAGCTGCGCCATCACATCGTTCTGGCGCACGCCGGCATCCATGTTCTGCAGCTGGGCCCAGAACTCGGCACGGGGGTCCATCAGCACCCGCGCGCGTGCTGCCATCAGCACATGCTCGGCGACGCTCTGCGGCCACTCCGGCGCGCCAGCACCAAGGCGGGCACGCGCATCGCCAATGCGCTCGGTGGTCAGCGGGTGGGAGCGCAGGTAGGGGTAGCTGCCGTTGTCCATCAGATGGTAGGCCTGCTCCATGCGCTCGAACATCGACGCCATGCCCGCGCCCTTGAAACCGGCCTCGACCAGCACATTGAAGCCGACGCGATCAGCCTCGCGCTCCATATCGCGCGAAAAATTCAGCGAGGCCTGCGCGGCCGCTGCCTGCGAGCCGACGATGGCCGCATTGGCCAGATCGATGCTGCCCGCCTTGGACGCCGCGATCAGCCCCAGCACCATGCCCGCCGTGGCCAGCAGGCTATTGCGCGAGTCGCCGACGATGCGCCGTGCCACATGGCGCTGCGTGATGTGCGACAGCTCATGCGCCAGCACCGATGCCAGCTCATCGCGTGAGACCGTCATCGCGATCAGGCCGAGGTGAACGCCGACGAAGCCGCCCGGCAAGGCGAAGGCATTGACGCTCTTGTCGCGGATCAGAAAGGTTTCCCAGGCGAAGCGCTCCGAGGTGTCGTCAGCGATATTGCCCTGCCGCTTGGACGCTGCCACCAGCGGCAGCCAGGTTTGCTGCACATACTCGAGCAGCAGCGGGTCCTCAAGATAGTCGGGATCGAGGCGAATCTGGCGCATGATCTGGTCACCCAGCCGCTTCTCGGTGCTGACGTCGAATTCGCCCGACACCGAATCGCCCAGCGCCGGCAGATTGACCTGCGCCGGTGCAGCGCCGCTCCAAAGCAAAGAGGCGGCCAACACGCTGATCAAGGGACGACGCGGCAGACGCAGTGCAGACATCAAGGGTTTCAAGCAGATCTCCGGAAAAACGCAGGGCCGCGGCAGGCGCAAGCCGGTCGCTATGATGACAGCGAACAGGTTTCCCTATTGTTGCTGCCCGCACGGTGGGCGGCATTGGTCACGCACCGACACTTCACGACAGGCGCCCATGAGCAGCTCCGCCCCCCCCCAGTCGCCACTCACCCATTTCGATGCGCATGGCCAGGCCCATATGGTCGATGTCAGCGCCAAACAGGAAACCCACCGCATCGCCCGCGCGGCTGGTCAGATCCGCATGCTGCCGGCCACGCTGGCCTTGATCAGCTCGGGCCAGGCGAAGAAGGGCGACGTGCTCGGCGTGGCCCGCATTGCCGCGATCCAAGGCGCCAAGCGCACCGCCGATCTGATCCCGCTGTGCCACCCGCTGCCCATCACCCGCGTCGCCGTCGAATTCGAGATTGACGAGGCGGCCAGTCTGGTGCGCTGCATCGCTCAGGTGGAGACGTTGGGTCGCACAGGCGTCGAGATGGAAGCGCTGACCGCAGTGCAGGTGGGCCTGCTCACCATCTACGACATGTGCAAGGCCGCCGACCGCGGCATGGTCATGGAAGCGATTCGTGTGCTGGAAAAACACGGGGGCAAGTCGGGTGATTGGGTGGCGCAGGACTAAGCCTGCAACACCGTTCGTTCAACGCATCTCGCGATAGCTGTACTCGCGCTGCGGTGGATCGCATTGGAAAGGCCGGGGCGCGCCAGGCGCCAACGTCTCGCACTCCTCGAACCACTCCTTGGCTGCGGCATTTCTGAATTCACGCAGCCGTGCGGCCACATAGCGCGCCCTGTCGGTATCACCGGTCGCGTGCAAAGACTTTGCCCAGGCCATCATCAGACGCGCATCAATCAGGTTATGCGCTGTTCGCTTGGCGGCCGCCAGTGCCTCTGGCCCAGGGCTGAAGCTTGTCGCCGCCGCGTAGTCGGCCTGCGTCGAGAAGAACAGGCTGCGCTGGCCGATGGCGATGCGCTCCTCCAGAGACGCCGCACCAGCGGGCGGCGCATAGATGACGACGACCTTGTTGTAGTCCCACGCCGCGTAGGCCGAACCCAGCAGTAGCATTGCGCCTGCAACACGCGGCCATCGCGCAGGCCGCACGTCAGCGGCCAGGCGCAAGGTCTCACGTGGACTACAAATGCCTAGCGCAAAGGCGGTTGGCAACAGGAAATAGGCATACCACAGCGGATACTCAAGCAGGCTGTGCAGACCGATCATCAGCACCATCATCAAGGCGCTGCGAGCAATGCGGGCCTCGCTGCCGCTGGCCGCATAGGCATAGCGCCAGGCTTTCCACAATGCCGTGCCCAGCAAGGCCAGAACCAGCAAGCCCAACGGCAAACCAAGCTCGACCAGCAGTTGCATCGGCAGGTCATGGGTGTGGTCAAAAAAGGCCACGGGGCGGTCAGGAAACGGCGTCATCGTCCAGGCCAGATTGAATTCACCGACCCCCACACCAGACCACGGATAGCGCTGCAGCAGGTCCAGGGCATTGGACAGAATCGCCAGCCGCGAGGGCGAGCCGGCGCCCTCGGCCAGTCGCGACTCGGCACCAAACACCTGCGCGTGGCTGTGCGCCCACCAACTCAAGAACGCCCAACTGAGCGCCAGCATTAAGGGTGTGGCCAGCAAGCTCCAGCGACTGCGTGCCGACAGGGATCGGTCCAGCAGCGCCCACAAGGCCAGCAGCAGCACGGCCAGCATCCCGGTCCGCGAAGCGCTAAGCACCACCCCAAACACCAATCCCAACAAAGCAGATGGCAAGGCAGCCATAGCCAAACGCCCCCGCCTGCCAAGGAGCCCGGACTCCGCAAGGTACACCGTAGCGATGCAAGACCACATCAACAGGCTCGCAAGGTGATTCGGCTGACGCATATTGCCGATGGCGCGGCCTGGCAATCCGGAGCGGGCAATCCAGTCACCATCTGCAAGGCCGGGTGCAAAGACCTGCACAACAGCTACCACGACGCTCGCAAGGCCTGCCGCCAACATAGCCCAGGACAAATTGGCCCAACAGCGCTCGCGCTCAGAGCTGTCGATTTGTTGCGCTGCGAAAAGCACTGCCAGCCCTGCCCCTGTCATAGCGACATACGACCAATTGAGTACAGCATGCAGGTCGCCTACGAGCTTTGAGTAGACACCCATGACCAGCAGGATGGCGACGGCCAACACTCCCGCATTCAAGCTGATCGACGGTGGGCTGCGACGACAACGCAGGAGCACGAGCGTCGCGCCACAAGCCGCAAATGCAGCCAACTGGTTAAAAAGGGTAGTGCTTGGTGTTTGACTGAACGCGATCAAGAAAGGCAGCGCGGCGCACAGCGCACTTGCCGCGTCAACGCAGCGATCATTAATTGAGTTTGCAATAGAGTTATGCATTCAAATCAGAGCGTATCAATCAACCTCAATTTCAAAAACACATGGCATTTAGTTCGGTCATACCTCATACTCAAGCACGCTGCATTGATTTCGCTGAACCAGCTTGGGGCAAAAAATGCCGCACAAAGCACTTCGACAGCGCTGCAACCGCCAGTCCAACTGGGATATCTACGAGATAGTGCCATTTCGATGCCACTGCCTCAGCACCGATAAAAATCAGAGTCAGTGCAAACAAAACACCTATCCAAACATGCATCCGTGCAACTACCCAAGTCAATACCCAACCATGCGCGACATGTAAAGAGGGCATCGCACCCAACGGCATGATGAAGTTCTCCCCTGAATAGTTCGCCCCGCCTGAGTCAATGAAGCTCAACTGAAAAGACAACATCAACTGTTGCACAGGGCTGCGATTTATGTCGAAGATGAATGGTCCAAACGCTGGCGCGAGCAGATACGACAGACCACCAAATACAAGCACAGCACCAATTAGTGTGACAAGTCGCTCCAATGCCGCGGCACCATCGAATGCAGCGACAATGATTGCAAGCACGAACATGCCTACAAAAACGTCATGATATGCACTGTCCCAGCCAAACAACGTAGATTTCAATGCGGCCGAAATGAAGAGACAGGCTTGCTGCAGCAGCGGCAGATCCAGGTCAATCGCTTTGAATTGCGCATCCCACTTGGTTTCATTGATCAAGTGCGCCCACAACTTTATATTGAAATGAGAGAATACAATAAATGCCAAGCTTGCCAACAAACGACACCGCAGTTGGACCGCTTTAAGATCAACGCTCCCACGCCCCCAGAAGACACCAACAACAATAACAGCCGCCAATGGCAGCAGGTAGTGCTCGAACGAAAATAATGCCGCCCCTCGATCCGGCATGTATATCCTCAAACCAAATACACTACCGGCAATCAGCACATAGGCTGAGAAAAGCGCCAACCACTCGATCGCCAGAAGTCTAGGGCGGCGCGTTTGTCGCTGGCCTACAATTTCGTTCATCAATGCGCGTCACGGCTCACACCGAAACTATTACTTCGATTCTTCATGATACTCATCATCAATATTGACAGCCCAAATTGAACTTTTGTCACCTGCACCCCTCAATATTGCTTGCGCAGCCAATTTGGCCGAAAGCATCGAATGATCCTGATTATTATAACGGTGCATACCGTTACGCCCAATCAAGAAAAGGTTGGGAATTTGATCCAAGTATGCCCTGATAAGATCAAATTTCTCATAAGATTCGCCAAAATATCCTGGGTATGCCTTCGGCATGCGAATTACTGTGGCGTCCAGAACAGCTCCTGCATCAGCCAATCCCAATTGCTGCATTTCCTGAATAGCCAACGACATGATATCGGCGTCACTCATGAGCCACAATTCATCATCATCACGCGCGAAAAATTCCAAACCCAGCCATACCGAGTCTTGGTCCGCGACCATGTACGGACTCCAGTTATTGAAGACCTGCAGACGCCCCACCTTTACCCCAGGCTCCTGAATATATATCCAGTTGTCGCGAACAAGTTGACCGCTTCGATCGTACATAGCAGACCCTCGCCTGAGATTCTTGTAGAGCAGGCCAACCGTAATGAAGTCCCTGTATTGCAGGCCCTTAGCAATCTTCAACACGTTCGACTCAGCCACGGGCCGCAGTGCGCAAATCAAATCCCGGACCGGCATCGTGGAAATGAACTGATCAACATCGACTTCAAGCATCTCACTGCTGTCGCGACACACTCTCACCGAGTCAACCCGTCCTTCAGAGCAATGCAATTCATCGACGCGGCAACCAAGCATCAGTCTGCCGCCAAGACGTTCAAACTCCGCCGCCGCAACTTCCCACATCTGCCCTGGGCCGTACTTTGGATACAGAAAACTTTCTATCAAAGATGTTTGTTCCGCCTTTGCCTGCCCAGTGACAGCCTTGCGCGCAGCATGCATCAAGGCTTTGCCAATCGACAGGCTCTTGACGCGCTGCGCCCCCCACGCTGCACTGATTTCTCGACATGAAACACCCCAGACTTTCTCCGTATATTCCTTGAAAAACTGCAGGTACAACTGGCGGCCAAAGCGATTGATAAAAAAATCTTCAAGCGAGTTTTCTGGCGCGATTGGTTTAAGTGCCGACCAGGCATAGCTACCAGCAAACCCAACACAGCGGCCTACACCCATTTTTGCGACCATATCCAGACCGGGGCGCAAAGGGTAGTCAAAAAAGTTTCCGCCAAAGTAGATGCGTGACAGTCGACTACGCACCAACATCACGTTGTTCTCAGCTTCTGTTGCCGTAATGGCCTCATGTCCCAACAAACCGGCTGCCCCCTGATAGCCTAGGCGGAATCGCTTCTCGTCTCCGGCGAGCGCTTCTGGCATCGCAATGGGCAGCAAATCGCGCCACCAATCCATCACCCAGTCGGACTTTGAGAAAAATCTATGCCCTCCAATGTCAATGCGATTGCCTTTGAAGTTGACCGTCCTGGACAAACCGCCAATTTCACGACTGGCTTCAACAATCGTCACATTTTGTTTACCCGCTCTTAAGAGCTCGAGGCCAGCGGTCAAACCGGCCGGGCCTGCGCCAGCAATCAATACATCAGTTTTCATTTGATAAATCAGTGAATATCATTGCGACGCGTGAATAGCAAGAATTTGCGAGCAACATAGTTAAAAACAAATACCATCGCAGCGGTAAGCAATTTCGCAGCCAGCGGATCAATGGCAAGCATTGTCGTCAGCATCCACAATAGAATCTCGGTCAGCGCAAGGCCCAGCCCTCCAACAGCCGCAAAGACTCCAAATTCAATATTCCTGTCCTTCAGCCTCCGCGATGAGAACACCACCGCAATGCTAAGCCAGTAAATCAATAGCATCCCACAAGAGTAGCCAATTAGTGCCGCTGCACTCAATGGCAGTCCGTGGTGAATCGCAAGAGCATATACGACGGTATCCACGCCCAGCGCCGCTGCGCTCGACGCAAAGTAGAGCAAGAATTCAGCGCGACTCGCCAATCGTTCCTGAAATCTTGTCAAGGCTCTTGCAATCATATAAATAGAATTCCTTTGGCGGCCCACTTGGCCTTTGCCATATCCAACGCATGACAGGCCTGAACGCACTGATCGAGTCGGCAATGATGAAATCAAGATTCCGACCTCTTTCGCAGAAACTAAGCAACTCGGCGTCCGCTAAGTGGAAACATTGCGCTGCCATTTCCGAGTCTTTGACGAGATCAGCAAGTTCCAGGCACCGATCCGCACTCCGCAAACTTTCGTTAAAGACTTGATGGCGCTCACCGTAGTCAAGCGCCGTACCTCGGTTGAAAAGCAGGCCCGCGCCTTGATGGATTGAAAAGTAGCTCGCTCGGTGCAACAGTGCCCATGCCCCAGCGGCCTGCCCGTGCCAGTAGACCTGAGCTTCCTGGCCAATATGCTGCTCAAACGGATGCTTATCAGTTACACCATGCTCCAGGATTCTTGTCCAGGCCGTCCGCTGATCCCAGAAATATGCGGCTGGTGTCAGTAAGCTCAATGACAGCGCCCATCCTATCCATCTCTTCGAACCACTCGCCCCTAAATTTAAGTAATAGACCGCGAACATGACTGCAGTGCCAACCAATGGCTGAGCGACTACCGCCCTAGCTTCAAGCCATAGTCGCTCCCCCCCAACCGTTTCTGGAGCAATCTGTAGCAATTCTCGAAACGCACTGTCTGCAGTAACCAGCAGCAGCAACCCTCCCGAAAAAAGCCATGCAAACGCCCAGACGGGAGTACTGAGAGGCCGTCTCGTACGCGCTAGGGCCAGGCAAAGGGCAGCCCAAAGCACAGGCGCCCAAGCTGCTTGCCAACTGGCCCCGGTCGCCAACATTGCCGCCAACCAAGCGATTGCAAACAGCTTGTTATGCGGTCCACCGCTCCGCCAAAAATGCCAGATCGCGCCTGGCGCCAAAATCATGGCAACAAGGCGCAGCAACCAGAGCACTCGCCACAGCTGTAGCTGTGTCAAAAGTACGTTGTGGAACAGCCCCACTGCAATTGTGCTGATGAGCAGCAATAGAAGGGCGCTTGCGAATACCCCACGACAGAGCTCTGCCATGGGCTTGGGAAGGCGTTTGGCCATAGCGCCAACAAGCCAAAGATCGAGCGCCACCTGGCACCATTCAACCGGATTCCACAGATGCGGAAGGACAAGGCCGTTGCGTTCATATACAAGGCCCCACCACAGTTCGTCGTAGCTGTCAAACAGGCGAGAGAACGGCTTCAGCCCAGACCAGGCCAAGGCAAGCGGGACAAGTGCCAACAATGGCAACCAGCGCAGGCGCCGATGCTGCTGCATCACGCATCCGCCCACAACGACGGTGGCCGGAAGCGCCTGCAGAGGATGCAGGAGCAGGGCACCGGCCAGCATCAGCCCTGCCAGCAGGTAGCGACGCTCCAACACAAAAACCAGCGACCACAACGCAAGTGGCTCGGCGACGCTGCGTGCTGTGACGAAATCCTCGCCAAAGGACAGAACCCAATGTCCTCCGTAGAAGCGAGAGCCGAGCGCCAGCGCACTGAGCGGTAGCCAAAGTGGCAGCACGCTCAGGTATCGCGTGATGAGACGCCCGGCCCCCAGCAGCAGCGCAACCTGCGAAAACAGAGAGATCGAAAAACCTAGAGCAGGCAGCCCGAAGGTGTTGACCGCCCGAACCAATAGTGCTGAAAACAGCGAGTATTGATCCTGTGATCCGTGGGCAAAGAAAAAGTCGGTGCCCAACGCCATGGGATGCACATGCGACAGCAATTGCCCAAGGTAGAGGACTCCGTCGTGCCGCAGCCCCAGATGCGGATGGGCGGCCAGGCAAAGGGCAATTGCAAAACAAAGCAGCATGCCCTGTCCGCGAATTTCACCCACATTCACATCCTGGCGGGACGCTGAATGGCGCTGAAAAGAAACAAGGTTCAGCAAGATCAAGACTGCTTCAAAACGAACTACGGAGACGCTGCAGGGCCATCGAGCGCCAGTCATTTCATCCGCGATCAGAAATGGCGAAATGACCCCAGATGCGTGAAGCTCATCTTTAGCTTCCGCAGAGCTTCCCTAGCGCATCAACGAGATCCCAAACCTGTGCTATCGCGCCTGATCCGCGCCAGCAAAACTGTTGGGACTGGCAATAAAAAGGGGCCATCAAAGGCCCCTTTTCAATCAACTCTTGACTGCTTAGGTCACGCTCTGCTTGGTAATGGCAGCTGCCGCAGCGCCAGTAACTGTTGTCGTAATCTTCCAAGTGATGGCTGTACCGCCAACATTGGCTTCCCACTTGATCTTCTTTCCATCCATGTCGCTTCCCAAGCCGCTAGATTGCAAAGTCACTTCGATATCACCATTCGAAACGGTGACAGATGCCGCCTCCTTCGTTGCAGCAAAGTCTGTATTTGCAGGAATGCCATTCGTACCAGCACTGCAGCCTGTCTTCGTGCCGGTTTCCTGCACGCAAAGCGCCACGGCCGTCTTGAGCGAGTCCACGGCTGTCAACGCATTGCCTGCTTTAGCCTTGGAGATGTAGTCGCGATATTGCGGAATTGCCACCGCCGCCAAGATGCCAATGATCGCCACGACGATCATCAGTTCGATGAGAGTAAAACCTTGTTGAACGCGCTTCATGAGTACATCTCCGTAAGCAGTTGAAGGGTAGAGGTCACCCCCTTGAATGCAGGGGTCGTGCCAACTGAAAATCGCGATGATCTGTGACTTTTGGCGCGCTTGAACGGTCGAATTGGCCGCGAGAGTGACGTTTTTTGTCAGATGCTTGGTCAGGCTTGGTCGGCGCATGCCTCAACTGACAATTTGCGGCAAGCCGCAGGCATCGCTGTTGCACATGCGAATCAAAGTCGCATCTGCTGCCCGACGCTCAGCGCCTGAATGCGATGCGGCGTATCGATGGCGCTGACCGCCGCCATCACGGCGGCCACCTCACCCGGCTTGATGTGGGTGATGAAGACCTCCGCAGGCTCACGCAGATGCGCAAGCTCTTCGCCCAGCGATTTGGGGCAAAGGTGTTGGGACAAGGCCGCCAGCGCGCATTCATCGTTGCCAAAGGCGGTTTCGATGACCAGCTGTGCGACCTTGATTTCGGCCAGGCGCTGCCATAGCGCCGGGTTAGGGCCGGTGTCGCCGGTGAAGACCCAATGGCCCGCCTCGCCGCCATCGACGGCAAAGCCGACCGCCGGCACGGTATGGGCGGCGCTCAGGACCTCGATCTGCCGGCCGCCGAGATCCAGTCGCTCGCCGACGGCGAACGGGCGCAGCACCAGGGCAGGCTGCTCGGGCGTGGGCAGGCGCGTGAAATCGGGCCAGATCACACCGTTGAAGATATGGCGCTGCAGCGCTTCAATGGTCTGCGGCAACGCATGAACCTGGATCGCCGGGCGGCCTTGCTGGGCGCGCTGGCGCATCACGGCGTCGGCCAGCAGCGCGATGGACAGCACATGGTCCAGATGCGAGTGGCTGATCAGGATGTGATCGATGCGCGCCAGCTCACCCAGACTCAGGTCGCCCACGCCGGTGCCTGCGTCAATCAGCACATCGTCGTCGAGCAGGAAGGCGGTGGTCTTGTAGCCGGCCGCGATGGCGCCGGAACAACCCAGGACGCGAATAATCATTGGTGAATCGGGGATCAGCCCGCAAAGCCTCGGAGCGCACTGCCCGCAAGGCAGTCAACGGACCGGAATTTACGCGCCCACCTGCCCGCCGGGAAGCGCCGAAGTCGCGTTTATCCATCGAATGACGGAGCGCTGGCGCGTCAAACCCCGGCGACGTGATTTGCGTCACGCCCCCCACGGGCGCGTCTCAGCTTTGCTGGAACTGCATCTGCGTGCCGGCCAATTCGATGACATCGCCGTTCTTCAGCGCAATCGACTCGCCGGTCAGCGGCACGCCGTTGACGGTCGGGCGCGCAAGGCCTTCCACATGCGCAAACACATAGCCGCTGGGGCGCTTGGTGATCGACGCCACCTGTACGCCGGGCTTGCCCACCGTGGTGACGACCTTGGTCAGGCTGACCTCGCGGCCGGCCGCGGCGCCGTTGAGCACCTTGATCGAGGCCGGCGCGCCAGCGCTGGCCGCCGGCGGCAGCGTGCCAAAGGAAGACGGCAGGCCGAAACCGGTGGGCGCCGTGGCACCGGGCTTCAGGATCATCGTCTTTTCGTAATCGACGTTGTCTTCAAGCAGGAACTTGATCTTGTACTTGCCGATTTCGATGATGTCGTTGTTCGTCAGCAGCTGCTTCTTGATGGCCTTGCCGTTGATATAGGTGCCGTTGGTCGAGTTCAGATCCTCGATGAAGACATCGGAGCCCACCATCTGCAGCACGGCGTGTTCGCCGCTGACCGCCAGGTTGTCGATCACGATGTCGTTGTAAGGCCGGCGCCCGAGCGTGGTCTTGTCCTTGGTGATCTGGACCTCCTTGATCACCACACCGTCGAGCGAAACCACCAGCTTGCCCATGCTCTTGACCTCAGTCTGTTGTCTGTTCTATGCGTTGAAGAGCCGGGCCCCCGATGCTGCGGGGACGGCGTCGATCTCGCCGTTCACTTGCGCCCAAAAGGCCACCACGCCCGACCGGCCGATTTTGTGCGGTTTTCCACACGAATCAGCACGACCGCAATATTATCCTTGCCGCCCATGTCATTTGCCGCATCTATCAGCGACAGCGCCGCCTCGGACAGCGAAGGGTGGCGTATCAACAACTGCGCCAGCTCTTCGTCGTTGAGCATGTCGGACAGGCCGTCCGAGCAGAGCAGATAGGTATCACCCTGCTGAACCTCGTGCTGGTTGAGCTCCAGCATCACCGTGTCTTCCACCCCCACTGCGCGGGTGACCAGGTTCTTGTTGTTCGAGAACACCGCCTCTTCAGGCGTCAGCAGGCCGGCATCGAGCTGCTCCTGCAGCAAGGAATGGTCACGGGTGATTTGCGTCAGCTGCCCGTTGCGCAAGCGATAGGCGCGTGAATCGCCCACGTGGCCCAGCAGCAGACCTTCTTCGCGCATCACCGCCAGCACCAGTGTTGTGCCCATGCCGGCGTAGCGTGGATTGGTGTTCGCGGCGTTGAAAATCGCGCGATTCGCGTTATCGACGCAGATATCCATCGCTCGGCGCACATCTTGCGCCGTGGCCTGCCCGCCAGATTCCTTCAGCCAACGGCCCAGTTCGGCCTTGATGAAGGAGGTCAGCATCTGGCTGGCGACCTCACCGGCGTTGTAGCCGCCCATGCCGTCGGCCAGCACCGCCAGCCCTGCCGATTCATCGACCGCCACCGAATCTTCGTTGTTGTCGCGTGACCGACCCACGTCGGTCACGCTGTAGAACTCAATCTCCAGACTCATGGTGGGCAGGTCGCTTTCGGCATTCAGGAATTCTCGCCCGGATCGTGCGGCTTCAGACGCAGTGTTTGTGCGAACGCGGGATCGGTTTTTTCTTCGCCAGGCAGGGCTTGCGCCGGCGCCACGTCGGCCGGCAGTTGCGGAAGGATCAGTTCTAGGTCTTGTGCGAACTGCTCGCCGTTGGCATAGCGCAGCTCGGGGCGTTTCTCGAGCGCCAGGGCCAGCACCAGCGCCAGCGACTCGGGCAGCTCGGGCCGGAAATGGCGCACATCGGGCGGCGCCTGGTTGGCGATTTGGTTCATCAGCGCCGCCATGGAGTCCGACTGATGGGGCAGACGGCCGGTCAGCAGCTGGTAGAGCAGCACGCCCAGCGAATACAGATCGCTACGACCATCCACCTTCAAGCCGGCAAGCTGTTCGGGCGACATGAATGAGGGCGTACCGAGCACCAGGCCGGTACGCGTCCGCGTGCCATCGGCAATGCGGGCAATGCCAAAGTCCATGATCTTCAGCGCCAGGCTGGATCGGTCCAACATCACATTGGCTGGCTTGATATCACGATGGACGACGCCCTGGCTGTGCGCGTAATGCAGAGCCCTGGCCAGGCGGGCGGCAATCTGCAAGACCTCGCGTACCGGCAGCAGACGACCCGGCCGGGTGAAATGGCTCAGGTCCTGCCCGCGGGCCAGATCCATGACGATCCACGCTCCCTGAGTTGACTCTCCGGCATCGAGCACTTGCAAGATATCGGGATGCTGAAGGTGGCGCACGGCACTGGCTTCTCGCATGAAGCGCGCGCGCACATCGACCAAATCTTCGGCAGCAAAGTCGCGCTGCAAGTGCAGACGTTTGACCGCCACCTGCTGCTGCGTTTGCGTGTCCAGCGCCTGATGGACGACCGCCATGGCGCCACGCCCCAATTCGACACCCAGTTCGTAACGCGCCAGGCCAGCAGACTCAGTGGACGCGGCGACCGGCTCTGGGCGCTGGCCCGCAGCGCGGCCCAGCATCTTGTTCCAGAAGCCGCCGGCCATCGTCCCGCCTCAGTCGCCGGCTGCCGATGGCGTCGCCTTGGCGGCCCTGGCGGCAAGCAAGCGACCAAGCAGCAATACCAGCAGTGCGCCGACCGCGCCCGCAACGTAGCTCAACCAAGGCACAACGGCGTGCTCGGCAGGCTTGCTGCCTGCTTGCAGCGGGATCCAAGCGGCCAGCGCTGGGTCGGTCAGCGCCATGCTTCCCGCGATCCAGCCGAGCAGCATCGCACCGATCGTAATGACCATCGGAAAGCGATCCATCAAATTGATCACCAACTGGCTGCCCCATACGATGATCGGGATAGACACCAGCAGTCCGAAAATCACCAGAATCATTTCGTGACCACCACCTGCCGATTCGGCCGCACCTGCAATCGCGATCACATTGTCCAGGCTCATGACGAAGTCGGCGACGATCACCGTCTTCACGGCCGACCACAGTTGCTCGCTGGCCTGGATTTCGCCGTGCCCCTCGCCTTCTTCGGGCAGCATCAGCTTGACGCCGATCCAAAGCAGCAAGGCCGCACCGACCAGCTTGAGATAGGGCATCTGAAGCAGCGTCAGCGCAAAAAATATCAGCACCACGCGCAAGAGAATCGCGCCGGCCGTGCCCCACAGGATGCCGGCGCGGCGCTGAGCTGGCGGCAGCTTGCGACAGGCCAGTGCAATCACCACCGCGTTATCGCCACCCAAGAGGATGTCGATCATGATGATTTGGGCCACGGCCAGCCAGAAATCACCGCTCAGAAGGAGTTCCATATCCGCGTATCTTATTAGCTCGGCCCGTCCGGCCTGCAGTGTGCGCAGATTCAGCGCCAAGCTTGCTCAGCGAGCGAGCCAACTGCGTGGTACCGAGCGCTACAAATTGATGGTTGGCACAAGTAAACAAGCCGCCCGAAGGCGGCTTGTGTTCAAAGGCTCAACGGCCAATGATCAAAGCAGACCCTTGAGCAGCTTGCCCATTTCCGACGGGTTGCGCGTCACGGTGAAACCGCACTCTTCCATGATGGCGAGCTTGGCATCGGCCGTGTCGGCACCACCGGCGATCAGCGCACCAGCGTGGCCCATGCGCTTGCCGGGAGGGGCGGTCACACCGGCGATGAAGCCAACCACCGGCTTCTTCATGTTCAGCTTGCACCAGCGTGCGGCTTCGGCTTCGTCCGGGCCGCCGATTTCGCCGATCATGATGACGGCGTCGGTATCCGGATCGTCGTTGAAGGCCTTCATCACATCGATGTGCTTCAAACCATTGATCGGGTCGCCACCGATGCCGACGGCGCTGGATTGGCCCAGGCCGATTTCGGTCAGCTGTGCCACAGCTTCATAGGTCAGCGTGCCCGAGCGCGAGACCACGCCGATGCGGCCCTTGCGATGGATGTGGCCGGGCATGATGCCGATCTTGATTTCGTCTGGCGTGATCAGGCCGGGGCAGTTGGGGCCCAGCAGCAGCGTCTTCTTGCCGCCGGCTGCTTCCTTGGCCTTCATCTTGTTGCGCACTTCCAGCATGTCACGGACGGGGATGCCTTCGGTGATGCAGATGGCCAGGTCCAGATCGGCCTCGACGGCTTCCCAGATCGCAGCAGCAGCGCCGGCGGGCGGCACATAGATCACCGAGACGGTGGCGCCCGTCTGCGAGGCCGCTTCCTTGACGGTGGCGTAGATGGGGATTTCAGAGAACTTCTCACCGGCCTTCTTGGGGTTCACGCCCGCAACGAAAGCGTTCTTGCCGTTGGCATAGGCTTGGCAGCCCAGGGTGTGGAACTGACCGGTCTTGCCGGTAATGCCCTGGGTGATGACCTTGGTGTCTTTGTTGATGTAAATCGACATGATTTTTTTCCTTGCGTGGGCTTAGGCAGACTCAGGCAACAGCGGCGACGATCTTGGTCGCGGCTTCGGCCATGGTGTCGGCGGCGATGATGGGCAGGCCGGATTCGGCCAGCATCTTCTTGCCCAGCTCTTCGTTGGTGCCCTTCATGCGGACCACCAGCGGCACGGACAGGTTCACCGCCTTGCAGGCCGTGATCACGCCTTCGGCGATGGTGTCGCACTTCATGATGCCGCCGAAGATATTGACCAGGATGCCCTTGACGGCCTTGTTCTTCAGCATGATCTTGAAGGCCTCGGTGACCTTCTCGGCAGTAGCGCCGCCGCCGACGTCCAGGAAGTTGGCCGGCTCACCGCCGAACAGCTTGATGGTGTCCATCGTCGACATGGCCAGGCCGGCGCCATTGACCAGGCAGCCGATATTGCCGTCCAGCGAGATGTAAGCCAGATCGAACTTGGAAGCCTCGACTTCGGCCGGATCCTCTTCGTCCAGATCGCGGTAGGCCACGATTTCAGGATGACGGAACAGCGCGTTGGCGTCGAAGTTGAACTTAGCGTCCAGGGCGATCAGATTGCCCTTGGAATCGCAGTTCAGCGGGTTGATTTCGACCAACGACGCGTCGGTGTCCATGTAGCACTTGTAGAGCTTCTGGAACAGGTCGACGGCCTGATCCACCGAGTGGCCAGACAGGCCGATGCCGGCAGCGATCTTCTTGGCTTGATCGACGGTCAGGCCGACCAGCGGGTCGATCATCTCGGTCAGGATCTTTTCGGGGGTGGAGTGGGCCACTTCCTCGATGTCCATGCCGCCTTCGCTGGAGGCGATGAAGGCGACCTTCTGCGTGCCGCGGTCGGTGACCAGCGAGACGTAGAGTTCGTTCTTAATGTCCGCGCCTTCTTCGATGTACAGGCGGCGAACCTTCTGGCCTTCCGGGCCGGTCTGGTGCGTGACCAGCTGCATGCCCAGGATCTGCTCGGACAGCGACTTCACGTCATCCAGTGAACGGCCCAGCTTGACGCCGCCGCCCTTGCCGCGACCACCGGCGTGGATCTGCGCCTTGACCACCCAGACCGGGCCGCCCAGCTTCTGGGCCGCTTCGACGGCTTCCTGCACGGTGAATGCGGGAATGCCGCGCGGCACCGGCACGCCGAACTGGCGCAGGATTTCCTTGCCCTGGTACTCGTGAATCTTCATGGGGGTCTCGCTTGATGGATAGTCAGGAAGGATTGCGGGTAAGGTCGGCGCTCGGGGAGTCCGTCACGCCTCGATACCAGCGAGGGTAGTGAGTTTGCACCACCGGGCCGTCGCTGCGAAGTGCATGGCAACGGTCCAGTTGATAGGGCGGCACATCGCTGTCAGAGCCTTCCCGCGTGTCCAGCACCAGGCCGGCGAAGGCCTGGATGACGGCGGTGGGCAAGACCTGGCACAGCTCAGTCAGGTGGGTGCACGCCTGGCTGCCTGCCAATCGTTGCTTGATCGACTGACGGAAGCCTTTCATCAGGTTCAGGCCGACCAGGGCGGCGTAGGCATTGCCATGCTGGTCGCAAAAACCTGGATAAGGGCTCCAATCAGTCCGGGAGCTGGCAGACAGGATGTTCAGCTGGGCATCAACGACCAGATGCAGCCCCATCTGATGGATGGGCTCGCCGGCACGGCGCAGGCCGGTAGCCAAGGGCAAATCGCGGGTCTTGGTGTCGGCGAGGCTCGCTTCGACGTCGAAAGCACCATCCTGGCGCGCGAAGACCTGCACATCGATGGCTCGACGGTGCAGCAGACGACGCTCGTTACAGGGGGGGAACACAGACATGGGCCAGCGATGCAATGGCGCAAAAAAACCGCCCGTGCCCTCTGAAAACATCGCGGAGATGCCGACTCGGGCGCACACAGGCAGCTTTTGCACAGACCGCCAATGTAGCATGCTGCGCTGCATCAAGCCTCTGCCGGGCGGATGCGCCCGCCTCATCGCGGTGCCCGAAGCGAGGCCAAAGCGCCTCTTTTTGAGGCATATCAAGCCTACACACGGGCCGCAAATCAGTTCTCGGCATCGCGCAACAGGCGGCGGATGACTTCGGCCGAAAAGCCGCGCGCGGCGAGGAATCGAGTCTGCTTGGCCCGTGCCGCCAGATCGGCCGGTGCCGCGCCGCCGAATTTGCGCTGCCAGATGCTGCGAGCGCGCTCGATTTCGCTGTCCTTCAACTGCGCCTGTTGCTCGGCATCCAGGCTGAGGCCGTGCTGTGCCAGTTCCTGCTGGATGCGCTGATTACCAAAGCGCTGCGCTCGGCTGTTGATGCGCGCTTCGACAAAGCGTGATTCGCTCAGGTAGCCCGCTGCCTGCAGCTGCTGCAGCAGCTGCTCGACCTGCTCGGTGATGCCCGCAAGCTGCTCGGCGTCCAGTTCGATGCGTGGCGGCGAGACTGGATAGTTCGCCCGTTCGCCAACAGCCTCCTCATCCGTCAGCGCCGCCCGCCGACCTCGTCGAGGTGAAGGTGGGGGAGGACGTTGAAGAGGTGGCGTGCCGCTGGCGGTGGCTGCCGCTTCCTGGGTCCGCTGATCGGCCGCGGCCTGCGCCATCTCGCGCGCAATGCGCAAGAGCTTGCGCCGCAGTTCGATCACGCTGTGTTCACGCTGTGCCAGCAGCGCAATGGCGCGCGCCTTCAAGCTCAAAGTCTTGCTCATTGCAAACCACCGCGGCGCCCGGCAGGCGGGCGTTCAGTCCAGCGCCAGATCCAGGCCTTGCCGCTCGTCGCGCGGCAGCCGTTGCTGCCCGGGCAATGGTGCGGAAGGATCGCGGCGCCAGGCCGGCGCCGGCTGCACATCGGACCAATATTCGCTGAGTCCGGCAATGCGATCGCCGCTGACCCGATAGAAGCCATTGGCATAGAAGGAGGCCTCCCCTTGATCAACTCGAACCAAGGCGTGAACCCGGCCATCTGTCAAGGTGTTCAGCTCCAGCAGGTGAATGCTCCATCCCTCAGGATAGACCGCATTGACGTGAACGACCTCGGCCGCGCCGACATAGCGCTCCAAGGTGGCCGGCCAATCACACACCGCCTGCTCGGCCAGCAAGGCCTGTGCCTCGGCCCAGCGCCGGGCCTGGTACAGCGCCCAGAAACGCCGCACCAGCGCCTCGGCCGGATTCAGCGCCGTCATTCCTTGGCGTCGCCTTCGGTCAGCAGCGGCACGCCCAACGATTCACGCACCTTGTTCTCGATCTCGACGGCGATATCGGGGTTCTCGCGCAGGAACTCACGGGCGTTGTCCTTGCCCTGGCCGATCTTCTCGCCGTTGTAGGCATACCAGGCGCCGGATTTGTCGACCACCTTGGCAATCACGCCCATGTCGATGATTTCACCTTCGCGGCTGATGCCCTCGCCGTAGAGGATGTCGAATTCAGCCGTCTTGAACGGGGGCGAGACCTTGTTCTTGACCACCTTGACCTTGGTCTCTGAACCGATCACTTCCTCGCCCTTCTTGATCGAGCCGATGCGGCGGATGTCCAGGCGCACCGAGGCGTAGAACTTCAGCGCATTGCCACCGGTGGTGGTTTCCGGGCTACCGAACATCACGCCGATCTTCATCCGGATCTGGTTGATGAAGATGACCATGCAGTTGGTCTTCTTGATCGTGGCCGTCAGCTTGCGCAGCGCCTGGCTCATCAGGCGGGCCTGCAAGCCCGGCAGCGAATCGCCCATCTCGCCTTCGAGTTCGGCCTTGGGCGTCAGCGCGGCAACCGAGTCGACGACGATCAGGTCAACCGAGCCCGAGCGCACCAGCGCATCGACAATCTCCAGCGCCTGCTCGCCGGTATCCGGCTGGCTGATCAGCAGGTCTTGCAGATTGACGCCCAGCTTCTGCGCGTACTGGATGTCCAGCGCATGCTCGGCATCGATGAAGGCGCAAACGCCGGAGAGCTTTTGCATCTCGGCAATGACCTGCAGCGTCAGCGTCGTCTTGCCCGAAGATTCAGGGCCATAGATCTCGACGACACGGCCGCGCGGCAGACCACCAACGCCCAGCGCAATATCCAGGCCCAACGAGCCGGTGGAGACCACCTGGATGTCCTCGATCACCTCGCCTTCGCCGAGACGCATGATCGAGCCCTTGCCGAACTGCTTTTCAATCTGGGCAAGGGCGGCCTGCAGGGCCTTGGCTTTCTCGGTGTTCAGCTGCTTGACGGGGGCGTCCATGAATCTCTCCTGAATTTGCAGCGCATTATGGCGCAAGCTGGATGTTTGTACAGTAGTTTATCTGCTGCTTTTTGACAAGTGCGCGGTGGCTTGGCCAGCGCTCGGGCCTGCAGACATAAGCTCATCCTAGGCGGCAGCTGGCTCATGGGATGAGCCACAAAAGGCAGACGCAATATTTCCTGCCAAGCGGGCCTGGCGTTTTCCCGGATGCTTGCCGCGTCTCGGACGTCAGCAATTCGCCGGGTGATCTCAATCCCTCCATAGAATGCCTGAAGAAACCGCCACAGCAGGCGGCCACGGAGACATCGATGCGCATCCTGATTGCAGAAGATGACCAAGTGCTGGCCGATGGCCTGCTGCGCGCACTGCGCTCGACCGGCTATGCGGTCGACCAGGTCAGTACCGGCACCGAAGCCGACGCGGCGCTGGCCTCGCATGAGTTCGACCTGGTGATTCTTGACCTCGGCCTGCCGCGCCTGCATGGGCTTGAGGTGCTGCGCAAGCTGCGCGGCCGTGGCTCGGCCGTGCCGGTGCTGATCCTGACGGCGGCCGATAGCGTCGAGCAGCGCGTCAAGGGCCTCGACCTGGGTGCAGACGACTACATGGCCAAGCCCTTCTCGCTGCAGGAACTGGAGGCCCGGGTGCGCGCGCTGACACGGCGCGGCCTGGGCACCGCCTCCAGCATCATCAAGCACGGCCCGCTGTCCTTTGATGCCACCGGCCGGGTGGCCTATATCAATGAGCAGATGGTCGAGTTGTCGGCCCGCGAGCTGAGCCTGCTGGAAGTGCTGCTGCAGCGTGCCGGCCGCCTGGTCAGCAAGGATCAGCTGGTCGAGCGCCTGTGCGAGTGGGGCGAAGAGGTCAGCAATAACGCGATCGAGGTCTATATCCACCGTCTGCGCAAGAAGATCGAGCAGGGGCCGATCCGCATCGCCACGGTGCGCGGCCTGGGCTACTGCCTGGAGAAGATCCAGGAAGTCAAGACCTGACCCCACCATTCCGATTGCCCTGCCGTCGCCATACCTTGAGCTCCGCACTGCGCTTGGGTCGCCATGGCCGCTGAATCCGGCCAACGCTCGCTGTTCGGCGAAATCCTTGACTGGATGCTGGCGCCGCTGCTGGTCATCTGGCCCATCAGCGTCGCGCTGACCTGGCTGGTGGCCCAGGGCATCGCCAGCAAGCCCTATGACCGCGAGCTCGGTGAAACCGCCCGCAGCCTGGGGCTGCAAATCGCCTCGGAACAGCGCAGCGGGCAGGCGCGGTCGCGTTATGCCCTGTCCAGCGAAGCGGCGGCACTGCTGCGCGCCGACGAGTCCGATACCGTCTATTACCTGGTACTCAATCCGCGCGGCGAGTTCTTGAGCGGCGACCGCGGCCTGCCGCCACCGCCGGCGGAGGAGGGCATCGTGCCCTGGGAGTTGCGTTTTCGTGACGATGAGGTCGGCAATGAGTCGGTGCGGGTGGCCTATCTGTGGGTGACGCCCGAAGGCAGCAGCGGCACGATGCTGGTGCAGGTGGCCGAAACGCTGGGCAAGCGGTCCCGGCTGACCAACGAGATCATCAAGGGCGTGATCCTGCCGCAGTTCGTCATCCTGCCGCTGGCCGTGCTGCTGGTCTGGCTGGCGCTGGCGCGCGGCATTGCGCCGCTGAACGATTTGCAGCGCCGCATCCGGTCTCGCGACAGCTCCGACCTGAGCCCAATTGACGAACGCCGCATCCCCGATGAAGTGGCGCCGCTGGTGCGTGCCATCAACGACCTGCTGCAGCGCCTCGATCAATCGATCAGCAGCCAGCGCCACTTTCTTGCCGACGCGGCCCATCAGCTCAAGACGCCGCTGGCCGGTCTGCGCACCCAGGCCGAATTCGCCCAGCGCGAGATTGATGAAGGCCGCAGCACGCCGACCGAGCTGAAGCGCTCGCTGCAGCAGATCGCGCTGTCCAGCCAGCGCGCCGCGCACATGGTCAACCAGCTGCTGGCCATGGCCCGTGCCGAGGACCAGGAACATGCGGCGCGCCGCGTCGCCGTCAACCTGCCCGAGCTGGCGATGGAGACCGTGCGCGATTTCGTGCCGCGGGCTTTCGAGAAGCGGCTGGACCTCGGCTACGAGGGGCCGGATGAAGACAGCAGCGCGCTGCGCATCCACGGCCATCCGTTGCTGATCCGCGAGCTGATTCGCAATCTGGTCGACAACGCCCTGCTCTACACCCCGCCCGGCGGCACCATCACCGTGCGTGTCGTTGAAGACCCATTCGGCCAGGTCTGCGTGCTGCAGGTCGAGGACTCGGGGCCAGGCATTGCTGAGGCCGAGCGCGAAAAGGTCTTCCAGCCCTTCTATCGGGCCCTGGGCACCAATGTCGATGGCTCGGGCCTGGGCCTGGCCATCGTCCGTGAGATAGCCCAGCAGCACGACGCTGAACTGAGCCTGGACGACGCTCGCCCCCGCCGGCCCGGATTCGTTGAGCCCGATGGCATGGGCCCGGGCGCACGCTTCACCGTGCGCTTTCACGCCTAGGCGCCTTGACGAGTTAACGACTCGCTATGCTCGGGAAGGCCTTATATGGGCGCCTCCAGGATCGCAAATTGCCAATGCATGTGGTGAAGCGGGAGGCAGGGCTGCAGTCTTCTATCCGGCCTGTTGTGCAGGAGCAAAGCCTGCTGGCCCTGAGATGGCATTCGCCTGCGAGGCTCACATCTGCATCTCGAGCTTGAAGCACTCATTCCCTATCGGAGGGCCCCCGTCCCGGTCCGACCTGTCTGGCCCATCACACACCTGGTCACTTGCTCTCCCAAAACGGGTCGAGTTCCCGAGCTCGCTCAGGCAGCTTGCCAGGCATCGGCTGGCCAACCCTTGCCTTTGCACAGCACTGCCCAGATCGTTCTGGCGAGCTTGTAGGCCACGGCAACGACCACCACGCTAAACGGCCAGCGCTTGAGCAGCTCGGCCAGCCATAGCCATGTACTTGAGCGCTGGGATCCGACGATAGACCTGGCGCCGTGCATGAGCAGCGTCCGCAAACACGTGTCGCCGCGCTTGCTGATGCAGAGTTGCCGTACGCGGCCTTCATATCCGGTCTGGCGAGGCGCCAAGCTGACCCATGCGGCGAACTCCCGTGCGTTCTTGAATCCGCTGGGCGAACCCATGCTGGCCGTAATCGCCGTGGCTGTCAGCAGGCCCACGCCTGGAATCTCAGCTAGCGTCTGGCAGGCGGCACTGTCGCGTAGATGCTGCGTAAGACGGCGCTCAATGACGCTGACATCCTTCTCAAACTGCTCAACGCGTCTGAGCTGTTCGTTCAAGCTTTCGATCAGCATCGCGCAACACTTCGGGCAGTCCCTTGCGCAGGGCAAGGTGACCTTCTGGCAACGCGACCCCGAACTCGTAGAGCAGTCTGATCTCCTTGGTCTGCATGATGCGCATCTTCATGAGCTGAGCACGCAAGCGGTGCAATGCCAAGACGGTTTGCTGCGCCTCGCTCTTGATCGGGACGAACTTGGCGCCAGGCTGCTGGCTTGCAGTCCATATGCCTTGAGCGTCGGCCGCGTCAGTCTGAATCAGCTGTTCAGCCTTCACAGCAGCTGATTGGCCTGGGGTTTGTGCAGACTGTCTCTAGCTCCTCTGGACCGAAAGTACCGTTGAATAGGTAATTCCAAGAACCGTCTAGAGCCCAAAGCCAAGCAAGGCATGAGCAAGATAAACGCTAGAGCGGAGAATCCCGAGTTCGTTGGAACAAACGCGCGCAGCAGCATCAGAAGCGGTGGCTGCAGAAGATACAAGGAGTAGGACGCGTCCCCCATTCTTGTCAGCATGTTTGTCCACCCGGAGCTTGAACTACGCTCCCATGCAGTCGCTCCCAGCAGAGTGAGCCACGCTGGCCCTCCCCACAAAAATACGCGGCGCAATGCAAGGTTCATATCGGTCAGCACGCCTTCATGCAAGCCCAGGCGAGCATGCACAACCGCCGTCGGAACCAGCAAAGCAACTCCAAAGCTCATGGAAAGCGCTGCCACGGATCGCGGCAAGCGGGAGTGCAAATGCCAAGCCAGAATTCCACCAAGGAATTCCAGACACATTGGATTACCAAGATAGCGCAACCACATTGGCGGCGCTTCTAGACTGATTGTCAAAGAGGTAAAAGCAACCAAGACTGCAGCCGTCTTCAACTGCGTTAGGCGCCCGGTCAACAGCGAGGCTGCCATCACTGCATAGAACCAGAGCTCCAAACCAATCGTCCAGCCGAACCAATGAATCGGGGCACTGTAATGATCAAGGTCCAGAATCGGCACAAAAAGCAGCGAATTCCACAGTCGCTCCAACGAAACAGGTTCGAACGGGAGCATGCAAATGCTAACCAACAAGTACAGCGGCAGAATTCGCTGAAATCTGTCCTTTGCGAACTGAACTCCGCTAGCCGATCGCTCAGCCAGCATGGCCAGCACGAACCCTGACACGACAAAGAAAACATCGACACCGATAGCCCCTGCGGAACCAATCAGCCACACTGATTTCGCCGCGGGAATCTGTGCGAATCCAGCATGCCCCCAGAGGACTGCAAACGCCGCGAGCGCTCGCATGACTTGGACGCAACTCAACCACCGTATACGGTTAGGTGTCACAAAAGCGTACCTCAGGCTTCAGCGCTGCATGAAGCGCTTGCTCTTGGCGATGGCCATCAGCATGCCCAGGCTCAGGCCCAGCATGACCATGGCCGTGCCGCCATAGCTGATGAAGGGCAGCGGCACACCGACCACGGGCAGGATGCCGCTGACCATACCCATATTGACGAACACATAGGTGAAGAAGCTCAGCGTGATGGCGCCGGCCATCAGCCGCGCGAACATCGTCGGCGCCTCAGACGCAATCATCAGCCCGCGCAGGATCAGGGCCGCAAAGCCGATCAGCAGTCCGGCCGCCCCGATCAGGCCGAATTCCTCGCCATAGGCGGCGAAGATGAAGTCGGTGGTGCGCTCGGGGATGAACTCCAGATGGGTTTGTGTGCCCTTCATGAAGCCCTTGCCGGTGACGCCGCCGGAGCCAATGGCGATTTCGCCCTGGATGATGTGAAAGCCCTTGCCCAGCGGGTCCTTGCTCGGGTCCAGCAGTGTGCAGACGCGGTTCTTCTGATATTCGCGCAGCACCGGCCATTTGACGCCGTCCTGGCAGATCGCCTCCTCGCTCATCACCAGCGCGGTGATCGCAATCGCGCCAACGAGAAAGGCCGGAATGATCAGCCGCCAGGACAGGCCGGCGAAGAAGATCACATAGAAGCCCGCCGCCAGCACCAGGATGGCCGTGCCCAGATCGGGCTGCTTGGCCACCAGGCCCACCGGCACCGCCAGCAGCATGAAGGCAGCGAAGAAGTCCAGCAGGCGCAGTGCGCCCTCGCGCTTCTGGAACCACCAGGCCAGCATCAGCGGCACGGCGATCTTCATGATCTCGGAGGGCTGGATCTGCGTGATGCCGATGCTCAGCCAGCGCGTCGCACCCTTCTTGGTCACGCCGGCCACGGCGGTGGCCAGCAGCAGCATCACGCCCAACGTGTAAAGCGGCACCGCCAGCTTCATCAGCCGCTGCGGCGGCACCTGGCTCATGCCCATCATGATCAGCAGGCACAGCAGCATATTGCGTGCGTGGTCAACGAAACGGGTGCCATGGTCGTAACCGGCCGAATACATGCACAGCAGGCCCAGCGCCATCAGCCAGAAGGTGATCAGCAGCAGCGGCAGATCAAAGCCACTCAACCAGGGCTTGAGGCGCAGCCACAGCGGTGGCTTCTTGATGACGGCACTCATGGTTTCGCTCCCGGGCCGGAGGCCGACCGGATGGCGGCTGGCACCGCGCTGCGCGCCGCCGTTGCCGTGCTCGCGGCGGAGGCCGGGGTTGATGCAGTGGCGGCGGCACTGGCAGCCGGCGCGGCCTGGCCCGGCAGCGGTACGTCGAGCGCGCGGCGCTGCGCGCCCACCGGCGCGAACGTCTTGCCCTGCTGGGTCAGCGCAATGTCTTCCTCGCTGGGGTACTGGCCCAGCAGCAGATAGTCGAACACGCGCCGCGCAATCGGCGCCGCCGAGCCCGAGCCCCAGCCGGCGTTCTCAACGATCACCGCCAGCGCCACCGTCGGCGCTTCCACCGGCGCGAAGGCGACGTAGAGCGAATGGTCGCGCTTGCGCTCATCGGCCTTGATGTCCTTGTACTTCTCGCCGGCCCGCAGGCCAACCGCCTGGGCCGTGCCGGTCTTGCCGCCGCTGGTATAGGGCGCGCCTAAGAAAACCTGCTTCGAAGTGCCCTCCAACGTCACCCCGTTCATTGCATTGCGGATGACCTCGACATGCTCGGGCTTCAGCGCCAGCGGCTCCAGCGCATCGCTGGCAATGCGGCGGGTCTTGCGCTGCACCACATCCTCGATCTCACGCACCAGGCGCGGCTTGAAGCGCAGGCCGCCGGTGGCGATGGTCGAGTAGGCGGTGGCCATCTGCAGCATCGTGAAGTTGTTGTAGCCCTGCCCGATGCCCAGCGAAATCGTCTCGCCGGCAAACCACTTCTGCTGTTCCGGCTTCCTGAAGCGCCTGCGCTTCCATTCCTGCGAGGGCAGATCGCCGGTCACCTCGCCCTGCACATCGATGCCAGTCTTGCGGCCGAGGCCGAAGGGTTCCAGCTGATCGTGGATCAGGTCCACGCCCATCTCGTTGGCCAGGCTGTAGAAGTAGACGTTGGACGAGCTGACAATGGCCAGACGCATGTCCTTGGGGCCGGCGCGGTCGGTCTCCGGGCTGCCGAAGGTGCGGCCGCCGAAGCTGTAGGTCAGGTTGTCCATGATTACGGTGCTGGCGGCGCGCTTGCCGCTGTTCAGCGCCGCCATCGCCATCAATGGTTTGAAGGTCGAGCCCGGCGGGTAGGTGCCGCGCAGCGCGCGGTTCAAGAGCGGCTTGTCGAGATCCTCGTTGAGCTGTGTCCAGCTGTCGGCATCGATGCCATCGACGAAGAGATTCGGGTCGAAGGCCGGCTTGGACACAAAGGCCAGCACCTCGCCGTTGCGCGGATCGATGGCCACCAGCGCACCGCGGCGGTCGCCGAACAGCTGCTCGACCAGCGCCTGCAGCCGGATGTCGATCGACAACATCAGCGTGTTGCCCGGCGTGGGCGGCTGGTGCGCCAGGCGGCGCACGGCGCGGCCCGCGGCGCTGGTTTCCATTTCCTCGAAGCCGGTGCTGCCGTGCAGTTCGCGCTCGTAGCTCTGCTCCAGGCCCAGCTTGCCGATGTATTCGGTGCCGCGGTAATTGGCCAGGTCCTCCTCGGACCAGTCGTCCATCGCCTTCTTTTCGGTCTGGTTGATGCGGCCGATATAACCGAGTAGATGGCTGCCCACCTCGCCCATCGGGTAGCTGCGGAACAGCCGCGCCTTGATGTCGACGCCGGGGAAACGGAAACGCTGGGCGGCGAAGCGGGCCACCTCGGTGTCGCTGAGCTTGGTGCGGATCGGCAGCGACTCGAAGTTCTTGCTTTCCTCCAGCAGGCGCTTGAAGCGCTTGCGATCACGCGGCTGGATCTCGACGACGCCGGCCAGCTCGTCGATCGTCAGCTCCAGATCGACGACCTTGGACGGGGTGATCTCCAGCGTGTAGGCCGAGTAGTTGCTGGCCAGCACTATGCCGTTGCGATCCTTGATCAGGCCGCGGTTGGGCACGATGGGCACGACGGTGACGCGGTTGCTCTCGGCCCGCTCCTGCAGCGCCTCGTGCTGGATGATCTGCAGATAGACCAGCCGCGAGGCCAGCAACCCGAAGCAGAACAGCACAAAGCCAGCCGCGGCCAACACGCGCAGCCGAAAGCGCGAAAGCTCCTGGTGCAGGTTCTTCAGAATCGTCATGACGGGGCGCGGGCCAAGACTGCGCTCACAGCGGCCGGTGCTTGTCGCGATCGGGCGCGCGGCGCTGCGGCGCCAGGAGCAGCACGCTGGCCACCGGCCACAGCGCGGCCTCGAACAGCGGCGCCGCCAGCAAGGCCCAGCCCGGCCACATGCCGCCGACCAAGAGGCGCAGCAGCAGCGAGACCGCATGGGTCATCACGAACAGCGGCAGCACATGCACGGCCTGCACCGGCACGCTGAACCAGAGCAGGCGGCGGTGCAGGGCCACCGCGCCAAAGCCCAGCAGGCTGTAGGCCAGCGCATGCTGACCCAACAGCGCGCCGTGGTGAACGTCGATCAGCAGGCCGAACAGAAAGGCCCAGCCGACGCCAACACGACGCGGCTGGTGCACATTCCAGAACACCAGCACGATGGCCAGAAAGTCCGGCATCGCCGGCCAGCGGCCCAGCGGCACCATGTCCAGCATCAGGCCGATCAGCAGGCTGAAGGCGATGAACCAGGGATTGGCCGGCAGCAGCAGCTGGCCGGCGCCACGCGGCATGATCATCGCTGGCCCTCCTTCGCCGGTTCCTTGGCATCGCGCTTGGCCGCTTCCACCTTGGCCCGCGCCTCGGCGGCACGGGCCTTGTTCTCGGCCTTGATCTGCGCCTTGCGTTCCGCGGCCGATGCGGCTTCGGCCGCCGCCGCCGCCGCCGCCTCGGCACGCGCCGCTTCATGCGCGGCCACCGGCGCCAGGATCAGCACATGGCGCACGCTGTCCACCGGCACGGCCGGCTGCAGCGCGATGCGGGCAAAGCTGCTGTCGCCACGGCGCTCCACCGCCGCCACCTTGGCCACCGGCAGCCCCGGCGGGTAGACGCCGTCCAGGCCCGAGGTCGAGAGCAGATCGCCGGCCTTGATGTCGGCATTGGCAGCCATGAAGCGCAGCTCCAGGCTGGCATCGTTGCGCTCGCCGCCATAGGCCACGCCGCGCTGCTGGGTGCGGGTGTTGAGCACCGGAATCGCCGCGTCCTTGTCGGTCAGGAGCGTGACCTCGGCCGAGAAGTTGTAGACCCGCGTGACCTGGCCGAGCACGCCGGCATCGGTGATCACCGGTGCGCCGAGCTTGACGCCCTGGTGGCTGCCATGGTCGATGACGACACGGCGCGAATAGGGATCGGCCGCCTCGTACAGCACCTCGGCGGCCAGCGAGCTGATCTGCATCGCCTCGCGCATCTTCAGCAGTTCGCGCAGGCGCTGGTTCTCGGCCTGCAGCTGCGCCGCACGGGCCAGGCGCTCGGCCTGCTGCACCAGCTGCTTGCGCGCTTGGTCCTCGGCCGCCATCGCCCGCTCCATGCCGCGCAGATAGTCGCCCCAGTTGTCCCAGGCATCGACCGGCGACAGCAGCAGGCGCTGCACCGGATGCAGCACCAGCGCCACCGTCGCGCGCAGCGGCGTGGTCAGCTTGAAGCGCGCATCGGCCACCATCAAGAACACCGCCAGCGCCGCGCACAGCAGCAACTTGGTCAGCGCCGACGGACCTTGGCGAAAGAAAGGCGGCGGGGAGCGATCCAGAGTGCCAAAGGGCATTTGAGTTAGAAGATCAGACCGCTGAGAAACAAAGGCCACGGCCGTCGCGAGCGGCTGTCAGGCTAGGCGGACGGAGCGCAGCAACCGGAGCGTACTTCCTGTACGCGAGGATTGCGAGCACCGCCCAACGACGCATGGCAACCGCGCAGTAGGCCGTCCAATTATTCCGAGGTGAAGATGGAGCCGAGTCGTTCCATCCGCTCCAACGCCATCCCACAGCCGCGCACCACGCAGGTCAGCGGATCTTCGGCGACCAGCACCGGCAGGCCGGTTTCCTCGGCCAGCAGGCGGTCCAGATCACGCAAGAGTGCGCCGCCGCCGGTCAGCATCATGCCGCGCTCGGCGATGTCAGCACCCAGCTCGGGCGGGGTCTGTTCCAGCGCGTTCTTCACCGCGGAGACGATCTGGTTCAGCGGATCGGTCAGCGCTTCCAGGATCTCGTTGGACGAGATGGTGAAGCTGCGCGGCACGCCTTCGCTGAGGTTGCGGCCCTTGACTTCCATTTCCTTGACTTCGGAGCCGGGGAAGGCCGAACCGATGTTCTTCTTGATGGATTCGGCCGTCGGCTCGCCGATCAACATGCCGTAGTTGCGGCGGATGTAGTTGATGATGGCTTCGTCGAACTTGTCGCCGCCGACGCGGACCGAGCCCTTGTAGACCATGCCGCCCAGCGAGATCACACCGACCTCGGTGGTGCCGCCGCCGATGTCGACGACCATCGAGCCCGAGGCTTCCGAGACCGGCAGGCCGGCACCGATCGCCGCGGCCATCGGCTCCTCGATCAGATAGACCTCGGAGGCGCCGGCGCCCAGCGCCGACTCGCGAATCGCGCGGCGCTCGACCTGGGTCGAGCCGCAGGGCACGCAGATGATGATCCTCGGGCTCGGCTTGAGCATCTTCGAGTCGTGCACCATCTTGATGAACTGCTTGAGCATCTGCTCGGTGACGGTGAAGTCGGCGATCACGCCGTCCTTCATCGGCCGGATGGCTTCGATATTGCCAGGCACCTTGCCCAGCATGGCCTTGGCTTCGGCGCCAACGGCCTGAATGGTCTTCTTGCCATTGGGGCCGCCTTCGTGGCGGATGGCGACGACCGAGGGCTCGTCCAGCACGATGCCCTTGCCACGCACATAGATCAGCGTGTTGGCGGTACCGAGGTCAATGGCAAGGTCGGTCGAGAAATAGCGGCGCAGGGAGGCGAACATGGTGTGTCAGTGTGGGCTGGGCCGCGGCATCCCATCCAGTCGGCTTGGGATCGCCGCAGACATCAGCGGATATCGGCGGGTCAGGGCAAATACAAGCAAGGCCATCCGGCCGGGCCGACGGACCTTGCAGCGTTGTCAAATCGTGTCGCCCCATGTGCAACGAGGCCGCGCCATCGCTGGGTCGAACCCAGCTTGGTGACGCAGCCTCGTTACCATGGAGATAAGCGGAGATAATACCCGATCACCCCATAGTTTGGCCCGTGGACATGCCCTAAATCGGCGTTCGCAGGCCGATGTTTTCGACCTCCAGACCTTGGTTCCCCCATGGCCCTGACTCCACAAGACGTGAGCCGTATTGCCCACCTCGCGCGCCTCGAACTGTCCGAGGGCGAGCAAAGCGCCCTGCTCGGCCAGCTCAATGGCTTTTTCTCCATCGTCGAGCAGATGAGCGCCGTCGACACCAGCGGCGTCGAGCCGCTGTACACGCCGCTGTCGGCCGTGCAGGAAGTGCAGCTGCGCCTGCGCGACGATGTGGTCACCGAGAGCAATCAGCGCGAGCTCAATCAGAGAAGCGCCCCGGCGGTGGAAGACGGTCTGTTCCTGGTTCCCAAGGTCATCGAATGAAGTCACTACACGAGATGGGCGTGGCCGAGCTGGCCCAAGCCCTGCGCAGCAAGCACCTCTCCAGCGTTGAAGCCACCCAGCAGCTGCTGGCGCGAGTTGAAGCGCAGGCCGGCCTTGGTGCCTTTTTGCATGTCGCGCGCGACGCCGCACTGGCCAGTGCCCAGGCCGCCGACGCCCGGATTGCGGCCGGCGAGGCTGGCGCGCTGATCGGCGTGCCGCTGGCGCACAAGGACATCTACGTCACCGCCGACATGCCGACCACGGCCGGCTCCAAGATCCTGGCCAACTACCAGAGCCCCTTCGACGCCACCGTGGTGGCGCGGCTGAAGGTGGCCGGCACGGTGTCGCTGGGCAAGCTCAACTGCGACGAGTTCGCGATGGGCTCGGCCAATGAGAACAGCGCTTACGGCCCGGCCCACAACCCCTGGGACCGCTCGCGTGTGCCGGGCGGCTCCTCGGGCGGCTCGGCCGTCGCCGTGGCGGCGCGCCTGGTGCCGGCCAGCACCGGCACCGACACCGGCGGCTCGATCCGCCAGCCGGCCAGCTTCACCGGCATCACCGGCATCAAGCCGACGTATGGCGTGTGCTCGCGCTTCGGCATGATCGCCTTCGCCTCCAGCCTGGACCAGGCCGGCCCGATGGCCCGCTCGGCCGAGGACTGCGCGCTGCTGCTGTCGGCCATGAGCGGCTTTGACGAACGCGACGCTACCAGCATCCAGCAGCCGCCGCAGGACTTCCACGCCCAGATGCTGGCCGCCCGCGAAGGCGCCAGCGCCGCGCAGCCGCTCAAGGGCCTGCGCATCGGTCTGCCCAAGGAATTCTTCCCCGCCGCGCTGTCTGCCGATGTGAACAGCGCCGTGCGCCAGGGCCTGGCCGAGCTGGAGAAGCTGGGCGCCACGCTGGTCGAGGTCAGCCTGCCGCGTACCGAGCTGGCGATTCCGGTCTACTACATCATTGCCCCGGCCGAGGCCAGCTCCAACCTGTCGCGCTTTGACGGCGTGAAGTTCGGCCATCGCGCCGCCAAGTACGACGATCTGCTCGATATGTACAAAAAGACCCGCGCCGAAGGCTTTGGCGCCGAGGTCAAGCGGCGGATCATGATCGGCAGCTATGTGCTCTCGCACGGCTACTACGACGCCTACTACCTGCAGGCGCAAAAGCTGCGCCGCATGATTGCCGACGACTTCCAGCAGGCCTTCCAGCACTGCGATCTGATCGCCGGCCCGGTGGCGCCCAGCGTGGCCTGGAAGGCCGGCGAAGGCGCGGAAGACCCAGTCAAGGCCTATCTGGCCGACATCTTCACGCTGCCCGGTTCGCTGGCCGGCCTGCCGGGCATGAGCGTGCCCTGTGGCTTTGGCGAAGGCGGCATGCCGGTCGGCCTGCAGCTGCTCGGCAACTACTTCAAGGAGGGTCAGCTCTTGCATGCGGCCCACGCACTTCAACAGGCCACCGATTGGCACCTCGCAGCGCCGGGGGGCATCTGAGATGACTAGCAAACCCAAACTCGTGCGCGGCTACGAGGTCGTGATCGGCCTGGAAAACCACGTCCAGCTGTCGACCCAGTCGAAGATCTTCAGCGGCTCCTCGACCGCCTTTGGCGCCGCCCCCAACACCCAGGCCTCACCGGTCGATCTGGCCCTGCCCGGCACGCTGCCGGTGCTGAACCGCGCCGCCGTCGAGCGGGCCATTCGCTTCGGCCTGGCCGTTGGTGCCAAGGTCGCGCCGCTGTCGATCTTTGCGCGCAAGAACTACTTCTATCCGGACCTGCCCAAGGGCTACCAGATCAGCCAGTTCGAGATCCCGGTCGTGCAGGGCGGCAAGGTCGAGTTCTTCGTCGGCGACGAGAAGAAGGTCGTCCAGCTGACCCGCGCCCACCTTGAGGAAGACGCGGGCAAGAGCCTGCATGAGGACTACCACGGCCAGAGCGGCATCGACCTGAACCGCGCCGGCACGCCACTGCTGGAGATCGTCTCCGAGCCCGATATGCGCTCCGGCGCCGAGGCCTGCGAGTACGCCAAGACGCTGCATGCGCTGGTGATGTGGCTGGGCATCTGCGACGGCAATATGCAGGAAGGCTCGTTCCGCTGTGACGTCAACGTCTCGGTGCGCAAGCCCGGCGAGCCCTTCGGCACGCGCCGCGAGATCAAGAACCTGAACAGCTTCCGCTACCTCGTGCAGGCGGTGGACTACGAGGTCAACTGGCAGATCGACGAGATCGAAGACGGCCGCAAGATCCAGCAGGCCACCGTGCTGTTCAACCCGGACACCGGCGAGACCCGCGCGATGCGCTCCAAGGAAGACTCGGCCGACTACCGCTATTTCCCTGACCCCGACCTGCCGCCGCTGGTGATCGCGCCGGATTGGGTCGAGCGGGTGCGCGGCGAGATGCCCGAGCTGCCTTCGGTGATGGCCAAGCGCTTTGTCGAGGCCGACGGCCTGCCCGAGTACGACGCCACGATGATGACCCAGAGTCTGGCCACGGCGCGCTATTACGAGGCGGCCAAGAGCGCCGGTGCGGTGCCCAAGCTGGTGGCGAACTGGGTGATGGGCGAGATCAGCAAGCGGCTCAATAGCGAAGGCATCGAGATCGACGCCGCGCCGGTCAAGGCCGAGCTGCTGGCGCGGCTGATCGCGCGCATTGCCGACGGCACCATCTCGAACAACTCAGCCAAGCAGGTGTTTGACGCGCTATGGGCCGGCGAAGGCAGTGATGTCGACGCCATCATCGCGGCCAAGGATCTGAAGCAGTCCAACGACACCGGCGCCATCGAGGCCATCCTCGACGAGGTGCTGGCGGCCAATCAGAAGTCGGTCGACGAGTTCCGCGCCGGCAAGGACAAGGCCTTCAACGCGCTGGTCGGTCAGGCGATGAAGGCCACCAAGGGCAAGGCCAACCCCGGCCTGGTCAACGAGTTGCTGAAGAAGAAGCTGGGCGGCTGAACGGTTCGCCAGCAAACACCGGGCGGCCACCAATGCCGCCCGACCTGGGCTGTCACGGCCTCGGCCCCTTCAGCGCGAGGCGGCCGAGGCGCTCTTTTCCGAAGCCCCCGGCGCCGCGCCCGCCCACAGACGCTTCAGACGCGCCAGTTCGGCGTCGTAGTTTTTGTTGACGCGCACCATCTCCGCCTTCTGGTTCTCGATCAGCGTGCGCTGCGCCTCAACGGCCACATCGTTGGCATCGAGCTGCTGCTTGAGCTTGGGCGGCAAGGCCTTGCCCTTGTAGAACTCGGCCTCGTCCAGCAAAGGCTTGCGCTCCACCGCCAGCGACTTGATACGCGACTCGGAGCTGCGCATCGCCGTCTTGATATCGTCCAGAGCCGCTTCACGGGCGCGCTGGTGGACGTCCTCGGTTGGGAAGCGCGTCATCAGATTGCGGTCGCGGCGCACGGCGTCGGCCTGGCGCGCACGCTCCAGGGCCAGCTTGCGTTCATTGGCTTCGGCTACCGCGCGCTCCTCGGGCGACATCGCCGGCGGCAGCACGCCGCGCTGCGAGCCGTCGGAATTCAGGATGCGCTGTTCGCGGCTGGCGCAATCGGCGATCGGCCGGTCCGAGGTGAGCTTGCGTCCGTCCGGCGTCGTGCAGCTGTAAATGCTGCCCAGCCTGGGCGCTGGTGCCTGTGCATGCGATAGCGCGCCCGCCAGCAGCACCAGCGCGGCACAGGGAACAACGGCATGGAGGCGAAAGTGCCGCATCAGACTCCGTAACGATCTCGATAGGCCTGGACCGCCGCCGCATGGGCCGAGGCCACGGCATTGCTGGTCGTCTGCAGATACTGCAACAGGTCTGACAGGCCGGCAATCGCGGTCACAGTCAGTTGCAACTGCTCGGTCACATACTGTACTGCCGACTTGGCGCTCTCAACGCCGTTCTCGACCGCCTTTTCTTGCCGATCGAGCGCGATGGCGACGCCGCAGGGCGTGGCGCCGGCCGCCTTGATCATTGCAATCGATTCGCGCACCGAGGTGCCGGCCGAGATCACGTCGTCGATGATCAAGACCTGACCCTTGACCGGCGCGCCGACCAGGGTGCCGCCTTCGCCGTGGTCCTTGGCTTCCTTGCGGTTGTAGGCAAAGGGCTTGTTGTGGCCCAGGCGGGCCAACTCGATGGACACCGCCGCGGCCAGCGTGATGCCCTTGTAGGCGGGGCCGAAGATCATGTCGAACTGCAGGCCCGAGGCCAGCAGCGTCTTGGCATAGAACTCGGCCAGGCGGCCAAGCTTCAGGCCATCGTCAAACAGGCCGGCATTGAAGAAATAGGGGCTCAAGCGACCGGCCTTGGTCTTGAACTCGCCAAAGCCCAGCACGCCGGCGTCAACGGCGAAGGCAACAAATTCCTGGGCCAGGACGGAAGGGGTGGCGGTGTGGCTCATCGGCGGCTCGGCTTCAAAATGGGTCGGCCGCATTGTAGGTGGGCATGAAAAAGGCCCGCAGTGTCAGCTGAGCACGGCGGGCCTGTCAGCCCCTAAGACAAGGGGCGCTTCAGTCAATCAAGCGGCGATCAGAACATCGCCTTGAACTGCACACCATAGGTGCGCGGGTCGTTGATGAAGCCGGTCATATTGTCAAAGTCGATCGCCCCCGTCACGCGGATCTGGTTGGTGATGTTGCGTCCGAAAACGGCAGCCTCGTACTTGCCTTCGCCCCAGATGTAGCCCAGGCGCAGCCCCCCTTCCAGCAAGGCGCGGCCGGTGTACTCCTTGGAGTCGTACAGGAAGTAGTTGACCTTGGAGCGATAGGCCCAGTCCGTGTAGATGAAGAACTCATCACCAGAAGGCATGGGGATCGAGTAGCGCGCCGTCGCGTTGGCAATCCACTTCGGCGCATTGGGCAGCACATTGCCATAGATGCTGAAGTTGCCGGATCCATTTGCCGGATCCAGAACAAGCGGGTTGCTGCCCGATCGCGGCAGTGCCAGGCTGCGATCCTTGATTTCCGTGTCGTTGTAGCTGGCCCCGAGGGTCAGCAGCAGGTTCTCCATCGGGATCAGGTCCAGGTTCAGCTCGAAGCCGCGCCCCTGACCCTTGCTCGCATTGAGCAAGGTATTGAAGTTGCTGGTGCCGCCCACGGCCGTCAATTGCTGATCCTTGACCGTGTAGCCGAACACTGTCGCCGACAGTCGCGCACGGCGGTCCCAGAACTCGGACTTCACACCGGCCTCGACCGAGGTCACCGTCTCAGGACGTGCCTGACTCAGCGGACCGAAGCCGCTGGCCGGGTAGATCGAAGCGGCGCGGAAGCCCGTCGCCACGCGAGCATAGAGGTTGGTCTCCTTGCTCAGCGCATAGGTGCCAGACAAGTCCCAGCTGACCTTGTTGTTGTCGGTGCTGGCACTGGTGCCATTGCTGCTGTTCACCGTGCCTGACAGCAGGGCCAGATCCTTCTTGTCCTGCGTGTAGCGCAGGCCGGCGCGCACATTCAGTGCCGGACTCAGCTGATAGTTGATCGAGCCAAAGAGCGCCCAGGCCTTGTTGGTCTGACGGGTCACGACAAACGAGGGTGCTGGCGGCGTCGCGTAGTCCCCCTGGACCATGTCGTAGCGCTCGTCAAACAGATAGAGGCCACCTTGCCAACGCAGCGGGCCTGCGCCTGTGGACTCGACGCGCAACTCCTGGCTCAGCTGACGGTGGTTGTCGAGCGCATCCGAGGTCTCCATCTGCCAGGTGGCATGCCCTTCGCCGCCGGCGTAGGGCGGCGTGCGTGGATCAGCTGAGAAGGGGTTGTGATAGATGTAACCACCATCGATGTCGGCGCGACTGAAGGGCTGGACCGTCTCGATCGCGGTGATCGAATGCAGGTTGATGCCGTCCAAGCTCCACTTCAGGCGTGCCGAGGCGCCTGTGGCGTGCAGGGTTTGCGTATTGAGCCCGTCAAAGGCGACGCGCGCGGGGTCGAAGCCATCGACCAGTTCGTTGTCACTGCCCGGCTTGATGACGTTGCCGCGGAACATGCGCGGCGAACCCTTGAGCTCGCGGTTGTGCACATTGAACAAAGCGCTGAAGTCCTTGCTTGGTTGGTACAGCGCCTGCAAACGGACGGCGCGGTCGTTGTAGCCCTCGGTCTCCTTGGTCACGGCCGTCGGCAGGGTGTTCTTGACCCAATCATCACGGTGCTGAACCTGGGCCGAAATCCGCGCAGACCAATCACCACTGAGCGGCAGATTAGCGGCGCCCTCGGCGTTCATCGTGCCGAAGCTGCCGTAGGAGATGTTGAAGTAGGCATCGCGCTTGTGTGAAGGCTTGACCGATTCAAACTTCACCACGCCAGCCGGCGTGTTGCGGCCAAACAGCGTCCCCTGAGGGCCAGCGATGACTTCGACGCTGGTCAGGTCAAAGGCCGGGAAGCCCTTCAGTATCGGGTTCTCCTGCACCACCTCGTCATAGATCAGCGAGACAGGCTGTGAGGCATTCAGGCGGAAGTCGGTATTGCCCAGGCCGCGGATGTAGAAGCGCGGGAAGGCGCGGCCGAACGAGGACTCGATGTTCAGGCTGGGCACGCGGCCCGACAGGAAGCGGATGTCCTGGCCGCTGGAATTCAGCACATCCAACTTTTCACCGCTGATCTGCGATACCGCATTCGGCACGTCCTTGATGTTTTCGATGCGACGCTCGGCGGTGATCGTCACCGTTTCCAGCTGCGTGCTGTTGGCGCCACGCGCAGATTCGTTCTTGCCTTCGGCCCGGTCCTGAGCTTTTTCCTGCGCAACAGCCTGCTGCAGCGGCCAGGCGCTCAGCGCCAGGGTGACGGCCAGCGCCAAATGGGCGCGGCTGGGGTGACGGGTCATGGACATCTGGGGTACTCCGGTAATAGGGGATGAAGCGCAAAGGTGAGCGGCGGCCGAAGCGGCCACCTGCACACAAGCAAACGTTTGCCAATGAACGGCGACCAATCTAGCAAGCCAGCGCGCAGAAATCAGTCGCGCGCTGGACGGTCACAAAATTCCCTTGGCTTTTGTTGTCGATTGGCATCAGACCACTTGCGGCCGGGGGCGCTGCGATACTCGCGCGATCGTCAATTCCGGGGTTCGTGTCGTGCGTTTCATCACCGCCAATCTGAACGGCATCCGCTCTGCCGCCACCAAGGGCTTTTTCGACTGGCTGCCGCAGCAAAAGGCAGATGCACTGGGCGTTCAAGAGGTCAAGGCACAGGACGAACATGTGGCCGGCACCTTCTGCAGCTCGGGCAAGCTCAAGGGGCATTTCCACTACGCCGAGAAGAAGGGCTACTCGGGCGTTGGGCTTTACACGAAGGAAGAGCCCAGCGAGATCCTGATCGGCTTCGGCAATGCCGAGTTCGATGCCGAGGGGCGCTGGATCGAGAAGCGTTTCGACAAGCCCGGCCGCAAGCTCAGCCTGATCAGCTGCTACTTCCCCAGCGGCTCCAGCGGCCCGGAGCGCCAGGAAGCCAAGTACCGTTTCCTCGACGCGATGTTTCCGCATCTGCAAAAGCTCAAGGCCGAGCGCGAGTTCATTCTGGTGGCCGATGTGAATATCGCGCACAAGGAGGCCGACCTGAAGAACTGGAAGGGCAATCTGAAGAACTCAGGTTTCCTGCCCGAGGAACGCGCCTGGCTGGACAAGCTGTTCGGCACCGGCAAGAAGGATGGCGGTCTGGTCGATGTCTACCGCCAGCTGCACCCCGACACCACCGACGAGTGCTACACATGGTGGAGCAACCGCGGCCAGGCCTATGCCAAGAACGTCGGCTGGCGGTTGGACTACCACTTCGCCACGCCGGCACTCGCCGCCACCGCCAAGCGCGCGGCGATCTACAAAGAGCAGAAGTTCAGCGACCACGCACCGCTGACAGTGGACTACGACTTCAAGCTCTGAGCCGCTGCTGCGCCGCCTGCCGTCAGCGGCGGCGCATGGCATCAGCCCGCGGTGCCATAGCAGGCGCGCAGCTGTGTCAGCTCATAGAAAAAACTGCCGGGCCGCAGGCGGGCCGCATCGCAGGCCGGCTTGAAGGCGGTCTGCCGCTCGTTGTGAAGCATGCGCAGCCAGATCTTGCCTGTCTTCCGCTCGCGCCAGGCATCCCATTGCAGATTGGCGCTATAGGGCGCTACCCGCTCACCACGCCAGGGATTGTTGTCGTAGCGATAGAGCTGCACGGCTGGCAGCTGCACATGCATGCCAGGCAGCTCCAAGGCCGAGGCCAGCGGGATCAAGATCTCCGCATGGCTGAAACGAAAGCTGGCCAGGTCCCGGCCGGCCGTGTCGGTGGCTTGCGCCGCCTTCAGCACCTGGGCAAACATTTCGTCGATCAGCTGCCCGGCCATCGCGTGGTTGACGGTGCCGTGCTCGGCAATGCCCGGCCCCTTGACGTAGAAGTCCTCCGCATCGTTGGCCCAGGCCAGCAGCTTGGCCGCGTCTTCTGGAAGGTAGGCTCTGAAGTCATGGCCGCCCAGCTCCTGACGCAGCCCCGGCGCAATTTCATAGGCCGCAGAGAGTGCCATCAGCACGTCGACCGCCGAGCGCAGCACGGTCCTGCCATCGCCCAGGGTCATGGCCGCGGCCGGCTGACCCTTAGCGCGCGCCGCGCCCGCCAGCAGGCCCTCGTTGCGAAACTGCCGTTCGCCCTGCTCCAACGAGGCGACGAACTCAGCGCTGAAGAGGCGCTCCAGCACATGCCGCGCCGTGCGGCGCAGCGCCGGGTCGGCCTGAACTGCCGCGAGCTTGGCCGCCACCTCGGCGTCATCGGCGGCGGCCTGATAGGCCTGGCTGCGCTGATAGCTCAGATAGGCGGGGTCGGCCGGGTCAAGCACCAGATCGGTTGCCGCGTTGAGCTTGTGAAAGTAGAGCAGGAAGCGGTTGGTGCCCGCCGCCTGCGCCTTGGGCGCGTTGGCGGGATAGCCCTCAAGAACCGGCCGGTGCACCCACGCAGCCAGCGCGGGTCGATCGGCCAGCAAGGCGCGAATGAAGACCTGTGCGCTGTCCTCGGCGCGGTCGACGCCCGAGCTCAGCAACTCGATGCGCCCGCCCCGCCGTTTCATGTCGCTGACGTCGAACAGGGCCGGCATGCGCTGCAGCAGGCGCCGGGCCAGGCCTTGGTGCTCAGCCATTCCCAGGCGAGAGAGATTGCCAAAGCCCGGGCGCCTGACGCCCTCGACGCCCTCGCCCAGCCGAGCGTTGACGCGCAACAAGCGCTCCAGGTCTGGCCCTAGCCGACGGCCCAGCGGCGTCAGCGCGCCCTCGGCACGAGCGGCGCGCCAGAGCTGCAGCAGCGCCAGCTCCTGCTTGGCGCCGGACATGCCTCGCGCACCGTGTCGGGCCACCAGCTGGGTGTGCAAGGGCAAAAAGTCGGTCGGCACGGGTTCCAGCGTCGCCATGCGCTGCTGCGGCTGGTAGGGCGTTTTGGTCGTCAGCCAGGGCGGGGGCTGATTCCCCGCGCTCGCTGCGCCCACAGCCAGCATCGCCAGCAGCGCCGCCAGCCGGGGCCGCAACCGGCCTTCAAGCACACGGGCGGCCATCAGAACACCGACGCCGTCAGCGACAGACGGAAACTGCGCCCGTACTGCTCGTTCTGAACATTGAAGGGCTTGCTACCCAAGTAGACGTAGTACTTCTCACGTGTCAGGTTCAGCACCTCGGCGTTGAGTTGCAAGCGCGGCGTGAGCTTGTATTTCAGCGACAGATCCAGCTGCGTCTGCGCATCGACCCAGTTGTCTGCATTCGTGTCCAGCACGTCGGCACCGGTCTGCAGCAGATAGCGTGATTTGGCATTCGCCGCGATGCGACCGCTAAAGGCGCCCGTTTCGTAGCCCAGCATCAGGTTGATGACACGGTCCGATTGCCCCGGCAATGCGACCTCGCGCGACAGCAGGGCCTGCGCCGCCTTGTCAAAGCGCGACAGCTTTGACTTCGAATCGGTGAAGGTCGCGTTGGCGCCAACGATCAGCCCCCCCATCCAGCCGGGCAGCTGGCGCAGCGCCTGGCTGTAGGACAGCTCCAGGCCTTTGACACTGGCGCTGTCGCCATTGACGGCCATGGTCGCGGTCGTATAGCCGGCCCAGGCCGCGGAGCCAGCCAGATTGGTGGTGTAGCTGAAGTCCTTGATGTCCTTGTTGAAAAGATAGAGCGAAAGATTGCCGTCGCTGCCGAGCAGGCGCTCGACGCCGAGATCGACGTTGTGCGCCCGCAGCGGCTTCAGGTCCGGGTTGCCGATGCTGGCCTCGGTCGGGCTGGCCAGCGTCACGCCGGGCGCCAGCTGGCTGAAGTTGGCGCGCACCACCGCCTGGGTCAGCGCGGCACGCACACTGGTCTGGTTATCGATGTCGTAGCGTGCCTGCAGATTGGGCAGGGTGTTGGCATAGCTGCGGCCGGCCTTGCGCGGTGTCACGCTGCCATTGACGGCAATCTGGCTGCCGGCCGCATCAAACGCGGTCCGTTCGCGGCGCAGGCCGGCCAGCACGGTCCAGTTGCCCCAGTTGGTGCTGGCCTGAGCATAGAGCGAGTCGATGTTCTCGTTCATCGTCCAGTCATTGATCGTCGACGCGGCAACGTTGGTCGCAGCGCGGCGATCCAGGCCCTGCACACGGGCGCGCACCAGGGCCGGATCAATGCCGAGGCCGATGCGTTGTGGAAAGTCCAGTTCGCTGCCAAGCAGGAAGCTGCTCATCGCCATCGGCCCGGCACCCCAGTAGTTCGGGCTGCTCGCCGTGGCACTGCTGAAGGCCCATTGGTCGGTGTCATTGCTCTTGCTGCGGCGGCTCAGCTTGGCGCCGACCTTGAACAAGGTCTCGGCCTCGCCGAAGCTGTGCTTGCTGCTGACGTCCAGCTTGGCATGCTTCTCCTGATCACGGCTGAAGCGCTCCTGAAAGGTGATGGCATTGAGCTTGTAGGCGCTCGTATCGTAGAGACCGGCGGGCCCGTTGATCTGCGGCCGCGTGCTGTCGGTAAAGCTCAGCCCGGCCATATTGTTCTGGCGGAACTGGACGTCGTTGAGCGCATTGGGTTGGTCCTCATCGGCCTTGCTGTGCCCCAGCGCAGCGCTGATCTTCCAGTTCTCCAGCGTCTGCTCGCCGCCCAGCACCAACGAGCTGATCATCCGTGTGTACTTGCGATCGCGCAGGCGGCGTTCGACGCGGCCGGTGAAGGTCTGCCCCTCCGCGGCCGAGCCGCCGGTGATCGTGCCGATGGTCAGCCGGTCGCGCACCTCGTCATCGCTGAAATGGCTGACAAAGCCGCGCAGATAGAACGCCCGCCTGTCGTTCGGCCGCAGATCCAGGTTAAGCCCCAACGCCTGGCGATCCCGCACCGGCAGGTAGTCGCGCAGTTCCACGCCGCTCATGCGCCCGTTGGCCGTCCAGGCGCCGCCGCTCTCGACATCGTCCGAGGCGAACTTGCGTCGCTCGCCGCTCAGGCCCACGGCAATGCCGAGGGTGCCGCCGGCGAGACGGTCAGCCCACAGCGCCGAGGCGAAGGGGCTGCTCTTGCCGAGCAGCGTGTCGTGGCTGGCACCGACGGTGGCACTGAGCAGTCGATCCGGCAGATCAAAGGCCGACAAGGTCTTGACCTCGATGCTGCCGCCCAGCGAGTTGGCGTCCATCTCCGGCGTCAGCGTCTTGGCCACTTCCAGCGAGCGCACCAGCCCGGCCGGCAGCACATCCAGCGAGACGCCGCGCCGACCGTTCTCCGGCGCCGGCACCAAGGCACCGTTGATCGTCACGCTGTTCAGATCCGGCCCCAGGCCGCGCACGCTGACGTAGCGACCCTCACCCTGATCCCGTTGCACCGACAGGCCCGGCATGCGCGCCAGCGCCTCGGAAGCGTTGATGTCGGGCAGGCTGCCGATATCGTCGGCGCTGACGACGCTGACCACGTTATCGGCCGCGGCCTGCGCCTTGATCGCCTTGCGCAGACTGGCGCTCTGGCCGGTCACGACTACAGCGTCGAGCTGCTGGCCCGGTGGCAGCGTCGCCGTCTGGGCCTGCACTTCAAAGGCGGCCAACAGGCTGAGGCTGAGCAGGCGCAGGCGACACTGCGGTGAGGTAAGCGTGGACATGGATGGGTTCGAAGAGCCAAGAATGACTCGCACCTTAGGAAGCCGCAGAGGCAGCGCCATGACAGCCCCTCACGTTGGGCGCAAGGGCGCAGGCTGCGCTCGCCAATGAGCCGATCCGACCCCCCGCACGCAACAGGGCAGAGGCCATGACAGGCTGTCATGAAAGCGCCGTAGCATCGCCCGCCCATGAGAAGTGCATCTTGGCCGCCCATGCCTTGGCGGCGATTCAAGCTGGAACAGGTGCCTGTGCTGGGCCTGCAGCATTTCGGCCATGCCCTCACGCTGTGCCTGGCCCTGCTGCTGTGGATCGTCGACCAACACGGCCAACTCAAACCCAGCCAATCGCTGAACTGGCTGGACATCATGTCCGAAGGGCTGACGGCCGTGATGCTCGCCATCTGGCTGATTCAGGTGCGCAGCAGCCGCCCGGCCGGCCAAGTCAGCGATCTGCTCTGCCTTGGCCTGGCGGCGATGTTGCTCGGCGGCTGGGTCGACGTGCTGGACGAATTCTGGAGGCTGCCGAAGGCCCCTCACTGGTGCCACTTTCTCGAGTCAGGCCTCGGCCTGCTCGGCGTCTTGCTGCTGACCTGGGGGCTACAAGGCTGGCGCCAGGAACAGCGCACCCTGAACGAGCAGTGGCGGCGCCGCGAACGGCTGTTCCGCGAGCACCGCAGCCTGGACGGCGTCACCCAGCTTGCCGGCGCCAGCTATATGGCCGCCCAGATCACGCTGGAGCGGCAACGCGGCCGCCGCGGCCAGTTGCTGATGCTGGGCTGGCAGGGTTTTGAACAGCTCGCGCGTCGCCACGGCCTGGCCGAGGCCGAGCGCATGCTGCAGGCGGCCGGTCAGTTGCTGCTGCTCAATCTTCGCCCCGACGACCTGCTCTGCCGCTACGGCAGCGATCGCTTCGTGATCCTGCTGCCGGACTGCGACTCCGCCCTGGGCGCCGAACTGGCCAGCGACCTGCGTCAGGCCCTCGCTGCCTTCGCCCACGCGAGCGCCGATGGACAGGCGCGCTACAAGCTGCCCGTGCTGGCCGCCCAGGCGGGCTGCGACGAGGCGCTGCCGCCCGAGGCGCTGCTGTTGCAGTTGCTGGAGCGGCTGCGGCCATGACTGCCGCCGCGGCACTGCAGGAGCGCATCGCTCAGGCCCTGAGCCAGGGGCTGGGCGAGCACATCGTCGCGCGGCCTTACCAGCTCGACAGTGCCTTCATCCCCTGGTCCCATCAGCCTGCGCTGTTGGAAGACTACGCCCGCAACCGCGAGCTCGATATCGATCACTGGCTGGCCCATGCCGGCGCTCGGCGGGGTCAGGCCTTGAGCCCGCGCCAGCTGCTGGCCCTGCTCGACCCCTTGCAGCACGCCGCGCGCGACAGCGCCTTTGTGCTTGGCCAGCTGGCCCTGCCGGGGCATTACGGCCTGGCCAGCCATGCCCTGCAAGGCGCGCCCGACCTCCTGCAGGCGCTGCGCCTGCTCTGCCGTTTCTCAGCGAGGCTGAGCCCGCTGCTGACGCCGCGGCTGCTGATCCATGAGGACGAGCTGCTGCTCTACTGGACCGAGGCTTGTGGGCTGCCTACCGCTCAGCGCAATCATCTGGTCGACATGCAGATGAGCGCCGTCACCGCGATGGCGCAATGGCTGGGCACAGAAGCACTGCCCTGGCGCTACAGCTTCAACCGCACGCAGCCGGCCGATCTGTCGCAGCACGCGGCCTATCTGGGGCCACGCCTTCAGTTCAATTGCCATATCGATGGCATGCGCCTGGCCCTCGGCCCTGCCCGGCGCCCCTGGCCAGGCCGGCAGCCGGCGGGTATCGCCGCGGCGGCGCTGGCCGCCCAGGCCGATCCGCCCGCGCTGCAGCGCGGCTTGCGGGCCGCCTTGTATGACAGCATGATGGCCCGGGCGCCGGCCCTGCCGACCCTGGACGAATCAGCGGCGCAGTTCGGCGTCAGCGCTGCGACGCTGAAGCGTCACCTGGCTCAACAGGGCACGCACTACCAAGCTGAATTGGACACCGTGCGTGCCCATCTGGCGTTGTTCCTGCTGGCGCTGGACGGCCATAGCAATGAGACCGTGGCCACGGCGCTGGGCTTTCACGACACCAGCAACTTCCGTCGCTCGTTCAAGCGCTGGACGGGCCTGACGCCGGGCGCCATCAGCAGTTCCCCCTCCATGCTGGGCATCTGAATCGCGGCCAGCACCTCAGCCACTGGCCAGCGCCCGGTGCAGCGCCGCCTGATTCAGCCATTGGCGCAGGCGCAGCTGAATCGCCTCCTGTTCGGCGGCCAGCCGGGCGTTGCGGGCCTGCAGCCAGTCGGCGCGGGCGATGGCGCCGACCTCGTAGCGCAGCTGGGCCTGGCGCTCGGCTTGCTGGGCCTCGTTCAGCCGCGCCGCATTGGCCGCGCCTTGCGCGCGCAGTTCACGCCGTTCGGCCGCCAGCTGCTCGATCTCAACCAGCGCCTTGTGCACGGTGTCGCGCAGCTGCAGCGCGGCGCTGTCCAGCTGATTGCCGGCCTGGGCCTGCTGCAGATCGAGGCGGCGCCAGTCGACCATGGGCACGACCAAGGTCGAGGCCAGCGTGGCCAGCGGCTTGTCCAGCCAGTCGCGCCACTGCGCGCCGCCGGTGCCGATGCTGGCACTCAGGCTGAGGCTGGGATAACGCGCCGCCTCGCTGGCTCGCCAGCGGGCCAGTGCGCTGTCGACCTGGCTGCGGGCACGGCGCACATCGGGGCGGCGCTCCAGCACCTCGGCCGGCGCGCCGGGTTGCCAGTCCTGTGGCGCCGCCTCAGGCAGGGTGGGCAGGGCGGGCAGCTGCGGCGCCGTGTCGTCCAGCAGCAGGCCGAGGTTCAGCTGCTGCTGCACCCGTTCGCGCTGGGCCTGCGCCAGCCGCGAGTCCAGGCCCTGCAAGGTGCTGGCGGCGCGGTCGATCTCGATCGGCAGCAGCTTGCCCTCGCTCACCCGCAGCCGGGTCAGCGCCAGCACCGCCTCGGCGCCGCGGCGCTGCTCCTCGATCAGCGGCTGCTCCAGGGCCAGCGAGGCCAGCGTCCAGTAGCTCTCGGCGACACGGTTGCGTATCAGCAGCTGCGCGGCCTGCCAGTCGCTGCGCTGCCCTTCGGCATCGGCCGCCTGGGCGGCTTCCTGATGGGCCACCCGCGACCACAGATCGACTTCGTAGCTGACGCTGGCGGTGGCGCCGTAGCTGCGCGTCAACGGCCCCTGTTCGAGCAGGCGGCTGCCGGAGGCCGTGCCGCTCAGGCTGGGCGTCAGGCCGCGGTCCAGCGCGGCACCGCGCTGCTGCAGCTGGGCAGCCTCCCAGCGTTTCAGCGCCAGCGCGATATCGCGGTTGGCCTGCAGCGCACGGGCTTGCAGCGCGGCCAGTTGGGCATCGAGTGCACCGGCCCAGTCGGCTTCGGTACGCTGGGCCGCGTCCAACTGCTGCCATTGGCTGGGCAGGGCCAGCGCCCGGGCCGCCACATCGGGCGCCGGCTTCGCTGTCAGTCCGCTGCTGGCGGCGCAGCCGGTCATGGCCATGATGGCCGCTGCGGCCAGCAGGCTGAGCCCCCGTCGTGCTGCACCCATGCCGCGGCGTCCTTGCTGCTTGTTGTCGAGATTGTTCTTGTTCATCTTCGCCTCACTCACGTGCCAGGGCATCCACCGGGCTCAGTGCCGCCGCGCGCCGCGCCGGCAGCGTGCCGAACAGCAGGCCGACGATGCTGGACACCGCAAAAGCCACACCCAGCGCCGCCCAGCTGACCTCCACCTTCAGCTCCTTCTGCAGGGCATTGATGCCCTGCGCACCGAGCCAGCTGAGGAACACGCCGACCAGGCCGCCCAGGCAGCACAGCACCACCGCCTCGACCAGGAACTGCAGCCGCACATCGGCCTGGCGCGCACCGACCGCCATGCGAATGCCGATCTCACGGGTGCGCTCGCTGACCGAGACCAGCATGATGTTCATCACGCCCACGCCGCCAACCAGCAGCGAGATCGCCCCGACGCCGGCAAACAGCAGCGCCATCGCGCCGGTGACCTGCTGAAACTTGCGGAACTCTTCGTCGGCATTCCAGGAGTCGAAGTCCTCGACGCCGTGCAAGGCCTTGAGCCGGTAGGTCAGCTGCTTGCGCACCTCGGCCGGCGGTACGGTGAAGTCCAGCAGCACATTGAACTGGTCGGAGTCGACCCGCACATCGAGTTTGCGCCCAAAGGTGGTGTGGGGCATCAGCACCTGGCCGAACCAGGACCCGAAGCTGACCGCGCCGCCGGTATCGGGCGCCACGACGCCGACAATCGTCAGCGGCAGCGCCACGCCCACCGGCACCGCCGGCGCCTGGCCGGGCACAGCGCCGTCGGCCGAACCGCTGGGCATGGCCTGCGGCGCCAGCAGCAGCGTGCGGCCCAGCACCGTCTCGCCGGGCTTGAAAAGAGTCTTGCGGGTCTTCTCGTCAATCACCGCGACCTGGGCCGAGGCGGCGAAGTCCAGCGCCGACAAATAGCGCCCCTCGACCAGCTTCAGCTTGCGCGCCGCCAGCGTCTGCTTCTCGGCGCCGAGCACGCTGACCATCGCGTCGCGCGCGCCGTGGCGTGCCGTCAGCTGCGCCTCGCGCTCCACCGTCACCGCCTTGACGCCGGGCAGTGCGCGCACCGCCTCGATTTCATTGGGCCTGAAGGGTTGCGCCTGCGTACCGGGCGGCAGGTTCGGATTGCCGCGGAATACCGGGATGCGGCCGGACAGAAAGCTGCCGACGTCTTTCTCGATGCTGCCGCGCGCCGCGTCGGTCAGTGCCAGGATGGACACCACCGCGGCGATGCCGATGCTGATGCCCAGCATCGACAGCGCCGTGCGCAGCCGGTTGCCCTTGAGCGACTGCAGCGCCGATTGCAGCGCCTCGCGCCACTGCATCTGCTGGCGGCCCCACCAGCTGCCAGGCGGCAGCGCGGCGGTCTCGCCGTCCAGCGGCCCCGGCAGACGGTGGTCGGCCGGCGTGCCGCTGTCCTTCAGCACCCGGCCGTCGCGCAGCTCGATGATGCGCCGCGCATGAGCGGCGACATGGGCGTCGTGGGTCACCAGGATGATGGTGTGGCCGCGCTCGTTGAGTTCGCGCAGCAGTGCCAGCATCTCGGTGCCACTCTGCGAATCGAGCGCGCCGGTCGGCTCATCGGCCAGGATGATCTGGCCGCCATTCATCAGCGAACGCGCAATCGACACCCGCTGCTGCTGGCCACCGGACAGCTCGTTGGGCTTGTGATGCATGCGATCACCCAGGCCCAGCCGGGTCAGCAAGGCCTCGGCGCGGCTGCGCCGGGCGCTGCTGCTGGCACCCGCATAGACGGCCGGCAGCGCGGCATTGGCACACGCATCCATATGCGGCAGCAGGTGGTAGCGCTGGAAGATGAAGCCGAAGCGCTCGCGGCGCAGGCCGGCGAGCTCATCGGCGCCCAGCTGGCTGGCATCCTGCCCGTCGATCAGGAACTGGCCAACGGTCGGGTTGTCCAGACAGCCCAGCACATTCATCAGCGTGCTCTTGCCCGAACCGGACTGGCCGATCACGGCGACGAACTCGCCGGCCTGGATGCTCAGGTTGATGTCGTCCAGCGCCGGCACGTCGATCGCACCGAGCCGGTAGTGGCGGCCAACGCCGCGCAGCTCTATCAAGGCAGCCATGGCGGCTTACTTCTCGGTCGTCTTGGAGGCCGCGCCGGACGCCGCCGACGCCGCCTGCTCGGCCGCCGAGGGCGGCGCCAGCAGCACCTTCTCGCCGGCCTTGACGCCATCGAGCACCTGCACCCGGGCGCCGTCCTGCAGGCCGGTGCGCACCTGGCGCGGGTTCTGCTTGTTCTTGGCGTCGACCACCTGCACGGCAAAGCGACCATCGTCGCCGCGTTCACCCAGCGCCACCATCGGCATCGTCAGCACCTTCTGCGCGCGGCCGGTCTCGATATTGACCTGCACCGTCATCTCCGGCAGCAGCTTGCGCGCCTTGTTCTCGACCTCGAACAGCACGTTGTAGAACACGGCGTTGCCGGCACGCTCGGGCACCGGCTGGATGACACGCACCTTGCCCTCATAACGCTGTGCCTCGCCGGCCAGCGTCACGAAGCGGGCCTGCTGGCCGACCTGGATCTGCGCGATATCGGCCTCGGGCACGCGGGCGCGGACGGTGATCTCGTCCAGATTCGCCAGCGTCACCATCACCGGCGTGATCTGCGCGGCAATCACCGTCTGGCCTTCCTGCACCGGCAGGTTGACCACGGTGCCGTCAATCGGCGCGGTGATGGCGGTGTAGCCCAGCGAGAGCTTGCGCTTGTCCAGCTCGGCCTGCAGGCGCTTCAGATTGGCACTCTGCCCGCGCAAATCAGCGTCCAGCTTGGCCAGATCGGTCTCGGCCCGCTCGGCCTCGGTGGCCGCCGTCGCGTCGCCAGCCAGCAGCCGGCGCTGGCGTTCGACTTCGCGGCGGGCAATCTTCAGATCGGCCTGGCGCACCTCGATCTGCGCCTGCTGCTGCGCGACGGCCGCCTCGGCCTGCGCCACCTCGCTGCGCGCCAGCTCCGGGTCCAGGCTGACCAGCAGCTCACCCTTCTTGACCTGCTGGCCCAGCTGCACATGCAGGCGCAAGACCTGGCCGCTGACCTGGGCGCCAACATCAACCTTCAGCCGCGGCTGCAGCACCCCGGCGGCCTGCACCGTCTGCGTGATATCGGCCAGGCTGACCTCGTCTGTGGGCGGCGGTGGCGGCGGTGGCGCTGGCGTCAGCGCCTTGTAGGCGGCATAGCTGCCGCCGATCAGGGCCAGCACGGCGAGGCGCAATTTCCAGGATTTGGCCCACTTGCCTAGCCTTGCTTTGTGATCGGCCTTCTTCTTGTTCTCGCTGTCCTGCACTGTCTCGCTCCCGCCCAAGATGTGTTGATGCGGGGGCAATGTAGCAGCGGAGCTGCGGATGGTTTCAGTCAAGCGATGTGTTGCCGCTTTGGCGGACCAAACGGCTTTAGACGGGCATCAATTGCAGGGCCGAAGAAACTCGTCAGTGCGGCATAGGTCCGACAACACGGCCGGCCACTCCTCGCGCGACACAGCGCCACGCTTGAGCTGATTGAACACTCTGCGTGTCAGCACGGGCGCCGCCACGCTGGTTCCAGCCATGCAAAACCGCTCGCCACTGCGGACCGCGGCTGCGGCGATGCTGGTCTGCTCATCATCTCGCTCACATGCTGCGTAGACCAGGGGCAGCAAGGTCAACCCTGCAGTTCGCGGGTCACGCTGAGGTCCGACGGACGAGTAACTCGCCACCCGGCCGCTGCTCAAGCGAAATCCTCCGGCGACCAGAGTATGTCGCCCTGTTGCCAAGTTACTCAGGCAATCGTCGTGGTCGTCAAGACTCAGGTCAAGCAGATGTGATTGCTCGACGTTGCGCAAGTAGTTTGGGTCATCACGCTCAACCCACACATCTACGACGATGCCTGCGTCCTCTGAGCCCGGGACATCACAAGCGAGCTCGATGTCCCAGACACCAGGTTCCAGCAGAGCGCCGTCGTCGTCAGCAGGGTTTGCGGTCGGCGCAAAAGCAAGCAGTGCCATGGCTCGCTCACCATTGGAGACCGACGTTTCGTGAAGCACTGCAGCGAGCGCCTGGCCCCTAACCGAATCGCGAAGCGTCTGCCACTCACCGGGCCGCACCCAATCACTCCAATCGCCCTCGGCAGTTCGAGTCCTGAGCTTGAGCGTGGCCGCTGGCGTCGGGGTGTACCAGCATTCTAGAAAAGTGTCGCTTGTTGCCCCTTCAGAAAGCTTAAGCCTCAGCTTTGCCGGCTTCTTGGCACTTGCAAGGCGCCTAGCGTGGCATTGCGCCTCACGCGCGTTGCCGGCACCCAGGACAATTGCAAAGTTCTTATCTCTCGCTTCAAGCAGTTCATCAAAGGCTTGTTCGATGAGGGAGCTGCCGTCATGCGGCCCTGCAAAAGTGCCGTAGCTGATGTTGACAACAAGTCTGGAGTCCTTTTCGCACCTGTCCATTGCATAGCGCACGCCATCCAGAAGATGTGCTGACAACGAGCCCCCAGAGCTGTCGGCGGCTGTCAGGGCAGGCAATTGCACGAAAAGCAGATCGGCGTTACTGGCCCCGCTGTCCGGTGCCCCCGTCAATGGATCGATGGTTCCACCAGCGGTTTCCAGCACATGAGAGCCGTGCGTTGCGTACCAGACGCGACGCCGTGGATCGTCATAGGCGATCAGGTAATCCAGTCCGCGATAGGCTCGCTGCTCATCGGTACAAGTGACTCCCAAACCACTGTGCAGTCGCTCGTACATTGCACTGAGGCTTGCCGAGTCGAGTTGCCGCCCATGCTCGAATGCGTGCACCGCTGCCCACACACTGCCAGGCTTGGGCGCTGTTGGCGAGTTGGACCCCTGATCCCACAAGGCCTTGATGCGCGTACCGGTTCGTCCCGGTCGGCTATCGCGATAGGCACTGTTGAGGAATGGGCAGCCGAAGTCAATCACCGCGATGGTATCGCCCAACTTTGGCGTGGCAGCATGCCGTTTCGCCTTGCTGGCCGCCCATTCGAAAACCGTTGGCTTGCTGAACGCAGCCTGGTCAACACTTTGGGCAAAGTAGCCATGAGCACTGCCCTCGGCAACCGATCGGGCATCTCGAAGCGGCACGGCAAGTTCCCATCGCAAGTTCAGCTCTTTGCTCAATCGAGGTAGGTCCTTACGCGCCAAAGTCGCGGTAAAGAAGAGACTGCGTTTTTGACCGCCTGGAATCTTCTGGTGGTACGCGGGCGCAATCTGCAGCAGCGTATGGCTGGCCAGCGCCTTGTCCAGTGTTGCCATATCTGGCGCCTTGGCCAGAATCCGCACCCTTGCTTCTCCTTGCAGCCAATCGCGATCCCGTTCTTCACGGACGAAGCTACGCCAGCCGCTCAGTTCGGCCCAGCGGGCGTACAGGTCCGGTAGCGCCTTAAGGTTCAGCGCCGAAGTTCCTTTGCCGTCTTTCGGTCCAGTCGGCGCTTGCAAAGCGCGCCCCCACTGCTGATACATGGCCTGCTCCTCGCTCAGACGCGCAATTGGTCAAGTTCGACACTCGCTGCCCGCCACAGTTTGGCCAAGACTTCCAGCGGTGCAACAGCAAACGAACTCCCGACAGGCAAGGCCCCATCGGTCCCTTGCGCGTTAGGCCTCTTATCGGGCACCTCATCAAGTACTGACTCAGCATGGATGACCAGGCTGCGCGGCTGAACATCCCCCCCCTGTGCCAGTGCCACAATCAAAGCTGCCAGACTTCGCCCGAGTTCATAGCCTGCCAAGCTGTCCATCGGGAAGTGCACCCCTGCAACCACACGGTTGAAAGCAATCCGACGCGCAAGCCTGTCAAGCGCTTCTGCTCGGCATTGACCTCTGGCAGATAGCAGCTCCGTCAGAAGCGCTGCATAGAGCGACGCGATCGTGGCATGCCCGCTTGGCAATGAACCATGGCCTGGCGTCGCGATCACCGGATGCAGTACAGCGCTACGCACGCAAGGCCGCTGCTCAGCGATCTCGTGCTTCAGTTGCATCAACAGCAAGCCGCCCCATTGCCACGCCACCGTCATTAGCTCCATCGTGTGCGGTGCCGCCTCCGCTGGGATGCCCGTGATCGACTCAAAGAAAGGAAAGAAGTCATCAGCCTGACTCAAGATCTCTGGCAATCGATCTTCACGCTCAACCGCGGCACGCAGTACCTTGTCAATCTGAACGTCGTAGTTGAACTGACCTGGTCTCGGTGCGATGAGTTGGATCACAGGCATGATTGGCAATGCCAGAGTCGTGCCTGCTTGACCCTGGGGACTGTTGCCGATGTGCCAGATTGCATGGCCGTTGACCACGCTTCGTCCGCACAGTGCCGCAACGACCGCCTGTATGCGAAATTGACTGGCCCAGCGCCACAATGGGTCAGCTTGCGCAGCATGCAGCGCTGCCCCACCTTGTGCCGGCAAGGGATATCGCGGATCGGCCGGTCGCGCGATACGCGCTTGAACCTTGCGCAGCGCTGTGGCCAGCAATGCTTCACTGCCACCTTCGTAGACCCAGCCAGGGTCTATGCCCACCCAGTCCTGGGGCTGATCTCCCGCAGCAAGCAGCTTTCCAAGAGGTGCAACAGGTGGGTGAACTGCGGCCATAGGCGCCACCGGAGGGTGCGCTGCCGCCCGTGGTGCCACGGGCGGATGCGCCGCGGCTCGAGGTGCCACGGGCGGATGAGTTGCGGCTCGCTCCGGTGCAGGTGCATTCATGGCGGCGCGCAGTGGCGCAGCGACGTTATTGAGCCATGCGCCTGGCGGCAATGAATAGCTGCTCATCAATGCGTTCCCTTCATTGTGGAGATTCCTTTGGTCTTCGGATTACGGGGGAAGACCCATAGCCCTCAGGGCTTGGCCTAGCATCACACCCGCGTCGGCATTCCTCCCCTGCGCATGCTGCAAAGGCCTGCCCACGCGGGCTTGCGGCTCCAGCTGGAGATAGCGGCTGAGGGCAGATTGGGCCTCGTCAACTCTCTCGTCATGCCACAGCGCTGCCACCAAAAGACGGTGCGATGGCGCATGCAGCGCGTTGTGCCGCACAGAGTCCCTGGCCCAATTCGCAGCGCAGTCGAATCGTCCACTGCAAAAGTTCGCCAGTGCACTGTAGGACTCAAACAAGAACCGGTTTGGATCCAGCGGTGATAGATCAATTGATTGCGCAGCAGCATGCAATGCCTGTTCGCGCTCTCCCAAGAGGCTGTGCAGCCCGGACGAAAGTGCCCACGCATAGGCATTTTGGGGATCGGCGGAAAGCGCCTGGCCATATGACAAACGCGCCGCAGCGAGGTCATTGTCGAAAATCACGCGCGTGAGCCCTTCGGCTGTCAGTGCGTCGACCTGCTGAGGGTTCAAATCGATCGCTCGCCGAGCACAGAAGCGCGCCTGCACAGCCTCTGCATCACCGTCGTCGGACCAGCCCTGAACAATCTTGAATACATGCCATTTCGCTTGCATGGCGTAACTGGCAGCTTGGCGAGGGTAGCGATTCGCCAAATGATCCAACAGGTCCTTTGCTTTGACGAACTCATTGCGCACCAGACTGTTCATCAACTCCCCCGCGCCGAGGTACAGCGAGTAGGCATTCAGGCTGTTCATCGGCAAACTACGCACACGCTCCAACTCCTGAGCGAGAACGCGCTGGCTCACCTGGCGAACTACGTATGGGATCAGTTCGTCCTGACCTTCAAAAAGGTCGCTCACCTTGGCAACCGAGCCCCCCGCCCAAATCACAGTTTCATCGCGTGCATCACACAGTTCGACGCGAAGTCGCACCCGATCTCCATTGCATACATAACTCCCAGAAAGGATGTATGTCACCCCCAGCAACCGATGCAATTGCAGGGGATTCCACGATTGCTCGGTCAGTGGTGCAGTTGAAAGCCGCGAGATCAGTCGCAAACCGGGGTGCATTGACAGCGCTGCGATCATGTCATCTGCCATTGCACAACCCAATGCAAGATCGTTCCCCTGTCCGCTGAACGGGATGACAGCGAGGCCTGGCCGGAGATCTGCGCTTTGATCCGGGGCCCACCGGTTATGGCCTGACGCGCCGGCGCTGACTCGAAAAGCGCGAACGGGCTGATCGATATGTTTTAAATAGCAGAGGCCAAGATCCTGCAGATGCATATTCAGGCCATCACGCAGTTGGCTTTGAACCTCTGCAGAAACGATCACATCACCCGGCTCAGCCAAGCCAGCCAGCCGCGCCGCCAAGTTGACCCCGGCTCCATAAACGTCTAGCTCGTCGACGACCATCTCGGAGACATGAATTCCAACGCGCAAGCCAATGGACAGCGCCTCGTCACAATGTAGATTGCAGACACTCAACTGCTTCAGCACCTCCTGGACCGCAGCCACCGCTTCATGCGGGCGCTCGAATTCCAGCAGCATGCCGTCGCCCAGGCTCTTCACCATGCGCCCCTGAAAGGCGGGCAGCACCGTGCTACGCACCTGATGAACGAGCCAGCGCCAACGCTCAATCACATCGTCTTCGTTACGCTGCATCAGGCGTACCGACTCGACCATGTCAACAACGGCAATAGTCTTGGTCTCCCGCTTGAAAAGCGGAAATCCGAAGTCGGCGATTCCGGCTGAGGTCATGCTGCCCGCTTTCCAATTTCTGCTCATCCCTATTCTGTGGGATGACCTTAACAGCGCACTCGGTATTTGCGCGCAAGCGGCTCAGCCCTCGGCGTGATCACCATGACAGGCACAGGCCTCGCCATGCGCAGCAGCCACCAGCTCTTCGAGGATGCCGCAGTGATGCCCGCTGTGGTCTGCGTCGCAGCGGGCCTTCAGCGCGACCAACTGGGCTTCGAGCGCGCGCATGCTGGCCAGGCGGGCGCGCACGCGGGCGAGCTGGGCATCGACCAGCCGGTCGACCTCGGCCAGAGCCTGCGCGTCCTGGGTCTGCAGGCTGCCCAGCAGGAGCGCCACATCGGCCAGCGACATGTCCAGCGCGCGGCAGTGGCGGATGAAGGCCAGGCGCTCCAGATGGGCCTGGCTGTAGTCGCGATAGCCGTTCGCGCTGCGTGCCGGGCCGGGCAGCAGCCCGCTCTTTTCGTAGAAACGGATGGTCTCGACATCGACCCCGGTGGCCTGACTCAACGCCCCGATGCGCATGGCTGTCCCCTGAAGCTTGGCCATCGAGCATAAGCGCTTGACTCTGGAGTGGCTACAGGCTGTGCAATCGAGCCCATGACACAGCAGCACGCCCACGCCGAGCACGAGCACGAACATCACCACGGCCATCATGGCCACGCCCCGGCATCCCCCTGCTGCGGCCACGATCACGGCCACCGGCACGACCCTGATCACGCGCACGCCCGCCCGCCCGCCGCCGCGCCGCTGCCCGGCGCCGCTGCAGGGTTCCACCGTACCCGCTTGCGCATCGCGGCGATGGACTGCCCGACCGAAGAGGCGCTGCTGCGCAAACTGCTGACGCCGCTGCCCGGCGTGGCCGCGCTGCATTTCGACCTGATCAACCGTGTGCTGACCGTTGACCACAGCCAGCCCGACACCGCGCCGCTGCTGGCCGCCGTCGGCCGTGCCGGCATGCAGGCCGAGCCGCTGCCGGACGGCGCCGCCACCCTGCCCGAAGCCCCAGCGCTGAGCCAGAACCAGCGTCGGCAACTGGCGCTGGCCGGCGTGTGTGCGATCGCCGCCGAGGCCTGGGCCTATGCCAGCGGCAGCGATCATGGCTGGGTCACCGGGGGGCTGGCCACCGCCACCGTGCTGCTGGGCGGCCTGACGACGCTGCGCAAGGGCTGGATCGCGCTGCGCAGCCTGACCATCAATATCCACCTGCTGATGACGCTGGCCGTCACCGGCGCTGTGCTGCTGGGCCAGTGGCCCGAGGCGGCCATGGTGGTCTGGCTGTTCGGCCTGGCCGAGGCGATCGAAGCGCTGAGCCTGGAGCGGGCCCGCCATGCGGTGCGGGCGCTGGGCGCGCTGGCGCCCGAGACGGCCTGGGTGCGCGAGGCCGACGACCAGTGGCGTGAACGGCCCACGGCCGGCATCGCCATCGACGCCCGGCTGCGCGTGCCGCCGGGCGAGCGCATCCCGCTGGACGCGGTGGTTGAAAGCGGACAATCGGCCGTCAATGAAGCGGCACTCACCGGCGAGGCGATGCCGGTGGCCAAGGCCGTGGGCGACACCGTGTTGGCCGGCTCGGTCAACGGCCTGGGCGCGCTGGAATTACGCGTGACCGCCACGCGCGGCCACACGCTGCTGGACCGCATGGCACAGGCGGTGCAGCAGGCGCAATCGCAACGCGCGCCGACGCAGCGCTTCATCGACCGCTTTGCCCGCGTCTACACCCCGGCCGTGGTGCTGCTGGCTATTGCGCTGGCGCTGCTGCCCCCGCTGCTGCTGGGGCAAGACCTGACCCCCTGGGCCTACAAGGCGCTGGTGCTGCTGGTGATCGCCTGCCCCTGTGCGCTGGTGATCTCGACGCCGGTGACCGTGGTCAGCGCGCTGACGGCCGCGGCGCGGCGCGGCATGCTGATCAAGGGCGGGCTCTATCTGGAACAGGCCCGGCAGCTGAAGACGGTGGCGATGGACAAGACCGGCACGCTGACCGAAGGCCGGCCGCGTCTGGTCAAGGTGCAGGCCTTGGGCGAGCTCAGCGAGGCCGAGGTGCTGCAGCGGGGCGCCAGCCTGAACGCGCTGTCCAGTCACCCGATTGCCAGCGCCTTGCTGGACGCCCAGGCCGCGGCATCGGCCGCGCCGCTCAGCGCGGTACAGGATTTCGAGGCCTTGCCCGGCCGGGGTGTGCAAGGGCGGATGGCCGGCGAGCGCTGGCAGCTGGGCACGGCCGCGCTGGCCGGCACGCCGCCCACGGTCGCGCAGCTGCAGGCCGCCGAGGCCTTGCAGCGAGCCGGCCACACCATCGCCTGGCTGTGCCGCGAGGGCGTGGCGCAGGGGCTGTTGGCAGTCAGCGATCCGCTGCGCGCACAAAGCCGCGAGGTCATCGAGGCGCTGCAGGCGCAGGGCCTGAGCGTGGTCATGCTCAGCGGCGATAACCGCGGCAGTGCGCTGCACGTGGCCAGCCAGCTGGGCCTGGCCGAACAGGCGGTGCAGGCGCCGCTGCTACCCGAGGCCAAGCTGGCGGCGATTGCGCGGTTGCGCGAGCAGGGCCTGGTGGCCATGGTCGGCGATGGCGTGAACGACGCGCCGGCGCTGGCCCGCGCCGATATCGGCATCGCGATGGGCGCCGCCGGCACCGCCGCCGCGCTGGAGACGGCCGATATCGCGCTGATGCAGGACGATCTGCGCCGGCTGCCGGAGCTGATTGCGCTGTCGCGCCGCACCCATCAGGTGCTGGTGCAGAACATCACCATCGCGCTGGGCCTGAAGGCCGGCGTGCTGGCGCTGACGCTGGCCGGCATCGCCTCGCTGTGGCTGGCGGTGTTCGCCGATGCCGGTGCGGCGCTGCTGGTGGTGCTCAACGGCCTGCGCCTGCTGCGGCGCTGAGCTTGTCGGCCAAGTACGGAGCGGCCGACAAAGTCCGGTCTCAACCATGACCTACGACACCCCCTGAGCCCTGCGGGCCTCGGGGGGAACCCGCAGTCGCAGGCGGTTACAAGGCGGCGACAATGCCGGGCCTGCCGCCCTGGCACCCCGGGGTGCCGGCGAGCCCCCTCCACAAGACAAGCGAACACACCGTGAGCAATCCCACCACCTTGACCGCACCGGGTCTGGCGCCGCGCGCCGCCGCCGTGGATGCCAACAGCATCCTCGGCCACCCGGCCAGCCTGTTTGTCCTGTTCTTCACCGAGATGTGGGAACGCTTCTCCTACTACGGGATGCGCGCCCTGCTGGTGCTGTTCCTGGTCTCCACTGCGGCCAAGGGCGGCTGGGGCTGGACCCGCGAAGAGGCCACCTCGCTGTACGGCTGGTACACCATGCTGGTGTATTTCACGCCCATCCTCGGCGGCTATATCGCCGACCGCATGCTGGGCACGCGCCGCTCGGTGCTGCTGGGCGCCTTTGTGATTGCCGCCGGTCACGCCTCGCTGTTCCTTGACACGCGGATGTCCTTCTTCATCGGCCTGGGCCTGGTGATTCTGGGCACCGGCCTGTTCAAGCCGAACATTTCGGCCATCGTCGGCCAGCTGTACAACAAGGACAACGAGTCCAAGCGCGACGGCGGCTACACGCTGTTCTATATGGGCGTCAACGCCGGTGCCTTCTTCGGCATCTCGCTGTGCGGCTATATCGGCGAGAAGATTTCCTGGAACCTCGGCTTCGGTCTGGCCGGCGTGTTCATGATTCTGGGCGCGCTGCAGTTCTTCTTCAGCCAGGGCATTTTTGGCGACATCGGCGGCACGCCCAAGACCGCTGCCGAGAACAAGGCTGCGGCCGCTGCCGACGACACCCCGGCGCACATCGTGCGTGATCGCCTGATCGCCATCGGCGTGTTCTCCTTCTTCACCATCTTCTTCTGGTTCGCCTTCGAGCAGGCCGGTGGCTCGATGACCATCTTTGCCGCCGACTACACCGACCGCACGCTGGTCGGCACCAGCGGCTTCACCTTCAAGGTCATCAACAGCCTGATGACGGTGATTCCGACGGCCATCCTGACCCTGCTGCTGGTCAAGCTGGCCGCCGGTACGGGCAAGCGCTACCCGCTGGGCAATCTGCTGCTGGTCGGTGCGCTGGCCGTCATCTGGGGTCTGGTGATCTGGATGCTGGGTCGCGAATTCGCGATGGACCAGTCCGAAGTGCCGGCCACCTGGTTCGGCGTGCTGAACTCCTTCTTCCTGGTCATCCTGGCACCGCTGTTCTCCAAGATGTGGGACAAGTACTGGAACCCGAGCGGCCCGGTGAAGTTCGGCGTCGGCCTGGTGCTGCTGGGCCTGGGCTTTGCCGCGCTGGCCTATGGCGCCTCCGGCATCCCCGCCGGTGCCAAGACCGCCCAGGTCAGCATGATCTACCTGACGCTGGCCTATCTGCTGCACACCATGGGTGAGCTGTGCGTGTCGCCGGTCGGCCTGTCCTACATCTCCAAGCTGGCTCCGGCCCGCCTGCTGGGCCTGATGTTCGGCTTCTGGTTCCTGAACACCGCGATCGCCAACAAGATCGCCGGCTCCACCGGTTCCTACATCGACCACATCTCCGCCACCTACTCGATGAGCGGCTTCTTCCTGATCTTCACCATCATCCCGGTCGGCGCCGGCGTGGTGCTGATGCTGATGAGCAAGTGGGTCACCAAGAAGATGCACGGCGTGCACTGAGCGCCGATCCTTCGCTCAGAACAAGAAAGGCCACGCATGCGTGGCCTTTTTCATTTCAGCGCCGATCGTGGCTCAATGCCCGCCCAGATACGCCGCCTTCACCGCCGGATCGTTCTTCAGCTTGGCGGCCGGGCCGTGCACCGCGATGCGGCCGTTCTCCAGCACATAGCCGTAGTCGGCCACATTCAGCGCGGCGGCGGCGAATTGCTCGACCAGCAGCATGGTCACGCCCTCCTGACGCAGGAGCGCAATGATGCGAAAGACCTCGTCGACCAGAATCGGCGCCAGGCCCATCGAGGGCTCGTCGAGCAGCACGACCTCGGGGTTCATCATCATCGCCCGGGCCATGGCCAGCATCTGCTGTTCGCCGCCTGAGAGCGTGCCGGCCAGCTGCTGGCGGCGCTCCTTCAGGCGCGGGAAGTAGACGAAGGCGCGCTCCAGATCGGCATTGACATCGCCACGCACACGCGCGCCGGTCAGCCGCGGGAAGGCGCCGAGCAGCAGGTTGTCGGTCACCGTCATCGTCGCGAACACGCGCCGGCCTTCGGGCGAATGGGCCAGGCCACGGCGGGCGATGCGGTGCGATTCCTCACCGGTGATGTCGTGGCCACCGAGGCTGATGCGGCCTTCGCGTGGCGCGATCATGCCGGAGATGGCGCGCATCGTCGTCGTCTTGCCGGCGCCGTTGCTGCCGATCAAGGTCACGACCTGACCCTTGGGCACCTCCAGGCTGATGCCGTGGAGCACCTCGACCTTGCCGTAGCCGGCGTGCAGATTGCTGATGCTGAGCATGGTGTGGCTCCTCAAGCCGGATGCAGGCTGGCCGCGTCACCGCCGAGGTAGGCCTCGACCACCTTGGGATCGGACTGCACCTGGGCCGGCGTGCCCTCGGCGATCTTCTGCCCGAAGTCCAGCACCGAGACGGTGTCGCAGATGCCCATCACCACGTCCATATGGTGTTCGATCAGGATCACCGTGATGCCGTGCTGGCGGATCTTCTCGATGATGGCGACCAGCTCCTTGATGTCCGGCGCGGTCAGGCCGGCGGCCGGTTCGTCAAGCAAGAGCAGCTGCGGGTTCAGCGCCAGCGCACGGGCGATCTCCAGCAGGCGCTGCTTGCCATAGGGCAGATTGCGCGCCTCCTCGCCGGCCAGATCGGAAAGGCCGACAAAGCTCAACAGCGCATGGGCCCGCGCCGCGCCGGCGTCACGCTCGCGCCGGTAGCGCGGCGCATCGAGCGCCACATCGAGCAGCCGGCTCTTGAAGCTGTGATGCAGGCCGACCAGCACGTTCTGCTGCGCCGTCATCTCGCCGAACAGCTGCACGTTCTGGAAGGTCCGCGCGATGCCGGACAAGGCGATGTCTGACGAGGTGCGGCCAACCACCGAACGGCCCTCAAAGGCGATGCTGCCGGCGGTCGGCACATAGATGCCGGTCAGCACATTCATCATCGTGCTCTTGCCCGAACCATTGGGGCCGATCAGGCCATGGATGCTGCCGCGGCGCACGCGCAGATCGACGTTGTTCAGCGCCTTCAATCCGCCGAATTGCATCAGCACGCCGCCGGCCTCCAGCAGCTGCTCGCTGCCCGAGCCGGCCGGGTGCTGCAGCGCCGATTGGGTCTGTGCCAGCGCGCGGGTCGCCTCGGCATCGCTGCTGGCATGGCCTTGCAGGTTCAGCGCATTGCGCACAAAGCCGATGATGCCGTCCTGCAGGAAATAGACCACGAAGAGCGTGATCACGCCGAACACCGAGAGCCGCCAATCGGTCATCGTCGTCAGCACGAAGGACACGCCGGCCAGCGCGATGCTGCCCAGCACCGGAATCGCGACCTGGCCGAGGCGGCGCTTGCCACGCGCGACCAACCAGCCCGCGCCCAAGGTCATCAGCACCGCCAGCGGCACCGAGACCATGCGGAACAGCTCCAGATCATCGAGCAGCTTGGGCAGCATCACGATGATGGCGGCGCCGAGCAAGGCGCCGCTGCGCGTCTTGCGGCCGCCCATGATGATGGCCAGCAGGAACAGCACCGTCAGCTCGAAGTTATAGGTGTTCGGCGAGATGTACTGCTCCGAATACGCATAGAGCGCGCCGGCCAGCCCGGCCAGGCCGGCACTGATGACGAAGGCGTAGACCTTGTACTGGTAGACCGACACGCCCATGCAATCCGAGGCCACCGGGCTGCCGCGCAGCGCCTCGAAGGCCCGGCCCAGGTGCGAGCGCAGCACCCGGTGCACAAAGATCAGCGCGCCCAGCAGCAGCACGACAACCAGCCAGTAGTACTCGGTCTCGTCCAGCTGATGACCAAACAGCGAGGGCTTGCTCAGCGTGATGCCCATCGGCCCCTCGGTGAGAAAGCTCATCTCGTTGATCAGGATCTGGATGATGGTGCCGAAGGCCAGCGTCACCATCGCCAGATAGGGCCCACTGACGCGCAGCGCCGGCAGGGCCAGCAGCGCGCCGAAGCCGGCGGTGACGACGACGGCCGCCGGCAGCGTCAGCCACACCGGCGCAGCGAGCTTGAGCACCAGCACGCCGGCGGTGTAGGCGCCGATGCCGAACAGCCCCGCATGGCCCAGCGAGACCTGCCCGGTGTAGCCAACAACGATGTCCAGGCCGAACAGCACGATCGCATAGATCATGATGGTCTCGACCAGGTGGATGTAGTACGGATTGCCCGAGACCAGCGGAAAGCCGCCGACCAGCGCGATGGCGATCAGCGCCGCAAGAAGTTGCTTGGCTTTCATCGCTCAGACTTTCTTGATGGCAGATTTACCGAAGAGCCCGGCCGGCTTGACCGCCAGCACAATCAGCAGCAGCACCAGCCCGGGCACATCCTTGTAGCCGGTGGACAGGTAGAAGCCGGTGGTCGTCTCGGCCACGCCGAGGATGATGCCGCCGACGACGATGCCCATGCCGCTGGTCAGCCCGCCGATGATGGCCACGGCGAAGGCCTTCAGCCCGAGCACCGCGCCCATGGTCGCGCCGGTCAAAGTCAGCGGCGCGATCAGCACGCCGGCAAAGGCGGCGGTCAGCGAGGACAAGGCGTAGCTGAAGGTGATCACCATCCCGGTGTTGATGCCCATCAGCTTGGCCGCGTCACGGTCATTGAAGGTCGCGACCACCGCCTTGCCGTAGATGGACTTGCGGTTGAACAACTCCACCGCCAGCATCATCAGCAGCGCGCCGACGATGACCAGCAGCTCCATCGGCAGCACATTGGCGCCCAGCACGTGGATCGGCGCCTCGGGCAGCGGCGAGGGGAACTTCAGGTCGTCGCGGCCCCAGAGGTTCTCGGCCACGTTCTTGAAGATGATGCCCAGCGCGATCGTCGACATGATCCAGCCGAACTCCGACTTCATCTTGATCGCCGGCCGCACGCCGATGCGCTCGACCACCGCCCCCTGCAGCGCGCCAAACAGACAGACCAGCGGCAGCATCAGCCAGTAGTTCAGCCCGGTGTTGACCAGCGAGAGGCCGACCAGCGCGCCCAGCATCAGCGCCTCGCCCTGGCCGAAGTTCAGCGTGTCGGAGGTCGCGAAGGTCAGCTGATAGCCGAAGGCGATGACGGCGTAAATCATGCCCAGGGCAATGCCGCTGAACACCAGTTGGGTCAGGATCTGCATGGAACACTCCAGCGGGATAGTGGCAACGGCCTCGGCTTGCTGCTCGGCTCATCGGACGCTCGGCGGCGATGCATGACAAACACCACCAATGCAGACCACAGAGACACAGAGCCACAGAGGCATTCAGAACCTCAGGGGCTTGGTGTTCTCTGTGTCTCCGTGGCTCTGTGGCGTGTTGCTTCCTTCCGATCAGCGCGAGCCGCGCCTTACTTCTTGACCTGCAAGGCGCCCTTGGCGTTGACGTCCTTGACGCGCACCTCGGAGGCCTTCTTGAAGTCGGCCTCGTAGGCGTAGACGACGCGCTGGCCCTTGACCTCGCCGAACACCGGGATGTTGACGGTGATGGCCTCGTGGTCGGTCTTGGAGAAGGGCTTGTTGTAGCTCGTCACCACCCCGTCGACCGGCGCCTTCAGGTCTTCCAGCGCGGCCTTGACCTTGGGCCCTTCGGTGCTGCCGGCCTGCTTGATGGCGGCAGCAAGCAGATAAACCGAGTCATAGCCCTGCGCGGCCGATACCGGCGAATCAATGCGCGCATTCTTTGGGTTAAACGCCTTCAGATAGCTGATGATGAAGCTCTGGCGCTTGGGCGTTGTCGGTTCCTGGACGAAGGTCTGCGGCATCCGCGCGCCTTCGCCGCCGGGGCCGGCGTTGTCGATGAAGTTGGCCATCGACAGCGTCCAGCTGCCTATCATCGGCACCTTCCAGCCGAGCTTGGTCATGCCGTTGGCGATCTGCGCCAGCTCGGGGCCGATGCCGTAAGTCAGGATGGCCTCGGCGCCGGCCTCCTTGGCCTTGAGCAGCTGGGCCGTCATGTCGACGTCCTTGATGTTGAACTTCTCCACCGCCACCGGCTTGATGCCCTTCAGGTCCAGCGCCTTCTCCAGGTCGGCGCGGCCGAGCTGGCCGTAGTTGGTCGAGTCGGCCAGGATGGCCACCTTCTTGAAGCCGCGGCGGGTGATCGCTTCCTCGACGATCATCGGCGCCTGGATGCTGTCGTGCGCGGCGTTGCGGAAGATGTAGTTTTCCGGCTGGTCATCGAACTGGTGCGTCACCAGCGAGCCGGTGGCGACGTTGTTCATCACCGGAATCTTGGCCTGCTGGTAGAAGCGCTGCGAAGCCAGCGCAACGCCGGTGTTGATGAAGCCGACGGTGGCGGCAACGCGCTCCTTGTTGATCAGCTCCTGGGCGATCTGCACGCCGCGTTCGTTCTTGGCCTCATCGTCGCGCTCGATCAGCTGGATCTGCCGGCCCAGCACGCCGCCGGCCTTGTTGATCTCGTCAGCGGCCAGCCGCACGCCATCGCGCATCGACACGCCCATCGACGAGGAGCCGCCGGTGAAGGGGCCGGACACGCCGATCTTGATCGGTTCGGCAGCACCGGCCAGGCCGACGGTGGAGGCCCAGGCCAGGGCGACGACAGTGAGTTGGGTCTTGAACTTCATACGATGTCTCCAACAAAAATGAGGTCGCGCCTGTAGGCCGGCACGTTGTTACAGGCAGGTTGTACGGATTTGCGTGCGACTCGGCATCCGTAATACCCACAGCGCCGCGGCGCGGGCGGGCAGCGGCGAAGGCGGACTGTCGCCAGGGCGTCAATCGACGGCGGCGGCTTCAAGGCCAGCGCCGCTTTCGCTACACTGCGCGCCTTCTCCACATCACGCCACGTAGAACGACATGGATCAAGCCGCCTGAGATCGCCCGAAAGCCGGGCACCTGCCAGCACCTGCTGCCCCCGCCCCATCTCAGCGCGCCTGCGCCCGTCTGTCCATGTCTACCGTGCACCTCCAGGGCCTGACCCTGGCCCATGCCGGCGCTGCCGCGCCACTGTTCGAGAATTTCTCTGCCACCATCCACCCCGGCCAGCGCATCGCCATCGTCGGCGACAACGGCAGCGGCAAGTCCACGCTGCTGCGCCTGCTGGCCGGCGAGATCGCGCCCAGCAGTGGCCGGCTGCAGCGCCCCAGCGATTGGCACAGCGCCTACCTGCCGCAGCAGCTCGATGAGCCGGCCGGCTTGAGCGGCGGCGAACGTGTCTTGCAGCGGCTGCGCATGCTGCTTGCCGAAGCGCCCGACGCCCTGCTGCTGGACGAACCCGGCAATCACCTCGACGCCACGCACCGCCGCTGGCTGCTGCGCGAGCTCGCCTATTTCCCCGGCACGCTGCTCATGGTCACGCACGACCTGGCGCTCAGCGAGGCCTTGTGCGACACCGTCTGGGCACTGCAGCCTGGCGGTGCGCTGCGTGTCTTCCACGGCGCCTGGAGCGATCTGCTGGCCGAAGAGGCGCTGCAGCGCGAACGGCTGGCACGCCAGCTAGACGACTTGCAGCGCCAGCGCGAACAAACCCACCAGGCCTTGATGCAATCGCAGCGGCGTGCGGCGCAGGCGCGCGAGCACGGCGCCCGCAGCATCGAGCAACGCAAATGGGCCACCATTCGCTCGGCCACCAAACTCGGTCGCGGCAACAGCCATGGCGCCGACCAGCAGGCCCAGTTGCGCGCCCAACGCGCGGCGGTGCTGGACGAGCTGGCCGCGCTGCCGCGGCACGAGCCGCTGCAGCCACGCTTTCATCTGCAGCCCGGCAGTGTGCGCCAGGGCCGCGCGCTGCTGCAGATCAGCCAAGGCAGCCTGGCCTGGGCCGGCACCACGCCGCTGTTCGACGACCTGGCGCTGAGCCTGATGCCCGGCGAGCGCCTGGCCCTGGTGGGCGAGAACGGCAGCGGCAAGAGCAGCCTGGCACTGGCGCTGGCCACCACGCTGCCGCCCGGCCTGCAGCGTGGTGGCAGCTGGACGCTGCCCACGTCGGTGGCGCGGCTGGACCAGCAAGGGCAAGACCTGACCCCAGAGGCCACGGTGCTGGAGCAGCTCAGCCGCTGCGCACCGGACTGGCCGCTGCAGCAGCGCCGCCACCACCTGGCCGGCTTTCTGTTCCGCGAGCAGGCCGCGGTCGAGAGGCCGGTGCGCCTGCTCAGCGGCGGTGAGCGGATGCGGCTGTCGCTGGCCTGCCTGGCCGCCAGCGCCCCGGCACTGCTGATCCTCGACGAACCGAGCAACCATCTGGACCACCGCACCCGCCAGCATCTGATCGAGGTGCTGCGCGGCTATCCCGGCGCGCTGCTGCTGATCAGCCACGACGAGGCTCTGCTGAGCCGGCTCGGCATCACGCAGCGGCTGCAGCTGCGCCGCGGCGGCCTGGCCCCCGCGGTGAACTTGCCGCCCGGAGGCGGCTGACCGACACTCCCGTCGGGCCGATCAGCCCGCAGCTTCACTCACTGCTTCACCCACAGCTTTAACCCGCTAGGAGATACCCATGACCCCCAGCCTGAAGACGCTCACCCTGCTGCTTGCCCTTGGACTCGGTGCCGCCCATGCCGCCGACGATCATGGCGGCCCGGTGACGCCCAAGCCCTACGCGCCTGGCGTCACGCTGAGCAAGTCGGTCCAGGCCTCGATCACGCCGGAGCAGGCCATCAAGATCCTGCAGGCCGGCAATCAGCGCTTCGCCGCCGGCAAGTCGCTGAAGTACGACCACAAGCGCCATGTCCGCCAGACCGCACTGGGCCAGTTCCCCTTTGCCAGCGTGGTGGCCTGCATCGACTCGCGCTCGGCGCCCGAGCAGGTCTTCGACACCGGCGTGGGCGATATCTTCACCACCCGCGTCGCCGGCGCCACCGTCAATGAAGACATGGTCGGCAGCCTGGAGTACGCCGCCAAGGTGGCCGGCTCGCGCGCCATCGTCGTGCTCGGGCACACCAGCTGCGGCGCCATCAAGGGCGCTTGCGACGATGTGCAGATGGGCAATCTGACCGGCCTGCTGGCCAAGCTGAAGCCCGCCGTGGAAGCCACGTCGACACCGGGCGAGCGCAACTCCAAGAACCACCGCTTCGTCGAGGACGTCACCGAGATGAACGTCAAGCTCACCGTCGAGAAGATCCGCAGCATCAGCCCCATCCTGAAGGAGATGGAGGCGGCTGGCCAGATCAAGATCGTCGGCGCGGTGTACGACACCGCGACCGGGCAGGTGCACTGGCAGTAACGACTAGTCGCCCAGCTCGATCAGCGCTGCCAAGGGCTGCGCTTGCAGCGCTGCCGGCAGCGCGTAGTCGGCGATCACCAGCGCGCGCTGGCCGGCCTGGGCCTGTTGCGCCAACTGCTCGCAGAGCACGCGGATGGAGCGGGCATCGAGCGCGGCGAAGGGCATGTCGATCAGCGTCAGCGCCGCGCCGCTGAGCAAGGCACCGGCCAGGCCGACCTTGCGCCGGCTGCCCATCGAGTGCATGTACAGCGGCTTGGCCAGGTGCTCGTCCAGGCCCAAGGCAGTGAGCAGCGCCGGCTCGGCCGCGCGGTCCCAGCCGGCATGGCGGGCCCGCTGGGCGGCCAGCCAGGCGGCGGCCACGGTCTGCTGATCGGCCTCGTTGATGTCTTCATCCCACAGCGTTGCCGCCGTGCGCTGCAGGCGGCCGCTGCTGGGCGCCAGGCGGCCGGCCAGCAGGCGCAGAAGGCTGCTCTTGCCACGACCATCGCCACCGCGCACCAGGCTCAGGCCCGGCCCGATGGCAAAGCTGAGCGGGCCGAACAAGGGCGGTTGGCCGTCAAAGGCCAGGGTCAGCGCTTCGGCGCAGAGCAAGGGTGGCGGCAATATTGACAGCAGGCGCTTGTCGGGCATGTTCAAACGGATCGGGGGCGGCTGTTGCAGCCGCCATTCTCACCCGCTGATCTGCGTCTCGCGCATCGCCGGCGGGGCCGCCACCGGCGCACCCTCGGCGGTGAAGTCGGCCTTCTGCGCGGCCAAGGTGATCGGCCGTGCGGCGGCATCGGGTGGCGGCGGCGTTGGCGGCATCGGCGGGCCGGTCATCGCCGCCGGCTGCACCCAGGCATCAAAGTCCTCGGCCGACAGCAGGCCGCTGGCCAGCGCCGCCTCGCGCAGCGTCGTGCCCTGCGCCTGGGCGGCCTTGGCAATGGCGGCGGCGGCCTCGTAGCCCAGATGCGGCGTCAGTGCCGTCACCAGCATCAGCGAGCGCTGCAGCAGCACGGCGATGCGCGGCCGGTCCGCCTGCAGGCCCAGCACGCAGTGGCGGCTGAAGCTGGCCATCGCATCGCCCAGCAGGGTGATGCTGTCGAGCAGGTTCAGCGCAATCAGCGGCTTGCAGACATTCAGCTGCAGCTGGCCCTGCGCGGCGGCGATACCGATGGCCACGTCGTGACCCATCACCTGGGCGCAGACCATGGCCAGCGCCTCGACCTGGGTCGGGTTCACCTTGCCCGGCATGATGGAGCTGCCGGCCTCGTTCTGCGGCAGCAGCAGCTCGCCCAGTCCGGCGCGCGGGCCGCTGCCGAGCAGGCGGATGTCGTTGCCGATCTTGTTCAGGCTGATGGCCAGCTGGCGCAGCGCGGCGTGCACGGCGACCAGCGCCTCGTGCCCGGCCATCGCCGCAAACAGGTTTGGCGCCACCCGCCAGCGCACGCCGCTGCGCAGCGCCAGCCGGGCGCAGACCAGGCGGGCAAAGGCCGGATCGGTGTTCAGCCCGGTGCCCACCGCGGTGCCGCCCAGCGCCAGCCCATGCAGGCCGGCCAGGCTGCGCCGCAGCGCGCGATCCGCCAGGCCGAGTTGGGCGACAAAGGCGCTGAACTCCTGGCCCAGCGTCAGCGGCGTGGCGTCCTGCAGATGGGTGCGGCCGATCTTGACGATGCCGGCAAACTCGCGCGCCTTGCCGCGCAGCGCCAGGCGCAGCTGGGTCAGCGCGCGACGCAGCGGCCCACAGGCCTGCAGCACGGCGATGTGCATGGCGCTGGGCATTACATCGTTGGACGACTGGCCCCGATTGACCTCATCGTTCGGATGCACGGGTGGCGCCGACTTGTCGCGCCCCGCCAGCGCCGCTGAGGCCAGCCGGGCAATGACCTCGTTGACGTTCATATGCGACTGCGTGCCCGAGCCGGTCTGCCAGACCGAAAGCGGAAATTCGGCATCGAACTCGCCCTCTGCCACCCGGGCCGCAGCGGCCGCGATGGCAGCGGCCCGCTCGGCTGGCAGCAGCCCCAGCGCGGCATGCACCTCAGCGGCGGCGCGCTTGATCTCGGCCATCGCATGGATCAGCGCCAGCGGCATGCGCTGGGTGCCGATGGCGAAATGCTGCAGCGCGCGCTGCGTCTGTGCGCCCCACAGCGCCGTGGCGGGCAGCTCGATGGTGCCGAAGCCATCATGCTCGGTTCTCAGCGTCGGCTGGGCATCGGGGCCGGCCGGCAGGGGCTGGCGCGTGGCGGTTTTCGGGGTGTGGGGGCGCATGGCAACTCCGCGGGCGGGGAGCCCCAGGCTGCGCCAGAAGGCTCAGGCCTGTCGGTGCGGCGGCGCACGCCGGTCCTGCCACCACAGCCAGGCTTCGTCAGCCAGCTGCGCCAGCTGGCCGCCGCGCCCCTGCAGCGCACGGCGCCGCCGGGCCAGCAGCGCTTGCAGGATGAAGTCGCTGCTGGCGGCCGGATCGCCACCCGCGGGCGCCAGCTGCAGTGCGCAGACCGTCAGCCCCTGCTGGCGATGCTCGCGCTGCAGGGCAATGCAGGCGCTCCCGAACGCCTGCGCCTCGGCCGGCGGCAGGGCATTGGCCAGCTGCGCCAGCACGCCGCCCGGCGCCAGGGCCGGCAGCCAGGCACGGCTCAGTGCCAGGGCGCTCGCCTGACCCTCAGGGGGCAGACCGTAGGCATTGATCAGCATGTCCAGCTTGGCGTCGCCGGCGGCCTGTAACGCGGCAACATCCTCCGCGCTTGAAAGCCGTTGCAGCCGTGGATGCTCAGGCAGCTCGGCATCGCACTCGCCCACCAGCAGCAGCTCGGCCCCCTCGCGCAGCAAGGCCTGGCAGAGGGCCAACAGCCGGGCATCCCGCGGCACCGGCCCGGCGAGCAGCGCAACGTGTCGGCCAGCCAGGCTGCGCCCGGTGTGAACCTTGGGGCGGCGCAGCCGCGCCAGCACCGTCGGGCCGAGCAGCAGCACACCGAGCCAGAACGCGATCTCGCTGGCCACAAAGGCCGAGACCGACAGCCCCAGGCGTTGCGGCAGTTCCAGCGGCAGCGGCAACACAGGAATCACGAAGCTGGCGCCCCAAACCGGGAAGGACAGCGCCACCAGCAGCCAGCCCAGCCGTTGCAGGCCCCGCGAGGCCGGGCGATCAGCGCGCCTCATCACTGGCTTCCCGTAGATAGAGGTAGAGCGGCAGGGCCAGCGACACGCCAACGCCGAACAAGGCCAGCACGGGCAACCAGGGCCGGCGCAGCGGCCGGCGCCGCTGCTCATGCGCCATCATCGCCAGCAGTGCGATGCCCGACACCAGCACATCGGCCCAGGCAAAGGCCGCCACGGGCTGCTCGGCAATTGACGCCCAGAGCAGCTGCAAGGCCAGACCATGGCTGGCCAACCACGGCGCAAACAAGGCATAGGGCAGCACGGTGCCCGCCACGCAGAGCAGCAAATAGAGTTTTTTCACTCCTGGTTCTCCCTCGGCTGGAATTCTGTTCCTCTGGACCCGCATCCTCGCATGAGCAGATGTCAATCCACAGCCCCTGGGTAGGCAGCCCGTGCCGCTTCGGCGACACTGCTTCGGTGGCCAGCCCGCTGGCCGCTGCGGAGCCCCGATGGATGCGCCCTCCCAGACCCCCTACAGCCAGCAGCTGCGCGACGGCTTTCGCGCGCTGCGCTTTGGGCCGGCGCTGGAGGCCGAGTACCGCGCCTATTGCAGTCAGGGCCTGCTCACGCGCTTTCGCCTGACGGCCCTGCTGGCGCTGCTGGTCTGGCTGCTGTTTTGCGCCTCGGACTTTCTGCGCATCGGCTGGACGCCGGCGCCCGAGCTGCCGCAGGCCGTGCTTGAAGAGCTGCGCCTGGCCCGGCTGCTGGCCTTGGCGACCATGCTGGCCGCCACACTGTACGTGCAGTTCAGCGGCTCGGTCGAACGTGCGCAGCTGGCCATGCTGGCGATCGGCTATGCCGTGGCCACCGGTGCGGCCTATGGCATCTACTGCTACAAGCAGCTGCATCTTCCGCATGAAAGCAGCATGCTGGTGATCGCGATGATGGCGCTGTTCATCCCGATTGGCGCCCGCATGCGCTGGCATCTGGGCCTGGCACTGTCCTATATCGCCGCCGTGGTCTTGATGACGCTGCTGGCGCCCAACAAGGCGTTACGCATCGAAATGGCCGGCATCGTGATCGCGCTGCTGCTGGCCCTGGTGATCTGCACGCTGAGCGCCTACTGGCGCGAATACCTGCACCGCGAGCAATTCCTCTACCGCGGCGATGCCCAGTGGCTGGCGCTGCGTGACGAGATGACCGGCCTGTCCAACCGCCGCATGTTCAACCACCACCTGGACACGGTGATGCGCCAGGCCCAGCGCGAGGGGCAGCGCGTGGCCCTGCTCCTGCTGGACGTCGATCACTTCAAGCTCTACAACGACCGCTATGGCCATGCCGCCGGCGACCGCGCGCTGCAAACGGTGGCCGCGGTGCTGCAGTCCTTCGCACTGCGGCCGCTGGACCTGGCCGCCCGCCTCGGCGGCGAGGAAATGGCCCTGGTGCTGTACGACCCGCAGCCCAGCCACGCCGCCGAGGTCGCGCAGGCGCTGGTCGACGCGATTGCCGCGCGCCGGCTGCCACACGAGGCCTCGCCGGTCGCGCCGGTGCTGACGGTCAGCCTGGGCTGCGCCCTGCTGCGCAAGGACGACAACCCCGACCGCTTCTACCGCCGTGCCGACGCCCTGCTCTACCAGGCCAAGGGCAGCGGCCGCAATCGCTGCTGCGTGGATGGGGTGTTGCGGCCGGCTGCCTGAGCCTCAGTGCTCGCCACGCTCCCAGCTGAGCGCCAGCCGCACGGCCGTGTAGCTGCTGCGCTGCCCGCCGTTGGCGTCGGCACGTTCCTGCCCGGCCTCCAGGTACAACGTGGCCTGATCGGCGCAGCGCCAGGCCAGCATCAGGCTGCTGCGCTGCAGCGGTGCATAACGATCCAGGCCCGCGTCCAGCGCGAGCAGATTGGCACCTGGGCCGATCAGTGCCTGGCGCGCGCTGAGCCGCTCATGACGCAGCCCCGCTTCCCAGGCCGGCGCCAGCTGCCAGAGCGCCTGCAGCCAGCCGCCGCGGTTGCGCCCGCGGTAGCTGCCCTGGCCATTGCGCGATTGCAGATCGCCGCTTTCATTGCGCCACAGCAAGGCAGCGCTGACGCTGAGCGGCAGCGGCGCTGAGCGCCATTGCGCGCTCAAGCCGCGCAGCCGCGCATCACCATCAAAGCAGACCACCTGATTCAGTGCCGTATCACAGGCCGGTGCCTGATGGCTGTGCGCGCCGCTGCTGCTGATGAAGCGGCTGCCGCGGCTGCGCACCTGGATGTCGGCGGCAAAGGCGTCCAAAGCCCAGTCTCCCCAGGCGCCGTCGCCACTCAGGCCCAGATGCAGGCTGGGTGCCACCGGGCTGTCCTGGCCGGCCGGGAACATGCGGCCGGGCACGCCACGGCCCGACCACAGGCCCAGATCGGCGCGCCAGTCCAAGCCGGCCAGCGGCAGCTGCAGACTGGCCTGCAGGCCGTCGGCAATCCAGTCGCCATCGGTCTGCGCCGCCTTGGCCAGCGGCATCAGGCCGAAGCGATCCAGATGCCCGGCCGGGCCGATCACCGGCCCTTGAGCCGGCGACTGCCGGCCCAGCGCCAGCGACCAGGCCAGCGCGCCACGCTGCTGCTGCCAGCGCAGCGAGGCGGCTTCCAGATGGCTGGGGTCGCGGCCATGCGCGCCCACGGCCAGTTCGGCGCTCCAGGCCGGATTGAAGCGCCAGCCCGCCGCCAGCACGCCGTGCTCGAGCTGGCCGCCGCGCTGGTCGACGCCCGGATCGCCGCGCATCAGCAGGCCCGGCAGGCCTTGCGAGGGCAGCAGCTCGCTCGCATTCAGCTGGGCGAGCACCACTTGCGCGCGCAGCCGGCCGCCGGCCGTGTCCGGCACCACGGCATGCTCGTCATCATGGGCTTGCGCGCCGCTGCTGAGACTCAGCAGTGCGGCCAGCAGCAGGGAGGGGAGTCGGCTATTTCGGGAATGGATCGGCATGGCGGGGCGAGGTCAGGAATTCCTCGTCGGTCAGGGTGCGGAGGAAGGCGACGATGTCGGCCTTGTCCTGCTCGCTCAGATTGATCTGGGCGACCAGGGCGCTCTTGTTGGGGTGCTGGCGGCCATCGCCGGCATGGGGGCCGCTCACGATATTGCGGCCACCGGCGGCGTAGAAGTCCAGCACCGCCTCCAGCGAGGGGATGGAGCCATCGTGCATATAGGGTGCGGTCTTGGCCACATTGCGCAGGCTGGGCGCGCGGAAGCGGCCCATATCGCTGGCCTCGCCGCTCAGCTCGAAGAGGCCGCGGTTGGGCGCCGGGAAGGCGCCGGTGCCGCCGATGTTGTAGAGCCCGGTGTTGTGAAACGGTATCTCCAGCACCCGGGTGTTGGCGTGCACGACCTGGTCGTTGAAGTTGAAGCTGCCATGGCAATGGAAGCACTCGGCCTTCTCGCCGAAGAACAGGCGCTGGCCGCGCTGCTCCTGCTCGCTGAGCGTGGTCTTGCCCTGCAGCGCCTGGTCGTAGCGGCTGTTGGCCGAGATCAGCGAGCGCTGGAAGCTGGCCACCGCCTTGGTGATATGGGGCCAGCTGATTGCATCGGCGTTGCCCGGAAAGGCAGCCGCAAACTTGGCCTGGTAGAGCGGCAGATCCTTGATCCGTTGCAGCACCTCCAGTTTGTTCGCATCGTTGATGCCCATCTCGACCGGATTGCTGCCGAACACCGGCACCGGGAACTGCTGCTCCAGGCTGGTGACCGACTTGTTGGCCCAGGTCAGCGTCGGGCTGTAGGCGATATTGGCCAGATGCTGGGCGCTGCGCGGGTGCATCTCACCGGTCGAGCCGATGGCTTGGGCGCGGCCGTCGGTGAAGGCCAGCGCCTGCTGGTGGCAGCTGGCACAGGCCATCGTGCCGTTGCCGGAGAGCCGCCGGTCATAGAACAGGAAGCGGCCGAGGTCGACCTTCTCGACCGACATCGGGTTGTCCTCGGGCACCTTGGGCGTCGGGAAATAGCTGGGCAGCTGCCACTGCCAGTTGCTGCCCGGTGGCGCCGGCGGTGTGGTGTCCACCACCGTGACGCCGCCGCTGCCACCGCCGCAGCCGCTCAGCAGCAGGGCGGTGGCCAAGGGCAGCCAGGCCAGCAAATTTGCGTGCTTGGCTGACATGGGCTTACTTCGCAATGGCGCGGAACACCGATTGCGCCGTGGCCGCCTGGCCGCCGGTGGCCAGATCGAGACCGAACTTGCCGAAGAGGGCCGGGCAGTCCAGATCCGAGGTGGCCGACATGCAGCCGACCGCGTCGTTCTGGTTCTTGCGGATGTCGGAGCCACTGAACAGGCTGCCCAGGTCGATGGCGACCTGCTGCGTGCTCAGATTGAAGGGAATGCTGAACTGCGCCAGGTTCTTCTTGGCGCAGCTGTCGGTGCCATCGCCAGGGCCGGTGCAGTTGGTCGAGGCCAGGTGCAGGAAGTAGGTTGAGACGATCGAACTGCCGCCGCCCGAGGGTGTGCTGACGCCGCCGACCGGGTTCAGCTCGATCTTGGCGAACTTGCGACCGGCCTGCCAGGACCAGCCCATCGCCATCAGATCCAGCGGTGCCTTGGCGCTCATCACATCGGAATGGCTGAGCTTCTCCGGCACGCCGACGGTGGCCTTCAGCTGCGTGTAGGTGCCGGCCGGCACCGTGCCCTTGATGACGGCATTGGTGGCCGCCGTACCTTCGGCCGCGCAGGCGCCCTTGCCGTTTTCCAGATCGATCAGCACCACCTTGTCGTTGCCGCTGGTCAGCTGCCATTCATTGGCGGCCAGCGTCACCGGCACGGTCTCGCCCTTGTCATTGACCAGGGCGATGTCGGTCAGGTAGACGCGCAGATCGGCCAGCTGGGCATCGGTGGCCGTGCTGCCCTGGCCCTTGACGCCGGACTCGCAAGTGACCGGCGTGTTGGCATTGTTGGCGACGGCGATGAAGGGAATGCTGATGTCGATCGGCGCTGGAGCAGGGGCTGGAGCCGGGGCCGGTGCCGGGGCCGGCGCGGGCGCGGGCGCATCGCTGCCGCCGCCGCAGGCGGCCAGGGCGAGCGCCAGCGGCGCCAGCAGTTGATAGGGCTTGGGGGCTTGAATGTGGCTCATGTCAGTGTTCTCAAAAACGTGGGTGATGGGGCCGCCTGCAGTGGCGACCCCGTGAGGGTTTAGCCGGCCGGTGGAAGTTCGCCCGTGCCAAGTGCCGCCGCGCTGTCGGGCGGCAAGTCATCGGCCAGGCCGGCGGCGACGGCGATGGCGTCATCGGGCGGCAGCAGCGCGGCGCCGAGCAGGGTTTCGGCCGGTGCGGGCGCAGGCGTCGGTGCCGGCGTGGGGGCAGGCGTGGGCGCGGGCGTCACGACATCGTCGGAGCCGCCGCAGCCGCTCAAGACGCCGGCGCAGGCCAGCAACAGTGCGCCCATCGGCGCCCGTGGGGGCAGCGTCGGCCGTGGGGTGAGGCGCGCGGCCATCAGTACTTCACCCAGATGGTGTCGGTCGCGGTGATCACGCCGCCGGCCTTGCTGCCGAGATCGCTATAGGCCGTGTCCTTGGCGGCCAGGGCGCTGATCTTGGCCGCCGTGTTCGGGTTGGCGCTGTAGCCCGACTTGCCGACCCAGACAATGGCCGCGTCACCAAAATAACTCTTCAGCTTGCCAGCCAGCGTGTTGCTGCCGGTGGTGGTGAAGTCGGCCACCGTCGAAGCATCGACGCTGAACTTGTTGAAGCCCTTGCGCTTGTCCGGGAAGACGATGATGGTCGGCGAATTGGCGCTGCCCCAGTCCATCACATAGTCGACGCCATTGCTCTTGCAGGTCTGCACGGTGCGGAACTGGTACTTCTTGATCGCCACATCGGCGGCCGAGGCGGCGGCCGGGAACTTCAGGCGCACGCTGATCTTGTAGAGCTGGTTGTCAGCCGTGGCGGCGTTCTGCTCGCCCGCGCCGCTGGACTTGCGCACCCAGCTCAGCTTGACGTTGCCATCAGCATCGGCGGCACTGATGCTGACGGTGCCGAACAGCCCATCCATCGCTGGGCGCAGCGAGGCCACGGTGGTGGCCGAGACGATGGCTGCGGGAATCGTCACCTCGATCTTGCTGGTGTCCAGATTGGCGCCGCTGAAGCTTGGCACGCTCTCGGCCGCGGTGCAGCCATGCGGAATGTTGAAGAGGATTTCGCTGGTGGTGTTGGCAATGCCAAAGGTGGCCTGGCCACCGACGCTGATGGGCGTGGTGACATTGCTGATGCCGACATGGGCGCCGGCTTGGGCGGCAGCGAGGCAGGCGGCGAGTGCCAGGGCGCTGCGGAAGGGCGTGAGCTTGTTCATCGTGTTGAAAATCTGAAATGCGTGAAAAAAAGGAATGCGCGCAGGCGCAAGCCGCCGGGCCGATCTGCCGGCGAGCACGGTGCAGCTGCTTGTGGGGAAGAGGCCCTCAGGCCTGGGCAGGCGGGCCGCGTGGCCGGCTGCGCGGCCACGGCGTGAGCCGCGCCGGGTCTGCGCTGCGGGCCACCATGGCCGGCCGCGGTGTTGCGGATCTGATCGCCAGGCTCGGCGCCCGCACGGGCAGCGGGCTGGCTTCATGCAGCAGGCAGCATTGCGCGCAGCGCTCGCCGGCTGCCACCAAGCCCTCATTGCCAGTGGCCGTGGCGGCCAGCGCCGGCGTGGCCGAGCAGACGCCAAGCGCCAGCATGTCGGCCTGGTAGTGGCGCAGCCCATGCACTTGCAGGGCCAGCAGCGCCAGCATCAAGAACCAGGCGCCCAGGCGCGGCCAGGCCGCGCGACGGGGGCGCTGCGGCGGTGAGCTGGCGGGCCGGGTGCTCATGGTGATTTCAGCGTCGGGCAGTCAGGCTCAGTGCTGATGGCCGTCGGGTGCGGCCGGGGCGGCCGCTGCGCCTGCATTGAGCGCCCGCACCTCGGCCTTCACCTCGACGGTCTGGCGCTTGCCGGCCTTGTCTTCGAACACCAGGCTCAGTGGCACGCTGTCGCCCGGCTTCAGCTGGGTCTTCAGGTCCAGCAGCATCACGTGGTAGCCGCCTGGCTTCAGCTCCACCGTCTTGCCGGCGGGCAGGGCCAAGGTGGCGATCTGGCGCATCTTCATCACGTCCTTGTCCATGGCCATCTCGTGCAGCTCGACGACCGGTGTCAGCGCCGAACTGATGGCCACCAGCTTGCCGTCCTCGCCAGCCGTCAGCTGCATGAAGGCGCCGGTGGCCTTTTGCTGCGCCACGGTGGCGCGCACCCAGGCGTCCTTGACGCTGACTTGGGCTTGAGCTGCGCTGCTGCCAACGATGATCGAAAGTGTGAGCAGGGCTGGGGTGAACTTCAGCATGGATGGGCCCGGTAGGTGAGGGGTTGAGCGAAGGCGAGTTGACAGGCGCAGGGCCGGTCTTCGTGTTGGATGGTCGCGGCGGCGCCGGTCAGCGTGAGGGCAGCGCCGGCCGCTGCAGCCAGTGCGGCCAGCACGCCCGCCATGGCGTGCCAGGCGGAATCGAACTCGCTCCAATAGAGCGCCGAATCAGCGGCCGGCATCACGGCGCCACCCCGGCGTGGCGGAGCCACCAGGTGGCCAGCGCCAGCAACGCGCCGATATTGAGATGAGTCATCGCGCGCAGTGCGCGTTCGATCGAGAACATGGGCTGAACTCCTGAAGCCCCGGCGGGGCTCAGGCCGCCCCGGGGTCGACAACGAAACATCGGCCGGGCCAGCGCTTGGCAGCGCTGTCTCAGCCGTCGTCGAGCTTCAGGCCTTCAGCGGGGGTGCGCGCGGCTGGGCACTGGCCCAGGCGAACAGGGTTCGCGGCGCGAGCAGGAAGAGCTCGGGAACTTCAGCGCCGCCGCTGAGCAACAGCGGGCTGGCACCGGCCGCCGGGGGCAGGCCCAGCGCCGTGCTGTGCGTGGCGCAATAGGGGCAGTGCTTCAGGCCGTGCAGGCCAGCGTCATCAGAGGCCGGCTGCCCGGCATCGGCCGTGTCCGCCCTTGCATCGACCGTCTTGACCAGCTTGGCGCCGGTCACGGTGCAGATTTCCGTCCAGCCGCCGGGCACATCGCGCTGCAGCGCATGCGACAGCGCCGGCGCGAGCGCAGCCAACAGGATCGCCAAGGAGGCGATCCAGGAGACCAGGTGCTTGAGCCGGCGGCGGAAGAACATGGGCGGCATTCTAGGGCCAGCCAAGCCAGCGGCCGAGCCCGGTCGCGGTCCAAGTCGCTCGATCTTCTTTGGGGCGTCCTGGCCCGACGCCACGGTGCCATGCCAGCTGCAGTGGCAAGCCCCGGCGCTGTTGCCGCTGCTGATGCTGTAATCACCCCATCATGGTCAAGCCCGCCCCCTCTCGCCCTGCCCCGGCCAGCTTCAAGTTCCGCATCCGCGTCACTGCCGGCGAGGTGATCGCCATCGGCCCGGGCAAGATCGCGCTGCTCGAAGCGCTGGCCGAGACGCGCTCGATCACCGCGGCGGCCAAGGCCCAGGGCATGTCCTACCGCCGCGCCTGGCTGCTGATCGACGAGCTGAACCAGGCGCTGCGCGAACCGGCGGTGCGCTCGGCCAGCGGCGGCGCGCAGGGCGGTGGCAGCGAGCTGACCGAGTTCGGCCAGCAGCTGATCGCGCTGTACCGCGCCATCGAGGCCCAGGCCCAGGCGGCCTGCAAGACCGAGATCCGCCAACTGCTGAAGATGCTGGCGCCGCCCTGAGCCAGCCGCCACCGTTATGCACTGCGGTATATTGCGCTGACTGTGGGCGCATGGGAGGCGCAAGCAGCACTGCCACGAGGATGAACGCTTGACCCGCCTGCACCGCTCCGCCCTGGCCCTCCGCCTGCTGATCACCAGCCTGCTCGCGCTCAGCAGCATGGCCAGCAGCGCCGCCGAGCTGACCGTCTCCGCTGCCGCCAGCCTGAGCAATGCCTTCAAGGAGATGGCGCCCGCCTTCGAGGCCGCGCATCCGGGCCACAAGCTGCTGCTGAACTTCGCCGCTTCCGATGCGCTGCTGGCGCAGATCAGCAAGGGCGCGCCGGTCGATGTGTTCGCCTCGGCCGACCAGGAGACCATGGACAAGGCCGAAGCGCAGAAACTGTTGCAGCCAGGCACGCGGCGCCATTTCGCCGCCAACAGTCTGGTGCTGGTCACGCCGGCCGAGGGCGGCCTGGCGTTGAAGAGCCTGGCCGAGCTGGCCCGCCCCGAGGTCAAGCGCATCGCGCTGGGCAAGCCAGAAGGCGTGCCAGCGGGACGTTATGCCAAGGGCGCGCTGGCGGCGGCCCGGCTGTGGCCGGTGGTCGAGGCCAAGGCGGTCTATGCGATCAATGTGCGTCAGGCGCTGGACTATGTGGCACGGGGCGAGGTCGAGGCCGGCTTTGTCTATGGCAGCGACGCCACGGCGCAAAAGGACAAGGTGCGCGTGCTGTTCGCCGTGCCGACCGAGACGCCGATCCGCTATCCGGTGGCCGCCATTGCCGGCAGCGCCCGGGCCGAGCTGGCCGGCCAGTTCATCGCCTACCTGCTCTCGCCGGCCGGCCAGGTGGTGTTGGCGCGCCATGGTTTTCTGAAGCCCTGAAGGCACTGCGGCATGGAGGGAGCCTGGGTCGCGCTGGCGCTGTCGCTGAAAGTGGCCGGCTGGGCCACGGCGCTGAACCTGCTGCTGGGCAGCGCAGCCGGCCTGGCGCTGGCGCGCTGGCGCTTTGCCGGCCGCGAGCTGCTGGATGCGATCCTGACCCTGCCCATGGTGCTGCCGCCCACGGTGCTGGGCTACTACCTGCTGGTGCTGATCGGCCGGCGCGGCTGGCTGGGCGGCTGGCTGCATGAGCAGTTCGGCATCCACCTGATCTTCACTTGGCAGGGTGCGGTGATCGCCGCCACCATCGTCGCCTTCCCGCTGGTGATGAAGTCGGCCCGCGCCGCGTTTGAGGGCGTCGATCCGCAGCTGGAACAGGCCGGCCGCGTGCTCGGCCTGGGCGAGGCGGCGCTGTTCTTTCGCGTCACGCTGCCACTGGCCTGGCGCGGCATCCTCGCCGGTCTGCTGCTGGCCTTTGCCCGCGCGCTGGGCGAATTTGGCGCCACGCTGATGGTGGCCGGCAGCATCCCGGGCCAGACGCAGACGCTGTCCATCGCCGTCTACGAGGCGGTGCAGGCCGGCCAGGACGACACGGCCCAGCTGCTGGTGCTGATCGTCTCGGCCAGCTGCATCGCCGTGCTCCTGGCCGCCGGCCGGCTGGCGCCGCAGCGGCGCGGGCAGTGAGCGGCCGAATGAGGCAGCAGCGATCATGAACAGCACCGGCTTCGAGATCAGCTTTCACAAGCGGCTGCAAGGCCAGGGCCGCCACTTCGAGCTGGACATCCAGTTCAGCAGCACGGCGCCCCGCACGGTGATCCACGGCCCCTCGGGCGCCGGCAAGACGCTGTGCCTGCAGGCCATTGCCGGCCTGCTGCTGCCGGACAGCGGGCGCATCGTCTTTGCCGGCCAGCCCCTGTTCGACAGCAGCGCCGGCCTGGCCCTGCCGGCGCGCGCGCGTGGCTTTGGCTATCTGTTCCAGGACTACGCGCTGTTCCCCCATCTGAATGTGCGCCAGAACATCGCCTTTGGCCTGCGCCGCGGCCTCTTCAATCCGCCGCGTGCGGCCAGCGAAGCCTCCGTGGAGCACTGGCTGCAGGCCTTCGAGCTGCAGCCGGTGGCCGGCCTGAAGCCGGCCCAGCTGAGCGGCGGCCAGCGCCAGCGCACCGCGCTGGCCCGCGCGCTGGCGCCCCAACCCCGCGCGCTGCTGCTGGACGAACCCTTCGCCGCACTCGACAGCGCCTTGCGCGAGCGCCTGCGCGAGGAGCTCGCCGAACTGCTCGATCGCCTCGCCATCCCGGTGCTGCTGATCAGCCACGACGAGCAGGACCTGCTGCGCTTTGGCCAGCAGCGCCTGCTACTGCGTGAGGGCCGGATCGTCGAGGTCGGCTAAGGCCCGCAAGCTGGCTTCGAAGCGCCGCGACATGATGGACAGATGGCCTTCGTCGGCGTACTCAAACAGCCGCGCAGCGGGCAGCTGGGCGGCCAAATAGCGCCCCATGGCGGGCGGCACATGGCGGTCGAAAGCGCCCTGGTGGATATGCACCGTTTGGCGAATCTGCTGCAACTCGAAACCGCGCGGCCCGGCGATCAAGGCGGCCTCGGCCATGGCCGCACCAATGCCTTGCCGGTAGGCCTCGGCCATGCTGGCGATGAAGCCCGCCGCGAGCCCAGGCTCGGCCCGCAGCAGCGCCTGATCAGGCGCGCTGAGCATGCCGGCCACCAGCTTCAAGGCGCGCTCGGGACTGCCGCGATAGAGCTTGCGGTCCAACGCCAATAGCGGCGCAATCAGCCAGGGCTGCAGCCGTGCCAGGCCAAACATCAGCTTCAAGGCCGGCATTTGCTCGCGCCGGATCTGCGGCAGATCCATCGGCCCCATGCCGGCCAGCAACGCAAGACGGCTGATCCGTTGCGGCAGCGCATGCGCGCAGGCCAAGGCATAGGCGCCACCACAGGACACACCCACCACCTCGAACCGCTGATGGCCCAGATGATCGGCCAGCGCGACAACATCATCGGCCCAGGACAGCAGGCTGCGCCCCGGCGCCGGGCTGGACAGGCCGAAACCGGGGCGGTCGGCGGCGATCAGGCACACCCCCGCACGCAAGGCCTGCTCATGCACCAGGGCCGCCAGCAGCCGGCTGCTGGGAAATCCGTGAAAGAAATGCACCGGCCGCCCCCCGGCCAGTCCGTATTGCTGGTAGCTGAGCTGCCTGCCATCGGCAAGGCGAAGCGTTGCGGCGTGGTTTGCGGCGAGCATCATGGCGGTATGCGGGAGCTGCAGGAAAAGGCCGGAACTGCAGGGCCGAGCGCAGTGTAAGGCGGCAAACGCGCCAGTCACCGCCGCGTCATCTGTCGCACCCATCATCTCGCGCTGCGACTGCCGCCACCGCCCGCCCTGCCACGCCATGCCGAGAGACTGCCGATGAACCCCGTGTCTGATGATCTGGTCGAACGCATCCGCCGCGAGCTGCTCGATGGCTATGACGAAGAGCTGGAAATGGAGATCGAGGACCGCTCGGTCGACCAGGCGCTCAGCGAGATCGATGCCGCCGAGCGCCAGGGCGACAGCGAGCACACCGAACGCGTCGCCTACTTCAAGCAGCTGTTCCGCCTGCAGCGCGAGCTGGTGAAGCTGCAGGACTGGGTCGCCGAGACCAAGCAGAAGGTGGTGATCGTTTTCGAAGGCCGTGACGCCGCCGGTAAGGGCGGCGCGATCAAGCGCATCACCCAGCGCCTGAACCCGCGGGTCTGCCGCGTGGTCGCGCTGCCGGCACCGAACGACCGCGAACGCACCCAGTGGTACTTCCAGCGCTATGTCTCGCAGCTGCCGGCCGGCGGCGAGATCGTGCTGTTCGACCGCAGCTGGTACAACCGCGCCGGCGTCGAGCGGGTGATGGGCTTCTGCAGCGAAGACGAGGTCGAGGAGTTCTTCCGCTCGGTGCCCGAGTTCGAGCGCATGCTGGTGCGCTCCGGCATCCGCGTGCTCAAGTACTGGTTCTCGATCAGCGACGAGGAACAGCATCTGCGCTTCCTAGGCCGCATCCACGATCCGCTGAAGCAGTGGAAGCTGTCGCCGATGGACCTGGAATCGCGCCGCCGCTGGGAGGACTACACCCGCGTCAAGGAAGACATGCTGGAGCGCACCCATATCGCCGAGGCACCCTGGTGGATCGTCCAGGCCGACGACAAGAAACGCGCCCGGCTCAACTGCATCCAGCACCTGCTCGACCAGTTTGACTACACCGAGGTGCAGCGTCCTGCCGTGCTCTTGCCGCAGCGCGAGCGCCATGCCGATTACGCCCGCCGGCCGGTGCCGGCCGAGATGATCGTGCCCGAGCGCTACTGAGCGATCCCAAATCGCAAGCGGGCTTGATCCAGCGCAAGCTCGCTGATCAGCCACAGGCACCCGTCTTCAAGCCTTCATGCGGCTGTCACCGGCAGCGGCGAAGGTAGCGGCAAGCACCGCTACCGGAGTTACGCATGATCGCCCTCAGCACCGCCGCCCAGCCGCAAGGCACCGGCTCCATCCCTCTCACCGCCGACCAGCCGCAGGCCGCCGCCCTGCCACTGGCGGGCCTGCGTGGCCTGATCGTCGGCGTGGCCAACGAGCACAGCATCGCCTGGGGCTGCGCGCGCCAGATGCAGGCCCAGGGTGCGCGCCTGGTGCTGTCCTGCCTGAACGAGAAGGCGCGCCCCCATGTGGCGCCGCTGGCCGAAGCGATTGACGCGCCGCTGCTGAGCTGCGACGTCAGCCAGCCCGGCCAGATGGAGGCCATGGTGCGCCATGCGCTGGAGCATCTGGGCGGGCTGGACTTCGTCGTTCATGCCATCGCCTGGGCGCCGGCCGACGATCTGCATGGCCGGGTGATCGACAGCTCGCCCGAGGGCTTCAACCAGGCGATGCGCATCTCCTGCCACTCTTTTTCAGAGTTAGCCCGGCTGTGCGAGCCGGCGCTCGCCCGCCAGGGCGGCACGCTGCTGACGCTGAGCTATCTGGGCGCCGAGGGCGTGGTGCCGCATTACGGGCTGATGGGGCCGGTGAAGGCGGCACTGGAAGCGCTGGTGCGCTATATGGCCGTGGAGCTGGGCCCGCAGGGCGTGCGCGTGCATGCGCTGTCGCCCGGGCCGGTGCCCACCCGCGCCGCCTCCGGCCTCGTGGCGTTTGACCAGCTGATGGCCCACGCCAGCAGCAGTGCGCCGCTGCGCCGCCTGGTCACGCTCGATGAAATCGGCGCCTGCGCCGCCTTTCTGGTCGGCCCCGGCGCCACCGGCATGACGGGGCAGACGATTTTTGTCGATGCCGGCGTTCACGCGCTGCGTTGATCAACCAGCAAAAAGCGAGCAACAAGGAGGCCCCCATGGGTGCAACTGGTGAACTGATCGAGAACCGCGTCTTCGACGAGCTGACGCCGGGCCTGCGCGCCGCGCTGCGCCGTGTGATCAGCATGGAGGACATCCAGGCCTTCGCGCTGGTCTCCGGCGATATCAACCCGGCGCATGTGGACACCGTCTACGCCGACGCCAGCCGCTTTCACGGCGTCATCGCCCACGGCATGTTTGCCGGTGCGCTGATCTCCAGCCTGCTGGGCACCGAGTTCCCCGGGCCCGGCACCATCTATATCGGCCAGAGCCTGCATTTCCACCGCCCGGTGCGGCTGGCCGATGCGCTGCTGGTCGAGGTGGTGGTGATCGACTGCGACGCCGAGACCAAGAACGTGCGGCTGGACTGCACGGTGCAGAACCAGCATGGCGAGCTGGTCGTCAGCGGCGAGGCGCTGGTGCGCGCGCCCACCCACAAGCTGGCCCTGCCGCGCGTGGCGCTGCCGCAGCTGCATCTGTTCGACCCCGAGGCACGGCTGCAGCACTGGCTGGCCAGCCTGGATGTGCGCACGGCGCTGCGCTGTGCCGTCGTCCACCCCTGCGATGAGGAATCGCTGCGCGGCGCGCTCGACGCCGGCCGGCGCGGCCTGATCGTGCCGGTGCTGGTGGGCCCGGTTGAGAAGATCCAGGCCTGCGCCGAACGTGCCGGCGTCTCGCTGCAGGGCGTGGAGCTGCACGACGCGGCGCACAGCCATGCCGCCGCGCAGGCCGCCGCCGCGATGGCCGCCGCCGGCGAGGTGGCGATGCTGATGAAGGGCAGCTTGCATACCGATGAGCTGATCTCCGCCGTGCTGGCCGAACCGGCACTGCGCACCGGCCGGCGGCTCTCGCATGTGTTCCGCTTCGAGGTGCCCACCTATGCCAAGCCGGTGCTGGTCACCGATGCAGCGATCAATATCCGCCCCAGCCTCGAAGACAAGGCCGATATCGCCCGCAACGCTATCGCCCTGGCCCATGCGCTGGGCGTGGCCCAGCCGCGCCTGGCCATCCTCTCGGCGGTGGAAACAGTGACGCCCCGGCTGGTCTCGACGCTGGACGCCGCCGCGCTGTGCAAGATGGCCGATCGCGGCCAGATCCAGGGCGCGCTGCTCGACGGCCCACTGGCCTTTGACAACGCCATCTCCGCCGAGGCGGCCACGGTCAAGGGCATCCAATCCCCGGTGGCCGGCCAGGCCGACATCCTGCTGGTGCCCGATCTGGAGTCCGGCAATATGCTGGCCAAACAGCTGGAATACCTGGCCGGCGCGGCCAGCTGCGGTGTGGTGCTGGGCGCCAAGATCCCGATCGCGCTGACCAGCCGGGCCGACAACGCGCTGTCCCGCGCCGCCTCGGCCGCGCTGGCCCGGCTGATGGCCGAGGAACAGCCATGAGCGCGCCGGCAAGCGCCGATGGCGGCACGGTGCTGGCCGTCAACGCCGGTTCGTCGTCGCTGAAGTACGGGCTCTACGGCCGCGAGGGCAAAGCGCTGTGGACCGGCTGCTACGAAGGGCTGCAACCCGGCGGCCAGGCGCAGCACCGCCAGCAGCAGCCGCTGCCCGGCCTGCCTGAGCCACTGAACCTCGGCGCTAACACCAACAGCTTTGACGCCGCACTGGCCGATCTGCTGGCCCGGCTGGATCGTCAGGGCGCCCTACCGCTGGCGATTGCCCACCGCATCGTCCATGGTGGCGAGCGCTGCGTCGCGCCCTGCCGGCTCGATGCCGGCACGATGGCGTATCTGCACAGCCTGTCGCCATTGGCACCGCTGCATCAGCCGCACAACCTGGCCGGCGTCAACGCGCTGGCCCGGCTGCTGCCGCGGCTGCCGCAGATCGGCTGCTTTGACACCGCCTTCCATGCCGAGCAGCCGGCCGTCGAGCAATGGCTGCCGCTGCCACGGGCGCTGCGTGCGCAGGGCCTGCGCCGCTATGGCTTTCACGGCCTGTCCTACCAATACCTCAGCGAGACCTTGGCGCGGCACAGCCGGCGTTCGCGTGGCCGCGCCATCCTCGCCCATCTGGGCAACGGCGCCAGCGTCTGCGCAACGCTGGACGGCAGCTCCATCGCCAGCTCGATGGGCTTCTCGGCGCTGGACGGGCTGATGATGGGCAGCCGCAGCGGCGCCGTCGACCCCGGCGCGCTGCTGCATCTGCTGCGCCAGGGCTGGAGCGTCGAGCGGCTGGAGCAGACGCTGTACAAGGCCTCGGGCCTGCTCGGTGTGTCCGGCCTCAGCGCCGATATGCGCACCCTGCGTGCCAGCCCCGAAGCGGCCGCCGCCGAGGCGATTGCGCTGTTCTGCCACCGGCTGCGCCGCGAGGCCGCCGCACTGCTGGCGCCGTTGCAAGGGCTAGACCTGCTGGCCTTCACCGGCGGCATCGGCGAGCACGATGCCGGCGTGCGCGAGGCGCTGTGCGACAGCCTCGGTTTCCTCGGCCTGCAGCTGGACCGCCAGCGCAATGCCGCGGCCAGCGGCCAGGGCGTGCAGGCGCTGCACAGCAGCACCAGCGCGGTTGAGGTCTGGCTGGTGCCAACCGACGAGGGCCGCGTTGCCGCCAGCGCCGCCTGGCGCTGGCTGGACGCCGAGGCGCGCAGCGCCCCGGCCCAGCGCGCGGCGTCTACGCTCTCAGTCTGAGGCGCTGCGCAGCGCCTGCAGCCGCTCCAGCAGGCCGTCCGGCACGCGGCGCTGCAGGGCCAGCTCGCCGGCATAGACGGCGCCGGTATTGCCGTCCAGCGTCAGCACCTCGCCGGCGCGCAGCAGCCGGTCGCCAATGCGGGCCTCACCACGTGCTGCATCGAGGCGCAGCGCCGTACAGCCAACGATGCAGACCTTGCCCAGCTGGCGCGCGATCACCGCCGCATGCGAGGTGCGCGCGCCGCGGCTGGTCAGCAGGCCTTCGGACAATTCCAGCGCGGCGATATCGGCCGTCTCGGCATCCTGGCGCAGCAGCAGCACCGGCACGCCGGCGGCATGGCGCTCGCGCGCCCGCGCCTCGTCAAACGCAATCTCACCGACGACCACGCCGGGTGAGGCGCTAGCACCCCAAGCCAGCGGCTCAATCGCCTGCTGCGGCGCCACGCCGTTGCCGACCAGCTCGGTCAGGGCCAGCGTCTTGGCATCCAGGCCGGCGCTGCGGCGCAGCGCCTCGTCACGAGTGATCAGCCCTTCGTCCAGCAGGTCCAGCGCGATGCGCGCCTGCGCCTGCACGCTGCGCTTGCCGGTGCGCGTCTGCAGCATCCAGAGCTTGCCCTGCTCGACGGTGAACTCGATGTCCTGCATATCGCCCAGGGCCTGCTCCAGCCGGCGGCAGACCTCGACCAGCTCGCCCCACAGATGCGGCGCGCGGTCCTGCAGCAAGGCCTGGCCGGCCACGCTGCGTCGGCCCGAGACCACATCCTCGCCCTGGGCGTTGAACAAAAAGTCGACCCAGGGCTCGGGCACGCCGCTGGACGGATGGCGGGTGAAGCCCACGCCGGCCCCGGAGCAGCCGCCGGCATTGCCGAAGACCATGGCCTGCACCGTCACGGCCGTGCCCATGGCTTCGTCGATCTGCTTCATCGCGCGGTAGGCGCGCGCCTTGTCGGACTGCCAGCTGGCGAACACCGCGTCGATGGCCTGCTGCAGCTGCAACTGCGGGCTTTGCGGAAAGCTGCGGCCGCTCAAGCGCTGCAACGTGTCCAGGTGGGCGCGGGTCAACGCGCGCAGATCGAGGAAGTCCAGCTCACGCTCGGCCCGGCCCTGCGCCACCCGCGCCAGATCGGCCTCGAAGGCCGCCATCGGCAGGCCCCAGACGACCGTGCCAAAGCCGGCCACCAGGCGGCGGTAGGCGTCCCAGGCCAGGCGCGGATTGCCGCTGCGGCGCAGGAGGCCGGGCAGCGTGGCATCGCACAGGCCGATATTGAGCAGCGATTCCAGCATGCCCGGCATCGACACCGGCGCGCCCGAGCGCACCGACAACAGCAGCGGCCGGCGTGGATCGCCGAAGCGCAGTCCGCAGCGCGCCTCGACGGCCGCCAGCGCCGGCAGCCAGTGCGCCGGCGTCAGCTCATCGGCCTGCTGGCACCAGGCGGTGCCGATCACAAAGGCCGGCGGCACGGCCAGGCCCAGCGCGGCCATGCGGGCCAGGTTGTGCGCCTTGAAGCCGATCGCCTCCGGCGGCGGCGTGGCCGTCTCGGGCCCGCAGGCGATGCAGACCGGCGCACTCAACAATTGCTGATTCATCAATACCTCCGATCACTTTGGACACAAGGCTCCATTCCAGCGGCGCCCGAGGATCCGGCTCCGCCGGGCCTACGGGTGCGCCCCCTTTGAGGGGCTGAGGCCGGACGCAAACGGCCAGCCGTTTGCGCCTGCCGAGGGGCCAGGCTTTGGGCCTGGCGCGGCCTGCAAGGCCGGCGAAGCCGGTAGGGGGTGGTCAGTTCCCAGCAGCGTCGATGCGCCGGAAGGCGCGGTCGCGCAGCGCATGGGCCTGGCGCAGCAGCGCATCGCCGGCCTGCTCCAGCGCGCCGGAGAGGTCCAGGCCCAGCTGGAAGGCGACCACATCGCTGCGGCTGCGTTCATCGGCAATCAGCGCCATGCGGACCTGGCGGTGTAGCTCGTCGGAGCGGCGCTCGGCCTGCAGCACGCGCCAGCTGGCGGCCAGGAATTCGTCGTGATCGCCGGGCTCGCTTCCCTCGCCCAGCGTGCGGGCGATGCCCAGCGCCTTGATGTGGTCCTGGGTGGCCTGCAGCACGGTATCGGCCAACAGCATGAGCGGCTGCTGCACCTCGCCGGACCAGGGGCGCTGCCCCTTCGGATGTGCGTGCTCATGGGCATACTCGGCCAGCATCTGCCAGACGAAGCAGGCCTCCTCGATCGCATCGGCAACGTCGTCGCCCAGCTCCAGCTGGTGCACCAGCGAGGCCCATTGCGGCACGCGGTCGGCCAGCTGGCGGGCGCGGATGACCAGATGGTCGGCCCGGCGCTCCCACTTCTTGGCCCGCTCGGCCAGCGCGCGGGCGCTGTCGGGCTGCAGGCTGGGGCTGTTGATCTCGTCGGCCAGCGCCTGAGCCAGGGCCTGGCACAGGCCGGCATGCTCCTCCAGGCCATCGAACTCGCCATGGCGCTGGCGCAGCCGGCGGCCCAAGAGCGCACGCGCCTCGTCGGCCAGCAGGGCCGTCGATTGCGGCTGCAGCGCGTGGCGATGGGCCAGGGCCAGCAGCTCGACAAGGAACTCGCGCGCCGGCGTCGCACCGAGCACATCGTCGAGCCGGTCGCCCAGGCGGAAGGTGGCCGGGCCCTGGGCCGCCATCGCGTCCCAGACCAGGCGCTCGCCGCCCGCCTTCAACCAGGCCATATGGCCCCAGCGCTGCGCCGCAGCCTGCTTGAGCACGACCACGGCGGCCGGCTTGTCGACGAAGTTCTGCAGCCGCTTGCGCGCCCGGTTCCAGTCGATCAGAAAGACGATGCGCTCGCCGATGCCCTCCAGGCAGGCGCACAGCGCGATCTCGTCGGCGGCGACAAAGCAGGCGGTGCCGACATGAAAGGCCGCGCCGGCATTCAGGCCCGCGGCCACGCGGGCGGCCACCGGCCCCCAGTCGGCGCCAACCTCGGCCAGCAGCTCCTGGAAGAAGGCAAAGCGCTGGGTGTGCAGATCGGAATAGGTCAGGCGAATCTGCGCTGGCTGGCCCGGCGGTGTCTCGACCTGCAGCACCAGCACATGGGCGTCGTTGGTGCCGATATCGTTCTGGATCAGAAGCCGCCCACCATCGCGGGTCGCGCAGCTGCCAAGGCCGGGATGGTCGAACTTCAGCGGCCGGGTACGGTTGACGCCACGCATGAAGGCGCGCACGCGCGGCTCGTCGCTGCCGTCCTCGGCCAGTTTCCAGGCATGGGCGCCATCGATGTCGCCGCCCGCGCCGGCCGCCTCGGCCGACAGCTTGTTCAGGCCGCGATGCAGGTCCATCACCAGGAGGTGCAGGCTGTCGCTGAGGTCCGCCGCGGCGCGCTTGGCACCGCTGGCCGGGCCGCGTGTCAGCGCCTCGATCTGCGCCGTCGTCAGGTACTCGCCCGGCTGCTCGCGCAGCCAGTGCAGCCAGTGCTCGATGCGCAGGGCCAGCGGGTCGTCGCTGGGCAGCTGGCCCTGCAGCGGCCGCGCCATCAGCGCCAACGCGCCAGCCATGCGGCCGGCCAGCAGCGTCCAGTCGGGCAGCCGTATGCCCTGCAGCGATTCCTCGCTCTGGCGCGGCCAGGCCTGCAACCAGTGGGCATCCTCGCCGCCGCTCAGGCCGGCCTGGTCCAGCTCGCGGCCCAGATCGGGCAGGGCCACGCCCGGTTCACGGGCATGCTGCACCGCCTGCTGCAACAGCGTCAGATAGAGCTTGAGCTGGTCATTGGCCTGCAGCGCCGCGGTCAGCTGCGCCGGCAGGGTCAGAGACATCATCGACAAGCCCGGCTCGTCCAGCACCAGCAGCGCATTCACCTTGTCCATCCCGAACTCCCGTCACTCCAGTTGAAGGCAGGGCGAGTGTGGAAGACACGCGATGACAGGCCGGTGAACGATTTGTGGCGCCGCGATGGCGTTTGCGCTGGGTCAAGCTCAGCGGGGCTCGCCCGACGCCACCAGGCGCTCAACCAGACGCTGCGCCAAAGGCGCCACCAGCAGCACGCCGGGAAACGCGATCAGCCAGGCCGCGGTCCAACTGTGCAGCCACTGGCTCCACCAACCCGGCGCCAGACCTATCACGCGCAGCGTCGAGATGCCGGAGACCAGCAAGGACATCAGGCCCGAGACGATGAAACCGAAGGCCAGGGGAGCGTATTTGCGCGGCAGCATGGCTCAGCCCTCCAGAACGGCTTCTGCCACCTGCTGCTCGCCCAGGCGCAGCAGCGTGGCAGCGACCTGACGGCCGAACATCCGTGCGGTCTTGGTGTCGCCAGGAGGGAAGGTGTCGGCCGGCGCGCCATGGCCGGCCTGGGCCATCAGGCCCGACCAGGAGCCCAGCCGGTTCGCCGCCTGCTCGTACGGCACACCCTCATGCTGCTCGGGCAGGATGGGGTTCCCAACCCAAATCATCCCGTGCTGCATCGCAAACACGAACATCGACAGCAGCGTCGACTGCTTGTCGCCGGCCGGCAGCGAGGAGACGGTGAAGCCGGCCGCCAGCCGACCGCGCAGCGCCTGCGTGCGCCAGAGGCGGCCGGTGGCATCCATGAAACTCTTGAACGGCCCCGAGACGCCGCCCAGATAGGTTGGCGAGCCGAGGATGTAGGCGTCATAGGCCAGCAGTGCGTCGGGCCGGGCGGTGAGATCCTCGGCGCGCAACAGTTCGGCCTGCACGCCGGCTTGCTGCTGCACGCCCTGCAGCACCTGCTGGGCGATATGGGCGGTGTGCCCATGGGCACTATGAAAAATGATGGCGATGCGTTTCATCGTGAAATCCTTTGAGGCTTTTGAGAGGACGTCGCTTGGGCAGGGCTCCGCCAGCGGGACATCCGCGCGCTCGTGGGCACAGGAGAAGAAGTGGGACTCAGGCCAGCAGCCGCGCCGCGAGAGCGGTGAGATAGAGCCCGAGCCCAAAGATCAGGTGATTGGCCAGGCTGCGCAGGCTGTTGCGCAGCGGTGTCGGCGTCTTGCTGGCCGCCACGCCCAGGCCCATGGCCGGCTGCATCACCAGCATGGGCAGCGCCACCGTGGCGAGGCCAAACAGCAAGGCCGGCAGCGGCTGCGGCGCGGCCAGCCAGGCCGGCCCCTGCAGCGCCAGCAGGGCCGCGGCAAAGGCGATACCGACCGCGTAATGCACCGCCCAGCCCAGCGCCAGCTCATGGCGCAGCGGCGCGGCAGCGGCAATGGCCGGATGGCTGAAGCGGCCCCGCCGCATATGACCGACCCAGCGGCCGATCAGCGCAAAGCTGCCGGTCGGCACGCCCAGGCGCTTGAGCAGCAGCAACCAGAGATCGAGCAGCGCGGTGGCGGCCACACCGAGCCAGACGGCATGGACCAGGGTCTTGATAACGATGAATTCGGGCATGGAAATCTCCTTCGATGGCTTGACGGCGGGGACGCTTGAATTCACTATAGAAGTTGAAGTCAACTTCAAGTCAAGCACTTCCATGGACATTTCCGAAGTCGCCAAGCGCTCAGGCGTGGCCGCCTCCGCATTGCGCTACTACGAGCGCAAGGGCCTGATCCGCTCCTTGGACAGCGACAGCGCCCGGCGCCAGTTCGCGCCGGCGGTGCTCGACCAGCTGGCATTGATTGCCCTGGGTCAGGCCGGTGGCTTTTCGCTGGACGAGATCCGCAGCATGTTCAGCAGCGAGGGCGGCCCCCAGATCGACCGCCAGATGCTGGCCGGCAAGGCCGACGAACTCGATCAGCTGATCAAGCGCCTGAAGGCGATGAGCGAGGGCCTGCGCCATGCCGCTGCCTGCCCGGCGCCCAGCCACGCCCAATGCCCCTCGTTCCAGCGCCTGCTCAAAGCTGCCGCCGCCGGGGCGCTGCAAGCGCGCCCGGCCAAGCTGGCGCCGCGGCGGCGCGCTTGAAGGTCAGAGAGGGGCTGCTCAGCAGGCCTGAGCAACCGCCGCGCGCCAGGCCAGGAGGGCCTCGCCGTCGCTCCAGCCCTCGGCCGCATCGCCGATGACGATTTCCACCATCGCGCCGCCGGCCAGGCGCGTCGACGCGACGGCGCGAGCGCCCAGCCAGAACCCCTGTTCGGCAGCAAATGCGAGCAGCGCCGCGCGCAGCCGCTCGGGGCCGGCGGGCAGGTGCAGTTGGAAGGAATTGGTCTGCGGTGGCGCCGGCCAGACCTGCCAGCCCGGCTCGGCCGCCAGCCGCGCGGCGAGCTGCTGCGCACGCTGACGATAGGCGGCCATGCGCGGCAGCTGATCGCGCAGGCCGGCCACGGCGCTGAGCACAAAGGGGTAGAGCGTGTAGACGTTGCCAGCCAGCCGCGTCTGCCAGGGCGCCAACGCAGCGATGAAGTCGGCGCTGCCAACAATCATGCTGCCAGCCAGTCCCCCCAGGCCCTTGTAGAAGGAGACATAGACCGAGTCGGCCAGCGCCGCGATCTCGGCCAGCGAGCGGCCGAAATGCGGCGCCGCTTCCCACAGCCGCGCGCCGTCGAAATGCAGCTTGACGCCGTGCGTGCGGCACCAGCGGCTGATGGCCAGCAACTCGTCCCAGCTGGGCAGCACAAAGCCGCCACGGCGCAGCGGCAACTCGAGCACCAGCAACTCCGGGCGCTCCGGCAGCGCCTGCAGATCGGCCACCGTGATCGGTGTATCAGCGCCGCCGACGCGCAGGCCGCGCAAGCCCAGCAGCGCCTCGAAGGCCTCGGCCTCGTCGATGGCGATATGGCTTTGCGGGTGCAGCGCGACGCTGCCCTGCTCAGGCCCTGCCACGCAGTACAGCCGCAAGGCCGCCAGCTGGCAGGCCACGCCCTTGTGGAAGAAGCGCCCCGCCGGCTTGCCGAGCAGCGCCGCGACCTGGGCCTCCAGCGCCTGCATCAGCGCGCCCTCGCCATACAAGTCCAAGGCCTGATTCGCCTCCGGCAGCTCGATCAGCGCCTGCAACGACTCGCGCATCGAGCGCCAAGGCCGGTGGCCGTGCAGCCAACGGCTGCAGCTGTTTCTGAGGGCGATCTCGGCACTGCTGCTGATTGGGCTGGGCATGGTGATCCTGCTGAAGACTGACGGGCTGGCCAGGGGTGGCGGGAAAGCAAGCGCTGTGGACGGCTTGAGTGCAACAGGCTGTCGAACGATCCCTAGCGCAGGCCGCCCCAAGGCGCTAGGCTGTGCCAGTTTCCCTGATCTGCGAGGTCGTCGATGTCGAACTGGCAACTTCTTGGGCGCAGCAGTAGCGTCAAGGCGGGCAGCGTCGCAGGCCTGCTGCTGGCGCTGGCCGGCAGCGCGGCCGCTGCAGAGCCTGCGGTGCTGATCCGCTGGCAGGTGTTTGAGTACCCGCCCTACTACATCGCCTCGGGGCCGGACAAGGGCAAGGGGCTGTATGACCGCTTTCTGCGTGAGCTGATCGCGGACCTGCCTGGCTTCAGCCATCGCGTCGAGACCAGCAACCCCACCCGCACCGAGGCGCTGATGAAACGCGGCGAGCCGCTGTGTGCCATCAGCCGCCTGCAGACCAGCGAGCGCGACAGCTACAGCCTGTTTGCCCAGCAGGCGCATCTGTACGGGCTGCCCGTGCAGCTGATCGTGACCGAACGGGCCGGCGACGCCGCAACAACATGGATCCACGACGGCCGCCTCAGTCTTGATGGCTTGCTGCAAGCCCGCTCTCTGCGTATCGGTGTCGTTGCCAATCGCCGCTTTGGCGACGCGATCGACAAGCTGCTGGATCGCGCCGCCCAGACACCGTCGCCGGCGGTGGTGCGATGGGCCACCAGCTCGCTCTCCGCAGACACACCACGGCTGATGGCCGTGGACCGCTTTGACGCCACGCTCGCCTACCCCTCGGAGTACGCGCAATGGCAGCAAACACGGACGCGCTTCAAACGCTACCCCATCGCCGAAGCCGCCCATCTGATTGCGGCCCGGATCAGCTGCGCCAACACGCCGGCCGGCCGTGCCTTGATTGCCGCCATCGACCAGCTACCCCCTCAGCGCGCCTCGCTGACCCAGTTGCAGGCCGACTATGAGGCGCTGCTGCCGGCCGAAGACCTTGACAACTACCGTCAACTGGTGGCCATCGAGCGCGGCCATGCCAAGTAATTCTTTGCTTCAGTGCAACAGCGCCTGCGCCTGCTGCAGCGGCATCGGCCGGCCCAGCCGATAGCCCTGGGCGCGGGAGATGCCCAGGGCCTTGAGCGTATCGAGCTCGCCCTGCGTCTCTATGCCCTCGGCAACGATGCTGCTGCCGGTCTGCTCGGCAAAGCTGCACAACGCCGCGGCCAGCGCACGGCGCGAACGGTCGGTGTCGATCGCGCGTGTGATGCTGATGTCCAGTTTGACGATCTCGGGCTGCAGATTGAGGATGTGGCGAAAGCTCGAGTAGCCGGCGCCAGCATCATCGATGGCGATGCGCAGGCCCTCGCGCTGTAGCGGTCGCAGCACGGCGGCGATCTCGTCGTAGCGCTCGACCGCGCGGTGCTCGGTGATTTCAACGACGACGCGCTGCAGCGGCTGTCCGGCCAGCAATCGGCTGAAGTCGCCCTTGACGATGGTGTCCGGCGAGGCGTTGACGGCCACATAGACCTCCGACGGCAAGTCGTCCAGCGCCATCAGCGCCAGCCGGATCGCGCGGCTCTCCAGTTCGATTTGCCGGCCAAGCTGGGCCACCTCGGAGAACCAGACATCGGGGGCCCGGTAGGGCTCGCTGGCAAAGCGGGCCAGCGATTCAAAACCGAGCACGCGCCCGCCCTGCACGTCACAGATGGGCTGATAGACCATGCGCAGGCCGTCGGCGCCCAGCACCGCGTCAAGCCGGCGCTCGATCTGCTGCACGGCGTCGCGCTCCTGCTGCTCGGCCTGGATCTGCGCGGCTGCCATCTCGGCCAATACGCGCATCATCGCCAGGTCGCGCTCGTTCAAGCTGTCGTCCGGCCGCAGGCTGAAGCAGCAGAAAGTGCCATAGAGCCGGCCGTCCTGCAGCCGAATCGGCACGCTCAGATGGGCGCCCACCGGTAGCGCACGCGTGGCGGCCAGGGTCAGCGCCTCGGCGTTCAGGCAGGCATCGGTGAGCAGCGGCGGCAGCCGGCCGTCGAGCACGCGCTGGCAGTAACTCTCCTCCACCGGCGCCGACTCCCCTAGCCGCACCAGGCCACTGGGCTCATGGCCATCGACATAGCGGAACACGCGCTGCCCACCGACGATCTCGGCGATGAAGGCAACGTCCATGCCCAGGTGGGTGCGTATGGCCGAGAGGATGCGCGCCAGGCTCGGCCCCGCCGTATCGTCGCTGATCGGCGTTGTGCCACTGACGGCCGCCGCGATGGCGGTAGCAAGTAGTTTTTGCAACTGCGGCCTCCGAAAACAGCAGTTCTGCCCTGCGCCCCAGGCATACGGTGTGCCAAGGCTGCAGGGTGCGTGAGGCCAATGGTCGCACAAGCGCGGGCGCTATGCCAGCCCGGCATCAGAGTTCGACCGCACGCTCGCGCAATTGGTCCAGCATCGCGGCGTCGGGGAATCGGCGCACGCGATGGCGACGCGGCTGCAGGTCAACAGGCTCTAACAGCGCCCCGGCAATCGCCTGCACATCGGCCCAGCTGACGAGCCAGTGTTCGTGCTGTCCGTCCCGAGGTAGCACAAAGGCAATCAGCTCGGCAGTCGGCAGCAAGGTGTCCACGCCTTCGCTCCAGACGGCAAAGCTCCGCTCAGGTGCCGCATCGCGGCGAACTAATTGAAAGTTGGCAACAAAAACATCCTGCTGCGCGGCCTGGTGAATATGGTCCAGCAACTTTTTCTGCGAACCATAGGCGCCGCCCAGATTGCGCTGCTGCAGTACCCGCAAGGCCTCGGCAACCTCGGGCGGCGGCGTATGCGCACGCCATTGACTACCTTCCAGACGTAGCGGCTCAAAGCTAAGCCAGCGCGGGTTGTCGTCCATGGCCGCGGTGACACGCTGCGCGATCTCCAACAAGGCGGCAGGCTGACGGGCGCTGCAGACCATCAAGGCGTTTCGAAACGGTGCCAGCAGCACCGGCTCGGGCACGCCCAGCCGGTGGATCAGATCGGGCAGTAGCAATCGTGAACTGTCGTAGGAGTCGCCCCATTCCCCCAGCCAGACGCCGGGAGACAGCTCGCGCCAGCCCTGCGCCTCGGGCAGACCACGCAGGTTCTGCAACGCATGCTCCATGGCCTCGTCAAAACCCAGGTGCCATTGCTGCAAATGCTCTTCAGTGACATAGGCCATCGAGGTGGGCATATCGCAAACCAGGGCAACGACCAGATCTGACATCAGATCGGCCGCCAAAGGGCGATGAGGCGTGCCAGAAAAAGGTTTTTCTGCCACCGGCGTGCGCCGTGCCGACAGTTCACCCAGACCGAGATCCATCCGCCCGCGCACCACCGGCATCAGCAAGGGCTTGGCATCCTCCCAGCGCACCGGCACCATGTTGTCGCCAGTGACTCCGCTGAGAAAGCGTTCCAGCAGCGCCGCCCGTCCTGCCCGCGGGCTGTTTCGATAGTCCGCCAGCAGATTGCCCAGATAGATGGTGCAGGGACGACCCTTGAGCGTCGCAGTGATCTCGGCCATGTCGAGCTTCAAGCAGATGTCTTCGGCATGCTGCTGGCGCAGCCAGGTCTCCACCTCTTTGGCCACTTGCTTCAGAGTCGGTGCACCAAACAGCCAGTCGAACAATCCCATCTCTTTCCCTCCAGCAATCTTCTTGTCTAAACCGAGTGGCTCAGCGCCAGCGCAACAGCCGCTTGATGACCGACCAGGCGCGCCGCCACAGGCCGGCCTCCAGCGCCATCAGCTTGGCCACCCAGGGCGGCAAATCCTTGGGTGCCTGGGCAAGCGCCTGCTCGGTGGACGCGCCCTTGAAGATGCTGCGATAGACGGCCAGACCCAGCGCCAGCTCGAACCAGAACAAGGCAGCCAGGCCGAGATAGCGCAGCGGCGCGGCGTAGTTCAGAAGATCGCGTTCCGGCTCGGGCACCAGCTGCAGCGCCACCCAGACGCCCAGGCAGGCCAGCGCCACGGCGCGCACAAGGGCCGGCCGACCGCGGCGTCGATAGCACAGCCAGTAAAGACCGGGCACCACTGCCGCCAGATCGAACAACAGGCCGGCCTCGATCAGGCGGTCGACGGCGCCACGGCTGCTCAGGCCGACATGGCAGTCCACCGCCACGATCAGCGGCGCCAACAACAAGAACCAATGCTTGCGAAGCGAATTCAATTCCAGCTTCATCGTCGTCTCCTCGTCAAAATCTTTGGGCGCGGTTTCTTGCGCCAGGCTCAGGCGGCTGCGGCTAGCGGCAGCTCGCACATCAACGCCAGCGGATTGCCATCCGGGTCATTGAAATTGGCCAGCCAGAGCGCCGTGCTGGCGGTGCGGTGAACGATGTGCGGTGGCGCCGCAAAGACGACGCCTTTGGCCACCAGCGCAGCCGCCACCGCCTCGATGTCGTCAACCCTGAAGTAGATGGCCGACGCTCGGGCGCGCGGCTGACCGGGCGGCAGCACTCCGACCAGCAGGCGCACCGCGCCGCAGATGAAGAAGGCCATCTGGGGCGGGGCCATGAACAGAAAGGGCAGGCCCAAGGTATCGCGGTAGAAAGCGACGCCTTGGTCCAGATCCTCGACGGGGATCATCAGCTGGCCTATCGACGCATTGGCAAGATCCATGGAAGCCTCCTGGGTGCTGGCCCCGGGAGTGTAGGACGGCACTGCCCCTGCCCGCGGCGGCCATCGCACAATGGCCGCTCGTGCCTTCCCCACAGAGCCCAGGACACCGATGAGCGTAGCCGCCCCCCACCGCCACAGCCCGCATCTGATCAGCAGCGAGGCCCAGCTGCGCGAGCTGCTGGGCGAACCCAACGCCCTGGTCTGCGCCAAGATCAGCGACCGGCTGAACGTGATGACGCGCCGCTATATCGAACGCTCACCACTGGTCTGCCTGGCCACCAGCGACGCCGATGGCCGCTGCGACCTCAGCCCGCGCGGCGATCCGGCCGGCTTTGTGCGCATCCTGGACGATCGCTGCCTGCTGATCCCCGAGCGGCCCGGCAACCGCCTCGCCGATACCTTGCGCAACATCCTGGCCAATCCGCATATCGGCCTGCTCTTCATCGTGCCCGGCGTCAGCGACACCTTCCGCGTCAATGGCCGCGCAACAATCACCGTCGACGCCGAGCTGCTGGCGCCCAGCGCCGTCGAGGGCAAGGCCCCGAAGCTCGGCATCCTGGTCGACATCGAAGAGGCCTACACGCAGTGCTCCAAGGCTTTCTTGCGCTCGCAGTTCTGGGACGCCCAGCGCTTTGTCGACCCCGCCAAGATGCCGACCGGCGGCGAGGTGCATCGCGCCATCCAGGGAGAAAGCTTTGACGCCGAGCTGTACGACCGGGAACGTGAGGAGCGCTACCGCCAGCGTGTCGGCTTCTATTGAGGCTTGGGAAAGTCTCGGTTTTCGGATTCATCCCCCAAAAGGGGGAAGTGCCCCCGGCCCGCGTCAGCCAAAGGGGGGACTACGGGTTTTGCCGGAGTCGGCCGACACTGCCCATAACGCAGTTGCAGCACCGAGGCCCCCATGACCCCCTACATCCAGCCCCCCGAGAATCTCCTCTCCCAAGGCGGACTGACCGGCCTGATCCGGCGCAACGCCGGCAGCTGGACCAAGCTGCTGCAACCGGTCGCCGGCCTGGTGCAGCCGCGCATTGACGGGCTGGAGGTCACCGAGTCGACGCTGGAAGAGTGGATGGCTGTCGAGCAGCAGTTTGACGCGCGCGTCGAGCGGCGCTGGTTCTGAGACCGGTCTGCCTAAGGAAGGTCTGCATAAGTCGGCGTGGGCCGTGGTTGAGAGAAATGGGGCTGCCACGTAGGCGCGCTGCGCAGGTCGGGCTGGTGGCCCGACAGCCGAGCAGCGCAACGCCCGTGGGGGCCCCACTTCTCCCAACCCGCAGGGCAAGCACCAGCCAAACCCTGCCGGTGTTACGAGCCTTGCGCAGGCCACCAGCCTGAGCTGCGGCTCGCGCCTAGGCAGGCCTTGGCCGGTGCTTGCCACGGCCCACGCCGACTTATGCAGACCTTCCCTAAGCCCTGTCCGCCCCCGGCATCGCCGCCGGGTCCATCCAGAAGGCGCCCCACAGATGGCCGTCGGGATCGGCCAGATCGCGGCTGTACATGAAGCCGTGGTCCTGCACCGGGTTCACGTCGGCCCGCCCACCATGGGCAGCGGCCGCCTGGTTCATCTGATCGACCGCCTCACGGCTGTCCAGCGACAAATTCAGCATATGCCCCGCCGTGCCCGCGGGCGGCAGGGGCAGCTCGGTGAAGCTGCGCCATTTGGCATGGCTGAGCAGCATCACATGGATGGCCTCGCTCCAGATCATGCCGGCCGCCGTGTCGTCGCTGAAGGGCAGGTTCTGCTCAAAGCCCAGGGCCTTGTAGAAGGCGATCGAGGCACTCAGGTCATTGACGGGCAGGCTGATGAAGATCCTCTTGCTCATGGGGGCCTCCGGTGAGGTGAACGAATGGGGCGAATGGGCAGCATCGCCCGGCACCACCCCCACGACGAAGCAAACCTGCCGCATTCGACAAGCGCCGCGAAAGATCCTTCAGTCCTGCGGGCTGGGCGCCAGGCTCTCAAGAATCGCATAGCCCGCCTCGACACGGGCAGGAATCGGGTAGCTGCGGTTGGCCAGTATCACGATGCCGATGCGCTTTGCTGGCACGAACAGCACATAGGCGCCAAAGCCGCCAGTGGAGCCGGTCTTGTTGAACAGGCGCGGCGTGCTGGCGGGCTGCGCCGGCACGGCCTGCACCGGGTTGGGGTCGAAATAGATTTCCTCGGCATTGCCGCCCAGCAGCAGTTCGCGAGACAGCGGATAGGGGAACTGCTCCCAGCCAAAGCCCTGCACCATGTGGCCGACGCGGAACTGGCCGATCTGCGTCGTCTCGACAGCGCGCCGCAGTGGCGCGTCCAGCGCGGCCGGGTCGAGTTGGGCCTGCACGAAGCGCAGCAGATCGGCCGCCGTCGTTTTGATCCCATAGGTCGCCTCGTCCATCGGGCCCGGATTCACCCGCACCTGCCGGCCCTGGCGATGGCCCCAGGCGTAGTCCGCCATCGCTTCGGCGGGCACATGCAGATGGCTGTGGCGCATGCCCAAAGGCGCAAAGATCTGCTTTTCCATCAGCAGCGCAAAACGCCCCTGCATCGCCGCCGCGGTGGCCGCCCCCAGCAGGCCGATGCTGGGGTTGGAATAGAGCCGCTGCGACCCCGGCCGCGCTGCCGGCTTCCAGCGCTGCAGGTAGGCCAGGGCGTCCGCATCGTCCTTCACGCCATCGGGAAACTGCAAGGGCAGGCCGCCGGCCGTGTAGCTGCCCAGATGCAGCAGGCTGGCCTTGTCGATAGCGCTGCCCTTGAGCGCCGCGACATAGCGCCCCGGATGATCGCGCAGCGCCAGCTTGCCACTGGCCTCGGCATAGGCGGCCAGCGTCGCGGTGAACATCTTGCTGACCGAGCCGATCTCGAAGATCGTCGCGTCGTTCACCGGCGCCTGGCTGTCACGCGCTCGCACCCCGTAGTTGAAGACCTGAGCCCGGCCCTCGATGCTCAAGGCAACGGCCATGCCGGGGATGTCATAGCGTGCCATCAGCGGCTGGATGATGACATCGATGCTGGCGCGCAGCGCCTCGGCGCTATCCGCGGTGGTGGTGCTGGTGGCGCCGGCACCGAGCGGCGCCACCAGCGCCAGGCCGGCAGCCAGCGCGTGCTGGCAGAGTTGTCGACGAGAGAGTGTCTGGGGCATGGGCTGAAATTTCATGGCGGCGAGTCTCGCAGTTCGCACTTGCCATGCCGATGGGCATACACATGCCGGCGCCATCGGCAGACCAGCGGTCACGGCTCGTGCGCCGAGCTGCGCGATGATGCGGGCTTGTCGAGAACCGCCCGTCTCGTTCGTCGTTCCGTCATCACCCCACCAGGACCCACGATGAAACTGCACGTTTTTGCTCCCGCCCTGTTCGCGCTGCTGGCCCAGGCCGCCCTGGCCGCACCCACGACTTATGTGATCGACCCCAGCCACACCTACCCCAGCTTCGAGGCTGACCACATGGGCATGTCCTACTGGCGCGGCAAGCTGAACAAGAACGCCGGCGCCATCGTCTACGACAAGGCCAGCGGCGCCGGCAGTGTCGAAGTCAGCATGGACCTGGCCAGCATCGACTTCGGCCTCGCCGCGATGAACGCCTGGGCCACCGGTAAGGACTTCTTCAACGTCGAGAAGAACCCGAGCGCGCTCTACAAGGGCCGCTTCGACGCCATCAAGGCCGGCATGCCCACCCAGGTGCAGGGCGAGCTGAGCCTGAACGGGCAGACCCATCCGCTGACCCTCACCATCCATCAGCTCAAGTGCATGCCTCACCCCATGCTCAAGCGCGACTTCTGCGGCGCCGACGCCTCGGCCACCTTCAACCGCGCCGACTTCGGCCTCGGTGCCGGCAAGGACTGGGGCTTCAAGATGGACGTGAACCTGCGGATTCAGGTCGAGGCAGTGGCGAAGGAGTGAGGGGTCAGGGCGTCGACGCATCTCGCCCAGCGCTGGCCGGCTGCCCTGCGCCCTGGCCGCGATCCTGCAGATCGCCTCTGCCTGCGATTGCCACTGCCCTTTCCCGCGAATAGCGGGAAGTCAATGGCTGGAGCATGGATCCCGCATGCCGGTCCGCAGTCCTGGCGCCGGCGCTAGCGCGACGAACACTGCCTGGCCTGCGGCGGGCATGTCTGCGCTTTCGCCGCACCGTCACAGCAGGCCCGACCGGAAACAGGTGGCAATGCGAAGCAGTGAAAGGCGCTCGCCAGCTGTCGGTGGCTTCAAAAAGCTCAAGAGCCGGGCCTCAGGCGCCCTGATAGCCCCGCGGTACGGCACCCAGCAGCCGGCGCGTGTAGTCCTGCTGCGGCGCGGCGAGCAGGGCCTGGGTTTCGGCCTGTTCGACGACATCGCCGTTTTGCATCACCAGCACCTCGTCGGAGATGAACTTCACCACCGCCAGGTCGTGGCTGATGAAGATGTAGGACAGGCCGAACTCGTCCTGCAGGTCTTTGAGCAGATTCAGCACCTGCGCCTGCACCGACACGTCCAGCGCCGAGACCGATTCATCGAGCACCAGCACCTCGGGGTTCAGCGTCAGGCAGCGGGCAATGGCGATGCGCTGGCGCTGGCCGCCGCTGAACTCGTGCGGGTACTTGTAGAGCGCGCTGTCGTCCAGGCCGACCTTCTTGAGCAGCGCGCTGGCACGGGCCAGACGCTCGGCGTGGTCGGCACCGATGGCGTGTATCTCCATCGGCTCCAGCAGCGCCTGCGCAATGGTGAAGCGCGGGTTCAGCGAGGCATAGGGGTTCTGGAACACGACCTGGATGCGACGGCGCATCTTCTGCCAATCCGGTCCGCTCATCTTCAGCAGGTCTTTGCCCTCGAACATCACCTCGCCGCCGCTGGGTTCGTGCAGGCGCAGGAGCGTCAGGCCCATCGTCGTCTTGCCCGAGCCCGACTCGCCGACCACGCCCAGCGTGTAGCCCTTGCGCAGCTTGAAGTTCACGTCCTTGACGGCCGGGAACTCCTTCTTGCCGAACAGGCCGCTCTTGAAGAAAAAGCTCTTCTTCAGGCCGCGCACTTCGAGGATCACCGGTGCATTTGGGTCCTTGGCCTTGGCCGGGCCTTGCGCGGCGCGGCCGGCGATGTGGTCGTCAATCACCATCAGCCGCGCCGGGTTCTCGCTGAGCGAGGGCCGGCAGGCCAAGAGCGCACGGGTGTAGGCGTCCTGCGGGGCGTGGAAGATGTCGGCCACCGGGGCCTGCTCGCGGATCTCGCCATGGCGCATCACGACGACGCGATCGGCGATCTCGCCGACGACGCCCAGGTCATGCGAGATGAACAGCATGCTCATCTTGTGCGAGTCCTTCAGCTTGGCCAAGAGCTCCATCACCTGGCGCTGGATGGTCACGTCCAGCGCGGTGGTCGGCTCGTCGGCGATCAGCAGCTTCGGGCTGCAGGCCAGCGCAACGGCAATCATCACCCGCTGCTGCTGGCCGCCGGAGAGTTCGTGTGGAAAGCTGCCGAGGCGGCGCTTGGGTTCGGGAATGCCGACCTCGTTGAGCAGCTCCTCGGCACGGGTCAGCGCCTGGCGGCGGCTCATCCCCAGGTGCTTGATCAGCGGCTCCATGATCTGGTCGGCCACGGTGAACACCGGGTTCAGCGAGCTCATCGGATCCTGGAACACGCAGGCGATCTCGCGGCCGCGAATCGCCTGCAGCTCACGCAGCGTGGTCTGCAGCAGGTCGCGGCCCTGGAACAGGATCTGCCCTTGCCGCTCGGCGTTGTCGGGCAGCAGGTTCAGGATGGACATGGCCGTGACGCTCTTGCCCGAGCCCGACTCGCCCACCAGCGCCACCGTGCTGTTCTCCGGAATGTCAAAGCTGATGCCCTTGACGGCCAGTTGGCGCTGCACCTCGCCCTGAACCTTGCCCATCCGGAAGGCGACCTTCAAATCTCGAATCGACAACATTTCAAATTCCCTCTCAGACCGACCAAATCGCGCAACCGGGCCCAGCGGAGCCCGCGGATCCGGCTCTGCCGGTCCGCCGGGCTCGCCCCCTTGAGGGGCTGAGGCTGGACACAAAAGGCACGCCGTTTGTGCCTGCCGAAGGGCCTGGCCTCTGGCCTGGCGCGGCCTGCAGGGTCGGCGCAGCGCGTAGGGGGTGGTCCATTACTCGAGTCCCCTGAGCTTGGGATCCAGCGCATCGCGCAGCGCATCGGTGAACAGCGCGAAGGCGGTCACGAACACGGCCATGAAGGCGGTCACCGCGGCCAGCTGCCACCAGTAGCCGAGGATCAGCTCGCCCTGGGCTTCGGAGAGCATGGTGCCCCAGCTGACCTGATCAACGCCGACGCCCAGGCCCAGGTAGGACAGGATGACCTCGCTCTTGATGAAGCTCACCACATGCAGCGACAGCTGCACCAGCGCCACATGCGAGACATTGGGCAGGATGTGCTTGAACATCCGCGAGCCGCGCGAGGCGCCGATGGCTTCGGCCGCACGCACATATTCGCGGCTGGAATGCTTGATGAACTCGGCACGTATCAGGCGGTAGATGCCGGTCCAGCCGGCCAGGCCCAGAATCATCACCACCGAGAGCACGCCGCGGCCGAAGATCACCGCGAAGGCGAAGATCAGCAGGATGCTGGGAATGGCGGTGAAGACGTTGTAGACCCACTCGAGCAGATCGCCGACGCGGCCGCCGAAAAAGCCCGACAGCGCTCCGAGCACGGTGCCGATCAGCGTCGCCACCACGGCCGCCAGCACGCCGACCATGATGGACACCTCGGCGCCCTTCATCACCTTGGCCAGCACATCGCGGCCCAGGCGGTCGCCGCCGAAGGGCAGGGTCTGGGACTTGACGATGTCCTCGCTCTTGTAGGCCTTGGCCCGCTCGGCCCATTCGGCATAGCGCGGTGCCAGCGGGTCGATATCGGACAGGTCGACATTCGGGCCCTTGGGCGCGGCGATGGCCTCGCTGCTCTCGGCCGGCGCGGGGCCAACGAAGGTCGGCGGTGCATTCGGCACGCCCAGCTCGCGCTGCCAGTCGCGCGCCAGCACGCCGGCACCGGTCAGCACCACCAGCACCAGAAAGACGGCCACCACGGCCATGCAGAACATGCCGACGCGGTCGGCCTTCATGCGCAGCCAGGCAGCAGCCCAGACGCCTTGCGAGCGCTGCCGCGGCGCTGCGGAAACAGTTGAGGTGACGGTGTTCATTTCAGCACCACGCGAGGATCGACCAGCTTGTAGAGCAGGTCGGTGATCAGGTTCACGACCATGGTGATGGCGGCGATGTAGATGGCGAAGGCCTGGATCACCGGATAGTCGTTGCGGTTGACGGCCAGCAGGATCTCGCGGCCGAGGCCGGGAATGGAGAAGAACACCTCAAGCAGAAAGCTGCCGACGAAGATGCTGGGCAGGGCCACCGAGATATTGGTCAGGATGGGGATCATCGCGTTGCGCAGCACATGCTTGAGCAGGATCACCCGCTCGCTCAGGCCCTTGGCGCGCGCGGTGCGCACATAGTCGTGGCCGATTTCGTCGAGGAAGAAGCTGCGGTACAGCCGCGTGTAGGGCGACAGCGCGACCAGCACCGCCACCAGCACCGGCAGCGGCGCGTAGGTCGTCAGATTGGTCCAGAAGCTGTCGCTCCAGCCCTGCACCGGGAACCAGCCAAGCCGGAAGGCGAAGACGTACTGGCCGACGATCACATAGACCAGCAGCGAAATCGACACCGCGACGGTGGTCAGCACCATCACGGCGCGATCGGTGACGCTGCCGCGTACATAGGCCACGGCCAGCGCAAAGGGAATGGCCAGCAGCACTTCCAGGAACAGGATGGGCAGCATCACCGTCAGCGTGGCCGGCATGCGGGTGGCGAAGAGCTTGGACACCGCCTCGTTGGTGGCCCAGCTCTTGCCCCAGTCAAAGGTGACGATCTGCTTGATGAAGATCCACAGCTGCTCCCAGACCGGCTTGTTCAGACCCAGCTGTTCGCGGATGACCTCGATCTGCTCGCTGCTGGCGTTGAGCCCGCCCAGCACCTCGGCCGGGTCGCCGCCAAACCATTTGAAGAGAAAAAACACCAGCAGCACGACGCCCAGCAGGGTCGGGATCATCTGCCACAGGCGCCGTATCAGGTATGCCGCCATTGCTGTCGGGCTCCAATCATCCGTCTGGCCAAAAGTGAAACCCCGGCAGCCGCCGGGGTCATAGGGAAAAATCTGGCCCGAGTCTAGTTCAAGGCCAGGGCGCTTCCCATTGCGGTTTGTTCGGTTAACACTGAGAAAAGCTCATAGGAAAGGTGCGAGCTTGTGAGTCACAATTCGCGCCCTGCGGGTCGCCATCAGGCGCTGCCCGCGCTGGCGCTTTCTTGCAAGGGATTCAGAGATCGTGAAGCCATTCTTCGCCCAGGCCCTGCTGGGCTTGATCTGCCTGCTGCCGCAGGGCGCATCGGCGAACGAAGCGGCCGCTCCCAAGGTGTTCCGCTATGCGATACGCATTGCCGAAACCGGCTTCGACCCGGCGCAGATCTCCGATCTCTACTCGCGCACCATTGCTTCCGGCATGTACGAGGCGCCGCTGCGCTTCGACTTCCTGGCTCGCCCGATCCGGCTGCGCCCGGGCACGACGGTCGATCTGCCGGAGATCACGGCCGACTTCAAGACCCTGACCTTCAAGCTCAAGCCCGGCATCTTCTTCGCGCCCGACCCGGCCTTTGGCGGCAAGAAGCGCGAGCTGGTGGCGGCCGATTACGTCTATTCGATCAAGCGCCATTACGACCCCAAGGTGAAGAGCAGCAACCTCTACATCCTGGAGGCGGCCAAGATCGTCGGCCTGAGTGAGTTGCGCAAGGAAGCGCTGGCCAGCAAGAAGCCGTTTGACTACGACCGCGAAGTCGCGGGGCTGCGGGCGCTGGATCGCTACACCTTTCAGGTTCACGTCGAAAACGGTGACCCGCGCTTCGTCAATTACTTCGGCGATGTGATGCTGGGTGCGCAGGCCCGCGAGGTGGTCGAGTTCTATGGCGACAAGATCATGGAACACCCGGTCGGCACCGGTGCCTGGCGGTTGGCCGAGTGGCGGCGCAGCTCGCTGATGGTGCTGGAGAAGAACCCGAACTACCGCGATGAGGTCTACGACTTGCAGCCCGACCCGGCCAACACCCGCATGGTGGCCGAAGCGGCGCGGCTGCAGGGGCGCAAGCTGCCAATGATCGATCGGGTCGAGATCGCCGTCGTCGAGGAGAACCAGCCGCGCTGGCTGGCCTATCTGCGCAAGGAGTTCGACATCATCGAAGACCTGCCGCCGGAGTACGCGCCGGTGGCCGTGCCGAAGGGCAAGCTGGCGCCCAATCTGGCCAAGGACGGCATGCTGGCGGTGCGCTACCCGCGCTCCGACATCTTCATCAGCTACTTCAATATGGACGACCCGGTCGTCGGCGGCTACACGCCCGAGAAGGTGGCGCTGCGCCGGGCGATCTCGCTGGCCTATGACACCGACAAGGAAGTGCGGATTCCGCGGCGCGGCCAAGCCATCGTCAGCCAGGGCCCGATCCCGCCCACGACCTTTGGCTACGAGCCGACGCTGAAGACCGAGATGAGCGAGCACAACCTGGCGCGCGCCCAGGCCCTGCTCGATCTCTACGGCTATGTCGATCGCGACGGCGATGGCTGGCGCGATCAGCCCGATGGCCGCCCGCTGCAGATCGAGTACACGACCGAGCCCGATGGCGAGAAGCGCCAGCTGGCCGAGCTGTGGCAGAAAGCGATGGATGCGCTGCATGTGCGCATCAAGTTCAACTACCGCAAATGGCCGGAGAACCTGAAATCGGCCAATGCCGGCAAGCTGCAGATGTGGGGCGTGGGCTGGAGCGCGACCACGCCCGATGGCGACACCTTTCTGGCCCTGGGCTACGGGCCCAACAAGGGCCAGGCGAACAAGTCGCGTTTCGACCTGCCGGCCTTCAACGCGCTGTACAAGCAGCAGAAGGCCTTGCCCAATGGGCCCGAGCGGCTGGCACTGATGACCGAGGCGCAGAAGCTGATGGTCGCCTACACGCCCTACAAGCTGCATGTGCATCGCGTCTTCACCGATCTGTCCCAACCCTGGGTGATCGGCTACGACCGCAATGTCTATATGCGCGATTTCTGGAAATACATCGACATCGACCTGGCCGCCCAGCAGGCGGCCCGGCGTTGATCGCAAGCAGCTGGCCTCCCCGATGACGAACAAGCAAATCCCAGCGGCACGCCGCCAAGCACTCCAGGCCGGGCTGAGTCTGGCCCTGCTGGTCGCCGCCACGCCCGGCCTGGCCACGGCGCCGCAGGCAACCACCGCAACATCCGCCGCAACATCCGCCGCAACATCGGCCGCCTCGCCCAAGGTGCTGCGCTACGCCTTTCGTATTGCCGAGACCGGCTTTGATCCGGCCCGGGTGTCGGACCTGTACTCGCGCAGCGTCACGCCGCATATCTTCGAGGGCCTCTATACCTACGATCACCTGGCCCGGCCGACCCAGCTCAAGCCGCTGATCGCGACGGCCATGCCCGAGATCAGCGATGACTTCAAGACCTTTGTCATCCGCATCCGGCCCGGCGTGTTTTTCACTGACGATCCGGCCTTCAAGGGCAAGCCGCGCGAGCTGGTCGCCGAGGACTTCGTCTACAGCTTCAAGCGCTTTGCCGATCCGGCCAACAACTCCTCGGCCTGGAGCGATCTGGCCGAGGCCGATGTCGTTGGCCTGACCGCCTACCGCAATGAGCTGCTGAAGAGCAAGAAGCCCTTCGACTACGACCGCCCCATCGAGGGCCTGCGCGCGCTGGACCGCTACACACTGCAGTTCAAGCTGCGCGGCACCCGGCCGCGCTTCGTCTACACGCTGGCGCAAAGCGATCTGTTCGGTGCGGTGCCGCGCGAGGTCGTCGAGGCCCATGGCGGCACGGTGATGGAGCATCCGGTGGGCACCGGGCCCTTTGTGCTCAAGCAATGGCGGCGCAGCTCGCTGATCGTGCTGGAGAAGAACCCGAATTACCGCGAGCGCTATTACGACGCCGAGCCGGCCGCCGATGACGCCGAGGGCCAGGCCCTCCTCGCGCGGCTGAAGGGCCGGCGCCTGCCCATGGTCGATCGTGTCGAGGTCGCCATCATCGAGGAGAACCAGCCGCGCTGGCTGTCCTTTCTGAACGGCCAGTTCGATCTGGTCTACCAGCTGCCCGAGGATTTCATCAACCAGGTGATGCCGCAGGGCAAGCTGGCGCCCAATCTGCAGAAGCTGGGCCTGCAGTCCTGGCGCACGCTGAACAGCGATGTGCTATTCACCGTCTTCAATATGGAAGACCCGGTCGTTGGCGGCTACACGCCCGAGCAGGTGGCGCTGCGCCGCGCGATCGCGCTGGGCACCGATGTCGAGCGCGAGCGCACGCTGGCGCGGCGCGGCCAGGCGATGCGGGCACAGAGCTTCTACCTGCCCAACACGACCGGCTTCGATGCCAACGAACACAGCCCGGCCAGCGAATACGACCCGGCCCGCGCCAAGGCCCTGCTTGATCTCTATGGCTACAAGGATGTCGATGGCGACGGCTGGCGCGAGCGCCCCGATGGCCAGCCGCTGTTGCTCGAGGCGATGACCACGCCGGATGCCTTCCAGCGCCAGATCGACGAGATCTGGCAGAAGAATATGGCCGCGCTGGGCATCAAGGTGCGCTTCAAGGTCGGCAAATGGCCCGAGAACTACAAGGCGCTGCGCGCTGGCAAATACCAGCTGTGGTGGTTGGGCACCTCGGCCTCGACGCCCGATGGCCTGGACTCGCTGGGGCGCCATGCCAGCGAGCGTATCGGCCAGAACAACCATGCGCGCTTTCGCAACAAGCAGCTGGACGAGCTGTTCACCCGCGCCAGCGCCCTGCCCGATGGGCCCGAACGGCTGGCCTTGCTGAACGAGGCCAAGCGCATCGCCGCCGCCTATATGCCCTATATCAACCGCCTGCACCGCTACTACACCGATCTGGCCCAGCCGCAGCTGATCGGCTACCGCCGGACCGTGTTCTGGCAGAACTGGTGGGAGTATGTGGACATCGACGAGAGCCTGCGGGCGCGCTGAGGCCGGACCCTGATGACACACGCACCGCGCCGCCGCGATCTGCTCAAGCTCAGCGCCGCTGGCCTGGCCTGGCCGGCGCTGGGCACGGCCGCGGCGAGCGCTGCTGACGCGCCCAAGACGCTGCGCTACGCCTTTCGTGTGGCCGAGACCGGTTTCGATCCGCCCCAGGTCAGCGATCTGTATTCGCTGACCATCACCGCGCACATCTTCGAGGCGCTGTACGGCTACGACTATCTGGCCGAGCCGGTCAAGATCAAGCCGCTGACGGCGGCGGCGCTGCCCGAGGTCAGCGCCGACTACAAGACCTGGACGATACGGCTGCGCCCCGGCATCTTCTTTGCCGAGGATGAGGCCTTTGGCGGCCGGCGCCGCGAGCTCGTGGCCGAGGACTACGTCTACAGCTTCAAGCGCTTTGCCGATCCCAAGGTCAAGAGCCCGCAGTGGAACGTCGTTGATGAATGGGGGGTGCTGGGTCTGGCCGAGCTGCGCCGCGCGGCGCTGGCGAGCCAGAAGCCTTTCGATTACGACCGCGCTATCGAGGGCCTGCGCGCACTGGACCGCTACACGCTGCAGATCCGCCTGGCCAAGCCACGGCCGCGGCTGCTGGAGCCGCTGGCCCGCTGCGATCTGTTCGGCGCGCTGGCGCGCGAAGTCGTTGAGCGCTACGGCAGCGACATCATGGCCCACCCGGTTGGCACCGGGCCCTTCCGACTGGCGCAGTGGCGGCGCAGCTCGCTGATCACGCTGGAGAAGAACCCCGGCTTTCGCGAGATGCTCTACGAGGCCGAGCCGGCCGCTGGCGATGCCGAGGGTCAGGCCTTGCTGGCCCGCTTCAAGGGCCGCAGGCTGCCCATGGTGGACCGGGTCGAAGTGAGCATCATCGAAGAGGATCAGCCGCGCTGGCTGTCCTTCCTGAACGGGGAACACGATCTCCTTGAGCGCCTGCCCAACGACTATGTGGACATCGCGCTGCCGCACGGCAAGCTGGCGCCGAATCTGGCCAAGCGCGGCCTGCAGCTGCATCGCACGCTGGGTGCCGAATGCACGTTCACGACCTTCAATATGGAGGACCCGCTGCTCGGTGGCTACACGCCCGAGCGGGTGGCGCTGCGCCGCGCGATCGGGCTGGGCCTCGATGTCGACCGAGAGATCGGCCAAATCCGCCATGGCCAGGCCATCCGCGCGCAATCGCTGGTGGCGCCGCACACCAACGGCTACCGGCCCGACTATCGCAGCGAGATGGGCGACTATGACCTGGCCCGCGCCCGCGCCCTGCTCGATCTCTACGGTTATCGCGACCGCGATGGCGATGGCTGGCGCGAGCAGCCCGATGGCGCGCCGCTCGTGGTCGAGATCGCCACCCAGCCCGATGCACAGTCGCGTCAGTACGACGAGCTGTGGCAGCGCAACTTCGCCGCGGTGGGCCTGAAGACGCGCTTCAAGCAGGCCAAATGGCCCGAGCAGCTGAAGGCGGTGCGCGCCGGCAAGTTCAGTGTCTGGTACCTGGCCGACACCGCCAATGTGCCCGACGGGCAGCTGATGCTGCAGCGGCTCTACGGCCCGCAATCCGGCAGCCGCAATCTCTCGCGCTTTCGCAACGCCGCCTTCGATGCGATCTACGAACGGATGCAGCAGCTGCCCGATGGCCCGGAGCGCGAGGCGCTGTTCATCGAGGCCAAGCGCCTGCAGGCGGTCTGGATGCCGGTGAAGAGCCATGTGCACCGCATCCTCAACGATGTGTCTCAGCCCTGGCTGATCGGCTATCGCCGGCCGCTGTTCCGCTACGAGTTCTGGCAGTACCTGGACATCGCCGCCCGGCCGCAATGAGCAATGGCACTGAGGTGGCTGGGCGTCGACGGCGCTACCATGCCGGCTTTCCCGCCCCGGCAGAGCCTTCGCCATGTGCCCCGATGCCACCGACAGCAGCAGCGCCCTGAAAAGCTGGTTTGTGCACAGCGGTGTTCGTGCGCCGCTGGAGACCTGCATCGGCCCGCTGCCCGGAACAGGAGCCGGCCTGGTGCGTTGGTCGCAGCATGAGGCCGAGCCGGCGATACGGGTCAGCAGCCCACATCCGGACAGCTATCGCATTGCCGTGATGCTGGAGCCGCTGGAGTCGCAGATCTGGGTCAACGGTGAGCCCTTCAGCGGCGGCCGCATCGCCGCCAACAGCTTTCGCATCTGCCCGCCGGGCTCGGCGCAGCGCTGGCGCCAGCTGAGCGCCTGCGACATCGCCAACGTCTTCATTCCCACCAGCACCGTCGACAGCTATCTGCTGCGCCGCAATGCCGAGGCGCCTGGCCAGCTGGGCGCCACTCCTTTTCTGCCCGACCGTGAGGTGCTGGATCTGGTCGGCAAGATGCTCAATGCCGAGGCGGCCGCGGGGCCGCTGGCCGAGACCTATTGCGACGCGATGGTCGCCGCGATGCTGAGCTATCTGCTCGAGCAGTACGGCGGCAGCGAGGTCACTGCGGCGGCGGCGCGGCTGGGCGGCGCGCGGCTGCGCCGGGTGCAGCGTCATATGCAGGCGCATCTGGGTGAGGAGCAGCCGATTGCCGAGCTGGCCCAGCTCTGCGCGATGAGCGCCTCGCACTTTGCGCGTGAGTTCAGCCGCGCGGTCGGCCTGCCGCCGCATCAATACCTGCTGAAGCTGCGCCTGGAGCGCGCGGCCGAGCTGCTGGCCGAAGGGGACGACAGCCTGCTCGACATCGCGCTGGCCTGCGGCTTCAACGACGCCAGCCATTTCTCGCGCGCCTTCACGCGCCGTCATGGCCAGCCGCCGTCCACTTACCGCCGAGCGCTGCGCGAGCGACGGGCGCTGCGGCGCTGAACAGCGCCCAACTGGCCTGTTGCGCCGCCGCCGCGCACGCTGACGTGATGGCAGCTTTGTGCAAGTCGCGCAGGTTTTTGCTACGGCCCCAGCGCCACTGACGCCCACACTGCCCCTCTGATCAAGGCCTGCCTACGCCTGTGCTGCGTGGAAACAAGGGCCATGTCGAGGAGCAAAAAATGTTTGAGAAGAACGTGCGTCAGCTCGCCGTGCTGGCCCTGTGCGCTGCCTGCCTGCCGCTTCAGGCGCAAACCGAAAACGCCAAGCTGGAGCGGGTGGAGATCGTCGGCTCCAATCTGAAGCGCATTGATTCGGAAGGTCCGGCGCCGGTGCAGATCGTCAAGCGTGCCGATATTGAAGCGACCGGCGCGACCACCGTTGTCGATGCCCTGCTCAATCTGGCCTCGGTCACCGGCGGCTTTGATGGTGCCGAAAGCAATTCGTTCTCGCCCGGCGCCGCCGCGGTGTCGCTGCGTGGCATGGGCGAAAAGAACGTGCTGGTGCTGTTGAATGGCCGGCGCCTGGCCAACTTCGGCTTCGCCTCGGGCACCGACTCGACGTTTGTGGACCTGAACGCGCTGCCCCTGTCGGCGATCCAGGAAATCCAGATCCTGCGCGACGGCGCCTCGGCCATCTATGGTTCGGATGCTGTCGCTGGCGTGATCAACTTTGTCACTCGCCGCGACTACAAGGGTCTGGAGCTCGGGGGCAAGTACTCGCAAAACACGGCTGGCGACCTCAAGACGAGCTCAGCGAATGTGGCGACCGGCTTTGGTGACCTGAGCCGTGACGGCTACAACGTGCTGGCGACGCTGGATCTGTACCATCGCGGTTCGGCCATCGCCGGCAAGCATGAGTTCACCCGCTCGGCGGATTTGCGCTCGCTTGGCGGGCAGGATGGCCGCAGCATCACAGAAGGGCCCGGCTCCTACTACAACGAGGGCACCGGTGAGCGCCATGCGATGCCAGGATGCCCTGCCGCTCAGGTCGAGATCGATGACCGCGGCGATGAGTACTGCCGCACCGAGCGTGATCCTGCCGGGGAACTCTCGCCATCGATCAAGCGCGTGGCGGGCATGCTCGTCGGCAGCTGGGACCTCAACAAGAATGTGCAGGCCTTTGGTGAGCTCGCGTTCAGCCGCAACAAGGCAGATTGGGTCAACGGCTTCGAGACCATCGAGTGGTATCAGCCGGATCGCCACATCCTGCCCGACTGGGGCAGCTACAACGCCGTTGGCGATGGCGCGCCGCTGACGGTGTTCCGCGCCATCTATGAAGCGCCGCGCAAGCAAACGCATATCACCGCTGACACGACGCGGCTGTTGCTGGGCATGCGTGGCTCGCTCGGCAGCTATGACTGGGAAACCGCCATCAGTCAGGACCGTGGCAATGTCACTTTGCTCGAGGACAACCATGTCAAACGCGATGCGCTGACCCAAGCCCTCAAGACAGGCAGTTACGACCCATTCAAACTGCGCAACCCGGACGCAGCCTGGCAGCCACTCATGACCTCGGTGGAGCGCAAGGCCAGCTCGCGTTTGAGCGCCTGGGACGCCAAGCTCAGCAACCCGGAGATGTTCCGTCTTGGTGGCCCGGTCGGCCTGGCCGCAGGCCTGCAGTTCTCGTCCGAGACCATGATCGACACCCCTGACGCGCAGGTTGTGGCTCGCAATATCGAGAACCTGGGCGGCACCGGCTCCGAAGGCGGGCGCCGCACACGCTCCGCCTATGTCGAAATGAGCCTGCAGCCCGTCAAGGCCTTGGAAGCTCAACTGGCCTTGCGGAGTGACCACTACAGCGATTTCGGTGGCACGATCAATCCGAAGATCGCTGCCTCCTTCAGGCCCTCGGAGAGTGTGCTGCTGCGCGCCGGCTACAACACGGCATTCAAGGCACCGACGCTGCCGCAGCTGCACATGGCTGAAACGGTGAGCTACTCCTCTGGCGTTGCCGACTGGGTGCGTTGCAAGCCGCTGGGCCTGGGCCCGGATCGCTGCAAGTACACGCCAAAGATGCTGCAGGTTTCCAACCCCCAGCTCAAGCCCGAGAAGTCGCGCATTGCCAGCTTCGGTGCGGTGTTCAATCCCAGCAAGGATCTTTTCCTCAGCGCCGACTACTACCACCTGAGTCAGCGCGACGCCATCCAGCTGCTGGACGGGCAATACCTGATGGACCATGAGTTCGACATCGCGGGCTACGACAAGCTGGTCGTGCGGGATCCGCGCAATCCTGCGCTGGAGGCGCGCTACCCCGGCCTGCAGCATGGCCGCTTGAACACCATCATCACGCCCTTCATGAATGTGGGGCGTGTCCAGACCGATGGTGTCGATCTGAGTTCTCGCTACAGCTTCGCGCTTGGCGGCGGAAAGCTGACGCTACGTGACGAGTTGAACTACCAATTCCACTTCAAGATGTCTGAAGTTGCGGGCGCCGAGCCGTCGGAACGCCTGGATGGCTACTACCGCCCGAAGTGGCGCAACGTCTTCACGCTGGCCTATGAGCTGGGGGCCTGGAGCGGGCTGCTGCGCGCCAACACCTCGGCAAGCGTGCTCAACATCGACGACCCCAAGAACATCCTCGAGGGGCAGGTCGTTGATCGCTTGCCCAGCTACACGACCTGGGACTTCAACCTGCGTTACGCCCAGTCCAAGCAACTGAGCGTCAACCTGGGCATGGTCAACTTCACCGACAAGCGCGCGCGCTTCTCGACGCAGTACGGCACCTTCATTGATGGCACGTACATGACAGGGCCGAGTGCCTATCTCAGCCTGCGTTACGCGATGCAGTAAGGCATCGACCAAGGCACAGCCCGGCGGGTGGCGGTGAAACCGCGCTGCCACCCGCGGGACACATGATCAGCGCCTGGCGCGCTTGCTGCTCGTCGTGCTGACCGCCTTGGAGGGCTGTCCGACGACTCTGCTGCAGGCCATGCCTGTGCGTGACATCGAGCAGGCCTTGTTCAAGCGGCTCAGCAACGGGCAGATGGACGGCAACTACTTCGCGCGCCTCGCCAGTGCGTAGCACAGACCACAGACGGGTCTCTCTCGAGGAGGAGACGGCAGCCGGCACTTCGGTGTCGCGCTGTTCGTTTGCAACGCTCGCACGACCGTGCTAAATTGCATCCCATGGAAGCCAAGACCGAGCGCAGCGAGCTGACCCAGAGTGCCATCGTCGATGTCGCGCTGGAGATGGCTGCGCTGGAGGGGCTGGAGAGCTTGTCGATAGGTGAGGTGGCCAAGCGGCTGAATCTGTCCAAGAGCGGCGTGTTCTCGCGCATCGGTTCGCGTGAGGGCCTGCAGCGTGCGGTGCTGGAAGAGTTCGACCGCCGCTTCCAGCAGGACATCATGCTGCCGGCGATGCGCGAGGCCCGTGGCCTGCCGCGGCTGGACGCCATCATGCAGGCCTGGCTGCGCCGCGCGACCACGCCGGGCGCGCGTGGCAGCTGCCTCTACGTGGCCGGCGCCTATGAGTTCGACGACCGTGAAGGCCCGCTGCGCGAGATGCTGCTCGATGGCGTCAGGCGCTGGCGCCAGGTCTTGCGGCGCAGCGTGTTGCAGGCGGTCGAGGTCGGGCATCTGCGTGGCGATATCGATGTCGATCAGCTGGTCTTCGAATTGGATGGGGTGTTCGCGGCAGTGGTGCGCGAGACGCGCTTCTTACGCGACCCACAGGCGGCCGAGCGCGGCTTGGCCAGTTATGCGCGCTTGATTTCGCAGTACCGCAGCGGCAGCTGAACCCGGGCAGCGCCTTGGCAGCGCCGTCTGCGCGGCGGGTGAGCCATCGCCCATTTTTTTGGCTCAAGTTCGCACGGTCGTGCGAAGTTTTGAAGGAGGCCTGAGATGCTGTTCCTGCTCTTGATCGTGGCGCTGGGCGCCTTGCTGTGGTCGGCCTGGCGCGGCTGGCGCCGGCTGTGGTGGTCGCTGCCGCGCAGCAATCTTGATTTCTTTCCGGACTGAAACCATGAGTGCCTCACTTCCAGACTCCAAGAAGACGCCGGTCCCGGCCGTCAATCCGGCCAGCCTGTTCTACGCCCGTGGCCCGGTGCAGCGTGTGCTGCGCGGCCTGTTTGCCGGCCTGCAGCGACTCAGCCCGGCGCTGGCCGGCGCGGCGGCGATGCAGCTGTTCAGAACGCCGCTGCCACCGCGCTGGGCAGGCTCGGCCGCCGCATGGCCGGCGGTCTGGCAGCGCCACAGCCTGCCCTTTGAGGGCGGCCAGCTGCGCTTCTGGCGCCGCGGCGCGGCGGACGCCGGGCATCGGCCGGCCGTGCTCCTGCTGCATGGTTGGGGCGGGCGTGCTCAGGACATGGCGGCACTGGCCGAGCGGCTTTGGCAAGCGGGCTTTGCGCCGTTGCTGCCCGACCTGCCTGCCCATGGCCGCAGCAGCGGCTGGCGCAGCGATATGCCGCAGTGGTTGCGGGCGATCCAGGCGCTCAGTGCAGCACACGGGCCCTGGCATGCGGTAGTGGGCCATTCGCTCGGGGCGTTGGCGGCGGCGCACAGCGTGGCCGCGGGCCTACCCGCGCAACGCCTGGTGCTGCTGGCCGTGTCGCCGCCGCCGCGGCAGATCCTGCACTGGTTCGCTGCGGGCTTTGGCCTGCGCGCTGGCGTTCAACAGCACATGGCGGCGTGGTTCGCCCAGCGTGGCGCGGCGTTGGAGCGTTTCGAGCCTGCCTGGCTGGGTTCTCGGCTGGTGCTGCCCACGCTGCTGCTGCACGACGAGGCCGACCGCGCGGCGCCGCTGGCCCATGCGCTGGCCATGCAGCAGCAATTGCCGACGGGGCGCATGCAGCTGACCCAAGGCCTCGGCCATCGACGCCTGCTGCGCGATGAGGCGGTGCTGGAGGCGGTGAGGCGGCACCTGGGCGATGCCGCCTAGTCTTTGGATACCGACGGCATATCTGAACGCGCCGCAGCTGAAGATCTTGCCGCGACGGGCGGGGGATTTGTCGGATACTGGCCCTCACATCGATTCGTCTGCCTCTGCGCCGTGAGTTCGTTCACATGCTGTTGCGCAGCAGACGGCCCAGAGTCGTCAAAGAGAGCCGCAACGCGCCGATAACCTCAGCATGAGCATGGCCCGCCCAGCCTTCGCCCGCTGCTGTGCACCCGCCTCGCCGTTGGCGGGCGCGCGGCTGCGCCTTGCGCCGCTGCTGCTCGGGCTCGTCTTGCAGGGCTGTTCACCGCCCCCCGAGAGCAAGGCGCCGACGGCGGCCTCGGCCGTGCTGCCGGCTCAGCCCCGTGACCAGGCCTTGTGGGTAGAGCTGGAAAAGATCGAGCGGCTGCTCTCAGCCAAACCAGAGGAAAGCGAACAGCAGCTCCGCGAGCTGCAGGAACGCAGCCGCCCGGGCAGCGAAGAGCGCTTGGAAATCCTTGGCTTGCGGCTGAGCGCGGCGGCTCAGTCGCGCGAGCAGGAGCGTTTTCAGACCCTGCTGAAGCAGTTGCAGGACTGGCCGGCCAACACGCTGCGCCCGGCCGCTCGCCTGGTTGCCAGCTGCGCACAGGCGCGGCTGCTCAAGTACCAGGCCGATTTGCGCGCCGCGGCGCGCATGCTGGCCGATCTGCCGAGCTTTAGCGAGGCCACCGTGCCGTTGCTGCCGCTGCTGCGTGCCTACAACCTGCTGAGCACGTTGCAGGCCGATATGGGCAATGTCGACGAGGCGATCGAGAACGGACTGCGCGCCGAGCGACTGGCCGAGCGCAGCGGCGCCTTGTGGCGCCATGCCGACGCGCTCAACGCCCTGGCCTGGTTTTATCAACGGGCCGACCAGCTGGAACGGGCCCAGCAGCTGAGCAATGAAGCGCTGGCCGAAGCGCTGCGCGATGCGGGCCCGATGCTGCTGTACTCGGTCTACAACAGCCGCGCCATCCTGTTTTCCGACGAGCCCGATAAACGTATCGCCCAGGAGGCCTACGAGGCAGCGATGAACTATGCCCGCCAATCGGGCGGCGTTGGCGTGCTGGCGCTGGCGCTGGGCAATACGGCCGACTTTCATTTGCGCCTGGGCAATCCGGCCAAGGCCCTGCAGTACGCCGCCCAGGCCTTGCCGCTGGCTCGCCAGGCCAAGGACATTGCCTCGGAGATCCTGGCCCTGCACAACCAGGGCATTGCCAAGATTGCGCTGAAGCGGGTTGAGGAGGGCAAGCAGGATGTGCGTCGCGCCATTGCCATGGACGAGCAGCAAGGCGCATTGCGCTACGCCGCCGATGGCTGGGAAGAGCTGGGTCAGTACCTGGAAAAGGCAGGCGACTATGCCGGCGCCATCGAGGCCGATCTGCAATACCGGGCGCTGATCGATCGCGTGCTGCGCGACGAGACGCGCAAGACCGTGCTCGAAGCCCAGGAGCGTTATGACGACGAGCGCCGTGCCAAGGAAATCGATCTGCTCAACCGCGGCAACAGCTTGAAGGCCGAACAGATCCGGGCCCGCGATCTGGCCTTGAAGCTGTGGCTGGCTCTGGGCGGCTGCATCATCCTGTCGGCGACGCTGCTGGCCATGGCCTACCGGCGCATCCGTCGTACCAATCTGGCACTGGCCAGCAGCAATGAGTCGCTGAAGCTGCAGAGCGAGCGCGACCCGCTCACCGGTCTGGCCAACCGACGCTTCTTCCAGACCGCGATACGCCGGCTGGCCGACAGCGGCCGATTGCGCGGCACCATGTTCCTGATCGATATCGACCACTTCAAGCGCATCAACGATCAGTACGGCCATGCGGCCGGCGACACCGTGCTGGTCGAGGTCTCGCGGCGGCTGCGCACAACGCTGCGCGAGCATGACCTGATCGTCCGCTGGGGTGGTGAGGAATTCCTGATCGTCATCGGTGCCGAGGAGGCCGACTATGCGGCCCAGCTGGCCAAGCGCCTGCTAGAGCAGATCAGCAGCCCCGAGATCCGCCATGGCGAGCAGGTCATTCCGGTCAGCGCGTCCATCGGCTACGCCAGCTTCCCGCTGCCGCCGCACGGCATCGATGTGCAGTGGGAGCGCGCCATCGATGTGGTGGACACCTTGATGTACATCGCCAAGGCCCACGGCCGCAACAAGGCCTATGGCCTGGAACGCAGCGAGGCGCGCAGCGAGGCCGAGCTGCTGGCCCTGACCGAGCGGATGGAAAGCGCCTGGCATGAGGGTCAGGTCGTGCTGGCCTCGGTGCAGGGCCCGCCGCTGGGCGGGAGCTTCTGATGCGGCCCCAGTTGCGCGCCAGCCTGGGTGTGCTGATGCTGGCCGGCTTGGCCCTGCTGCTGCTGCCCGCTGTGCATGCAGCGCCGGCCGATCTTGATGCCGAACTGCAGCAGCTGATGCGCCTGGGCTACGACAAGCCCGAGGCCGCGCTCGAACGCCTGCATCTGCTGCAGCGCCAGGCCAGCAGTGCCGAGCAACGTGCGCTCCTGCGGATGACCGAGGCGCGCCTGCTGGCCCAGTCGGGCGAGGCCAGCACGGCACAGCAAATCATCGATACCTTGCGCGAGCAGTTCGGCCCGCAGCCCACGCTGCAAGACCGACTCGAGCTGCTGCGCGCCGAGATTGCCGATCGCCAGGGGCAGAGCGAGCAGGCCTTTTCGGCCGCCCAACGTGCACTTGATGGCCTGGGAGGTGCCTGCGACGCGATCGAATCGATCGAGCAATTGCCGCGCGGCTGCGATTTCCGCAGTGCCTGGGCGGCGCTGCGCATCATCGAGCGCACCCACCTGGCCCGCGGCGCCTACGCGCTGGCCGAGGTGGCCGCCAAACAGGCGCTGGAGCTGGCGCAGGCCGGCCATGACGTCTATGCCTCGGCCATGAGCATGGGGGCGCTCGCCCTGATTCAGGAACAGCGCGAGCAGCCCGAGCTGGCCCGGCGCTGGCTGACCCAGGCGCTGCAGACCGCGCAGGGCGATGCGCTGATCCTCTCGCGCATCAAGACCTATCAGGCCACCGTCGAAGGCCGGCGCGGGAACGCGGTGGGCCAGACGGACGCACTGCTGGAAGCACTCAAGCTGGCCCGCGAGGCCGACGCGCCGCATCTATTGGCCCAGGTACAGGCCAATCTGACCGATTCCTATCTGAAGCAGAACGAAGCCAAGCGCGCCCTGCAGCTGGCCGAGCAGGCCTTGCCGGTGCTGCAGCGCTTCAAGGACGTCCGCAGCGAACGGGTGGTTCGCCACAATATGGCGCTGGCCCATCTGAAGCTGCAGCAGTTTGATCAGGCGCGGGCTCAGTTGGCCGAAGTCGAGCGCCTGCGCCGCGGCCAGCTTGAGCCGACCACGCGGATCCGCGAGCTGCGCGAACTGACCGAGGCCTGGGCCGCCGCCGGCCAGCCGCGCGAAGCGATCCGCATCTTCCACGAGGAACGCGCGCTGACCGAGAAAGTTCATGCCCGCGACCGCGAAGCCTCGCTGCAGCAGCTCAAGGTCAAGTTCGACACCGAGCGCAAGCAGCGCGACCTCAAGCTGCTCAATGGCGACAAGGTGCTGAAGGAGCAGCAGCTGGCCAATCGCAACCTGGCCCAGCAGGTCGGCATGGCGGTGGCAGGCCTGCTGGGGCTATCGCTGATCCTGGTCGTCGTGATGCTGCGCCGGGTGCGCGAAGCCAATCGCCGGCTCAAGGCCAACCAGAAGCTGCTGCGCGAGCAGAGCGAACGCGACCCGCTGACCGATCTGGCCAACCGCCGCCATTTCCTGGCCGTGATGGAGCGCCATGCCAAGGAGGTGTTCAACGGCGCACTGCTGATGGTTGACATCGACCACTTCAAGCATGTCAACGATGAGCATGGCCACGCCGCCGGCGATGCGGTGATCTGTGAGGTGGCGCGGCGCATCAGCCTGGCGGTGCGCAGCGAAGACCTGGTCGTGCGCTGGGGCGGTGAGGAATTCCTGGTCTTCGTGCCCGGCATGGCCCAGGCCCAGCTGGTGGCGCTGGCCGAGCGCATCCTGTTCAGCGTCGGCGCGACGCCGGTGGCGACCGAGAACGGGCCCTTGCGCGTCACCGTGTCGATAGGTTTTGCCCATTTCCCGCTACCGCCGGTGCGCCTGGACCTGCACTGGGAACGCGCCGTCAACTGGGCCGATATGGTGCTCTACACGGCCAAGGCCCAGGGCCGCAACCGCGCCGTCGGCATCACCACGGTCGACGCTGCCGATGCCGACGCCCTGCTGCAAATCGAAGCCGATTTCGATGCTGCCTGTTCGTCCGAGCGGGTGCAGCTGTGCACGGTGGTCGGGCCGACGGCCTGAGTGACGCCAGCGGCCGGCTGGCGTGCGGTAGGGGCTCGCCAATTCGAGTCCGATCTAAGAGCCCTGCCGCCAACCTGGGCGTCAATCCGAAGTGAGCGCCTCCGATGAAACCACGCGGCGCGAGTCTTGGTGCCTCAATTCCTGTTGCAGGATGCAGTCAATTTTGGAGCGAAAATAACTTCTCAAGCGCATTGCCATCTACAGAATATTTACGTTAGCATCGCGCCCGGACGCCGTGGCAGATATCGAAAAGCTGCGCACCGGAATCAGCCGGTATGTGGCGCCACTGCGCTGGTTCGGTAACGGGAGGGGAAAACATGAACGTGAAGAAGAGCTTCGTCATTGCGCTGGCGATGGTGGCCGGTGCAGGCGTGCAGGCTGCTACACAAGCGCAGCTAAGCCTGAGCGGCTTCAGCTATACCTTGAAAGACCTCAACCTTGCCGACGGACTTGCGCCGGCATTGAGCTTCACGGGTATTGCTGGAAGAAATCTTGATGTCTCTGAAGCGAAGCAACTCGGTTGGACCGTCGGTTCCATCCCAGTGCCGAATTCGCATATGGTGGTCTACGGCCCGGAGGAATCTCTCAGCGATTTTGCCTGGAGTGGCGTCGGTACTCTTTCCTCTACCAGGCAGCAAGCCCTTGCCTCAGTAGCGGCGCAAGCCGAAAACGCACCTGAGCTGGAGGTGCAAAGCAATGTTGATGCCGGGAACAAGGCCGCCGCATCGGCATCATATTTCCAGTGGATCGTTCTGGGCGCTGGGACGCAGGCGACGTTCCGCATGCTCGTCAATGCCTCGATCAGCGGCGATGAGGCGATTGGCAGCATGCCGAATGGTCAATTCGGGCCTCACTCGAACGCTGGCGTGTCTGCAATGCTCATTGCAGGCCCGCTTCAGGCAACGACCGGTATGACTTCATTCAATGGATTCAGCATTGACAGCGAGGCCTACGAGCAAACGATAGACGGGCAATGGCTGACATTGACGATAAAGAACACCAGCAATGCCGAAAAGTCGCTCCCGCTATCAGTCAACGCGTCGGTATGGGCAAGCGATCACGTCGCTCCTGTCCCCGAGCCTGCCAGCTACGCGCTAATGGCTCTGGGCCTGATCGGAGTGGCTGCTGCTTCGCGTCGCCGGCAGCAACGCTGATACGCCGCGGTTGAGGCGCAAGACCTGACCCGACGAAATTGCGCCGCTGCGCTGAACGACATCGGCGGCCGGCGCGTTTTAGTCAGCGAGCTGTACGGGGCCCCGGTTCTATACTGAGCCGCCACAGCCCTTTGCCAGCGCCCATGCCCCTCGCCTGCCCCCGCCCGCAGCGTTCTGCGCTCGTCCACGCATGACGGCGGCCTGGCTGCAGCGCTGGCGGGCCTATGCCGGCGAATTCCTGCATGAGGACCTGCTCGCTGCCTTTGTCGTCAGCGTGCTGCTGATTCCGCAAAGCCTGGCCTACGCGATGCTGGCCGGCCTGCCGGCGCAGACCGGCATGTATGCCAGCCTGCTGCCGCTGCTGCTCTATGCCTTGCTGGGCTCCAGCCCCTATCTGGGCATTGGGCCGGTGGCGGTGCTGGCGCTGATGATTGCGCAGACCTTGGGCCAGGCGCCCGCCGGCGTCAGCCCCGGGGAAGCAGCGCTGGTACTGGCGGCCGAGGTCGGGTTGATTCTGGCGGCGGCGGCGGCGCTGCGGCTGGATGCGCTGGCCGCCCTGCTCAGCGTGCCGGTGCTGCATGGCTTCGAGACCGGCGCCACCCTGTCGATCGCGGCGGCGCAGCTGCCGGTGTTGCTGGGCAGCCCGGCCAGCGGTTTTGATCTGCCCTCGCTGCTGGGCAGCGCGATGGCCTCGGGCGGGCAATGGCATCGCTGGAGCGCCGCCTTTGGGGTCGGCGCCGTCTGCGTGCTGGTGTTCGGCCGCCAGGGACTGGCCGCGCTGCTGGGCCGCTGGATGGGGGAAGTGCGTGCGGCGCTGCTGCTGCGCCTGCTGCCACTCGTGCTGCTGCTGCTGGCCATGTCCGCCTCGCGGGGCCTGGACGCGGTCTCGGCCGGTGTGGCCGTGGTCGGCGAGCTGCCGCCGCTGCACCTGGGCCTGTCACTGCCGCGGCTCGATGCCGCGCTGTGGCAGGCGATGCTGCCCGGCGCCCTGCTGCTGGCGCTGATGGCCTATGTGACCAGTCTGGTGGTGTCGGAGTCGCTGGCGCGGCGGCGTGCCGAGCGGGTCGATGCGCGGCGCGAGTTGCTCGGCCTGGCCGGCGCCAATCTGGCCGCGGCGCTCAGCCTGGGCATGCCGGTGGCGGCGAGTTTCTCGCGCAGCGTGCTCTTGTACGACGCCGGCAGCCGCACCCGGATGAGCGGCGTCTTCATCGCCTTCGCGATGGGCCTGGCGATGTGGCTGCTGGCGCCGCTGCTGGCCTGGCTGCCCAAGGCGGTGCTGGCGGCAACGATTCTGGTCGCCGTGCTCAGCGGCCTGAAGTTCGCCCCCTTTGCCCAGGCCTGGCGCTACGCGCGGGCCGAGGCGGTGCTGATGGGGCTGGTGACGCTGCTGGTGCTGTTCTGGAGCGTCAGCGCGGCGCTGGGCCTGGGCGTGCTCGGTGCCATCGCCTTGCTGCTGCAGCGCACCGCCCGCCCGCATGTGGCACTGATCGGCCGCGTGCCGGGCACCGAGCATTACCGCAATATGGACCGCTACCAGGTTGAATGCCTGCCCGGCGTGATGGGCTTGCGCATCGACGAGAGCCTGTTGTTCACCAACGCACGCAGCCTGACCGATGTGGTGCAGGCCTTGCTGGAACAGCAGCCAGACACCCGCCGGGTCGTGCTGCAGATGGCACCGGTCAATGCGGTGGATTTCAGCGGCCTGGAGGCCCTGCGCGATCTGCACGAGGCGTTGCGCCGCCAGGACATCCGGCTCGACCTCAGCGAGGTCAAGGGCCCGGTGCTGGACCGGCTCAAGGCCAGCGCCTGGCAGCACTGGTTCCGCGGCCAGCTCTTCCTCAGCCACCACCAGGGCATGCTGGATGGCAGCCGCGTGGCCAGCGATTGGGTCAGCCCCTGAGCCAGTCCCCGTCGCGGTCGCGGATCAGCGCTCGGCCAGCGCCAGCTTCAGGCCAAAGCTGAGGAAGAGCGCGCCGATGGCGCGATTCAGCCAGGCGGCCAGCCGCGCGCTGGGGCGCAGCCGGGTGCTGGCCAGGGCCGTCGACACGGCCAGGAAATGGCACCACAGCATGCCGTTGAAATCGAAGATCGCCCCGAGCACGATGAAGGCCAGCGGCTTGTTCGGGGCCTCGGGGCTGATGAACTGCGGCACAAAGGCGAGGAAGAACAGCGCCACCTTGGGGTTGAGCAGATTGGTCATCAGCCCCTGCAGGAACAGCTGGCGCTGGCTGGCCGGCGCCGGCGCGGCCATCTCGGCAGCATCGTTGCCAGCGCCCCGCTTGAGCAGCATGCTGGCGCCGATATAAAGCAGGTAGGCCGCGCCGATGTATTTGACGACACTGAACGCCGTTGCCGAGGTGGCCAGCAGCGCCGACAGGCCCAATGCCGCCGCCGCCACATGGATCAGGGTGCCGGCGCCGATACCCAGCGCCGCGGCCGAGCCGGCCCGCCAACCCTGGCTGGCGCTGCGGCTCATGATCAGCAGGGAATCCGGGCCGGGCGCGATATTCAGCAGCAGGCCGGAGGCAATGAAGAGCGGGAGGTCGTGGATGCCGAGCATGGGTCGCGGGCCGCGCGCAGCCCTCAATGAGCCTGAGGAGGCGAACCATTCTTTCACACCGGGTGGCTCGGCCCTCTGGTCTTGCGTCGCGCCACGCGCTACCCTGCACCCGGGGCAGGCTGGGGCTTGCCGAGGCGCCCGCCAAGCCAATGCGTGAAGTGCACTCTCTGGGTCTGACCGCCGCCGCCACTGTTGCCGCGCTGCAGCGGCGCAGCCGCGTGTGTGGCCGTGTGCTGCGCACCGCATGGCGACTCGGCCTGGCGCTGCTGCTGACGCTGGCCTTGAACGGCACGGCCACTGCCGCCTATGTCGCCAGCCTGCGCTTCAACGCGCTGGGCACGGAACAGGGGCTGCCGGACAGCTCGGCGGTCACGATGCTGCAGGACCGCCGCGGCCTGATGTGGATAGGCACGGCCAATGGCCTGGCCCGCTACGACGGCCGGCGTTTCAAGCATTTCGCGGCCGATCCCGATGATGAGCATGCGCTGGCCCATGCCTTGGTCAGCGCGCTGCTCGAGGACGAGAGCGAGCGCCTCTGGATCGGCACCTCGGCCGGGCTGCATCGCATGGATTTGCGCAGCGAAACCCTGCAGCGCATACCCATGCCGGCCGACTGGTCGCCGCAGAACCGCCGCATCTTCGCCATGGTGAGAGTGGGGGCGCGGCTGTGGGTCGCGTGCCGCGGCGGCCTCTTGCGCTATGAGTTGAGCAGCGGGGCTTACGAGCTGGTGCTGGCCAGCGCCGATCCGCTCAATCCACTGCGGCTGGGTGCGATGGTGGCGGACCGGCAGGGCGGCCTTTACATCAGCCAGGGCGCGCGGGTGCTGCACCTCAGCGCCCAGGGCCAGCAAGACCTGACCCTGGATCTGGCGCAAGGCCGGCCCGGCGAGGCGGTTGGCCTGACGATTCGTTCGATGCTGCTCGACGAGCAGGGCCGTCTCTGGCTGGGCACGGCGCTGGGGCTGCGTGCCTGGCAGCTCGGTGGTGCTGACGCAAAGCCCTTGGATGAGTTGCAGGCGCTGAAGCTGCCGCAGCAGGTCGTCTTTTCGCTGCTGCGCGACGAGGCCGGGTCGATCTGGGCGGCCTATGGCTCGGGCGGCGGCCTGTTGCGCCTGCGCGATCAGCCTGGGGGCGGCTGGGAGACCGAATTCTTTCGCCACCACGATGCCTTGCCGCACAGCCTGAGCGCCAGTTCGGTGGCCTCGCTCTATCAGGACAGCAGCGGTGTGCTCTGGATAGGCACCTGGGGCGGCGGCATCAGCCTGGCCGATCTGCGCAGCGGCGGCTTTCGCCAGTACCTGCATGTGTTGGACGACCCGGACAGCCTGTCCAGCGATGGCATCACCGCCGTGGCCCTGGACGGCAGCGAGCAGGCCTGGCTGGGCAGCTATGGCGGTGGGCTCAATCGCGTCAATCTGCGCAGCGGCAGTACCGAGCGCATCGCGCAGTCACAAAGCGGCGCCCGTCTGATCAAGACGCTGCTGCTCGAAGCGCCAGGCCGGCTGTGGATAGGCGGCGACGATGGCCTGCGCTTGTTCGACACCGTCCGGCGGCGTTCCGAGGTGATTGCCCTTGGCAATACCAGCCCGGCCGGGGCCTCGATCGCCGCGCTGCTGCACGATCGGCAGGGCGTGCTGTGGATCGCCAGTGCCGGCGGCCTGTACCGGCGTCTGCCCGACGGCCGCCTGCTGACCTATCGCGCCGTCGCCGGCCAGGCCGGGGCGCTGAGCCACGACACCGTCGACTGCCTGCTGGAAGACCATCACGGCCGGATCTGGGTCGGCACCAAGGGCGGCCTGCACCTGTGGGACCCGGCGAGCGAAGGCTTTGTCCAGCCGCTGCAGCCCAGCGCCGAGCTGAAGAACCCGGCCGGCCTCAGCGTGTTCTCGCTGCGCGAAGATGCCAAGGGGCGGATCTGGCTGGGCACGGCGGTGGGCCTGTTCCAGCTACTACCGCAGGGCCAGGGCTGGCGTCTGCAGTCATGGCGACAGCTGCCCGGCATGCCCCGCGGCTGGGTCAACACGATGCAGGAAGACTTGCACGGTGCGCTGTGGCTGGGCCATGAGCAGGGTCTGGTTCATGTGCTGCCCGATCAAAGCAAGGTGCGCTTCTATCCGGGCCTGGGCGGCCATTTCGATGGCGGCTTCGGCTTCAACGCGACCGCCCGCGATGCCCATGGCCGGCTCTACTTCGGCAGCCAGGGCCTGCTTGCCTTCAAGCCCGATGAGCTGCGCGAAAGCCATGCCGCACCGCGTGTGCTGCTCAGCGATTTGCGCGTGTTCAATCAATCGCTGCTGCCGAGCGAGGCGGCCAGCGAGGTGCAAGACCAGCGCAGCAGCGCACCGCTGAGCCTGCGGGCGGTCGGTATTGACGGCCTGCTGCACCAGGCCCGGCAGGTTCGCCTGAGCCATCGCGAGACCATGGTCAGCTTCGAGTTCTCGGCGCTGCATTTCTACAGCGTCCGCCACAACCGCTATGCCTGGAAGCTGGAGGGCTTTGATACCGACTGGATCGAGGGCAAGCCCGGCGAAGGCCTGGCCACCTACACCAATCTGGACCCCGGCAGCTACCAGCTGCGCGCCCGCGCCGCCGGGCCCGATGGCAGCTGGAGCGGCGAGGATCTGGTGCTGGCCATCGAAGTGCTGCCGCCGTTCTGGCGGGCACTGTGGTTCCGTTTGCTGGCTGGCGTGGCGCTGCTGGCGGCGCTGGCAGCGCTGTACCGCTGGCGGCTGCGGCTGATGTGGCAGGCGCAGCGACGGCTGGAAAAAGAGGTGGCTGCGCGCACCGCCGAGGCGGTGCAGGAAGCCGAGCATGCCGAGCGCCAGCGCCAGCAGGCCGAGGCTGCCCGGCACGACATCAGCCTGCTCAGCGAGATCGGCCGCGAGCTGACCGGCCTGCTCGATGGCGAGGCCATCCTCGAACTGCTCTACCGCCGCGTGCAGCAGCTGATGGAGGCCGACATCTTTGCCGTCGGCCTGCTGCGCGCCGAGGAAGGCGTGATCGCGTTCGACTACTGCATGCAGGGCGGCATGGCCTTCGAACCCTACCAGCGCGCCCTGGCCTCCGAGGAACAGCCGGCGGTGCAATGCGTGCTGCAGGCCCGCGAACTGATCATCGAGAAGTTCCCGCACGACAACCGCATCGTCCGCGGCGTCGGCGGTGCGCAGCGCCGGCTGCGCCTGGTTGACGGCAGCGAGCCGCCACCGGCGCGCTCGGCCCTGTTCGTGCCGATGATGCTCAAGGGCCAGGTGATGGGCGTGATCAGCGTGCTCAGCCAGCGCGAAGGCGCCTACGATGGCTCGCACCTGGACAAGCTGCGCACGCTGGGCGCCTATGCCGCGGTCGCGCTGGACAAGGCCGAGGCCTACCACCGCCTGAAGCTCACCCAGACCCAGCTGGTCGCCCAGGAAAAGCTGGCCGCACTGGGCGCGTTGGTGGCCGGCGTGGCCCACGAGCTGAACACGCCGATCGGCAACAGCCTGCTGGTCGCCAGCACGCTGCGCGACGCCAGTGAAGAGTTTGTCCAGCAAGCGCGCAGTGGCGGCCTGCGCCGCTCCGAGCTGGAGCGCTACTGCGACAACGCCTCGGCCTCATCCAGCCTCTTGCTGCGCAGCCTGAGCCAGGCAGCCGAGCTGATCAGCAGCTTCAAGCAGCTGGCCGTCGACCAGACCTCCGATCAGCGCCGCCCCTTCGAGCTGCGCCAGCTGTGTGAGGAGTTGGCACTGACCTTCGCCAGCCGCCTGCGCCGCGAGGAACACCGGCTCGAGCTGGCCATCGAGCCCGGTATCGCGATGGACAGCTTCCCCGGCCCGCTGGGCCAGGTGCTGGGCAATCTGATCATGAACGCCCTGGTGCACGCCTTTGAGGGGCGCAAGCACGGCCTGCTGCAGCTGCAGGGCCAGCGCCTGGGCAGCGATCGGGTGCAGATCAGCTTCCGCGACGACGGCCGCGGCATCGCTGCCGAGCACCTCGGCCGTATCTTCGATCCCTTCTTCACCACCAAGCTCGGCCAGGGCGGCAGCGGCCTGGGCCTGCACATCAGTTACACCATCGTCAGCTCGCTGCTGGGCGGCAGCATCCGCGTCAGCAGCAGCCCGGGCCAGGGCGCCTGCTTCACCATCGAGCTGCCACTGGTGGCGCCCTTCGCGGTTGAGCCGCCGGCCGACGCGGCGGCGGCCTGAGCGCCCTTGCTGCGGCTCACAGCCCCTGTGCCTGCTTGAACAGGCTGCTCGGGTCGACACTGCGCTTGAGCGCCTGCAGCCGCGCCAGGTGGCGGCCGTAATAGGCCTCGCCTGGATTTGTGATCAGCCCGTCCAGATAGTTTTGATAGGCCCGGCCGCTGCTCCAGGGCGCAAGCAGCTGGCGCAGGCCGTGGGTCCATTGCGCGGCCTCGTTGAGCGTCGCGGCATCGGTGCCGGGGCGGTATTCGGCCAGGTACTGGGCGCTGAACAAGGCCTTGCGGTGGATGAAGGCCGTGTCATCCTCGGCCACGCGGGCGATGGCGCCGCCCATCAGGTTCAGCACTGCCATGCCGGGTTGCAAGCCGCGCTGGCGCAGGGCGCCGGCCAGGGCCTCGATGCCGGCGGCATCGATAGGGCGGTCAAAGAAATCCGAGCTGGCCGCCATCGCCACCCGGCCGAGTACGCCGGCGCTGTTCTGTGCCGGCAGATGGCATTGCGCGCTGCTCAGGTTGCGGCAGTCGTCCAGCATGGCCTCGCGGTAGCTGAGTGCGCGCAGCTGCGCTGACTGGGCGCTGGCATTGATGCGCGACAGCAGGCCCTGCCACTGCGCCTGCAGCTCGGCCAAGCCGGTGCTGGCGATGCCCCAGAGCGTCAGGCCCGCGCTCGAGACGGCCAGCTGCGACCAGATGCCGTCCGGCATCGTCTGCGGCCAGGCCTGCCAGGCGGCCAGCACGGTGGGCAGCTCATCCAGCTTGAAGTCGGCCTGAAAGCGCGTCAGCGGCACCACCGCGTGGGTGCGAAAGCGGAATTCGGTGACGACGCCAAAGTTGCCGCCGCCGCCGCCGCGCAGGCCCCAGAACAGCTCAGGCTGCCGCTGGGCATCGATCTGCAGCGTCTGGCCCTCGGCGTTGACCATCGTGGCGGCCAGCAATGCGTCGCAAGTGAGTCCATGCTCACGGTCGCGAACGCCAAAGCCGCCGCCCTGGCTGAGGCCGGCAATGCCCACGCTCAGGCAGCTGCCGGCGGCAATGCAACGGCCCTGGCCGATCAGCGCGTCGTAGACATCGGCCAGCGTCGCCCCGGCGCCCACCACGGCGACATCCCCCTCCAGCCGTACCGCGTTTAGCGCACCCACATCGATCAGCAAGGTGCCGCCGCTGGAGTTGCCGATATAGCTGTGGCCACCGCCGCGCAGCCGCAGCGGCAGGGCCAGGCGGCGTGCCGTGGCCAGGCCGGCGGCAATGTCGGCCACGCTGCCGGCACGCAGCAGGGCGCGGGGCGATTGAGCGTCAAAGCGCGCATTGGCCGCGGGGCTCAGGCGGGCAAAGTCGGCATCGCCAGGGCGCAGCAACTTGCCCGTGCCGAGCTGGGCCGCCAGCGCGGTCCATTCGGCGGCCAAGGGATCGGCCGGTGCTGGCGGTTCCACCGGCGGGGTCACCGTGCCGCTGCTGCCGCCGCCTCCACCACAGCTGGGCAGGGCGAGCGTGGCCGCTCCGGCCGCCGCCCAGGAAAGAAATCGCCGTTTGTCCACGCTGCCTCCTCGCAAGAACCAGTTCTTGTTAGGGAAGGTCTGCATAAGTCGGCGTGGGCCGTGGCAAGCACCGGCCAAGGCCTGCCTAGGCGCGAGCCGCCGCTCAGGCTGGTGGCCTGCGCAAGGCTCGCAACACCGGCAGGGTTTGGCTGGTGCTTGCCCTGCGGGTTGGGAGAAATGGGGCCTCCACGGGCGTTGCGCTGCTCGGCTGTCGGGCCACCAGCCCGACCTTCGCAGCGCGCCTACGTGGCAGCCCCATTTCTCCCAACCAC
>NZ_JAVXZY010000008.1:0-287937 GCF_032337115.1 Roseateles aquae
CGACCATCAGGTCAAGATTCGCGGCTTCCGTATCGAACTGGGTGAGATCGAGACGCGCCTGGCGGCCTGTGAGGGCGTGCGCGAGGCGGCGGTGCTGGCGCGTCAGGATGCAGGCGCTGACAAGCGACTTGTGGGATATGTGACGGGCGAGGGCATCGAGATCAGCAGGCTGCGCGCCGCACTGGCGGGCGAGCTGCCCGAGTACATGGTGCCGAGTGCCTTCGTCGTGCTCGAGGCCTTCCCGCTGACGGCGCACGGCAAGCTGGACCGGGAGGCGTTGCCGGCGCCGGATCAGCAAGCAGTCCCTGCCAGTGCCTACGAAGCGCCGCGAGGCGAGTTGGAGGCCGCCATCGCGGCGATCTGGTGTGAACTGCTGGGGCGTGACCAAGTCGGCCGTGACGACCACTTCTTCGAACTCGGTGGCCATTCGCTGCTGGCCGTTCAACTGATGGCGCGTATCGACAAGGTGCTGGCAATCGAGGTGCCGCTGCGCACGCTTTTCGCTGCACCGGTGCTGGCCGACTTCGCTCAGCACATCGGTGGGCGGCGCCTCGGCGAGGAATCGACAAGCCTGGTGACGATTCGTGGACAAGGTCGGCAACTGCCATTGTTCCTCGTTCATCCTGGCGAGGGGGAGGTCGACTATGCGCGGCGTCTGGCGGCCGTACTCGACAGCGATCTGCCCGTTTACGGTCTTGCCGCCAGCGGCTTCTTGCGCGGCGAACCGGCGCGCCAGTCAGTTGAGGAGATCGCGCATCACTATGTGCGAGAGATCCAGCGCGTTCAGCCGCATGGACCTTACCGCATCGCGGGCTGGTCGATTGGCGGGACCATCGCGTTCGAGATCTGCCACCAGCTGCTTGGCGCCGATGAGAGCGTCGAGTTCCTTGGTGTGATGGATACGCTCGCCAACTACCGCGACAAGTTGCGCGACGCGCGTCAGCTGGTCGACCCGGCCTGGTATCTCTACCATGCGGCCGTCGAACAACTGCCGGCGAAGACGGTCAAGCCGATGGTCGCGATGCGTGATGCTGGCGATCTCGACGCAATGCTGGAGACGTGCCAGCACGCCGGCCTGTTTCCAGCCGAGGTCGACATCGACGTGCTGCACCGGCATTTGGCAGTTCGCCATGGCCTGGCGCGAGCCGTGTGGAACTACGTTGCGCCGGTGTTGCCCTTGCCCTTCACCCTGTTTGCTGCGCGGGAACAAAAACGCGATGACCGTACGCTTGGTTGGGGCGCACGCCACGGTGCCGCACTGCGGCAGTGCACGGTCCCAGGTGACCATCGCAGCATGATGGAAGAGGGCCACATCGACGCGCTCGGTACGGCGATCACGGCGGCGCTTGTTGACGCCGCGGGGCAGTGCATGACAGCGCCGGCGCATCAGCCGCTCGTGCTCATTCAACGTGGTCGTGCAGGGCGCGTGCCACTGTTCTGCATGCCTGGTGCCGGTGCTAGCGTGACATCTTTTGCGCAATTGACCCAAGCGCTCGGGCCCGATCAGCCGGTCTACGGCCTGCAAGCGCGCGGCCTGTGCGGCACGCAGGTGCCGTACAGCAGTGTTGAAGCGGCGGCGCGTGCCTATGTGCGCGCGATCGAAGAGATCGTGCCGAGCGGGCCTGTGCATCTGCTCGGGCATTCCTTTGGTGGTTGGATTGCTGCGGAGATGGCGCGGCAACTCGAAGCGATCGGACGGCCGCCGGCATCACTGTTCATCCTCGATTCGCGCGGACCTCGCGACAAGGACGATGTGCATTACCACACGCCGACGGAGGCGCTCGAGCGGCTCGTCTCCCTGTACGACCTGACCGTGGACAAGCCGCTCGGCCTGAGTGCACGCGACTTCGAACCACTCGGCGAACGTGAGCGGCTCGAGCTGCTTCGCAAGCGCTTGATCGAGCGGCGGGTGCTCCCGGCGCGCACCGATCTCACGCTGTTGCGCGGCGTTGCTCAGGTGTTTTTCGCTAACATCAATACGAGCTGGTGCCCGCCGACCGGGTATGCGCGGCCGGTTCATGTCGTGGTCGCCAATGCTGTCAGCCGAAGCGGGCCGGCGGACGCGGAACGCGATCACGCTGAGGTCGCGCGCCGCTGGCGCGACTATGCGCCTCAGCTGCAGCTCTGGCACGCTCCGGGTAACCACCTGACTTTGCTATCCGCGCCTCATGTACAAGCGCTGGCCGAGCACATCGGACCTCTGCTGCGTGACGCCTTCGAGAGCAGTCGATCGATCTGAAAGTAGCCATGCTGAACATCAAGAATCTCGTCAAGGTGTATCCGCCCAACGTCCGGGCCGTCGACGATGTGTCGCTGACGCTCGAGCGTGGTGTTGTCGGGCTGATTGGCCACAATGGCGCCGGCAAGACAACGCTGCTCGATATGTTGTGCACACTGAGCAGGCCGACGGCGGGTCAGATCCTGTTCGACGGTGTCGATATCGTTGCCAGACCCGATGCGATGCGCCAGCGTCTGGGCTTTCTGCCGCAGAACTTCGGCGCGCAGGCCAATCTGACCGCGCAGGACTTCCTGGCCTATCTGGCGGCGCTCAAGGGTGTGCGCGATCCGGCTCGCGTGCGGCAGTGCCTTGAGCTTGTCAATCTGCAAGACTGCGCGCGGCGTCGCATGACCGATTTTTCGGGCGGCATGCGGCGTCGCCTGGGCATCGCCCAGGCGCTGCTCGGTGACCCGGACTTCGTTGTTGTCGACGAGCCGACGACCGGTCTGGACCTTGACGAACGCATGCGCTTTCGTGCCTTGATGGCTGAGTTGGGGCGCAAGAAGCTTGTGCTGATTTCGACCCACATCGTCTCGGACATCGAGAATATCGCGAGTGCACTGCTGGTGATGGATCGTGGCAAGTTGCTTGCACAGACCGAGCCACAGCGTCTGCTCGCGCAGCTGCGCGGCAACATCTGGTCGCTGAGCACGACGCAACAGCATTACGAGGAGCTGCGTGAATCAGTGCATGTCTTGCATGTGCTGCAACACAGCGGCGGCGTTGACCTGCGCCTGGCGCATCGCGAGCGCCCTTGTGCCCAGGCCCTGCCGCTAGAACCGAGTCTGGAAGATGCGCTGCTGGCTTTCCCGAGGTTGAACCGAGAGAGCACCGCATGAGGACCGACCTCGCTCGCGTTACGCACGCGATCATCGGGCACGACTTGCGGCGCCACCTTGGGCGCTGGCACTTCAGGCTCGCTGTCGTCGCGTTGGCTGTGCTTGTTCATCTGCTGTGGATAGCACCCGAGGATGGCGCGACGATGTTGCGTGTCGGTTCGGCCAGCGCGGCGCCTAATTCGGCCATGCTCGCGCTGGCCTATGGCTCTGAGTTGCCGCTATGGATAGGCCTGTTTGGTTTCATCGTCGTTCGCGGGCAGGTGAGGCAGGACTGGACCAGCGGCTTGGGCGCCATCGTCGCGGCTTTGCCGGTTGGCAACCTTGGCTTGCTGTTCGGGCGTTGGCTTGCTGCGGTACTCGCTGTGTCAATGCTCAGCCTGGCTTCACTTGCCGCTGTGCTGGTCCTGCACAGCCGCCAGCTGAATTGGCAGCAAGTGCCCGCCGAGGCGGCCGCCTATCTGCAGGCCTGGTGCTGGTTGGGCACACCGGCGATCTTGTTCGCAGCCAGCATGGCGGTACTTTGCGACGCGTGGGCCGCCCTGATTGGACGGCTCGGAGACCTGCTGTTCTTTGCCTTGTGGTTCATGAGCGCGTTTGCGATGGAACCATTCTGGCGTGGTGCGGCAGCAGCTTCAAATCCCTTGCTGCTCCTTGATTTTGCCGGGCACTACAGCGCGGCGGTTCAGCTGACACAGCTGTTCGGCACCGTCGATATCAGTTTGGGTGGTCGCAGTTCCGTCGAGCCTGGCCTGGCCTTCGTGCAGTTGCCGGATACGTTCTGGACAATGGCTCTGATACAGCAGCGTGCCTTGTGCGCTCTGCTTGCGTTGATCCCGCTGGTGCTCGCCGCGTCTGTCTTTCACCGCTACTCGAACGACCGGCTGCGCGGCAGCGGCAATTTCATGGCGGCTGAGCGGGATGGCCCAGGCGTCATGACGCGACTGGGCGCTGCCCGTGCTGTGCCATGGCAGCGGCTGCTGGCGGCGTTCGGGCAGTTCAATGCGCCACTCGATCTGCTGAACCGGCTGCTGACGCCATTGCTGAGACTCGTGCGGCCGCTGTTTGGCCTGGCTTCGCGGCTCAGCACCAGCAGTGGTCTGGCCGGCCAGGTGGTGGCAGAGATGGCGCTGACGCTGGCAGTTTCTCCTGCAATCATGCTGCTGTTGCCCGCGTGCTGGTTGCTGGGTCTCACGGCGTTTGGCGGGACGGGCGACGAGAGCGCGCCCGGTGGGGGTGGCCCCCTGCTCATTTGCCTGGTCTTGTGGGGATGTGCGATCAGCACAGTCAGCACCCGCGAACACGAAGACGGCTGGTCGCCGCTGAGCGCCTGCGCACCGGGAGGAACCTGGCGTCGTCATTGGCGCCAGCTCTTGGCAGCGCTGCTGTTCGGCGTCGCTTTTTCTGCGACCTTCCTGCTCGCGCGTTTGCTGCGCGATCCGGTCGCGGCGCTGGCGCTGCTGGCAGTACTCACGGCTGTTGCTGCGGCCGCCACGCTGCTCGGCCGACTCGCAGGCGTGCCGCGGCCGTTCTTGTTCCTGCTCTTGCTCGGGGCTTTGATTCTTGATCGTCTCAGTGAGCTGCCGGCGCTCGATTGGCTCGGCAGCCGCCACCCGGTCTCCACAGCGATGCTGGTGACCGAGTTGGCGGTAGCCGCCGGCCTGGCAATGGCCGGGTATTTCATCCAGCTAGCCGTTCGCCATCGCACTTGAAGCGCTGCGGTGCCCCAATCTGTCTTTCAATCAGGGTTGACCTCATGGATCTGATCAAGTTTCTGTTTCGACAATCGAAACAGTTGTTTTTCGCGGCCGGGCTGTTTGCCGCGTTAAGCGGCCTGTGTGGTGCGAGCCTTATCGCCGTCATCAACGAGGGGATGCGCGGCAGCGTGGCCAGTCTCGCGCCGAAGTTCTTTGGCCTGTGTCTGGCCTTGTTGTTGACGCGATCAATCTCTCAGATCGCGATGCTGCGCATGGCCCAGGATGCCGTGCTCGGCATGCGTATCGAACTGAGCAAGCGGCTGCTCGATACGCCGCCGCAGAAACTGCAGAAGCTCGGCAAACCGGCCTTGATGGCCATCCTCACACGGGATATCGAAACATTTGTTGGCGCGCTGCAGATCGCGCCCCATATCCTGACCGACGGCATCATCGTGATTGCGTGCTTTGCCTATCTCGGCTGGCTGGCGCCAAGCCTGTTTGGCATCTTGCTGGCCACGCTGATCGTCTGCGTGGTCGCTTTTGGCGTTGCCCAGCAAATCCCGTTTGCCCTGCTGCGGCAGATGCGCGAGCGCCTGGATCGCGTTTTTCGTCATTTCCGTGATTTGATCGAGGGCAGTCGCGAACTGCAGTTGAACAAGCAGCGCGGCCATCTGTTCGTTGATCAGGTGCTTGCCGCAGATGTACGCGCGCTGCGCGATCTTTCGATCAAGGGGGGGACCAGCTACACGTTGATCACCAACGTTGGCGACATGATGTTCTACATCGTCATCGGCGTGATGCTGTTTGTTGTTCCGCTCTGGCTGCCTCAAGATGCGCAGACGCTGGCGACGGTCACCGTGCTGCTGCTCTATTTGGTGGGGCCCATCGGCCAGATGATGAACGCCGTGCCTGCACTCGGTCAGGCTTCGGTCGCCTTGCGCAAAATCCGCCAACTCGAAAGCGACATTGAAGCCCAGCCGCTTCAACGCGAAGTGATTCTCGAGCCCCAGCCGGGCAGCTCGACTGCGACGCTTGTCGAACTGCGTGATGTCTGCCACCACTATCACAACGAATCTGGCGAGACCCCGTTCATGCTCGGACCAGTCAACCTCAGGATCGCCAAAGGCGAGGTCTTGTTCATCTGTGGCGGTAATGGGAGTGGCAAAACGACCCTTGCGATGCTGTTGCTTGGGCTGTACCAGCCCGAATCAGGCGGGGTGTTTCTGCATGGACAGTCTGTCCACGAAGGCAATGTCGATGATTACCGCAATCACTTTGCAGCAGTGTTTGCCGACTTCCATCTGATGGAGTACGTACTCGGCATCGATCCGGCAGCGATCACCGCGCAGGCGGACGACTATCTCAAGAAGCTGCGGCTGGACCGCAAGGTGCGCCTGGCCGATGGCAAGTTCTCAACGATTGAGTTGTCAAGCGGTCAGAAGAAGCGGCTCGCACTGTTGACCGCCTACCTCGACGATAAGCCGATTTACCTGTTCGACGAATGGGCGGCCGACCAGGACCCTGCATTCAAGAAAGTCTTCTACCAAACATTGCTACCCGAGTTGAAGGCTAAGGGCAAGACGGTCATTGTGATCAGCCATGACGATGCCTATTTTGGCTGTGCTGATCGCATCGTCGAACTCAGTGAAGGCCACATCCGTGCCGATCGCCGCCAGCATCGTGACTACGCTGCAGCGGCTGCCTGAGGCATACGCACATCAGCGCAGCAGCGTTACCGCGCTGTAGACGCGCAGTGCGTCGAACGTGTAGCGGCCGTCGATGCGCAGGCCGTCGAGTAGCGCTGCCAGCCGCCGGTCAGGTACCGTGAGCGTGACTCGGCCGATGCCGTCGGCGCCGGTGCCACTGCTGGTGGGGACGAGCCGTGCGTCACCAAACTCGAGATAGCACTGGCAGAGCGGAAAGAAGGCCTTGAAGAAGGCTTCCTTGATGCTGAAGGCGAGGATTGCTGCATGGCAAGTGGTCGGCACGGCCTCCTGCCAAACTGCCATCTCGTCGGGCTGCATGACCATGGGCACGAGCGCGGCATCCAGGGCCGTGTTTGCGTCCACATCAATGCCGAGACTGGCGATGGCCCCTCCGGTGCGTGACATTGCCGCCGCACAAAAGTCGTCAGTGTGCGTGATGCTACCGATCACGCCGCTTGGGAAGAGTGGTTCACGATGGCGCCCAACGCCGATGGCACCCAAGTCCTTTTCAGACAGTCCCAGCGTCCGCATGGCGGTCCGCGCGCAATTGCGCCCGGCTGTGAACTCGCGCTGACGTTTGGCGACGGCACGCTCGACGAGCGCCCGTTCTTCCGGCATCAGGCCGCGGTCCCAGTGTTCTTCGCGATCCGCCTGCGCGATCGCGACGTCGTCTGGGAGCAGCAGCCTGAAGGGGCAGAGAGAGGATTCGGGGGCGCGTGTGGACATGATTTCGCGATGTTAGATGGCGCAAACGGAGAACCATGGTTTCAAGGGGACATCTGGCCAGGCTCGCGGCGTTCCCGCAATGCTGCAGCAGCGCGGCGCATCAAGCTTGGCTCGTGGCTGCATCAACCTTGCCGCCGGGAAGGCGGCAACGCGAAAGCGGTTGAAGACCTCGGGTGCAGCGCTTGGTTCTTGAGGCGCGCCAGTCTTGCAGCCTGCATGCCGAGCAATGCTGGTCAGCATGCACGTCCTAGACGCTACGCTTTCGAGGCGGCCGAGATTGCCAAACCCGTTTCGGTCGCGGCACTGGTAACGAGGTAACCAGCCAGGGACAGTCCGACCTGCTCCCGTGGGCTGCAGGTGCAATTCGACCCGTGGTGTAGGCCTCTGCCAGCGCAAGCTGCGGGGGCCTTCGCTCTGTTCTCAAAGGTACTCGTCTTTCAAGCTCGCGGCGTCCGCCACCAACTGTGTGAGCCGCTGGGCCTGTTCCGCCACAAAACCGGCGATGCCGTGTACGAAGGCGCGCTCGGCCTCGCCTTCGTAGTCGGCGGCTTCAGCCTGAGCCAGGGCCGCCGCTTCGGCCAGCTTTGCCAGCCGCTGGCCTTCCCGGCGCATCAGCTTGCGGTCAATGCCGCATCGTGCGGCGAAGTCTGCCAAGGCGAAGGGCGACACCTCGGCGTGGCTGAACACGTCGCCAAAGGCCATGGCCAGTTCGGTGTCGAACCCATCGTATTGCAGGACGCTCACCAGGTCGTACCAAGGCGTCGGTTCCAGCAGGCCGCCCGGGCGGACGAAGAACGAGAAGTTCTTGCCGTGCGCATCGCTGTTGCCAATCAGGAACTGGAACAGTGCCCAGCGCAGCATGGCCAGCCTGGCGGCGGCTTTGTTGGCCGTGATGTCGGCGCAGCCGAACAGGCGCTCGAAGCTCACGCCGTCTCGGATGTGGCGCACCGCTTCTGCACTGCCCAGGTTGCGTTCGTACTTGTAGGCCACGGGCAGGTCGCAGGCTTGGGCAGCGTCGATGATGTGCCGGCGATGAACCTGTGGCTGGCCGCCGGCGTTCTCGACCTCGCGGTCGAAGCGTCGCACCACCAGCACCGGCCGGGGCGTGCGCAGCAGAGCCACCTCAGCAGCTGGCAGGCCCATGCGGCGGGCCAGTGACATGCAGAAATGCTCATTGACCGCCAGGTGCGGCGTCTTCGGGTTGTCGGTGTCGGGCTTGAGGATGTGCGTCGATGCCAGGCGCTGCCCATCCACCAGGAAGAGGCGCCCGCCGTCGTTCAGTGGTCGGTCGAGGTAGACCAGCAGTTTGTCCTGCAGGCCGGCCACCGACATGCGCACCTTGCCATCCCAGACCGTCAGCGGCACGTGGTCTCGCTCGGCGATGCGTTGGTCGAGTTCCTGCCGGGAGACTTCTCGCAGGACGGGTTCACCCGCCGGCTGTGCCGCGCCAGCATCTCCTGTGAAGCGCAGAGCGCCCGCAGTCTCGGCGCCCAGTGCCCAGATGAGACCGAAGATGTTGGTCTTGGCCAGGCCGTTGTAGGCGACCGCCACATCCAGGGCCCTGCCTTCGGGCAACAGATGCTCGATGAAGCGCTTGATGGAAGCAGATGGGTAGTCGGCCGGCGGACGCCTTAAGGGCAGGGTCGGTGACAGTGGGTAGGACTGGGCGTCGGCAGCCCAGGGCTCGGCATAGCTCAGGCTCCAGCGGTCATCGCGCCCCTCGTGTTCGATGCTGCCAATTCGGGTCTCTTCCGCCCAGACATGCAGTGCGTGGGTCATGCCTGTCGCCTCACGCCTTAGGGTCGCTGACAGGCATCGACGGGCTGTTTGTGGCAGCCTCGCGGGCCCAGGGGTGCTCTTTGGGCAGCACCATCAGCGCCAGGCCCAGACCGTCGAGCACGGTCAGCGCCTTGTCCAAGCGCACCGACCCTTGGCCGTTCTCGAGCCGGGACATCAGGTCCACCGACACGCCCAGCAGACCAGCGGCATCGTCGATGCGCAATGACTGTGACTTGCGGCGCTCGCGCACAACCGGGCCCAACTCAGGAGCGGACTTCAGAAGGGTCGGTCGGCGGCTGGATGTGTTGGTCATTTCGGAGTTTCAGTTGAGATTCCCTTTGAGCAGGGCTGCATGAACTGATTTCTGATAATCCGAAATGTAGTGCTTTTGCGTCCACTCATCAATTAGAGTTTCGGAAAATCGGAAACTTGTGAAATGGATGGCGCACAAGCAGGTATGTTTCTGTATTTCCGAAACATATTGTTGTCGGGTGCGGCCCCTTTGAGAAAGGACCTTCAAGTGCGGGCTGCAACTCGATGACCGGAACATTGACCAGGGGCTCGCGATGAATGACCAACACAGGCCTGAAGGACAGCTTGACGTTCAGCGTTGGCCGAGAAGACGGTGCATGCTGCGTCTGCAGCAGTGCGAGCGGCTGATGTAGACGCTGCTGGCACACCATGAATTGGGCAGGCCGGTCGACACGTTGGACGTGCAGCGGGTCGCGAACATTGAGAAGGTCTCGGACCTGACGCTTGGTACCTAGGTCAAGTCATTGTTCTAGACTTACGCGGTACCGGACGCCTTCGCGCACTCTGGGCGTTCTGTGCCAAGCAAAGCTGTTCCGTGGCACAGAATTGGTGCAAGCACCCCCGAAATGCAAGAAGCCGCGGAGTCCGCGGCTTCTGCAAGTCCTTGATGAACAAGGAAAATTCTGGTCGGGGTGAGAGGATTCGAACCTCCGGCCTCTACGTCCCGAACGTAGCGCTCTACCAGGCTAAGCTACACCCCGATGATCACAGTGCTGAGGAATCATGGCCAACAAGTTGTGCCGCCTCAGCTTGTGAAGCCAGTGAGCGTCTTAATTGTTTATCAAAAAGATCGCTCAACTGACTGAATTGCGAATTCTAGCAGACTTTCTCGCCACTTGTTAAGAGGAATTTTATTTAGGCAGTCTCGAGCAAGCTCTGCTTCCTTGCGGGCGGCCGCTCGTGTGGCGTCCAGGGCGCCGGTTTTTCGAACGATGGTGACGATGTCGGCCAGGCGTTCGACCTCGCCATGTTCAATGGCGTGACGGATAAGAAGGCGATCCGCCTCGCTGCCGCGCTCCATGGCAAGCAGCAGCGGAAGGGTGGGTTTGCCTTCACGTAAATCGTCGCCCACGTTCTTGCCCAGGGCTTGAGGATCGCCCTCATAGTCAAGCACGTCGTCAATCAACTGGAAGGCGGTGCCCATGGCGCGGCCATAGCCGGCGCAGGCCTCCTCGGTCTCGGCGTCGGCATTGGCAAGTACGGCGCCGAGGCGCGCACTCGCTTCGAACAGCTTGGCGGTCTTGTAGCGGATCACGCGCAAGTAGGCGTCCACGCTGATGTCTGGGTCGTGCATGTTCATCAGTTGCAGAACCTCGCCCTCTGCAATGATGTTGGTGGCCTCGGCCAGCACGTCGAGCACGCGCATCCGGTTCGTCGACACCATCATCTGGAAGGCGCGCGAATACAGGAAGTCGCCGACAAGCACACTGGCCGCATTGCCAAACAAGGCGTTCGCCGTCTGCTTGCCGCGCCGCAACGACGACTCGTCAACCACGTCGTCGTGAAGCAGTGTGGCGGTGTGGATGAATTCGACAACTGCAGCGAGTTCGAATCGCTCAGGTCCGGTGAAGCCCAGTGCATTGGCGAACAGCAGCACCAGCTTCGGTCGCATCCGCTTGCCGCCGGCGTGAACGATGTAGCCGGCGATCTGGTTGATCAGTGCAACGTCCGAACTCAGGCGGCGGGCAATCACCGCGTCCACCTCGCCCATTTCCTTGTTCAGGGTGGCGAGTACATCGGCAACAGGGGAGGAGGCAGACAGGTCTTGCACTCTCGGCTCACTTTGGGGCGAAACGTTGATTATAGAAAGCTTGCACTAGTGCCATCGCAAACTGTCACCAATGGTGAGCGCTCTGTTGTTGATGTGTGCCCGCCTTGAAGGTAGGCGGCGTCGTTCTGTGTCCACTTGCTTCGGGAAAGCACGCATGCTAAACTCGCGGGCTCTGCGCATTTGGCGTAGATGTTCCTGCATTGCCGGTCGAGAAGTTGGGCTGGCGAATCGCAGGTGTTTCACTGAAAGGGCTGATATGTACGCGGTCATAAAAACCGGCGGCAAGCAATACAAAGTTGCTGCTGGCGAAAAGATCAAGGTAGAACAGATTGCTGCGGATGTTGGCCAAGAGATTGTGATCGACCAAGTTCTGGCTGTCGGAAACGGCGCTGAACTGAAGGTTGGCACTCCCTTGGTTGCTGGCGCAAGCGTCAAAGCCACTGTTGTGGCACATGGCAAGCACGACAAGGTGCGCATCTTCAAGCTGCGTCGTCGCAAGCACTACAAGAAGAGCCAGGGCCATCGTCAAACGTTCACCGAGCTGGAAATCAGCGCGGTCAACGGCTGATCCCTCGCTTCGCCAACAGTTCAAGGAGTAATCCATGGCACAGAAAAAGGGCGGCGGTTCCACACGAAACGGCCGCGACTCCAAACCGAAGATGCTGGGTGTGAAGGTCTACGGCGGCCAAACCATCTCTGCAGGTTCCATCATCGTGCGTCAGCGCGGTACCAAGTTCCACGCTGGCACCAATGTCGGCATGGGCAAGGACCACACGCTGTTCGCGCTGGTTGACGGCACGGTGTCGTTCGCTGTCAAGGGCGAGCAAAACCGTTCGACGGTCATCGTCACGCCGGTCTGAGTTTCTGACTCGACCCGTGTTCGCGGTGCGGTGGCAGCAGCCGGCCACACCGCGTGACCAGAGCCCCGGCTAGTCCGGGGCTTTTGTTTTTCTGCGGCTGCACCAGAGCCAGGCCTGATTGAGGCTTGGCTTACCATAGCTCCTCCCGGGGCCAGAGGGATTCCAGATGAAGTTCGTAGACGAAGCCACTATCGATGTTGTGGCCGGCAATGGTGGCGCCGGCTGTGCGAGCTTTCGCCGCGAAAAATTCATTCCCTTCGGCGGCCCGGATGGCGGTGATGGTGGCCGCGGCGGCAGTGTGTTCGCCGTCGGCGACCTGAACCTGAACACCCTGATCGATTACCGCTATGCCCGCCGCCACGAGGCGCGCAACGGCGAGGCCGGCCGCGGTTCCGACCAGTACGGCGCTGCCGCCGACGATATCGTGCTGCGCATGCCGGTGGGCACCATCATCCGCGACCTGGAAACCGATGTGGTGATCGCCGAGTTGCTGGAGCCGGGCGAAAAAATCTTGATCGCCAAGGGTGGTGACGGTGGCTTTGGCAATCTGCACTTCAAGAGCAGTACCAACCGCGCGCCGCGGCAGAAGACGCCCGGCTGGCCCGGTGAAGCCAAGAAGCTGAAGCTGGAGTTGCGCGTGCTGGCCGATGTCGGCCTGCTGGGCCAGCCCAATGCCGGCAAGTCGACGCTGATCACCGCGGTGTCCAATGCCCGCCCGAAGATTGCTGACTATCCCTTCACGACCCTGCACCCTAACCTGGGTGTGGTGCGTGTGGCGCCCGAAAAGAGCTTTGTCGTCGCCGACATCCCCGGCCTGATCGAGGGTGCTGCCGAAGGTGCCGGCCTCGGCCATCAATTCCTGCGCCATCTGCAGCGCACGCGCTTGCTGCTGCATGTGGTTGACCTGGCCCCGTTCGATCCGGCCGTGGACCCGGTGGCCGAGGCCAAGGCCATCGTGGCCGAGTTGAAGAAATACGACCAGACCCTGCACGACAAGCCGCGCTGGCTGGTGCTGAACAAGCTGGACATGGTGCCCGAAGAAGAGCGCAAGGCGCGCGTCAAGGACTTCGTCAAGCGCTTCAAATGGAAGGGCCCGGTGTTCGAGATCTCTGCGCTGACCCGTGAGGGCTGCCAGCCGCTGATTCATGCCATCTACGACCACGTCGCCGCCGAGCAGCGCGTCCACGTCGAGGTTGACCCGCGCTTCGCACCGGAGGCGCAGGGCGATACGGAGTCGGCATGACGGCCGGCCAGCTTGATGCCCAGACTGCCGCCCTATCGGGGCCGCTGAAGGGCGCGCGGCGCATCGTCGTCAAGGTGGGCTCCAGCCTGGTCACCAACGAAGGCCGTGGCGTCGATGCCGAGGCCATTGGCAACTGGTGTCGGCAATTGGCAGCGCTGGCCGGCCAGGGGCGCGAACTGGTGATGGTGTCCAGCGGCGCGATTGCCGAGGGCATGAAGCGCCTCGGCTGGGCGACACGGCCCAAGGAAGTGCATGAGCTGCAAGCGGCAGCGGCCGTCGGCCAGATGGGCCTGGCGCAGATGTACGAGAGCAAGCTGCGCGAGCAGGGCATGGGCAGCGCCCAGGTGTTGCTGACTCACGCCGACCTGGCTGACCGCGAGCGCTATCTGAATGCGCGATCGACCTTGCTGACGCTGCTGCAGCATCGCGTGCTGCCGGTCATCAACGAGAACGACACCGTCGTCAATGACGAGATCAAGTTTGGTGACAACGACACCCTGGGTGCCCTGGTCGCCAATCTGGTCGAAGCCGATGCTCTGGTCATCCTGACCGACCAGCGTGGCCTGTATTCGGCCGATCCGCGCAAGGACCCGAACGCGCGCTTTATTGATAGCGCTATCGCCGGCACGCCGGAGCTGGAAGAGATGGCGGGTGGCGCCGGCAGCGCTATCGGTCGCGGCGGCATGATCACCAAGATCCTCGCTGCCAAGCGGGCGGCCAGCAGTGGTGCTAACACCGTGATTGCGTGGGGGCGCGAGCCCGATGTGTTGCTGCGGCTGGCGGCCGGTGAGGCCATCGGTACGGCACTGATGGCCAGCACGGCCAAGCTGGCGGCGCGCAAGCAATGGATGGTCGACCATCTGCAGCTGCGCGGTGCGGTGCAGGTCGATGCCGGCGCGGCGCTCAAGCTACGCGAGGAGGGCAAGAGTCTGCTGCCCATCGGTGTGCACGAGGTCGTCGGCGAATTCCATCGCGGCGATGTGATCGCGGTGCGCGATGCCGCCGGCGTCGAGCTGGCGCGCGGCCTGAGCAATTACTCCAGCGCTGAGGCACGCCTGATTGCGCGCAAGCCGTCCTTCGAGATCGAGCGTGTGCTCGGCTATGCTGCCGAGCCGGAGCTGATCCACCGCGACAACCTCGTGCTGGCCTGAGCGAGGCGACGGCCTGGCGGTAACGCCGTGCCGTCGGTCTCAAACGCTCAAACGTTCAACCGAGCTTGTCGGGCGTCAGATCGGGCGCAGCGTCCTGAAGCGGTGTACTGCCATCGGCTGCCGCTGGCGGGGGCTCGTGCTGGCCGTGATGCTGCCCATCATGGTGCCCGTGGTCGTCCTCATGCGAGCGGGTGCCATCGGCCCGATGCTGCGGCCGCATGCCGGCACGCAAATAGCGGTTGTGATGGTTCAGTCGCGGCAGAAAGCGGGCCAGTTCGGTCAACGCCATCTGGTAGACGCCGCGCTTGAACTCGATCACTGCTTCCAGGGGCACCCAGTAATCGTTCCAACGCCAGGCGTCGAACTCGGGATGGTCGGTGGCGCGCAGATTCATGTCGCTGTCGCGGCCGGTCAGCTGCAGCAGGAACCAGATCTGCTTCTGGCCGCGGTAATGGCCTCGGGCGTCGCGGCGGATGAAGTGGTCGGGCACCTCATAGCGCAGCCAATCGCGCGTGCGCGCAATGATGCGCACATGCTCGAACTTGAGACCCACTTCCTCGTGGAGCTCACGAAACATCGCCTGCTCTGGCGTCTCGCCATGCTTGATGCCCCCTTGCGGGAACTGCCAGGAATGGGTCCGGATGCGTTTGCCCCAGAACACCTCGTTCCTGTGGTTGAGCAGGATGATGCCGACGTTGGGCCGGAACCCTTCACGGTCGAGCATAATCAACCTCAAATCTATAGTTGGATCGATTATTGCATTGGGCAGTCGCCCGCGCATGATCCTCGCTTACCCTCAGACTCGCACCAGCTCCTTTTCCAGGAGTTCGGGCACAACAAGCCTTGCCGATGAAAGCCTCGCAGTTCTTTGTCTCGACCCTGAAAGAAGCCCCCGCCGACGCCGAAGTTGTCAGCCACAAGCTGATGATGCGCGCCGGCATGATCAAGCGCCTGGGCGCCGGCATTTACAACTACATGCCGATGGGGCTGCGGGTGATTCGCAAGGTCGAGGGCATCATTCGTGAAGAGATGAACCGCGCCGGTGCGGTCGAGCTGTTGATGCCGGTCGTGCAACCGGCCGAGCTGTGGCAGGAGACCGGTCGCTTCGACAAGATGGGCCCCGAACTGCTGCGCGTGAAGGACCGCCATGGCCGCGACTTCATCATCCAGCCGACCTCGGAAGAGGTGATCACCGACATCGCCCGGCTGGAGCTGCGCAGCTACAAGCAGCTGCCGAAGAATTTCTATCACATCCAGACCAAGTTCCGTGACGAGCGCCGCCCGCGCTTCGGCATCATGCGTGGCCGCGAGTTCACGATGAAGGACGCCTACTCCTTCGATCGTGACGTCGAGAGCGCCGGCCGCAGCTACGAGAACATGTTCCAGGCCTATTGCAAGATCTTTGATCGCCTGGGCCTCGAGTACCGTGCCGTGGCCGCCGACACCGGCGCCATCGGTGGCGACCGTTCGCACGAATTCCAGGTCATCGCGGAGACCGGCGAGGACGCCATCGTCTACTGCCCGACCAGCGATTACGCTGCCAATATCGAACTAGCCGAGGCGCTGCCGCTGCTGGCTCAGCGAGGCGCTGCTGGCGCTGCACTGGTGAAGACGCCCACGCCGGGCAAGAGCACCTGCGAGGATGTGGCGGCACTCCTGGGCCTGTCGCTGAGCCAAACGGTCAAGTCCTTGGTGCTGGCCACCGACGAACTGAACGAGCACGGCGAGATCATCAAGACGCAGGTCTGGCTGCTGCTGGTGCGTGGCGATCACGAGTTGAACGAGGTCAAGGCCGGCAAGGTCGAAGGCTTGAAGGGCGGTTTCCGCTTCGCCACGGTTGGCGAGATTGACGCGCACTTCGGGTGCAAGCCGGGCTATCTGGGCCCCATCGGCCTGAAGCAGCCGGTCAAGATCGTTGCCGACCGCACCGTCGCGCAGATGAGCGATTTCGTCTGTGGCGCCAACGAGGCGGACTACCACTACACGGGCGCCAACTGGGGCCGCGATCTGCCCGAGCCCGATCTGGTCGCCGATATCCGTAACGTCGTTGCCGGCGATCCGTCGCCGGACGGCAAGGGTGTGCTCGCCATCCAGCGCGGCATCGAGGTCGGCCATGTGTTCTATCTGGGCACCAAGTACTCGGCCGCGATGAACGCCACCTTCCTCGATGAAACCGGCAAGCCCAAGCCTTTCGAGATGGGCTGCTACGGCATCGGCGTGACGCGCATCCTGGGCGCTGCCATCGAGCAGAACCACGACGAACGCGGCATCATCTGGCCAGACGCCATTGCTCCGTTCACCGTGGTGATCTGCCCGATCGGCATGGACCGCAGCGAAGAGGTCAAGGCGGCCGCCACCAAGCTCTATGACGAGCTGCTGGCGCTGGGCATCGATGTGCTGCTGGACGACCGCGGTGAGCGCCCCGGCGCGATGTTCGCCGACTGGGAGCTGATCGGTGCGCCGCACCGCGTCGTGCTGTCCGACCGTGGCCTGAAGGAAGGCCAGGTCGAGTATCAGGGCCGCCGCGACGCCGAGGCCAGCAAGCTGGCGCTGGGCGATGTCGTCGCGCATCTGAAGGCCAAGCTGGGTCGTTGAACACCGATGTTTGAGAGGTCCAGCGCCCGCCGCGCGCTGCTCGCGGCGGGGCTCGGGCTTGCCGCGACCGGCTTGCCGCGTCTGGCGTCGGCGGGAGCGCAGCAGGAAGAGCCGCTGATCGATGCGGTGCGCTCGGCGCTATCGGCAGCGATTGCCAATGGCGCGCCGCCCAAGCCCCGTTTCGACAATATCGATGCCCGCCTGGCCTATCTGCGCTGGCTGGGCGTGATGAGCGAACGGCTCAAGCCGCGCAAGACCGAGGCAATGACGCGGATCGAGTTCCTCGAAACGCTCTGGTACGAGAGCAAGCGTGCCGGGCTGGATCCGGCCCTGGTGCTGGGCCTGGTCGAGGTCGAGAGCGGCTTTCGCAAGTACGCGATCAGCATTGCCGGCGCCCGCGGCTATATGCAGGTGATGCCCTTCTGGGCGCGTTCGATTGGCGACGGCGAGCCGTCCCGGCTCTTCCATATGCAGACCAATCTGCGCTTTGGCTGCGTCATCCTGCGCCACTACCTCGATATCGAGCGTGGCGATATGTTCATGGCCCTGGGCCGCTACAACGGCAGCCGCGGCCGGCCCGAGTATCCGAACGCGGTGTTCGCGAACCGGCGGAAGTGGTTGATGCCCGGAGAGCAGTAGGCCCACCCCCTACGGCCTGCGGCCGCCCCCTCAAGGGGGCAAGCCCGGCAGCCCGGCGGAGCCGGAGCTGCGGGCTTTGCTGGGGCAGTCGGTGGTGTGGCCGCCTTAGCAGCCCTCAGGACTGGCGCAGGCCTTGCCAGACTTGGGGGCTGGCGCCTTTGACGCCGGCCAGTTCCAGCACCCGTTCGGCGCTGTCGTTGACCAGCTCTTCGATGCTCTGCGGGTGGTGGTAGAAGGCGGGCAGCGGCGGGAAGATGATGCCGCCCATTTCGGTCACGGCCGTCATATTGCGCAGATGGGCCAGGTTGAACGGCGTCTCGCGCACCATCAGGATCAGGCGGCGGCGTTCCTTCAGCGTCACGTCGGCGGCGCGGGTCAGCAGGTTGTCGCCAAAGCCATGGGCGACCGAGGCCAGCGTCTTCATCGAGCAGGGCGCGATGACCATGGCCGCGGTGGCAAAGCTGCCGCTGGCCACACAGGCGCCGACATCGCCGGGCGCATAGGCCCGATCGGCCTCGGCCTCCAGCGCTTCGCGGCTCAGGCCCAGCTCGTGATGGGCATTGAGCACGCCGGCCGGGGTGATGATCAAATGGGTTTCCAGGCCCAGCTCGCGGCCGCGGCGCAGCAGGCGCAGCGCATAGGCCGCCCCGGTGGCGCCGGTGATGCCGACGACCAGCCTTTGTGCGCTCATGCCGGTTTACTGGCCGGCCAGCACTTGCTGCAGCTCACCGGCTTCGTACATCTCCATCATGATGTCCGAGCCGCCGACGAATTCGCCGTTCACATAGAGCTGCGGGATGGTCGGCCAGTTGGCGTATTCCTTGATGCCCTGGCGAACCTCTTCGTCTTCCAGCACATTGAAGGTCTTCAGGTCGCTGACGCCGCAGGCCTTGAGGATCTGCACCGCACGGCCGGAAAAACCACACATCGGGAACTGGGCCGAGCCCTTCATGAACAGCACGACGCGGTTGTTCTTCACCAGGGCGTCAATGCGTTGTTGGACGTCGCTCATCGTCTTGCTCTCCTCAGCAGTTTCAGGGTGCACGCGGCAGAAAAAGAAAATGGCCGCGGCAATGGCGGCCATTATCGTTGCTGGCCAATGCCCCGGCGTCTGGCAGGGCAAGGGCGGTGCCGGGTGGACTCAGTAGCTGTAGCTGACGCCCAGCTGCACCACCGGCTTCAGCCGCATATCGCGCAGCAGATCGTCGACGCTTTGCGAGTTGCTATTGCCCAGGCGCAGGCCACCGCCACCGATCAGGCCCAGATCGGCGCTGAAGCCCCAACCGCCGCGCAGAGACTGGCCGGTATAGCCGATGCCCAGATAGGACAAGCTGGTGCTGGGATCGGATCGGTCGTTGTAGTTGCCGGCCATCCCCAAGCTGCGCTGGCCGAACGCGAAATTCGGGCTCAGGCCGTAAGCCTGGCTGCCGAGGGCCAGACCGGCATTGCTTTGCGACAGCGACAGCGGCCCGAGCAGCAGCCCGCCGGTGGCCCGCAGGCCACCCTGTACCGAGGCGCCCAGGCCGGAACCGGTCAGGTAATAGTCGCCGAGCAGATTGGCGCTGAGCAGGCGCGAGGGCTGCTGGCGCTGGTTGTCGTAGGCGGAGGGTGCATAGCTGCTGCTCAATTGCAGCCGGGCCTGCCAGCGGCCGAACGTCGATGTATCGAGCTGCAGGCTGCTGCCCTGGGCCAGGGCGCTACCGGCGGCACCAGCCAGCAGCAAGGCGATCAGTGAACGCGAAACAAGAGCGGTGGCAGGCATGACAGTCTCCCGAAACGCAAGGGCGACGCTTTGCCACCCTCGGGAGTCCATGCTACGACGCTGGCGCCAGCTTGTGCAGCCCGATTTGGGTGCAGAAGGGCTTTCTGTTGTGAGTTTCTGTCGCTTCCCTTGCCGGCGTTCGAGAAGCTCAGCCCGGCCAGCGCCCGCCTGAAACCCGGTCCAGCCCGGCCAGATCCTGGCGGCAGCCCACCGCGTCGAAGCCGCGTTCGCGCAGCAGCGCCGTCACGGCGGCGGCCTGGTCATAGCCGTGTTCCAGCAGCAGCCAGCCGCCCGGCAGCAGGTGTGCCGGCGACCCGTCGATGAGGGTGCGCAGATCGGCCAGGCCATCGCCGCCCGGCGTCAGCGCGCCCAGCGGCTCATGCTGCAGGGACGCCAGATGCGGGTCATCACCGGCGATATAGGGTGGGTTGGAGACGATCAGCCCGAAGCGTTCGCCGGCCAGCGGCTGCCACCAGCTGCCCTGGTGGAAATGCACGTCCAGCTTGTGGCGACTGGCATTGGCCTGGGCCACCGCCAGCGCGCCTGCGCTGAGGTCAAGTGCATGAACCTCGGCAGCCGGGCGCCGGTGCTTGAGGGCCAGTGCGATGGCGCCACTGCCGGTGCCCAGGTCGATGGTTCGGGTCGGCACGCCCTCGGGCAGCAGCTCCAGCGCCCAGTCGACCAGGATTTCGGTATCAGGGCGCGGCACCAGGGTGTCGGGCGTCACCTGCAGCAGCAGGCCGTGGAACTCCTTTTCGCCGACCAGATAGGCCAGCGGCACGCCGGCCAGTCGCTGCTGCAGCCACTCGGCCCAGCGCTCGGCCTGGGCGGGCTCCAGCGCGGCATCGTCGTGGCTGATCAACCAGGCGCGGTCGCGCTGCAGCAGGGCGGCGAGCAGCCATTGCGCCTCCTGAGCGGCCAGGCCGGCGGCGCGGGCCTGCTGCAGGGCCTCGTGGATGCGGGGCAGGGCGGCGGCGGCCATCAGCGGCCTTCCAGCGTGGCCAGTTGCTCGGCAGCCTGGGCCTGCTGCAGGCCTTGCAGCACATCGGCCAGATCGCCATCCATGATGGCGCCGAGCTTGTAAAGCGTCAGGTTGATGCGGTGGTCGGTCAGCCGGCCCTGCGGGAAGTTGTAGGTACGGATGCGATCGCTGCGGTCGCCGCTGCCGATCAGGCTCTTGCGCTGAGCGGCCTCCTTGGCGGCGCGTTCATTGCGGTCCTTGTCACGCAGCCGCGCGGCCAGCACGGCCATGGCCTTGGCCTTGTTGCGGTGCTGGCTGCGATCGTCCTGGCATTCGGCCACCAGGCCGGTGGGCAGGTGGGTGATGCGGATGGCCGAATCGGTCTTGTTGACGTGCTGGCCGCCGGCGCCGCTGGCGCGGAAGGTGTCGATGCGCAGCTCGGCTGGGTTGAGCTGGATGTCCTCGGCCTCGTCGGGCTCGGCCATCACAGCCACCGTGCAGGCGCTGGTGTGAATGCGGCCCTGGCTCTCGGTGGCCGGCACCCGCTGTACGCGGTGGCCGCCGGACTCGAACTTCAGCCGCCCGTAGACCTGCTCGCCCTCGATGCGCAGCACCAGCTCCTTGTAGCCGCCCAGATCGGACTCATTGGCCGACAGCACCTCGGTCTTCCAGCCCTGGCTCTCGGCAAAGCGCATATACATCCGGGCCAGATCGGCGGCGAACAGCGCCGATTCATCACCGCCGGCGCCGGCGCGGATTTCCAGAAAGGCCGGGCGCTCGTCGTCCGGGTCGCGCGGCAGCAGGGCCAGCTGCAATTCTTCATGCAGCCGGGCGAGATCGGCCTCGGCGCTGGCGATCTCCTCGCGGGCCATCTCGGCCATCTCGGCGTCGTCCAGCATCTCGCGGGCGGCCAGCAGATCCTGCTCGCGCTGCAGATAGCGGCGGTAGCGTTCGACCAGGCCGGAGACCTCGGACTGCTCCTTGGTCAGGGCGCGATAACGCTTCATGTCGGCGGCCACGTTGCCGTCGGCCAAGGTGGTGTCGAGTTCGGCGAGGCGATAGGCCAGGCGGTCAAACTGCTGGCGCAGGGAGTCTTTCATGGCGGCGGGTCCGGTCACAGCGTGGAGCAAGCCCCCGGCAGCGGCGTGCCGGGGCAGAGGGCGGGCAGGTGCCGCCGCTAATGCTCGGCTGGGTCGCGGCTGCTCTTGCGCAGGAACAGGCGCGACACCGTCTGCGCCAGCTGCATGCGCTGCTCGCCATCGCTGGCATGCAGCTCAGCGAGGGTGCCGTGCAGCATCTTTTGCGTCAGGCCGCGCGACAGCGCTTCGAGCACCGCATCGATGTCTTCGCCGCGGGCCAGCAGCTTGCGGGCGCGCTGGATCTCGACGGCGCGCCAGTCCTCGGCCTGGGCATTCAGGGCCTGGATCAGTGGCACCGTGTGGCGCTGGCCCAGCCAGTGCACAAAGCTCTGCACGCCGGTTTCGATGATGGCCTCGGCCTGTTGCACCGCGGCCTGGCGCTTTTCGCCGGCGCTTTGCACCAGCTGGGCGAGGTCGTCGACGGTGTAGAGGTAGACGTCGTCCAGCTGGCCGACTTCCTGCTCGATATCGCGCGGCACGGCCAGATCGACCATGAACATCGGCTTGTGCTTGCGCTTCTTCAAGGCCCGCTCGACGGCACCGAGGCCGATCAGCGGCAGGCTGGAGGCGGTGCAGGAGATCACCGCGTCGAATTCATGCAGGCGGTCGGGCAGATCGGCCAGGCGCATGGCCTCGGCGCTCAGATGGCTGGCCAGCTTTTCGCCGCGTTCCAGCGTGCGGTTGGCCACCGCCATCGCCCGCGGCGTCTTGGCCGCAAAGTGGGTGGAGACCAGCTCAATCATCTCGCCGGCGCCGACGAACAGCACCTTGATCTCGGCCAGGTCTTCAAACAGCTGGCCGGCCAGGCGCACCGCGGCGGCGGCCATGCTGATCGAGTGGGCGCCAATCTCGGTGCTGCTGCGCACCTCCTTGGCAACCGAGAAACTGCGCTGGAACAGCTGATGCAGGGTCGAGCCCAGCGTGCCGGCGGTATCGGCCTCGCGCACCGCCTGCTTCATCTGGCCAAGGATTTGCGGCTCGCCCAGCACCATGGAGTCCAGGCCGCTGGCGACACGGAAGGCGTGGCGCGCCGCGGCGCTGCCTTCCATCACATACGCATGGTCCATCAGCGCCGAGGCGCCGACGCCGCCGACCTGGGCCAGCCAGTCGACCGTCGGCTGCACCAACGCCGGGCTGCCGGCCACATAAAGCTCGGTGCGGTTGCAGGTGGACAGCATGGCCGCTTCCGGCGCGCCCTTCAGCGCCACCTTGGGCGCCTGCGCCTGCACCTGGCTGCGAAAACCGAGCAGGGTGGGCGCCAGTTGTTCGAGCGAGAACGCAAAACGGCCACGCAAATCCAGGGGCGCGGAGTTGTGGTTCAGGCCGAGGGCAAAGACCGTCATGGGGCGATTATAAAATTTGCCGGCACTGCCAGCGGGCTTGAAGGTCTGCGTTCAGTGAATAAGCGATTGATGCGCGTCAAGAACGCCTCATTTCCTGGCAGCTTGTAGCTGCCCCATTTCAGCTTCCGATCAACGCCAGACAAGGCCTGCCCGCCGTGACCGCACTTGACGCCTTCTGGCATCTCGCCAATTTTCTTGCACCGGCCTGGGTGGTGTCGGCCCTGCTGGCCTTGCTGCACAAGCTGATCTGGCGCCGCGAGCTCAAGGCCATGGCCTGGCGGCGGCTGGCGCTGTGGGGCGGGCTGGGCGGCACGCTGGCCTTGGTGCTGGCCTTGCTGCTGCTGGGGCACGACGGCAAGATGGCCGGCTATGCCTTGCTGCTGCTGGGCGTGGTGCTGCCGCAGTGGGCCTTGACGCTCAAACGTTGATCAGTCCTGCACCAGCACCTCGCCGCGCAGCGAGTGCGGGAAGGCCTCGGTGATGCGCACGTCGATCAGCTGGTGCATCAGCCGGGCATTGCCCTTGAAGTTGACGATGCGGTTGCATTCGGTGCGGCCCATCAGCTCGGTCGGGTCCTTGCGGGCATGGCCGCAGACGAGGATGCGCTGGGTCTGGCCGACCATGGTCTGGCTCAGCGCCAGCGTGTTGGCCTCGATCACCGCTTGCAGCTCCTGCAAGCGCCGCACCTTGGTCTCGTAGGGCGTGCTGTCTTCCAGATTGGCCGCCGGCGTGCCGGGGCGCGGGCTGAAGATGAAGCTGAAGGAGGCGTCGAAGCCGACGTCGTGCACCAGCTTCATCAGCTTGGCGTGGTCGTCCTCGGTTTCGCCGGGGAAGCCAACGATGAAATCACTGGCGATGCGGATGTCCGGGCGGATCGCGCGCAGCTTCTTGATGATGCTCTTGAACTCCAGCGCCGTGTAGCCGCGCTTCATCGCCATCAGGATGCGGTCGCTGCCATGCTGGACCGGCAGGTGCAGGTGGTTGACCAGCTGCGGCACCTTGCCATAGGCCTCGATCAGGCGTTGGCTGAACTCGTTCGGGTGGCTGGTGGTGAAGCGCAGCCGCTCAATGCCGGGGATCTCGGCGCAGTATTCGAGCAGCAGGGCCAGGTCGGCGATCTCGCTGGTGCCGCCCATGGCGCCGCGGTAGGCGTTGACGTTCTGGCCGAGCAGATTGATTTCCTTGACGCCTTGATCGGCCAGACCGGCGATTTCGGTCAGCACATCGTCAAAGGGCCGGCTCATCTCGGCGCCGCGGGTGTAAGGCACGACGCAGTACGAGCAGTACTTCGAGCAGCCTTCCATGATGGACACAAAGGCGCTGCCGCCCTCGACCTTGGCCGGCGGCAGATTGTCGAACTTCTCGATCTCCGGGAAGGAGATGTCGACCTGCGGGCGCGCCTGCTCGCGGCGGGCCGCCAACATGGCCGGCAGCCGGTGCAGGGTCTGCGGGCCGAACACCACGTCGACATAGGGCGCGCGCTCGATGATGGCCTCGCCCTCCTGGCTGGCCACGCAACCGCCGACGCCAATCATCACGCCCTTGGCCTTCAGGTGCTTGACGCGGCCGAGGTCGGAGAACACCTTCTCCTGCGCCTTTTCGCGCACCGAGCAGGTGTTGAACAGGATGAGGTCGGCCTGCTCGACATCGTCGGTGGGCTCATAGCCCTCGGCGGCGCCCATCACATCGGCCATCTTGTCCGAGTCGTACTCGTTCATCTGGCAGCCGAAGGTCTTGATGAAAACTTTTTTGGTGCTGGTGCTCATGGCCATGCTCTCAAGGCCTCCAGGCGTGATCGGACACGCGGGAGGCGGTGGGGAATCGGTTCGGTAGGGGGGGCGTTCGCGCGCCCCGGGTTCAGATGAGCGCTGTTGCGCTCAGGGGGGGCTCAGGGCTTGGCCCAGGTCTGGGTGGCGTTGTCGAAGCGCCAGGCGGCGGCTTCGGACGGGCTGCGCGGCCAGGGCGAGATTTTCTGCTCGGCCTCGGTCAGCACCCACAGATCCTTCAGCAGGCCCGAGCTGTCGATGGTGTAGTTGACGACCAGCTTCTGCCCGACCAGGCTGCCCGACAGGGCCAGCATATTGTTGGCGCCGCGGATGCGGCTGCCCGGCGCCAGGCGGGCCGGCTGGCCGTTCAGCACCGCATCGGGCGGCTGGGTGATCTGCAGCTCGCCGCGCAGCGCGTCGCGCGGAAAGTAGCGCACGTCCTGGGCCAGGGCGGCAGAGCAGAGGGCGGCGGCAAGCGCCGCAACAGAGGCACAGCGGTACATGGTATCTGTCCAGTGGCTGCGTGAGGGGCACGGCGCGTAAGGCGGCAGGCCCGATGAACAGGGGGCCGGCGGCCCCCAGGCGTAGCCCGCCAGTTTAACAGGGCAGCCGTGCCCAGCCGCTATGGCGCTGCCTGCAGGATCTCGCCGACACCGCCGGCACGCAACTCAGCCAGTTGTGCCGGCTCGGCGCGGCCATCGGTCACCAGCACATCGATGGCCTGGGTGCTGCAGATCTGGACGCGGCTCTGCACGCCCAACTTGTTGGCGTCAGCCATCAGCACCCGCGTTTTGGCCTGAGCCAGCATGGCGCGGGCGACACAGGCCTCATGCCAGGCATAGTCCATCGCCCCGCCATCGGCGCTGATGGCCACCGGTGAAATCAGCGCCAGATCGACCTGGAAGCGCTTGATCTCGGCAATCGTCTGCTCGCCATAGGTGGCCGGCACATCGCTTTCCAAGCGTCCGCCCAGCAACAGCACTTCCAGACTGGCGTTGCGGCTCAGCGCCGCGGCGACGTCGACCGAGTTGGTGATGACCTGCAGCTGCTCGCATTTGGCCAGTTCATGGGCCAGCGCATGGGTGGTCGAGCCGGCATCGATGAAGCAACACTGGCCGCGCGTCACCAGTTGGACGGCACGCTTGGCGATGGCCAGCTTCTCGGCCTGGAACAGCCGCGAGCGCTCCACATAGCTGGGCTCGGCCGGCGCCTGATTCGGGATGGCGCCGCCGTGCACACGGCTGAGCTGGCCCGATTGCTCGAGCTCGATCAGATCGCGGCGCACCGTCTCGCGCGAGACGCGCAGCTCGGCGGCAAACATCTCGGTGCTCAGCCGCTGCCGTTCATTGAGCAGGGCGATGATTTTCTTGTGTCGTTCGTGCAGCCACATCGGAGCAGTCGAGTGCTATCGCTCTGGCAGCGGGCGGCCCCGGATGGGTCGCCTTCGCTTGCCGGCATCGGGAGGCATTGAGGCATGCCGGCGGCGACAGCTTTGTGACGTTTTGAGGATTTGTGTGTGACGTTGTGGATAGCATGCGCATTCGGCTTGGATTTGTGGAATTCATTGTTTTGTCTTGGAGTTTTGTGAGAGTGCGCTCATTCCAAGCCGAGCCTGACCGGGGCTCCTCAACCGCAGCAAAGCACCATGAACAAGCAGCAACTCTCCCTGACCCAGTTGGCCAGCGCCCTCGCCCTGGCCTTTGTCGGCGCCGCCCCGGCGCTGGCACAAACCAGCGAAGTCCAGGAGCTGGAGCGCGTCACCATCACCACCGGCCGCGGCCAGCTGCGTTCGGTGCAGGGCCTGACCAAGGCGGAATTCGAGAACGCGATCTCCGGCACCAGCCCGCTGGCCACGGTGTCGCGCCTGCCTGGTGTGAACTTCCAATCGGCCGATGCGCTGGGCAATTACGAGTGGTCCACCCGCTTCACCGTGCGCGCCTTCTCGCAGAACCAGTTGGGCTTCACGCTGGACGATGTGCCGCTGGGCGATATGTCCTACGGCAATCTGAATGGCCTGCACATCAGCCGTGCGATCTCCAGCGAGAACGTGGCCCGTGCCACGCTGTCGCAGGGTGCCGGCTCGCTGGACACCGCCTCGTCCAGCAATCTGGGCGGCACCCTGCAGTTCTACTCGGCCCGCGCCAGCGACAAGTTTGGCGTGCAGGCCGCACAGACTGTGGGTAGCGACTCGAACCGCCGCAGCTATGTGCGCATCGACAGCGGCACCACCGGCATCGGCCAGTTCTACGCCAGCTATACCCACCAGAACGCCGAGAAGTGGAAGGGCCATGGCGAGCAGCGCCAGCAGCAGCTGAACCTGAAGTACGAGAACCAGTTCGGCGCCAAGGGCGAGCACAGCGTCAGCGCCTTCGTCAACACGTCCAAGCGCCGTGAGATCGACTATCAGGACATGTCGCTGGCGATGATCGATCGCCTGGGCTACCACTGGGACAACTTCTATCCCGACTTCAGCGCCGCCATCACCGCCTCGAACAACTACTGCGGCAATGTCGCCGGTAAGCCCTACACCGCTCAGTGCGACGACGCCTACTACGCCGGCTCCGGCCTGCGCGACGACACGCTGGCGGGCGTGACGGTCAACACCCAGCTCACCGAGCAGCTGCGCCTGAAGCTGACCGGCTATCGCCACAACAACGACGGCCGCGGCCTCTGGTACACGCCTTATGTGTCGTCGCCGGACGCCAACCCGGCCTCGCCGAACAAGACGCCCATCTCGCTGCGCACCACCGAGTACGCGATCAAGCGCAATGGTCTGGTCGCCACGCTGGATCTCGAACTCGGCATGCACCAGTTCAAGTTCGGCTACTGGCATGAGGGCAACGACTTCGACCAGGCGCGCCGCTTCTACGCGACGACGCCGACCGCCGTGCCCAGCCCCTACGACTTCCCCAGCAACCCCTTCTTCACCCAGTGGCAGTACGGCTTTACCACCAAGACCGACCAGTTCTCGGTGGCCGACGCGATCACGCTGTCCAAGCAGCTGACCCTGGGCCTGGGCTTCAAGTCGCTGCGCGTCAATATCGACGGCAATCTGCTGGTCGACGCCGACAAGAACAAGCCCAGCGGCAGCATCAGCGCCAACAAGGGCTTCCTGCCCCAGGTCGGCCTGAACTATCAGCTGTCAGCCAGCGATGAGCTGTTCGCCAGCGTGTCGCGCAATATGCGCGCCTACCAGGGCGCGGCCACCGGCACGACGCCGTTTGCCACCACGGCTGCCGGCTTTGCCGCCATCAAGAGCAGCCTGCGCCCCGAGACCTCGGACAACTTCGAAGCCGGCTGGCGCACCCAGGGCAAGCTGTACGAGGGCGCGCTGACGGCCTATGTCGTCAACTTCAAGGACCGTCTGCTGGGCGTGCAAGTGGGCTCGGGCATCCAGGGCAACCCGACGGTGCTGTCCAACGTCGGCGGCGTGCGCACGCTGGGCCTGGAAGGCGCGCTGTCCTTCCGCCTGGCGCCTGGCTTCAGCTGGTACAACAGCCTGAGCCTGACGAACTCGACCTACCGCAACGATGTGGTCAGCAACGGTGTGGCTGTCGCCACCTCGGGCAAGCATGTGACCGATGCGCCGAACACCATGCTGAAGTCCATCTTCAGCTATGACCAGGGCAGCCTGTTCGGCTCGGCCGGCATGGACTTCATGTCCAAGCGCTACTACACCTATCTGAACGACGGCAGCGTGCCCTCGCGCACCCTGTTCAATGTCAGCGGTGGCTGGCGCCTGAAGAACATCGGCGGCTTCCTGTCTGAAGGCAGCCTGCAGGCCGGCGTGACCAATCTGTTCGACAAGAAGTACATCTCGACGATCGGCAGCAACGGCTTTGTGAACAGCGACCCCAAGGGCAATGAGCAGACCCTGCTGACCGGCGCGCCGCGTCAGTTCTTCATCACCTTCTCGGCCAAGCTCTGAAGCGATCGGCTTGAATGAAACCGGCCACGGGGCGCCAGGCGCTCCGTGGCCTTGTACGTTTCGAGTTGCTTGATGACTGCTATACCCAAGAACAACACGCGCCGCCAGCTGATGGCCTCAGGCCTGGCCTCCAGCCTGGCGCCAAGCGTGGCCCTGACGGCCGCCGGCTTCGCCGGCCCGGCCCGGGCAGCATCGCGCCAGCCGGGGCTGGTCGAGCCGAGTGCGCCGCGGCTGCGCATCGCTTTCGGCTCCTGCGCCCGGCAAGACAAACCGCAACCGATCTGGCAGGCGATCGCCGCCAAGAAGCCGGATCTCTTCCTCTTCCTCGGCGACAACTTCTACGCCGATGCCCGCGATGAGGCCACGCTGCGCCAGCGCTATGCCGAATTCCGCGCGGTCAAGCCCTTGCAGGACTTCCGTCGCGCCACGCCCCATCTGGCCATCTGGGATGACCACGACTTTGGCGACGACGATGTCGGTGCCGATTACGCGCTGCGCCGCCTCTCGCAACAGCTGTTCTGCGATGAATGGGCCGAACCGGCCGATTCGCCACGGCGCAGCCGCAGCGGCATCTACGAGAGCTATCGCTTCAAGTGCGCGGGCAAGACGGTGCAGCTGATCATGCTGGACCTGCGCTTCAATCGCAGCCCCCTGGTCGCCGACCCGGCGCTGCAGGAGAGCTACCACGCGATGGTGCAGCGTGCCCAGCGCAGCGGCAAGCCGATGAAGGGCTGGTATGTGCCCAACCCCGATCCGGCCGCCACCTTGCTCGGCGCCGAGCAATGGGCCTGGCTGGAGCAGCAGCTGCGCGAGCCGGCCGATGTGCGCCTGATCGGCTCCAGCGTGCAGTTCGCCGCCGAAGGCAGCGGTTGGGAGGGCTGGACCAATTTCCCGCTGGAACGCCAGCGCCTGCTGCGGCTGATTGCCGACACGCGGGCCGAGGGCGTGGTCTTTCTCAGCGGCGATATGCATTACGCTGAACTGTCCAGCTGGGAGCAGGGCGCGGCCTACCCGCTGTGGGACATCACCTCCAGCGGGCTCACCGAGGTCTGGGAGATTCCCACACCGAACAGCCAACGCCGCAGCGCCGTGCTGGCCGAGCGCAATTTTGGCCTGGTCGATATCGAGCTCGGTGGCAGCGAATCGCAGCTGCGGCTGAGCATTTGCGATGTTGAAGGCCGCCAGCGCCTGAGCCAGACGCTGGCGCTGAGTGCCCTGAAATTCCCCGCCGAGCAGGCGGCCAAGAAAGGTTGATTTGATGATTGCTTGCACACGACGACTGTTGCTGCTGGCCGCCCTGGGCCTGACCCCGTTGCTGACCCCGCAGTTGGCATCGGCGCAGACCCTGGCCGAGCTGGAGCGCGGCGCCCGCGCCGAGGGCAAGCTGGCCACCGTGGGCATGCCCGACGACTGGGCCAACTGGCGCGGCCAGTGGGCCGATCTGAAGCGGCTCTACGGCCTGGCCCATGTCGATACCGATATGAGCAGCGCCGAGGAAATCGCCAAGATCGAAGCCGAACGCAGCAATGCGACGGTGGATCTCGGCGATGTCGGCTTTGAGTTCGGTGCCATTGCCAAGTCGCGTGGCATCACGCGGGCCTACAAGCCCTCGACCTGGGCGCAGATCCCCGACTGGGCCAAGGACGCCGAGGGCCATTGGGCGCTGGCCTACACCGGCACGATTGCGTTTGCCGTCAACACCAAGCGGGTGGCCAGCGTGCCGCGCAGCTGGAAGGCCTTGTTTGCCGGCAACTACCGGGTGCTGATCGGCGAGGTCGGCCGCGCCTCGCAGGCCAACGCGGCGGTGCTGGCCGCTGCCATCGCCCTGGGTGGTGACGAAACCCGGCTGCAGCCGGCGCTGGCGGCCTTTGCGCAGCTGGCCAAGCAGCGCCGGCTGATCACCACCAATCCGGCGCCGGCGCTGATGGAGCGCGGCGAGGCCGATGTGTTCCTGCTCTGGGATTTCAATGGCTTGAGCTACCGCGACAAGCTGCCCAATGCGGCCGATTACGAGGTGCTGATCCCCTCCGATGGCTCGATCACCAGCGGCTACACCACCATCATCAACAAGAACGCGCCGCATCCGAATGCCGCGATGCTGGCCCGCGAATACCTGTTCAGTGACGCGGGCCAGATCAATCTGGCGCGCGGCAACGCCCGGCCGATTCGCGTGGACCAGATCAAGCTGCCCGAGGAGCTGAAGAAGAAGCTGGTCGACAGCAGCCAGTACCAGGCGGCCCGCGCGCTGCGCCCGGCGCTGTGGACCGAGGAAGTGAAGAAGCTGCCGCGGGCCTGGCAGCGTGAGGTGGTGGGAGCCGCGCAATGAGCGGGGCAGCGGCAGCGCAGCCTGCCGAGCGCAAGCTCGTCGTCGTGCTGGTGGATGGCCTGCGCGCCGACACCGCACGCGACTACATGGGCTATCTGCAGGCGCAGCGCGAGGCCGGCCGGGCGCAATGGCGCACGCTGAGCTGCGAGCTGCCCAGCCTGTCGCGGCCGCTCTATGCCACGGTGATCAACGGCCGCACGCCGCTGGAGCATGGCATCGTCAGCAATATGCAGCCGGGCCTGCGCTGCGGCACGTCGATCTTCGACGCGCTGGCCGCCGCCGGCCGCAGCAGCTGCATCGCTGCCTACCACTGGTTCTACGAGCTGCTGGCCGGCGAGGTGTTCGATCCGCTGCGCCATCGCCACGCCGCGCTGCCCGCCTTGAACGTGCCTGGCGCCGCCTGGTATTACGAAGACGAATACCCGGACTCGCACCTGCTCGCCGATGCCGAGGCCTTGCGCCAGCAGCATGCGCCCAATCTGCTCTTCGTCCACCCGATGGGCCTGGACCATGCCGGCCATGTGCACGGCGGCGAATCCAGTGCCTATGCGATGGCCGCACGCAAGCTGGACATGCTGCTGGCGCTGGTGATTCCGCGCTGGCAGGCGGCCGGCTACGACCTGCTGCTGACCAGCGACCACGGCATGAACGCCGACCATATGCATGGCGGCAGCCTGGCCGTCGAGCGCGAGGTGCCGCTGGTCTGGCTGCCCTGCGTGCCGGCAGCGCCAGAGGCCGTGCTGCCGGCCAGCCAGCTGGGCCTGCGTGACTTTGCGCTGACGCAGCTGCTGGGCGCGCCGGCATGACGCTCAACCCGCGCCATGCCCGCTGGGCTGCGCTGCCCTTGCTGCTGCTGGTGGCACTGGCCGTGCTGCTGCCCTTTGCCTGGCGCAGTGCCGATCTGTTGCGCCAGTGCCTGCAGGGCAGTGCCTGCGCCACGCAGGAGTTGCTGGCCGACGACTACTACCTGATGGCCCTGTGGAACACCGTCTGGATCTCGGCGCTGTCCACCGCGCTGGCGCTGATATTGGGGCTGGGCGCGGCCATCGCCGTGGCCGAGCTGCCGCGCTGGCGCGGCCCGGCGACCATGCTGGCCAGCCTGGCGGCCAACTTTGCCGGTGTGCCGCTGGCCCTGGCCCTAACGCTGCTGTTTGGCGCCCAGGGCGTGGTGACGCTGCTGGTCGGCGCCGATGGGCTGCCCTTTGATCTCTACCGCAATTCCGGCCTGCTTTTGGCCTATCTGTGCTTCCAGCTGCCGCTGGCCTGTTTGCTGCTGCTGTCGCCGGTGCAGGCCTTGGTGAGCGGTGGCAGCGGCCTGCAGGAAGCGGCGGCCACGCTGGGTGCGGGCCCCCGGCTGTTCTGGCGCCGGGTCGGCCTGCCGGTGCTGGCGCCGGCGCTGCTGGAGGTGGGCAGCCTGCTGTTCGCCAACGCGGCGGCCGCCTACGCGACGCCGTTTGCGCTATCCGGCACGGCGGCCAATGTGCTGGCGGTGCGGGTGGCGGCGCTGGTCAGCGGCGACATCTTTGCCCAGCCCGAGCTGTCCTCGCTGCTGGCGCTCCTGATGTTTTTGATGCTGGTGCTGGTGATCGCCGGCAGCCGCTGGCTGGCGGCGCGCTGGCGCCGGACGCAGGGCTGAGGGGCGGCGGATGAAGTCACTCATGAAGCCTTCACGCCTTGCGCTGCTGCTGCTCCTGCTGCTGGCCTGCCTGCCGCCGTTGGCGGTGCTGCTCTATGGCTTCAGCGAGCGCTGGGATCGCAGCCTGCTGCCCGAGGGCGCCACGCTGCACTGGCTGCTGGAACTGCTCGGCGATGCGCGCAGCCAGGCCGCGGTGATCAACACGCTCGCCCTGTCGCTGGCCAGCGCCTTGCTGGCGCTGCTGCTCGGCACGCCGGCCAGCCTGCTGGCGCGGCTGGCTGCGCCGCGGCTGCTGGCCCTGCTCGATGCGCTGGCGCTGCTGCCCTATGCGATTCCGCCGGTGGTGATTGCCATCGGCGCGTTGGAGCTATTCGTGGGCCGCTGGGGCGCCTGGCTGGATGTGCGCTGGGTCTATATCGGCGTCGTCACGCCGCTGCTGTTTCCGCTGGTGCACAAGGCCATCGGCGCGGCCTTTGAGCAGCTCGATGCGCCGGCGCTGCTGGAAGCTGGCCGGACGCTGGGCGCCAGCGATGGCCGCACGCTGCGCCTGGTGCTGCTGCCGCTCTTGCTGCCCACCTTGATCAGCGCGCTGCTGCTGTGCTGGGTGACGGCGGCGATGGAATTCGCGATTGCCAATCTGCTGCTGGGCGGCACGGTGGAGCTGCTGCAGCCGTTGATGAACAGCATGCGCAATGTCAACGGACACCAGTCCGCCGCACTGATCGTGCTGAGTTTTGCCGTTGTCGCCCTGCTGGGCGGGGCGCTGCAGGGAGTGATGGGATGGAAGAGCAAGAAGCCGGCGTCGCGTTGAGCGTCAGCGGCGCACAGCTGCGCCTGGGCGACAAGCACAGCGGCCGCCAGGTGCTGAAGGGCGTCGACCTGCAGATCCGCAAGGGCGAGCTGCTCGCCCTGCTGGGCGGTTCGGGCTGCGGCAAGACCACCTTGCTGCGCGTGATCGCCGGCCTGGCGGGCCTGGACCAGGGCGTGGTCTGCATCAGCGGGCGCGATGTGACGCGGCTGACGCCGCAGCAGCGCGGCGTGGGCGTGGTGTTCCAGCATTACGCGCTGTTCCCGAATCTCTCCGTGCGCGAGAACATCAAGTTCGGCGTGCTGGCCGAGGGCCACAGCCAGGCCGAAGCCGAGGCGCGGGCGGCCGAGCTGCTGGAGCTGGTCGAGCTGCAGGCCCATGCGCAGAAGCTGCCCGGCCAGCTCTCCGGCGGCCAGCGCCAGCGTGTGGCTCTGGCCCGGGCCTTGGCCCGCAAGCCCTCGCTGCTGCTGATGGACGAGCCTTTTTCGGCGCTCGATGAATCCTTCCGCGTGCCGCTGCGCCGTTCGTTCCGGCGCCTGCAGCAGTCGCTGGGCCAGACCTGCCTGGTGGTCACCCACGACCGCGAGGAGGCCTTCGAGCTGGCCGATCAGGTGGCCGTGATGTTCGATGGCCGCATCGAGCAATGCAGTGCGCCGCTGACGCTGTGGCAGCGCCCGGCGACACGGCGCGTGGCCGACTTCCTCGGTGCCTTCAACCAGTTTGATGCCCGCCAGCTGGCGGAGCCGCTGCGCCGCGATGGCGGCAGCTGGATCGCACCCATCGCTGCGCTGCGCCCGCAAGACCTGGCCCCCGGCAGTGGCGAGCATTGTGTGTTGCGCGCCCAGGTCGAGGCCTGCTATATCGGCCAGCAGCGCATCAGCGTCCAGCTGCGCGGCGAGGGTGGTGAGAGCCTGCAGCTGTGGCGCGAGCATCACGAGCCGCTGCCGGCCGTGGGCGACTGGCTGCAGCTGGGCCTGCCGCTGGCCGCGATGCAGTATCTGGCCGACTGAGTTCAAGGCCTTGAAAGACAAAGGGCAGACCGCGGTCTGCCCTTTTTGCTGGGAGGTTACGACTCAGCGCACGCCGCCCAGCACTGCCTGGCCGATCTTGAAGAACACATCGGTGTTGTCCATCACGCCGGTGAAGGCGCGGGCGCCACGGCCAAAGGCCGACAGCGGCACATCGGTGGCCGTGTGCACCGCCTGGTCGCCCGGCACCTGGCCGCTGACGAGGTAGCCGCTGCCGGCATTGCGCAGCGTCGGGTTGGCCGGGTAGCTGCTTTGCGGCGCCTGCTTGTAGAAGGGCTGCTGGCTGTCCTGGGTGGGCGTCGGGTGGGCCAGCCAGTTTTCATAGCGGTCGGCATTGGCGCCATAGCCGATCAGCATCTTGAAGTCGACGTCGGTGCTTTGCGGATAGCCATCGGCCGCGATCGTGTACTTGGGGAAGCGCGAGGCCTGGTAGGTGCCCACCTGCTGGTCGCGCAGCGCGGCCGCGGTGGGTGTGGCGGTGGCGGCGCGCATCTGATCGACCGTGCGCGTCGAGGCGCCGATGATGGCCGCGCCCGAGCATTCATGGTCGGCGGTGACGATGACCAGCGTGTCCGGATGGCGGGCGGCGAAGTCCTTGGCCACCTGCACCGCGCGGTCGAACTCGATCACTTCGAGCAGCCAGCGGTCGGTGTCCATCAGATGGGCCTGCTTGTCGATCGAGGCGCCCTCGATCAGTGCGACAAAGCCCTTCTTGTTGCGCGACAGCACCTGCAGCGCGGCGCTGGCCATCTCGTCCAGCATCGGCTGGTCGGGGAAGCCGTAGTCGTCGACGATGGTCGAGCTGCCGCGGCGCTTGGCTATCTTGTCGAAAGCCACGTTCATGTTCGAGTAGGCGAACAGGCCCAGCAGCCTGTCGGCACGGGCGGCCTCGGCGAGGCTGGCGCGGTCGGGCGCATAGGCAAAGCCGGCCTGGCGGAAGTCCTGCAGCAGATCGCGCTGCGGGTCCAGCGCACCGGCACTGGCGCCCCAGCCGGCGACGATGTCGGCGGGCAGCAGGTAGTCGCTCTTGCGATCGCGCTGCGAGCCGTTCAGCGCCTGGCCGGCGCGCGAGCCATCGGGCTTGAGCGCATCGCCATTGGGCAGGAACCATTTGCGGCCGCCGCCGAGCAGCACGCGCAGGCCGGTGAGGTGTCTGTCGTCGAGAAACTGATCGACGATGCCGGTACCGCGGCCGCGGTCGGAGGTGTGCACGGCCATCGCGGCCGGCGTGGCGTCGAACACGTCGGCGGTGGTCACCACACCCAGCGACTTGCCCTGGGTGCGATGCAGGAACTCGGCCAGGTTTTCGACGCGCGGGTTGTCAAAGGCGTCCAGCGTGTCGTCGGGGAACACCCCTTCCTGGTTGTTGTTGGCCTTGTTGCCGGTCACGTAGTTGGACATGCCGGGCGCCGAGTCGGTCACGATGCCATCGAGCGAGGAAGTCATCACCAGGCCGGTGAAGGGCGCCGTGTCCATCGCCAGTGCCGACATCGCCTTGCCCTGCGCATAGCCACGGCCGATGATGCGCGCCGCCGTGCGGTGGGTGGCGCCCATGCCGTCGCCCAGCAGGATGATCACGTTCTTGACCGGCTGGCCGCCGCGCTGCAGCGCCACGATCTCGAAATTGCCCTCGGCCGTGACGCGCTGACCATCGCTCTGCGTGGCGGTGACGGTGAGCTTGTGCACACCCGGCGTGTTCAGCGAGAAGGCGCGCTGGTTGAGCACCGCCGCATTCGTGCCCGCAGGCAGCGAGAGGCCGGTGGTGACGATGCTGCGTGTTGCCGCCGCAGCCTGCACCGGCTTGCCGTCAACACTGAACTCGAAGTTGGCCAGCGTCTGGCCTTCATCGAGCCGCACGGTGGCCTGCAGATCAAAGCGCTGGCCGGGCAGGAAGCGGGCGATATAGGGCGGGTTCGGATTGCCCGAGGCGAACAGCTCGCTCGGCGGCGTCAGCCGGCTGATCTGTGGCGCGGCCAGCGCCGAGGCGCTGAACAGGGCGGTCAGCAGCAGGCTGGCCGTCAGAGGGGCGAGGCGGAAGGAGGGGTTCACGGCGATCATCAAGGTTGCAGTGCAGCGGCGCTGGCCGCATCAAGAAAGAGGCGCACGGCCGAACGGCGGCCATCGGCTTCCGCCGCTGAGCCCAGCTCCAGCCGGCCGCTGACGGCCACCAGGCCAGGCCGATGCGGCAGGGGGTGGGCGGCGTATTCGGCCGGCAGATGGGCATAGACCACGCTGGCCGGCAGATCGTCGGCATAGCGCTCGTCCTCATCGCCCAGCGTCACCGGCAGCGGGGCCAGCAGCACGAGGCCGGGAATGGCGTCCTCGGCGTTTTGCCGCACGATGTAAGCCAGCAGCCGCACCGTCTGACCGTCCAGCGCCAGCAAGCGCGCCGTCGGCTCCAGCCCGGCCGGGCCAATGGGCAGCTTGAAGAAATCGCGGAACTTCAGTTCCTGGGGCGTGGCGCTCGGCGGTTCAAGCGGCGCCGAGTTGGCCAGCAAGGCTGCGCCTGACAGGAGCAGCACGCCAGCCGCTCGGGCCAGACCGCGGGCGAAGGAGGAGGGGAGCAAGATGAATTCCGTACAACAGCCGCCAGCTTGGCAGGGTCAGTGATGCTGACAGGGGCTGGTGACAGGCATGTGTAGGGCGCAAGGCTGCGGGGCCTACACGAGTGGTCGGAGTGGTCGAATTCCTGGCCGCGGAAATAGAAAAAACCCGCTACCTTGCGATAGCGGGTTTCTCGTATTTGGTGGCGCTTCAGGGATTCGAACCCCGGACCTGCGGATTATGATTCCGTCGCTCTAACCGGCTGAGCTAAAGCGCCTCAAGCCCTCTATTCTAACGAGCTTTTCGGAGACAATGCAAGCGTTTCGGCGAGAAAAGTTTTTCGCGTCGATGGGGCCCCGGTTTTTTGCCGGCGCTACCCTCAGCATCTCCCGGGGCTTGTGCGTCGCCAAGCCCCGCCGCGGTCGGGTGATCGCACAGCACAGTCGAGCAGCATGTTCAGTTTCTTCAAGAAAAAGTTTGGTGGTGGCAAGGCGGCCGAGACGCCTGCGCCGGTGGCCGCGGTGGACCTGCCGCAGGCAGGGGCGCCCGTGCCTCCGCCCGCCACGCCGCCGGTCATGCCGGCTGCAGTGACGCTGCCTGCCGAGCCGCCCGTCGCTGCCGCTCAAGGCGTGAGCGAGGCGGCGCCGGTGTCGGCGCCTGAGCCGGTGGCTGCAGCGGTCGCTGCCCCGGCATCTGCAGCGAGCGCCGCCGTCAAGGCGCCGGCAGCACCGCAGCCGGTGGCAGCAACTGCTCCAGTCCCCGCTGCCGCGCCTGTCGCTACACCAGTCCCCGCCCCGGTCGCCGAGGCGCCGCGCAAGAGCTGGCTGGACAAGCTGCGCCAGGGCCTGCGCAAGACCGGTTCCAGCATCGCCCAGGTCTTCACCGGCACCCGCATTGACGATGCACTCTACGAAGAGCTCGAAGCGGCGCTGCTGATGGCCGATGCCGGCGTCAAGGCGACCGAGTACCTGCTGGAGGATCTGAAGCGGCGCGTCAAGGAGGCCAAGGCCACTGATCCGACGGCCGTGCGTGGCATGCTGGTCGTGTCGCTGACCGAGTTGCTGCGCCCGCTGGAGAAGGGCTTGGCCGTTGGTGAGCACACGCCGACGGTGATGATGGTGGTGGGCGTCAACGGCGCCGGCAAGACGACCAGCATTGGCAAGCTGACCCGCCATCTGGCCGATGCCGATCAGAAAGTGCTGCTGGCCGCGGCCGATACCTTCCGTGCCGCAGCGCGCGAGCAGCTGTCGGTCTGGGCCGATCGCACACGGGTGGAGATCGTCAGCCAGGAGGGCGGTGATCCCTCGGCCGTGACCTTTGATGCCGTCACGGCCGGCCGTGCGCGTGGCTGCGATGTGGTGATTGCCGACACCGCCGGCCGCCTGCCGACCCAGCTGCATTTGATGGAAGAGCTGAAGAAGATCAAGCGGGTGATCGGCAAGGCCCAGGCCGATGCGCCGCATCAGGTGCTGCTGGTCGTTGACGGCAATACGGGGCAGAACGCGCTGTCCCAGGTCAAGGCCTTTGACGATGCGCTGGGCCTGACCGGCCTGATCGTCACCAAGCTCGACGGCACGGCCAAGGGCGGCGTGTTGGCCGCCATCGCGCGCGAGCGGGCGATCCCGGTGTACTTCATCGGCGTGGGCGAAAAGCTCGAAGACCTGCAGACCTTCAACGCGCGCGAGTTTGCGCAGGCCTTGCTGGAGTAAAGACCGCGCAAGGCGCTAACGAACGAAGGGCGCGGCTTGATGGTCGCGCCCTTCGGCGTTTCAGCGTTCCAGAATTGCGGTCACGCCCTGGCCGCCGGCCGCGCAGATCGAGATCAAGCCGCGGCCACGGCCGGCTTCGGCCAGCGTCTTGGCCAAGGTGGCGAGCACCCGGCCGCCGGTGGCGGCGAAGGGATGGCCGGCCGCGACCGAGCTGCCGCGGACGTTGAGCTTGCTGCGATCAATCGCGCCCAGCGGCGCGCTGCGGCCCAGGCGCTCGCGGCAGAACTCGGCCGATTCCCAGGCCGCCAGCGTGCACAGCACCACGGCGGCGAAGGCCTCGTGGATTTCGTAGAAGTCAAAGTCCTGCAGCGCGAGGCCGTGGCGATCCAGCATTCTTGACACCGCATAGGCCGGCGCCATCAAGAGGCCTTCGCGCTCGTCGCGGAAGTCCACCGCCGCGGTTTCAGCCGCCGCGAAGTAGGCCAGGATGGGCAGGCCATGGCGCTGGGCGAAGTCTTCCGAGGCCAGCAGCACGGCGGAGGCGCCGTCGGTGAGCGGCGAAGCGTTGGCCGCTGAGATGCTGCCGCCCTTGGCGAAGGCACCGGGCAGCTTGCCGAGCTTCTCCAGCGTGGAGTCGGGGCGCAGATTGTTGTCGCGCTCCAGGCCGTGATAAGGCATCACCAGGTCTTTGAAGAAGCCTTGCTCGTAGGCGCGGGCCAGATTCTGGTGGCTGGCCAGGGCCAGTTCGTCCTGCTCGCGGCGGCCGATGCGGTAGCGGTCGGCGGTCAGCTGCGCGTGCTGGCCCATCGATTGGCCGGTGCTGGGCTCGGCATTCACCGGGAACTCGGGTTTCAGATGGCCGGGCTTGAGCAGCTGCAACGCAGCGGCCAGCCGCGCACCGGTGCTGCGCGCCGCGTTCACGCGCATCAGCGCGCGCTGCAGGCCGCGGTTGACGGCGATGGGGGCGTCCGAGGTGGTGTCGGTGCCGCAGGCGATGCCGGCCTCGATCTGGCCGAGCGCGATCTTGTTGGCCACCAGGATGGCGGCTTCCAGGCCGGTGCCGCAGGCATGCTGCACATCAAAGGCCGGTGTGGCCGGGTCAAGGCCGCTCGCCAGCGTCGCTTCGCGCACCAGATTCCAGTCGCGCGAATGCTTCATCACCGCGCCACCAACAACCTCGCCCAGGCGCTGCCCCTGCAGCCCGGTCTTTTGCACCAGGCCCTGCAGCACATCGCTCAACATGCGCAGATTGCTCAGCTCGAAATAGGCGGTGTTGGAGCGCGCAAACGGCGTGCGGTTGGCCGCCACAATGGCGACCCTGCGTACGGTTCCGGTCAGCATGGGCGTGTCCTTGGTGGCGGCTGATGGGGAGCCGCGAATTTTAATGAGCAGGACGGTTGACCAGTTCAGTATCGCCCTGAAGGAATTCACGATGACCGATGCACACGACACCTTGCTGCGCCTGGCTGCTGGCCGTTTCAGTGGCCCGCTGATCCGGGCGCTGGGCCTGCCCAGCCCGCGCCCACTGCGCCGTGAGGCCGGCGGCTACCGCAGCGACGAGCTGGCCGGCCGCGCCGTGGCCTGGGGCACGCTGCCCGGTGGCCATGCGGGCGATGCGGCAAGGGCGGCGCTGCAGGCCTTGGGAGCGAGCCTGAAACCGGGCCCGGTGTGGTCCACGCAAGAGCGCATCGAACTGGCGGTGCTGGACGCCACCGGCTGCTGCGATGTGGCCGCACTGGCCGGCTTGCGCGGCTTCTTCGGCCCGGTGCTGCGCCAGCTCGCGCCGCATGCGCGGCTGCTGGTCTTGGCGCCAGACCCGGCCGATGCCGGCTCTGCCGAAGCGGCCGCTGTGGCGCGCGCCATCGAAGGCTTTGTGCGCAGCCTGGCCAAGGAGGTGGGCCGGCTGGCCGCCACCGCCAATGCACTGCAGCTGCCGCGATGGGCCGACGGGCAAGCCGCTGATCGGCTGCTCGGGCCGCTGCGTTTCTTTTGCAGCCGGCGCAGCGCCTATGTGTCGGGCCGGGTGCTGGCGCTCAGCGCTGCATTGCCGGGCGGTGTGGCGGAGCCCCTCGCCGCGCCGCGCCTGGCAGGCCGCCTGGCGCTGGTCACCGGGGCGGCGCGTGGCCTGGGCGCCGCCACGGCGGAGCGTCTGGCCGAGGAGGGCGCGCGGGTGCTGTGTGTAGACGTGCCCGCTGCGGCCGAGCCGCTGCAGGCGCTGGCGCGGCGCCTGAATGGCGAGGCGCTGACCCTGGACATCAGCACGGCGCAGGCGCCGGCGGCACTCTGCGATTGGCTGTGCGCCCAAGGCCGCGGCCTGGATGTGCTGGTGCACAACGCCGGCATCACCCGCGACCGTACCCTGCTGAAGATGAGCGAGGCCGAATGGCAGCAGGTGATGGCCGTCAATCTTCAGGCCATTCTCAGCATCGACGCGGCGCTGGATGCGGGTGGGCTCTTGAACGAGGGAGGCCGCGAGATCTGCCTGTCCTCGATCAGCGGCATCGCCGGCAATCTGGGCCAGACCAATTACGCGACCAGCAAGGCGGCTTTGATCGGCTACGTGGCGGCACGCGCGGCGTTGCTGGCACCACGCGGCATCAGTGTCAATGCGGTGGCACCGGGCTTTATCGAGACCGAGATGACACGGCGCATTCCGCTGCTGATCCGCGAGGCCGGGCGGCGTATGAATGCGCTGGCACAGGGCGGCCAGCCACGCGATGTGGCCGAGGCCGTCGCCTTTCTGGCGCTGCCGGAATCGCTTGGCGTGACGGGGCAGACGCTGCGCGTCTGCGGGCAGGCCTTGTTGGGCGCATGAGGGCGGATCCAGGCCGCGCCCGCCGCCGGGCCGCCCCAAGGCGAGGCGCCGAGGAAGCCAGCGCCGGGGCCACCGCCCCGCACTGACTTCACCCCAAAGGAAGGTCTGCATAAGTCGGCGTGGGTCGTGGCAAGCACCAGCCTAGGCCTGCCTAGGCGCGAGACGCAGCTCAGGCTGGTGGCCTGCGCAAGTCTCGCAACACCGGCAGGGCTTGGCTGGTGCTTGCCCTGCGGGTTGAGAGAAAAGGGGCCCCCACGGGTGTTGCGCTGCTCGGCTGTCGGGCCACCAGCCCGACCTTCGCAGCGCGCCTACGTGGCCGCACCTTTTCTCTCAACCACGGCCCACGCCGACTTATGCAGACCTTCCCCAAGGGGGTGGCTCGCGTACCCGCGAGCCGGGGGCACATTACATACCCCCCATCATCCCCTTCATGCCCTTGAGCCCGCCCATCTTCTTCATCATCTTGAACAGCCCACCGCCGCTCATCTTTTTCATCATCGACTGCATCTGGTCGTACTGATTCAGGAGGCGGTTGACCTCCTGGATCTGCACGCCGGCACCGGCGGCGATGCGGCGCTTGCGGCTGGCCTTGCTCTTGCCGTCCATCAGCAGGGCCGGCTGGGCGCGTTCCTTGGCGGTCATGGCGTTGAGGATGCCTTCCATGCGCTTCATATCGCGCTCGGCCCGGTCCATATCGGCCTGGCCGGCCTTGGCGGCCATCTGGGTCGGCAGCTTGTCCATCAGGCTGGATAGGCCGCCCATCTTCTTCATCGAGGAGATCTGGGCCAGGAAGTCGTTCAGATCGAAGCCGTCGCCGGTCTTGAGCTTGTTGGCCAGCTTCTCGGCGGCGGCCATGTCAACGCCCTTGGTCACTTCCTCGACCAGGGCGACGATATCGCCCATGCCCAGCACGCGGCCGGCATGGCGTTCGGCATCGAAGACCTCCAGGCCGTCGATCTTTTCCGAGGTGCCGGCGAACTTGATCGGCGCACCGGTGATCTGGCGCACCGACAGCGCGGCACCACCACGTGAATCGCCATCGAGCTTGGTCAGGATTACGCCGGTCAGCGGCAGGGCTTCCTTGAAGGCCTTGGCCGTGTTGATCGCATCCTGGCCCTGCATCGCGTCAACGACGAACAGGGTTTCGACCGGGTTCAGCGTCGCGTGCAGATCGCGGATCTCGGCCATCAACGCTTCGTCGATGGCCAGGCGGCCGGCGGTGTCGACCAGCAGCACATCGAAGTAATGCTTCTTGGCGTAGTCTATCGCGGCCAGCGCGATGTCGTGCGGCTTCTGATCGGGGCTGGAGGCAAACCATTCGCCGCCGGCCTGGGCGGTGACGGTCTTGAGCTGTTCGATGGCGGCGGGGCGGTAGACGTCGGCCGAGACGGTCAGCACCTTTTTCTTGCGCTTCTCGATCAGGTGCTTGGTCAGCTTGGCGGTGGTCGTCGTCTTACCGGCGCCCTGCAGGCCGGCCATCAGGATCACTGCCGGCGGCTGCGCGGCGAGATTGATGTCGGCAATGCCCTCGCCCATGGTGGCGGCGAGTTCCTTGTGGACGATGGAGACCAGCACCTGGCCGGGGTTCAGCGAACCCACCACCTCGGTGCCCAGCGCCTTTTCCTTGACGCGGGCGATGAAGTCGCGCACGACGGGCAGGGCCACGTCGGCCTCCAGCAGGGCCATGCGCACTTCGCGCAACATGTCCTGCACATTGCTTTCGGTGATGCGGGCCTGGCCACGCATCGTTTTCACGAGCTGGCTCAGGCGGTCGGTCAGGGTGGATGCCATCGAGGGTTCGCGTCACCGTCAAAGTGAGCGCGCAAAAGTACACTGTGGCGATGATTTTATCGTTCGTGTCTCCAGAGGCGGCGCAACAGGTGCTCGGCGCCGGCAGCGTGATCGCCGCTTTGGCCTATCTGATCGCTCTGGCGACAGCCGAATCGAGCCAGCGCCGACTCGGCGGCGTGCTGCCGCTGGCCTTCGGGCTGCACCTGCTGGCGCTGCTGATCGACATCACCGGCCTGGGCCTGGCGCAGGAAGGTGCGCGCTTCGGCTTCGCGCCGGCGCTGTCGATGACGACCTGGCTGATCCTGGCCGTCTATCTGGTCGAGAGCCGGCTGGTGCCGCTGCCGGGCGTGCGCCGGGTGCTGTCGGGCCTGGCCGCGGCGACGGTGCTGCTGGCCTGGGCCTTTCCTGGCGAGAGCCGGCCGGCCGCCGCCTCGCCGTGGGCGCCGCTGCACTGGGTGCTGGGCCTGGCCTCCTATGGCTTGTTTGGCGTGGCCGTGCTGCATGCGGCGATGCTGAACCGCGCCGAGAGCCAGATGCGCTTGCGTGGCAAGGGCGCCACGGCTGTGGCCGGCGCGCCGCTGGCCCTGGGCATGCCCTTGCTGCGCCTGGAGCGGCTGACCTTTCAATTCGTGGGGGCAGGTGTTGCCGTGCTCTCACTGGCGCTGCTCTTGGGCTGGTGGTTCACACCGCATTGGCGCTGGGATCACAAGACCCTGCTGTCGGTGCTGGGCTGGCTGGTGCTGAGTGGTTTGCTGCTCGGGCGGCGGGTGTTTGGTTGGCGCGGCCGGCGGGCGACCCGCTGGCTGTACTTTGGCGCGGCGCTGCTGCTGCTGTCCTATGCCGGCACCCGCTTTGTGCTGGAAGTGGTGCTGCAACGCGCGAGCGGAGGCTGAATGAAATTTCTGCTGATGCTCTTGCTGCTGGCCCTGGCGGTGTTCCTGATTGGTTTCAAGCGCGGCCGAGATGGAACGCCGGGCGCGGGGCAGGCGGGCTCGACCGGGACTAACAAGCCGGCGCAAGACCCGACCCCGCAGGCGATGCTGCGTTGCACCGAGTGCGGGCTGCATCTGCCCGCGGCCGAGGCCTTGCCGGGGCGCGGCGGACAGTTTTGCTCGGCCGCTCACCGGGCGGCCTACGAGGCGCGTGGCGGTGAGCGAAGCTGAGGCCAGTGAGCGTCGCCATGGCGACCGCCGTCGCAGCGACCGCCGCGGCGCCGAGCGCCGTTCGCGCCGCGCTAGCGACGATGCGCAGTCCTGGTTCGGGCCCAACCAATGGGAAGCGGAGTGGACGGCTGAGTTGCCCGAGGCCGTGGCTGCCACCGCGACACTGGACAGCGAGGCGTCGCAGTTCTTCTTCCGCCACGCCCGGCGGTTGACGCAGGGCGACAGTGGCTTTCAGCGGCTTTACCGGGCTTTTCTCGCCGCCCGGCTGACACTGGGCCTCGCCCTGGTGGCGGCGCAGATCGTATCGCTGGTGCTGGGCGGCCATGCGCCGCAATGGACCCTGCTGCTGTGCATGGGCTATGCCGCCGAGGCCACGCTCTTGTGGGTGCTGCCCAATTGGCCGCCGATGCGCAAGCGTGGCGATGGTCAGGGCCGGATGCGGCTCAGCAGCCCACAGTGGTGGGCCTGCATCGGCCTGGACCTGACTTTCTTCGGACTCTTGCATGCGCTGGACAGCAGTGCCGGTGTTAGCTATGGCGCGCTCTTTATCCTGCCGGTGATGATGGCCGGCGTGCTGACGCCCCGGCTTTCGGCGCTGGCGACGGCGGCGCTGGCGGCGCTGATCATGCTGGGCGTGGTGGCGCTGAACCTCTGGTGGGGCGCCGATGCCGGGCTGCGGATGACGCAGGCCGGTCTGGCCGGCACCGGCTTCTTCGTGGTCAGCCTGCTGGCCAGCGAGCTGGCCAACCGGCTGGCTCGCGAGGAGCGTGCAGCGCGCGGCAGCATGGAGCTGGCCCGCCAGCAGGCCGAACTGAATCGCTTGGTGATCGATGAGATGCAGGAAGGCGTGCTCGTGGTGGACCGCCGCGGCCGCGTGCGTGCCGCCAATCCGGCCGCGCGCACCCTGCTGGCCGATCGGCAGCCGGTGCGCTCCGCGCCCTTCCAGCTGCGCAGCGCACAGGCTTGGGGGGCCTTGGTGCAGGCGGTGGACCAAGCTTTCGCCCAGGGCGGCTGGCCCGAGGAGGGCCGTGATGTGCAGCTCAGCTTCGAGGGCGGCACGCAGCGCAGCCTGCGCCTGCGCATGCGCTTCACCCGCCGTCGCGACGCCAGCACCGATGAAGACCTTTGTGTGCTCTTCATCGAAGACAACCGCACCGTGCAGGCGCGCAGCCGGCAGGAGAAGCTGGCTGCGATGGGCCGGGTGTCGGCCGGCATTGCGCATGAGATCCGCAATCCCTTGGCGGCGATCGACCAGGCCAATGCTCTGCTCGGCGAGGATCTGAACGACAGCCGCTCGCAGCAGCTGACGCGCATGGTCGCCTCCAATGTGCAGCGGCTCAAGCGCATCGTCGACGATGTGATGGAAGTGGCGCCGGGCGCCGTACCCGAGCCCGTGGCCCTGGATGCGGCGCAACTGATCAGCGAGACCTGCACCGACTGGCTGAGCACCAACCAGCTCTCGCCCGGCGGCCTGCTCGATTGCCAGCTGCCCGCGCAGCCGCTGATGGTCAGCTTCGAGCCCGAACACCTGCGCCGCGTGCTGGTCAATCTGCTTGACAACGCCTTGCGCCATGCGCCGCGCGGCCTGCGTACGGTGCAGCTGCGGCTGGCGCCGCAGTCCGACAGCTGGGCACTGCTCAGCGTGTTCAGCGAGGGCGAGGTGATTCCCGCCGAGATCGAGAAGCATCTGTTCGAGCCCTTCTTCTCTACGCGCAGCCGCGGTTCGGGATTGGGGCTTTACATCTGCCGTGAACTCTGTGAGCGTTACGGCGGTCGCATCGAATACCGCAGTGCCCGTGAGCGCACCCCGCCCGGCAATGAATTCCGCGTCTTGTTGCCCCGCGTGGGCAGCGTGCGCAGCCCCGACCCAAGGAGCCGGCCCGCATGAGTGCCAACAGCCCGAGCTACAGCCTGCTCGTCATTGATGACGAGCCCGATCTGCGCACGCTTTACGAGCTGACCCTGCTGCGTGAGGGTTATGAGCTGGACAGCGCCGGCAGCGTCGAGGACGCGATTGCCCGGCTGCAGCAGCGCCCCTACAGCGCCGTGATCACCGATATGCGCCTGCCTGACGGCTCGGGCCTGGACGTGCTGAACTGGCTTGAGGCGCAGGGCCGGCGCGAGAAGGCGCTGGTGATCACCGCCTTTGGTTCGGCCGAGAACGCGGTCGAGGCGCTGAAGGCCGGCGCGTATGACTACCTGACCAAACCGGTCGACCTGCGCCAGTTCCGCATGGTCGTCGCCGCGGCGCTGGGCCGCCTGCCGCATGCGATGCCTTCGGTCGTGCCTTCGCAGCTGCCGTCTGAACGGCCAGCGGCATCGGCCGAAGCGGCGCAGGAGGCATCGTCGGAAGGGGTGCGTGCCCCGGCGGCGCCGAGCAAGCCGGTGCGTCCGCCGCCGGCGCCCAACGCCGTGCCGCGGCTGGCCGGCGATTCGGAGGCCATGCGCCAGGTGCGCTCGTTGATCGAGAAGGTCGCGCGCAGCATGGCGCCGGTGCTCTTGCAAGGCGAGTCGGGCACCGGCAAGGAGCTGGTTGCGCGCTCCATCCATGAGGTCAGCGTGCGCGCGCCGCAACCGTTTATCGCCGTCAACTGCGGCGCCATTCCCGAGCAGCTGCTGGAAGCGGAATTCTTCGGTTATCGCAAGGGCGCCTTCACCGGCGCGGCCGAAGACCGCGAGGGCTTCTTCCAGGCCGCACATGGCGGCACGCTGTTTCTCGACGAGATCGGCGATCTGCCGCTGGCCATGCAATCGAAGCTGCTGCGCTCGATTCAGGAGCGCTCGGTGCGGCCGGTGGGCGCGGTGGTTGAGGCGCCGGTCAATGTGCGCATCCTCAGCGCCACGCACAAGGACCTGGCCGCCGAGGTCGCGGCTGGGCGCTTCCGTCAGGACCTGTTTTACCGGCTCAATGTGATTCAGATCCGCGTGCCGCCACTGCGTGAACGGCTGGAAGACCTGCCGGCGATCTCGGCCCGTGTGCTGGAGCGCATCGCCCGCGATGCTGGCATCGAGCCGGCACCGCGGCTCGGTGACTCCGGCCTGGCCCTGCTGCGCCGCTATGCCTTCCCGGGCAATGTGCGCGAGCTCGAAAACCTGCTGCATCGCGCGCTGGCGCTGTCCGGCGGCGACAGCATCGAGGCGGTCGATCTGGGCTTGCCCGAAGCCTTGCTCGATCAGCCCGAAAGCCCGGTCAGCGAGGCCATGCCGCTGGAGGAGCCGGTCGCCAGCGAGATGCCAGTCGCCGCGATACCGGGCGCCAACGAGGTGCCGCTGCCCACCGATCTGGCGGTCCATCTGGATGAGGTCGAGCGGCGCATCCTGGTGCGCGCGCTGGAGGCGCATCGCAACAACCGCACCGCGGCCGGAGCCAGCCTGGGCCTGTCGCTGCGCCAGATGCGCTACCGGATGGCGCGGCTGGGCGTCAATGTGGGCGAGGCTGCCGAGGCCGGCGAGGGCGCCGATGGCTGAGCCAGGCGGTTGCTTGGGTGCTTGGTCGGGCGGCTGGCTGGACGGCGCCCTTCATCGCGCCTCGCCCAATGTGGACGAGCGGCCTGTCGGTGAACAGATCAGCCTGATCGTGCTGCACTCGATCAGCCTGCCGCCCGGCATGTTTGGCGGCGATGAGATCGAGCGGCTGTTCACCAACACGCTGGACTGCGACGCCCATCCCTATTTCGATCAGCTGCGCAGCCTCAGGGTGTCGGCGCATTTCCTGATCCGCCGCGACGGTGCGCTGCTACAGTTTGTCGACTGTGAGCGGCGCGCCCGCCATGCCGGTGTGTCGCGCTTTGGCGAACGCGAGGCCTGCAACGACTTCTCGATCGGCATCGAGCTGGAGGGGCTGGAGGGCGGTCTGTTCGAGGCTGCGCAGTACGCGGCGCTGGCGATGCTGCTGCCGCGCCTGGCGGCGCGCTACCCGGTGGCCGCGGTGGCTGGCCATGAACATATCGCGCCCGGCCGCAAGCGCGATCCGGGGCCAGGTTTTGACTGGCTGCGCCTGCAGGCCCTGCTGGGCTGGCCGCGCGAGCGCTTCCCCTTTCTGCCAGGCTGAGCGACGCAGCATCGTCGGGTGCTTGCCTCAGCGAGATGCTTTGTCGCCGCTGTTGCCGCTGCTTACGCGCCACCGGGACAGTCGTCTCCCTCGCCTTGTCCCTAAAGCTGGGGATGGCTTTCGCAGCTGCGGCTGGCGCACCTGGCGCGCTGATCGGGCGCTTCGACGCGATGTGATCTGGCGGCGCTTTCAGAGGCCTCGATTTGATGCGGCTTTGCGGTCGCTTCATCGTCGCAGGCCGCGCCAAATCTGGCCCTGCACGCGCAGACCCCGATGGCATCGGGGCAAGCGCGCGAACCAGCCGTGTCAGCCCGCTTTTAGGGACGCTTCACTAGCGCTTTGCGCCACCGTGGTCAACGGGGTTTGAACGCTATCTGTAGTGCTTGAAGGTGGGTGTACCCCCAGATATAGTGTCTCTTCATGCTATCCTGCTGACCTGGCAAACACATCAATATGCCTCGCGCTTGCGCCACCCATGATGAGCTTTCGCTGCGTTCAGCGGGAGCAATCCACGGCGGCAATCGGCTTGAGCGGGCTGGCCAAAAAGCCTTGATGAAGTACCTGCTGCAGGATTTGCAGAGCGCTGTTTGTGAGGGCATGAGCCACACACGGCGCGGCGCGTCAGCGCACGGGGAAGGGCCCTATCCAACGTAGAACCGAGAACTTGGGAACGCTGCCACGGCGGGCCCGGGTTTTTTGTTCTCTGCATTAACGCAAAAAAGACAAGGAAGATTCATGCAAACCGTTGTCGCCAGCACCGCCCACGAGGCCGGCACTGCACGCGAGGCCACGACTGCCACTGCCCCCAAGCAGTCGGCGTATCTGGCCTATCAAATCATTCGCCGCAATGGTGCGGTGGTGTCGTTTGAGCCGAGCAAGATTGCCATCGCCTTGATGAAGGCCTTTCTGGCCGTGCATGGCACCAGCGGTGCGGCCTCGGCCAGCGTGCGCGAAACGGTGGACGGCCTGACCGAGGCGGTGGTGCGTGCACTGCTGCGTTCGCGTCCGAGCGGCGGCACCTTCCATATTGAAGACGTGCAGGACCAGGTTGAACTGGGCCTGATGCGTGGCGGCCATCATGAAGTGGCGCGCGCCTATGTGCTGTACCGCGAGCGTCGCACTCAAGAGCGCGCACGCCAGGGCGAGACGGTGGCTCATCCCGCCGAGCCGGCGCTGACGGTGATTGACGGTGGCCAACGCGTGCCGCTGGATCTGGGCAAGCTGCAGGCCTTGATCGTGTCCGCCTGCGCGAACCTCGGCGCGGACGTGAAGCCCGAGCCCATCCTGGCCGAGACCAAGCGCAATCTGTATGACGGCGTGCCCATCGACGAGGTCTACAAGGCCGCCATCCTGGCCGCCCGCACCCTGATCGAAAAGGATCCCGGCTATACCCGCGCCACGGCGCGCCTGTTGATGCACACCATCCGCCGCGAGATCCTCGGCGAAGAGGTGACTCAGGAGCAGATGCACAGCCGCTATGCCGAGTACTTCCCCGGCTTCATCAAGAAGGGCGTGCAGGCCGAGCTGCTGGACGAGCGTCTGCAACAGTACGACCTGGCCAAGCTCGGCGCGGCCCTGAAGGCCGAGCGCGACTTCCAGTTCGACTACCTGGGCCTGCAGACCCTGTTCGATCGCTACTTCCTGCATACCGAAGGCAAGCGGATCGAGATGCCGCAGGCCTTCTTCATGCGCGTGGCCATGGGCCTGGCGCTGAACGAGATCGACCGCGAAGCCCGTGCCATCGAGTTCTATGAGGTGCTGTCGTCGTTTGACTTCATGTCCAGCACGCCGACGCTGTTCAACTCCGGCACCCGTCGCTCGCAGCTGTCCAGCTGCTATCTGACGACGGTGGCCGACGATCTGGACGGCATCTACGAGGCGCTGAAGGAAAACGCGCTACTGTCCAAGTTCGCTGGCGGCCTGGGCAATGACTGGACCCCGGTGCGCGCCCTGGGTTCGCACATCAAGGGCACCAACGGCAAGTCGCAAGGCGTCGTGCCCTTCCTGAAGGTCGTCAACGACACCGCCGTGGCCGTGAACCAGGGGGGCAAGCGCAAGGGCGCCGTCTGTGCCTATCTGGAGTCCTGGCATCTGGACATCGAAGAGTTCCTGGAGCTGCGCAAGAACACCGGCGACGACCGCCGCCGTACCCACGACATGAACACCGCGAACTGGATCCCCGATCTGTTCATGCGCCGTGTCATGGACGGTGGTGACTGGACGCTGTTCAGCCCTTCGACCTGCCCCGATCTGCACGATCTGTTCGGCACCGCCTTCGAGAAGGCCTATGTCGAGTACGAGGCCAAGGCTGACCGTGGCGAGATCAAGCTGTTCAAGCGCATGCCGGCCAAGGACCTGTGGCGCAAGATGCTGTCGATGCTGTTCGAGACCGGCCATCCCTGGATCACCTTCAAGGACGCCTGCAATGTCCGCTCGCCGCAGCAGCATGTCGGCGTGGTGCACTCGTCCAACCTCTGCACCGAGATCACGCTGAACACCAACGACAGCGAGATCGCCGTCTGCAACCTCGGTTCGGTCAATCTGGTTCAGCACCTGCGCATGACTGACGACGGCAAGAAGGTCATCGACCACGACAAGCTGAAGAAGACGATTGCCACGGCCATGCGCATGCTGGACAACGTCATCGACATCAACTACTACGCCGTCAAGAAGGCGCGCGACTCGAACCTGCGCCACCGCCCGGTCGGCCTGGGCCTGATGGGCTTCCAGGATGCGCTGTATGCACTGCGCACGCCTTACGCCTCGCAGGAAGCGGTCGAGTTCGCCGACCGTTCGATGGAAGCGATCTGCTACTACGCCTACTGGGCCTCCACCCAGCTGGCCGAGGAACGTGGTCGCTATTCCTCCTACCGCGGTTCGCTGTGGGATCGCGGCATCCTGCCGATCGACTCGCTGGACCTGCTGGCCAAGGAGCGCGGTGGCTATGTCGAGGTCGACCGCACGACGACGCTGGACTGGGACGCGCTGCGCGCCCGCATCGCCCAGCATGGCATGCGCAACAGCAACTGCGTGGCGATCGCGCCGACGGCGACGATCTCCAACATCATCGGCGTCGACGCCTCGATCGAGCCTTGCTTTGGCAATCTGTCGGTCAAGTCCAATCTGTCCGGCGAGTTCACCGTCATCAACGAATCGCTGGTCCGCGACCTCAAGCAGCTGGGCCTGTGGGACGACGTGATGGTGATGGACCTGAAGCACTTCGACGGTTCGCTGCGCCGTATCGACCGCGTGCCGGAAGAGCTGAAGGCGCTGTATGCGACCGCCTTCGAGGTCGAGACGCAGTGGCTGGTCGAGGCCGCCGCACGCCGCCAGAAGTGGATCGATCAGGCACAGAGCCTGAACATCTATATGGCCGGCGCCTCGGGCAAGAAGCTCGACGAGACCTACAAGCTGGCCTGGCTGCGCGGCTTGAAGACGACCTACTACCTGCGCACCATGGGCGCCACCCACGCCGAGAAGAGCACGGTGACCAAGTCGGGTCAGCTCAATGCGGTGTCCTCGGGGGCTGGTCTGCAAGCGGCGCCCGCTGCTGCCGCACCGGTGCAGGCCGCACCGGCCGTCGAGGCCGATGCAACGCCGGCCACCGACATCAAGTTCTGCTCGATCGACAACCCCGACTGCGAGGCTTGCCAGTAAGAGCGGATGTGGACGGCGCACCCCGCCGTGCCGTCCACCCCATGCGCCTTTCACGGCTCAGGCCGGGTCTGGCGCAGCACTCGGACCCCGAGTGTTCATCGATGCGCTGCAGCGCCTTGACCGGCAGGCCCGGCAGAACATCGATGAACACTTGCATCAAACGCTTACCTCGAACGCTGGCGTCGAAAGCTCAGCCACTGCGCCGCAGATCGGCGCTTGAAGCGGCAGGCCAGCAGCGCGGCCGGCAAGCGCTGAAAAAGTCTGAAAAACAGTACGCCAATTCAAGACGTTAGCGATGCGATCGAGCAACAGCGAAGTCGCTTTGATGTCAAGAAGTCCTTGGTGTTCGAACACAACACTCTGATAATTCGCCACGATAGGAAGTCCACCATGTTGGTTTGGGAAGAAGACCTGAAGCCTACTCAAAGCGCCACGCAGAACGCTGCATCCGGCGCCCCCTCAATCGCAGCGACGGCCGTCACGCCGGACGCTCGTGCTGCAGTCGCCGCAGCGACTTCCCTGCCTTCGCAACATGCTGCCTCGCCCGCCGGCTCGGCCCAGGCCAGCAGCACGCGCCGCGTCAACGCGGCCGACAAGCGCATCATCAACGGCCAGACCGACGTCAACCAGCTCGTGCCCTTCAAGTACAAGTGGGCCTGGGAAAAATACCTTGCTACCTGCGCAAATCACTGGATGCCGCAGGAAGTGAATATGTCCCGCGACATCGCGCTGTGGAAGGACCCGGCCGGTCTGAGCGAAGACGAGCGCCGCATCATCAAGCGCAATCTCGGCTTCTTCGTCACCGCCGATTCGCTGGCTGCCAACAACATCGTGTTAGGCACCTACCGCCACATCACCGCCCCCGAGGCTCGCCAGTTCCTGCTGCGCCAGGCCTTCGAGGAAGCGATCCACACCCATGCCTATCAGTACATCGTCGAATCGCTGGGGCTGGATGAGAGCGAGATCTTCAACGCCTATCACGAGGTGCAGTCGATCCGCGACAAGGACGAGTTCCTGATCCCGTTCATCGACGCGATCATGGATCCGCTGTTCGTGACCGGCACGCTGGAGAACGACCAGACCCTGCTGAAGAGCCTGATCGTCTTTGCCTGCCTGATGGAAGGGCTGTTCTTCTACGTCGGCTTCACGCAGATCCTGGCCATGGGGCGCCAGAACAAGATGACCGGTGCGGCCGAGCAGTACCAGTACATCCTGCGCGACGAGTCCATGCACTGCAATTTCGGTATCGACCTGATCAACCAGATCAAGCTCGAGAACCCGCAGCTCTGGACGGCCGAGTTCAAGGCCGAGATCAAGGCGCTATTCCTGAAGGCCGTCGAGCTCGAATACCGCTATGCCGAGGACACCATGCCACGTGGCGTGCTGGGCCTCAATGCCTCCATGTTCAAGGGCTATCTGCGCTATATCGCGAACCGTCGCGCCACGCAGATCGGCCTCGAGGAGCTCTTCCCGAACGAGGAAAACCCGTTCCCCTGGATGAGCGAAATGATTGACCTGAAGAAGGAACGCAACTTCTTCGAAACCCGCGTCATCGAGTACCAGTCCGGTGGCGCGCTGAGTTGGGATTGACAGGGCGCACGTGGGTGCGGCGCCGAACAGTCCTTGTTTGAAAGTCTCACGATGAGATCAAGCTTTGCAATGCCTGCAGTTGCCGACATAGAAGCGGTGGCCAGGCCTTGCGCCCCCATTCATCGTACTGAGGCGCTCCTCCTGGGCGACTCTCGGGCGATGGATAACTGCGTTGAGGCGGACCGGTCCGCCACAGGCAGTGCTCTTTCCACTTGATCAAGGAGAAACAACATGGCAACTGCAAAGAAGGCTGCGCCGGCTAAGAAGGCCGCTGCTCCCGCGAAGAAGGCCGCTCCGGCCAAGAAGGCCGCTGCTCCGGCGAAGAAGGCCGCTCCGGCCAAGAAGGCTGCTGCTCCGGCAAAGAAGGCCGCTCCGGCCAAGAAGGCCGCTGCTCCGGCGAAGAAGGCCGCTGCCCCTAAGAAGGCTGCTGCTCCGGCGAAGAAGGCTGCTGCGCCTAAGAAGGCTGCTGCTCCGGCGAAGAAGGCTGCCGCCCCTAAGAAGGCTGCTGCTCCGGCGAAGAAGGCCGCTGCACCTAAGAAGGCTGCTGCTCCGGCGAAGAAGGCTGCTGCACCGAAGAAGGCTGCCGCTCCTGCCAAGAAGGCTGCTGCACCGAAGAAGGCTGCCGCTCCTGCCAAGAAGGCTGCCGCACCGAAGAAGGCTGCTGCTCCTGCCAAGAAGGCTGCTGCACCGAAGAAGGCTGCTGCTCCTGCCAAGGCCGCTGCAACCAAGAAGCCCCCGGTTAAGGCTGCCGCCGCTCCGAAGAAGGCCGCCGCCAAGAAGGCCGCTGCAGCGCCTGCTGCCAAGCCTGCCCCTGCAGCCCCTGCTGCCAAGACGGCCCTGAGCCCGCAAGCTGCCTGGCCCTTCCCGACTGGCAACAAGCCCTAAGTCGCGCAAGGCCCTTCAGCCTCGTCCCCGGGGCTGAACATGAGAAACCCGGCCTCGGCCGGGTTTTCTTTTTCTCTCGCTGAGTCTGTCAGCGCGATGGCGATCAGGGGTGGAAGATCTCTATCGTGTAGCCACTGACCTTCTGTGATCCAGTGCTGAAGACGATCTGCAGCGGCTGCTCAGCGCCGCCGGCAATGCTGTTGCGCTCGAGCTTGAAGTCCTGGGGCGACAGCGCCTTCTTGGTGATCAAGCCGCCGCCGCTGTCGGTCAGGCTCAGCTCCACCGCGGGCAGCGCCAGCTCCCAGGGGCTCTTGTTGCGCAGTGTCAGGCTGAGCTTGTAGTGATTGCCGGAACTGGCCTGCGTCAGTGCACTGCTGTCCACGCTGATGGCATCGATGCGCCGCCACGGCTGCAATTCGCAGCCGGCCAAGCCGCACATCGATTGCAGCAGGGGGCGGGCCTGCGGATACTGCGCGGCGATGGCATCGCGGAAGTGCAGCGCTGCCTGTGCGGCCAGTGCGCCACTCAGCATCACGCCGAGCAGCGATAGCGCAATGCGCACACCGGGGCGTTGCCAGCGTGCCTGGCCTTCGGCTCGCTTCACAAAACCAGGCTTGGGCTCCGGCTTGCGTGATTTGTTCTTGCCGGCGCGTTTCTTCTGAGCGTCAGGCTCGGCTTCCGGCGCGGCAGCCTGCTGTGCTGCAGCGGCGAGGCCAGGGGCCAACACCACATCCGGGCTGTCGGGCGGCGGCAGCAGCGGTTCGTCAGGCTCAGTGCGCAGGCCACGGGGCTCGGGCAGATCGGCGCGCGGATCGGGTTCGCTGGCCGGTGGATCAAAGAAGGGTTCGCGCCTCTCCTCCTCGCTGCTGAAGCTGGCGTGAGGGTCAGGTCTTGCACTCGCCGCGCCGGGCTCGGACACCGCCCAGCTGGGTAGCGGTGCGTCCGCCTCTTCGTGCGAAACCGGCGCTGGTGAATGGGCCGGGGCCGGGCGCGGCGCGGCAGGTGGTCGCGCGGGCGGGCTCGCCGGCGCGGGCGGTACGACGATGTCTGGCGGCGGCGCATACGCATCGACGTCTTGGCCGACGTTTTCATCGACACCGCTGCGGCGCGGCGGCCAGGGTGGCGGCGCTTCGCGGTCCATATCGAACAGCTGCTCGCGGGCGTCGAAGACCTCGGCACAGCGGCCGCACCGTACCCAGCCATCGGATACGCGCAGCTGATCCTGCACGACGCGGAAGATGGTGCCGCAGGCGGTACAGCGGGTGGCAAGACTCATGGCCGCGATGATGCCATGCTTGTTGCGACTTCCACCCCGGTGAAGACGCTCACTCTGGTGGCCGGCGGCGGCGTGACGCGTGGTGGCATCAGACGCGCTGTGCCGTCATCAGGATCCAGCCCTCTTCGCAGTCGCTGACGTCCAGCTTCACCCAGGGCGCATAGGCGGCTTTCAGCTCGTCGGCCTGGCGCTCAAGAATGCCGGCCAGCACCAGATGCGCGCCGGGGGCCAGGTGTGAACACAGCAGCGGCGCCAGCAGCTTCAGCGGCATGGCCAGGATATTGGCCAGCACCAGTGGGTACTCGCCCTGGGCCGCATCGGGCATGGCGGTGCGCAGCTCCACGCGGTTGGCGACGGCATTGTCGCGGCTGGACGTGATGGCAGCCGGATCGATGTCGACAGCGTCGATATTGCGTGCACCATGCAGCGCGGCACCGATGGCCAGGATGCCGGAGCCACAGCCGTAGTCGAGCACGCGATCCCAGCCGGCGGCCTCGGCAGCATGGTGGGCAATCCAGCGCAGGCACATGCGGGTGGTTGGATGGGTGCCGGTGCCAAAGGCCAGGCCGGGATCCAGGCGCATCACCTGCTTGGCCTGTGGCGGCGCCTCGTGCCAGGAGGGCACGATCCAGAACTCAGGCGTGATCTCCACCGGGGCGAACTGCGATTGCGTCAGACGCACCCAATCCTGTTCAACGACGGCCTGGATGGCCTGCACATGGACCTCAGCGGCCCAGTCCTGAGCCAGCAGCAGGGCGGCGGCCTCGGTGGCTGCCTGCTCGCCATCGAACAAGGCCTTGACGACGGAGCGGTCCCAGCCCGCCTTGGGGGCCGGCATGCCGGGCTCGCCAAACAGCGCGTGCTCGGCCGGCGTGTCGGCATCGGCGTCTTCCACCGAGACGGCCAGCGATTCGATCTCCATCAGCGCATCGCTGACGGTCTCTACATCCGCCTCGCGGCAGATCAGCACGAGCTCATGCAGTTGTGGGGACGTCATCGCTTTTACTCCAAACTCTTGTCTATTCAGCGGCAAAGCCCGCGAGGCCGGTGCTTCCGGTCTTGCGGGCTTTGGCCATCATGCCTGCACGAGGCTGTGGGCCTCGTGGCGCACTGGGCGCAGGGCTGATCCTAGCGCTTGTGCTGGCTCATCCACCCTTCCAGGTAGTGAATGGAGGTGCCACCTTCGATGAACTTGGCATCGGCCATCAACTCGCGGTGCAGCGGGATGTTGGTCTGAATGCCTTCGACCACCGTTTCCGACAGCGCGATGCGCATGCGGGCCAGGGCCTGCTCGCGGGTATCGCCGTGGGCGATGATCTTGCCGATCATCGAGTCGTAGTTGGGCGGCACGAAGTAGTTCGTGTAGGCATGCGAATCGACACGGATGCCGGGGCCGCCGGGCGGATGCCACATGGTGATGCGGCCGGGCGAGGGTACGAACTTGACCGGGTCTTCCGCGTTGATGCGGCACTCGATCGCATGGCCGCGCATGACGATATTGCGCTGCGTGAACGGCAGCTTTTCGCCGGCGGCGATGCGGATCTGCATCTGCACGATGTCGATGCCGGTGACCATCTCGGTGACCGGATGCTCGACCTGCACGCGGGTGTTCATCTCGATGAAGTAGAACTCGCCGTTTTCGTACAGGAACTCAAAGGTGCCTGCACCGCGGTAGCCCATCTTCTTGCACGCGGCCGAACAGCGATCGCCGATCTTCTCGATCACGCGGCGCGGAATGCCCGGCGCCGGTGCTTCCTCGATGATTTTCTGGTGGCGGCGCTGCATCGAGCAGTCGCGTTCGCCCAGCCAGACGGCGTTCTTGTGGCCATCGGCGAGCACCTGGATCTCCACATGGCGTGGGTTCTCCAGGAACTTCTCCATATAGACCTCGGGATTGCCGAAGGCGGCCGCGGCTTCCGACTTGGTCGTCTGCACCGCGTTGACCAGGGCGGCCTCGGTGTGCACCACGCGCATGCCGCGGCCGCCGCCGCCGCCTGCGGCCTTGATGATCACCGGATAGCCAACCGCGCGGGCGATCTTGACGATCTCCTTCGGGTCATCGGGCAGGGCACCTTCCGAGCCGGGCACGCAGGGCACGCCGGCGCGAATCATGGCCTGCTTGGCCGAGACCTTGTCACCCATCATGCGGATGTTGTCCGGCGTCGGGCCGATGAAGGTGAAGCCGCTGCGCTCGACGCGCTCGGCAAAGTCGGCGTTCTCGGACAGGAAGCCGTAGCCGGGGTGGATGGCCTCGGCATCGGTGACCTCGGCCGTCGCGATGATGGCCGGCATGCTCAGATAGCTTTGGGCCGACGGGGCCGGGCCGATGCAGACGGCCTCATCGGCCAGCTTCACATACTTGGCTTCGCGATCCGCTTCGGAGTAGACCACCACCGACTTGATGCCCAGCTCGCGGCAGGCGCGCTGGATGCGTAGGGCGATCTCGCCTCGGTTGGCAATGAGAATTTTCTTAAACATGGCAGTTGCTCAGCGCGCTCGGCGCAATGCGGCCAGGGACCCCTCCAGTGGCTGACGCGGATCCGGCTTGGCCGGGCCGCCGACAGCGCCCCCTTTGAGGGGGCCGGCGCAGCCGGTAGGGGGTGGACTTGTTCACTCGATGACGAACAGCGGCTGACCGAATTCCACCGGCTGGCCGTTCTCGACCAGGATCTTGGTGATCGTGCCGCTCTTGTCGGCTTCGATCTCGTTCATGATCTTCATCGCTTCGATGATGCAGATGGCTTCGCCTTCCTTGATGGCTTGACCGACTTCACCGAAGGGCTTGGCGCTGGGGCTGGAGGCGCGGTAGAAGGTGCCGACCATCGGCGACTTCACGATATGGCCGGTCTCGACAACTGCGGCCGGGGCGGTGGCCACGGGAGCTGCGGCAGCCACCGGCGCAGCGGCGGCCACCGGGGCGGCGGCCACGGGCATGGGCTGGGCCAGCACGGGCACGGCGACGCTGCCGTCGGACTTGACGATGCGCACCTTGCCATCGGCTTCGGTGATTTCAAGTTCAGAAATATTCGACTCGGAGACGAGGTCGATCAGGGTCTTGAGCTTGCGCAGATCCATAAGGCTTCTCCAACGGATGAGTTTGTTGTGCTTTAAGTGCCAGACCGCCGACGCATGTCCGGCGGGCTCCCCTCGGGCGAGTTCAGCTGGCGGGTGCCAGACTTGCCTGTGTTGCCAGTTTTGTCAGCGCGTACTGCAAAGCCAGGGTGTAGCCCTGCGGCCCCAGCCCGCAGATCACGCCATCGGCGAGATCCGAGAAATAGCTGTGCTGCCGAAAAGCTTCGCGCTTGTGGATGTTTGACAGATGCACCTCAACAAAGGGCAGACCCACGGCCGCCAGCGCGTCACGAAGGGCGACACTGGTATGCGTATAGGCTGCCGGATTGATGATGATGAAGCCGCTGCCGTCGCGACCAGCCGCCTGAATGCGGTCGACCAGCGCACCTTCATGGTTGCTCTGGAACGATTCCAGTGTGGCGCCGGCTTTTGCTGCTGTCTCTCTGAGATCAGCATCGATCTGCGCCAAAGTCCGCGATCCATAGATACCCGGCTCCCGGCTTCCCAGGAGGTTGAGGTTCGGACCGTGAATCACCAGTATCTGCATCAAGGGCGTGTCGAGGCGGTTTAGAGCAAAGACACTAGAAGCGTGAAAGGCTGAACTTTACGCCTTTTGAGGCCAGATCCCGGCAGCTAGCCAAAAATAATCTGCTTGACCAGTTTTTGCTTTTGAGGCTGCCCGATCAGGCCCGGGGCAGCAGCACTTGACGCAGTTCGTCCAGGCTGGTGGGCCCGAGCTTGCGCCAGATGATCTCCCCCGCGGCGTCAAAAGCGACCGAAAACGGCAAGCCGCCCTGCGGGTTGCCAAGTGTGCGGGCGAGGTCAACGCCGGTCAAGCCGGCTAACCCGATGTCGAAGCCGACCGGTACGCGCTGCAGATAGGCCTGTACCGCGTCGGCCTTGTCGACCGCCAGGCCCAGCAGCTGCCAGCTGCCCGGCTTGCTGATGCCCTTGCGAAAGGCGTCCAGCTCCGGCATTTCCTTGACGCAGGGCGCGCACCAGGTGGCCCAGAAATTGACCAGCAGCGGCCGGCCCCGGTAGCTCGCTGCCTGCAGTTCACCGCCGGCCGGGCGCTCGAAGCGGGCCGCCCAGAACTGGCTGGCGGCTGGCGACAAGGCCGTGGCCCGTTCGTGGCGCAGGGCCAGACCAGCGCCCAGTGCAGCGGCGGCGGCGGCCGTGCCGCCCATCAGCAGATGGCGTCGGTTCATGTGGGCTCCTGGTCCAGCAGTTTGCGCAAAGCCGCCAGATCGCCGCGTTCGCTGCGGCCACGGCCGTCGGGTTTCAGCGCGCCGCGCTGAGCGTCGTAGTCAAGAATGCTCAGGGCAATGCTGACGGTTTCGCCGAATTCGCGGCAGGGTGCGGCCAGCACCAGCATATCGACCGCCTCGCCCCGTAGGCCCTGGGCCTCGCCGACCTCGTAGTCGATACTCATATTGATCAGCGCGATCTCGGCCGATTTGCTGTCATCACAGAACAGCTGCAGATGGATATCGGACAGCCGCGTCGCCGTGCCTCGCCAGACGGCACCGCAGAGATGCGGGCGGAACTCGGCCAGCCGCGCCATCCATTGGGCGGCCAGCCGGCGCAGCACCAGCAGTTCGCCCGGCTGGGTATCGGCGCAGAACAGGGCAAGGTAGTCGCGCACCTCGTCTTCCAACTCGTCGTTGCTGGGCAGGGCGGCTTGCTTGGGCAGACCCAGCTGGCGCAACGCGCGGCGCTTGGCCGGGCCGTACTCCAGGCCTTCTTCAGCGACCATGCGCGCGGCGGCGGCGGCAATCTCGGCGGTGACGGGATTCTCTATAGGCATGGCGCGGATTGTCGCCGCGGCGCCAAGGCCTTGTCAGGGCAGGGCGACGGCCGGCATTCTTGCCTCGATGGTGGCAGCGCGGCTCAGCACATAGGGCGAGGCGGGGCGTTTCTCGAAGCGCTTGGGGGCCGGCAGCATCACTGCCAGCCGGGCCGCCTGGCTGGCGCTCAGCTGGCTGGCAGGAATGTGGAAGTAATGACGGGCCGCCGCCTCGGCGCCAAACAGGCCTTCGCCCCATTCGACGTTGTTGAGATAGATCTCAAGAATGCGTTGCTTGCTGAGCAGTGCCTCCAGCATCAGCGTCAACACGAACTCCTGGCCCTTGCGCACGAAGTTGCGCTCGCCGCTGAGGAAGAGGTTCTTGGCCAGTTGCTGGGTGATGGTTGAGCCTCCCACCACCTTGGCTGCCGGTTTGGGCTTGTTGGCCGTGCCGCGTTTCTCGGCCACCTTGGTGGCGCGGGCCTGGGCCTGCTGGTTGCGCTCCCAGGCTTTTTCCAACGCGTCCCAATCAACACCGCCGTGCTCGCTGAAGCCGGCGTCCTCGCTGGCAATCACAGCGCGCTTGAGCTGCCGCGAGAGCTGGGCGTCGTCCACCCATTGCTGGCTCCACAGCAACTGCTGCCGCTCGGCGACGATGCGGCGCATCTCGGAGCGCTGGAAGGTGGTCGATTCCGGTGCCAGCAGGTTCATCAGCGCAATGCGGCCGGCAAAGTAGAGCTGCAGCGCCACGAGCGCCAGCAGCAGCAGCAGGGCCAGGCGGCTGAGCGACTTCATCATCGTGCCAGGCCTCAAGCGGCGTTCAGACGTTCGCGCAGTGCCTGCAGCACCGCGGCCGTTTCCGGGCGCACACCGCGCCAGAGGCAAAAGGCTTCTGCCGCCTGTTCGACCAGCATGCCGAGGCCATCGCGGCCTTCGGCGCCCTGGGCGCGCGCCCAGTCCAGAAAGCCTTGCGCGGCTGGGCCGTACATCATGTCGACCGCCAAGGCGCCCGGACGCAGCACCTGACCCTGCACCGGCACGCCGGCACCTGCCAGGCTGGCGCTGGTGCCGTTGATCAGCAGATCAAAGCCGCCTTGCGCATGGGCCTCGCAGTCCGCCAGCGTGGCGGCGCTCAAGCTCACGCCATGGGCCTGGGCCCAGCTGTGGTGGCTGTGGACCAAGGCTTCGGCCTTGTCCAGCGAGCGATTGGCCAGCGTCAAGGCGGCCGGGCGGCAGGCAATCAGGCTGCCGAGCACGCCGGCCGAAGCGCCGCCGGCACCGAGCAGCAGCACGCGCTGCCCTGCCATCGGGCGGCCGGCGTTGCGCTCGATATCACGGGCCAGGCCAAGGCCATCGGTGTTGTCGCCCCACCAACCGTGCTCGTCAAAGCGCAGGGTGTTGACGGCACCGGCCAGCTCGGCGCGCGGGCTGTGCCGGCGCGCCAGCGCAAAGGCCTCAAACTTGAAGGGCACGGTGACATTGCAGCCGCGCGCGCCGGCGGCGGCGAAGGCGCGCAGCGTGGGCTCGAAGGCATCCAGCGGGCAGAGCAGGCGCTCATAGACCAGGGCCTGGCCGGTCTGCTCGGCGAAGCTCGTGTGAATAAAGGGCGACTGGCTGTGGGCGACCGGATTGCCGGCCACGGCATAACGATCAGGTGTCATGGCTGCGGGCTCAGCGTGGTTTCCAGGCCGTCTTCACGGGTGAAGCGAAAGCGCGAGGTGATCACCAGCACTTCGGCACCTTCGCGCATCTGGGCGCTGAAGTTGCCGAAGGGCGCGGCGGCGCGGACGATGGCAATGGCGCGCTTGTCGAGCTGGGCATTGCCGGAACTCTGCACCATATCGGTCTCGACCACACGGCCCTTGTAGTCGACGTGGATATTCATCGTCAGCTCGCCGTAGAGCTTCTTGCCGCGAAAGCTGGGGAAGTCACGCGTGCCGCGCTCCTCGATGCGGCGGCGCAGCTTGTCGTAATACAGCGCGTAGACGACTTCCCGTGTGGCCGGGCTGATATAGCGTTTGCGCGGCCGGGCATTCTCTTCGTTGACGCGCTTCTCGATCTCGGCCAGCAGCTGCACCAGCTGGCGGCGCTTCTCGGCCTGCTCGCGGGCTTGCTCGCTGCCGCGATCGCGCTGCGGATCGGGCGGCGGCAAGAGGGCCAGCTCACGGCGCACCTGGGCCAGCAGCTGCTGCTGCACCTGTTGCAGCTGCGCGATGCGGGCGCGCTGCACCTCGGTGCTTTCGCCGACCTCCAGCGTCGGCGAAGGCGGCAGCGGCGAGGTGGCCCGTCCGGTGGCGCCATCGCCGCCGCCGGTCAGATTGGCCTGGCCCAGGGCCAGCGCCTTGTCCGGCTCGTTCAGCGTGCGGGCATTGACCAGCACCACCTCCAGCGGCGTGTCCTGGAAGATGCGGTTGAAGCGGTCCGGGTCCACGATGCGCAGCGTCAGCAGGCCTGCATGCAGGCCTACGGAGATCAGCAGCGCATAGTGCAGCGTCGAGAGTTTCGGCACAGTCGGTCAGGCGCTGGCAGCCTCGGGCTTGTTGTCGGCGGCAGCGTTCGCGTCGGCGTCGCTGAGGTCGATGGCCAGGGTCAGCGGGCCGCTGGTTTCGGCGTCGTCGGCGTCGAGGTCGTCGGCCTCGTCGTCGGGCGCCTGCGTCTCGTCGAGACGCTCAATCAGCGAGGCATGCACATCCAGCGTCATCTCGTCGCAGCCGGTGATGCGCACGCGCACATGGCTGCCGCGCGCCAGGCCTTCGCAGCCCAGGGCCTTGAAGACCAGGGGCAGACTGTCGGCACGCACCAGGCCGTCCTTCATCACCGAGGCGGTCAGCTCCTGGATGGCGTTTTGCTGCAGATAGCGCAGCGTCCAGTAGCGCTCGATGCCCGACTGGAAGCCGTTGTAGGCGCTGTAGGCCGCATCGAAGCCGGAGATGATGGAGAACAGCTGCGCGTCCTTGGGCTTGAACGGCGCCACCAGCGCGGCGGTACGGCCATGGCGGGCGCAGGCAATGATCTGCCACTGATTGACCAGATCGACATAGCGGCGCAGCGGCGAGGTGGCCCAGGTGTACTGGGCCACGCCCATGCCGGCATGCGGCAGCGCCTTGGTGCCCATGCGCACCTTGACGCCGGGCGCCAGGCTGGCCTGGCTGCGGTAGATGCCGGGCAGGCCCAGCTCGGCCAGCCAGCCGCCCCAGGTCGAGTTGGCCAGAATCATCGCCTCGGCCACGATCAGGTCCAGCGGCGCGCCGCGCTGACGCGTGCTGATGCTGACCAGCTCATGGCCCTCGGGCTCCTGCAGGCCGCCGGAGTCGAGGCGGAAGTTGTAGTCGGGTCGGTTGAAGGTCTCGGGCTTGCCGCGCACCTGCTCGCGCTGCGCCTTCAGATGCTTGGCCAGGCGGAAGCAGAAGGCCAGCTCGGGCGCGAAGGCATAGTCGGCCGCGGCCTCGCCGGTCAGCGTGGCTTCGGTGACGATGGCATCGAGCTTGTCGTGGCGCAGATTGGCGGCAATCGGCACGCGCTCCAGGCGCGTTTCGCTGGCCTTGATCTCCAGCGTGGCCTCGTCCATCGTCACATAGAGCGAGACGGCCGGGCAGTCGCGCCCTTCGACCAGCGTGTAGGCCTGCACCACCTCGTCGGGCAGCATGGTCAGCTTCCAGCCCGGCATATAGACGGTGGAGAAGCGGTCGCGGGCGACCTTGTCGACCGGCGAATCCGGCGTGACGGCCAGCGCCGGCGCGGCGATGTGGATGCCGAACACGATGCTGCCGCTGCCCAGGCCCTGGACCGACAGCGCATCGTCGATTTCTGTCGTCGCCGAGTCGTCAATCGAGAAGGCACGCACCGGGGAGAGCGGCAGCTCGTCGCGGATCTCGGGCGCCTGCAGCGCCGGGAAGCCGGTGCCCTTGGGGAAGTTCTCGAACAGGAAGCGCTTCCAGTGGAACTGGTAGGCGCTGCTGATCGCACCGGCATTCTTCAGCAGGTCCAGCGGCGCCTTCTGCGCGCGCTTGGTGGCCTCGACGACGGCCTTGTACTCGGGACCGTTCTTGTCCGGCTTGAAGAGTATCTTGTAGATCTGCTCGCGAACCGGCGCCGGGCATTGGCCGGCCACCAGTTCGGCAGCCCAGGCTTCGATCTGAAGCGCCTGCTGGCGCTTGCGCTCGATGCCCAGCAAGGCAGCCTTGACGACCTCTTCCGAGGCCTTTTTGAACTGACCCTTGCCCATGCGGCGGAAGTAATGCGGCGCCTCGAACAGGCGGAACAGCGCTGCGGCCTGGTGCGCCAGGCTGGCCTTGGCATCGAAGTAATCGCGCGCCAGATCGGCGAAACCGAACTCGGTGTCGGGCGCGAACTCCCAGGCCAGATCGAGGTCGATCTCCTGCGCCAGCCGCTGGCCCTCGGCCATTAGCTCGGCAGGCGCCGGCTTGTCGAACTTGATCAGCACATTGGCTGACTTCACTTTGACGCGCTTGCCCGATTCGAGCTCGATCTGCATCGAGGACTCGGCTTCGGACATCACACGGCCGGCGAGAAATTTTCCGGCTTCATCGAACAGGGCAAACATATGGGCGGCATTGTCGCTGATGCGCCAGCGCTTGCCCGCACTTCACAGTTGCAGAAAGGTAAGCAACTCGTCCAGATAGTCGTCGAAGTCGCTCAGGCCATGATCGCTGCCTTCCAGCAGCTTGATGCGGCAGCGGGCATAGCGCGCCTGCATCTCGCGCCAGTCCAGCACCTCGTCGCCCTTGGCGATGACGGCCATCATCCGCTCGGGATGGCGCCATTCGCCCGGCTGCAGTGCGCTGAGCTCGTCGACATACTCGGCGCGGAAGAAGAAGCGCTCCTCCGGCTTCTGCCAGCAGCTGTGTTCGCCGATGTAGCGGGCCAGATCACGAGCCGGGTCGACGGCGGGATTGAGTAACACGGTGAGCGCATCGGGCCGCGACTGCGCCACAACGCTGGCATAGAAGCCACCCAGCGAGCTGCCCATGACGGCAAGCTGGCCGTGGGGGCAGTCGCTCAGCAAGGCGTTGATCAGGCCCATTGCCTGCCGCGGTGAGGGCGGGAGCTGTGGGCACAGCCACTGCAAGTCAGGGCGCTGCTCGGCGACCCAGCGCGCCATGCGCCGGGCCTTGGCCGATTGAGGGGAAGAGCGAAAGCCGTGGAGGTAGAGCAGGTGGGTGGCGGTCATGTCCCAAGTCTAGGGCAGGGCCACCGAGGCTTGAGCCAGCTTCAGTTGACCGTCAGCACGATCTTGACGCTGCTGTCGGCCGCTGACTTTTCGATGTAGCCGATGCCGTCGGGATTGCCGGCCACGAATTTGCGCACCTCGACCGAGCTGCTCATGGTCTTGGGCGGTGTGCCTTTGCCTGAGAAGGTCAGTCGCGACCAGGCCGCCTTGACCTGCGAGCTGGTCTTGCCGGCCACCTTGGCATAGAACTCTTCATACAGCGGCGCGCCCTCGACCTGATCCACCGGCGCTGCCGCGGCGCCGCCGGGCAGGGTGTTGGACTTGCCCAGAAACAGCGCGCTGACTTGTTCTTGCGACATCGTGGCGATTGGATTCTTCGGATTGACGATGATCACCATCTCCGCCCAGGCGGCTTGTGTGAACAGTGCGATCAGCAGCGCGAGCAGGCTGCGAGTGATCAGTGCGTTTCTTGTCATCTTGGATCTCCTTCTTGATTCAGAACACCGTGTCCAGCGAGACTGACAGCAGGCGCGACGAGCCGACGAAGTCCAGCGCGCTGCCCGAGCGATCGCTGAAGCGGTCCCACTGCAGCTTCAGCGCGGTGGACTTGCCCAACTCGTAGCGCAGCGACAGGCTCAGCGTGTGGTCGCGCTGAACGGTGTCGGGGGCAAAGCTGTTGCTCTCACGGTATTGGCTGACGGTGATCATCGGCGTTAGCGATCCAAAGCGGCGGCCGGCCGAGATCATGAACGCGCGGGCGGTGTAGGCATAGCTGGAGCGATCGAAGACGCTGTACTCGGAGCGCAGCAGCCAGTCTTCCCAATCGATATTGGCCGACACGCCGTAGATCAGCTGCGACTTGCCGAACGTGGTCTGGCTGCGCACGCCGGCATCGGTTTCCCATTGATCGACCTTGTTGCGAATCAGTGTGAAGCGCAGCGTCAGCCAGTCATTGGCCATCTCCAGGTCGGCACCAAGAATGCCCTTCCAGGTGATGTCCTGGCTGGCGGGGTAGTAGATCTTGGCGGCGTCGTTGTCCTTGGTGGACTCGCTGCCGGTGAAGGCGCTGCTGCGCAAGGTCCAGTCGCCGACTTGCGTGCTGTAGGCGGCGGTCAGGCCGTTGAAGTTGACGACCTCCCAGCCATAGACATCCTGCGGCGGGCGTATCCAGTTGTAGGCGTAGCCAACGTCCTGGAAATCCGAGTAGTAGAACAGTGGCAGGCGCTTGCGGCCGGCCTGCAGCGTCCAGTGGCTGTCAGGCGTATAGCTGATATAGGCCCATTCGAGGCCGGCCCTGAGCTTGTCGATGTCGCGCACGACAACCTGGCCGGTGGCCGACCACTGTGGGCTGATCTTCCAGGTCGATTGCAGACCGAGGCGCGATTCCGGACGCATGCTGGCCGACTTGCTGTACAGGCCAGCATGGGCGTAGTCCGCAATCGCGCAGGGGCAGTCGTAGCGATCCATCAGTGCCGTGTCGCGGCTGCCGCTCTGCACCGCACCGATGGCGATCGTGGCGAAGCCCTTGAGGTCGATGTCCTGCGCACTGGCCGGCATCACGGCGCCGAGGCCAATGGCCATGGAGCAGGCCAGACTGAGGGGCAGTGATGGGGTCTTGGAGCCCCGTCCGCTTGCTGAAAGATCGTCCAACATCGTCGCCTTTCTGCGCATCGGATTGCGCCTGGGTGGGAGCTGTGCCTGACGACTGAGTCAGCCACTGCGCGTGTTTTCAGGGTTTTCCCGTGGGTTGTCAATCGATTACAACTGCTTTGTTGCGCAGAATCTTCAGGCGCTGCCGCAGGTGTTGTTCTATTATTGATATAAATGATAAAAACACAATCAGCCCAAATCGAGTCTCGCGAGAACTGTGAGAAGTCTCACGAGATGGCGGCTCAAGCGCGATAAGCGGACGCAAAAAGGCAAAAGGGCTGCACCTTGCGGTGCAGCCCTTTGCGCTGAGAACTGAAGCGTTGTTGGCGCTGGATCAGCCGGCTTTGCGACGACGTGCCACGAAGCCGATGGCCATCAGGCCGCCCAGCATCATGGCGTAGGTCTCGGGTTCGGGCACTTGCGTGGCGATGAAGTTGATCGCGCCACCACCTTGTGCAATACGGAAGCCGCCCTGGATCGGCGTGACTTGATTGGGCGAGTTCGTGAATGCGGCAAAAGCTTGCTGATAGAAGCTCGACGGCGCACTGAAGAAACCGGAAGCGCTGGGCAGCACGTTGAAGCTCAGTTGCGCATTGGCGCTCGGCGTGAACGAGCCGGTGCCAGTGGGCAGGCTGACCACGCTGCCGTTGATCAACGAGCCGGTGGCCAGCGCCACTTCACCACTGGCGGACTCGGTCGGATTGTTGAAGCCGTCGAAGCCGAAGCTGGCACTGCCGTTGTAGCCGTACAGCGTGAAGTTCAGCGTGGTGAAGGTGCCGAAGGTCGGCACCAAGACCGGATTGCCGGGGCTTTGCGTGCCGGTGCCGGTGAAGGCGATGTACAGGCCGTAGCTGCTGTTCAGACCCGTCGGCGCCTGCGTTGTGCCACCAAGCTGGAAGCCGCTGATCGCCAAATATCCGGTCTCTGAGAAGGTCCCGCCGCCGGTGTTGCGCACCGTGGCGAAGTCGGAGATCAGGATGTTGTCAGCGCTGAAGCTTGACCCCGACAAACCGACAGCTGCCGGATTGAAGGTGAAAGCTGGCTGTTGTGCCGAGGCGGCACCGAAAGCCGATGCCAGGGCGAGGCCCAACAGCGTCTTGCCAAGGGAGGAATGGGTCAGGGACGTCATTGCGTGCTCCAAAGCAGGGCCGGAAAGCGGCCGTTGTGTGAAGTCTATTACGCCAACTCGTTTCTTGACGTATGCAGTTGTGACAGCCCCCTAAACTTGGGGTGGGTTTGGTGCTAGGGGTTTACCCTGATCTCTGCTTAGCGCTGGCGCAGCGCGGTGAGCAGTTTTTCGTGGATGCCGCCGAAGCCGCCATTGCTCATGCAAAGAATATGGTCGCCGGGCTTGGCGGCCTTTAGCAGGGCCGCGATCAGCGCGTCGACGCCCTCGTGCACCTGGGCCTGGGCGCCCATGGGCAGCAGCGCTTCGGTCGCATCCCAACCCAGGCCGGCCTGGTTGCAGAAGCTCAGATCGGCCTCTTCCAACGCCCAGGGCAGCTGGGCCTTCATCGTGCCCTGCTTCATCGTGTTGGAGCGCGGCTCGAAGACGGCCAGGATGCGCTCGGCCGGTGCGATCTTGCGGCGCAGGCCGTTGACGGTGGTTCGAATCGCCGTCGGGTGATGGGCAAAGTCGTCATAGACCTTGATGCCGGCCACCTCGCCGCGCAATTCGAGCCGTCGCTTCACGTTGCTGAAGCCGGCCAGCGCCGCGGCTGACTGCTCGGGCGTGACGCCCAGATGCTCGGCGGCGGCAATCGCGGCCAGCGCATTGAGCTGGTTGTGTTCGCCCAGCAGGGCCCACTCGACGCGCGCCACCTTCAGGCTGCCGCGCAGCACATCAAAGGCTTGCGGTTCGCCGCGGGCACGCAGGGCGCCAGATTCTTCCTTGCGCGCCCCGAAACGCTGCACCTCGCTCCAGCAGCCGCGCGCCAACACCCGCTGCAGCGATTCCTCGCGCGCATTGACGACCAGGCGGCCGCTGGCTGGCACGGTACGTACGAGGTGATGGAACTGGGTCTCGATGGCGGCGAGGTCGGGGAAGATGTCGGCGTGGTCGTACTCGAGGTTGTTCAGGATGGCCGTGCGGGGGCGGTAGTGAACGAATTTGCTGCGCTTGTCGAAGAAGGCGGTGTCGTATTCATCGGCCTCAATGACGAAGGGGGCAGCCGGTGCGCTCGCGCCCAGTCGCGCGGAGACGCCAAAGTTCTGCGGCACGCCGCCGACCAGAAAGCCCGGTTGCAGCCCGGCGTGCTCCAGGATCCAGGCCAGCATCGCCGTCGTCGTCGTCTTGCCGTGGGTGCCAGCGATGGCCAGCACATGGCGGCCCTGCAGCACATGCTCGGACAGCCACTGCGGCCCGCTGGTGTAGGGCAGTCCGGCGTCCAGGATGGCTTCCATCAGCGGGAAGCGGCCATCGTTGGAACGGGTGACGACGTTGCCAATCACGAAAAGATCGGGCTTGAGGTCCAGTTGCTCGCTGCCAAAGCCCTGGATCAGTTCGATGCTCAGCGCCTGCAGCTGGTCCGACATCGGTGGGTAGACATTGGCGTCGCAACCGGTGACCTTGTGACCGGCTTCGCGCGCCAGTGCCGCCAGGCCGCCCATGAAGGTGCCGCAGATGCCGAGGATGTGAATATGCATGGCTGTCGGGTTTGCGCGGTTCAGGCGGCAAACCAATGGTCGAGATGGGGCAGGCTGTCTGCCAGCGAGTTCAGCACCGCACAGTGTGGCGCGATATTGGGATCAGGGTTTTTGAGATCGGGGACCAGGGCCACGCCCATGCCGGCCGTCAGCGCGCCCTGGGCGCCATAGCTGGAATCCTCAAACACCAGGCACTGCGCCGGTGCCAGGCCCAGGCTGCGCGCGGCCAGTTCAAAGAGATCGGGATGCGGCTTGCCGCGGGCCACCTGATCGCCGCCATGAATGGGGCCGAAGAAATCAAGCAGGCCGGCGCGGCCCAGCCGCTCGCGCACGCCGGCTTGGCGGGTTGAGGAGGCGACGGCGCAGGGAATGCGCCGGCTTTTCAAGGCCAGCAGCAGGTCCAGCGCGCCAGGTTTCAGCGCAAAGCCGCGCTCGCCAATTTCCGCCGCCACCGCGGCATCGACGGCCTCATACATCTGCTCGGCGGCGGCGACCGAACCGAAACGCTCACTCAGCAAGGCCAGGCAGTCGGGCCGGCTGCGGCCCACGGTCTGCAGGTAGTCGCTGGCCGACAGAGGCTTTCCTGCCGCGGCTGACAGACGCAGCCAGGCATCGCGGATGGGCCGCTCGGAATCGAGCAGCAAGCCATCCATATCGAACACCACCGCCTGAAAGCGGCGTGCGCCAAACATGGCCAGAACGCCTCGCCAGGGCTCAGCGCAGCACGCTGCGGGCGGCCTGCAGCGTGGCCTCGATATCGGCCTCGCTGTGTGCGGCGCTGACGAAACCGGCCTCGTACAAGGCCGGCGCCAGGTAGACACCAGCGTCCAGCATGCCGTGGAAGAAGGCGTTGAAGCGGGCGCTGTCGGTCGTCATCACCGTCTTGTAGTTCTGCGGCAGCTCGGGCATCAGGAAGAAGCCGAACATGCCGCCTTCGCTGTCGACGCTGAAGGGTACGCCATTGGCATCGGCCACCGCCTTCAGGCCATCGACCAGACGACGGGTCTTGGCGCCAAGTGCTTCGAAGAAGCCGGGCTTCTGGATCTCGCGCAACGTCGCCAGGCCGCAGGCGGTGGCGACCGGATTGCCGGACAGCGTGCCGGCCTGGTAGACGCCGCCCAGCGGGGCCAGGTGCTTCATGATCTCGCGGCTGGCGCCAAAGGCTGCCAGCGGCATGCCGCCACCGATGACCTTGCCGAACACGCTGATATCGGGCTTGAAGCCCGGAATCAGCCGGCCATAGAGGCCCTGGGCGCTGTGCAGGCCGACGCGGAAACCGGTCATCACCTCGTCGAACACCAGCAGGGCGCCGTGGGCGCTGCATAGCTCGCGCAGGCGCTTCACAAACGGTGTGGCGGCACGCACGAAATTCATATTGCCGGCAATCGGCTCGATGATCACGCAGGCCAGCTCGGCGCCATGCAGGGCGAAGGCTTCTTCCAGCTGGGCCAGGTTGTTGTACTCCAGCACCAGGGTGTGCTGGGCGACCTCGGCCGGCACGCCGGCACTGGTTGGGTGGCCGAAGGTGGCAAGACCTGACCCCGCCTTGACCAGCAGCGAGTCGGTATGGCCGTGGTAGCAGCCCTCGAACTTGATGAACTTGCTGCGGCCGGTGGCGCCGCGGGCCAGGCGGATCGCGCTCATCGTTGCCTCGGTGCCCGAGCTGACCAGGCGCACCTGCTCCATGCTGGGCACCAGCTTGAGGATTTCCTCGGCCAGTTCAATCTCGCGTTCGGTTGGCGCACCGAAGGAGAATCCTTCGACGGCGGCCTTCTGTACCGCCTCCAGCACGGCCGGATGACCGTGGCCGAGGATCATCGGGCCCCAGGAGCCGATGTAATCGATGTAACGTTTTGCATCAGCGTCAAAGATATAGGCACCGGCGCCGCGGGTGATGAAACGCGGGGTGCCGCCGACAGCGCGGAAGGCGCGCACCGGCGAATTGACGCCACCGGGAATGACCTTCTGGGCGCGATCGAACAGGACTTGGTTCTGGCTCATGGCTGGACGCAGCAACTGCGAAGAATGCGTTGAATGGGCGCGTTCAGGCGCCTTGGGGCGCCGGGTGGTGGCGTCAGTGGATGCGGCGTGGGCCGCGGCCGGGCGGCTCGTCGGCCATCAGGTCGGCGCCGGGGCCGATTTCAATGGGCGCGCCTTCCTCGCCTTCTTCACCAGGCGGCAGCGCCCAGAAGAAGCGATCCGGCACCACATTGCCCATGCCCGGGCGGAAGCCGGCGTCAAGGGCCTGATCCAGGAAGGACAGCGCCTCGGCAACGGCGGTGTGCACCTCGGCACCGACCGACAGCAGCGCCGCCAGCGAGGCCGACAGCGTTTCGCCGGCTCCGACAAAGCTGACTTCGAAGCGCTCGAACTTCTCGCCGCTGATCGGGCCCTGGGCATTGGCCAGCACGTTGTCGATGAACTGGTTGGCCAGACCGATGCCGGTCACCAGCACGTGCTGGGCGCCATGTTCGGCGGCGGCTACGGCCAGCTCGCGCGGCGAGGCGGGGCGGTCGGCGTCCCAGTCGGGCAGCAGGAAATCGACCAGCGTCTTGTGATTGCCGACCAGCACCAGGGTCTGCGGCAGCACCAGCTCGCGGAAGGCGTCCAGATAGCTTTGCTGCTGCTCTTCATCGAGCCAGCTGATCGCCGGCATATAGGCCACCAGGGGCACATCGGGGTAGTCGCTGAGCACCTCGGCCACGGCGCTGATGCCCTCGGCGCTGCCCAGGAAGCCGACCTTCCAGGCGGCCACCGGCACATCTTCCAGAATGCTGCGCGCCTGTTCGACGATGGTGTCGCTGTCGATCAGCGATTGGTCGAACACCTCGGCCGTGTCGCGCAACATGATGGAGGTGATCACCGGCAGCGCATGCGCCCCCATGGCGGCAATCGTGGCCACATCGCCGGCAATGCCGCCGGCGCCACTGGGGTCGCTGGCGTTGAAGCTCATCACGCAGGCCGGGGCCTGGGCTTCCTGGTCGTCGGGCAGCGTGGCGGCCGGGGCGGATTCGGGGTGGTCGGGGCTGCTCATGAATGATGGGGCGCGAGGCCTGGTGCGTGGGCGTGAAATGCCTGCTTGGTGTTAACCCGGCTTTGTGTCACAGGTGCGGATAAGCACCGAGTCAGCTGTTGCATCTGTGCCTATATGCTCAGGGAAGCCTGGCAGATGCCGTGGCTACAATCTTTGCATTGTAGTGAGTGATTGACATACACCGTGAGCGAAGCAAGTACCTGGATGTGCCTGATCTGTGGCTGGATTTACGACGAAGCCGCGGGCGACCCCGAACATGGCATTGCGCCCGGTACGGCCTGGGCCGATGTCGACATGAACTGGACCTGCCCCGAGTGTGGTGCACGCAAGGAAGATTTTGAAATGGTCCGCATCTGAGTTGCTGCGGCCCTGATGTATCAAAGCTGATTGCGGTATTCCGCGCAAGGAGAACACCGGTTGGACTTGCAGGCTCCTGACAACAGGCGCTCGGCGACGAAGGTGCTGGTCATTGATGACAGCAACACGATCCGCCGCAGCGCTGAAATTTTTTTGAAGCAGGCCGGTCATGAGGTCGTGCTCGCCGAGGACGGCTTTGATGCGCTGTCCAAGCTGAGCGACTATCAGCCCGACCTGGTGTTTTGCGACATCCTGATGCCGCGCCTGGATGGGTATCAAACCTGCGCCATCATCAAGCGCAATCCGCAATTTGCCGCCGTCCCGGTGATCATGCTGTCGTCCAAGGATGGTCTGTTCGACAAAGCCCGTGGCCGCATGGTTGGCTCGCAGGATTACCTGACCAAACCTTTTACCAAGGACCAATTGCTGCAGGCTGTTGTCCAGCATCGGCGTAGCGCCTGATGGGCACACAACAACAAGCCGCCCGCGCCGCTCGGCGGCGTAGCGAGGAGTGCATATGACGATTCACAAAATCCTGCTCGTTGACGATTCCAAGACCGAGCTCCATCACCTCAGCGAGATGCTGACCAAGCGCGGCTACACCGTGCGCACCGCCGAAAACGGCGAAGAGGCGATGAAGCGCTTGGAGGAAGAGAAGCCTGATCTGATCCTGATGGACGTGGTCATGCCTGGCCAGAATGGCTTCCAGCTGACGCGCTCGATCACCCGCGACGAGCGCTTCAGCGATGTGCCGGTGATCATGTGCACCAGCAAGAATCAGGAAACCGACAAGGTCTGGGGCATGCGCCAGGGCGCACGCGACTACGTCGTCAAGCCGGTCAAGGCCGAGGAGTTGCTGGCCAAGATCAAGGCACTTGGCGGCAAGGCCTCGGGCTGAGTCCATGGCGAACAAGCAAGCGCTGCGTGATCTGCAGCACCGCCTCGCACAGCGAATGCAGGCGGCCAGGGAAACGACGCAAACCGTACAGTGGCTGGCCGTCGAGTGCGCCGGTCAGGCTTTGCTGTTTCCGCTGAAGCAGGCGGCCGAGATCTTTGCGCCGGTGCCGCTGAAGGCGGTGCCCTATGCCAAGCCCTGGATGCTGGGCGTGGCCAATTTGCGCGGCGGCCTGCACACGGTCATCGATCTGGCCATGTTCCTCGGCCTGCGTGAAACCGGCAATCGGCTGGAAGCCCAGCAGGCGCGCCTGGTGGCATTGAATGCCGAGCTGAACATCAACTGCGCCTTGCAGGTCGACAAGCTCTTGGGCTTGCGCGGCGATGAGCATTTCCAGCCAGACACTGGGGAAAGCAGTGGCCCGCGGCCACGCTTTGCCGGTGCCCGGCTTTTAGACCAACAGGGGCGTCGCTGGCAGGTCCTGGACCTGGAAGCTTTGTCCCGTCATGAGCAGTTCCTGCGCATCGTGGATTGATGCGGCGCATTGAGCGCCGGTATTGACATCACAAACCAACGTACTAGAGGGCGAGATGAGCTTCCTGGACAAGATCAAGAAACTGGGCAAGCAAGAGGGCGATGCGCCAGTGGATCCGACGCCGTCGGACACGGACGTCGTGGCCTTGCGCGACAGTGCCGAGGACACCGAGCTCAGCCGCTTGCCTGAGGAAGCGTCGATCATTTCGGAGGCCGTGCCAACCGAGTTGTCGGTGGCCACCGAGTTTGCCGAGAGCAGCCAGGTCTCTGCCTTCACCAACACGACCTCGGCCGAGCCGCTGTCGGAGTTCACGCCAGTCGCCCAGGCGGCACAGGCCCGTGAACGCCGGCAAAGCCTGCTGACGGCGCTGCTGGTCGTGGGTCTGGTCGGTACCGCCGGTACGGTGGGCTGGAACCTCTGGAGCGGGGCTCGCAGCGCCGCCCAGGTGCGCGGCACCGGTCAGGCGATGATGCAGTCGCAGCGTCTGGCCAAGGCGGTGTCGACCGCCATGGTGGGCAATGCCGGTGCGTTTGCCGAACTGCGTGAGAGCGTGGGCGTGCTGACCTCGGTGGTGGGCAGCATGCGCACCGGGCAGGGCGATCTGGCCAAGGCTTCCGGCGATGCGCTGCAAGGCCTGGAAGCGTTGGCGCCCATGGTCGACCGCGCCGACAAGAACACCAAGGTCGTGCTCGGTCAGGAAAAGGTGCTGACCCAGGTTGGCGCCGCGCTGCGCGCGATCAACCGGCAATCGTCCGACCTGCTGGAAAGCGCCGAGGCGGTGTCCTCGCTGGCGCTGCAGCAGGGCGCGTCGGCCGGCGAGATTTCCGCCGTTGGCCAGTTGGTGATGCTGACCCAGCGTATCGGCAAGAGCGCCAACGAATTCCTGACCCAGGAAGGCGTGAGCCCCGAGGCCGTGTTCCTGCTCGGCAAGGACTTGAATTCCTTCCGCGAAATCAACGAGGCCCTGCTCAAGGGCAATCCGGAGCTGCGCTTGAAGGGCGCCAGCGATCCGCAGATGAAAGAACGTCTGTCGACGCTGCTCAAGCAGTACGACGACACCCGCAATCAGGCCTCGGCGATTCTGGGCAATCTGCAAGGCCTGGTGGCTGCGCGGGAAGCACAGGCCGCCATCCTGGGTGATAGCGAACCGCTGCGCAAGGGCCTGGACCAGGTCGCGCAGCAACTGGAATCGTCCAGCGGCACCGGCCCTGTGACGCTGTTGCTGACGCTGGCTTCACTGGCGGCGCTGATCTATGGCGCGGTGGGCTTTCTGCGCCTGTATGTGGCCGACCAGGCCCAACGTGCGGCAATGGCTGAAGAGCAGAAGCGTGCTGCTGAAGCGCAGGAACAGGAGGCCAAGCGCGTCAACGACGCCAACCAGGCCGCTATTTTGCGTTTGATGAACGAGCTGCAGTCGGTCGCTGAAGGTGACTTGACTCAACAAGCGACGGTGACGGAAGACATCACCGGCGCGATCGCCGACTCGGTGAACTACACCGTGGAAGAGCTGCGTACGCTGGTGACCCAGGTGCAGTCGACCGCCGCCCGGGTGACGGAAACCACCGGTCTGGTCGACCAGACCTCGACCGAGCTGCTGGCCGCTTCGACCGAACAGCTGCACGAGATTCGCCAGACCGGTGAGGCCGTGCTGCAGATGGCCGAACGCATCAACCAGGTGTCGTCCAAGGCGCAGGAAACCGCTGAAGTGGCCCGCATGTCTCGTCAGGCTGCCGAACAAGGCAAGAAGGCGATGGAGGACAACATCGGCGGTATGAACCAGATTCGCGATCACATCCAGGAAACCTCCAAGCGCATCAAGCGTCTGGGCGAGTCCTCGCAGGAGATCGGCGAGATCACCGAGCTGATTTCCGACATTACCGAACAGACCAACGTGCTGGCGCTGAACGCGGCCATTCAGGCAGCGTCCGCCGGTGAAGCCGGTCGCGGCTTCTCGGTCGTGGCGGAAGAAGTGCAGCGTCTGGCCGAACGCTCCGGCGATGCAACGCGCCGGATTGCCGCACTGGTCAAGACCATTCAGACCGACACCCAGGATGCCGTGGCCGCTATGGAACGCTCCACTGTCGGAGTGGTGGAAGGTACCAAGCTGTCCGATGCCGCCGGTCACGCGCTGGAAGAGATCGACGAGGTGTCGCGTCGCCTGGACGAATTGATTGCCCGCATTTCCGAGGAAGCCCTGGGTGAAGCGCGTTCCGCCAATAACGTGGCCGCCAATATCCAGCACATCTTTGCAGTGACCGAGCAGACCGGTGACGGTACCCGTTCGACTGCCCAGATGGTGCATGAGCTGTCGCGTTCGGCCGAAGCGCTGAAGCAGTCGGTGGCGCGATTCAAGGTCGCTTGAGCGGCCTGGACCTTATCTAGAAAAACAGGGCAAATCAGGCATGGATTCCTTGCGCGATTCCGAGTTTCCACCGGACCTCAGCCCCTTGGCCTGGGTGCAGGAGGAGTTGCGCCGCTCGCTGGAGTCTGTGCACAAGACGCTGCGCCGCTTCCTGCGCGACAACGAGGCCCGCACGACGCTGATGATGGGCGGCGATGCCGCACCGCCGAACCAGCTGTTGACCAGCGCCGCGGCGCAGATCCACCAAGTCAGCGGCGTGCTGTCGGTGGTCGGCCTGACGGCCGGCGCGGCGGTGCTGCGCGCCACCGAGCTGGCGGTCAACCGCATGGCCGAGGCGCCGCTGACGCTTGATTTACGTGCAGTCGAACTGGTCGAGCGCGCGCACTTTGCGCTGCTTTCGCTGATCGCCCGCATGCTGGCCGGCAACAAGGTGTCCAGCCTGGCGCTGTTCCCGACCTATCGTGAGCTGCAGGCCTACAACCACGCCGAGCGGGTTCACCCGGCGGATCTCTGGCAGCACCAGTTCAGCTGGCGCGAGCTGCCCGACGATCCCAGCGCCCGCCCGGTGCGCATCGAAGTGGCGCGCTCGGCCTTCGAGGCCGCGCTGCTCAAGCAGATGCGTGAGCCCAGCGGCGACCATGCCCGCCAGCTCAGCGATCTGTGTGCCGGCCTGGGCCTGAGTGCCTCGACCCGTGGCGCCCGCACGCTGTGGCGCCTGGCGGCGGCGCAGTTTCAGGCCCAGGCGCTGGGTCTGCTCAAGCCTGACGCCTATGTGAAGCGTCTCGGTTCGCGCCTGCTGTCGCAGATGCGCGCCAGCGCTGGTGGCGACAACCAGGTGTCCGAGCGCCTGGCCCAAGACCTGCTGTTTTTCTGCGCCCAGAGCGCGGCGCCGCTGTCCGGCCAGGACGCGGCACGGTTGCAGGCGGTGCGCATCAGCTACGGCCTGGGCAGCGAGAGCGGCGGCGATTATGAAGACGACAGCCTGGGCCGCATCGATCCGGCCTGGGTGAGCCATGCCAAGCGCCGCGTCAGCGCGGCCAAGGAATCCTGGTCTTCGGCGGCCGAGGGCGAATCGCAACGCCTGGCCGGCCTGGACGAGCAGTTCGCCGGCGTGTCCGAATCGCTGGCGCGCCTGTTCCCCGGCGGTGAGGTGCTGGGTGATGCGATGCAGCGCGCCGTCGTGGCCACGCTGCGCTCCGGCCAGCCGCCCTCGCCGAATCTGGCGATGGAAATTGCCACCAGCCTGCTCTACATCGAAGCGGCGCTGGATGACGCGGTGTTCGACCACCCGGAGCAGGGCGCGCGCGTCCGTGCGCTGGCCCTGCGTGTGGCCGCCGTCGCCCGCGGCGAGCCGCCGGAGGAACTCGAATCCTGGATGGAAGACCTGTACCGCCGGGTCTCCGATCGCCAGACCCTGGGCAGCGTGGTTCACGAGCTGCGCAGCAGCCTGAGCGAGGTCGAGCGTCAGGTCGACGAATACTTCCGCGACCCGCGCAAGCGCGAGGTGCTGATCCCGGTGCCCAACCAGCTGGCCACCATGCGTGGCGTGCTCGGTGTGCTGGGCCTGGATCAAGCCGCCCAGGCCTGCGTGCGCATGCGCGACGAGCTGGACGATCTGGCCAATACCGAGGTCGATCCCGAGCGCGCCGTGCCGCGCGAGCTGTTCGAGCGCCTGGCCAACAACCTGGGCGCGATGGGTTTCCTGATCGACATGCTCAGCGTCCAGCCGCAGCTGGCCAAGCGCATGTTTGCCTTCGACGACAGCACCGGTGTGCTGGCCTCGGTGCTGCGTCGTCAGCGCCAGGCCACGCTGATCACACCGGCCGCCAACAGCCTGCTCAGCCAGGTGCAGGCGGCCGCGCAAGCGGTGGCCGAGGGCGATCGCCCGGCCGAGGATCTGGCCCGCGATCTGGAGCATCTGGCGCTGCAAGCGCGCGCCGCCGACGAGCCTTCGCTGGTGGCCGCTGCGCAGTCGGCCCAGCGTCTGCTCGATGCCGGCCTGGCCGAAGCAGCGGAAAGTGTCGAGCCGCTGGCCGTGCCATCCGAGCTGCCGGCCGATTTGATCGACGATCAGGCCCGTGCCCAGGCCGCTCAGCCACTGAACGAATTCATTGCCGCGCGCAGCCCGGCCGCGGCCGAAGTGCCACCACCGAGCGCACCAATTCCGCACGAGGACGAATCGCTCGACGAGGAGATGCTGGGCATCTTCATCGAGGAAGCCGCCGAGGTCATTGCCACCGCCCGCGAGGCATTGGCCCAGCTGGCCGAAGACGCCAGCCTGCAGAGCGAGCTCACCACCGTGCGCCGGGCCTTCCACACGCTCAAGGGCAGCTCGCGCATGGTCGGCCTGGGCGAGTTCGGCGAGGCCGCCTGGGCCTGCGAGCAGCTGTACAACACGCTGCTGGCCGAACAGCGCAATGCCGATTCCCTGCTGCTGGGCTTCAGCGGCGAAGCGCTTGATGAGTTGGCCGCCTGGGCCGAGGAAATCGACGCACAGGGGCGCAGCAGCCGCAGTGCCAACAGCCTGCGTGAGCGTGCCGATGCACTGCGTCTGCAAGGCCAGTGGCAGCCGAGCGGCGAGGCGCTGCCAGCGCTCGCTGTGCCCGCCGAAGCGAGCGCGGTGGAAGTCGCGGCTGAGGCGTTGCCGGAATCGATCGAGTCGATTGAGTTGCCGCTGGCTGAGGCCAGCCCGGCCAGCGCTGCCGACCTGGCCGAGTTCTCTGAGCTGCGCGAGCTGAACGCTGCTGAGGCGCAGGATCATGGCGAGGCGGCCGAGTTGCCGGCGTTGGAAGCCGAGGTGCATGAGCCGCATGAGCTGCACGAGCCCGCTCACGCCACCGTGCCGATGGCGCTGGATGGCTTGTCGCAGGAGCAGCAATTGGCCTCCGTCGACGAGCCCATCAGCCTCGATCTGGCCGCCGACGATGGCTTGGGCCTGCCCGAGCTCGATGCCCTGGCCGCGCTGAATGCAGAGTCCGCCGAGGCTCATAGCGCCGAAGCGCTGCCGAGCCTGACGCTGGACGACGTGCTTGATGCCCCGCTGGAGGCCACGCACGGCGATGCGCCTGAGGCCGGTATCGAGCTGGGCCAGGACCTGGCCGCCATGCAAGACACGCTGGCCCTGCCCGTACAGTCGCAGGGCGACGCCGAGCCGGTGCTGGATCTGAACCTCGACGCCGATTCGCTGCCCGATTTCGAGCTGCCTCTGGGACTGTCTACCGAGGCCGACGACACCTTCACGGCCACCGTCAAGCAGGAAGCTCAGCCGCAGCACGACGAGATGCTGCCGACGCTCGATCTGACGCTGGACGAGCCTGTTGCCGCAGACGTTGCACAAAGTGCGGGCGAGGCAGGTGTCGAGCTGGATCTCGACCTTGCAGCGCCTGCCGCAGCGGCGCTGGACGACGCCACGCTTGATCTGGGCCTGCCGGATCAGCTGGAGCCGGCCGAAGCACCGGCAGCCGCACCCGCAGCCGATGCACTGCTGGATCTGAGTCTGCCCGACGAACTGCTTGCAGTGGCCGCGGCCGAGCCGGTCAGCGAGGCCGATGCGGAACTGCTGGCGGCCTTGATGGAGCCGGCTGCACCGGAGCCGCAAGATGCAGCTGAGGCAGGTGAAGCAGCCGAGGCACCGGCGGCGCTGGTCGAAGTGGCACCGGACAGCCAGGCGGAGACCCTGGCCGAAACAGCGCCCGAAGCAGAGCCCGAAGCGCTTGACGAGCCGGTGGCTGAAGCCGAAGTCGAGCCGGCTACCGAGGAACTGCTGGCGACGGTGCCTGAAACGCAAGAGACGCAGGCACCTGCAGCCTCCGACGATGAGGTCGTGGCGGAGTTGCCCGAGGCCGAGTCGGTGGAAGCGCTGCAGCATGACGCGCCGGCCGACGACGTGGATGCCGCCGACGCCATTGCTGCGCTGGCTGCCGAGGCAGCGCCGGCTGCGCCGCACCTGTCGCTGGTCAGCGGCGGTGCCGAGGCGCCGGCGGACGCCCTGGATGACGAGCTGGATGACAGCGAGGAAAGCGTCAAGGTCATTGGCCCGCTGCGCATCAGCATCAGCCTGTTCAACATCTTCCTGAACGAGGCCGACGAGCTCTCGCGCCGCCTGAATGTGGATCTGGCGGAGTGGGCGCTGGCGCCGGCCGAGCCGGTGCCGGCAGGCAGCGAGGCCCTGGCCCATGCGCTGGCCGGCAATGCGGCCACCGTCGGTTACGAGGATCTGTCGGAGCTGGCCCGGGCGCTGGAGCATGCGCTGGGCCGCGCCGCGCAGGCGGTGGCCTGCAGCGATGAGGAAGCGCGACTCTTCGTCCAGGCCTCGGAAGACATCCGTCGCCTGCTGCACCAGTTCGCTGCGGGCTTCCTGAAGCCGGCCGAAGAAGGTTTGAAGGAACGCCTGCAGGCTTATGAGCCGGCAGCGCGCCGTGATCTCGCGGCCGACAGCGAGTTCGAACCCTCGACCCCGAGCGGCCGCATCGGCAACGTATCGGCCGAGGATGCCGAGTTCATCACCGGCCAGCCCAACCGCATCGATGCCGAGCTGTTCCCGATCTTCGAGGAAGAAGGTCGCGAGCTGCTGCAGGAGCTGCATGCACGGCTGCGTGAATGGCTGGCCAGCCCGGGCGATCATTCCCGTGCCGATGCCTGCATGCGCACGCTGCACACCTTCAAGGGCGGCGCGCGCCTGACCGGTGCGATGCGCATCGGCGAGCAGGCCCATATGCTGGAGTCGGCTATCGAGGCCGCGCTGGCCAGTGGCCGCGCCCATGCCGACGATGTGCTGGCCCTGCAGCACCGTGGCGACGCCCTCGATGCAGCTTTCGAAGACCTGTTGGCCAGCCTGCGCGCCGATGCCGCGGCACAGGCCCAGGTGGCGGCGGCCGTGCCGCTGGCACCGGTCGTGCCGGTGGCCTCGGTCGAGCCGCTGCACAGCGCGTCCGAACTGCCCGTTGAAGCCCTTGCCGAGCCGAGCGCCGACGCGATTGCAGAACCGATCGCTGAGCCTGACGCCGCAGCGCCGCTTGAGCCCGCCGCGCTGGCCGAAGCTGCGCCGGTGGTGGAAGTGCCGGCCCGCCAGATCGACTGGGCCCGTTTCGACGGCCAACTGACCGAGCTGGAACCGGCCGCCATTGTGGGCGCCCAGTCGCTGGTGCGTGTCCGCGGGGCGGTGCTGGAGCGGATGGCCGCTCAGGCCGGCGAAGTCAGCATCCGCCGCGCGCGGCTGGAAAGCGAAATGGCGCAGATGCGCAATGCGCTGTCCGATCTTGACGACAACCTGGAGCGCCTGCGCAGCCAGCTGCGCGAACTGGAGCTGCAGGCCGAAGCCCAGATGGGTTCGCGCCAGGAGGCCGCCAAGGCCACCGGCCGCGACTTCGACCCGCTGGAGTTCGACCGCTACACCCGCTTCCAGGAACTGACGCGGATGATGGCCGAGTCGGTCAACGACGTGGCCACCGTGCAGCGCAGCTTGCAGCGCAATGTGCAGCTGGGCGAAGACGAGTTGGCCGGCCAGTCGCGTCTGACCCGCGATCTGCAGGACGATCTGCTGCGCACCCGGATGGTCGAGTTCGACAGCCTGGCCGAGCGTATGCACCGTGTCGTTCGCCAGGCCGCACGCGAATGCGGCAAGCAGGCACAGCTGGAAATCGCCGGCGGCCACGTCGAGCTGGATCGCTCGGTGCTGGAGCGGATGATCGGCTCCTTCGAGCACCTGCTGCGCAACAGCGTGATCCACGGCATTGAAATGCCCGAGGTCCGTGTCGCGCAGGGCAAGAACGCGATGGGCACGATCTTTGTGCGCCTGACCCAGGAAGGCAATGAGGTGCTGATGCACTTCAGCGACGATGGCGCCGGCCTGGATCTGCCGCGCATCCGCGAACGTGCGATTGCCCAGGGCCTGGTCGACAAGGACGCTCAGCTCAGCGAGGAGCAGCTGACCCAGCTGATTTTCGCCCCTGGCTTCTCCACGGCCACCACGGTGACCGAACTGGCCGGCCGCGGCGTCGGCATGGACGTGGTGCGTTCCGAGGTCAATACGCTGGGCGGCTATGTCGAGACCAAGTCGGTCACCGGCATGGGCACCAGCTTCGAGCTGCGCGTGCCGCTGACGACGGCGCTGACCCAAGTCGTGCTGCTGCGCTACGGCGAGCAAAGCGTGGCGGTGCCGGCCCACCTGATGGACTCGGTGCTGCGCCTGCCGTTGGCGCAGCTGGAGAAGGGCTATGCCGATGGCGAGCTCAAGCTGGGCGATCACACCCTGCCGCTGTACTGGCTGGGTGGGCTGATGCACCAGGGTGAGGGCCATGACCCGCGCGGTCAGCTGCATGGCCGCACCGCTTCGGTGGTGCTGGTGCGCAGCGCGCAGCAGCGCCTGGCCCTGCATGTCGACGAAGTGATCGGCAAGCAGGAAGTCGTCGTCAAGAACCTCGGTCCGCAGCTGATCAGCGTGCCCGGCCTGGCCGGCATCAGCCTGCTGGCCACCGGCGATGTGGCGCTGATCTACAACCCGGTGGCGCTGGCCAATCGCTACGGCGAGCCGGCTCGCGAGGCGGCGCGCCACAGCATCGTGGCGGTCAAGCAGGCGGCAGCCGCGGTCGGCAAGGGCGACCCGCAGGCACCGCTGATCCTGGTCGTCGACGATTCGCTGACGGTCCGTCGTGTCACCCAGCGTCTGCTGGAGCGCGAAGGCTATCGCGTGCAGCTGGCCAAGGACGGCCTCGATGCGATGGAGCGCCTGGCCGGCGACGAGCTGCCGGCGGTGGTGCTGTCCGACATCGAGATGCCGCGCATGGATGGCTTCGATCTGGTTCGCAATCTGCGCGCCGATCCACGGCTGACTAAGCTGCCGGTGATCATGATCACCTCGCGGATCGCGCAGAAGCACCGCGACTATGCGCATGAGCTCGGCGTTGACGACTATCTGGGCAAGCCGTATGACGAGGAACTGCTGCTGGGTCTGATTGGCAGATACACTGCGGCGGCCGTTGCGAGCGCCTGATGCCAGCGACGAGGGGCGCGGACCCATCTGGCCGGAGGCCGGGTGGTTCGCGATCAGCAAAACAACAGTGCTTGGGTCGGTGCCATGGTGGTGCCGCTCTCGTTGTCGGGCCACATGTCTGAAGTTGTTGATCATCTCGCCGAACTGACCGGCTTCCGCGACCGGGACGTCATGGATGTGACCCTGGTCTCGGCGCTGCGCGATCTGGTCGAGCCTTTGTCGGTGGCGATTTTTCGCTGCGTTGGCGAGCCCGGTCAGGAGCGCTGGCTGACGCGAGCCCGGCTGCGCGCCGGTGATGCCGTGGCCAGCGCCGATTCACTCTGGGCCGAGCCGGCCCGCTTGCCCGCTGCGCAGGATTTCCCGCATCGCCAGCAGGCGATGGCCACGCGCACTGTGCTGCAGCTGCAGCAGGGCGATCACTGGGTGACGCTGTTCCCGATCGCCACCGATCGCGAGGTCGTGGGCGTGCTGGAGATCGAATCGGCCGAACGCCTGCAGAACGCCTCGCAGCGCATGGTCGGCAGCATTCTGCGCATCTATCACAACTTCCAGGGCCTGCTCGACTACAGCGAGCGCGACACCCTGACCGGCCTGCTCAACCGCAAGACCTTTGACGAGAGCTTTCTGAAGGCGCTGGCCGACTCCCAGGGCAGCCCGGCCGAGGCCAGCAACGACGATGGTCGGCGCCACGGCGTCGAGCACCCGCGCTACTGGCTGGGTGTGATCGACATCGACCATTTCAAGTCGGTCAACGACCGCTTTGGCCATCTGATCGGCGACGAAGTGCTGCTCTTGCTGTCGCGGCTGATGCGCAACAGTTTCCGCTTCCACGACCTGCTCTACCGCTTCGGCGGCGAGGAGTTTGTCGTGCTGATGCGCTGCGAGGACGAGGCCGACGCCGGCCATGCCTTCGAGCGCCTGCGTCTGAACACCGAGAACTACGCTTTTCCGCAGGTGGGCCGCATCACCGTCAGCATCGGCTTTACCAAGGTGCGCCATGGCGACACGCCGGCGACCGCCTTCGAGCGGGCCGACAAGGCTGTCTACCACGCCAAGGGCCATGGTCGCAACCAGGTGCAAAGCCATGCCGAGCTGGTGGCTGGCGGCCATTTGCAGGAAGCGACCCAGCTCAGCGACGTCGAGCTGTTCTAAGCCCCCGATCCGACCTCGGCGGGGGGCTGACTTCTGGCATCTTGGCATTGCTGGCCAGTGCCCCAAACTCTGCGCGAACTGGCTTGGGCCCAGCCTTCACGCTTGACGCCTGACGTCGCCCACACAGCTCCCCAATACCTGCCCGAAGGACGCTATCGATGATGCAAGCCTTGCGCGCCACCAGCAGCCGGCAGCTGCTTCATGTTCTGCTCGCGCTCGTGCTGGCAGCCGGCCTGGCCCAGCCCCTTCGCGCCCAGGATGCACCGGCCCAGCCGCTGGCAGGAGCCAGTGGCGCCAGCGCATCCACCGCCAAGGCCGCCGACAAGGCCTACAGCAGCATCGATCTGGACTGGCGCGATGAGCAGCGGCAGCGCGCGGTGCCCGCCAAGCTTTACTGGCCTGAGCCAGATGCCGGCAAGCCGGCGGCGAACGGCGTGCCGCTGGTGGTGTTCTCGCACGGCATCGGCGGCTCGCGCAACGGTTACAGCTATCTGGGCTCCTTCTGGGCCAGCCATGGGGTGGCCAGCCTGCACGTCCAGCATGTCGGCAGCGATCGTGGTCTGTGGATGGGCAATCCGCTGGGCTTGGTCGGTCGCCTGCAGGGCGCCGCCCGGGAAGACGAAGCGCTGAACCGGGTGCGCGACGTCAGCTTCGCGCTGGACCAGCTGCTGGCCAGCGATTGGGGCCAGCAGCTCGATCCGGCGCGCATCGTCGCGGCCGGGCATTCGTATGGCGCCAACACCAGCCTCTTGCTGTCCGGCGCCCGAATCAGCCGCGAGGGTCAGGTCTTGCCGCTGCGCGATCCGCGCATCAAGGCGGCCATCATCATCTCGGCACCGCCGTTCTATGGCCAGCAGGACAGCGAGGCCATCCTGCAAGGCATCAGCGTGCCGACGCTGCACATCACCGCCTCCGAGGATGTGATCCGCATCCCCGGCTATTTCTCCGCGGCCGAAGACCGTATCAAGGTCTTCCAGGCCACCGGTGGGCCGGACAAGGCCTTGGCCGTCTTTCAGGGCGGTTCGCACAGCATCTTTACCGACCGCGCGGGCACCGGTGGCGTGGCGCTGAACCCACGGGTCAAGGCGGCGACGCGGGAGTTGACGCTGGCCTTTCTGCACCGCATCTTTGCCGGTGAGCGCAGCGAGCTGAGCCAATGGCCGGAGCGCTACCGCGACCTGCTGGCGCGCTGGGAGCCACCGCGCGCTGCCGATTGACGGCGGCGCTTTGAACGCCTTGCCGGTGGCGCTGCTCGCCCTGGCCGTGTAGGCTTGCGGCACACCGCCGGCAAGCATGGCGGTGCGGAGCTGGGATGCGTGTTGCTGATTGGCCTGGACTGAAATCTCGCGGCTTACTTCTGGCCCTGTTGCTCGCTGTTTGCTCGTCTGCGCAGGCCGAAACCGAAGCGCCACGCCTGCCGATGCGACTCTGCATCCCTGATCATGCGGTGCCACCGTATGTCAGCGAACCAGGTGCTGAGGCCGGGCTGTCCGAACAGTTGTTGCAGCACAGCGCGCAGGCCGTGGGCATCGCGCTGCAGTTGCTGCGCCAGCCACCGGCGCGCTGCCGGCGATCCATCGAGAACGGTCAGGTGGATGTCGCGCCAATGGCAGCCTCCAGCACCAATCTGGCCGACTACGATTTCCCCTTGCACGAGGGGCAGGTCGATGCGAATCGTCGCCTCTTGCGCATCCAGCTGGTGGTGGTGCGCCGCCGTGGCGATGCCTTGCAGTGGGATGGTCAGCATTTCGAGCCGGCGACGCCGCTGCTCGGCATCCGACTGGGCCAGGTGGTGTTCTCTGACCGGCTGAAGCAGCTCGGCCTGCGGCCCGACGCCAGCGCCGTGCAGGGCGAGCAGCTGCTGCGCAAGCTGTTGGCGCGGCGCGTTGACGCGGTGCTGTTGTTCCGCGAGGAGTTCGAGGGCTTGCAGGCCCGTCTGCCGGAGCTGGCGGTCGAGGCGCTGCCCCAGCCCTTCATGGTGGCCGATATGTATCTGGGCGCATCGCGCCGCCTCGATGCAGCCAGTCGGGCGCGGGTCGAGGCCTGGTGGGAGCAGATCGGCAAATGGCGAGACCTGCCCGCCTACCGGCCCAAGTGAGCGCCCTGATGGTGCTCAGGTCTCGGGCATGGCGCGCGACTTGACCACCGCGTAGCGCGCCAGCGTGGCCACGCGCGCGTCCTCGTGCATCAGCACCGGGCGCGGGTAGTTCACGCCCAGCTCGACGCCACAGGCCTGCAACTCCAGCGGGCGCGCCAGCCAGGGGGCGTGGATCAGCTTCGGCGGCAGCTTGGCCAGCTGGGGCAGATAGCGTTTGATGAAGCGGCCCTCGGCATCAAACTTTTCGCTCTGGCTGATGGGGTTGAAGATGCGGAAATAGGGCTGGGCATCGCAGCCGCTGGACGCCGCCCACTGCCAGCCGCCGTTGTTGGCAGCCAGATCAAAATCGAGCAGCTTTTCGGTGAAATAGCGCTCACCCCAGCGCCAGTCCAGGCCCAGGTCCTTGATCAAAAAACTGGCGACGACCATGCGCAGCCGGTTGTGCATATAGCCGCTTTGATTGAGCTGCAGCATGGCCGCGTCGACCAGCGGATAGCCGGTGCGGCCCTCACACCAGGCGGTGAAGTCGGCTTCAGCCTCGGGGCCGCTGCGCCATTGGATGGCGTCGTATTCCGGTCGAAAGGCGCTCTGCATCGCATGAGGATGGTGATGCATCACCTGGTGGTAGAAATCGCGCCAGATCAGCTCGGCCAGCCAGATCTCGGCGCCGCGGCTGCCGCTCATCTGGCGCTGGTGGGCCTCGCGCGCCAGCCGGCGGACCGACACGGTGCCAAAGCGCAGATGCGGGCTCAGATAGCTGGGGCCGCGCAGCGCCGGGAAGTCGCGCGCCTCGTCATAGCGGTCGATGCGCTGTAGAAACTCGGCCAGCAAGGCCTCGGCCGGGCCGCTGCCGCCACGCAGGCTGGCATGCAGATCGGTGGGCTCGAAGCCGATCTCGGCCAGGGTGGGCACGCCCTGGGCCAAGGCATGGTCGGCCAGCGCGCCGGCATGGCGCAGCACCGGGTAGGCCTTCAGGTAGAAGGGATCGATCTTCTTCAGCCAGGCGTTCTTGTAGGGCGTGAACACGCCATAGGGCTTGCCGGCGCCGGTCAGCAGCTCGCTGCGCTCGAACACGACATGGTCCTTGAAGCCCTGCATCGCAATGCCTCGGCGGGCCAGGCGCTGCTCGACCTCGGCATCGCGGGCCAGCGCCTGCGGCTCGTCGTCGCGGTTGTAAAAGACCTTGGCCACACCCAGCTCGGCAGCCAGGCGCGGCACTTCGTCCAGCGCCCAGCCATGGCGCACGATCAGCGCACCACCGAGTGCACGCAACTCTGCATCCAGCGAGCGCAGCGCATCGATGATGAACTCGACCCGGCGGTCGGCACGGGGCAGGGCGTCGAGGATGGCGCGGTCCAGCACAAAGACGCAGAACACCTGGCGGCTCTGGCGCAGGGCGTGATAAAGCGCCGCCTGGTCATCGACGCGCAGATCGCGCCGGAACCAGACCAGCGCGCTGGCGAAACTCTTTTCCATGGGGGACAGTGTCGATGAAATAAAATGGCCGGATGTCCCAGGCCCGCATAGACCTTACCAATCAATTCCTGATCGCGATGCCCGGCATGGCCGATGACGCATTTGCCGGCTCGGTGGTCTATATGTGCGAGCACAACGAGAAGGGCGCGCTGGGTCTGGTGATCAACAAGCCGATCTCGCTGACTGTCGGCCATCTGTTCGAGAAAGTCGAGCTGAGCCTGGACAACGAGGATCTCGCCGCCCGCCCGGTCTTCTACGGCGGCCCGGTGCAGACCGAGCGCGGCTTTGTCCTGCATGAGCGCCTGGACGAGACCGGCGGCCACTACAACGCCACGCTGGCTATCCCGGGCGGGTTGGAGATGACGACCAGCCGCGATGTGCTGGAAGCGCTGTCCAACGGCGCAGGGCCGAAGAAGATTCTGGTCACGCTGGGCTACAGCGGCTGGGCCGCCGGGCAGCTGGAGGAAGAGATCGGCCGCAATGGCTGGCTGACCGTCGATGCGGCGCCGGAAATCATCTTCGAGACCCCGGCCGAGCAGCGTTACGAGCGCGCGCTGGGCCTTCTGGGCATCGACCCACGGATGCTGAGCCAGGAGGCGGGCCACGCATGAGTTCCACCGTGAACCCGTCGGCACCGCGCCCCCTTTCGACTTCCCCGCAATCGCTATTGGCTTTTGACTTTGGCACCCGCCGCATCGGCGTGGCCACCGGCAATGGCTTCCTCAAAAGCGCCGAGCCGCTGCGCCATCTGGCTCAGCAGGGTGAGGCGCGCTTTGTCGCGATTGCCGCGCTGATCAAGGAATGGCAGCCCGAGGCGCTGGTGATCGGCGTGCCGCGCCATCCCGACGGCGCCGAGCATGAGATGACGCTGGCCGCCCGCAAGTTCGGTCGCCAGCTGAAAAGCCGCTTCCGGCTGCCGGTCTACGAGGTCGATGAGCGCTACACCAGCGTCGAGGCAGAGGCGGCAGGCGCCCGCGATGTCGACTCGGCCGCGGCGGCGCTGATTCTTGAACAATTCTTCCGGGAACACAGCTGATGAGCACCTTACTCCTCGATGCCGAGGCGCTTTACGCCGACCTGCTCAAGGGCGTGCAACGCCTCTATCGGCCGGACATGGCCTTGGTGGGCATCTGGTCCGGCGGCGCCTGGTTGGCCGAACGGCTGCAGCGTGATTTGGGCCTGGCCGGCGAGCCTGGCGTGATCTCCAGCTCGCTGCACCGCGACGATTTCGGCACCAAGGGCATGTCGGCCAGCAGTGATCACACCAAGCTGCCCTTTGCCGTCGATGGCCAGCACATTCTGATGATCGACGATGTGCTCTACACCGGCCGCACCACCCGCGCGGTGATCAACGAGCTGTTCGACTTCGGCCGCCCGGCCAGCGTGACGCTGGCGGTGCTGGTGGACCGCGGCGGCCGCGAGCTGCCGATCGAGCCGGTGTTCTCGGCGGCGCGGGTCCATCTGGCCACCGAGCAGCGCCTGCGCCTGGCGCGCGACGCCGATGGCCGCTTCAGCTTTGATGTGAGATGAACCACCCCCTACGCGCTTCGCGCGCCCCCTCAAGGGGGCGTCAGCGGCAGCCCGGCGAAGCCGGATCTGCGCTGCCCGCTGGATCGCTGGTGCAAGTAGGCCGCGGACGTGGCACCGGAGGAAAGAATGCTGAGTAAACGAAATCCCCAACTGAACAAGCATGGCGAGCTGGTGCACCTGCTCTCCATCGAAGGCCTGCCGCAGGCGGTGATCCATCAGATCCTCGACACCGCTGGCACCTTTCTCTCGGTCAACGACCGCGAGGTCAAGAAGGTGCCGCTGCTGCGCGGCAAGAGCGTGTTCAATCTGTTCTTCGAGAACAGCACGCGCACACGCACGACCTTCGAGATCGCGGCCAAGCGCCTGTCGGCCGATGTGATCAATCTGGACATCGCGCGCTCGTCCACCGCCAAGGGCGAGACGTTGTTGGACACGGTGGCCAATCTCTCGGCCATGCATGCTGACATGTTTGTGGTGCGGCACAGCGAGAGCGGCGCGCCCTACCTGATTGCCCAGCACTGCGCGCCGCATGTGCACGTGGTCAATGCCGGTGACGGCCGCCATGCCCACCCGACCCAGGGCCTGCTCGATATGTACACGATCAGGCACTACAAGAAGGACTTCCGCAATCTGACCGTCGCCATCGTCGGCGACATCGTCCACTCGCGGGTGGCCCGCTCGGACATCCATGCGCTGAACATCCTCGGTGTGCCGGAGATCCGCGCCGTCGGCCCCAAGACACTGGTGCCAGGCGATCTGCGCGAGATGGGCGTCCGTGTCTGCCACGACATGGCCGAGGGCATCAAGGATGCCGACGTCATCATCATGCTGCGCCTGCAAAACGAGCGCATGAGCGGCGCCATGCTGCCCAGCGCCGGCGAGTTCTTCAAGAACTTCGGCCTGACGCCGGAGAAGCTGGCGCTGGCCAAGCCCGACGCCATCGTGATGCACCCGGGCCCGATCAACCGCGGCGTCGAGATCGCCTCCGATGTGGCCGACGGCGGCCAGAGCGTGATCCTGCCGCAGGTCACCTTTGGCATTGCGGTCCGCATGGCGGTGATGTCGATTTTGGCCGGCAACGAGGCATGAGGGTAGGCGCTCCGCTGTGACGGATGCGCTTGCACAGGAGATTTGCAGATGAAGATTTTGATCAAGAACGGACGGCTGCTCGATGCGGCTTCGGGCCTGGACCGTGTCGGCGATCTGGCGATTGCGGGCGGGCGCATCGTCGCGCTGGGCGAGGTGCCGGCCGATTTCGAGGCCAGCCGTGTCATCGATGCCGAGGGGCTGATCGTCGCGCCGGGCCTGGTCGATCTGGCCGCTCGCCTGCGCGAGCCCGGCCATGAGCATGAAGGCATGCTGGAGAGCGAGCTCAACGCGGCGGCGGCCGGTGGCGTGACCAGTCTGGTCTGCCCGCCCGATACCGATCCGGCGCTGGATGAGCCGGGCTTGGTCGAGATGCTGAAGTTCCGCGCCCGCAAGCTGAGCCTGTGCCGCTTGTTCCCGCTCGGCGCCTTGACCCGCGGCCTCGATGGCGAGGTGCTGACCGAGATGGCCGAGCTGACCGAGGCCGGCTGCGTGGGCTTCTCGCAGGCCGAACGGCCGATCAAGAACACCCAGTTCCTGACCCGCGCGCTGCAGTACGCCGCGACCTTTGACTACACCGTCTGGCTGCATCCGCTGGACCCCTGGCTGGCTGGCGGCGTCGCCGCCAGCGGCGCGGTCGCGACCCGGCTGGGCCTGGCTGGCGTGCCGGTCACCGCCGAGACGGTGGCGCTGCACACCATCTTCGAGCTGATGCGGGCCACCGGCGCACGGGTCCATCTGTGCCGGCTGTCCAGCGCGGCCGGCGTTGAGCTGGTGCGGGCGGCCAAGCGCGAAGGTCTGGCGGTCACGGCCGATGTGTCGATCAACTCGCTGCATCTGACCGATGTCGACATCGGCTACTTCAACCCGGCCATGCGCCTGAACCCGCCGCTGCGCCAGCAGCGCGACCGCGCGGCGCTGCGCGCCGGCCTGGCCGATGGCACGCTGGACGCGCTGGTGTCCGACCACATGCCGGTCGGCGCGGATGAGAAGAACGTGCCCTTTGCCGAGGCCACGCCCGGCGCCACCGGGCTGGAGCTGCTGCTGAGCCTGGCGCTGAAATGGGCTCAGGACGAAGGCCTGCCGCTGGGCCGCGCGCTGGCCGTGGTGACCAGCGAGCCGGTGCGTGTGCTGGGCAGCTCGCTGGGCTCGCTGGCGGCCAGCGCCGGGCGTTTGCTGGTCGGCGGCGTGGCCGATCTGTGCATCTTCGATCCGGCCGCGAGCTGGTCGGCGGCGCCTGAGGCCCTGGTCAGCCAGGGCAAGCACACGCCGTTTGCCTACGAGATCACCGGCTTCGAACTGCCTGGCCGCGTGCAGTACACGCTGGTGGCGGGCACGGTGGCGCATGACACCGCTGCGACGCTGAAGGGCTGAGGTGTTCAGAGCTCTGATCGCGCTCTGGCGCCTGCTGAGGCTGGCGCTGCACATCTTGCATGGCCTGGCACTGATCAAGCTGTGCTTCGGCCGCTTCAGCCTGGCGCAGCGCCATGTGCGGGTGAAATGGTGGTCGGCCAAGATGCTGCGAATTCTGGGCGTCAGCTATAGCCACAGCGGTGGGGCCCATGCAGGCGCCAAGCTGCTGGCGGCCAACCATGTGTCCTGGTTGGATATCGCCGCCGTTCATGCGCTGCTGCCCGAGGCCCGCTTCGTCTCCAAGGCCGACGTCAAGCACTGGCCGGTCGTCGGCGCGCTGACGGCGGGTGTGGGCACGCTGTTCATCGAACGCAGCAGCAAGCGCGATGCGCTGCGCGTCGTCCATCAGACCGCTGCGGCGCTGCGTGATGGCGATACCGTCGCCTTTTTCCCTGAGGGCACGACCGGTGCCGGCCCCGAGCTGCTGCCTTTCCACGGCAATCTGCTGCAGGCGGCGATCAGCGCCGAGGTGCCGGTGCAGCCGCTGGTGCTGCGCTGGCATGAGCCCGGCGAGCGCTTCAGCAGCTCGGCCCGCTTCATCGGCAACACCACCTTGCTGCAAAGCCTCTGGCGCGTGCTGTGCGCCCGCGGCCTGGCCATCGATCTCCAACTGCTGCCCGCCGTCGCCAGCAGCCATGCCGACCGGCGCCTGCTCGCCGAGCACCTGCGCGAGCTGATTGCTGCGGCGCTTTCGCAAGAGTGACAGACCATGAGTCAGAACCACGAGGGCAGTAGTGTGGCCCCATCGCTGAAGCAAAAAGTCCAGCGCCGGCTGGCCACGGTGGCGGCGATACGTACCCGCACGATGATCGTGGCCGTCTGCGCGCTCGGCACCTCGCTGTGGCAGGGCTATACGATCCAGAAGCACAACCGCCTGATGGTGCAGCCTATCCTGGACAGCGAGATCAACACCGAGCTCGACGGCGCCTGGAGCAGCTTCGTGCTCAACAGCGGCTTGGGCCCAGCCAAGGCGACCCGGGCCGAGTTTTACGCCGATGGCAAGCCGGTCAGCGACCTGAACGAGATGCTGCGCGCGCTGGGCGAGCAGCCGGGCTGCTACGGCACCGGCAATCTGGTGCATTTCTATCGCGTCAACAGCCGCCAGCAGGTGCTGCGCAGCATCGATGGGCGCTGTGCGAAGTCGTCCGAGGAACTGGTCAAGCTGCTCAAGCGCATGCGCATCGTGTTGCACTACGAGTCGCTGTACGGCGAGCCGGCGACCTTGCAGATTTTCGGCAAGGATTGAACCGGATCGAGTTGGCAGCAGCGCCACGGCACTGCTGCGCCGCCTGGCAAGACGGGCAGCCTTGATCCGCCTCAATTATTCGGGGTCTTGCGCGCCGGGCCGAGGCGACGCTGTGTCACAGTTGTGCCACCACTTTCTTTTTGCAGGATCGCGCCGCGCATGACCGAAGCCATTCAGCAGCTGCAAATCCGCCGTGTCGGCATCGACACCTGGCGCGAGAACGTCGCCTATCTGCACCGTGACTGCCCCATCGTTCGCGCCGCCGGCTTTCAGGCCCTGGCCAAGGTGGAGATCCATGCCAACGGGCAAACCATTCTGGCGGTGCTCAATGTGGTTGACGATGAGCGCATCGTCAGCGCCTGCGAACTGGGCGTCAGTGAGGACGCTTTCGCACGCCTGGCCGTGCCGGAGGGGCATGAGGCGCGGATTGCCCATGCCGAGCCGCCGCGCTCGATCCCGGCCCTGCATCGCAAGATCAATGGCGAGCGCCTGGGCCGCGAAGACATCGCCGCCATCATTGCCGACGTGGCGGCGGCGCGCTATTCCAAGATCGAGCTGGCCGCCTTTGTGGTGGCCACCAACCAGTACGAGCTGGACCGCGAAGAGGTGCTGCACCTGAGCGAGGCGATGATTGCTGTCGGCCGCAAGCTCGATTGGCAGCACCAGATCGGCGCCGGTCTGGTGGTCGACAAGCACTGCATCGGCGGCATTCCGGGCAACCGAACCTCGATGCTGGTCGTGCCCATTGTGGCGGCCCACGGCATGCTCTGCCCCAAGACCAGCTCGCGTGCCATCACCTCGCCCTCGGGCACGGCCGACACCATGGAGATGCTGGCCGAGGTGGAGCTGCCGTTTGAGCGCATGGTGCAGATCGTCCGCGACACCCATGCCTGCCTGGCCTGGGGCGGCACGGCCGATCTGTCGCCGGCCGATGACATTCTGATCTCGGTTGAGCGGCCGCTGTCGATCGACTCGCCAGGGCAGATGGTGGCCTCCATCCTGTCCAAAAAGATCGCGGCCGGCTCCACCCATCTGGTGCTGGACATTCCGGTCGGCCCCAGCGCCAAGGTGCGTTCGATGGCCGAGGCGCAGCGGCTGAAAAAGCTGTTCGAGTTCGTCGCCAACCATCTGCGCCTGCAGCTTGACGTGGTGCTGTCCGATGGCCGCCAGCCGATTGGCCGCGGCATCGGCCCAGTGCTGGAGGCGCGCGATGTGATGCAGGTGCTGCAGGGCGATCCGGCCGCGCCGCATGATTTGCGGCAGAAGGCGCTGCGTTTGGCCGGTCGCATGATCGAGTTCGACCCCGATGTGCGCGGCGGCCAGGGCTATGCGATTGCTCGGGACATTCTCGAATCCGGCCGCGCGCTGGCGCAGATGAACGCCATCATCGATGCCCAGGGGCGCCGTCAGGAGGTGCCGGCCATCGGCGCGCTGCGGGTTGAGGTGCCGGCGCCGGCCGATGGCGTGGTGGTCGGCATGGACAATCTGCGCCTGGCCCGCATCGCCCGGCTGGCCGGTGCGCCGCAGGTCAGCGGCGCCGGGCTGGATCTGCTGAAGAAGCTTGGCGATCCGGTGCGCCGCGGCGAGACGCTCTACCGCATTCACGCCGAATTCGAGGCCGATCTGCGCTTTGCCGGCGATCATGCCGACAAAGACTGTGGCTACCAGATCGGCAGCCCTGAACAAAGCCCGCGCGAATTCGCCAGCGGCTCACTTTTTTCGATGTAAACCATGAGCACCTCCTTGCTGCTGGCTTTTGATGATGAAACCGCGCTGGCTGCCGAGCTGGCCGAGGCGCTGGCCCTGCCGCTGGCCTTTGTGCGCCGCCACCGCTTTCCCGATGGCGAGCTGCGCCTGGTGCTGCCCAAGCCGCTGCCTGACACGGTGATCCTGCTGCGCGGCCTGCAGCAACCGAACGAAAAGCTGGTTGAGCTGCTGATCGCCGCGCCCGCAGCCCGCGAGCTGGGCGCGCGGCGGCTGTTGCTGGTCTCGCCCTACCTGGCCTATATGCGCCAGGACATTGAGTTCACGCCCGGCGAGGCGGTCAGCCAGCGCCATATCGCGCGGCTGCTGGCCAGCCAGTTCGACCATGTGTTGACGATAGACCCGCATCTGCACCGCATCGCCAGCCTCGATGAGGTGATGCCGCCGGGGACAGGTCTTGCGCTGTCTGCAGCGCCGGTGCTCGGGGCCTGGATCGCCCGCGAAGTGCCGGGTGCGGTGCTGATCGGGCCGGACGAGGAATCCGGGCAGTGGGTGCGCGAAGCGGCGGCGGCAGCGGGCTTGCAGGCCGCGGTGGGCCACAAGGTGCGCCATGGCGATCATCAGGTTGAGCTGGCCTTGCCGGACATCGATGTGGCCGGACGCCCGGTTGTGCTGCTGGACGATATGGCCTCGACCGGCCGCACGCTGATCGGCGCCGCCTCGGGCCTGCTGGCCCGTGGCGCCGCCTCGGTAGACGTGGCCGTGACCCATGCGCTCTTCAATGGTGATGCACTGCCGGCGCTGCAGGCGGCCGGCGTGCGCCATGTCTGGAGCAGCAATGCAGTGCCGCACGCCAGCAACGCGGTCAGCGTCGCCCCCTTGCTGCGCGAAGCGCTTCAGGGTTTGCTCGGCTGAGCAAGGCCTGACCCTGCCATGCCCTGACCAGCGCCCGCAGGGGCGCTTTTTTGTTGCTTGCTGGTCACACTGTCGGGCCTGTTACAAGCAATCGGGGTCAGGCCTTGCCCAGGCTGCGCGGCGGGATCGTGGCCGAGGCTGCTGGGGGTGCGCCTCCCAGGCAATCCGCCTGCAGCACGCCTCAAGTCGCGCTTGCCGGCAGTCGCTGCCGAGGCGCGCAGTCGTTGCGGCGGGCGATCTGGGCTCTGACGAAGCTGTCCACATCGCGGGGCAGGGCGCGTATGCTGCAGCCATGAGCCGCGATGTCGACGCGTTTGCCGGCCTTGATGGCGGGCGCCATGCTCTCGCTCCCTGTTGGAAGGCTGCGGGCAGGCCTGCGCCGCAGGCCTTCGAACCTCGGCCGCGCCCCATGCCGCGAGCGTGGCCCAATCGGCTCGCCACCACTGCTGCCGAAGGCGCGGTGCCGGCTCGGCGGATTCGACCGCGACTCGCTTGCCCGGCTGGCCTCAGCGCCATCGCCGCGCAGGCTGCTCTGGGCGTTCAAGCCCCATCTTGCATGGCGCGGATTGAAAAGGCGTCAAAACGTCCAGAGTGCACAGCTGAATACCGAGGTGTAAGCCCCATCGAAGTCAGGCGCCGCATGCTTGAACACCTGTCCCTGCGGCTTGGCCGACGCGGAGGTGTTGCTACTGAGCCCGCTTCGGGTCAAGACGCTGCCGGTCATCGGCGCTTGCCGGCCGTGTGTCGCCGGAGGCTTCTGAAGCTTGGCCCGCTTGAAGCGCGCAGTGAGATTGGCTGTCGCCTGCGACACCAGTTTGTGCTCAAGCCGCACAAATTTGTGCCGAGAACGCTTAGGTGATGGCCGGCGGCAGGCAAGGTGCCTGGGGCCGGCTGTGCTTTTTTCTTCAGAACAAAGGAGACCTTGATGAAGTTTGTCAAACCCTGGCGACTCGCCCCGCTGAGCCTTGCCGCACTGGCAGTGGCTGCACAGGCTCAGCAAAGCGGTGAGTCGATGTTCTCGTTTTCCGGCTTTGCCACGATAGGCCTGGTCGGCACCAACAGCAACGATGCTGACTTCGTCATTTCGGGCCAACCCCGCGGTGCGACCAAGTCGGTCAGCGGTGATGTGGACACCAAGCTGGGTTTGCAGGCCACGGCCAAGTTCAACCAGATGTTTTCGGCCACCGCGCAGCTGCTGACCAAGCAGAACGGCGATGGCAACTACAAGCCTGAGCTGGAGTGGGCCTTTGGCAAGGCGCAGATTTCGCCTTCGCTGGCAGTGCGTGTAGGCCGCATGGGCGGCCCGTTCTTCGCCGTGTCTGATTTCCGTGATGCCGGCTATGCCAACACCTGGCTGCGCCCGCCGCAAGACGTCTATGGCCAGGTGCCGGTCAGCCATTTCGATGGCGCTGACGTCAGCTACCAAATGCCTGTGGGATCGGCGACGCTGACCGCGCAGCTGTTCGGCGGCAAGTCCGACTCCAAGTTCGAGGGTGTCAAGGTCGATATGAAGAGCCTGGCAGGCATCAACTTGACGGCCGAGTTGGACAACGGCCTGAGCCTGCGCTTCGGCCATGTGCAGGGCAAACTGACGGTGCACAGCGAATCGCTGGCACAGCTGGTTGGTGTGCTGCGTGCGACGCCGTTTGCCTCGGTCGGCGATCAGCTTGACGCCACCAGCAAGAAGGCCAGCTTCACCGGCATTGGCGCCAGCTGGGATCAGAACGATTGGCTGGTCATGACCGAATACACCAAGCGCAAGACCGAGTCCTATGTGCCGGATACCACCGGCTGGTATGTCACCCTGGGCCATCGCTTTGGCAAGTTCACGCCTTATGTCACGCTGTCGCAACTGAAGGAGGACGACAGCAATGTGGTCAACACGATTCCGGCGGGCGTCAGCCCACAGCTGAATGTGCTGAAGGCGACGGTGGATGGCACGGTCCAGGCGCAGAGCAACCGGCAGAAGACCACCGCCATCGGCCTGCGCTGGGATGCTTACCGCAATATCGCGGTCAAGACCCAGTTCGAGCGGATCAAACCGGATGGGCCGGGCCTGTTCGCGAACCCGCAGCCTGGCTTTGGCGCCGGCGGCAACGTCAATGTCTACAGCGTCGCTGTGGATCTGGTGTTCTAAGCGGGAGGTCAAGCATGAAGTTCAAGTCATTGATCAGGACTGTCTGCCTCTTGCTGACATTCTGGGGGGCAGGTCTTGCCCAGGCCCAGGTGGCGGTGATCGTCAACCCCAAGAGCGCCACGGCCAGCATGACCGCCGACCAGGTCGCCAGCATCTTTCTTGGCAAGAGCAATAGCTTGCCCAGTGGTGCAGCTGCTCAGGCGGTGGACCTGCCCGAAAGCTCGGCGGTGCGCGACCAGTTCTACAGCAAAGTGACTGGCAAGCAGGCGGCGCAGGTGAAGGCCGCCTGGTCGCGCCTGGTGTTTTCCGGCAAGGCCACGCCGCCCAAGGAACTCGCCAGTGCGGCCGAGGCCAAGAAATTTGTGGCCGCCAATCCCGACGCGATCGCCTATATCGAGAAATCGGCGGTAGATGCCACGGTTAAGGTCGTATTGAGCGTCGACTGACTGTAGAGAATCGATGTGTAGGGCCGACCTGGAGGTCGGCCCGCGGTCCAGCGAAGGAGACCTTGATGAACGTTAAGACACGAATCTGGCTGTTGCCTGCGATGGCAGCCGTGATTTTCGCGCTCGGCATTGCCGTGGTGCTCGTGTATTCGACCCGCACCTCGGGGGCCATCCAGTTGGTCGGCGATGTCTATGCGCCGTATCACGATGCCACCGAGCAGTTGGCAGCCCAGCTTGATGGTCTCAGCGCGACGATCCAGAGTGCCGTTGCCGAAGGCGAGAAAAAGCGACTGGATGAAGCCAACGACCGTGCGGCTGCCATGCGCAAGACGCTGGGCACGATCAAGTCGGTGCAGGGCAAGGGCGAGATTGCTGGCAAGCTGCAGTCGGGCTTCGAAACCTATTACGCGGCCTCGGTCGAGACCGCGCAGCTGTTTCTGGGCATCAAGCAGGGCGATCAGGCCGGCGCCATCCCGAAGATGCAGGCGGCGTTGAAGGCGTTTGAAACCGTGCTCAACGAGTCCCGCGCCGATGCGCGTGAAGGTTTCGATTCCGGACTGGAGCGTGCCAAATCGGGGGTCTCGGCCAGCCTGACGGCGATCGTCGTCAGCGGCTTGGTCGTTGTGACGGTGCTGGGCATTGGCTCCTATCTGGTGATCGGCAGCGTCTGGCGCCAGCTGGGCGGCGAGCCTGAATATGCGGCCGAGGTGATGCGCCATATGGCCGAGGGCGATCTGTCGCAGCGTATCGAGGTGGCGCCGGGTGCTGACCGCAGCCTGCTGGCGGCGGTACGCGAGATGGCCGAAGGGCTGGCGGCCATTGTCGCCAATGTGCGCACCGGCACCGACTCGATCACCGTGGCGTCGCGCGAGATCGCGGTCGGTAACCATGATCTCTCGGTGCGGACAGAGAAACAGGCGACGTCGCTGGAGCAGACCTCCTCGAATATGCAGACGCTGACCGAGACGGTGCGCCAGAGCGCCGACGCAGCGGCCCAGGCCAACCAACTGGCCGGTTCGGCCGCTACGGTGGCACAAAAGGGCGGCGAGGTCGTGTCCCAGGTGGTCACCACCATGGACGAGATCAACGCCAGTTCGAAGAAGATCAATGACATCATCGGCGTCATCGACGGCATCGCCTTCCAGACCAATATCCTGGCCCTGAACGCGGCCGTGGAAGCGGCCCGGGCCGGCGAGCAGGGCCGCGGCTTTGCCGTGGTGGCCGGCGAGGTGCGCTCGCTGGCGCAGCGCTCGGCGGAAGCGGCCAAGGAGATCAAGTCGCTGATCGGTGCCAGTGTCGACAAGGTCGAGTCCGGCAGTCGCCTGGTGCAGAACGCCGGCGCGACGATGAGTGAGATTGTCGCCAGCGTGCAGCGGGTGTCCGACATCATTGGCGAGATCACGGCGGCCTCGGCCGAGCAAAGCCAGGGCATCACGCAGGTGAATCAGTCGATCGGCCAGTTGGACCAGATGACGCAGCAGAATGCGGCCTTGGTCGAGGAAGCTGCGGCGGCGGCCAGCAGCCTGGAGCAGCAGGCCAAGTCGCTGCAGTCGGCCGTCTCGACTTTCAAACTGGGGCATGGCGACTGAGCGCTACCGAGCTTCGTTGCACAGCGACGGCGCCTTCGGGCGCCGTCGCCTTTTTTGTGGTTCGCACCGCACTCTCAAAGGCACTTCCTATAATCCGCTCCCCTGCACCCGAGGTATCGCCTTGAAATTCCTGATCGACAACTGGTTCCTGGTTCTGGCCGCCCTGGTCTCGGGCGGCATGCTGCTGTGGACCTCACTCTCCCGTGCTGGCGGTGCCGGCGCCATCAGCACCGCGGAAGCGGTGCAGCTGATCAACCGCGAGAAGGGCGTGCTGATCGACGTCTGCGAAGCCGAGGAATATGCGGCTGGCCACGCGGTCGGCGCTCGCAACATCCCGCTTGCCACACTGGAGCAAAGCAAGCAGCTGCCCAGTAACAAGGCCCTGCCGCTGGTGCTGCTGTGCCAAAGTGGCGCGCGCGCGCAGCGCGCTGCTGGCATGCTGGCGAAGCTTGGCTACGAGCGGGTGCTGCCCGTGGCCGGCGGCCTGCGCGCTTGGCGTGAGGCCAATCTGCCGATCGAGAAGGCGGGCGCTTGAGCGCCGCCCCGGTCGCTAGCCGTGGAGCTTGGGCAATGAGCCGAGTGAAGATGTACACCACGCAGGTGTGTCCCTATTGCGTGCGGGCCAAGGCCTTGCTGCGCCAGCGCGGTGTCGAGCGCATTGAAGAAGTGCGCGTCGACCTGAATCCTCAGGAGCGCGATGCGATGGTCGCGCTGACCGGGCGGCGCACGGTGCCGCAGATCTTTATTGGCGACACCCATGTCGGTGGCTGCGATGAGCTGATTGCGCTGGACCAGCGCGGTGGCTTGCAGGCCTTGCTGCAGGCCGGCTGAAATGGTGGAGCGGCGCGCTGAGTCATAATGCGCGCCACTGTCGCGGTGCGTGTCAGCGCTGCGGCTTCACCGACGAAAGACATCATGGCCGAAGAGAACAACGCCCCGGTATTCCAGATTCAGCGCATGTACCTGAAGGACCTGTCGCTGGAGCAACCCAATTCGCCGCAGATTCTGTTGGATCAGACTCAGCCCCAGGTTGACATCAATCTGGCGCTTGCCGCTGAGCCCATTGCCGAAGGCCTGTTCGAAGTCTCGGTGACCGCCACCGTGACCACCAAGCTGGCTGAAAAGACCCTGTTCCTGATCGAGGCCAAGCAGGCCGGTATCTTCGAGATCCGCAATCTGTCGCAAGACCAGGTCGAAGGCATTCTGGGCATCGTCTGCCCGCAGATGATTTACCCCTATCTGCGTGCCGTGGTGTCCGACGTCTGCACCCGCGCCGGCTTCCCGCCCGTGCTGCTGACCGAGGTCAACTTCCAGGCCATGTTTGAGGCGCGCCAGCAGGCGCAGCTGGCCCAGCAAAACGGCCAGGCCGCAGCCACGGTCAACTGATCGCCATCGGCCGCGGCATCGCGGCCTTTGCCAGCCACGCGTTCGTGCGGGACTCCAGCCAGGAGCGACACACGGGCGCGTTGTCTTTTGCGGCGCTGCAGATCAGCGCATGATGGACACCATGAAGATCAGTATTCTGGGAGCCGGCGCCTGGGGCACGGCCTTGGCCGTTCAAGCCGCCGCCCGCCATGAGGTGCTGCTGTGGGCGCGCAGCCCTTCGGCCGCCGCCGAGATGCAGGCCAGTCGGCGCAACAGCTATCTGCCTGAGACCGAGCTGCCGGCAGCGCTGCAGATCAGCGCCGATCTGCCGCAGGCCATGGCCCACGCGGCCGAGGGCTTGATCATCATCGCCACGCCGATGGCCGCGCTGCGCGAGATGTTGGGCCAGTTGCCGGCCGGCAGCCGCTGCCTCTGGCTGTGCAAGGGCTTTGAGGCGGGCAGTGGCCTGCTCGGTCATGAGATTGCCCGCGAACTGCAGCCGCAGAGCGGCAAGGCGCTGCGCGTTGGCATCCTGTCCGGCCCGAGCTTCGCGCAAGAGGTGGCGGCCGATCAGCCGACGGCCCTGGTGGCCGCCAGCGAAGATGAGGCGCTGGCGCAGGCCGCCGTCAATATCTTTCATAGTGAGCGGCTGCGCATCTATACCTCCAACGATCCGGTCGGTGTCGAGGTCGGCGGGGCGGTGAAGAACGTGATGGCCATCGCGGTGGGCATTGCCGATGGGCTGCGCCTGGCGGCCGAGGCGAAAGGTCCGGTCGGCTCGGCACCGGGGCTGAATGCCCGCGCGGCACTGATCACCCGTGGCCTGGCCGAGATGCTGCGCCTGGGGCTGGCGCTCGGCGCGCGCAGCGAAACGTTCATGGGCCTGTCCGGCATGGGCGACCTGGTGTTGACGGCGACCGGCGATCTGTCGCGCAATCGCCGCGTCGGCTTGATGCTGGCGCAGGGGCTGCCGCTGGCGCAGATCCTCGTCGATCTGGGGCATGTGGCCGAAGGCGTTTACAGCGCGCCTACGGTGCTGGCCCGCGCCCGCGCCAAGGGGGTGGACATGCCTATCACCGAAGCCGTGGTCGCCGTGCTCGAAGGCCGCCTGAGCCCGGCTGCAGCGGTCGATTTGCTGATGGGGCGGCGCGCGCGCGCCGAGCATTGAGGCCATGAAACGCTGGCCGGATGTGGAACGGCGTGCGGCCTTGATGGCTGCGATGGGCGCGGTGGGCGTGATGCTGGCCGAGCGAAGCGTGGCCGCGGTAGCCGCCTGGCCATCGCGGCCGATCAAGCTGGTCGTGCCCTTTCCCGGTGGCAGCTCACCTGATCTGATCGCTCGCCCGATTGCTGAGGCGCTGGGCAAGGCCCTGGGGCAGACCGTGCTGGTCGACAACCGGCCGGGTGCGGGCGGCAATATCGGCACCGCGCAGGTGGCCAAGGCCGAGCCCGATGGCTACACGCTGCTGTTCACGATTCAGGGGCCGCTGGTGACCGCGCCGCTGCTGAGCAAGCGCCTGCCCTACGACCCGCAAAAGGAGTTGCAGCCCATCGGGCTGGTGGCCTCGTCGCCCAATGTGTTGGTGGTCGAGGCCAGCCTCGGCGTGCACAGCGTGGCCGAGCTGGTGCAACTGCTCAAGCGCCGGCCGGGGCAACTGAACTATGGCTCGGTCGGCAAGGGCAGTGCCGCGCATCTGGCGATGGAATCGTTCAAGCAGCGTGCCGGTGTTGACCTGCTCCATGTGCCTTACCTAGGCTTCCCGCAGGTGCTCAACGCGATGCTGGCCGGTGAGATGCAGGCCGCCTTCATGGTGCCGGCGATCGCGATGCCGCAGGTGCGGGCCGGCAAGCTGCGCGCACTGGCGGTGAGCAGCCTCGGCCGTGTGGCGGCCTTGCCGGAACTGCCAACGCTGCAGGAATGCGGCTATAGCGGCTTCGAGGCGATCTCCTGGCAGGCGATGCTGGTGCCGGCGCGCACGCCGCCGGCCATCGTCGAGCGGCTGTCGCAGGAATTGCAGCACATCGTCCGCAGTGATGAGCTGCGCAACCGCATGCTGACGCAATACTTCAGCGCCACGGCCAGTTCGCCCGAAGGCCTGGCGCTGCAGATGAAGGCCGAGCGCGAGCGCTGGGGCCGGCTGATCGCGGCGCTGAAGATCCAGCCCGAATAGCGATTCGCGTGCTCAGGCGCTGCCGGCGTAGCCGTTCTGGCGCCAGGCCTCGAACACGGCCACGGCCACGCTATTGCTGAGGTTGAGGCTGCGCTGGCCTGGCCGCATCGGCAGGCGCAGGCGCTGTTCTGGCGCGAAGCTGTCGCGCAGCGCGGCGGGCAGGCCTGCGGTTTCCGATCCGAAGACCAGCCAGTCGCCGGCTTTCCATTGCACCTCGGTCATCGGATGGCTGCCGCGGGTGGTGAAGGCGAACAGCCGCGCGGGGTCAGGTCTTGCGTTGGCCAGGAAGTCTTCCCAGCTGGCATGGCGCAGCAGGGTCGTGTACTCGTGGTAGTCGAGGCCGGCGCGCTGCAGCAGCTTGTCTTCCATCGAGAAGCCCAGCGGCTCGATCAGATGCAGCTGGCAGCCGGTATTGGCCGCCAGACGGATCACATTGCCGGTGTTGGGCGGAATCTCGGGATGGACCAGGACGATATTGAACATGGCGTCAAGTTTAGTGCTGCCTTAGGCCCTGGCCAGCACCCAGGCCTGGACCTCGCTCGCGCCGGCACGGCGCAGCAGCCGGGCCAGCTCGTTCAGCGTGGCGCCGGTGGTCATGATGTCGTCGACGATGGCCACGCGCTGGCCCTGCAGCAGCCCAGTCGCTTGCGGGTTGACCAGAAAGGCGTGGCGCACATTGCTGGCGCGGGCCTCGCGGTCCAGCAACGATTGCTTGTGCTGATCCTTGATGCGTTCAAGCGCCATCGGCGCATAGGCCAGCCCTCGCCGCGCGGCCAGGCGGCGAGCCAGCTCATGGGCCTGGTTGTAGCCGCGTTCGGCCAGACGAGTTGCGGACAAAGGGACGCAGAGCAGCAGCTTGGGCGGATGAACTTGAGCCGCGTCCAGCGCCGCTTCCATCTGCGACAGCAAGGCCGGCAGCAGCTCGAGTCGTTGCTGGAACTTGAACGCCTGAATGAGCGTGCTCCAGGGGAAGGCGTAAGGCAGGGCGGCTATGCAGTGGCTTAGCGGCCCGGGCTGGCGGCGGCAATCGATGCATTGCGCGCTGCCAGTGCCATATTGGCTCGCCGGGCTCGCGGCCAGGGGAAGGGCGCAAGTGCGGCAGCGCGCGATGCGGGATGTGTGCAGTTCCAGGCAGTCGTGGCAGAGGGCAGACGCCGTCCAGCTGCCGCACAGCGGGCACAGGCCCGGGCGTGGCCAGGGTCCCAGCCTGGCTCGGATGGAGGGGATTGCTGCGCTGGAGGGCAGGGCGGCCATCGGCTCAATATACTGCCGCGATGTCTTTTTCGCCTGAGTCCGCGGCCCCGCCGCCCCCCGCTGTTGATGCCCTGGCTGTCAAGCGCCAATCGCGCCGCCTGGCTGCCGAGACGGCAGCGCCCTGGTTGAATGCCGAGGTGTCGGCGCGTATGGCTGAGCGGCTGGCCTATATCAAGCTGCAGCCGGCGACCGTGCTGAACTGGGGCGCGGCGCTGTCGGGCAGCCACGAGCATCTGCAACAGGCCTACCCGCAGGCGGTCCAGTGGCTGGTCGACGGCGAGCCGGGCTTGCGGCAGCGCTCGGCACATGCGCTGCGCCGCCCCTGGTGGCAGAAGTGGCGCGCCGGTCCAGAGCTAGCTGTCCATGCGCCGGGCGAGCTGCCTGCTGGCGGCGCCCAGTTGCTCTGGTCGAACATGAACCTCCACGCCAGCGCTGACCTGCCGGCGACCTTCGCCACCTGGCAGCGCCTGCTGGCCGTTGATGGCTTTGTGATGTTCTCCTGCTTCGGGCCTGACAGTCTGGTCGAGCTGCGCGCGTTGTTTCGTGAGCAGGGCTGGGGCGAGCCGATGCCGGCCTGGCAGGACATGCACGATATTGGCGATCAATTGGTGGCGGCCGGCTTTGCCGATCCGGTGATGGACCAGGAGCGCCTGAAGCTCAGTTGGGCCGATGCGCCGGCCTTGTTGCGCGATCTGCGTGCCTTGGGTGGCAATACCGCGCCACAGCGCTATGCGGCGCTGCGCACGCCGGCCTGGCGCCACCGCTTGGAAGCGGCGCTGAACAAGCGCCTGCGTGCGGCGGACGGGCGCCTGTACCTGACGGTCGAACTGGTCTACGGTCACGCCTTCAAACCGGTGCCGCGTGTACCGCTGGCGGCGCAGACCGAATTCAGTCTGGAGCAGATGCGCGAGATGATCCGAGGCAAGACCGCGCCCCCTGGAGGCCAGTGAACGCCGAATTGGCGCGCTGAGCACGCTTTTCGCCGCATCGGCGACGCACAAAGACCACAGCGAGGCTCAACCCCTGGGCTAAAATCCGCGGCCGGTTGGATTCCCAGCGCTTCGAGCATAAGCCCGGCTTTGCTCAGAGGGCTTGAGCATGGTCAAACTTTGCTGACATCGCTGTTGCGGTGTATCAAAGACGCTGACGATGGCGCGACCGGGGGCTTGTCAGTATGGGCAAGCGCTGCGCTTGCGGGTGGAATCCTGGCTGATTGACATATTGGGGCCTTGCGGCAGGGATCAAGAGGTCCTTGCCGCAAAGCCCATGGCTTGAATCCGAAACAGAAGTGACGACCATGAAGATGATGAACGCACGTGTGCATCAGCTGGGGCGCCGTATCAGCCAGCTGGCGTTGACCTTGGGTGCAACGCTAGCCAGCCATGCGGCCCTGGCGGTGAGTGACCTGCCGGGTGGTCCGGCGGTCAACCAGCTGAACCTGCATCCGCCGGTCACCAAGATCGCTGCCGAGCAGATGTGGCTGCACAACATGATGCTGATCATCTGCCTGGGCATCTTTGTGGTGGTCTTCGGCGTGATGTTCTATTCGATCATCAAGCATCGCAAGTCCAAGGGCGCCGTCTCGGCCAACTTCCACGAAAGCGTGAAGGTTGAAATTGCCTGGACCGTCGTGCCCTTCATCATCGTGATCCTGATGGCCCTGCCGGCCACCAAGGTCGTTGTCGCGATGAAGGACACCACCAACGCCGACCTGACCATCAAGGCCACCGGCTATCAGTGGAAGTGGGGCTACGACTACATCAAGGGTGAAGGCGAGGGCATCAACTTCCTGTCCACGCTGGATGTCGCTCAACGTGTGGCCTCGGATTCGGGCACGCCGCAAGACGTTGACAACTACCTGCTGAAGGTCGACAACCCGCTGGTCGTGCCGGTGGGCAAGAAGGTGCGCATCATCACCACCGCCAACGACGTCATCCACGCCTGGATGGTGCCGGCCTTCGGCGTCAAGCAGGATGCCATCCCCGGTTTCGTGCGCGACACCTGGTTCAAGGCCGAGCAAACCGGCGACTTCTACGGTCAGTGTGCCGAGCTGTGCGGCAAGGAACACGCCTACATGCCTATCCACGTGAAGGTGCTGTCGGCCGAAGCCTATAGCGCCTGGGTCGATGGCGAGAAGAAGAAGCTGGCCGCCAAGGCTGACGATCCGACCAAGGAATGGAAGCTCGAAGAGCTGCTGGCCCGTGGCGAGAAGGTTTACAACGCCAACTGCGCGGCCTGCCACAAGGGCGACGGCAAGGGCGCTGGCCCGATCAAGGCGCTGGACGGCTCGGCCATCGTGTTGTCGGACAAGCATGAAGACCAGATCAGCGTGCTCTTGAATGGCCGCAACAACGGTGCCATGCCCGCGTGGAAGGCCCTGTCGGACACCGAGATCGCCGCGGTGATCACGTACACCAAGAACAACTGGTCGAACAAGACCGGTCAAGTGGTGCAGCCCGCCGAAATCGTGGCCGCTCGCAAGTAATCACTGGACGTCAGAGAAGGAATCAACATGAGTGCTGTGCTTGACCACCACGGTCATGACGTTCATGACCACCACGACCACCATGCCCCGACGGGCTGGCGTCGCTGGGTGTTTGCGACCAACCACAAGGACATCGGTACGCTGTACCTGCTGTTCGCCTTCACGATGCTGATGATCGGCGGCGTGCTGGCCCTGTGCATCCGCGCCGAGCTGTTCCAGCCCGGCCTGCAGTTCTTCAATCCGGAGTTGTTCAACCAGTTCACGACCATGCACGGTCTGATCATGGTGTTCGGCGCCATCATGCCGGCCTTCGTCGGCTTCGCGAACTGGATGATTCCGCTGCAGATCGGTGCATCGGACATGGCCTTTGCCCGGATGAACAACTTCAGCTTCTGGCTGATGATCCCGGCCGCCATCATGCTGGTCGCCTCGTTCTTTATGCCTGGCGGTGCTCCTGCTGCCGGCTGGACGCTGTACGCGCCGCTGACGCTGCAGATGGGCCCGTCGATGGATGCCGGCATCTTCGCGATGCACATCCTCGGCGCCTCGTCCATCATGGGCTCGATCAACATCATCGTCACCATCCTCAACATGCGCGCCCCTGGCATGACGCTGATGAAGATGCCGATGTTCGCCTGGACCTGGCTGATCACCGCCTATCTGCTGATCGCCGTGATGCCTGTGCTGGCTGGCGCGATCACGATGACGCTGACCGACCGCCACTTCGGCACCTCCTTCTTCAGCCCGGCTGGCGGCGGTGACCCGGTGATGTACCAGCACATCTTCTGGTTCTTCGGTCACCCCGAGGTCTACATCATGATCTTGCCGGCCTTCGGCATCATCAGCCAGATCGTGCCGGCCTTCGCCCGCAAGCGCCTGTTCGGCTATGCCTCGATGGTCTACGCGACCGCATCGATTGCCATCCTGTCCTTCATCGTCTGGGCTCACCACATGTTCGCTACCGGCATGCCGGTGACGGGCCAGCTGTTCTTCATGTACGCGACCATGCTGATCGCGGTGCCGACCGGCGTGAAGATCTTCAACTGGCTGGCCACGATGTGGCGCGGTTCGATGACCTTCGAAGTGCCGATGCTGTGGGCCGTGGGCTTCATCTTCGTGTTCACGATGGGCGGCTTCACCGGCCTGATCTGCGCGATGGCGCCGATCGACATCCAGATCCAGGACACCTACTACGTCGTTGCCCACTTCCACTACGTGCTGGTGGCCGGCTCGCTGTACGCACTGTTCGCCGGTGTCTACTACTGGGGCCCGAAGTGGACCGGTGTGATGTATTCGGAAGCTCGCGGCAAGATCCACTTCTGGGGCTCGCTGATCGCCTTCAACGTGACCTTCTTCCCGATGCACTTCCTGGGTCTGGCCGGCATGCCCCGTCGTTATGCCGACTACCCGATGCAGTTTGCCGACTTCAACAAAATCGCCACCATCGGTGCCTTTGCCTTCGGTCTGATGCAGGTCTACTTCTTCTTCTTTGTCGTCATCCCGATGATGCGCGGCAAGGGTGAGAAGGCACCGCAGCGTCCTTGGGAAGCTGCTGAAGGCCTGGAGTGGGAAGTGCCGTCGCCGGCGCCCTTCCACACCTTCGAAGAGCCGCCCAAGCTCAATGCCAGCGCCACCAAGGTGATCGGCTGAGGAGCCTGGCCATGACGACGCCCGTGCAACGCAAGAGCAACGTCCGGCTGGCGCTGATCCTGGCCTCGGTCGCGGCGATGTTCGCGATTGGCTTCATGGCCAAGATCGCCTATCTGGGCTTCTGAGCCCGTCGGACGCAAAGATGAGCAGTAACAGCGGCTGGAGTTTTGCCACGGCCTTGCGCAGGGACAACCTGCAGATGGTCGGCAAGCTCGTTGTCGTGGCGGCGCTGATGTTCGGCTTCGCCTACGCCCTGGTGCCGCTGTACCGCGCCGTCTGTACGGCGCTGGGCATCAACGTGCTGTCGCTGTCGGAGCGTAACCATGCGGTGCGTGCCGAGGATGTGAAGAACACCCAGGTGGACCGGAGCCGCAGCATCAGCATCGAGTTCGATGCCAATGCCCGCGGCCCCTGGGACTTCAAGCCGGCCGTGCGCCACTTGGAAGTCCATCCGGGCGAGCTGACGACGGTGATGTACGAGTTCAAGAATGTGCAGAACCGGACCATGTCGGCCCAGGCCATTCCCAGCTACGCGCCGAAGCAGGCCACACCGCACTTCAACAAGCTGGAGTGCTTCTGCTTCAACGAGTACACGTTGGCGCCGGGCGAGTCCAAGCAGTGGCCGGTGGTGTTCGTGATCGATCCCAAGCTGCCCAAGGATGTGAAAACCATTACCTTGTCTTACACCTTCTTTGAGGTGGCCGGCAAGAAGGCAGCGCAGGCGCCTGTCAAGGCCTTGCCGGGAGCCGGCGCATGAAGGCTGGCGAAGACATCAAGCAGGCCGTGGCCCGCAAGGGTTCTTTTCTGCAGACCTTTAAGGCCGTGGCCTGGTCGTTTTTCGGCATTCGCAAGGGTGCCGCGTATGAGAAAGATGTGGCTCAGCTCAACCCGGTGCATGTGATCATCGCCGGGGTGATCGGGGCGGCAATGTTTGTGGTGGTGCTGGTGCTGCTGGTCAATTGGGTGATTGGCAGCGGCGTAGCCGGCAACTGAAGCAATTGGTTAGAACGGTAGCGTTCGAGTTCGAGGAGATAAGCATGTCGGCAGCGACGACTCACGGGAAGACTCCCTACTATTTTGTGCCCGGTCCTTCGCGGCACCCGGTGATGGCCGCGATCGGCTTGTTCTTCGTGATCCTGGGCGCAGGCCAGTGGATCAACGATCACCATTGGGGCATGTACTCCCTGATTTTCGGTCTGCTGTGGTGGGCTTTTGTGCTCAAGCAGTGGTTCGGCGACGCCATCCGCGAAAGCGAAGGCGGGCTGTACAGCGACCGCATCGACCTGTCCTTCCGCTGGAGCATGGGCTGGTTCATCTTCTCGGAAGTGATGTTCTTTGCCGCCTTCTTTGGCGCGCTTTACTGGGCGCGTCAGCACTCGGTGCCGATGCTGGGCAGCCTGGACAACGCACTGCTGTGGCCCGACTTCAAGGCCCTGTGGCCCAGTTCGGCGGCCGGCATGACGGCGTCGCCGGCCGGTACCGTTGAGCCCTTCCAGACCATGGGCCCCTGGCCGATCCCGACCATCAACACCGCGCTGCTGTTGACCTCGGGCGTGACGCTGACCATCGCCCACCACGCACTGATCGCCGGCAACCGCGGCAAGACCATCGCCTTCATGTGGCTGACGGTGATCCTCGGCATCGTCTTCCTGGGCTTCCAGGGCTATGAGTACGCGCACGCCTACCATGAGCTGAACCTGAAGCTGAGCTCGGGCATCTACGGCTCGACCTTCTTCATGCTGACTGGCTTCCACGGCTTCCACGTGTTCGTGGGCATGCTGATGCTGCTGTTCATCACGCTGCGTCTGATGAAGGGCCATTTCAGCGCCGATCGCCACTTCGGTTTCGAAGGCGCCGCCTGGTACTGGCACTTTGTGGACGTGGTCTGGCTGGGCCTGTACATCATCGTCTACTGGATGTAAGACGGTGTCGGGCCTGGCCCGCCAAAGACAAAGCGCCGCATCTGCGGCGCTTTTTTCGTGGTGCAAGGCCGGGCTGAGGGCTTTGCTCAGTGTCCGACCGGCAGTCCGGTGGGCTGTATCCAGCCCATCAGATAGCTGACGAGGATGAACAGGAACAGTGCCACCGACAGCCCGATGCGCACGGTCAGCGCGCGGGCCATATTGGGTTTGCTGCCGGGCGTCTTGCCACCGCGTTTCAGCATGAACAGGCCGGCGGCGAACAGCGCGCCGATGATGCCGATGAAGGCGATAGCAACGATGAGTTTCATGGGCGCCGATTATTCCACCGCGGAGCAGCGGCGATGAGTGCTGCCAAGCCGCCTCGTCGCGGCTGGATTCTGCTGGCCACCGTGGTGGGTGTTGGCGTGACCGCCAGCCTGGGCTTCTGGCAGCTGGATCGGGTCGATCAAAAGCAGGCGATCGAGAAACGGCTGCGCGAACGTGCCGAACTGGCGCCGCTGGACAACACCAGCCTGCGCTGGGGCGAGCCGTTCTGGCAGCGCCGGGTCAGCTTGCAGGGCCACTGGCTCAATGACAAGACGCTGTTCCTGGACAACCGGCCGATGAATGGTCGGGTCGGCTTCTTCGTCGTCACGCCCTTGCGCCTGGCCGGGCGCGAGGGCCTGGTGTTGGTGCAGCGCGGCTGGGTACCGCGCGATCAGCGTGATCGCAATCTGCTGCCGGAGCTGCCGGCCAGCACGGCGACGGTGACTGTCTCGGGCCGGCTGATTGAAGCGCCTTCCAGGGTCTATCAGCTGGGCGGCGGCGATGGCGGGCGAATCCGGCAAAATCTCGATCCCGCGGCCTATGGGTTGGAGCTGGGCCAGCCGGTGCTGCCGCTGGCCGTGCTGCAGACCGCCGCGGCTGACAACGATGCGCCGCTGCTGCGCGACTGGCCGGCGCCGGCCGTCGATGTGCAGCGCAATTACGGCTACGCCTTTCAATGGTTCGCGCTTTGTGCGCTGCTTCTGGGTCTATATGTCTGGTTCCAAGTCATCCAACCACGCCGCCACCGCTGAGGGGCAAGACCTGCCGCTGTCGATGACGGTGCACAGCCAGCCCGATCTGCAGGGCCTGCAGGCGCAGCAACGCACGCGTTCTGGACGTCTGCGCATGCTGGCCGTGCTGGCCGTCTGTGCCGCGCCGGTGCTGGCCTCGTATTTTTCGTTCTACGTGCTGAAGCTGCGCGGCGATGCCTACAGCGAGCTGATCACGCCGACGGTGGACATTCCGGCGGCGCTGCAGCTGCATGACGAGCAGGGCAAGGCGGTCAGTGCGGAATCGCTGAAGGGCCAATGGCTGCTGACGCTGGTGCAGGACGGCGCCTGCGATCAGGGCTGCGAGCGGCTGCTGTTCATGCAGCGCCAGCTGCGCGAGATGCTGGGCAAGGAGCGCGACAAGCTGGACAAGCTCTGGCTGATCCCTGATGACACGCCGCTGCGCCCGGAGCTGAAGCAGGCCATCAGCCAGGGCGTGCCGGTGACGATTCTGCGTGCGCCGCGTGCCGAGCTCGAGGCCTGGCTGAAGCCGGCCGCCGGCCATCAGCTGAAGGACCATCTGTTCCTGGTGGACCCGCTGGGCCGCTGGATGATGCGTTCGCCGCTTGACCCTGATCCGAGCAAGTTCAAGAAGGATCTGGATCGTTTGATGAAGGCCAACGCCGGCTGGGACCGGCCGGGGCGCTGAAGCGCGCGACCAACGATGAGCGGATTCGATTTTTCGCCGGTGCTGCGCCTGCTGATGCTGGGCTCGGCGCTGGGCTGCCTGCCATTTCTGTGGGCGCTGTGGCGGCACCGGCAGGCGAGCCCATCGGCGCGGCTGCGTGCGCTGACGCTGCTGACCCTGTTCCTCACCTTTGACCTGGTGCTGTTCGGCGCCTTCACCCGGTTGACCGACTCGGGTCTGGGCTGCCCGGATTGGCCGGGCTGCTACGGCAGTGCCTCGCCGCTGGGCGCGAGCGAGGAGATCCATGCGGCGCAGACGGCCCTGCCCAGCGGGCCGGTGACGCATGGCAAGGCCTGGGTCGAGATGATCCATCGCTACCTGGCCAGCGGCGTCGGTTTCCTGATCCTGATGCTGTGCGTGATGAGCTGGCGCTATCGCGCTCGCGTCGCTGAGCAGATAGGGCACGCGGCGCCTTCGCCGTGGTGGTCGGTGCTGACCCTGGTCTGGGTCTGCGTTCAAGGCGCTTTTGGCGCGCTGACGGTCACGATGAAGCTGTTTCCTCTGATCGTCAGCCTGCATCTGCTGCTGGCCTTCGGCCTGCTGATGTTGCTGGCCTGGCAGGCCGAGGCCTACCGCTCAAGGACGTCGCCGCCGCTCTTGCAGTGGCCGGCCAGCCTTCGCCGTGGCGCCTGGCTGCTGCTGGCGCTCAGCCTGGGTCAGGCAGCGCTGGGCGCTTGGGTGAGCACCAATTACGCGGTGCTTGCCTGTGCCGAGTTTCCGCTCTGCCAGGGTCAGTGGTGGCCGGCGACCGATTTCGATCACGGCTTTGCCCTCTGGCGCGAACTGGGCCGCGGCCATGATGGCCAATGGCTGTCGCATGCGGCGTTGACGGCAATTCATCTGACTCACCGCGTCGGTGCGCTGCTCGTCTTCACGGCGTTGATCGCCTACGCCGTCTTGCTGCGCCGGCAGGGCGGCGAGGCGGGCCGCCGCTGGGCCACGCGCCTGCTATTGGTGGCGCTGTGGCAGTTCCTCAGCGGCCTGTCTAATGTGGTGCTGGGCTGGCCCATGATTGCCGCGCTGGCGCATACCGGGGGCGCTGCCGCCTTGCTGCTGATGCTCAGCTTCATGCTGGCCCGGCTGCAGCGGCACGACTCGTCCGAACTTTCTTTTCCGCCGCCGCAGGGCTTGAGCCCCGGCGCTGTATCCTGAGCGACCCCATGGCCTCGACGACACCCCCTCAAGCGGCCAGCGCCTCGCGCTGGCAGCAGTTCTATCAACTGACCAAGCCTCGGGTCGTGCATCTGATCGTGTTCTGTGCCGTCATCGGCATGGCGCTGGCCATCCCGGGCTGGCCCGCCGCCCGCGAATGGGGCGTGATCCTCGCGGCCACGGCCGGCATCTGGCTGGTGGCGGGCGCCGCGGCTGCCTTCAACTGCCTGATCGAGCAGCAGATCGATTCGAAGATGAAGCGCACCTCCTGGCGGGCCACGGCCAAGGGCGAGCTGAGCCGGGCGCAGACGCTGAGCTTCTCGGCGCTGCTCTGCGGCGTCGGCATGGCGCTGCTCTATGTCTGGGTCAATCCGCTGACGATGTGGCTGACCTTCGCCACCTTCGTCGGCTACGCCATCATCTACACCGTCATCCTGAAGCCGATGACACCACAGAACATCGTCATCGGCGGTGCCTCTGGCGCCATGCCGCCGGTGCTCGGCTGGGCGGCGCTGCGCGGCGAGGTCGGCCCCGAGGCGCTGATGATGTGCCTGATCATCTTCCTCTGGACACCGCCGCATTTCTGGGCGCTGGCGCTGTACCGCACCGAAGACTATGCCCGCGCCGGTCTGCCGATGCTGCCGGTGACGCATGGCTCCGACTTCACCCGGCTGCAGGTTTTTCTCTACACCTGGATTTTGCTGGCAGCCACGCTGCTGCCCTTCCTGACCGGCATGAGCGGCCGGGTCTATCTGATCAGTGCGCTGATCCTGGGTCTGGGCTTCTGTGCCTATGCCTGGCAGCTCTGGCGCGACTACTCGGACCAGCTGGCGCGCAAGACCTTCCGTTTCTCCATCCTGCACCTGTCCCTGCTGTTCGCGGCCTTGCTGCTGGATCATTACCTGCTGCCCTGGACGCAATGAGATGAGCACAAGACGCAACTTCCTGCTGGCGCCTGCACTGGCCACGCTGCTCAGTGGCTGTGACAAGCTGGGTCTGGGCGAGTCGGCCAAGCCGGCCTACAAAGGCGTGGACCTGAGCGGCGCAAGCTATGCCAGCACGCTGAACCTGCCTGATATCGATGGCAAGCCGCGCAGCCTGGGTGACTTCAAAGGCAAGATCGTCGTGGTGTTCTTTGGCTACACCCAATGCCCGGACGTGTGCCCGACGACGATGGCGGAGCTGGCCCAGGTCAAGAAGGCCTTGGGCGCCGATGGCGAACGGGTGCAGGGGCTGTTTGTCACCATCGATCCCGAGCGTGACACGGCCGAGTTGCTGAGGGCCTATCTGGCCAGTTTCGATCCCAGCTTCGTGGCCCTGCGTGGCAGTGCCGAGCAGCTGAAGGAGGCCGCGCGCGAGTTCAAGGTCTATTACGCCAAGGTGCCGGGCAAGACCGAAGACAGCTACACCATGGACCACACGGCGGCGAGCTTTGTCTTCGACGCGCAAGGCCGGGTGCGGCTGTTCGAGCGCTATGGTGCTGGTGCACAGGCGCTGATGGACGATATCAAGCTGCTGTTGGCTGAAAAGGCCTGAGCGCCAGGCTGCTGCATCGCCTGAAACCCAGTGAAAAACGGCCCCGCGGGGCCGTTTCGTGTTGCAGGCGGGGTACGCGCCTCAGGCGGTCTCGACCAGTGCCTTTTTCATCTTCTTCATCGCGGCCACCTCGATCTGGCGGATGCGCTCGGCGGAGACACCGTATTCGGCGGCCAGCTCATGCAGCGTCATGCCGCCCGAGCTGTCGTCGTTCACCTTGAGCCAGCGCTCTTCGACGATGCGACGGCTGCGCTCGTCGAGCACCGCCAGTGCACGGGTGATGCCGTCGCCAGACATCGCATCGCGGCTGCGCGCCTCGATCACGCGGGTGGGTTCCTGGCTGTCGTCGGCCAGATAGGCGATGGGCGCAAAGCTTTCGCCGTCGTCATCGGTCTGCGGCTCCAGGGCGACATCGCCGCCGGACAGCCGGGTTTCCATCTCCAGCACTTCCTCGCGCTTCACATTGAGCTCGCGGGCGACGTGGTCGACCTCGGCGGCGCTCAGCGTATTGCGGTGGGTCTGGCCCTCGGCGGCATCTTCCTTTAGGCTGTGCTTCATCGAGCGCAGATTGAAGAACAGCTTGCGCTGCGCTTTGGTGGTGGCGACCTTGACCATGCGCCAGTTGCGCAGGATGTATTCGTGAATCTCGGCCTTGATCCAGTGCATGGCATAGGACACCAGACGCACGCCCTGGTCAGGGTCGTAGCGCTTGACGGCCTTCATCAGACCGACATTGCCTTCCTGGATCAGGTCGCCCTGCGGCAGGCCGTAGCCAAGGTATTGGCGTGAGATCGAGACCACCAGGCGCAGATGCGAGAGCACCAGCCGGCCGGCGGATTCGAGATCGCCGTTCTCGCGCAGGCGACGGGCGAAGCTTTGTTCTTCGTCGGGCGTCAGCATCGGCAGACGGTTGACGGCAGAGATGTACGCATCCAGATTGCCCAGCGAGGGCAGCATGGCCCAGGGATCGCGTACGGTCAGGGCGGTTGGCGTGGACATGGCGTGTTTCTCGTGTAGAGCGAGGCTGCGAGCCTCAACACGGCAATATTAGCACTCTCTTTGAATGAGTGCTAACAGTCAGCAGGCTGAAAAAATCGCCAAGGCTGGCGGAGCTCTCGGCGAGTGCAGTCACTAACTTGCCGATGTGGGGCAAGGACGAAAGCTGGGTGCCGCAAGCGCGAAATCGGGCTTGCCAGGCCTGGACGATCAGTCGATCAGGCCGAAATCGGGGCTGCCGACCATGCCTTCGATGTCCAGCAGGATGAGCATCCGTTCGTTGACCTTGCCCAGGCCGGTGACGAAGCGGGTATCGATCGAAGCGCTGATCTCCGGCGGCTCCTTGATCGTGCCAGGGGCCATTTCCAGCACATCGGAGACCGAGTCGACGACGATGCCGACAACACGGCCGCAGACGTTCAGCACGACAACGACGGTGAAGCTGGTGTATTCGGCCGTGCAGCCCAGGCGCAGGCGCAGATCCACGATGGGCACGATGACGCCGCGCAGATTGACGACACCCTTGACGAAGGGCGGCGCATGGGCGATGCGGGTGGGCGCCTCGTAGGAGCGGATTTCCTGCACTTTCAGGATGTCGATGCCGTATTCCTCGGCGCCTATTCTGAAGGTCAGGAACTGCTGCGAGTCGTTCTTGGCGGCGCTGGTGGTGACCAGGGCGCCGGCGTTGGAGCTTGGGGCCAGTTCAGTCGAAGTCATCGCGGTCGAATCGTTATGAAGCCATGGCGGATGGGGCTATTGTGCACAGTCCAGACCGAAGTCAAGCGTTGATCTGGCCGCTGTCAGGCCGTTTTTCATTGCGGGTGGGCTGGCAGCAACTCATCCAGCAGGTGCAAGAGTTCACGCAGTTCGACCGGCTTGGTCAGGTAGTGCTGGGCACCGGCCGCCAGGCAGGCCTCGATCTGCTCGGCCACCGCATTGGCTGACACCATGATGATGGGCATGCTGGCGCCGGCGGCGCGCAGTTCGCGCAGCAGGCTGAGGCCATCGCCATCCGGCAGTTGCAGATCGAGCAGCACCAGGTCCGGCTGCGCTTCCAGGATGCGTTCCAGGCCGCTTTGCATGTCGACGCAGAGTTCCATCTGCAGATCGCTGCGCTGGCTGAGCATGCCGCGCATCACTTCGGCATTGGTGGCGTTGTCTTCAACATAGATCAGCCGGCGCTTCTGCAGCGCTGCTACGGGTAGCGGCGCCGGCGGCGCGGCCGGCCGCTGGCCCGGCTCCGGTGCCTCGGCCAGCGGCAGACGCAGCACAAAGCTGGAACCCTGGCCGAATTCGCTTTCGGCGCTCAGGCTGCCGCCCATGGCTTCGGCCAGCCGCTTGCTGATCACCAGGCCGATGCCGGTGCCTTCGATCTCGCTGTGCTCGCGGCCCAGGCGGTTGAAGGGCTGGAACAGCTGGGCCAGCTGCTCGGGGCTCATGCCCATGCCGGTGTCGGTGACGGTGAGCTCCAGCATGCCGTTCTCATCGAGCCGGCTACCTAGCTCAACGCGGCCATCTTCCAGGTTGTACTTGATCGCATTGCTGAGCAGATTGATCAGCACCTGCTTGACGCGCGTTGGATCGCCGCGCATCCACAGGCCCTGCGGCGCCAGCACCCGCGCAAAGCTGATGCCGCGAACGGCAGCATCGCTCTCGACCAGGGCCTGCACCTCGTCCAGCATCGTTGGCACATGCAAGGGCTGCAACTCCAGGCGCAGGTCGCCGGATTCGATGCGCGACAGGTCCAGTGTGTCGTTGATCATGTCCAGCAGATGCCAGCCGGCCAGCTGGATCTGCGCGGCCCAGCCCTCTTGCCGCTGGCTCAGCGGCGGCTCGCGGTCGAGCTCCAGCAGCTGGGCAAAGCCCAGCATCGCGTTCAGCGGCGTGCGCAGCTCATGGCTCATCCGCGAGAGGAACTCGTTTTTGGCCTGGCTGGCGGCCTCGGCATGTTCGCGGGCCTGTTCCAGCTCCTGGAGCTTGAGCCGCTCGGCGATATCTTCGACCACGCCGACCAGGTTGTAGACCTGGCCCTGGGCATCACGCAGCACCGTCACCAGCGCCCGGGCACGGACGATCTGGCCATGGCGGCCGATATAGCGCTTGAGGCGCTGGTACATCGGGATTTCGCCGCTGATCAAGGCGGCCATCAAGCGCTCGTCCTCGGCGCGGTCGTCCGGATGGGTCAGATCCAGCATGCGCTGCTTGAGCAGCGTGTCGGCGTCATAGCCGAGCAGGCGGCAGAAATAGGGGTTGGCGCCGAGCGCGTGGTCCTGCAGATCGGTGAAGACGACGCCGATGGGGGCGTTGTCCAGCACATTGCGCAGGCGCTGTTCACGGTCCTTTAGGGCCAGCGAGGCCTGCTCGCGCTGCTCGACTTCGCTCTTGAGCTGGGCCGTGCGCTCGGCCACCAGCGTGGCGATGCGCTGCGCGCGGCCGGTGATGATCAGCAGCAATGCCCCCAGCAGGGCAGTGCTGGCCAGGCCGACGAGCGCAAAGGGCAGGCTGTTGCCGGCCTGGCCCTGCAGGCCGCCGCTGGCCGGGTAGACGTCGATCTGCCATTGCCGGGCGCCGACGCTGATCATCTTGCTCTTCACCGGCATCGCGTCGGGCAGGCTCTCGCAACCGCGGTTGCCCGCCAGCCGGCGTTGGGCGGCCTGCGGATCGTTGTCGATCAGGCACAGACGCAGATGGCCGGGCAGGCTGTTGGCCTGGGCGCGCAGCAGTTGCTCGGGGCGGATGGCGGCAAAGGCTACGCCTTGCAGCGCCGCCAGCCGCTCGTCGCGATTGACCGGCTCGCCACGGTAGACGGCCTGGAACAGCAGCACGGCCATGGCGTCGGGGCCTTCGCCCGCCAAGGTCAGTGCCGGCGTCGCGGCGGGCTGGCCGGTGGACTCGGCCAGGGCCAGTGCGGCCCGCGCTGCGGGGATGGAGCGCAGATTGATGCCCAGCACCGCGCCATTGCGCAGCTGCGGTTCAACCAGGCGCACGGCCAGCATGGCTTCTTCAGGCATGCTGCGATGATCACCAGGACGCTGGCGGTCGTGAGCAATAAAGCCGGGCAGGCCATCGGCCTGGGCCTGCTGATCAAAGCCCGGCAGTTGCTGGCGCGACACCAGTTGTGCCCAGCCCAGCGATTGCAAGGGGCCGGCCTCACCGATGCGATTGCCCAGTGCACGGCGGAAGTCCTGCCGGCCCAGCTGCGGATTGACGCTGAGCAGTGCCCGGGCCGCCTCAACATCCATCAGCGGCAGGCGCAGCGCCGCTTCAAAACTGGCGGCAGCGCGTTCGGCATCGCGCTCGAAGCTGTGACGTGCCTGCTGGTAGTTCCAGTCCAGCACCAGGCTGGTGGCATAGGCCATCATCAGTGTGGCCAGCAGCATGGGCAGGCCCACGGTCAGTCGCCGGGGCCACCAGACCTCGCGGGGCCGGGCCAGCAGGCTCAGCGCGATCGGCGCACCGATCAGCACGCCCAGGGTGTCGCCCATCCACCAGCTGGTCCAGGTCCCCAGCGCGCCTTCGGCCGGAATCGTGCCGGCCAGGCGCAGCGCCGTCACGGCGATGCTGGGGCTGATCAGGCAGGCCAGCCCGGCACCGAACAGATAGAAGCGGCCCAGGTCTCGCGGCTCACTGAGCAAGAGTGGGCGGCTGACATGGCGGCGGACCAGATTGGTGCCCACCCAGGACTGCGCCGTGGCGCCCAGCGCAATGGCCAACGGCGTCAACCAGGCGGTCTGACCGCGTTCGTGGCTGAGCAGCAGATTGATGGTCAGCGAGCCCAGGAATACCGCCGGCGCGGCGCGGCGGCCCCAGCACAGCATGCCGGTCAGCGCCAGGCCGGCGGCCGGGAACAGCGGCGCGGCGTAGTCGGGCGGAATGCTCAGCCGCAGCGACAGCCAGCCGAGCAGGGTGTAGCCCAGATAGAGGAAGGTCAGCCGCGCTGCCCAGCGACGCCGGCTGGCCGGTCTGGCCTGAGAGAGCGGCAGTGCGGTGGGATGCACTGCATGTGCGTCATCCGCCACGGCGGCGGGTGTGGGTGCGTGAGTCGCGGGCATGGGCGCCAAAGGGCCGCACAAGTCCCGTTCGAGCGGGCGGCCGAGCTAGTCGTGAAGATCAGCAGAGCCTACACGCAAAGAAAAGGCCGCGGCATCAGCGGCGGCCCTTGGTTTTCGCCGCGCGCGCCACAAACGCCGGGCGATCAACGTATTGCTCAGACGTTGAACAGGAAGTTCAACACGTCGCCGTCCTTGACGACGTATTCCTTGCCTTCGGCGCGCATCTTGCCGGCATCCTTGGCGCCTTGTTCGCCCTTGAAGGTGATGAAGTCTTCGTAGGCAATGGTCTGGGCGCGGATGAAGCCGCGTTCGAAGTCGGTGTGGATCACGCCGGCCGCCTGCGGGGCCGTGTCGCCCTTGTGGATGGTCCAGGCGCGCACTTCCTTCACGCCGGCGGTGAAGTAGGTCTGCAGGCCCAGCAGGCTGAAGCCGGCGCGGATCAGGCGGTTCAGGCCGGGCTCGTCCTGGCCCATCTCGGCCAGGAACATGGCGCGGTCCTCATCGCTCATCTCGGACAGCTCGGCCTCGGTCTTGGCGCAGATGGCCACCACCGGGCCGTTCTGGGCGGCGGCGTATTCCTTCAGGCGGTCCAGGAAGGGGTTGTTCTCGAAACCGTCTTCGGCCACATTGCCGACGAACATCGCCGGCTTGGCGGTGATCAGGCACAGCGGCTTCAGGATGACCAGCTCTTCCTTGCTGAAGTCGATCGTGCGCACCGGCTTGGCCTGGTCCAGCGCGGCCTGGCACTTCTCCAGCACCTTGACCAGCGCAATCGCTTCCTTGTCGCCGGCGCGGGCGACCTTGTTGTAGCGGTGCAGGCTTTTCTCGACGGTGCCGAGGTCGGCCAGGCAGAGTTCGGTCTGGATCACCTCGATGTCGGCAATCGGGTCGACCTTGCCGTTGACGTGGATCACGTTCGGGTCTTCGAAGCAGCGCACCACGTTGACGATGGCGTCGGTCTCGCGGATGTGCGAGAGGAACTGGTTGCCCAGACCTTCACCCTTGGAGGCGCCCGCCACCAGGCCGGCGATATCGACGAACTCGACGATGGCCGGCAGGATGCGCTCGGGCTTGACGATCTCGGCCAGCTTCTGCAGGCGCGGGTCAGGCAGTTCGACGACGCCGACATTGGGCTCGATCGTGCAGAAAGGGTAGTTCTCGGCGGCGATGCCGGCCTTGGTCAGCGCATTGAAAAGGGTGGACTTGCCGACGTTGGGCAGGCCCACGATGCCGCATTTGAGACTCATGAGGGGCTTTCGAAGAAGCGGTGAAGCGGTGTGGCCCCAAGACCAGCCGGTCCGGGCGCGAAGGCGGCATTTTAGTCGCCTGGCGCCAACAGCGGCCAGTCGAACGGCATGGCGACGGTCGGCTGCCTACAATGCCCGCATGCATTCCTATGACATCCTGGTGCGTGGCAGCGGCTGCGTGGCCCGCAGCCTGGCGCTGGCGCTGGGCGCGCAGGGCCTGCGCGTGGCCTTGCTGGGCACGGCCGAGCCAAGCGCAGCACAGCGCGGTGACGTGCGCAGCTATGCGCTCAATGCCGCCTCGGTGGCCTTGTTGCGCGAGCTGAAGGTCTGGGGCAGCCTGGCCGCTGACGCCGCCAGCCCGGTCCATGAGATGCAGATTCAGGGCGACCAGCAGGGCGCCAGCCTCGGCTTCAGCGCCTGGCAGCAGGGCGTGTCGGAGCTGGCCTTCATCGTCGATGCCGGTGAGCTGGAGAGCCAGCTGGCGCTGGCGCTGCGCTTCTCGCCCCATGTGCAGATCGTCGACAGGCCGGTGCCGGCCGCGCTGGAGGCCCTGTGCGAGGGGCGCGACTCGCAGCGCCGTAGCGAGCTGGGCATCGACTTCCATCTGCATGGCTATGGCCAGCGCGCCATTGCGGCGCGGCTGGTGGCGGCCGAGGCGCACCAGGGCATCGCGCGGCAATGGTTCCGCTCGCCCGATGTGCTGGCCCTGCTGCCGTTTGAGCGGCCCGAGCCGCAGCGCTCCTACGGTTTGGTTTGGTCACTGCCCGAGGCGCGTGTGGCCGAGCTGATGGCCCTAGATGCCGCCGCCTTCGAAGCGACGCTGTGCGAGGCTTGCGGCATGGCGCCGGGCAGCTTGCAGCTGGCCAGCGAAAGGGCCAGCTGGCCGCTGGCCATTGCCCGCGCCGAGGCGATGAGTGGCCCCGGCTGGGTGCTGCTGGGCGATGCCGCGCATCTGGTTCATCCCTTGGCGGGCCAGGGGCTGAACCTCGGTCTCGGTGATGTGGCCGCGCTGGCCCGGGTGCTGGCGGCGCGTGAGCCCTGGCGGCCGCTCGGCGATGCCAAGCTCTTACGCCGTTATGAGCGTGAGCGGCTGGCGCCGACCTGGGCCATGGGCGAGCTCACCGATGGCCTGCTGAAACTCTTTGCCAGCGAGGCCGCGCCGCTGCGCAGCCTGCGCAACCAGGGCCTGACCCTGCTGGATTCCGTCTCTCCGCTGAAGCGCTGGCTGACCCGCCAGGCGCTCGGTGCCTGAAACCTGCTGAAGCGAACATGAAACCCAATTTCAAATTCCTGCTGTCCCGCAAGATCGTGTTGACCCTGTCGGCCGCGCTGGCAGCGGGCGTGCTGCTGGTGGCTGTTGGCCCGGCCACCGCCAATGAGGCGGTGATCCGCAAGAACCTGCCCGAGCGTCTGGTCGGCGCACCCAAGATCGACGAGGTGCGGCCGGCCGCCATCCCGGGCTTGTGGGAGGTGCGTTTTGGCAGCGAGGTCCGCTATACGGATGCGACCGGCAGCTATCTGATCGAGGGTGATTTGATCGACCTGAAGGCGCGCCGCAATCTGACCGAGGAGCGCGTCAACCAGCTGACCGCGGTCGACTTCGCCGCGCTGCCGCTGAAGGACGCCATCGTCTGGAAGCAGGGCACAGGCAAGCGCCGCATTGCCATTTTTGCTGATCCGAACTGCGGCTATTGCAAGCGCTTCGAGCGCAGCCTGCAGGACGTCAAGGACATCACCGTCTACACCTTCGTGATCCCCATTCTTGGCGGTGATTCGGCGGAAAAGTCCAAGGCCATCTGGTGTGCCAAGGATGCGACCAGCGCCTGGCGCAACTGGATGCTGGACAACACGCCGCCGCCCAAGCAGACGGTGGCCGGCTGCGATGAGGCCGCCATCGAGCGCAATCTGGCCTTCAGCCGCAAGCATCGCGTCAACGGCACGCCGGCCATCATCTTTGAAGACGGCACCCGGGCGCCTGGCGCCTTGACGGCCGAACAGGTTGAACGCCGCCTGCAGGCGATCAAGTCCTGACCCCACATTTTTCCGCTGACCGTTTCTTGAGCCGGAGTCGACGCATGTCCGCCGCCAGCAGCCACGCCCTGCCTTTGAATCCCGTTGCCGAGCGCCTGGGCTATGCCGGGCTGCTGCCCTTTGTGCTGGGCGCACTGTTGGTCTGGCTGGTACGTGCCGATGCCCATCCCTATGTGACGGCGATGCTCTCGTCCTACGCAGCGGTGGTCCTGTCCTTTCTGGGCGGCATCCACTGGGGCCTGGCCTTCAGGCAGAACATTCCGTCGCCACAGCCCTTTGTCTGGGGCGTCGTGCCCTCGCTACTGGCCTGGATCGCGGTGGTGATGCCGGCTTACGCGGGCCTGGTCGTCCATGGTGTGATGCTGGTGGTCTGCTATTTGGTTGACCGCCGCAGCTACCCGGCGCTGGGTGCTTCGGCCTGGTTGACGCTGCGCTTCCGTCTCAGCGCGGTGGCCGCGCTGAGTTGCTTCCTTGGTGCCGCTGGCAGCTGAACAGGGTCTTCATGATTCACTACAAGATCGAGATCGCCGATGTCCACGCCCACCTCTACCGCGTCACACTGACGCTGCCGGCTCCGGCAGCCGAGCAGCGCTTGAGCCTGCCGGTCTGGATTCCGGGCAGCTATATGGTGCGCGAGTTCTCGCGCCATCTGAGCGGCTTCAGCGCCCGGCAGGGCCGGCGCGAGATCGATCTGCAGCAGCTCGACAAATGCAGCTGGCTGGCCCGCTGCAGCGGCAAGGCGGCACTGGTGCTGAGCTACCAGGTCTATGCCTTCGACACCTCGGTGCGCGCCGCCTTCCTCGACGCCGAGCGCGGTTTCTTCAACGGCACCGGCCTGTGCCTGCGCGCCGAGGGCCGCGAGGCCGAGGCGCATCAGATCGAGCTGGCGGGCTTGCCTGCGGGCTGGCAGGTGGCCAGCGGCATGCGCGAGATCGGCAAGCGTCGTTACGAGGCGGCCGACTACGACGAGCTGGTCGACCACCCCTTTGAGCTGGGCCGCTTCTGGCGCGGCCGCTTCGAGGCCCGCGGTGTGGCGCACGAATTCGTTGTCGCCGGCGCCTTGCCTAGCTTCGATGGTGAGCGGCTGCTGGCCGACAGTCGACGCATCTGCGAGGCGCAGATCGATTTTTGGCATGCCGGCGCCAGCAAGCCGCCGTTCGATCGCTATGTGTTCCTGCTCAATGCGGTGGACGACAGCTATGGCGGCCTGGAGCACCGCGCCAGCACGGCGCTGATCGCCGCCCGGCGCGATCTGCCGCGGCTGGGCCAGGGCGAGATGAACGAGGGTTATGCCCGGCTCCTGGGCCTGATCAGCCACGAGTATTTCCACACCTGGAACGTCAAGCGTCTGCGCCCCGATGTGTTCGCCCGCTTTGACTACAGCCAGGAGAACTACACCGAGCTGCTCTGGTTCTTCGAGGGCTTCACCTCCTATTACGACGACCTCTTCCTGGTTCGCGCCGGCCTGATCGACGAGGCCCGCTACCTGAAACTGATTGCCGCCACCTTCAGCGGCGTGCTGGGTGTGCCGGGTCTGCACCGGATGAGCGTGGCCCAGTCCAGCTTCGAGGCCTGGACCAAGTACTACCGCCAGGACGAAAACAGTCCCAATGCGATCACCAGCTACTACACCAAGGGCTCGATGATTGCGATGGCCTTGGACCTCACGCTGCGCACAGCCGCCAAGCCACGCGCGACGCTGGACAGCCTGATGCGCGCACTCTGGCAGCGCAGCGGTGGCGGCGGTCCGGTGTCGGAGCAGGACATCCTGCAGACCCTGGCGCAGCTCGGCGGTGCGGAGGCGGCCGAGAAACTGGCCGCCTGGGTGCATGGCACGGGCGAGCTGCCCCTGCCTCAGCTGCTCGAACAGCTGGGCCTGCAGTGGAAATCTGACAAGCAAACGCTGGCCCAGCGCCTGGGCCTGCGGGTCAGCGACAGCGGCGGCAGCATCAACGTCAAGCAGGTGCTGCAGGGTTCGGCGGCGATGGCCGCCGGCGTTTGCGCCGGCGATGAAATCCTGGCCAGCAATGGCTGGCGCCTGAAGCGGCTGGACGATGCCGCGCTGACGCTGGGCGGCGAGCGCCAGCCGCGCCTGCAGCTCTTGGTCTGCCGCGATCAGCGCATGCTGACGTTGGAGGCGCTGCTGCCCGAACAAGGCCCTTGCGGTCTGCCGGTCAAGCTCAGCGCGGCCGAGAAGTCCACGCCGCGTGCCGCCCGCTTGCGGCGCGACTGGCTGGGCGGCTGAGTTCCCGGCGATGAAGGGCCTGCGCCGGGCCGGTCTGCCGGGGCTGGCGCTGCTGGTGCTGGCGGTGCTGGCGGTGCTCATCCTGCATGGCTGCGTGGCAGACCGGCTGGCCGCCATTCAGGCCGATTGGCGACTGAGCCTTGAAGAAGTGGCACCGATGCCGCCACGCCTGGAGGCGGCCTTTGTGCGCCAGATGGTTGCGGCCGCGCCGCGAGCCATGCCCACCCGTGCGCCAAAGCCGCCGACACCACGGCAACAGCCGGCTGCAGTGCCGCATGTGCAGGAGCTGGCGCTGCCGGAGTCTGCAGCTAGCGCTGTGGCTGAGAATGCGCCAGCGGCGCAGGCCGAGGCAATGGCCGCGTCGTCAGCCGCCTCCGCGGTCACCGACCTGCCACCGGTCGTGGCCGAGTCGCCTGCCTTGCCGGCCTCCGCCGTCGCGGCCGCTGACGATGAACCCGGTCCCGAATGGCCAGCCTCGACCCAGCTGCGCTACAAGCTGGTCGGCAACTACCGCGGCGCGGTGACCGGCCACGCCCAGGTTCAATGGCTGCGCCAGGGGCGGCGCTACCAGGTGCATCTGGACGTCGGCGTCGGCCCCAGCTTTGCGCCTTTGATATCGCGCCGCATGAGCAGCGATGGCGAGCTTGGCCCGCAAGGCATCTCACCCAAGCGTTATGACGAAGATACGCGTGTCCTGTTCGCCGAGCGGCGCCGCGTCAGCGTGCTGTTCCAGCCCGGCCAGGTGCAGCTGGGCGACGGACGCCTGGCTGCCGCACCGGCCGGCGTGCAGGACAGCGCCAGCCAGTTCGTTCAGCTGACCTGGCTGTTCCTGACCGGCCGGGAACAGTTGCGCCCCGGCCTCGTGATCCAGCTGCCGCTGGCACTGCCGCGTCGCGTCTACGCCTGGGCCTACGAGGTGATGGGCGAGGAGACGCTGGAAACCCCGATGGGCCCTCTCGCCACCTGGCATTTGCGCCCCTTGCGCGAGGCCGTCGGTGGCGATCTGAAGAGCGAAGTCTGGCTGGCGCCGGCGCTGCAATACCTGCCAGTGCGCCTGCGCATTCGGCAGGACGAACAGACCTTCATTGACTTGATGCTGGAAGTCGCACCGCTGCAGGCCGAGCGCTGAAGCCTGCTGCCGCCGCCAGACCCTATAGTTGCGCCCAGCGACGTTTGAACATCCCCGAAGGAGTCCCCATGACCTACGAATGCATCATCACCGCCGTGCACGGCGAAGGCGAACGCAAGACCGGCCTGATCACGCTGAACCGGCCCAAGCAGCTCAATGCGCTGAACGACCAGCTGATGGACGAGCTGGGCGCCGCCTTGCTGGCCTTTGATGCCGACGATGGCATCGGTTGCATCGTGCTGACTGGTTCCGAGCGCGCCTTTGCCGCCGGCGCCGACATCCCGACGATGGCACCGCACAACTTCATGAGCGCCTTCAAGAGCGGCCTGATCTCGAAGAACTGGGAAACGATTCTGCAGGTCAGGAAGCCGGTGATCGCCGCAGTGGCGGGCTTTGCGCTGGGCGGCGGCTGCGAGCTGGCGATGATGTGCGACTTCATCATCGCTGCCGACAGCGCCAAGTTCGGCCAACCCGAGATCAAGCTGGGCATCATCCCCGGCGCCGGCGGCACGCAGCGCCTGCCACGCGCGGTCGGCAAGAGCAAGGCGATGGACGTGCTGCTGACGGCACGGATGATGGACGCCACCGAGGCCGAACGCGGCGGCCTGGTGTCTCGCGTGGTGGCTGCCGACAAGCTGCTGGAGGAGGCCTTGGCCGCCGCCGAGCAGATCAATGGCTTCAGCGCCCCCTCGGTGGCGCTGATTAAGGAACTGGTCAACCGCAGCTTTGAGGGCCCGCTGCTGGATGCGGTCGCGGTTGAGCGGCGCTACTTCCATGCGCTGTTCGGCACCGACGACCAGCGCGAAGGCATGGACGCCTTCCTGGCCAAGCGCAAGCCAAACTTCAAGCACCAATAAGGGGGAATTTGCAAACAATGGGCGAATGCCGCGCACACATTGTTTGTGAAATTGAAATAGATCCTTGTCGCTGGCCTAGTGTTTCTACTAGGTCGGCTTGCCTACAGTTCAGCTCATGGACAGCACAGCGAATCCCGCTTCAGCAAAGTCCACGACTGAAACACTGTTTGAAAAGGATCTCATCATGAACAAGCTGAACATCGCCGCCATCGCCCTGACCCTGCTGGCTTCCAGCGGCGCTTTTGCCCAGGAACTGAGCCGCGAGCAGGTCAAGGCCGAGCTGCAACGTGCCCGCGCCAGCGGCGAACTGGCCGCCATGAACAGCGACGACACCGCGACCTTCGGTGCCGCCCTGAAGCCGAGCAGCACCGCCCTGGCCGCCAGCAAGACGCCGGCTGCTGAGCAAGTTGCTCCCAAGGCTGCCACCAAGGCCGAAGCCAGCAAGACCCGCGCTGAAGTGATCGCCGAACTGAAGCGCGCCCGCGAAACCGGCGAGCTGGAATACCTGAACGCCGAAGGCGGCCCGGGCAACTACCCGGTGGCACGCAGCCAAGTCGTCGGCGAGCCGGTGATGGCTGGCAAGAGCCCGGCCAAGCTGAACTGAGCTGACGATCGATCTGCACATCGGCCAGCCGTGAGCTGCCCATGAAAAAGGCCTCCCGTTGGGGAGGCCTTTTGCTTTGCATATTGCAGGCTGCGGGCAGCCTGAGGTGAGGGTGATCAGGCCTCGCGGCGCAGCGCCGGGAAGAGGATCACGTCGCGGATCGAGGGCGAATCGGTGATCAGCATCATCAGCCGGTCGATGCCGATGCCGCAGCCGCCGGTCGGGGGCATGCCATATTCCAGCGCGCGGATGAAGTCGGCGTCGTAGAACATCGCTTCTTCGTCGCCAGCATCCTTGTTGGCCACTTGGGCCTGGAAGCGGGCGGCCTGGTCTTCGGCGTCGTTCAGCTCGGAGAAGCCGTTGGCGTACTCGCGGCCGGTGATGAAGAGCTCGAAGCGCTCGGTGATCTTGGGGTTGCTGTCGGAGGCGCGGGCCAGCGGCGAGACCTCGACCGGATAGTCGATGATGAAGGTTGGCTGCCACAGCTTCTCTTCCACGACGGCTTCGAACATGCCGAACTGCAGCTCGGGCAGGGTCCAGTGCTTGGGCGGCTCCTCGCCCAGTTGCTTCAGCTTGGCGTGCAGCACGGCGGCATCATCGGCCTCGGCTTCGGTCAGGCCGGCGTGGGCGACCAGCGAGTCGCGCACGGACAGGCGGGCGAAGGGCTCGTCCAGATGCACGTCCTTGCCGGCGTAGCTGACACGGGCGTTGCCGGTGGCGGCACGCGCGGCGTGGCGCAGCACCTCCTCGGTGAAGTCCATCAGATCATGGTGCGTCCAGTAGGCCGCATAGAACTCCATCATCGTGAACTCGGGGTTGTGCCGGACCGAGATGCCTTCGTTGCGGAAGTTGCGGTTGATCTCGAACACACGCTCGAAGCCGCCGACGACCAGGCGCTTCAGGTACAGCTCGGGCGCGATGCGCAGGAACATTTCCTGGTCCAGCGCATTGTGGTGGGTGATGAAGGGCTTGGCATTGGCGCCGCCCGGGATCGGGTGCAGCATCGGCGTTTCCACTTCCAGGAAGCCATGCTCGACCATGAAGCTGCGGATCGAGGACACCGCCTTGGAGCGGGCCACGAAACGGGCGCGGGCATGCTCGTCGGTGATCAGGTCGACATAGCGCTGGCGGTACTTCTGTTCCTGATCGCTCATGCCGTGGAACTTGTCCGGCAGCGGGCGCAGGCTCTTGGTCAAGAGGCGCAGCACGCTGACGCGCACCGACAGCTCGCCGGTCTTGGTGCGGAACAAGGTGCCTTCGGCGCCAACGATGTCGCCCAGGTCCATGTGCTTGAAGGCGTCGTAGCTCTCTTCACCGACGCCGTCCTTGGTGACGAAGAGCTGGATGCGGCCGGTGGCGTCCTGCAGCGTGCCGAAGCTGGCCTTGCCCATGATGCGCTTGAGCATCAGCCGCCCGGCCACGCTGACCTTGACCGCCTGCGGCTCCAGCTCCTCATTGGCGACGTCGCCATAACGCTGCGCCAGCGGCAGGGCGCGGTGCTGGGGCTTGAAGTCGTTGGGGAAGGGGACGGCGGTCTTGGCGCGCAGCGCAGCCAGTTTCTCGCGGCGTTCGGTGATCAGCTGGTTTTCGTCCTGCGCGGCAGGGGCGTGATGGGGGGCGGCGGGCGTGTGCTGGGTCATCATCAACTCGTTGAATTTGCTGCGATTTTAGGCTGTCTCCGTGGGCCGGCCCGTAGAATCTGCGGCTCCGCTGTGTTTTCGGCCCCTCATGACGCCTGCGCTGCCCATCCCTGATCGCCCGGTTCGCTTTGCCTTGGTCGGCTGTGGCCGCATTTCCAAGAACCATCGCGAGGCGATTGCGGCCCACGCCGGGCAGGCCGAGTTGGTGGCCGTTTGCGACACCGCGCCCGAGGCGCTGCAGGCGGCAATGGCGGCCACCGGGGTGCCAGGTTTTGCCTCGCTGGAGGCCTTGCTGGCGGGCTCTAATGCCGATGTCGTCGTGCTGGCCACGCCCTCGGGCCTGCACCCGCAGCAGGCGATGGCCGTGGCCGCCAGCGGGCGGCACGTGCTGTCCGAAAAGCCGATGGCGACCAAGTTCGAGGAAGGCATGGCCATGGTGCGGGCCTGCCTCGATGCCGGGGTGAAGCTCTTCGTCGTCAAGCAGAATCGACTCAACGCGACGGTGCAGCTGGTCAAACGCGCCATCGACGAGGGCCGCTTCGGTCGCATCTATATGAGCACGGTCAATGTGTTCTGGACCCGGCCGCAGAGCTATTACGACGCCGCGCCCTGGCGGGGCCGCTGGGATCTGGATGGCGGCGCCTTCATGAACCAGGCCAGCCATTACGTCGACCTGCTGGACTGGCTGGTCGGCCCGGTGGACAGCGTCCATGCCTACACGGCCACCTTGGCTCGCGACATCGAGGCCGAGGACACCGGCGTGATGAGCGTGCGCCTGCGCCACGGCGGCCTGGCCTCGATCAATGTGACCATGCTGACCTTCCCGCAGAACCTCGAAGGTTCGATCACCATCCTGGGCGAACGCGGCACGGTGAAGATCGGCGGCACCGCGGTGAACAAGATCGAGCATTGGCAGTTTGCCGATCCGCATCCCGATGATGTGGCTGTGCAGTCAGCCAGTTATGACTTGCAGCAGGGCGGCGGCAGCGTCTACGGCTTCGGCCATCCGCTCTATTACGACAACGTGATCCGCACGCTGCGCGGTGAAGCCAATGCCGCGGTGGACGGCTACGAAGGCCTGCGCTCGCTGGAAATCCTGATCGCCGCCTACCGCAGCGCCCGCGACGGCCAACGCGTCGGCCTGCCCCTCGTTTTTTGAATGCAATGATGAGCCCCCACATTCGCGGCTTCGCCGCTTCTCTGCCCCCCGAGGGGGCGCATGACGCCCTTGGGGCGGCCCGGCGAGCGACATGACTTACTGGAAACACGACAGCGCCATCGTCGACGAAGGCGCGCAACTCGGCGAGGGCACCAAGGTCTGGCACTTCGCCCATGTGAGCCCCGGCGCGCGCATCGGTGCGCGTTGTTCGCTGGGGCAGGGCGTGTACGTCGGCAATGACGTCAGCATCGGCAACAACGTGCGGGTGCAGAACAATGTGTCGGTCTATGACGCGGTGACGCTGGAAGACGATGTGTTCTGCGGCCCCAGCATGGTGTTCACCAATGTCTACAACCCGCGTGCCGCCGTGGCTCGCAAGAACGAGTACCGCCGCACGCTGGTGCGCGAGGGCGCCACGCTGGGCGCCAACTGCACGATTGTTTGCGGCAGCACCATCGGCCGCCATGCCTTCATCGGCGCCGGGGCGGTGGTGCAGAAGGATGTGCCCGACTTTGCGCTGATGGTCGGCGTGCCGGCGCGGCGCATCGGCTGGATGAGCCGCTATGGCGAACGGCTGAATTTCGACGGCGCCGAACAGATCGCCCGCTGCCCCCACAGCGGCGACGAATACCAACTGCGGGAGGGCGTCTGCGTCCTCGTCAAGCCAGGAAAGCTGCCGTGAGTGCCTTGCCCTTCATCGATCTGAAAGCCCAGTACGCGGCGCTGAAATCCAGCATCGATGCGCGCATCCAGCGTGTGCTCGACCATGGCCAGTACATCATGGGCCCCGAGGTCAAGGAGCTGGAGGCCCAGCTGGCCGCCTATGTGGGCGTCAAGCACTGCATCACCGTGTCCAGCGGCACCGAGGCGCTGCTGATCGCGCTGATGGCGCTGGACCTGAAGCCGGGTGACGAGGTCATCACCACGCCCTTCACCTTCGCGGCGACGGCCGAGGTCATCGTTCTGCTCGGCGGCGTGCCGGTGTTTGTGGATATCGAGCCCGATACCTGCAATATCGATGTGCGCCTGATCGAGGCGGCGATCACGCCGCGCACCCGCGCCATCATGCCGGTCAGCCTCTATGGCCAGGTCTGCGATATGGACGAGATCAACGCCATTGCGGCCCGCCATGGCGGCATTCCGGTGATCGAAGACGCGGCGCAGAGCTTTGGTGCCACGTACTTTGGGCCCCAAGACGCCAGTGGCGTCGCCCCCCAAGGGGAACTTGCCGGCTTGGGGCGTCCCGGCGCCGGCAATCACGGCCGCAAAAGCTGTGCGCTGTCGACCTTTGGCGCCACCAGCTTCTTCCCCAGCAAGCCGCTGGGCTGCTATGGCGATGGTGGCGCGCTGTTCACCGACGACGACGCGCTGGCCCAGGCGGCACGCGAGATCCGCGTGCACGGCCAGAGCCAGCGCTACACCCATACCCGGCTGGGCGTGGGCGGCCGCATGGACACGCTGCAATGCGCCATCGTGCTGGCCAAGCTGGAGCGTTTCGACTGGGAGATTGCCCAGCGCCTGCGCATCGGCGAGCGCTACCAGGAACTGCTGGCTGGCCTGCCGCTGCAGCGCCTGGCGGTGCGCGGCAATCGCGATTGCGTCTGGGCGCAGTTCACCTTGCAGGTTGAGCAGCGCGAGGCGGTGATCCAGTCGCTGAACGCTGCCGGCGTGCCGACGGCTATCCACTACCCGCGGCCGCTGCATCAGCAGCCGGCCTATGCCCATCTGCACGGGGGGCAGGCCTTGCCTCAGGCTGAACGCGCGGCCCAGCGGGTGATGAGCCTGCCGATGAGCGCCGACCTCAGCGAGGCGCAGCAGGACATGGTGGTGGCCGCGCTGAAGCGAGCCTTGGCCTGACCGTGGCGCTGCAGGGCTACAAGCTCGATGCCTTGCGGGCCCGCTGGCGCGCCCGCTGGCATGCGTGGCTGGGCCTGGAGGTGGGTGCCGGCGCGCAAATCCATCCCGGCGTGTTGCTGCGCCATGGCCCGGGCTCGGCGCTCGGGGCGCGCAGCGTGCTCTATCGCGACAGTCGCTTGCTCGCCACCGCGGGCGGCGGCTTTCGCATCGGCCGTGATTCGCATATCGCGCCGGGTGGTCATTTGCTGATCGGTGCACAGCTGCTGCTGATCGGCGACGACGTGGCCATCGGCCCGGGCCTGATGCTGTTCTGCGAATCGAACGCGCCGGCGGCGCAGGGGCTGCACCGCCAGCAGTACCGGCGCGCCGATGTGCGCATTGGCAGCAATGTCTTCATTGGCGCTCGCGTCACCGTGCTGCCGGGCAGCATCATCGACGACGGCGTGGTTGTGGCCGCGCATGCGCTGGTCGACGGCCATCTGACGGGCGGCTGGGTCTATGGCGGTTGCCCGGCCAAGCCGCTGCGCCGCCTGGATGGCGACAAGGCATGAGATCGCCGGTGGTCAGCGCGCTGCGCTGGTTTGATTTCGCCCGCGCCGCCTGGATGTATCTGCGTGGCGGCGAGGGCTGCCTGGATCAGTTTCGTGCCGAGTTCGCCGCCAGCCTCGGCATGCCGGCCGAGTCGGTCTGGCTGTTTGGCAGCGGCCGTGCGGCGCTGCATGCGCTGGTCGCAGCGCTGGCATTGAAGGCGGGCGATGAAGTGCTGTTGCCCGGCTATACCTGCGTCGTCGTGCCGAATGTCTTCATGCATCTGGGGCTTGGCGTTCGCTATGTCGACATCGAGGCCGGCGGCTTCAATCCCACGGCCGAGGCCATTGCAGCGGCGATTTCAGCGGCCACCCGGGTGGTGGTGGTGCCGCACAACTTTGGCCTGATCACCACCGGGCTGACGCAGTTGCGAGCGCGCTTTCCCGGCATCGTCTTCATCGAGGATGCCGCCCATGCCTGGGGGGCGCGCGAGGGCGCTGGCGGCGCCTTTGCCGGCACGCTGGGGCAGGGCGGCTTCTACAGTTTCGAGTACTCCAAATGCCTGAGCACCGGCCTGGGCGGCGCCTTGCTGATCGGCGATGAGGCACTGCGCCGGCGCTTTGTGGCCCCAGCGCTGCAGCGGCCGCGCGGCGGTGCGCTGGCGCGACAGGCACTGACACTGGCCTGGCATCGGCTGGTGGCCGCGCTGCCGGGGCCGGCGCTCGCTGCATTGCAAGTGCTGCTGCGCCTGCCTTCGCGCGCGCTGGGCCTGGTGGCGCAGACACCGGCCAGCGAGCTCAGCGGCGCCAGCCGGCCCAACTATGCGCAGGGCCTGCATCCGCTGGCCGCGGCGCTGGGCCTCTGCCAGTTGCGGCGTGCCGCCCGGCTCTGGGCGCTGCGAGACGCGCAGGCCAGGCGCTATGACGAGGTCTTTGCTGGATCTTCGCGTTTTGAGCGGCCGGCGCGCGCGGCCGGTGCCGTGCTGCTGCGCTATCCGCTGCGTTTGCGCCAGCCGGCCGAACGTGCCGCGCTGATGGCCGAGCTGAAGGCGCTGGGCATCATGGCCGATTGCTGGTTCGACGATGTGGTGCACCCGCGCGGCAGCCTGCGCCATGGCTACACGGCTGGCCAGTGCCCGGTGGGCGAGGCGGCGGCCGAGGCGGTGATCAATCTGCCGCTGGGCCTGCATGCGCAGCTGAGCGCCGCGCAATGGCGCGGCCTGCGCCGGCTGGCCGGGAGGGCCTGAGCCATGGCCTTGTCCGCCCGCCTGGCACCGGTGGCCAAGCTGGCCAGCGCCTCGGCCCTGGCCCAGCTGCTGCCCATGCTGGCCGCGCCGCTGCTGACGCGCTTCTATGGCGCCACGCTGCTGGGCCAATGGGCGCTGTTCGCCGCCGTGGCCGCCAATCTGGCCGTGATCGCCTGTGCGCGTTATGAGTACGCCATCGTGCTGCCGCGCCGCGAGGCCGAGGCCGGCCTGCTCTTGCGGCTCTGTCTGGCGATCACTGCTGCGCTGTCGCTGGCCTGCCTGCTGGCGGTCTTGCTGGCCTTGCCCTGGGCTGAGCGCCTCCCGGCCGTGCAGGCGCTGGGTGCCTGGTGGCTGGCGCTGCCGCTGATGCTGGCGGCCAGCGGACTGATGCAGGCGCTCACACTATGGAACAACCGCCAGCGCCGCTTTGGCGCGATTGCCCAGGCCCGCGTGCTGCAGCAGGGCCTGATGACACTGCTGCAGGTGCTGGGCATTGCCCTGGGCCAGGCGGCGGCGATGGCGGTGCTGATGCTTGCGCAGCTGCTCGGCGCCGTGGCGGCGCCGGCGCGGCTGCTGTGGGGGCAGGCGGCACCGCGCCGTGCCCAGCAGCGGCAACGCTCCTGGTCGGCCCGTTGGCGCAGCTGGCGCCGGCTGGCCCTTCGCTACCGGCAGTTCCCGCTGATCAACAGCCCCCATGCCTTTGTCAATGCGCTGCAGGAGACGGCGGTGATTGCCTTGATTGCCAGCCTGGCAGGTGCGGCGACGGCCGGCCATTACGCCATCATGCTGCGCCTGGTGAAGGCACCGGCCAGCCTCGTTGGCGGCGCGCTCTCGGAGGTCCTGCTCGGCGAGCTGGCCGCCGGCTGGCAGCGTCGTGAAGACCTGCGGCCACGGCTGCGCAAGGCCATCCGCTTGCTGGCGCTGGTGGCGCTGCTGCCGGCGGCGCTGCTTCTGCTGTTTGCGCCGCCCTTGTTCGGCTGGGCCCTGGGATCGGACTGGCAGGTGGCCGGCGACTATGCGCGCTGGCTGACGCCCTATGTGTTCTTTCACTTCATCGTGGCGCCGCTTACGGTGACGACCATGGTCACCGGCCGGCAGGCGCCGGCGCTGCTGTTCAGCCTGGTCGGCAATCTGGTCTATGTGCTGGCGCTGGCGCTGGGCTTGAAGCTGGGCGGCGACCTGCGCAGCGCGTTGGGGGCAATCTCGCTGGCGATGCCGGTCTATTTCGTCGCCTACCTGGCCTGGCTGGTGCATGGCAGTGATAACCGGCCAAGGGAGCGGGTGCAATGAGACTGGTCTTGATCGGCGATGGCGAAAGCCCGCACCTGCTGAAGTGGGCACGCACGCTGGCGCCGCAGCTGGAGCTGTGGGTGGCCTCCTCGCGCGGCTTTCTGCCTGAGCTGGCGGCACTGGTGCCGGCCGAGCGCCGCTATGCGATGAACACGCAGGCGGCGCACAGTGGCGGCAATGTGGCGGTGCTCAAGGGGCTGCCAGCCTTGGCGCGCTGGCTGCAGCAGGTCGATGCCGACTGGCTGCATGCCCACTACCTGACCTCGCATGGCACGCTGGCCTGGGCGGCACAGCGCGGCTGGCGGCTGCGCGCGCGCATCGCCGGCTCGGCCTGGGGCAGCGACATCCTGGTGACACCCAAGCAAGGCTGGGCCTATCGCTGGCTGACCCGCCGCGTGTTGCGTGCCTGTGCGATCTGCACCTCGGATTCCGAGCACATGACGGCCGAGATGAAGCGGCTCGGCGCCGGCGAGGTGATGACCTTTCCCTTCGGCCTCGAAGCGCTGCCCAAACAGGGCGCGAAGAAGCAGCCCTGGCTGTTCTTTGCCAACCGCGGCCTGGAGCCGATCTACCGGCCCGAGCGGGTGATCGCCTGCTTTGCGGCGATTGCCGCACAGCAGTCCGAGGCGCGCTTGATCGTCGCCAACGACGGTTCGCTGCGCGCCGCGCTGCAGGCGCAGGTGCAGGCGCTGGGCCTGAGCGATCGGGTCGAGTTCGTCGGCCGGCTTGATGCGCGCAGCCAGGGCGGCTGCTATGCGCGGGCACGCTGGTATCTGAGCCTGCCGCAAAGCGATTCGGTCTCGGTCTCGGTGCTGGAGGCGATGGCGCATGAATGCCTGCCCCTGCTCTCGGACCTGCCGGCCAATCACGAGTTGATGCGCAGCGGCCATGGCCTGGTGCTGGCCGAGGGCGATGATTTCCAGTCGCTGGCCCAGCGCCTGCAAGCGCGGCTGGCGACGGCCGATGCCGAGGGCGCAGACAATCGCGCCTGGGTGGCCGAACATGGCCTGTTTCCACCCGCCGTGCAGCGCTTTCTGAAGGCGCTGCAGGCCATTGATGCGCGCGACTCGGCGCGCTCCTCGCGATGAATCTGCTGCTGATCAATCACTACGCTGGCTCGCCTCGGCATGGCATGGAGTACCGGCCCTTCTACCTGGCGCGGGAATGGGTGCGGGCCGGCCACCGGGTGCAGATCCTGGCCGCCGCGCACTCGCATGTGCGCGCGACGCAGCCGGTGGTCGGCGCCGCGCCGCTCGACGAAGTGATCGAGGGCATCGCCTATCGCTGGTACCCGACGCCACACTACCAGGGCAATGGCCTGGGCCGGGTGAGGAACATCTGGGCCTTCTGCCGCCAGGTCTGGGTCGAGGCGCGGCGCCTGGTGCGCGAGTTCTGGCCCGATGTGGTGATCGCCTCCAGCACCTATCCGATGGATGTCTGGGTGGCGCGGCGCGTCGCCCGCCTGGCCGGCGCCAAGCTGGTTTACGAGGTGCATGATCTCTGGCCGCTGTCGCCGATCGAACTCTCGGGCATGTCGCCTCGACATCCCTTTGCCTTGATGTGCCAGAAGGCCGAGAACGATGCCTACCGCGATGCCGATGTCGTCGTCTCCATGCTGCCCAAGGTGCAGGACCATATGCGCGCCCACGGGCTGGACTTGCGCAAGCTGGTCATCGTGCCCAATGGCATCACGCTGGATGAGTGGCAGGGGCAGGGCGCCGCGCTGGGCGCCGAATTGGATGCTGAGCTGGCCGCGCATCTGCAGGCGCAGCGTGCGGCGGGTCGGCTGGTGCTGGGCTATGCCGGCTCTCATGGCTTGCCCAATGCGCTGGATGTGTTGCTCGATGCTGCCCGGCTGCTCAAGGACGAGCCGCTGGCCATCGTCATGGTCGGTGGCGGGCACGAGCGTGAGCGCCTGCAGGCGCGGGTGCGTGCCGAGGGCCTGGCCAATGTCGCCATGTTCCCGCCAGTGCCCAAGGCGCAGATCCCGACGCTGCTGGCTGCCTTCGACATCGCCTATATCGGCTGGCAGCGCACGCCGATCTACCGCTTCGGCATCGCGCCGAACAAGCTGATGGATTACATGATGGCCGAGCGGCCGGTGCTGCATTCGGTCGAGGCCGGCAACGACCCGGTCGCCGAGGCCGGCGCCGGCCTGACGGTGGCGCCGGAAGACGCCGCGGCCGTGGCCGATGGCGCCCGGCGGCTCGCGGCGCTGAGTGCAGGCGAGCGTGCTGCCATGGGCCGCCGCGGCCGCGCCTTTGTGCTGGCCGAACACACCTACCCGGTGCTGGCCGAGCGCTTCCTGTCCGCCTTGCGCTGAGCACCAGGCGCCCATGCCCGACAATCACGCCTTTCTCCATTTCTGACCGATACCGAGCCCGCCATGAGTGCCCAGCCCTTTTTGCCGTTTGCCCTGCCCGAGATCGGCGAGGAAGAGATTGCCGAGGTGGTGGACACGCTGCGCTCCGGCTGGGTGACCACCGGGCCGAAGGCCAAGCGCTTCGAGCAGGCTTTTGCCGAGTTCCTGGCCGAACCGCAGATCGAGTGCATTGCCGTCAACTCGGCTACCGCCGGCCTGCACCTGGCGCTGGAGGCGCTGGGCATAGGCCCGGGCGACGAAGTCATCACCACCACCCACACCTTCACTGCGACGGCCGAGGTGGTGCGCTATCTGGGCGCCGATGTGGTGCTGGTCGACATCGACCCAGCCACGCTGAACATCGACCCCAAGCTGGTCGAGGCGGCGATCACGCCGCGCACCAAGTGCATCGTGCCGGTGCACTATGCCGGCCTGGCGGTCGACATGCTGGCTATCCTCGACATCGCCCGCAAGCACGGCCTGCGCGTTGTTGAAGACGCCGCCCATGCCTTGCCGACGACGCTGGAGCGCGAGCTGATCGGCACCATGGGCAGCGATGCGACAGTGTTCAGCTTCTACGCCAACAAGACGATGACGACCGGCGAGGGCGGCATGCTGGTGACGCGCAATGCCGAGCTGGCCAAGCGCGCCCGCGTGATGCGCCTGCACGGCATGAACCGCGATGCCTTTGATCGCTTCACCGCCAAGGTGCCGAGCTGGTATTACGAGATCGTCGCCCCGGGCTTCAAGTACAACCTGACCGATATCGCCGCCGCGCTGGGTCTGCACCAGCTCAAGCGCCTGCCGGCCTTCCAGCAGCGCCGCGAGCAGATCGCCGAGGTCTATAACGAGGCCTTTGCCGATCTGCCCTTGATCTTGCCGCCGGCCGCGCCCGAGGGCGATGTGCACTCCTGGCACCTGTACGTGCTGCGTCTGGCCGACGCTGCCGAGATCGAGCGTGATGCCTTCATCGAAGCGATGTTTGCCCGTGGCATCGGCTGCTCGGTGCACTACATCCCGCTGCATCTGCAGCCCTACTGGCGCGATCGCTACGGCCTCACGCCCGAGCAGTTCCCGCATTCGCAAAAGGCCTACGAGCGCACCGTCAGCATCCCGCTTTACACGGCGATGACTGACGCCGATGTGCAGCGGGTGATTGCCGCAGTGCGCGGCATCCTGCTGGGCGACTGACTAGCAGCTCCACGACGCCATGGCCAAACGGCTCTTTGACATCATCGCCTCGGCACTGGGCCTGCTGCTGCTGGCGCCGGTGCTGCTGGTGCTGGCGCTGTGGGTGCGGCTCGACTCACCCGGCCCGGCGCTGTTCCGCCAGCAGCGGGTGGGGCGCTTTGGCAAGCCTTTCATGATCCACAAATTCCGCACCATGCGTGTCGCTGCCGAACAGCAGGGGCCGCTGATCACCATCGGCGCCGATCAACGCATCACCGCCGCCGGCCAGGTGCTACGCCGCTACAAGCTCGATGAACTACCGCAACTCTGGGACGTGCTGCGCGGCGCGATGAGCCTGGTCGGGCCGCGACCGGAGGTGCCGAGGTATGTGGCGCTGTATCCAGAGGAACTGAGACGCATTGTGTTGTCGGTGCGGCCGGGGATCACGGATCCGGCCTCACTGGCGTTCAGCGCTGAGGCTGACGAGCTGGCCAAGGCGCCGGACCCGGAAAAGGCCTACCGCGATTCCGTTCTGCCGCGAAAGCTTGAGATGGCTGCTGGCTATGTTTTAACTGCGGGTTTGCGTAGCGATATCCAGCTGCTCTTCAAAACCATGGGCAAGCTGTGGGGGAAGCGATGAGCAAGGCAAGCGGCCCCATGTCCTCGCCGGGCACATTGAGCGCCTGGCACCGGCTGGACAGGCAGCTGGCACGAATCCGGCCATTCAGGGAGCGACTGTCGCTGCTGTTCGATGCCTTTGTCATCGTGCTGGCATGGAACGCAACCTACCTGTTTCGCCTCGGTTTCGAGCGCTGGCTGAGTGCCAGGCCCAGCTACGACAGCCTCGTGCTGGGCGGTGTCGTCCTGGTCTACTTGATTGTGTTTTGGCTCGCTCGCGTGCCGCAGGCAATGTGGCGTTTTTCTGGCTTTGGCGAGGCGCAGCGGCTGACCGTGGCGTGTGCCATCGCGGGCCTCATCAGCGCCGTTGCGGTGTTGATGGCGCAACTTAGCCAGATACCACGTTCGGTGCTGGTGTTGCATCCGGTGTTTGCGCTGTTCGGCCTGTGCGCGATGAGAATCGTCTACCGGATGCTGTACGAGCACTTGCGCGAACGGATCACCGGGACCAACCAGGACATTCGGTATGCGCTGGTCATGGGCGCAGGCGATGCCGCCCGACTGCTATTGGCCGGCATACATCGTCAAGGCTGGACGGTGGTGGGCTTGCTGGACGACGCGCCTGAAAAGCAAGGTGCGAGGCTGGCTGGGGTTCCAGTGCTCGGTCGACTTGAGGATGTAGGGCGCGATGACATTCTGGCCGGCGTCACCCACATCGTCGTCGCCATGCCTTCAGCCAGCTTGCAGGCGCGGCGGCACGCCATCGAGCTGGCATCGGCAACTGGGTTGCCTGTGCTGACTGTTCCCTCGTCAGAACAGTTGCGAGACGGCCGGGCTGGCCTTGCGGTTCGTGATGTCGAGCCCGAGGACGTGTTGGGCAGGGATCCGGTGCAACTAGATGAGGCAGGCATTCGCGATGGCCTGAGCGCCCGAACGGTGCTCATCACCGGGGCGGGCGGCAGCATCGGTGGCGAATTGTGCCGCCAGGTGGCGGCTTGCCCAGTGGCACGCCTGGTGCTGCTTGAACAGTCTGAATTCAACCTCTACAGCATCGAGCAGGAGTTGCTGGCGCGATTCCCGTCAATTGAAGTTGTCGCGCTGATGGGGGACGTGAAGGATGAGGCGCTGTTGGAGCGAGTTTGGGCCCGGTGGCAACCCCAGGTGGTGTTTCACGCCGCTGCCTACAAGCATGTGCCCATGATGGAGACGCACAATGCTTTGCTGGGCCTGCGGAACAACACCGAAGGGACCTACAAGGTCGGCATGGTGTCCGCCCGTCATGGCGTTGAAAGGGTGGTGCTCATCAGCACCGACAAGGCGGTCAACCCCAGCAACATCATGGGCGCAACCAAGCGCGCAGCGGAAATCGTCTTCTCTGCACTGGCCGAGGCTTATCCGGCAACCCGTTTTCTGGCCGTTCGCTTTGGCAATGTCCTGGGCTCAAGTGGCAGTGTCATTCCAAGGTTCAAAGAGCAAATCCGTCAGGGTGGACCGGTGACGGTGACGCATCCGGACATCATTCGCTACTTCATGACGATTCCCGAGGCGGCTCGTCTGGTGTTGCAAGCCGGGCAGGTGGGGCTGAGCGGCCAGGTGCTGGTGCTGGACATGGGTGAGCCCGTTCGTATCGTCGACTTGGCCAGGCAGTTGATCCGTCTGAGCGGGCATCAGGAAGGCGAGATAAGGATCGTCTTCACCGGTCTGCGCCCGGGCGAGAAGCTGTACGAGGAACTGCTTGTCGATGCTGAGACGACGGTCGAGGCGCCCGCTGCGGGCTTGCGCATTGCCAAACTGCTCCAGGCGCCTTCGCTGGCTATGATCCAGGCTTGGCTGGAGGACATCGGGCTGTTGGACGCTGCTGACGATCGTGCCGTCAGATTGCATCTGATGAAATTGGTTCCGGAGTTTCGCAGCAGTTCATCGCCGGCAGCCTCATGAGACTTTCGCCCTCCGTCAAGGCGCAGGTGAGAATTGCGCGCTGTTTCGCGTCCTGCCTGCCTCCTAGAGGTTTCCACAGAATGAGAGTTCATTACCGCATGGGTCGATTGCTGCAAGGCTTTGTTGGCGCTGTGCTGCTGCTTGCTTGCGCAGTGGTGACGGCCCAACCAGCACTGGATGCCGCGCGCGCTGCGCGCACTGTGCCGGCTGCACTTCAGGCGCTCGGCATTAGTGAAACAGAAGCGACCAAGCGTGTCCTGATCGACGTGCCGGATATCGTCGATCAGAAATCGGGAGCCTGGTTGAAGATCCGTAGTGAGGTGCCAGGAACCGATCTGGTTCTGGTGCTGGCAGAACGCGAGATTCCTCCTTTGCTGCATCTGGACGAGTTTGCACCGACGCAAGGCGACGTCGCCAAGCTAAAACTAAAGCTCAGTAAGACAAGTCGCCTGAGAGTTATTGTGCGAGCCTCAAACAAGTACTTTGTGGTTGCAAAGGAAGTAAAGGTAGCCCGGGAAGAGACGGTGACCAGGTGATGTGCACTTTTGCTACAAGCATTGACAGAGCAGAGGTGCTGCTGGGCATGAACGGGACGGGGGGCTGCCATGACTGAACCAATGTTTCAGGAACAGCGCCTAGGCGAACTCCTGTTGACTCGAGGCTTGATCACTGCGGCCGATCTTGAACGCGCACTGGCAGTTCAAGGTCAATACGGTGTCCGCCTTGGGAAGATGCTGGTGCGCCTTGGTGCCATCTCAGAAGACAGTCTGCTGCCTGTGCTGGCAGATCAATTGGCTACGCCGCTGTTGAGCGAAGAGGAGTTCTCGCGATTTGGTGCAGATGCAGCACGCACGGCTGACTATCTCGGTATCGACAGGGCCTGGTTCGTCGAGCGTGAACTGCTGGTCTTTGAGAGCAGTGACGGCGTCATCCACTGTGCCTCGCGCCAGCCGCAGGACTCTTTTGTCCAGGAGACTCTGGCTGCTGCCAGCAAGGGCCATGAACTCTGTTGGCGTCTGCTGCGCACGCGCGATGCTGAGGCCGTTGGAAAGTTCATGCTTCGCCAGGAGGAATCAGGCGGGAGTTTCGATGATGTGGCCCACCTTCGCGAGATGGCCGAGGAGGCGCCAGTCATTGATCTGGTGAATGGCCTGTTGGCGCAGGCTGCGGATGTCAATGCCTCGGACATCCATGTCGAGCCAGAGGAGCGCGAGTTCTTCGTTAGGTTTCGGGTCGACGGTGTTTTGCAGACGCGAGGCAGCTTCCCAAGTGAGCGTTTTGCTGCAGTGGCATCACGCATCAAGTTGGTCTCGGGCCTGGATATCGCTGAGCGCCGCTTGCCTCAAGATGGACGTATCACGTTGCGGGTGAGTGGCGTTGACATGGACGTCCGGGTTTCTGTGGTGCCTGGGGTTCACGGTGAATCCATCGTGATGCGCCTGCTGCCCAAGGATCGCGGTGCGCTGAGCCTGGAGCGGCTGGGCATGGAGGCAGATCACCTGCAACTTTTCCGCCGCTGGCTGAAAGAGCCAAACGGTATCGTGTTGGTCACTGGCCCTACCGGTTCGGGCAAGAGTACGACACTTTACGGCGCGCTGGCCGAGATGAATGACCGTGAAGGCAAGATCATCACGGTTGAGGATCCGGTCGAATACCGGATGAAGGGGGTGACTCAGATACAGACCCAGGCCGAAATTGGCTACACATTCTCCAGAGCGCTACGCGCCGTGTTGCGGCAGGACCCCGACGTAATCATGATCGGTGAGGTGCGTGATCTGGAAACTGCGGAGATCGCAGTTCAATCGGCGCTCACGGGCCACCTGGTCTTTTCGACCTTGCACACCAATGATGCCCTGTCCGCATTTACCCGCCTGATCGACATGGGTGTTGAACCTTTCCTGGTTGCATCGTCAGTGCGCGCCGTCGAGGCGCAGCGATTGGTGAGGCGCCTATGTCCACAGTGCGCCACTCCGGTCGCGCTGTCGCCGGCCTTCGCCGACATGATCGAGGCTGCGACGCGACGTCATCCGCAGGTTTTTGACGGAAATGCACGATGGCGGGCGGGGGCAGGCTGTTCGGCCTGCCATCACACCGGCTATCGGGGTCGCTTGGGCGTCTACGAGCTTGTCATGGTCACGCCCGCGATGCAGTCGGCCATCATGCAGCGTCGTCCGGCTCAGGAACTGATCGATATCGCGCTGGCCGGAGGCTACCGTTCGCTGTGGGAGGATGCCCTGATCAAGGCGTGGCGTGGCGAGACCAGCCTCGATGAGGTGCTGCGCATCGCTGGTCATGGCAGCGTCGAGGGCATTTGAGCGTGGACTTCAGCTATGAAGCGGTAGGCAAGGATGGCCGCACCTTCACGGGCGTGATCGAGGCCGGCAGTCAAGCCGAGGCGATGCGGGTGCTGCGCGAGCAGGAACTCACGCCCGTCACGTTGGTGCTCGCTAGCGTGACAGCCGGCGCCGCGAAATCGAACCGTCGGCAGCGTAGCGCATCGCGTGACAGCCTGGTCATCGCATTGCGCGAACTGGCAACGTTGCTGCAAGCCGGCGTGACTTTGGCCGAGTCGGTCGAATCGATGGCTTCCGCTCATGCCGCGACTCAGCTGGGCGAGGCCTTTGGCTCTGTGCACTCGCAGTTGCGTGCGGGCACCGCCTTCTCCGAGGCATTGCGTAGCTCGGCCTTGGCACTTCCCGAATACGTTTACCAACTCAGTGCAGCCGGCGAGTTGACCGGCAAGTTGGCCCAGTCACTGCAGAGCGCGGCCGAGCAAATGGAGTACGAGCAGCGGGTACGCAAGGAGATGGTAAACGCCCTTGTCTATCCCTGCATCCTGGTCCTTTCTGGCCTCGCCGCGACCCTGTTGATCTTCATCGTCGTTGTTCCGCGATTTACCAACTTGCTGAAGAATGGCAAAGCCCAACTGCCGGAAATTTCCGTCTGGGTGCTCAAGTCCGGTCTGTTCGTCAAGGAGAACCTTCTGTGGTTCGGCCTTGGGGCACTGGGTCTTGCCCTCTTGGCTGCCGTTCTTGGGTCTTCGTCCGCATTCAGGCGCGGGGCTCTCAACACGCTTGCTCGCGCGCCCTTGTTGGGAGACTGGCTTCACAGTGCGGAAATAGGGCGCTGGTCGACCATGCTCGGGACGCTGCTGGCAAATCGGGTCGCGATCATGCGAGCGATGGAACTCGCAGCGGCATCGGTACAGATTGATGTCATCGCGAACCGCCTGAGTCTGGTGGAGCGTGACGTCAGGGCAGGGAAGAAGTTGGCTGAGTCACTCGCGTTTCATCGCACCGTCAGCGCCATGGGGGTGAATCTGGTGCGAGTCGGAGAGCGCACTGGAGAGCTTCCCGAGATGCTGAAGACGATGGGTCGGATCTATGCCGATGCCGGGCGTGAACGGATGAAGCGCTTTCTGGTCCTGCTTGAGCCGATTACCATTCTGCTTGTCGGATGTGCGATCGGCTTCATCATGATCGCCATCATGTTGGCCATCACCAGCCTATCTACTCAAAGTCTATGAACAGAATCGAAGAAACAAGTGCAGCTCGATTGCAAAAGGGCTTTACTCTGATTGAACTGCTGGTGGTGCTGGTCATCATTGGCCTCCTGGCTGGTCTGGTTGCGCCCAAGTTCATGAATCGCGCGGACGGTGCCAAGGTGTCGACAGCGCAGGCGCAGATCAAGATGCTGCGCGGAGCGCTGGAGACGATGCGCCTCGATATCGGCCGGTTCCCGACGGCCACGGAGGGACTGGCGCTTCTGAATGAAGCTCCCAAGGATGAACGTCTAGCTGGCAAGTGGAAAGGGCCCTACCTGTCCGACGCCCTGCCCAGTGACCCATGGGGGAACCCGTATCAATATGCGGTGCCGGGCGCCTCAGGTCAGCCTTTTGCCCTCTACTCTTTTGGTGCGGATGGCAAGCGTGGTGGCGAAAGTTTTGATGCCGACGTGGGATTGCTGCCGCAGTGATGGCATCGGGCCGCGCCCAGTGCGTCCCCGCATGAATCCGCGTCGGCATGCTGCCGGCTTCACCTTGATCGAGTTGCTGGTCGTGCTGGCCCTGATGGGGCTGGTGGGGGCCATGGTCTTGCCGAACCTCCAGCGCGTCACCGGGCAGCTGGAATACGCGACCCAACGCGACCGACTGTTCGCTGATCTCAGCAGTCTTGGGTATCGGGCTTTTGTTCTGGGGCAGGGGTTCACGCTTCGCGAGGAGTCGGCGGTGCAGATTCTGGCTGACGGCAATCCGATCCTTGTTCTGCCGCAAGGCTGGCGGCTCCAGGTCCCGAAGCCGGTCGAGTTCCGTTTCAACGGCACCTGCTCTGGCGGTCAGGTTTCCCTGATCAATGAAGACGGTGCTAGGCATGACTTCAGACTGAGTCCCGTGAGCTGCGAAGTGAATGTCAATGCGCCTGGCACACCATAGAGGATTTACGCTGATCGAGGCCATCGTTGCCCTGGTGATCATCTCCGGTGCCGGGATGGCATTGTTCAGCTGGATCAACGAAAGCATTGTTGCGCTGCGACGTGTCGAAGAGGCCAATGCGCGTAACGCGGCTCAGGCTAACGTGCTCGAGTACATGCAGTCCATCAACCCGATGCAAAAGCCGGATGGCGACGCTGATCTGGGTGGCTATCGAATCAGCTGGCATGCCGATGTGATTGGCGCCCCGGTGGATCCGGGCGGGATGGGGCTCAATGGCGGGCTCTATCAATATGGCCTTTACGACATGCAGATCAAGGTCACTCGAGACCGTGCCGAGCGGTGGTTCGACCTGCGGATGCGGCTGGTCGGCTTTCGTAAGGTTCGTGAGCAGGTGCTGCCACTATGAGTGGGCGTCGGTTCAGTCGGGTCTGCATGCACGGTTTCAGCCTGATGGAACTGCTTGTGGTGATGGTGATCGTCGGCCTGCTTAGCTCCATCCTTCTGCAGGCGCTCAGCCAGGTTTATCGCCTGGAAGAGCGGTTCACGACTCAGTTGCAGGGTGGGCAGCGCGGCGTCATGCAGGAAGATTGGTTGCGGCAGGTGCTTCAGTCTTTGGTGCCTGCATCTGCCACTTCGTCTGAGCGCTTGCAAGGCTCCGATTCGCGCTTGCAGGCGGTGACCCTCGCACCCCTGACGCGCGCACCTGGTGCAGCGACCGCTGTGACGCTGGAGTTGGCGTCGAGCGGCCGTGGCGGGAACCTCGTGCTCGGCTACAAAGACGATGCCGGCACATTTGCATTGATGGATGCCGGACGGGAGGCCAGCTTTGTGTATGTGGACGAGGCCGGTATGGAGCATGGGCAATGGCCGCCATTGAGTGGTGCGCACCCACCTTTGCCATCCGCCGTCATGCTCAGGAGCGTTCGACCCGAAGGTGTTCAGCTGCAGGTGGTGGTGCCGCGCATCACGTTGCCGCCGCAAGTGCTGATGCCGCTGGACTTGGCAGGAAAGCAATGAGCAGAAGAGCTGTCCAGCAGGGCTTTGTCTTGCCCATGACCTTGTGGATATTGGCGGCGATCACCATTGCCGCCAGCTACTTTGCTCTGCGCGTGCATCAGGCGCTAGACCTGGCCCGGCAGCAGCAATTGCATGTGGAGGCCTTGCTTGATGTGAGCGATACGCGCGCTGCCTTGTTATTCAGGTTGGCGAGCACGCCGATGACGGTGCGCGGGCTGGGGGTTGGCGCGGACCTGCTTGTCTTGGACAACCGCCCGTACCGGACAGATCAGGGCTATGTGCAGCTTCAGGATGCGCGCGGTCTGCTCAATCTTGCCACCTTCGGTGATGAGCAGATGGATCGCCTGCTGGGTAGTTTCGATATCCCGCCGCCGCGTCGCAGCGGCCTGACTGACAAGCTGCGGGACTATATCGATGCAGACAACTTGAAGCGCCTCAACGGTGCGGAAGAGCCTGAATATCGTTCACGTGGCCTGCCGCCGCCCCGTAACGCGCCACTGCTGAGCAGCGAGGAACTGCGCGCGATCCTCGACTGGTCCGACGAAGCGACGCTCTGGAAGCCGGGCCGGACTGTGTCTGACTTTTGCATTATCGGTGACGACTCTGGCATCAATCCGAACACTGCGCCGGCCGAGGTGCTGATGACGCTACCGGGCATGACCAAGGAGTTGGTTGCCTGGGTGATGGAGCGACGCAAGATTGAGCCCGTTGATGTGGCACTGCTGGACAGGTTGGCTGGTACCGGCCTGATTCAGATTCCGCCCATCGTTGTTGCATTTCCGGGCAGCAATCTGCGCGTCACCCAGCAGTCAGACGGCCTGAATTGGGCGCTCAGATACAATGTCAGATTGACACCGCGGGGCAACGTGTCGCCTTGGCAGATTTCCGCCTTTCATCGCATTGAAAGAAACCTCGTCGATCCCCGTGCAAGCAATCACTCTGAAATCCGCCCACTCCCGGCGCTTCCAAATCAGCCTGCCTCGGCGCCGCTCCGTCCTTTCGGTTGAAGGCCTCAGCCCTGCGCAGGGCAGGTTTGGCGCACGCGAGCTGGTCTTGTCCCGCGGGCTGTGCCGTTTCGGTCGGTTCGACCTTTCGGCGTTAGCGCCGGCCAAGCGCAAGTCTGCGCTTCGGCTTCAGCTTCAGACTTGGGCTCCATTTCGCAGCCCTGACTTTGCTGTGTGCTGGGCCGGCGGTCTTGCTACCGTCTGGTGCTGGGATGCCGATGCTGTCACTACGAGCTTGGGCGTTGCGGCTGAGGGGCTGAGGGGGGGGCAACGGATTCCCGAGACCTTGCTTCGTCCCCCTGCCGAGCAGGAGGGGCTGCGCTTGATTGCCTGTCTGGACGGCGTGGAGGGGCAGCACTGGCGTGATGAACAGCTGGTGGCGAGCCGTTGGTGGCCGCGATCCCCGGATGCAAAGCTCTGGAAACAATTCGAACGCGATTGTGGCGTTGTCGAAGGCGGCGTCACGGTGCCGATGATCGAGCAGATTCCTCTCTCTGACGATCCTTGGGCAACTCTTGTCTCTGCGCAATCAGACGATGGGCAGGTGCAGGGTATTGAACCGACTGTCTATCTGGTGCTCGGTTTGCTGGGTAGCTTGGCGACGGTGTATTTCGGTCTTGCCGAGTACCAGCTGACGACGGCCATCCAGTCGAGACAGAGCCAGTTGGCGGCGATCGAACGCGCTGCGAAGCCTGTGTTTGAAGCGCGTGAGGCTGCTGTCAAGTCCGCGGCGCGTATTCAAGCCATTGACAGCTTATCGCCCTATCCTGGCCCTCTGGTCCTGATGGCGGCCATCGTCGAAGCACTCGGCGATGTGCCCGCTGAGGCACGCGAGTGGGAACTTGACGGTGAGCGTCTACGGGTGGTTTTGAACTTTCCTGCTGCTACCTTGGCGGCGAGCACCTTGGTCGATTTGCTGGAGAAGAGTGGTTACTTCGCCGACGTTCAGGGCTTGGCCATGGCGGAGCCCAAGCAACTGGGCCTCGTCATGCGGGTACTGCCACTTCGGTCGGGCGCTCAGACTGACACGCTTGAGCAGCAAGGAGGCGTGAATGCAGCTGCTCACTGAATTGAAGAGCAATGCACGCCTGCGTGTGGGCCTTGTCGCCATTGTCGCCATCCTGCTGTTCTACGCGCAGCTGGAATGGCGTGATCATCAAGTGCAGTTGGAGGCCCAATACCGCCAACTGACGCTGCAAGCGAATCGTCTTGCCAGTTATCAGTCGCGAGGCGACTGGCTTCAGCGCGCGGTAGACAGCCGGGGCGCGTTACTGCAAGCCGAGAAGCGCGTTTGGAAAGCCAAGAGTCTTGGCTTGGCCCAGGCGGAGATTCAGGACTGGCTCTTGACGCGGTTGCGCAAGGCCAATGCCGGGCGCTACACCGTCAAACTTGGCGATGTGCCGGTCGCTGCCAAGCCTTCCGCGACTGAGGGTCCAGCATCGTCCGAACCGGAATTGCAGAAGATTGCCGTTCGGGTCGAGCTCAATGCCGACGCTCCCATCATGCTGGCCTTGTTGGACGCGCTTGCTCAGAGCGAGCCAGCACTGGTCGTCGAAATGCTGCGGGTCAAGCAGCAGCGCGTCGAGATTGGCATCAGTGCCTGGGCTCAGGTTTCGGAAGGGCCTTCCTCGTGAGTGATCGCCTTGCAACGCTGCGGCGCGTGTTTGCGTCCAAGAATGCCACTGTTTTTCTGCTCGGGCTTCTGCTTGGAGTGGTGCTCATCGTCGCGTTCCGGCCGGGGCTGCCTGAACTTCGGCAGTCGCAGAACCAAGGTGATCGCTGGGAGTTGCCAGGGCCGCGCAAGAGCGGCGATGACGAGGCACTCAAGCGTGTCATGCAGTCCAGCCTTTGGCTGACCGCAGCGCAGCCGGCAGGGGTTGTTGCCGCCGTCGCGCCCGAAGAAAAACCGCTGACGCCACCGGATTGGCGCATTTCGGGCACGTTTGCCCAGGCTGGGCAGTTGGTTGCCCTGCTGTCAACGACAGGTCAGCCTGATCGCCAACTGCGCGTCGGCGATCAGCTTCCCGGTGGTGCCAAAATCCTCGCGATTTCGCCCGACCGTATCAGCATACTTCTGGGCGGCAAGCGCCGCTATATCAGCACCTACCAAGAATGAACGCAATGATCGAGCGCCGCTCGCGAAAGTCCAGCACCGCTGATGCGAACCAGGCCTTGCGCCTCGCGCCCCTGGTTGCAGCCTGCCTGCTTGCCGCTTGCGCAGTGCCTGCTGAGCGCGGCTTGCTGCCGCCTCCGCTGATCACCAAGCAGCCCGCCAATTCGCCTGCGCGATCAGGGAGCGCAGTTGCCGCCAGCGCTGCTGGCATGGTGGTGAGCGATACGCCTTCGATACCAGCACAAACGCGCGAGTCCAGCGTCAAGCCTGCAGGCACCGCTGCCGCGGGTGAGACGGCCGACACCTCGCTTCGCTTTGACAGTCTGCCGCTGCCAAGCTTTGTGCAAGTTGTGTTTGGGTCGGTGCTGAAGAAGAACTTCAGCATGGACCCTGCGGTGCTTGCCCGGACTGATCTGGTGACCGTCAGTACGGGCGCGCAAACGCCAAGTCAGACGCTGGACACGACGCGCATGCTGCTCAAGACCTACGGGCTGGCAGTGACCGAGCTAGGCGGCTTCTATCGAATTGCACCCGACAACAATCTCAGTGCCTATTCACCGGAAATTCGGCGGGGCCGGGCACAGCCTGAAGTTCCGCTGCCCTTGCGGCCGGTTTACAACCTGATTGAGATGACAGCCGTCAAGGCAGCGGATGTCTCCGGGTGGCTGAAGGCCATGTTCGGTGCAAAGATCAATATCCAGGACGATGTCAATCGGAATGCGCTGCTGATCAGCGGCCAGCCCTCAGACATGGTTGCCGCCTTGGAGGCTATCCAGGTGCTGGATCAGCCGCTGATGCGGGGGCGGAGTAGCCGCCTTATCACGCCAGCCTCCTTGCCCGCCGACGACCTGGCACGCAAGCTGGCGGAAATTCTTGGCGCTGAAGGTTATGCGGTCTCTGTAGGTGTGGGTCAAACCACACCCATTAGCCTGGTCACGATTCCGGCGTCGAATTCGATGTTGGTGTTCACGCTAGACGAGGCGGTGCTGAAGCACGTGCTGTCGTGGGCTGCCAAGATCGACGCCCTGGACAACGACAGTCGTCGGGTTGGCAACTACTTCAGCTATACCGTCAAGTACGCTGATGCGCAGAGCCTGGCGAAGACGATGCAGGAGCTGATGTCCGCGCCAACTCAAGTCGCAGCGCCGGGCGCTATTGGCGCTCCGCCACCCAAGGCGCCGGGTCGAATTGTCGTCAACACCGCGACGAATACGCTTATTTTCACGAGCACACAGTCGGAGTACCAGCAATTGCTGTCCATCCTGCGGGAGTTGGACCAGCCTTCGAAGTCTGCCTTGATTGAAGTCACCGTCGCAGAGGTGCGGGTGACGGACAAGGCGCAGTTGGGGATTGAGTGGGCATTGCCACAGAGTGGTTATGTGCAAGGCGGCACGCAGGGTGGGCTGGGCATCGGCAAGGATGGCCTTTCGCTGAACTTCCTCAGCAGCGCACGGGTCGTCAAGGCCAACCTCAATGCCCTAGCCAGTCAGAATCGCGCGAACATCTTGTCAACGCCCCGCATCATGGCGCGCAATGGTGAAACCGCGACCATACAGGTTGGCCAAGAAGTCCCGATCGTCACCAGTCAGCAGAGCAACTCGTCTGGTGCAGTTGTCGGCGGCACCTCGACCACCAGCCCGACAGGCATTCTCCAAACCATTCAATACCGCAGCACCGGTGTGATCCTGCGAGTCAAGCCGGTGATCTTCTCAGGTGATCGCATCGAGTTGGATGTGTCGCAAGAGGTCAGTTCCGCGGCTGAAACCAAGACCGGGGTGACGACGTCGCCCACCATCACCAGTCGCAAGGTCGAAACCAAGCTCTCGATCAAAGATGGGGCGACTTGGCTGCTCGGCGGGCTGATGTCAAGCACGGATAGCAAGGCTGACACCGGCATTCCACTTTTGAAGGACCTGCCGCTGGCCGGGCAGCTGTTCCGCACCAACTCGGACACGACAGACAAGACCGAGTTGATCGTGTTGATCACACCCTATGTGATCAACGACGACACCGTTGCCGAGCAGGTGACGCAGGCCTTCCGCAATCAGCTGGGCAATTGGGCGCAGCTGTCTGACGGCCTTGCCAAGCGACCGCTAACTCCGGCCAGTGCCGCGAGTGAACGTGCTGGCACGGCGCCATCTTCGACCCCGGTAGTGGTCGAGCAAGGCCAGGCGCCCGTTGCATCGTCGGCGCCTGGTGGTCGACCTGTGCTGGGCTTGCCTCATGAAACGCCGGCGAAGACCGAACCTGCACCTACGCTGTTGACGGCGCCTGCAAGGCCCGCGATCACTGCAGAAGCCAGCCCATCGCCGGCCAGTGTAGCCAACGCGCCTGCCGCGGCCGCTGCTGCTGACGCTGCGCTGCCCGTCGCAGAGATTTCAGGACGTCCGGTGACCGACAGCAAGCTGCTGGACGAGCTGAAGAACGCTGGGAAGGGAAGCGTGCCGCTGGCTGCGCCGGCTGCGTCTGCGCCTGTGACACCCAAGCCAGAGAAGCCCGGCAAGCCGGCAAATGCGAAGCCGAACAAGAAGAAGGGTTGAACTGCCGGACGTCTGGAACTGGCCTGGCGGCCGCCCTGACTTGCCCCTGGTGATGCCGGGGCACACTGTTGCCCGCGGTGCACAGATGCGCCGGCACGGGCTGCACTTGCCTTGTGCTCGCTCAAGTAATGAGCTTGTGTGAACAAATTTTTAAGCGCGACTAGGGGCAAGCACTGACAATGTATTGCGTTTCCCGCGGAATTTGAGCCTAGAATCCGCCCCGCTAACGCAAGGGAGGAGCGTTGATGGGTAAGCCCCGGAACGTGACCGTACTGAGTGTTGCGAAAAAGCTCAAAATAGGGGTCTTTTCCAATCGTTGTGCCGTAGACAGTCAATCTTTTTGAGATAGCATTCACTGTCCTTCGGGCGGCTTATGCTGAACGGGCGCAAGGATGCGGACATTCCATCCAGTCAATCTTTCTTTGAGGTGAGTAAATTGATTAAACAAAGCAAATTCGTGAAGACTGCCATCGCAGCTGCCGCTCTGGGCCTGGCCTTTGGCGCCCAAGCCGCTTCGATCACTGGTTCGGCCAAGTACGCCGTCGAACTGTTCGGCGGTACGGCTCCCCAAACCGCTATCACGCTGCCTGCGTTGAACATCACGGCTTCGACCGCGATTCCCGCTGGTTCGACCGTGACCATTCACGTTCAGTACGTCGGTGGCCGTCCTGCTGCCGCCAACAACGCGACCACCGCAACGCTGGCTGGCGCCATCGTCCCGACCTGGGGTTCGACCCTGGCCGCATCGACCACGGCTGCTCCTGGCACCGGCACCCCGACTGCCACGACCAACAACGCTGACGTTGCTGTCTACACCCTGGCGGCCACGACCACCAGCATCGGTATCGGCGGCAACCTGCTGACCATCCCGGCGCAAACTATCACTGCTGCTGGCCTGGCAACTCTGGGCGCTACCGTTACTGCCAATGTCTCGGTGTTCGTTGGTTCCGTGCCTGCTGTCGTTGGCGGCGCTGTGCCTACCACCGGTCTGCTGGAAGCTGCTAGCGGTGCTACCACCGTGGCCTCTTCCGCTCAAGGTGTGACGCTGACCGCTACGGCTGGTTCGAGCAGCCAAAAGATCGACGTGACCCTGGCTAAGCCGTCGTCGAAGTTCTCTACCTCGACCACTGCTTCGGCATCTGATACTGGCTCGGCCTCTGTGGCTCAACTGGGCACCATCGGCTTCGTCAACGGCACTGCCAAGCAAGCTGACGGTTCTACCGCCTACACCGTTGCTCAAGTTGCAGCTGACGGCACGGTTGAAATCGTGGTTTCGGCTCAAGCAGGTTTCTTTGCTGCCCTGGGCACGAACGGTTCGATCTCGCTGAACGCACCCAACGCCAACGCTTGCGCTGGCGCTGTGGTTGGCACCTTCAGCTCGACGGCCTTCACTACGGCTGCTGCCGCTGCTGCCGCCACCAAGGTGACCTTCCCGGCTACCCCGGCTACGATCGCTGCAACTGTCGGTGGCACGACGCCCGCTCCGTACCATGTCTGCTACAACATCGGTACCGCTGGCAACGGCCTGCTGCAACCTGGCACTGCCAGCATCACCGCTTCGCTGGGTCAATCGACTGCAGCTCAAGACTCGACCGACACCCTGGCTTCGACGAACCTGCTGGCTCTGACGAACAACGGCGCCACGGTTGATGTGCCGAGCTACTTCCCGGCTGCTCTGAGCCAGTACGGCTACAGCTCGTACCTGCGCGTTGTCAACAAGGGCTCCGTCTCGGCTCCTGTCAGCATCGCCATGATCGACCCGGCGACTGGCACTGCTGGTACCGCTCAAGTGATCGGCACGATCCCCGCTGGCGCTGCTACCACCTTCACCGGTGCTCAAGTTGAAGCCCTGATCGGTGCTCTGGACAAGTCGGCTCGCCCGCGTCTGCGCCTGACCGCTCCGACCGCTCAGCTGCAAGTCCAGTCGTTCGTTCAAAGCGCCAACGGCACCTTCACTGAAGTTAGCGGCGGTACGCAGTAATCTGCGCCTGAAAGACAGAGCGGGGAACCGCTCTGTGTTGTGGGTCTGTGCCACCTCAAGCAGGCCCATAGCAAAAGCCAATCTCTTAACGGAGCTTGGCTTTTTTGTTTGAGCGAGATCACCGCTGCGCACTCGCATCACTGCCTTACAGCCTCTTGGTTGCTGTCACCTAAGGAGGCGCGGGCAAGCTTCTTGCGGGGTGTGCACTGCTTCTACCGACCGCCTGGCGGATTTCTTCTCTGCCGGGCTTGCGCCGTTATGGCCGGTCGAGCAGGCTTGCGGGAGCCGACCTTGTTGGCACACACAGGCGCACGCTGTTGGGCCGTTGGAGAGTGGCCCTGTAACTGCGTGGTAGCTGCCGGGGTCACGCTCGTGCAATTACGCTTGCACAAGCAACAGGCGCGGGGGGTAGGCTATCGGCTGATGAACTGCGGCAGTTTCCGCAGGTTTTTGCACAGTAGGGTGGCCATGCCACCGACGCCGCTTCGGCGTAGCACCAGCAGGTCTTCCGAAGACTTGCGCAGCATCGCCTTCAGCGAGCGATTGCTGGCCCCTCCTGTGCGCATTCGTACGAGCACCTCGCTGACGCCTGCGACTCTCAGGTCGGGCAGTGCGAGTGTTCTCAGCATGAAGTCATAGTCCGCTGCAATACGCAAGGCAGTGTCAAAGCGGCCGACTTTTTCGAGTACGGATCGTCGAACGTAGAAAGTTGGATGCGGCGGCATCCAGCCGAATTTGAGTTGCAGTCTACTGAACCGGCCAGATCGCCACATACGAACGACCTGCCGTGTATCGTTAGCGCTGACGTAGACCAAGTCACCATAGATGACATCAGCGTCTTCAGCGGTCTTGGCAATCTGCGTGACAGTGCTTGCTTCGGCGAACATGTCGTCGGCGTTGAGGAAGCCGATGAGGTCTCCTGTGGCCATTGCCAACCCCTTGTTCATGGCGTCGTAAATGCCTCGATCGGGTTCGGAAATCCAGCGCGCTAGATGCCGGCCTTCCTGTCTCAGCAGTGACTGGGTGCCATCTGTAGAGCCACCATCAACGACGATGTGTTCGATGTCTGGATGGCTCTGGGACGCGACGGAACGCAGTGTGTCGCCAATGGAAGCGGCGCTGTTGTATGAGACGGTAATGATGCTGATCTTCATGGGTAGCTAGCCTGATCTGGCGCTCAGACCACGGGTATATGAGGCAGAGTGAATGTTTTAGTCAGTACCCAGTGCACGGTAAACGGCTCTGGTCGCCTGGTATGTCCGCTCCCAGCCGAAACCAGAGGCAACTTCAAGGCCGGCATTACGCCGTTTGGCGCGCTCGTCTTGGTCTGTCAGGCACATGATTCCGGCGGCGATGGATTCAGCCTCATCGTCACAGATGAGCAATGCGTTTCCGCCAACTTCGATGACAGCTTTGCAAGGAACTGACAGCACCGGGCAACCTGCACGCATGGCCTCGATCACCGGAATGCCAAAGCCCTCGTAGCGAGACACGTAAGCGAGGCATAAGGCTTCGTTGTAGCAGCGATTGAGCGCCTCGTCATCGACGTAGCCGAGGTGCTTGACGCGTGCCCGTACAGATGCAGCGACACCTGCAAGTTCGTCCTCGTGCAGTGCGCCGCCACCGACGCAATGCAACTCAATATCCGCTGGCAGCAAGCTGAGCGCTTGCAGCAGACGTGCAAAGTTCTTGTATCCGCCACGCTGACCTACAAACAGGACAAAGGGTGTCGTGGCTGTGGGGACTGAAGCAGCATTAAGGGGACGGAAAGTTTCGGAGACGCCGTTTGGAATCACATGCAAGGTTTGATCGGCCCTGATGCCGACGTACTCAAGCAAATCGTCTCGGGTGGCTTCTGAAATGCAGATCACATGCTGCGCCTGCCGAATGGCGGCAAACTTCTGCCAGGAATGGATCCAGCGCCGCGGGCCGCTTTGCAGGCGCTCATAGGCAAAGTCGTGCACGGTCACGACCGATGGTTGCGCTGAGTTCTCAGGCCGACGGTAATAGCTCGAATGAAATACCGTGGGAGATCGCACACCGACTTCTACGCGTGCAGATCTGTAGCGCTCTAGGCGTCTGGCGGGGCGACTACAGATGGTGCACGCTGGCGCGCCGAGCTGTCTGGTGGAAATATCGCCCTGCAGAAGTGGTGACTCCAGTGTGAGCGTCAGCGCAGACTTGTCCCGCCAAAGTCGGGCAAGCAACTCGTTGAAATAGACACTGATGCCACCCTGTCGTTGAAGCGAATAGATGATGCCGTCGATGTGCAGCGTCGTCATGCGAGAGACCCTGGTTGCTGCAGCCATCGATAGCGAGCGGCGGCAATGCGGACAATCAGCATAATTACTAAGACGAGCGCTAAGAAAAGCCAGCCAGGAAAATAGCTGCCAAAAGCAGGTGCGAATTGAATGAGCATTAATAGCACAGTTGCGCCGCTGACACTATTTAGACCAATACCTGGTCGTTTAAAGATCAAATGCGACATCATGGCCGTAAGTACTGACTGAGCGCTAAAGAAGCCAAAAAATATAACGCCAGGTAAGCCAAAATCGGCGTATTGCTCAACTGCCCCACCAAAGGCGGGCGTATTGGTAAGTTCTGCCTGACCCGGATAGAAGAACTCGTTGACGAGCAGGATGCCGTAGACAACAGGTTTGTCAGGAAATAGCGCTCGTGGCGCATAGGCCCATAGCGAGCTAAGGCTGATCTCGCCCCAGAACAGCGGCAGCTGTCCGGCTAGATGAGCGTGATAGTAGTCGGCGGCATTCTTGTAGTAATCAAAGTACTCGAGAATGGCCTGGAAGTCGAACCCATCTCCTAGCGCTAGGAAGAGATTGTAGACAAGAGCGGAGAACAGAAGCGGCGTACCGATAAGAAAAACCCGGACGAGATGCTTCCACTTAAGAAACCACAGAAAAACCAATCCGGTTACGAAAAAGGCGAGTAGTGTTCCCTTCGACCCGAGAAAATAACTGAGTAGGGCATAGAACAGGGAACAGGCAATTGCTGTAGTTGGCTTTGGCCGTGCAAGGAGCGTCAGAAGATATGAGGCAGAAAGCGTTGACAGCGCCATTGCATACCAATGCCCTTGGCCAGTCCGATACAGTTGGTATCCCTCACGAGGGTTTCCCAACCAGTTGCCAAGTCCAAATTCAGCTGTAGCCAGCAGCACAAAGAACACAGCGAAGGCAAGTAGTGTTGCAGCCGCTGCCCGCCAAAGGCCTGAACTCCCAAGGTGCAGTCTTTGAAAAGGCAGGTAGCGCTCGATACGAATCTGTCCAAACAAGCGCAGGAAAAACACCAATCCCAGGGTCTGAGCAGCGATCAGCAAGGTTCCCATCAGCAAGGCAAGCTGATAGTCGACGTCGAAAAGCCCACCGTCAATCAATACCAGAGGGCCTCCAAGCAGTTTCATCAGTTGCACTGGCAAGCTGACCGCAAGGCTAATCGTGAACGGATTGACCCAGGGCAGGGCAAGCTGTGATCTAGAGAACCATACAGGCCAAAAGATAGAGCCAATTCCGAGCAGGAGATTCAGCGTGAATAGCAACTCCATGCGCGCACCTCAGGTAGGTAACTTGTCGCGTATTGCCGCATCGATTTTGCGGCAGGCATCGGACATGACGTGAACTGCGGCAGCGGAAAGCGCTGCCTTGGACAATTCGTCGCGATGCCTGAATGCCAACTGAATCTGGTTGACCCAGTGGTCTGGGCTCCATCCGTCGATGAGCATGCCGCCATTGGCGACCACCTCGACTACGGCCGAATTCGCTGCTGCAATGACTGGGCAGCCAGCGCTCATTGCCTCGAGTTGCGGAAGCCCGAAGCCTTCCATGAGTGACGCAGAAACGAAAAAAGCGCAATGCTTGTACAGGGTTTGCAGGGCAGCATCGGACAAATAGTCGCAGAATTGCACCGCCTGACGCGGAAAGCGCTTGCCGTTCACCACGGATGCTATTTCATCCTTGCCCCAGCCCGAACAGCCGACGACCAAGAGGCTGAAACCAAGATCGTTGAGACGTGGCATCAGTCCAAGCAAGAAAGCCAGATTCTTACGCGGTTCAAGTGTGCCAACGAATAGCAACGTCTTGTCATCAACGCGGTACCGCTGCAGCAAGGCCGACTCTTCAGATGCGGGCAGCGTCATTTGCTGACGCATTGGGTTTAAGCCCGACCCACAAGTGATGTCCGTTGCTCGCCGCTTTGGATAGTGTTTCCTTACCTCGCGTGCGGTGAACTCAGACACGCACCAAAGCAAGTCTGCGTCACGTATGGCGCGGCCTGCTAGCAAGGTGTAGGCGAGGCGCGCGCGCCATGACATGGTCCAGGGCAGCGAACGGAACACAAGGTCATGAACGGTGAGGATCCGTTTAGCATTTGATTGCCGCCACGCTGGCATGACTCCGCCCGCCCCCCACAAATGCGTAGCGCCAAGAGCATTCGCCTGGCGCTCGTACTCGGTATTGAGCCAGACCAAGCCGTTGCCCGGAAAGATTCGGCCAGGGCAGTGACGAAAACTGAGCCGGGATGAAGGCTGCAAGGCCTGCTCAGCGGCAGGATCGAGAGGGCGATGTGAAAGCAGCAAGAACTCGGGAGATGGGTCCAAGCTTGTCCACGCATTCAATGCTGCGAGTAGAAAGTGACCGACGCCAGTGGGGCGCGTGCTAAGTGAGCGCGCATCGACAGCGATTCTCATCGGTGCTTCTGGTTGGGATGGCTCGCCGGCCCGGTTTCAAGCAAAAAGACATGTTGCTCTGGCCGTGAGAACTTGCCGAAGAACTTCAGCAAGTACGCATATCGGGCGGCACCGAAAAGCTTAAGGAACAGCTTGAGCGTGCGATGAGCAATCTTGGTCAGCCGGCCCAGGCTCGGCAGTGTGGCGGCGGCGTGACTGCGCTGAGCGGCGGGGCTATTGTCCATCAGCCTGGCATCGGCAAGAGCACGGTGAAGCCGCGACTGGGCAGCGAACGGCCGTTGGTCCCACTGCCCGGCACCCAAGGCTCGGTACAGGCGTCTATGCAGGGGCGTGACCGCATCGCCATTGTTGAAGCGCCCAAAGGCATAGGGAATGCTGATGTGCGCTGCGTAGCCCTTACTCAGCACGGCTTGTCTATAGCTAGCGGCAAGCTTGCGCAGCGCCTGACTGTCATAGTGCTGCTGACGCTGAGGCTCGGCATGCCGAGTCAGCAACTCACCAGCAAAGTCGAAACCAGAGAAGTGGAACAAGATCAAGGGTTCGCCATTGATCTGCCAGCCGGTGCCGTGTTCGGTCAGGCAGCGTTCGTCCAGATTCCAGTGTGCGACGTTGACACCCTGCAGGCGGAGGATGTGAAGTTGGTCGCCAAGATAGGCTGGTGCATAGTCCATCCACTTCTGATCGGTGTGCAGGCCATCGAAATGATCGGCGTAGCAGCTTTCGCGCAAGCGCTTGTCCCACCACTGTAGAAAATTCAGCGCTGCAGGACTGCTTCGCACCGCGCAGAAACCGAGATTGAAGATGCCTTCCCATAGATGCTTGTACTCAGGGTAGGCATGATCGGCATCGACCTGGCAGTGCAGCAGATGCGGCGTCAGGTACACAGACGCGCCTGGTGCCTGCGAATGAATGGCATCCAACGGGGCAAACAGCCAAGTGTCCGGATCGAGGTAGTAGCAGTAGTCAGCCTTAGTCTCTTCCAGCAGGCGCAAGAATAAATGTGCCTTGACCGAGGTGCAGAACTCAGTGATGTTGTACTTGAATTTCAGCGGCTCGAAGCTGTCGTCGAGATAGTCGTCCAAGGCGACGAGGCGGTGCGAATAGCCTTGTTCGGGCAATCCGTCGAGCCCGTCAACAACGACGATGCGGAAGTCCACACCCGGGTGGTGTGTGCGCACTGAGTCTGCCAAGGTGAGGGCAAGCGGCAGGTAGTTACGTGCGACGATGGTAAAGATGCAAAGTTTCATGATTTGAGATTGGCACTTGGCCCCATCGCCTCTTGTACGGCAGTGCAGGCACGGAGCAATGCCTTGCCACAGGCTTGCCGGCGCGCCAGACCAGCGGAGATCAGTTCTGCCGTCGTTTTTCGAACTTTTACCGGATTACGCAGTTGTTCTGCCATTGCCATTGCCAGCGAGTCGGCGTTTCCGGCTTCAAAGAAGAAAACTGTGTCTTCGCGAATCTCGCGATTGACAGCGACATCCGACACGATGGCCGGTATGCCGAGCGCGACGGCGTCAAACACCGATCCGCCTCCCGGCCCTCCCTCAAACAGCGTCGGCTGAACAACGGCGACGGCCTGCTTCATCAGAGCAATTTGCTCGCGCTTTGGAATCAGGCCAAGCACTTTCAGTCGCGACTCAATGCCAAGCAATCGAGCTTCTTCGCACAGCTGCTTGAAATGGTCCGGATTTCTGAAATCGCTGGTCTCGCCGGTACAGACAAGCTGCACGTCCTGATGCTGACGCGTGAGCTGGGCAAAAGCACGATAGGCGCAGCGATGGTCTTTGTGCTGCCAGAATTGATTGCTGATGATGAAGTAGGGCGCAGTGATGTCGTACTTGGCGAGGGGCGCCTCGTCAGCCTGAAGCCACTGCGGGTTCGGGGCTGCGGAGAAAGGCAGTGCGACGATTTTGGCGCGGCAGTCCGGCGAGAAGGCTGCGATATCGGCGGCAACGGCTTCGGCATTGACGATCACACAGGCGGCTGACTTCAGCATGTCTGCGAAGTTCGCATCACGCCTAGCAATTTCGTCGGCCGAAAAGAAGTGCGGGAGATGGGTGTGTTGGAAATCAGCGATGTAGCCAATCCAAGGCAGCTGGCTTCCGCGCATTGGCTGCACGCAGGGCAGAACCACATCGAGCTGAAGTCGGCGCGCCGCAGCTTCTATGGCGCCCAGACCTGCGTCGATTTCGTGCGCGTACAGTGTCGTTGCGCTGCCCTTGATCAACTCGGCAATATGGCGCACGTCGGGAGTCTTGGCTCGAATGGCTGGCAATCCAATTGCGCGCTTTAGGCCACGCTTGACAGCGCGCAGCGCCTCACGGGCTGCCAATCGAGGTCCTTTTGTCGGTAGCAGCAGATGCAGCTCCGCCTCAGGGGCCGCGGAGGCAAGGCTTCCGCAAATCAGACGTAGGAAGTCCAGGCCGCCACCCCACTCGATGAAACCGTGCCCGAGGATGCCAATCTTCATGCGCTCTTCAACCTTGCGGGGATGCCTATATAGATGCCAGGCACTGAAACAGAACGCGTGACGACGGCGCCCGCGCCTATGGTGCTGTCCGAGCAAATCTCGAGCTGTTCGACTATGCGCGCGCCCGTGCCGATGAGGCAGGCGTCGCCTATTCGGACACCGCCAGAAATGCTCGCAGAGGGGTTGATGACGTTGAAGCTGCCGATGCGGGCATCGTGGCCGATCGTGCAGTTCCAGTTCAGCAGGTTGAAATCGCCCAGTTCGATGTCGCAGGTCAGAACTGTGCCTATGGTTAGCATGTTTCCACGCCCCAACCGAACCCAGCGACTGTCCAAGTCGATCTGTGGATGAATCAGGTTAGGAAAGTGCAGCTGAGCTTGCCGGCAAAATCGTTGTGCGAGCTTCCGCCTCACACCTGGATGCCCCGTACCGATGACCACGTCGGCTGGCTGGGTGCGCTGGTCCAGATCAGCGTCGGTGTACATCACGCGACCATAAGGCAGTTCGGTGCCGAGCATCGCCGATGACTCGGCTACGTAGCTGATGCCTTCCCAGCGATGTCCGTCCGGATCGATGCGTCGGGCGAGTTGCGCGGCTTCCTTTGCAAGGCCGCCGCAGCCCAGAATCAGCAGCTCAGCGCCCATGCTGATAGAAGCTCGCGATGCTGGCGCAAACGGTATCGATCTGCGCATCGGTCAGTGCCGGGAAGCTCGGAAGGTTGATGCCGCGCCAGGCCAGGTCCTCGGCGACTGGATGCTTGCGGTAGTTCTTCGAGTGCATCGGCATCGTATGGGCAGGGTAGAACAATGGGCGTGTCTCTATGCCCGCATCGGCGAGGTGTGCGCGAAGCGCGTCCCGTTGTTCTGCACGCTCAACCAGGATGGAACACATCCAGTAGCTGTGGATGGTCCCGGCGGCCTCCTGATGAGTTTGCACGGGCAGCTTTGCAAGTTTGGTTGCGTACTGGGCCGCAATGGCACGCTTTCTTTCGATGAAGCGCGAGGCCTGTTCCAACTGTGCCAAGCCGATGGCAGCCTGAATATTGGTCATTCGGTAGTTGTAGCCAACGACGTCGTGCCAGTATTCCCTGTGCGCTGCGAGTCCTTGTCCCTTCAGATGCCGGGAGCGCTCGATCAGCGTCTTGTCGTTGCTGACCACCATGCCGCCCTCGCCGGTGGTGATCGTCTTGTTGCCAAAAAAGCTGAAGGTCGAGATGTCGCCAAAAGTCCCGACATGACGGCCCTTGTAATAGGTGCCAAACGCCTCGGCACAGTCTTCGATGACGAAGAGGCGATGTTCTTGGGCGATCTGCATCAAGGCTTCCATATCACAGGCCTGACCATAGAGGTGGACAGGCATGATGGCGCGCGTACGAGGCGAGATGTGGCGGCGGACGTCTTCAGGATCGATTTGCCAAGTGTCCAGCAAGGAGTCGACAAAGATCGGTGTCGCTCCTGTGTACGCAATCGCGTTCACCGAGGCGATGTAGGTCAGCGTTGGAACGATGACTTCGTCGCCGGGGCCAATGCCAAGGGCGAGAAGAGCCAAATGCAGGGCGACGGTTCCGTTGCAGACAGACGCAGCGTGTTGCACGTCAATGCGTTTTGCGAATTGCGTTTCAAACTCACCGACAAAGCGACCGCGCGAGGAAATCCACGAGGTGTCCAAGCATTCGTTGACATAGAGCTTCTCATTGCCGGCAAGCTCAGGTTGGTAGATCGGGATCGAGAATCTGGACATCGCTTTTCCTTGTTGCGGTATTTGATGGCGATCTGTTTGCTTGACTCAAGTGGTGCGCAGTGTTTGCCGCTTGTTCGTGAGCACGTGGCGAATCATGACGATTTGGGCAGGAACGGAAATCAGCAAGTAGGCGACGATGGTTGCCAGGACTGCGCCCCAACTGCCCAAAGCCGCAACAGCCCACCATTTGCCGGCAAAGGCGGTGCAAGCCATGGCGACTGCCACCAGCAGCTGGCCTCGGAGCAGGCCAGACCCATTCAAAAAGCTACCGGTGATGTTTCCCAACGCATCGATGACCGTCCAGATGCCGAACATGCTGGTCAACAGGAGCGGTGGGGGGGTGCTCATGTGCAGCCAGACTGCAGTGAGCCAGTCCATGCAGGCAATGAGAGCCAGGCAGATGCCTCCCATGACGGCTGCGCCGGTTGCAAGTGCTTTGACGAGCATTCGTCTTGCCCAAGGGATATCTCCGCTATTCAATGCATCACCGAAGGCAGGCCATAGCCCCATCAGCGCAGCACCGGCCAATGTTGAAACAGCCAAGAAGACTCTCTGGATCGCCGCGAAATCCCCGTAGCTTTGCTGACCAAGCACCTGGGCGATGACCAGCGCGTCGGACTGGAAAGCAAACGCTGCACACAGCTGCAGCACGAAGAAGGCGGCGCCGGTACGAAGAATGGCTCGAATCGCGACGAGACTCGGGCCTTGCGAGGCCCGCATTTCGAGCAGGTAACCACGCGAGCTGAGCCAAGTCAGGCTGCTCAACAGGTTGACCAGCACGGTACAGCCGAGTGATGCAAAGACCAGACTTGGCAGGCTGAGCTCGAACCACAGCGCCAGCGGCACAGCGACGAGATTGCTGAGTGCCGCGATACCTTGGGTCAAGCCCACCCAGTGCCCTTGTTGCGTGGCGAGCTGGAATCGTTGCGCAAGTGAGGCTGGAACATTGATAGCCAATAGCAGCACAAAGCTGCCGAAGGCGCTTGCGACCTCGATCCGTCGTTCGGCAGGGACATCGCCGGCAAAACTCAGCGGGTTGGCACTCAGCAGAACCCACAACCCAGTGGCCAGCAGAAGCAGCAATCCAGCGGCAGCGGTGCAACTGTAGCCAGCCAGCATGATGGCGAGGGCCTCGCTTCTATCGCCTCTGGCATGCGCTGCAGTCAAGCGACTGATCACGCCATTGCCAACACCGAGGTCCGCGAAGGAGAAGAAACCGAGCAAAGAGCTCAGCATCATCCAGACGCCAAACATCTCGACGCTTAGCGAATGCCGGGCCAGTGGAATCGTGATCAGCAGGCTGAGCGCCGATGCGAGTCGTGCGGCATAGCTTGCGACTGCAGTGCCGAGCAGGCGCTGCGTTCGCGGGCTGAAGCGGCCCAACAGCATGGCAGCGACACTGCTCATTCGTGGTAGTTGAAGGCCTGAAAGCCCGCATCCTTGACCAGGCTGTCGCGCTGCGCGTCGGCGTAGTCGGACTGCACCATCTCGGCCACCAGCTCACGCAGCGTGGTCTTGGGCGTCCAGCCCAGCTTTTCCTTGGCCTTGGTCGGGTCGCCCAGCAGGGTCTCAACCTCGGTCGGGCGGAAGTAGCGCGGGTCAACGCGCACGATCACATCGCCGACCTTGCACTTGGCCTTGTCGCCGCTCACTGCCGTCACACGGCCGACCTCGTCAACACCCTCGCCCTCGAAGGCCAGCGTTACGCCCAGTTCGGCGGCCGCGAATTCCACGAACTGGCGCACGCTGTACTGCACACCGGTGGCGATGACGAAGTCTTCGGGCTGGTCCTGCTGCAGCATCAGCCACTGCATCTCGACGTAATCACGGGCATGGCCCCAGTCGCGCAGCGCGCTCATATTGCCCAGGTGCAGGCAGTCCTGCAGGCCCAGCGCAATGCGCGCAATCGCGCGGGTGATCTTGCGCGTGACGAAGGTCTCGCCGCGCAGCGGGCTTTCGTGGTTGAACAGCACACCGTTGCAGGCGTACATGCCATAGGCCTCGCGGTAGTTCACCGTGATCCAGTAGCCGTAGAGCTTGGCCACCGCATAGGGGCTGCGCGGGTAGAAGGGCGTGGTTTCCTTCTGCGGGATCTCTTGCACCAGACCATAAAGTTCGCTGGTGGAGGCTTGGTAGAAGCGCGTCTTCTTTTCCAGGCCGAGGATGCGGATCGCTTCCAGGATGCGCAGCGTGCCGATGCCATCGGCATTGGCGGTGTACTCGGGTGTCTCGAAGCTGACGGCCACATGGCTCATCGCCGCGAGGTTGTAGATCTCGTCGGGCTGGACCTGCTGAATGATGCGGATCAGATTGGTCGAGTCGGTCAGGTCACCGTAGTGCAGCACGAAGTTGCGGTTGTCGACATGCGGGTCCTGGTACAGGTGGTCGATGCGGTCGGTGTTGAACAGCGAGGCACGGCGTTTGATGCCGTGAACCTTGTAACCCTTCTTCAACAGAAACTCGGCCAAGTAGGCGCCATCCTGCCCTGTCACGCCGGTGATCAATGCCGTTTTGCTAGTCGTCATTTCGAAGCTTCCGATTTCAATTCATTGTTGGAATGTCGCACTGGCATAAGCCTTGCGAATGCCGTCTTGCAGCGATGTCGTCGCCATCCAGCCAAGCTCCCGCAGGCGGCTGACGTCGAGCAATTTTCGCGGGGTGCCATCGGGCTTGCTCGTATCGAAGACGATCTCTCCTTGATAGCCGACACATGCCATGACCGTCTCCGCCAGGTCACGGATGCTCACGTCTTCACCCGTACCGATGTTCACCAGCGGCCCGTCATAGCCGCATCGCATCAGGTGTAGGCAGGCGTCGGCAAGATCGTCGACATAAAGGAATTCGCGTCGCGGCGTGCCTGTTCCCCAGACGACTAACTCACTGTCGCCGCGCAGCTTGGCCTCGTGCGCCTTGCGAATCAGTGCGGGCAGCACATGGCTGCTGGCCAAGTCGTAATTGTCGTTGGGGCCGTATAGATTGGTCGGCATCACGCTGACGTACTGCCGGCCGTACTGTGCGTTATAGGCTTCGCAGAGCTTGATGCCGGCGATCTTGGCTATTGCATAAGGCTCGTTGGTGGGCTCGAGCGAACCGGTCAGCAAGGAATCCTCAGTGATCGGTTGCGCCGCGAGCCGCGGGTAGATGCAGCTGGAACCAAGAAACATCAGGCGCTGCACGCCAGCCAAGTGGGCGCCTTGAATGAGATTGCACTCAATCTGCAGGTTCTGATAGAGGAAGTCCGCGCGCAGGATGTTGTTGGCTTGGATGCCACCAACCTTGGCCGCCGCAATGAATATGTAGTCGGGCTTCTGTTCGCGCAGGAACGCATGGACTGCGGCCTGGTCCAGCAGGTCAAGCTCCTCGCGACTGGCGCAGAGGATGTTCATGTAGCCTGCACTTTCGAGGGCTCGACGAATTGCACTGCCGACCATGCCACGATGGCCGGTGACAAATATCTTTGATTGCTCGTTCATTCTGAATTAGGTTGACTGGGGCGACCGATCTGCCCGTGCCTGGCTGCCCCTGACTTGCTGGCGCACAGCGTCGGACGATGCAAGTTCGTCACGCAGCAAGGAGATCTGACACTGCAGCTCGATGTATTCGCGCTCCTTGCGTCGCAGGAACTCCTTCGTGAGCCTCGTCTTGGTCTGCAAGCCGTGGGGTGTCAGCAGATACAGGTAGCCCAATTTGTTGTCGCTGCGGCGGAAGTTCTCGACCTTGAGCAATCCCTTATTGAGCAACGCGTTCAAGATGAAATTGACCTTGCCAACGCTGACGCCAAGCAGGCCCGCCAACTGACGTTGAGACTCGGGCGCGTGCTGTTCAACAGCGCGCATGGTGGCAAGCTCAAGGTCGGGATCAGCGTGGCGGTGGGGCATTGGACTGTATGTTCACTTCGTGAACGAAGTCTAGCGCATCGAGTCGTCGACCCGGCGGCAACGAAACCTGCTGACGCTCAGGCCTTCCGACTCTGTAGCGCCCAGGCTATGCTCACCAGAAGCCCCAGGAAGCCCCCAAGCAGGGCGAAAACGCTGCGTCGGGGCTTGGACTTTTGGTCTGGGGGCGTCGCCGTATCCACGATCTGGATCAGCGCGCCTTCTCGGCTTTCGTCGACCTTAGCCAATTCAAACTGCTTGGCAAACAATTCGAATAGCGACTCCTCATACTTGAAGTCGCGGTAGCGGCTCAGATAGTCGGCCTGCCTGCCGTCCCCGTGCGGGGCGGAAGTTGCCTCAAGATTGCTTAGCTGTCCTCGGATCGCGCCGAGTTGGGCAAGTGCCTGTTGCATTTCAGGGGCACCGTCGCTCAGGCGGGCACGAAGCGTTTGAACTTTGATCTCGGCGGCGGTGAGCTCTGCCTTGAGCTTCGCGTAGCTCTCAGCGGCTGCCTTGGGTTCAGATTTCAGCGCACCAGGATTGAAACCGCTGTCCTGCAGTGCCAGTTGCGCGCTGGCCAGCCGGGCTTTGCTCTGCTGCATCTGCTGTTCGAAAAAAACGCGACGCTGCTGCGCCTCGGTGATGGCGAGTTCACTGCTGATGCGCCGCAACTCCTCAACATAGGCATTGGCTAGATCTGCACTGCGCTGTGGATCGGTGTCATCGACTTCAATCGCTATCAGGCCGTCCTTCTTACCAATGGTAATTCGGACCTTGTTCGCCAAGTGCTGCCTGACGTTTGAGGCCAGTTTGATGTCGTAGACCTCATTCAGCTTGAATCGCTTGATTAGGCGGTCACTGACCGTGGCGCTTTGCATCAATGCAACGTACTGGTCGGCTGCGGTTCGCACGCCCGCGCCGCCGGCCAAGCCGATCAATGAGCCCAGTGAGGCGATGGCTGATGACGCCATGCTTTGATTTTGCTGTGGCGGCAACAGGCTTGTCTTGGCCGTGAAGGTGGGTGTGATCAGGTAGGTCGCACCATAAGCAATTGCGGCAGCGGCAATTGGCCCTGCCGTGATCAGCGCCAACCGTCCGCGCAGACGCCTGGCCAACTCCGAAAGGTCAATCGTGTCCTCGAACTGGTCAAGGGCTGGTTTTTTTGCGTCGGCAGGCATCTGGCTCAAATTGGACTCTCTATGCGCTGCTGCGCTCAATTCTTCAAAGTCTTTAGCGCGGCCGCCCCAATACCGAACTGGTACAGGATCTGTGTCCATTCCTTGGCTTCCTGCGCAAAGCTGGTCTTGTTCAATTCTTCTGGAACAAAGATCGTGTCACCCGGCAAGGCCGAACTACTCTCGATGCCGTTGCCAGCAAACAGCCACCCTTGCGACTTTTGGCGCGCGCTCAACACGCTGCCATTGGCGCGCAGGACGAAAAGTGAACGCTCGTCGGCACCACGTGTCAATCCACCGGCTAGCCGAATGAAGTCACCCAGCGCAGTGCCGTCGGCATAGAGGTAACTGCCGGCATTGAACACGCTGCCAAACACGCCGATGGAGGTCGGGCGCGGCGGAATGGAGAGCCTGTCGCCGTCTTCGATTTCAAGATTTGGCAGTTCGGTCGCGTTGGGCTGGAGCTGCAGGACGATGCGCCCGGTCGGTCGAACCGCACGCAAACGTTCGATCAACTTACCTGAGCTCCCGACCCTTGCAGTCTGTGTCGCAGCCTCATCAGCACTGAGGGCTTTCTGAGTCGTCGCGGCCCGGGTGAATTCGGTTTCCAGATCTCGCAGGGCTCGCTCATAGTTTTCCTGCTGCGTGATGCGGACGCTCTCTCTCGCAAATTCGGTGCCGAATATGTAGGCCTGCGGCGTCAATCCACCGGCCGCCGCAATTGCATCGGCCAAGGAGGATTTTGGTGGCAACAGATACTCACCGGGACGGAGAACCTCACCTTCGATGCGAATGCGCTTGTTCTGGCGAAACTGAGGCGCCGAAACATTGACCAGGCTATAGGCTCTGAGCAGGTCACCATTCCTCGGCTGCCGGCGCAGATGCTCTGGCAAAGAAAGGTTTTCGACTTTGTTATCGAGCCGACTTTCCAGTCGTTCGATGGTCATCCGGCCCTTGTCTGCAACAGCTGACAAGCCACCCGCCATCTGCAAGATGTCCTCGACTGTTTCACCAGGCTTCAGCTCGAAAATGCCCATCCTGTTGACACTGCCAATCAGGCCGATCTGAGGCCCGACCGCGCCAATGTGGATGACGTCCTCGGCTTGAAGGATTCGATCAGCTGTTTTGTCGCCCTTGACCAGCAAATCATAAAAATCGAGCGTGCTGATCAGGCGCCCCCCGCGACGCAACTCAACGCGCCTGAAGCTGCCTGCCGCAGACGGGCCTCCAGCTTGGACCACAGCATTGACGATCGTCGACAAACTGCTGACCGTGTAGGCGCCGGGCTTGCCAGTGAAGCCTGTCACATAGACACGGATGTTCCTCAAGCGGCCCAGACTGGTGCTGAGCTTGTAGTTGCGGAACATCGACTTCATCCGCGTATCGATCACGCTATTCAAATCGCCGTAGCTGACTCCGGCCACCATCACTGGACCGACTTTTGGGATGGTGATGCGGCCCGCCCGATCAACCGTCAGTCGTAAATCCGCTTCCACTGAGCCCCAGATCGTCAGCAGGACTTCGTCGCCGATGCTGAGGATGTAGTCGGCGGGAACGAGTCCGTTCGTCTCAACAGAATTGTTCTTGGCCGAGAGCATCAATTCCGAGCCGAACCTGCGAACCTCAGGCGCACCATTCTCGAGCTCACCAACGGACTTTTGAACGTAGGTTTCAAATTCGCTGGCCTGGTAGCGCCTGCTGCGCTCGATCAGGCGGCCGTTTTCGTCGCGGGGGCGGCTGTCGCGTAAGTCACGTGTATCGCGCGGCCTGCTGTCGTCTCGATTTCGCCTGTCCGCGTTGTCGTCGTCGAGATCCTGCTCGTCGTTTCGCGACTTGCTACGCTGGTCGTTTTTCAGCCTGATTGGAGCGGTCTCGGAGTCGGAACTGCTTCCATAGCTGCTCTGCGCAATGGCAACGTCGACCGTTCCAATCAGCATCGCGGCCAAAGTCAGGCTTAAAAAAACGGTACCCGAGCGGCCAGACAGTCGGGGCAATGCAGCCGTTTGCTGGGGGGCAGCATTGTTCAACTCTTGACGTCTCATGGGTGGGCTCGCTCTGGCTTCGGTCTGGGGCTCGGACATCAAGTGCATTGACCTGATGCTGATGCGCCGCGGATTCTAGCGTTCCCCGAGTCAGCATCGAGCTGCCTTGGTGCGTCGCTACACTTGCGACCATGTATCCGTTGCTGCTTTCGTTTTTGGTCGCGACTATTGCGACCTTGCTGGTGATTCATTCGGCGCGTAGCCATGGGCATCTTTCGGCCGACCTCGACTTGTCCGGCCCACAGAAGTTTCACGCAGCGCCGGTGCCCAGAGTCGGCGGGGTGGGGCTGTTCGCTGGCATGCTGGCCTGCGCAGCCTATGCATGGTGGCTCAATCCTGAGCACGCTCGCCTCGGTATCCTTTTGCTCCTCTGCGGCTTGCCAGCGTTTCTGGCGGGCTTGATTGAAGATATCACCAAGCGGGTGTCGCCCTTCATGCGCCTAATTGCAACGGCAATTTCTGCGGCGCTCGCGGCCTGGCTCCTGGATGCACAGATAGTGCGAACTGACATTCCCGGACTTGATTGGTTGGTCGGAACCAGCGTCGGTGCGCTAGCCGCAACTGTGTTTACGGTTTCTGGCGTTGCCAACTCGGTCAACATCATTGACGGATTCAATGGGCTGTCATCAATGTGTGTGACTCTCATGCTGCTGAGCTTCTGCTATGTGGCGCACATTGTTGGGGATGCCGACTTGGCGCTCTGGGCGCTCGCGGGCGTCGGGGCCGTGCTCGGCTTCTTTGTTTGGAACTTCCCGCACGGGCTGATCTTCTTGGGTGACGGCGGTGCATACTTCTTAGGCTTCCTGGTCGCGGAACTCGGCGTTTTGCTGATCGCGCGGCATCCACAGGTATCGCCTTTGTTTGCACTGATGGTTTGCATCTATCCGGTGTTCGAGACGGTGTTCTCGATCTACCGGAGGCGTTTCATCCGTGCGACACCGCCAGGGCTGCCTGATGGCATCCATCTGCACTCCTTGGTCTACCGGCGACTGATGCGATGGGCAATCGGCGCAGCAGATGCGCGTGCGCTGGTCCGGCGAAATTCGATGACCGCACCCTATTTGTGGATGCTTTGCATTTCCTCATTGGTGCCAGCTGTGCTGTTCTGGGACTCAACGCCCATGCTGGCAGCTTGCATGACGTTGTTTGGCGTCAGCTACGTGGGCTTGTACTGGCGAATCGTGCGATTTCGCACCCCGAAGTGGCTGGTCTTTCGCTCGCCAGTGCGAAGTGTCAACGATGGGTCTCGTGCGCTGCCAGTTGATGGCAAGAACGGGTCGCGGGAGTAGATCGGGGATAATCCTGGGCTATGACCGACACCACCACCACTGAAGCAGCCGTTCCGGCGCGCTTCGACACCCTGCCTCTGGACGCCAAGTTGTTGCGTGCCGTGGCGGACTCTGGCTACACCAGCATGACGCCGATTCAGGCCAAAGCGATTCCCATCGTGCTGGAGGGGCGGGATGTGATGGGGGCGGCTCAGACCGGCACTGGCAAGACGGCTGCGTTCTCGATTCCGCTGTTGCAGCGCATGCTCAAGCATGAGAACAGCAGTGTGTCGCCGGCCCGCCATCCGGTGCGAGCGCTGGTGCTGGCGCCAACGCGGGAATTGGCGGATCAGGTGGCCAACAACGTCAAGGCCTATTCCAAGCACACCAATCTGCGTGTGGCCTGCGTCTTCGGCGGCATCGACATGAAGCCGCAGACCCTGCAGCTGAAGGCGGGCGTAGAGGTGCTGATCGCCACGCCGGGCCGACTGCTTGACCATATCGAGGCCAAGAACTGCGTGCTCAACCAGGTCGAGTACGTGGTGCTGGATGAAGCCGACCGGATGCTGGACATCGGCTTCCTGCCCGATCTGCAGCGCATCCTCAGCTATCTGCCCAAGACCCGTCAGACCTTGTTGTTCTCGGCGACCTTCTCGCCGGAGATCAAACGCCTGGCCGAAAGCTATCTGCAGAATCCGCAGCTGGTGGAAGTGGCGCGGCCGAACGCAACGGCCACCAATGTTGAACAGCTGTTCTACGGCGTTGGTGATGAGGACAAGCGCCGTGCGGTGCTCAAGGTGCTGCGTGAGCGCGAGATCCAGCAGGCCATCGTGTTCGTCAATTCCAAGCTGGGTTGTGCCCGGCTCGCGCGCTCCTTTGAGCGCGACGGCCTGCGCACCAATGCGCTGCATGGCGACAAGTCGCAGGACGAGCGGCTGAAGGCGCTGGAGGCGTTCAAGCGCAACGAGGTCGATGTGCTGGTGTGTACCGACGTCGCGGCGCGTGGCCTGGACATCGCCGATCTGCCGGCAGTGTTCAATTTCGACGTGCCTTTCAACGCCGAGGACTATGTCCATCGCATCGGCCGCACCGGCCGCGCCGGCGCCAGCGGCATTGCGGTGACCCTGGTCACCAAGAGCGATGCGCGGCTGATCGGTGATATCGAGAAGCTGATCAAGCGCAAGATCGACCTGGAGGCGATCGAGCTCGATGAAGAGCGCCCGCGCCGTCCGCCGCGTCGTGAATGGGATGCTCGCCCCGCAGAGGCCGATGTGGTCGCTGCGGCGCCAGCGCCGGCAGCGCGTCCCGCACGTGGCCCGCGCGATCCGATCTTCGATCAGCCCTATGAAGCCAAGGCCGCCAGCGGCGAGGCGGCGGCCTGGGAGAAGTCGGCCAGCAGCACGGCGCCCAAGGGCTTGTCGAGCTATATCAAGCCGAAGAAAAAGGTCGCGGCCTTGTTCGGTGCCAAGCAGCCGGCCGTCACGCAAGACGCCTGAGTGGTGCAGGCTTGCTGCCTGCCGAGAACGGAAGCCAAGAAGGGCGCAGCTGCGATGGCAGCTGCGCCCTTCTTCATTGCGGGGTCAGGTCTTGACTCAGCCCGCCAGGATGGCGAACACGGCGGGCATTCGATCAGGCATGCCTTCGCGCTGCTGGCGCCATTCGTCGATCGTGGCGCTGCGCGTCCAGCCTGTTGCGAGGCTGAGGCCGCAGCTGACCGACAGCCGCGTCTGCGGCTTCAGACTGCTCAGCAGTGCCTGCAGCAGGGCGGTGTTGCGGTAGGGCGTTTCAATCATCAGCTGGGTCTGCTGCTGGCGCAGCGACAGCGCCTCCAGCTCGCGGATGCGCGCCGTGCGCGCCTGTGCATCGACCGGCAGATAGCCGACAAAGGCAAAGCTCTGCCCGTTCAGGCCACTGGCTGCCAGTGCCAGCAGCAGCGAGCTGGGGCCGCTCAGCGGCACCACCTCGATGTCCTGCTCGTGTGCGGCGGCAACCAGCCTTGCGCCCGGGTCGGCGATGGCGGGCAGGCCGGCCTCCGAGATCAGGCCCAGGTCATGGCCGGCCAGCGCCGGCGCCAGCAGTGCCTGCCACGCCGCGCTGTCGTTGCCGTCTCCACCCGCTTTGCCGCCACCCTTGCCGCCGCCTTTGGGTGGTCGCGGCAGCTCCTTGATCTCTAGCTGCTGCAGCGGCTGGCTCAGCGGCACGATGGCGTCCACCCGCTTCAGGAAGGCGCGCGTGGTCTTGGCGCTTTCTGCGGCCCAGTGGCCGAGGCCGGCGGCGATCTCCAGCACCTGGGTCGGAATGACGCGGCGCAGGTCCACCGCGTCGGCCTCGTCCATGCCGAAGTCCAGCGTGTTGGGCATCAGGTAGAGGCGGCCCTTCTTGCGGCTCATGCGTGGCTCCCGGTGGCGGTGTTGGGCGCAGCGCTTGTCAGCGCATTGAGCCCGCCTTCGCGCAGCATTCTGGCGGTGCGGATCAGTGGCAGGCCGATCAGCGCCGTCGGGTCATCGGATTCGATCGCTTCCAGCAACGCGATGCCCAGGCCTTCGGACTTGGCGCTGCCGGCGCAGTCGTAGGGCTGTTCGACGCGCAGGTACTGCTCAATCTCGGCGTCGCTGAGCGTGCGAAAGCGCACCTTGACCGGGGCCAGGTCTTGCGCGACGTAGCTGCGCGCTGTGCAAACCACGGCCACGGCCGTCTGGAACACGACCTCACGCCCGCTCATGGCGCGCAGCTGTTCGACGGCGCGTTCGTGCGTGCCGGGCTTGCCGATGCTCTGGCCATCGACATCGGCGACCTGGTCTGAGCCGATCACCAAGGCCGCAGGAAACTGCGCGGCCACGGCCTGAGCCTTGGCCAAGGCCAGCCTGCGTGCCAGTGCGGCCGGTGCTTCGCCGGGAAGTGGGGTTTCGTCGACCTGCGGCGAGCAGACCTCAAAAGGCAGGCGCAGCCGCGCCAGCAACTCGCGACGGTAGATCGAGGTGGAGCCCAGCACCAGACGGGGCTGGCTGGGTGTGGGAGAGGAGGGGGCTTGGCTCATGGCTGGATTGTCCCATCGCGGGCGGCTCGTACACTTCAGCCCATGAAGCAGCGTCAACACGATCCCCTGAACCTCGATGTCGAGGTCTTTGCCCGCGATGCGGCCAGCCTGCAAGGCGACTGGCCGGCGCAGAGTCTGGAGCGCCTGGTCGAAGGCGCGGCACCCGAGTCTTCGGTTTCGGACTGGCCGCCCGTGCGCTGGCAAGTGCAGGGTGAATGCCGGCCGGTGCGTGGTGGACAGGATCAGATCTGGCTGCATCTGCAAGTCGATGCCGAGGTGGTCCTGACCTGCCAGCGTTGCCTGAAGCCGATGGCGGTACCGCTGGCACTTGATCGGGACTTCCATTTCGTCCGCGACGAGCGCACCGCTGCCGAACTTGATGCGGACAGCGAAGATGATGTGCTCGCAATGACACGTCACCTGGACCTGCGTGAGTTGGTCGAGGATGAGCTGCTGCTCGATTTGCCCCTGGTGCCTCGTCATGAGTCCTGCCCGGACCCGCTACCGGCGGTGTTGGGCGACGCCGATGAATTCGAGGAAGCAGAGGAGGAGCGCCCCAATCCGTTTGCGGCTTTGGCGGCTCTCAAGGGCAAGGGCACGCCGAAGGCCTGATTAGGGTTGGAGTGCCTGTGCGCCGGTGGGTGTGCAGGCCCGTGGTGCGCGCAGCGTCTGCCCACGCCCGCGTTTGGCTCAGCGGCGCTTTCTTGCGGCCGCTTTACTTGCTGGCTCTTTTGCAATTCGATCGCATCGTGCTAGAATCATCGGCTTTCCCCGGTACAACAGAATTTCGAGCAGGCCTTTGAGTGACAGAGCCTCAAGGCAGGGCCCGGAGCCGCAGTGGTGGTTCCAGGCATCTCGCAATCGTGCGGCTGCAGGATCTGTTGGTGAGAGCCGGGGTGCCGAGGCGTCGGTAGCGGGCGTGCAGCGCGCGCCCGTCGAGCAAGCCTCACTCACCGAAGCCGAAGGAGAATCAACATGGCCGTTCAGCAAAACAAGAAGTCGCCTTCCAAGCGTGGCATGCACCGTTCGCACAACGCCCTGGTCACCCCGGGTACCGCGATCGAGCCGACCACCGGCGAAGTGCATCTGCGTCACCACATCAGCCCGACCGGCTTCTATCGTGGTCGCAAGGTCCTGAAGACCAAGGCAGACGCCTGATCGAGTTCCCTGTGGTGGCCCCTCGGGCTGCCACGGCGCTCGTCGCCTGTTTGCATCACAAGCCCGGCTGATCGCTTTGCGCGCTGCCGGGCTTTTGTGCTTGTGCCGTCGCGGGTTTGCGGTGCCGGGTGATCCCCGGGTGCGCCCGCTTGTCCGGCACCCCGCTGTCGCGTAAGGTGCCCGGTTTGTAGCGGGCTCTGCCGTGCCGGCTGCCCACGAATTAGCTTCCCCATGTCCGCTACCGATTTCACTGTCTCGCCTGCGTCCGGGCCGATCCGGCTGTCCGTGGATTGCATGGGCGGGGACCATGGACCATCGGTCACCTTGCCGGCGGCGCAGGCTTTTTTGGCTGCCCATCCTGAAGCGGAACTCTTGCTGGTCGGACTGCCGGATGCGCTGGCGCCGGCCGTCAACTGGCCGCGTTGTCAGGTCATCGCCGCCAGCGAAGTTGTGGCCATGGACGATCCTGTCGAGTTGGCCTTGCGCCGCAAGAAGGACTCGTCGATGCGGGTGGCGATCAACCAGGTCAAGTCCGGCGCGGCCCATGTCTGCGTGTCGGCCGGCAATACCGGCGCGCTGATGGCGCTGGCGCGCTATCTGCTCAAGACGCTGGACGGCATTGACCGGCCGGCACTGGCCAGCGTGATGCCCAATCAGCGTGGCGGTTTCACCACCGTGCTGGATCTTGGCGCCAACGTCGATTGCACGGCCGAACATCTGCTGCAGTTCGCGGTGATGGGCTCGGCCCTGGTGTCGGCCGTCGACGGCAAGGCCGAACCCTCGGTCGGTCTGCTCAATATCGGCGAAGAGGTGATCAAGGGCAACGAGGCGATCAAGCAGGCCGGTGAATTGCTGCGCAAGGCGGCGGCCGACGGGCAGCTGAACTTCTATGGCAATGTCGAAGGCAACGACATCTTCAAGGGCACGACCGATATCGTCGTTTGTGATGGATTTGTCGGCAACGTCGCCTTGAAGACGGCCGAAGGCCTGGCGACGATGATCTCCAGCTTCATCCGTGATGAATTCAGTCGTACACCGTTGACCAAGCTGGTGGCCTTGCTGGCCTTGCCCATCCTGCAGCGCTTCAAGAACCGTGTTGACCACCGCCGCCTGAGTGGTGCGGCATTGCTGGGCCTGCGTGGCCTGGTGTTCAAGAGCCACGGCTCGGCCGATGCGCTGGCCTTCGAGACCGCGATGAACAGGGCGTATGATGCCGCCCGCAACCGGTTGCTGGACCGGGTTCACGATCGCATCATCGCCACCTTGCAGGAGCTGCCGGCACCGCCGGTGGACGCACAGGGCGATGCAGGAGACAAGATGGCCCCGGCCGTCCAAGCTGCATGACAAGCACCAACGCACTGCCTACCCCCGCCCCCCGCTATGCCCGCATCCTCGGAACGGGCAGCTATCTGCCCCCGAAGCGCCTGAGCAATGCCGAGCTGGCGGCGCAACTGGCCAAGGATGGCATCGAGACCTCGGACGAGTGGATCGTCGAGCGCACCGGCATCCATGCCCGCCATTTCGCCGAGCCTGGCGTCACGGCCAGCGAACTGGCCTTGCCCGCCGCCCGCGCGGCGCTGGAGGCAGCCGGTGTCGATGCCAGCGAAATCGACCTGATCATCGTCGCCACCTCTACGCCGGACATGATCTTCCCCTCGACCGCTTGCCTGCTGCAGGCCAAGCTGGGCAATGTCGGCGCGGCGGCCTTCGATGTGCAGGCAGTGTGCTCGGGCTTTGTCTACGCGCTGACCGTGGCCGATTCGATGATCAAGACCGGGGCGGCCAAGAAGGCCCTGGTGATCGGCGCTGAGGTCTTCTCACGTATTCTCGATTTCAAGGACCGCACCACCTGCGTGCTGTTCGGTGATGGCGCCGGTGCGGTTGTCGTTGGCGCGAGTGACACGCCGGGCATTCTTGCCAGCGAGCTGCACGCCGATGGCCGCCATGCCAATATTCTGTGCACGCCGGGAACGGTCAGCGGTGGTCAGGTGCTGGGCGATCCCTTGCTGAAGATGGATGGCCAGGCGGTGTTCAAGCTGGCCGTTGGCGTGCTGGAAAAGGTGGCCCGCGCGGTGCTCGAGAAGGCTGGCCGGACCGATGCTGATATCGACTGGCTGATTCCTCACCAGGCCAATATCCGCATCATGCAGGGCACGGCCAAGAAGCTGAAGATGCCGCTGGAAAAGCTGATCGTCACCGTTGATCAGCACGGCAACACCTCGGCCGCTTCGATCCCGCTGGCGCTGGACGTGGCGGTACGCTCTGGCCGCATCAAGAGCGGCGACACCGTGATGCTTGAAGGCGTGGGCGGTGGCTTCACCTGGGGTGCGGTGCTGCTCGACCTCTGACATCAGACTGTTATTCAACGAAGAGATTCCACACATGAGCGCAAGCTTTGCATTCGTGTTCCCCGGTCAGGGTTCGCAGACCGTGGGCATGCTGGACGCCTTGGGCGACCATCCTGAAGTTCGTCGCACGCTGGAAGAGGCCTCGACCGCGCTTGGCGAGGACATTGGCGCGCTGATCAAGAACGGCCCCAAGGAACAGCTGGACCTGACCACCAACACCCAGCCGGTGATGCTGACGGCGGGCATTGCCTGCTACCGCGCCTGGCTGGCCGAGACTGGCCTGAAGCCCGCTGCCGCCGCGGGCCATTCGCTGGGCGAGTACAGCGCCCTGGTCGCTGCCGGCGCACTGAGCTTGGCTGAGGCCTTGCCGCTGGTGCGTTTCCGCGCTCAGGCCATGCAGGAAGCGGTGCCGGTGGGTGTGGGCGCGATGGCGGCCATCCTGGGCCTCGAAGCGCAGGCCGTGCGCGACGTTTGCGCGGCTGCTGCTGTGGCTGTCGGCGAGGCCGTCGAGGCGGTCAATTTCAATGATCCCAAGCAGACCGTCATTGCTGGTACCAAGGTCGGTGTCGACAAGGCATGCGAGTTGCTGAAGGCGGCCGGTGCCAAGCGCGCCCTGCCGCTGGCGGTGTCGGCACCGTTTCACAGCAGCCTGATGAAGCCGGCGGCCGAACGGCTGAAGGAAAAACTGGCCTCCACCACGTTTGCCGCGATGGAGTTTCCGGTGCTCAGCAATATTGACGTCACGGTGGCCGCCGATGCTGATGCGCTGCGCGACGCCTTGTATCGTCAGGCCTTCGGGCCGGTGCGCTGGGTCGAGATCGTGCAGGCGCTGAAGGCGCGTGGCATCGGTCATGTGATCGAGTGCGGGCCGGGCAAGGTGCTGGCCGGCCTGGCCAAGCGCGTCGACGCGGAACTGCTTAGCGCCACCGTGCTGGACCCGGCCTCGCTGGCCGATGCACGGGCACTGCTGGGCTGAAGCTGCAACGTACAGAAAGCAAGACATGACTGAAGCAAGCAAACCCCAGGTGGCCCTGGTCACCGGCGCGAGTCGCGGCATTGGCCGCGCGATCGCGTTGACGCTGGCCCAGCGCGGCTATACCGTGATCGGCACCGCAACGACCGAATCCGGCGCCGCCGCCATTGGCGAGGCGCTGGCCGGCTTCGGCGGTCGTGGCCTGGCGCTCAATGTCAATGACGCCGCGGCCGTCGAGGCGGCGATTGACGATATCGTCAAGCAGCAGGGTGGCCTGCAGGTGCTGGTCAACAATGCCGGCATCACCCGCGACACGCTGGCCATGCGCATGAAGGACGACGATTGGGACGCCGTGCTGGACACCAATCTGAAGGCCGTCTTCCGCATGAGCCGTGCGGTGATGCGCACGATGATGAAGCAGCGCTATGGCCGCATCATCAGCATCACCTCGGTCGTCGGCGCCTCCGGCAATCCCGGCCAGGCCAATTACGCGGCAGCCAAGGCCGGCGTGGCCGGCATGACGCGCTCGCTGGCGCGTGAGCTGGGCAGTCGTGGCATTACCGTCAACTGTGTCGCGCCGGGCTTCATCGCCACCGACATGACCGAGGTGCTGCCCGAGGCCCAGAAGGCCGCGCTGCTGGCGCAGATTCCGGTGGGCCGTCTGGGCGAGCCGGCCGAGATCGCCGATGCCGTGGCCTTCCTGGCTTCGCCGCAGGCTGCCTACATCACTGGCACCGAACTGCACGTCAATGGCGGCATGTTCATGAACTGATTTTTGGTCTGAGGCTGGGGCGTTTTCGAGCGCCTCGGCTCACCGGATTCGCCCGGCCGGTGTGGGCCTGCTAGAGTGCGCTGCGCAGTGATCAAAACCTGCCGCGGCAGCCCGACTTAGGGATGTCACTCTACAGGCCTTAGAATCCCGGGCTGTTCCTTGCAATCCCCTCCTGGAGGAGTCATGAGCGATATCGAAGCACGTGTCAAGAAAATCATCGCCGAGCAACTCGGCGTGCCTGAAGCCGATGTGACCACGGAGAAGGCCTTCGTGGCCGATCTGGGCGCTGATTCTCTGGACACCGTGGAACTGGTGATGGCACTCGAAGACGAGTTCGGCATCGAAATCCCCGATGAAGAAGCCGAGAAGATCACCACGGTGCAACTGGCGATCGATTACGCCGTCAAGCACCAGAAGGCCTAAGAGCTCAGCTCTTCAAGCCCGCGTTTCCTAACCGATCCCTGTACCGCATGAGCCGTCGTCGCGTTGTCGTCACCGGTCTTGGTCTGATCAGCCCCGTGGGCAACACGGTGGCTGAAGGCTGGGCCAACATCCTGGCCGGCCAATCCGGCATTGACCGCATCACCCGTTTTGATCCCGCCGCCTTTGCCTGCCAGTTCGCTGGCGAGGTCAAGGGATTCGACGTGGCTGAGTACATGTCCACCAAGGAAGCGCGGACGATGGACCGCTTCATCCACTACGGATTGGCGGCATCGATTCAGGCGGTGCGCGATGCGGGCCTGCTGACCGGTGATCAACTCACCGAAGAGCAGGCAGAGCGCATCGGCGTGCTGGTCGGTTCGGGCATCGGCGGTCTGCCGATGATCGAGGAGACGCATGCGGAGTTGACGGCGCGGGGGCCGCGTCGCATCTCCCCCTTCTTCGTGCCCGCTTCGATCATCAACATGATCTCGGGCCATGTGTCCATCAAGTTCGGCTTCCAAGGCCCGAACCTGGGCATCGTGACCGCCTGCACCACCGGCTTGCACAGCATCGGTGAAGCAGGTCGTCTGATTGAATACGGTGACGCCGACGTGATGGTCGCGGGCGGCGCCGAGTCGACGGTGTCGCCGCTGGGCGTCGGTGGCTTTGCCGCCGCACGCGCGCTGTCGACCCGCAACGACGATCCCAAGACCGCATCGCGGCCCTGGGACAAGGACCGCGACGGCTTTGTGCTGGGTGAGGGCGCGGGCGTGCTGGTGCTGGAAGAGTACGAGCATGCCAAGAAGCGCGGCGCCAAGATCTATGCCGAGCTGGCCGGTTTCGGCATGGGTGCCGATGCCTATCACATGACGGCACCGAATGTGGATGGCCCGAAGCGCTCGATGCGCGCGGCGCTGCGCAATGCCGGCATCAATGCCGATCAGGTGCATTACATGAACGCTCACGGCACCTCGACGCCGCTGGGTGATGTCAACGAAACCAACGCGATCAAGCTGGCTTTTGGCGACCATGCCAAGCAGCTGGTGGTGTCGTCGACCAAGTCGATGACTGGCCACCTGCTCGGCGGCGCGGGTGGCATCGAGTCGGTGTTCACCGTACTGGCTGTGCGTGACCAGATCGCGCCGCCAACGATCAATATCTTCAACCAGGATCCCGAGTGCGATCTGGACTACTGCGCCAACACCGCGCGGCCGATGAAGATCGAATACGCCGCCAAGAACAACTTCGGTTTCGGCGGTACCAACGGCACGCTGATATTCAAGCGGATCTGATCGTCCGGATTCCCTCATGCAGCCGCTGCTGCGTCATCCGCCCGCACTTCGAATCGAACTGCGGGCGGATCTGTTTTTGCGCCTGATCGAGCAGTTGTTGATCCTGCTGGCCACGCTGGTGCTGAGTGCCTATCTGCTGGCCCAGACGGAGGCTCGCCAGCCGTCGTGGCCGCTCGCCATGCCGCTGTGCCTGCTTGCCGGCCTGGCCTATGCGCTGTGGCGTTGGCGGCACCCGGAGCCGCCTTGGGAACTGGCCTTTGATGGGCAGCAATGGTGGCTGCGCCCGGCAGGGCGCTTGGCGCTCGATGCAAGGCCGGTGCAGCTTGAACGCCTGATGGACCTGGATGGGTGGCTGCTGCTTGGCCTGCGGCCGCTGCAGGGCTCGCATGAACCGGCCGGTTGGCGCAGCCACTGGCGCGGCCGCCTTTATCTGGGCCTATCGCGGCGTGCGCATTCCTTGCAGTGGCAGCAGCTGCGCGTCGTCTTGCAGCTGGCGTCGCGGCAGTTGCCGAAGTGAGCTCAGGCGGGGTGCCTTCCTGCAACGCCAAGCGCATGAGCTAGCATAGTTTTGCCGCTTGTCCCTGCCACTTTGCCTGGCAGACAATTTCGCAGCTTTCTCAACCTGGCCCTTTCAATGACCATGAATTTTGCAAACCTGCCGAGCCCCTCGCGTCGTTTGTCTGCCTTGCTTGCCGCGACCGGGCTGGCCTTGGGCCTGAACCTGGCCATGCCCGCCTTTGTGCAGGCACAGGCGCGTGAGCTGCCGGACTTCACCGAGCTGGTGGAGCGGGTGGGCCCGGCGGTGGTGAACATCCGCACCTCCGAGCGCCTGCGCGCCGCGCCGGGCGGCAATGCCGATCAGGAGGCACTGCTGCAGGAGCTGATGCGCCGCTTCGGCATCCCAGCACCGGGCCAGCGCCGTGGCGCGCCACGGGGTGACGATGAGCAACCGCAGCGCCGTGGTCTGGGTTCCGGCTTCATCCTGGGCGCCGACGGCTTTGTGATGACCAATGCCCATGTCGTTGATGGCGCCGATGAGATCACCGTCACGCTGACCGACAAGCGCGAGTTCAAGGCCAAGCTGATTGGTGCCGACAAGCGCACCGATGTGGCCATCGTCAAGATCGAGGCCTCGGCGCTGCCGGTGGTCAAGATTGGTGACGTCGGCCGACTCAAGGTCGGTGAGTGGGTGATGGCCATCGGCTCGCCCTTTGGTTTCGACAACACGGTGACGGCCGGCATCGTCAGTGCCAAGGCGCGTGACACCGGCGAGTTCCTGCCCTTCATCCAGACCGATGTGGCCATCAATCCCGGCAATTCCGGCGGGCCGCTGCTGAATATGCGCGGTGAGGTGGTGGGCATCAACTCGCAGATCTACAGCCAGTCCGGCGGCTTCATGGGCATCTCGTTTGCGATCCCGATTGACGAGGCGATGCGCGTCGCGGATCAGTTGCGTGGTGGCGGACGGGTGGTGCGCGGGCGCATCGGTGTGGGCATCGGCGATCTGAGCAAGGAGGTGGCCGAGGCCTTGGGCCTGGAGAAGGCGCAGGGCGTTGTGGTGCGCTCGGTCGAGCCCGGCTCGCCAGCTGAAAAGGGAGGCGTGGAAGCGGGCGACATCATCATCAAGCTCGACGGCAGGCAGCTCAGCAATGCCAACGATTTGCGCCGCAGCGTGGCGGCGAACAAGCCGGGCAGCAAGTCGGTGCTGCAGGTCTTCCGCCGCGGTGCCTACAAGGAGCTGACCCTGGTGATCGGAGAAATGCCGGCCGAGGACGCCGCTGCCACTGCAGCCGACCCGGCTGCCAAGGCCAAGCCTTCGGCACTGTCCAGCTTTGGCCTGACGGTCTCCGAACTCAGCGACGCGCAAAAGCGTGATGGCAAGCTGCGCTCGGGCGTGCTTGTCGATGAGGCCGAGGGGGTGGCAGCGCGGGCAGGGCTGCGCGCTGGCGATGTGATTCTGGCTGTCGGCAAGACCGAGATCAGCAGCGTCAAGCAACTGGAGCAACAGCTCAAGCTGGGCGAGAAGGCCAAGCAGCTGCCGCTGACGGTGTGGCGTGAGGGGGCGGTGAACTACCTGCTGCTCAAGCCGGCGTCCTGAGGCTCACGACCGCTTCAGCCCTGCGGGGTCTTTCCGCATGGTGGAATTTGGCGGATGCGTCTAGATCGTCCAGCTGCCTCCAAAAAGGCGACGCTCGAGCTCTGAATGGGACTGCGTCGCCGGACTCGCTGGGCGGCTACGCAGGATTGCTTGGCTTGTCGGCTAGAATAAGAGGTTTCGAGCGCGCTTTGCCGGCATTGCTGGCACTAATGCCAGCCGGCTTATCGAGGCAGCGGACATGTCAGTTTTATGATGTGCATAAGCTGTGGATAAGTTTCATGTTGGCGAGCCGCAACGGCCGGAGATGCAGTAACGGTGCGGTTTTCAGGCCTGGGCTTTTGGCTACAATGAAAGCCCAACAAGCAGTTGCCATACGTTTTGTTGGAAGGCGCGTCACCGTTTCGACGTGCCTTTTTTTTATGTTCGGCGCGGCCCTTCGGGCCTTCTCATCGCGCTGCGATGAAGAGCCTTCCACGCAACGGTTTTGCCGTTGAAGCTTCCGGCCGAACAGACCGCGATTGAGTCCATGAATCACATCCGCAATTTCTCCATCATCGCCCACATCGACCACGGCAAGAGCACGCTGGCGGATCGCATCATTCAGCGTTGCGGAGGCCTGTCGGATCGCGAGATGGAAGCGCAGGTGCTGGACTCGATGGACATCGAGCGCGAGCGCGGCATCACCATCAAGGCGCAGACGGCGGCGCTGCAATACAAGGCCAGGGACGGTCAGGTCTACAACCTGAACCTGATCGACACGCCGGGCCACGTCGACTTTTCCTACGAGGTCAGCCGTTCGCTGTCGGCCTGTGAGGGTGCGTTGCTGGTGGTGGATGCCAGCCAGGGTGTCGAGGCGCAGACGGTGGCCAACTGCTACACGGCGCTGGAGCTCGGCGTCGAGGTCGTGCCGGTGCTCAACAAGATGGATCTGCCGCAGGCCGACCCTGAGAACGCCAAGGCCGAGATCGAGGACGTGATTGGCATCGATGCCACCGATGCGATCCCTTGCTCGGCGAAGACCGGCATGGGTATTGACGACATCATCGAAGCCGTCATCGCTCGCATGCCGCCGCCGCGGGGCGTCGTTGAAGCGCCGCTGCGCGCCATGATCATCGACTCCTGGTACGACGCCTATGTGGGCGTGGTGATGCTGGTGCGTGTCGTCGACGGCACGCTGAAGAAGGGCGAACGGATCCGGATGATGGCCTCTGATGCGGTCTATCCTGCCGAGCATCTGGGCGTTTTCTCGCCCAAGTCCGAGAAGCGCGAGCAGCTCAATGCGGGCGAGGTCGGGTTCGTCATCGCCGGCATCAAGGAGCTGCAGGCGGCCAAGGTCGGCGACACCATCACGCTGGAAAAAAAGCTGCCCAACAATCTCGGCCCTGCCGAAGAGGCCTTGCCGGGCTTCAAGGAAATCCAGCCGCAGGTCTTCGCGGGCCTGTATCCGACCGAAGCCAGCGAGTACGACTCACTGCGTGACGCGCTGGAAAAGCTCAAGCTGAACGACTCCTCGCTGCGCTACGAGCCGGAAGTCTCGCAGGCCTTGGGCTTCGGCTTCCGCTGCGGCTTCCTGGGCCTGCTGCATATGGAAATCGTGCAGGAGCGGCTGGAGCGCGAGTTCGATCAAGACCTGATCACCACGGCACCCAGTGTTGTCTACGAAGTTGTGCGTGGCGACGGCGAGGTCATCGAGGTCGAGAATCCGTCCAAGATGCCTGAGGTCGGGCAGATCCAGGAGATCCGCGAACCCATCGTCACCGTGCATCTGTACATGCCGCAGGACTATGTTGGCCCGGTCATGACCCTGGCCAACCAGAAGCGCGGCCAGCAGATCAATATGGCCTATCACGGTCGGCAGGTCATGCTGACCTATGAAATGCCGTTGGCTGAAATCGTGCTCGACTTCTTCGACAAGCTCAAGAGCGTGTCGCGCGGCTATGCCTCGATGGACTACGAGTTCAAGGAGTACCGAGCCTCTGACGTTGTCAAGGTTGACATCCTGATCAACGGAGATCGGGTGGACGCCTTGTCCATCATCGTTCACCGCGCCCAAAGCCAGTTCCGTGGCCGCGGCGTGGCGGCGAAGATGCGCGAACAGATCCCGCGCCAGATGTATGACGTGGCGATCCAGGCCGCCATCGGTGCCAACATCATCGCGCGGGAGAACATCAAGGCGATGCGCAAGAACGTGCTGGCAAAATGCTACGGTGGTGACATCACCCGCAAGCGCAAGCTGCTCGAAAAACAAAAGGCCGGCAAGAAGCGGATGAAGCAGATCGGTTCCGTCGAGGTGCCGCAAGAAGCCTTCCTGGCCATTCTCCAAGTCGATGACTAAATCAATGAGTGCACTGACCGGAATTCTTTACGCCGTCCTGATTGCCTATCTGGGTGGCTGGTACACCGGCCAATGGAGTGGCAATTTCGCGCTGCTGCTGTTCATCCTGACCACGGTCACGATGCTGTACTGGCTGGCCGAGCGTTTCCACTTCCAGCCGGCGCGCGAACGTGCGGCCGCCGAGCTGCTGGCCAACGATGCGAAGCGCCGCGAGGCGCTGGCTGCGCAGGGCATCGCCCGTGTCGACAGTGATGTTGAGGGCGCACGCCAGGAAATCCTGCGCCAGCCCTGGTGGCTGGACTGGACCGCCGGGCTGTTCCCGGTGATCCTGATCGTCTTCCTGCTGCGCTCCTTCCTGTTTGAGCCGTTCAAGATTCCCTCGGGCTCGATGGTGCCGACGCTGCTGGTCGGTGATCTGATCCTGGTGAACAAGTTTCACTATGGCATCCGCCTGCCGGTGATCAACAAGAAGATCATCGCCAACCATGATGTCCAGCGTGGCGATGTGATGGTGTTCCGCTTTCCGGAAGACACCAGCGTCGACTTCATCAAGCGTGTGGCGGCCATCCCCGGCGACGAGGTCGCTTATCTGAACCAGCGGCTCTACATCAATGGCCAGCCGGTGACGGTCAAGTCGGAAGGCGACTATTACGACGAAGACAGCATGCGCATGCGCAATCGCTTCTCGGAAAGCCTGGGTGCCCTGCCGCACCAGTTGCTGGTCGACCCGAACCGCCAGCCCTATTTCCAGCCTGATCGCAAGGACGGCCCGTTCCCCTTCCAGGATCAATGCAAGTACAGCCCAGAGGGCGTGACCTGCAAGGTGCCGGCCGGCCACTACTACATGCTGGGCGACAACCGTGACAATTCGCGTGATTCGCGCTTCTGGGGCTTTGTTCCGGATGAGAATATTGTCGGTAAGGCCTTTTTCGTCTGGATGAACTTCGGCAACTTCAAGCGCATCGGCGCCTTCAACTGAGTGCCGTGCTCGCCGGTGTGCAGCCTGCAGTTTCGAGTCAACAAGGAATGAACTCCATGGTGAACGCGCGTCGTCAGCAGTCCGGCATCAGCCTGCTGGGCCTGTTGTTCTGGGCCGTTGTGTTGTCGTTTCTCGGTGTCGTGGCGGCACGCACCATCCCGACGGTGATGGAGTTCTATACGATACAGAGCGCCGTCGATCGCATCGCCAAGGGCAATCCGCAGACGGTGCCCTTGGCCCGCGCCGAGTTCGAGCGCATCAAGCAGGTCGAATACTCGATCCAGAGTATTGCGTCCCAGGATCTCACCATCACCAAGGACAACGACAAGGTGTTGATCAGCTTCGCTTACGAAAAGCAGGTCGCGCTGGCCGGTCCGGTCTTTCTGCTGATCAAGTACGAAGGGCATTCGCGCTGAACGCTGCCATGATGACGCCGCTGGATCGTCTGCAAAAGAGGCTCGGCCATCGCTTTGGCGATGCCGCGCTTTTGCAGCGTGCGCTGACCCACCGCAGCTTTGGTGCTGACCACAACGAGCGTCTGGAGTTTCTCGGCGATGCAGTGCTGAGTCTGGCGGTTTCCAGCCTGCTGTACGAGCGCTTCGCCGGCTCTGACGAAGGCGACCTGACTCGCATCCGCGCCCACCTCGTTCGCGAAGACAGCCTGCACAAGCTGGCCTTGGGCATCGGCCTGCCTGAGTTCCTGCGTATGAGCGAGGGCGAGGCCAAGGGCGGCGGCGCGCAGCGCCCCTCCATCCTGGCCGACGCGGTTGAGGCCTTGATCGGCGCTGCCTTTGTTGACGGCGGCTATGAGGCCGCGCGCGAACTGGTGCGCCGTCTGATGGGTGAGCAGATCGCCACGCCGCCCAGCGACAACTGGGGCAAGGATGCCAAGACGGCGCTGCAGGAATGGCTGCAGGCACGCAAGCTGGCCGTGCCCAGCTATCGCATCACCGAGACCCGCGGCCAGGCCCATGCGCAGACCTTCGAGGTCGAGTGTGCTGTGCCGGCCTTGAGCCTCAGCAAGAAGGGCGAGGGCCGCTCGCGCCGTGCCGCCGAGCAGGACGCTGCCAAGCGTATGCTTGAGGAACTGCTGGCGCGGGATAAACCCGGCGCCGGCCTGCGGGACTGAATTCGACTGCGCCGCGCCCAGTGCTGTGACATGCAGCGTGGGGCTTGCGACACGCATTGACGGAACTGGAGATTCGCTCCGGCTCTGGCTTGAACAAGGATTTGTGGCCTGGAGCCCAGAATGACGAACACCATGACAGACACCACCGCTGAGTCCGCCGCTGCACAACGTTGCGGCCTGATCGCCATTGTCGGCCGCCCGAACGTCGGCAAGTCAACGCTGCTCAATGCGCTGGTCGGGCAGAAGGTCAGCATCACCTCGGACAAGGCGCAGACCACCCGCCATCGCATTACCGGCGTGCGCACCGTTGACGAGGCGCAGTTCGTGTTTGTCGACACCCCCGGCTTCCAGACCAAGCACAACGCCGCGCTGAACCGCAATCTGAATCGCACCGTTCATGGCGTGCTGGGTGATGTGGATCTGGTGCTCTTCGTCGTCGAGGCCGGCCGCTTTGGCCTGGACGACGCCAAGGTGCTGGCCCTGCTGCCCGAGGACAAGCCGGTCGTGCTGATCGCCAACAAGCTGGATGCCGTGCAGCGCCGCGCCGAGCTGGCGCCCTGGCTGAAGAGCATGCAGGAGCGGCGCAACTTCAGCGAGTTCGTGCCCTTGTCGGCCAAGAAGGAAGCCGATGTGCAGCGCCTCTTCAAGATCCTCAAGCCCTATCTGCCTGAGCAGGGCTGGTTCTATGAGGAAGACGCGCTGACCGATCGCAGCGAGAAGTTCCTCGCCAGCGAAATCATCCGCGAGAAGCTGTTCCGACTGACTGGCGACGAACTGCCCTACACCTCGACGGTGATTATCGACAAATGGGAAGACGAGGGCGAGCTGCGCCGCATCTCGGCCTCCATCGTGGTCGAACGCGACGCGCACAAGGGCATGATCATCGGCCAGGGCGGCGAGCGCCTGAAGCGCATCGGCTCCGAGGCCCGCCAGGAGCTCGAGCATCTGATGGATGGCCGAGTCTTCCTGGAACTCTGGGTCAAGGTTCGTTCCGGTTGGGCCGATTCCGAGGAGCATCTGCGCACCTACGGCTACGAATGAAGCCGCAAGGCCCCGTGGTGACACGCGCGACACGCACCCCTCGCGCGCCCCGCATCCCGACCACGCAGCCCGCCTATGTGCTGCATCACTACGACTGGAGTGAATCCAGCCTGATCCTGGACCTGTTCACCCGAGAACAGGGTCGCTTGGCCGTGGTCGCCAAGGGTGCCAAGCGGCCGTACTCACAGCTGCGTTCGGTGCTGCTGCCGTTTCAACGCCTGCAGGTCAGCCTGAGCAAACCGGCGCGCGGCGAGGAGGGCGCCCCCGAGGTGCAGACGCTGCGCGGCGCCGAGTGGGCCGGTGGCCACACCCTGCCAGCCGGCGCGGCGTTATTCACCGGCTACTACCTCAACGAGCTGCTGCTCAAGCTGCTGGCCCGTCAAGACCCGCATCCGGCGCTCTTCGATGCCTATGCGCGCACCCTGCCGCTGCTTCAGGCCGGCGAGGACGCCCTGGCCCAGGCGGCGCTGCGTGCCTTCGAGCTGCGCCTGCTCAGCGAGACCGGCCTGTTGCCTGACCTCAGCCTGGCCACGCTGACCCAAGCGCCGCTGCAGCCAGGTGGGCGTTATTGGCTCAGCGCAGAAGCCGGCGTGGAAGCAGTGGAGATGGCGCAGAGCCAAGCCTTCGCGGCGGAACAGCTGGTACAGCTGGAAGCCGCCTTGCTACATGGCAGCGTCGAGGCCTTGCAGCAGGCCTGTCTGGGCGCCTTGCCGGCGCTGAAGGCCTCGCTGCGCGGCCTGCTTCACTATCATCTGGGCCACAAGCCCCTGCGCACCCGCAGCGTCATGCTCGATGTGCAGAAACTGCTCGACTGAATAACACTGAGAAGGCCTGCGCCATGAATCCTTTGATCGGCGCCGACTCGCAACAGGGACGCTGCGCGCTGTCGGTCAATGTCAACAAGGTTGCGCTCTTGCGCAATACCCGCCACCTCGGCATTCCCAGCGTGCTGCGCGCCGCCGAGATTTGCCTGCAGGCCGGCGCGCAGGGCATCACCGTTCACCCCCGTCCCGACGCGCGCCACATCCGCCGCGACGATGTGCTCGAGCTCGCCGCACTGATGAAGCAGTGGCCGCAGGCCGAGTACAACATCGAGGGCAATCCAACACAGAACCTGATGGACTATGTGCGCGAGCTGCGCCCCCATCAGGTCACTTTCGTGCCGGACAGCGAAGACCAGTTCACCTCCGACCATGGCTGGAACCTGCCTGCCGATACGGATCGATTGCGGCCGCTGATTGCCGAATGCCAGCAGCTTGGCGTGCGTGTCAGCCTGTTCATGGACCCGCTGCCCGAGGCCATGGTGCATGTGGCCGCACTCGGCGCCGAGCGCATCGAGCTCTATACCGAAACCTATGCCAGCGCCTTCGGCACCGACCAGGAAGACGCGGTGCTGGCCGGCTTTGCCGCGACGGCTCGGGCGGCGCTGGCGCAAGGCCTGGGCATCAATGCCGGCCACGATCTGAACCGCGCCAATCTGAGCCGCTTCCTGCGTGGAGTACCTGGTGTTCAGGAGGTGTCGATCGGCCATGCCTTGATCGCTGACGCGCTGGAGCTGGGCTATGCCGAGACGGTACGGGCCTATCAGCGCAGCATCCAGCAGGCCTATGCGGGCTGAAGCCGCTTGGAAGATCCGCCGTGCTGTGCGGAGCGATGCGCCGGCATTGTCGGCCTTGGCGCGCTGGGTCTGGCTGCAGACCTATGCGCTGGACGGCCTGCGCGACAGCTTCATTCGCTACCTGGACGACAGTTTTTCTGAGGCTCGCCTGCACGCCTTGATTGCCGATCCGGCTCAGCCGATGTGGCTGCTGCACGAGGGCAATCATCTGCTGGCCTGGGCCCATGTCGAACTTGGCGCGGCCTGGGCGGGGTCAGGTCTTGCTGTCGGCGGCGCGCAGGCGGAGCTGCAGCGGCTCTATGTGGCGCCGACGCGCTCCGGCGAGGGCTTTGGCGCGCGCCTTTTGCAGCATGTGCGCGAGGCCCTGCCCGCCCACGCTGTGTGGCTGCGCGCCTGGGCTGGCAACGAAGGGGCGCTGCGCTTCTACCGCCGCGAGGGTGCCCAGCAACTGGGCGAGACCTGGTTCGAGCTGGAGCAAGAGCGCCATCGCAATGAAGTACTGGGCTGGCCGGCTTGGGAGGGCGCGCAATGATTTACGGCATTGGCAACGATATCTGCGATCTGCGCCGCATTGGCGAGACGCTGGCGCGGCGTGGTGATCGATTTGCCGAGAAGGTGCTGGGGCCGCAGGAGATAAAAGTCTTCCAAGCGCGTCGGGCACGGGTCGAATCGCGCGGCATTGCTTATCTGGCGACACGTTTTTCGGCCAAGGAATCCTTCTCCAAGGCCATCGGCATGGGCATGCGCATGCCCATGACCTGGCGCGACTGCGAAATCCTCAACGAGGCCAGCGGCAAGCCCTTCATCCGCTTGCACGGCGAGCTGGCCGAGTGGTTCGCGTCACGCGGGCTGCAGGCCCATGTCAGCGTCAGCGACGAGACCGACTATGTGGCGACCTTTGTCGTCGTTGAACAGCCGCGCCTGGCGGCGAAAGAGAACCCCTGATGAATGAACTGAGCACCACCGTGCATGCGCCGCTGGTACTGGACATTGCCGGCCACGCGCTCAGCGCGACGGAACGCGCCCGGCTCACGCACCCTTTGCTCGGCGGCTTGATCCTGTTCGCGCGCAATTTCGAGAGCCGCGCGCAGCTGACGCTGCTGACGGCCGAGATCAAGGCGCTGCGGCCCGATCTGCTGATCGCCGTTGACCATGAAGGTGGCCGTGTGCAGCGCTTCAAGACCGATGGCTTCACCCATCTGCCCAGCATGCGGCAACTCGGCGAGCTGTGGATGCGGGATGCAATGGCGGCCACCGAAGCCGCGACGGCGGCCGGCCTGGTGATGGGGGCCGAACTGCGCGCCTGCGGCGTTGATCTGAGTTTCGCGCCGGTGCTGGATCTTGATTACGGCGAGAGTTCGGTCATCGGCGATCGCAGTTTCCATCGCGATCCGCGCGTCGTGGCGCTGCTGGCCAAGAGCCTGGCCCACGGCATGCTGCTGGCCGGCATGCACAGCTGCGGCAAGCATTTCCCCGGGCATGGCTTTGTCAAGGCCGACTCGCACACCGAGGTGCCCGTCGACAAACGCAGTCTGAAGGCGATCCTGGCTGACGATGCCAAGCCTTTTGAATGGCTGCGCCTGAGCCTGGGCGCGGTGATGCCGGCCCATGTGATCTATCCCAAGGTCGACAGCCGTCCGGCCGGCTTCAGCCCGCGCTGGCTGCAGGACATCCTGCGCGAGCGTCTGGGCTTCGGCGGTGCCGTGTTCAGCGATGACCTGGGCATGCGCGGTGCCCGGGTGCTGGAAGGGCGCGAGATCAGCTATCTGGAAGCGGCGCTGGCGGCGCTGGGTGCCGGCTGCGATCTATTGTTGCTGTGCAATCAAAGCGCCATCGACGACGGCGCCGTGCTGGACCGTTTGCTTGACGACATGATGCAGGCCGCGGCCAGCGGCGCCTGGCAGCCCCGTGCCGAAAGCGAGGCGCGCCGCGCCGGCCTGCTGCCGCAGACGGCGCCGCTGACCTGGGAGGAGCTGATGCATCACCCGGCCTACCACCAGGCGCTGCAGTCCTTGAGTGCTTAAACAAGCTGGCGCCAAGCCAGGCAGCCGCTCACTGGCGGCGGTAGTTGTCCTGCATCTGGTAGCTGCGCGCATAGAGCCCGAACAGCAGGGCGGCCAACAGCGCAAAGCCTGAGAAGAAGAACATCTGGAAGGCGGTGACGCTGAGGCCGCTGGTTTGCACCCAGGCGGTCACGGCCTCGCCCTTGACGCTCTTGTTGGCCAGCAGCACCCAGAGATTGCCAATCGTCACCGACAGATTCCAGAAGCTGGTGATCACGCCCTTCATGGCCAGCGGTGCCTGGCTGTAGGCAAACTCGAGGCCGGTGGCCGAGACCAGCACCTCGCCCAGCGTCAGGATGGCATAGGGCAGGATCTGCCAGATGATGGTGACGGCGTGGCCGCCGTCCAGCCAGAGCTGGAACAGCGCCACCACAGCAAAGGCCACCGCTGACAGCGCGATACCCGCGCCCATGCGGCGCAAGGCGGTGATGCGCAAGCCGCTGCGTTCCAGCAGCGGGTAGAGCACCAGGTTGTTGAAGGGGATCAGCAGCATCACCAGCAGCGGGTTCAGGGCCTGCATCATCGAAGCTTCAAACCAGCCCGGCTTGCTCATCTGGTTGGCCTGCAGGATCCAGGTCGAGGCCTTCTGGTCGAACAGGCTCCAGAACGGCGTCACCAGCGCGAACAGCACCAGCAGGCGCAGCACCGTGCGCACGGCTTGAACAGCCTCGCGGCCATGGCGGGCTTCGGCGCCGGACAACTGCATCCAGGCACCGAGGCCACCAAAGCCCATCACCAAGACCAGCGCCAGACACAGCGCCACCACCAGGCCCAGCTCTTTGTAGGCGCTGATGCTCCAGGCTGCCAGCAGGATGCCAGCCAGGGCGGCGAGCTTGCCCGGCAGGCCGGCGCCCAGTGCGGTCTTGACGACTTTCAGGAAGCTGTTCGGGTCTTCATGGGCCGTCGGCTTCACATGCACGTATTTGCCGCGGCCGGACCAGAAGATCAGGGTGGCCACCGCCATGAAGATGCCGGGAATGCCGAAGGCGATGCTGGCGCCCCAATGCTTGAGGATCAGCGGCATCAGCAGCGAGGCGAAGAAGCTGCCGAAGTTGATGATCCAGTAGAAGGCGTCGAACACCTTCTGCGCCAGCGAGCGATTGCTCTGGTCGAACTGATCGCCAATGAAGGAGCTGACCAGCGGCTTGATGCCGCCCGAGCCCAGTGAGATCAGGAAGAGGCCGGTGTAGAAGCCGGTGATATTGCTCTCAAAGGCAGCCAGGCAGGCGTGGCCGGCGCAGTAGACCAGGCTGAGCCAGAAGATGGTGTTGTACTTGCCGAAGAAGCGGTCGGCCAACCAGCCGCCCAGCAGGGGGAAGAAATAGACGCCCATCACAAAGGTGTGGAACACCTCCTTGGCCTCGCCCTTGCGCAGTTCCTCCGGCACGGACAGCAGCAGGCTGGTCATCAGGAACACCGTCAGGATGTTGCGCATGCCGTAGAAGCTGAAGCGCTCGCATCCCTCGTTGCCGATGATGTAGGGAATCTGTGGCGGCATCTTGGCCGCGGTCTGGGGCGTTGTCACCTTGTGGGGTCCTTGTTCTATCGATGGGCTCGCGCAAGCCAATAGGCGCGCCTTCAGCCCCGGTGCTCGACGCCTCATGTGCGCCGGCCAGGGCGCAACTGTAGGGGATGGTCGGCGGTCTCATATGCAGAGCTTCCCCGAGGTGACGGCCCATGAAAAAGGCTCCTTGCGCGTTAGCTGTTGAGCAGCCAAAACAAACCACAGAGCCACAGAGTCACAGAGGAATTCACAGAGGGAACAAAGCGTTGCTGCGGTTTTCTCTGTGCCTCAGTGCCTCTGTGGTTGCCTTTGGTTGTTTCCAGGGCTTCCACACTTAACGCCAAAAGAGCCATGAAAAACGCCGCCGGGGCAGTAGCCGCGGCGGCGTGTTCAGGCGCAAAGCCTGAAGGTACTAGTCCAAAGGCGTCAGGCCTCGAAAGGCAGCTTGACCTGGCTGAGATCCTTGCGGGTCTCGACCAGCACCAGCGGGCCTTCGTCAATCGTCACCAGCGGCGGCCGTTCACGCGGCACACGCACCGGCTTGGGCTCGGCGGCAATGGCGTCCTGCACGGCGCGGACCTTGTCGGCGTCGGAGTTCACCCACTGCAGACCAGCGCCTTCGGCGATCGCGTGCAGATCGGCCAGCGGCAGCTCGAAGGCAGGCAGCTGCGGCGCCGCAGGGGCTTCGGCAACGGCACTGGCCACCGGTGCGGCAACCACGGCTGCCGCGGGAGCGCTGACTTCAGCACTGACGGCAGGGGCTGGTGCAGCCACGGCGGTATCGCCGGCAACCAGCTCCAGCTGTTGCGGCGCATCGCCAGCCTCGCCGGCCTCAGCGGACTGAGCGCTCTGGCCTTCGCGCTTGTCACGACGGTAGCGGTCACGGCTGCGGCGGCGGCGTGCGCCACCTTCACCGGCTTCACCCGCATCAGCGGCCTCTGCCAGGCCTTCGCCCGCGCCCACCTGGGCTTCCACGTCGCCTTCGGCCACGGCCTCGGGCGCTGCGCCCTCGTCGCTCGGGGCTTGGGTGTCGGCAGCACGTTCATCGCGATCGCGACCACCACGGCGGCGGCGGCGGCGGCCGCCGCGTTCCTCGCCATTGCCCTCGGCAGCGCCTTCGGGCTGGGTGTCGGCGAAGGCCGGCTTGTCGAGTAGCGCCTCGTCAGTCAGAGCCGCGTTCAGGCCATCAGCCTGGGCCACGACGTCCAGCGGACGGTCCTGACGCTCGCCGCGTTCGGCACGCTCACCGCGCTCACCACGACCGCGGCGGCCTTCACCACCACGTTCGCCGCCACGTTCAGCACCACGCTCGGCACGCTCGTTGCGCGGCTGTTCGCCGGCCTCGTTGCGTTCGACGCGTTCAGCGCGCTCGCCGCCTCGGCGATTGCCACGCTCGTTGCGTTCGCCCCGTTCCTGGCGTTCGGCGCGCTGGCCTTCATTGGGCTTGGCCTCGCCGCCGTTGCGTGCGTCGCGCGACTCACGACCCTCGCGGCCTTCACGCTTGCGATCACCGCCGCGCTCGCCACGTTCGCCGCCACGGCCACCGCGGCCGCCACGGCCACCATCGCGCTTGCCGTCCTTGCGCTGCGCGTCAGCGGCTGGCTTGGCTTCCGGTGCGGCCACAGGGGCAGCGGCCGGGGCGCCAGCAAAGATGCTCTTGATCCAGCCGAAGAAACCGCCGCCTTCCTTGGCAGCCGCTGGTGCCGGGGCAGCCGCCTCGGCGGCCACAGGCTTGGGCGCCGGGGCCACCGGCATCGGCGCCGGCTGCTCGGGCAACAGGCCCTTGATGACCGGTTCCTGCTTGCTCTTGCCCTTGTCGTCGCCGCCGCGGCGGGTGATGCCCACCTCGTCGGTCGGCTCTTCGATCATCGTGTAGCTGGCCTGCAGGTTCTCCAGGCGCGGATCGTCATGGCGCAGACGTTCCAGCTTGTAGTTAGGCGTTTCCAGGTGCTTGTTGGGCACCAGCAGCACGGTGACGCGCTGCTTCAACTCGATCTTGGTGATCTCGGTGCGCTTTTCGTTCAGCAGGAAGGAGGTCACTTCCACCGGCACTTGCACGTGCACGGCGGCGGTGTTGTCCTTCATCGCCTCTTCCTGGACCATGCGCAGGATCTGCAGCGCCGAGGATTCGGTGTCGCGGATATGGCCGGTGCCATTGCAGCGCGGGCAGGTGATGTGGTTGCCTTCGCTCAGAGCGGGGCGCAGACGCTGACGCGACAGCTCCAGCAGGCCGAACTTGCTGATCGAGGCGAACTGCACGCGGGCGCGGTCATTGCGCAGCGCATCGCGCAGACGCTGTTCGACCTCGCGGCGGTTCTTCGACTCTTCCATGTCGATGAAGTCGACGACGATCAGGCCGCCCAGATCGCGCAGGCGCATCTGGCGCGCGATTTCATCGGCGGCTTCCAGATTGGTGCGGGTGGCGGTTTCCTCGATGTCGCCGCCACGGGTGGCGCGGGCCGAGTTGACGTCCACCGAGACCAGCGCCTCGGTGTGGTCGATCACGATGGCGCCGCCCGAGGGCAGGTTGACCGTGCGGCTGTGTGCCGTTTCGATCTGGTGCTCGATCTGGAAGCGGCTGAACAGCGGCGCGTCGTCGCGATAACGCTTCACGCGATGCGCGTTGTCCGGCATCACATGGTTCATGAACTGCTGAGCTTGCTCGAACAGGTCGTCGGTATCGATCAGGATTTCGCCGATGTCGGCGGTGAAGTAGTCGCGGATCGCGCGGATCACCAGCGACGATTCCTGATAGATCAGGAAGGCGCCCTTGCCGCCCTTGGAGGCATCGTCGATGGCGCTCCACAGCTTCAGCATGTAGTTCAGGTCCCACTGCAGCTCGGCAGCGGAACGGCCGATGCCGGCGGTGCGGGCGATCAGGCTCATGCCCTTGGGGTACTCGAGCTGGTCGAGGTTTTCCTTCAGCTCTTCGCGATCTTCACCCTCGATGCGACGGCTGACGCCGCCACCGCGCGGGTTGTTGGGCATCAGCACCAGGTAGCGGCCGGCCAGCGAGACGAAGGTGGTCAGTGCCGCACCCTTGTTGCCGCGCTCTTCCTTTTCCACCTGGACCAGCAGTTCCTGGCCTTCGCGGATGCAGTCCTGGATCTTGGCGGAGCGCACATCGACGCCCTCGCGGAAGTACTGGCGCGAGATTTCCTTGAAGGGCAGGAAGCCGTGGCGGTCTTCGCCGTAGTCGACGAAGCAGGCCTCGAGCGAGGGCTCGACGCGGGTCACGACCGCCTTGTAGATATTGCCCTTGCGCTGCTCGCGGCCTTCGATCTCGGTCTCGAAGTCCAGCAGCTTCTGGCCATCAACGATGGCAAGGCGACGCTCTTCAGGCTGCGTCGCATTGATCAGCATGCGTTTCATCAGTTCTCCTCACGCGCCTTCGGCATCTCGGATGCCATCGGGCGCGCAGCAACACGACGTCCACTGGCGGCAAAGCCAGCGGGCGACTCACAAGTTGCACGAGAAACGCGGTGAACCGAGGAAGGAATCGCCCTGGACTGCTGGAGATCTGCTTCTAGCGATCAGCCCTGCAGCGTTGGCGCGTGCGCTTCAACAGGCGGCGCGGTGACTCCATCCCGTGAACGCGCCGGTGCAGCACAGCGGCTGATCGGCGCGGCCCGACCGAGGCCGGCGTGGCGAGCCCTCTCGGCATGAAGCCGGGGCTGCGCGCGCAAGGCGGCGGTGGGTGGGGGGATTGATGGGTTCATCCGCGAGGAACTGCTGGGCGCTGGCACGAGACAGCCGACTCTTGATCGACACACCTCGTGCGATGAAAACCTTATTCGTGCGCGTCGTGCCCCGATTCGGGATACGCCGTGCGTGGTTCGTACTGCGTTGCTCTTCCATGCCGCATCAAGGGCTGCCTCATCACTTGGGGACGGGGCCCGCCATCGGTACAGACATGTTGCATCACCGATTGTTGAGCCGATGCCACCGGCGCTTGCGCGCCTGCCGCATCGGGCCCGCCACCATGGCGTCTTCAGTCAAACCCTGCTCATGCCGGGTAAAATCAGAAAAATCAAATACTTAGAACGCAATCGTGGCAAGCAGCATTATAGGGGCCAAATCTGGCCGGGGCGGCCGAGGGCTGACCCAGCGCAAGCCGCTAGAGCGCAAGCCGGCGCCGCCGGTCCGTCCGGCCGCCGTGAAGGCGGCACCCGCTGCTCCAACAGCGCCGAAACTCGCTGTACCCGCTGCGGCACCGGCCGTCAGGCTTCTGACGATTGACGAAGGCTCTGCGGGCCAACGCTTGGATAACTTCTTGCTGCGCGAACTCAAAGGCGTGCCCAAGACCCATGTCTACCGTGTCATCCGGGCCGGTGAGGTGCGGGTGAACAAGGGGCGTGCGCAGGCCGACACCCGGTTGGAGCTGGGTGATGTGGTCCGCATCCCGCCGGTGCGGCTGCCCGAGCGCGCGGCCGAGGACAAGGCGGCCTTTGTGCCGGCCAAGGAATTTCCGGTCGTCTATGAAGACGATCATCTGCTGGCCGTCAACAAGCCGGCCGGCGTGGCCGTGCATGGCGGCTCGGGCGTCAGCTTCGGCGTGATCGAGCAGCTGCGCCAAGCCCGGCCGCAGGCCAAGTTCCTGGAGCTGGTGCACCGGCTCGACAAGGAAACCTCCGGCCTCTTGCTGATTGCCAAGAAGCGCAGCGCCCTGGTGGCCTTGCAGGACCAGTTCCGTGACCGTGAGACCGGCAAGACCTATGCCGCCCTGGTCTGGGGCGACTGGGCGGCGAACAAAAAGGTCATCGACGTGCCCCTGCTCAAGTTCACCGGCAGCGACGGTGAACGCTGGGTGCGGGCGGTGACCAGCTCGCACGATCCGCAGGCCGAGCAGGCCAAGCGTTCGATCAGCCTGGTGCGCGTGGCGCAGCGATTCGCTGGCCACAGCCTGCTCGATGTGACGATCAAGACCGGCCGCACGCACCAGATCCGTGTCCATCTGGCCCATGAAGGGCACGCCATCGTCGGCGATCCGAAGTACGGTGATTTCGAGGCCAACCGCCAGCTGGCGCGCGGACCGCTGCGTTTTGAGCGGATGTTTCTGCATGCCAAGCAGCTGCGCTTCAGCCACCCGGCCACGGGGGCAGAGCTCGAGTTGCTGGCGCCGCTGCCAGCCGAATGCCAGGCCCTGCTGAGCGCGCTGGGGGCTGCCGCATGATGCCGCAGCGCTTTGACCTGATCGTGTTTGACTGGGATGGCACGCTGTACGACTCGACCGCGCTGATCGCCCGCTGCACCCAGGCCGCCGCCGCCGATCTGGGCCTACCGGTGCCGAGCCAAAAGCTGGCCACTCATGTGATCGGTCTGGGCTTTTATGACGCCCTGCGCCAGGTGGTGCCCGACCTGCCGCGCGAGCGTTATGGTGAGCTGGGCCAGCGCTTCCGCCACCATTTCATCGCCGCGCAGGACGAGCTGAGCCTGTTCGAGGGCACGGTCGAGATGCTGCGATCGCTGAAGGCCCGCCATCACTGGCTAGCCATCGCCACCGGCAAGAGCCGGCGGGGCCTGGACGAGGTCTTGCAGGACGAAGCGCTGAAGGGCCTGTTCGATGGCAGCCGCACCGCCGATGAAACGGCCGGCAAGCCACATCCGCAGATGCTGCTGGAGCTGATGCGCGAGTTCGGCGCCGAGCCCGAGCGTACGCTGATGATTGGCGACACCAGCCACGATCTGCAGCTGGCGCAGAACGCCGGCACGGCCAGCGTCGCTGTCAGCTACGGTGCGCATGAGGTGTGCGAATTCGCGGCCTTCGCGCCGCTGCATACCGCGCACAGCGTGGCCGATCTGCAGCAGTGGCTGCTGGCCAATGCCTGAACCTCACCAAGCCGATGGCCCTACCATGAGCGACGCTAAACCCCAAGCCCCACAAGACCCGCTGCCGTTGTGCGCCTCTGACGACTTGCAGGAGCGCGGCAAGGCCCACACCTTTCATGTGCTGCAGTACCGGCAGCCGGCCAGCGCGTTTGCGCTGCGCTTTGATGGCCAGGTGGTCGCCTATCTGAACCGCTGCGCCCATGTGCCAACGGAGATGGACTGGCAGGAGGGCGAGTTCCTCGACGGCGACAAGCAGTACATCATGTGCAGCATTCACGGCGCCGTCTACGACCCGCTGACCGGTCGCTGTGTGAGTGGCATGTGTGGCCGCATCGGCCTGACCAAGATCGAGGTCGAGGAGCGGGAGGGGCAGGTCTATTGGTATCCTTCCCGCGACACCCAGCCCGCCTTTGAGCCCTGAGCCCCGGCGAATCAAGCCGCTCGGCCCGACAATGCAGCCAAACAGCGCTGTTGCCCCTGCCTTCCATGAATCCCAACGACGATCTCCCCCGCGGCCTGCCCGACGCCACCGCGAATCCTGAGGACATGCTGGCCGCCCAGCCTGCAGCGGCCGCAGCCGCGCGCCCCGCGCCGGCCAGCGATGCTGCCGGCGCGCGCGCGCCTGCGACGACGAATTACGAGCCGCTGCTGCAGCAGCTCGCCGCCGACTATCTGCGTGACCGTCGCAGCGAACGTCGCTGGCGCAGTTTCTACCGGCTGGCCTGGCTGGCCACGCTGCTGACCCTGGTCTGGTGGTTCTTCTTCCAAAGCCACCATGTCAGCGCGCCCAGCACGCCGCACACCGCCTTGGTTGAGGTGCGCGGTGAAATCGCATCGGATACCGAGGCCAGCGCCGAGCTGCTCTTGTCGGCGATCCGCAGCGCCTTTGAGGACCATGGTGCCCAGGCGGTGGTGCTGCGCATCAACTCACCCGGCGGCAGCCCGGTGCAGGCCGGCATCGTCTACGACGAGATCAAGCGCCTGAAGGCCAAGCATGGCAAGAAGGTCTATGCGGTGGTTGAGGAAATCTGCGCTTCGGGGGCCTATTACATCGCTGCGGCGGCCGATGAAATCTATGTCGACAAGGCCTCGGTGGTCGGCTCCATCGGCGTGCTGATGGATGGCTTTGGCTTCACCGGCCTGATGGAAAAGCTCGGCGTCGAGCGCCGGTTGCTGACTGCCGGTGAAAACAAGGGCATGCTGGACCCCTACACGCCGCTGAACGCCAAGCAGCGCGGCTATGCTCAGGCGATGCTGGATCAGATCCACCGCCAGTTCATCGCCGTGGTGCGCGAGGGCCGCGGTGATCGCCTGAAGGAAACGCCGGAGATGTTCTCCGGCTTGTTCTGGAATGGCGAGGAGGCGGTCAAGATGGGCCTGGCCGATGACCTGGGCAATCTCGATTTCGTTGCCCGCGAGGTGGTCAAGGCCGAGGAGGTGATTGACTACACGCCTCGCGACAACGTGGCCGAGCGGCTGGCCAAGCGCTTTGGTGCGGCGATGGGCGAGGGCGCCGTCAAGGCAGTACGCAATCTGGCGCCGATTCGCTGAACCGCGCAAACAAGAAAAAAGGGCCTCCGATGCGGAGGCCCTTTTGCTTGGGCGGTACTTGCGGCCCGTGGCCAGCGCCGGTCAGGCTTGGCGACGGCGGCGGGCGACAAAGCCCAGCGCGCCCAGGCCGGCCAGCATCAGCGCATAGCTTCCGGGTTCCGGCACGGCCGAGACGTTGTAGCCCGTGAAGGGCTCATAGCCGACTTCCAGCTTGCTGCCACTCTTCATGCTGGCCACGCCGCCATTGCTGAAGGCGACCTGGTTGGCGATCAGATTGCCTTCCCAGTGGCCGGTGCCGAACACGGTGGCCTTGGGCGCCAGCAGCGTGCCCCAACCGCCCCAGCCCAGATTGACCGAGGTGGCATTGGGCAGGTTGAAGATGACGCGATCGGCAAAGCTGAGGAAATCGCCGCCTTGCAGCGTGACGCTGGTCGCGCTGCTGTTGATGACGATGTGCGAGCCGGCGCTGATGTGGGCCAGCGACAGGCTGGAAAGATTGCCGCTGCTGCCCAGGTTGAAGACCTGCAGATCACCGCTGCCGCTGCCGGTCAGCGTGCCCCAATGATTGCTGCCGGTGGCGGCCAGTGCGTTCAGGTTGCTGCTCAGCGCGGTGACTTCGGACTTGGCCTTGGCGAAGTCGAAGTAGTTGGCGTTCTGGGTGGCGCTGACGGCCTTGTTGCCCGACTGCACCTCAGCGGCGCTGACGGCGGTCTGGTGGTAGCCATTGGCCTGGCTGCTGTTGGCGCTGCCGTTCTTGCTGGCACTGCCGAACACGACACCGCCCAGACGGAAATCACCGCCAGCGGCGCGGTACTCGGTCTGCGCGGCTGCCGGGCCGACCTTGCTGTGCTCGGCCGAGGCGTTGGTATTCACATTGACCGAGGGGCCGCCGTAGACCGTCGAGCCATTGGTGTTCCAGTTACCACCGACGACCAGCTCAGGCTGGACCTTGCCGTTGGCGTCCTTGTAGGCGGCGAAGGGGCTGCGGTAGCCGGCGTCAAAGCCGTTGAGCACATTGCCACCGATGGCTGCGCGGCCCTCGACATCGGCGAAGGACGCGACATTGCCGAACACCAGCACGCTGTAGCCCTTGGCGCTGCCCAGGTCGATGGTGGTGATGGCTGCCGCCTCTTGCGCGATGCCGGCCATCAGAACAGTGATTGCTGCAGATACCAGTTTCAGTCCGTTCGAACGAATCACAGTGTTTCCCTTTGTTTTTTAGCGCCGTCGTAGACGCTGCTTTCGCGGTAGACGTTCCTCTTGGAACGCATGGCCGCGATTCTAGGAATCGGCTGTGATCAGGGGAGACCCTGATTGAGGTGGTATCTAATTGGTTTGTGCGCTTTGCACGGTTTTGAACGTCTCAGGCACCGCCGCGTCCGGGCAGGCCGCGGCGGCTCTCGGGTTCAGCGCCTGATTCAGGGGCAGAGGTAGCTGGTCTTGACCGTGGTGTAGAACTCGGCGGCGTAGCTGCCTTGCTCGCGCGGGCCCATGCTGGAGCCCTTGCGGCCGCCGAAGGGCACGTGATAGTCGACGCCGGCGGTCGGCAGATTGACCATCACCATGCCGGCCTGGGCGTGGCGCTTGAAGTGGCTGGCATGCTTGAGCGAGCTGGTGCAGATGCCGCTGGCCAGGCCAAAGGGCGTGTCGTTGGCCAGCGCCAGGGCGTGCTCATAGTTGTCGGCCGGGATCAGGCTGGCCACGGGGCCGAAGATCTCGTCGCGGCAATGCTGCATCGCGTTGTCGCAGTCGGCGAACAGCGCCGGCTGCAGATAGTGGCCGGGCTGGGCCAGCGTCAGCGTGTCGCCGCCGGCGACCAGCCGAGCGCCTTCCGCTTTGGCCAGCGCGATATAGCGCAGATCCTGCGCGAGCTGGCTTTCATCGACGACCGGGCCGATCTGTGTGCCGGCCTCCAGCGCATGGCCGACGCGCAGCTCGCGGGTGGCCTGCGTCAACGCCTCCAGCAGCTTGGGGTAGATGCCCTTGGTGACGATGATGCGCGAGGCCGCCGTGCAACGCTGGCCGGTGGAGTAGAAGGCGCCTTGAATGATGCAGTTCACTGCGGTGGCGAGATCGGCGTCGTCCAGCACCACCTGCGGGTTCTTGCCGCCCATCTCGAGCTGGAACTTGGCACCGCGCATCACGGCCGCCTGCGCCACGCGCTGGCCGGTGCCGACTGAGCCGGTGAAGCTCAGGGCCTGGACACGCGCGTCATTGAGCAGGGCCTGGCCGACCACGCTGCCTGGGCCCATGACCAGATTGAAGACGCCATCGGGCAGGCCCGAGCGGCTGATGATCTCGGCCAGCGCCCAGGCCGAGCCAGGCACCAGTTCGGCTGGCTTGAAAACGACGGTATTGCCGAAGGCCAGCGCCGGGGCGATCTTCCAGGCCGGGATGGCGATGGGGAAGTTCCAGGGCGTGATCAGGCCCACCACGCCTACCGGCTCACGCGTCACCTCGATCTCGACGCCGGGGCGCACCGAGGCCAGCTTGTCGCCGCACTGGCGCAGCGCTTCCTGGGCGAAGAACTTGAAGATGGCGCCAGCGCGTGCCACCTCGCCCACGCCTTCGGGCCGGGTCTTGCCTTCCTCGCGGCTGAGCAACTCGCCCAGTTCGTCCTTGCGGGCCAGGATCTCGCTGCCGATGCGGTCCAGGGCATCGGCACGTTGCTGGGGCGTCGACATCGCCCAGCCCGGCGCGGCGGCATGGGCGGCGGCGATGGCACGCTCGGTCTGAGGGGCGTCTGCCTGCGCGTAGTGGCCGACGAGATCGTTGGTGTCTGACGGGTTGATATTGGCGCGTTCGCCGCTGCCTTGCAGCCATTGGCCAGCGATGAAATTTGCGTGCGAGGTCTGGCTCATCGGGGTCTCCTGTGTTGGACGAATATTGTAAATATATTTAATAACGGGTTGCCAATGCCAGCGCAAAGAACGCTGGAGAGGACAGGGGCGGCAACAGCTTCGGGAGTATCGGCTTGCCGGGCCGCCAAGCGCTTTGCCAGCGACCCCTGGGGACCGCACAATGGGCCCTCGCTCAGATCAAGGAGAACGATATGAAAGGCGATGCCAAGGTCATCGAATACCTGAATGCCCAGCTGAAGAACGAGCTGACGGCGATCAACCAGTACTTCCTCCACGCCCGCATCCTGAAGAGCTGGGGCTATGAGGGCCTGGCCAAGCATGAATACCAGGAATCGATCGAGGAAATGAAGCATGCGGACAAGCTGATCGAGCGCATCCTGATGCTCGAAGGCCTGCCCAATCTGCAGGATCTGGGCAAGCTCTTCATCGGCGAAACCGCTGTCGAGGTGCTGCACTGCGATCTGAAGATCGAGACGGGCTCGCACCCGCTGCTGAAAGAGGCGATTGCCTATTGCGAGAGCGTGCGTGACTACGTGTCCCGCGAGGTGCTGGAGGCCATCCTCAGCGATACCGAGGAGCACATCGACCACCTGGAGACCCAGATCGGCCTGGTCGCCCAGATCGGCGAGCAGAACTGGCTGCAAAGCCAGGTGGGCCCGGTCGGTAGCTGAGCGGCAGCGCGGCCACACCCGGATCGTGGAAGGGATAAAGACAATCTAATTGAGAAGTGTTCGTATTTGCGTTAGCATCCGTGCATCGCAAGTCGAGCCCGTCTCACCATGATCGTCTGCCTCTGCCATCGTGTTTCCGATCGCGACATCCGCCGGCATGTCGAGGCGGGCACGGCCAATTTCGAGCAATTGCAGGACGACACCCAGCTGGCTTCGGCCTGCGGCGCCTGCCACGACTGTGCGCATGAGATCTTCGAGGCAGCGCTGAGCGAGCGGGTCTTCAAGCGCAGTGGGCAGCGAGTCATCGCGATTGCCCAAGCCGTGGCGGCTTGAAAAGCAAAAAGGGCAGCTCGCCACAAGCTGCCCTTTTCGTTTCCTGACACTCACCATCTCGGCGCCGTAGCGCCCATCAACAAAAAGACCGCAAGCGCGGCGCAGCGCTTGCGGTAAGGAGTGGCACGAGGCCACTCGGGTCGATCAAGTCTTGACCGGCCGATTACTTCTTCGGTGCTTCGATCTTGGCTTCAAGGCCAGCAGCCGGCGCGGCCGTCGTCATCGCCGTGCTTGCCGCGGCCGCTGCGGGCTTGGCGTCACGCTTGGGCTCATGCTTGGCCTCGTGCTTCGCGGCATGGGCGGCATGCTTGCTGGCGTGGTGGCCGGCTGCTGATGCCGCTTCGGCCGGCTTGGCGGCTGCGGTGGCGGCCGGAGCCGTGGTCACAGGAGCGGCGGGCGTAGCCGCCTGTGCAACCGGCGCGGCCGGGGTGGCGGTTGCGGCCGTTGCTGCCGGCGCAGTCACCTTGGCAGCCGGCGCCGCGGCAGTGGGGGCGACCGTGGCGGTCGCGGCCTGCGCAAAGACGGCGCCGGCGCTCAGGCTCAGCAGGGTGGTGATCAGCGTGGTCTTGATGGTGTTCATGGTCCTGGTCCTCGTGGGTGTGTCAGTAAAGAGTTAGTGGCGCGTCTTGTTGATTGAAAAATCAGGCGGACTTCGGGGCATCGGCCTGCGGCTTAGCGGCGGGCTTCTTGCTGCCATGCTTGTGCGTGGCCTTGGTATTCAGTGCGGCGCTCTTGCCATCGAGCTTGGCCTCAGTCTTGGTTTCGGCCTTGCTTGCCGGTTTGGCGGTATCGGTCGCGGTGGCTGCGGCAGGTGCGACGGCAGGCGCCGTGGTGAGCTTGGCGGCTGGCGCAGCGACCTTGGCGGCGGTGCCGGCGGGCTCGGTCTTCGCGGTGGTCGCGGTGGTGGCTGTGGCGGTGGCTGTGGCCGGCACGGCGGTTTGGCTGTTCGACGTCCCAGGGTTCTGCGCCATCGCCAGACCAGCGCTCAGAGCCAGCAGCGTGGGAATCAGGGCAGTCTTCAGTGCATTCATTTGGATCGCTCCAGGGTTGGTGAACATGTGAGCAAACAACGATGGCTATTGGGATCGCGTTGACATCGGGTGCTGCTGTTGCAATGCGTTACACACCGATGGTGTGTGAATCCGGCGGCGCCAAATCCACAAAGGCGCGTCACTAAATAGTTAGGTGAAATCAAAGAGGCCTTGCCTGCGGCTCGGGGCAGAATGCGCAGCAAGTCCTTGCAGGAGTCATTTGCATGTCGCACGCTTTCCATTGGCAGAACGGCTACCCCAGCCAACGCAGCCCGCTGTTCGCACGCAATGTGGTGTCGACCTCGCATCCGCTGGCCGCTCAGGCCGGACTGCGTGTGCTGGCCCAGGGCGGCAATGCGGTTGACGCCGCGATTGCGACAGCGGCCTGCATGACGTTGGTCGAGCCCTGCAGCAATGGCCTGGGCTCTGACGCCTTCTGTATCTTGTGGGATGGCCAGCAACTGCATGGGCTGAACGCGTCCGGGACCGCGCCAGCGGCCTGGACACCGGACTACTTCTTCAAGACCTATGGCGCCGATGCCAAGGCGCCGCCCAAGCGCGGCTGGGGCGGGGTGACGGTGCCCGGCGCGGTGGCGGGCTGGGCGGCCTTGAGCGAACGCTTTGGCCGGCTGCCGTTTGCTGACCTGATGGCGCCGGCGATCGAGATTGCCGAGCGTGGCTATGCGGTGCCGGTGATTGTGCAGAGCAAGTGGGCGATGGCCGCGGCGCTGCCCGAGCTGAGCACGCAGCCCGGCTTTGCCGAGGCGTTCATGCCGCGTGGCCGTGCCCCGGAAGTTGGCGAGCGCTTTGAGTTCAAGGCCGCTGCGCGCACGCTCAGGCTGATTGCGGCCAGCAAGGGGGAGGCCTTCTACCGCGGCGAAGTGGCCGCGGCCGTTGAGGCTTTCGCGCGCGACACCGGCGGCGCGATCCGCGCCAGCGACTTTGCCGCCTACAGTCCCGAGTGGGTCAAGCCGATTTCGCAGGACTACGCCGGCCACACGCTGCACGAGATACCGCCCAACGGGCAGGGCATTGCCGCGCTGATCGCCCTGGGCCTGCTCAAGCATGTAGATTTGCGCTCGCACGCGATCGACAGCGTGGCCGCCCAGCATCTGCAGATCGAGGCGATTAAGCTGGCCTTTGCCGACGTCTACCGTTATGTCTCCGATGCAACGGCGATGACAGTCAGCACCGAGCAGTTGTTGGACCCGGCCTATCTGGCCGAGCGGGCCCGGCTGATCGATCCGCGGCGGGCGCAGGACTTCAAGGCCGGCAACCCGGTCAAGGGCGGCACCATCTACCTGACGGCGGCCGACGAGAGCGGCATGATGGTCAGCTTCATCCAGAGCAACTACATGGGTTTTGGCTCGGGTCTGGTCGTGCCGGGCTACGGTGTCTCCTTGCAGAACCGCGGCCACTGTTTCACGCTGGAGGCCGGCCATCCCAATTTGGTGGCGCCGGGCAAGCGGCCCTTCCACACCATCATTCCCGCCTTCCTGACCAAGGACGGCCAGCCGGTGATGAGCTACGGCGTGATGGGCGGCAATATGCAGCCGCAGGGCCATATGCAGACGCTGGTGCGCATGCTGGACTACGGCCAGCAGCCGCAGGCCGCCTGCGATGCGCCACGCTGGCGCTTCAACGAGGGGCTGTCGATCAATGTCGAGGCGCATATGAGGCCAGACGTGATCGAGGGCCTGCGCGGTCTGGGTCATCAGATTGGCGACATCCACGACAGCTACCAGGACTTCGGTGCCGGCCAGTTCATCTGGCGCCTGGGTGACCCTGCGGTGGACGGCTATGTGGCCGCCAGCGATCCCAGGCGTGATGGGGCGGCCGTCGGCTTCTGAAGTGGGCGCTGAAAGGTGCATTGGCACTGCCAGTGCTGATCGTCATGACCGGGGAAAAAGATTTCTGCAATCCCCCCGCAAGCAGTGCTTGTCCGGCGCCGCAGCACGCTGCTAGGATGGCCCGACTGACCTGAATCAAGCCCCATGACCAAGCTTCTTGACCGCACCAGACCGAGCACACGCCGTGCCGCCTGCCTGCGCGCGCGCTGGTCGGGTTGAAGCGCTGCGCCGTTCGCCTCTGAGCCCTTCGGTTTGCCCCGCAAGCCAAACCGGCTTGACTCTCCCGCTGAATATGCCGGCTCTGCGCAAGTGCCGTGACGCGATGCTCAGCGGCGAGCCTTCTGTGATGCCCACAGCCGCTGGGCTTGCCCAGGCACTGACGACCTGGGACTGTTTTGGAGAACATCATGCCGAACCGGCCTGTGCCCTGGTTTGAGCGGATCAAACAACTGCTGACCCTGCCGCCCGGCGATCTGCTGCGCGATCTGGTCTACCGCCGCCTCTGGACTTCGATACTGATCAGCTCGCTGGGCGGGCAGATCACCATGCTGGCGCTGCCGCTGACCGCAGCGGTGTTGCTGCATGCCACGCCCACACAGATGGGCCTGCTGACCTCGATGGAGATCGTGCCCTTTGTGCTGTTCTCCCTGCCTGGCGGCGTCTGGCTCGACCGGGTGCGCAAGCTGCCGGTCTATGTGGTCGGCGAGGCTTCGCTGGCGCTGGCCGTTGGCAGCGTGCCGGTGGCGGCGCTGATGGGCTGGCTGACGATGAGCTGGCTCTACATCGTCGGCTTTGTGCTGGGCACCGTCTACACGGTGGCCGGCAGCGCGGCGCAAATCGTGCTGACCCAGGTGGTGTCGCGCGACCGGCTGGTCGAGGCCCATGCCAAGAACGCGCTGGCGTCTTCGGGCGCCGAGGTCGCGGGCCCCGGCGTGGCCGGCCTCTTGATCAAGCTGCTGGGCGCACCGATGGCGCTGGCCGCCGATGCCGTGCTGGTGCTGGTGTCGGCACTGATCCTGCGCGGCATCAAGGTGCATGAAGAAGTCCAGCAGCGTGAGGATGCCGATTTCTGGCGTGATCTCAAGGCGGGCGTGCGTTTTGTGCGCACCAACCGCCTGTTGATCAGCCTGGGCTGCGCCGTCGGCACCTGGCAGCTGTTCTACAACGCCGCGCAGGTGGTGCAGATCCTGTTCGCGACCCGGGTGCTGGGGCTGTCGGCGCAGACCGTGGGCCTGTCCTATGTGGCCCTGGGCGCCGGTACGGTGCTGACCAGCGTGTTCGGTCACCGCATCAGCAAGGCCCTGGGCCCCGGGCCCAGTCTGATCATGGGCTTTGCGATGTGCGGCCTCGGCTGGCTCTTGCTGGCGCTCGCGCCGGCCAATGACTGGGGCGTGGCGGCCTTCGCCTTCATGCTGTTCGCCTTTGGCGTCGGTGCGGTGCTGATCTTCATCAACTTCCTGTCGCTGCGTCAGGCGGTCACGCCGGCGCCGCTGCTCGGTCGCATGACCAGCACCATGCGCTGGCTGATCCTGATCCCGGCCGGCCCGGGCGCCCTGATTGGTGGCTGGCTGGGTGAGCATGTCGACTTGCGCGCCTCGCTGCTGTTCGCCGGCGTCGGTGCCCTGGTGCTCAGCGTGGTGGCCTGGCGGGTGGCGACGATACGCCAGGTGCGCGAGCTGCCGCGGCTGGACAACCCCGAATCGACGCTGGGTGCCGAGGCCCAGCCGGGCTTGCTGCCCGAGCTGGCGCCGAGCAAATGAGTGATTGCCGAGAATGAGTGAAATAGCAAGACCTGACCCCGTCCTGATCAAGGTGGCCGAGGAAATCGAAACCGAGCGGCTGATGCTGGCCATGCCGCGTGCAGGGCTGGGGCAGGCGCTCAACGCGGCGGTGATCGAATCGCTGGACGCCTTGCGGCCCTGGGCCGTCTGGGCGCAGAAGCCGCCAACGATTGAAGAGTCAGAAGCCGTGGTGCGGCAGGTCCATGCCGACTTCATCCTGCGCAAGGAGCTGCGCTACTACTTCTATCGCAAGACCGAGGACGGCCGCGCCGGCCGCCTGCTCGGCAATATCGGCCTGCAGAATCTTGACTGGCAGCTGCGTGCCTTTGAGATGGGCTACTGGGTGCGCAGCAGTGCGGCCGGGCAAGGCTATGTCAGCGAAGCGGTGCGCGCGCTGACGCGGATGGCCTTCGAGAGCCTGCGCGCACGTCGGGTGCAACTGCTGACCGACGAGCGCAATCTGAAGAGTCGGGCGGTGGCCGAGCGCTGCGGCTATGAGCTCGAAGGCGTGCTGCGCAGCAATGCGCTGGACGTCCACGGCGAGCCGCGCAACACCTGCGTGTTCGCACGCCTGGCCTGATCGCGCTGTCCGGCATTCAGCCTGTCCCGGGCCTGCTGCATTTCGTCGCAATGTCGCTCCCTATCTCGAGGCCGGCGCCCTAGACTGCGCCGCTGCTCGCCGCCTCGGTGGGTCGATGGGAGGGGACGATGGGAGTGTTGCAGGCCGCCCGGCGGGCGTTGACCGTGGCGGGACTGTCGGTTTCGGTGTTGGCACGTGCGGCCGCGCCGCAACTCAATAGCGCGGACCTCAGCGCTTTTCTTGATGGCCACCTGCCTGTGGAAATGGCGCGGGCCAATGTGGCCGGTGTCGGCATTGCCGTCGTCAAGGATGGCAAGCTGCTGCTGGCGCGCGGCTATGGTCTGGCCGACCGCGAAGCGCGCCGACCGGTCCTGCCCGACGAAACACTGTTCAGAATTGGTTCGGTCTCCAAGCTCTATGTCTGGATGGCCGTGATGCAGCTTCAGGAGCAGGGCCGGCTGGACCTGGACGCCGATGTGCAGCGTTATCTCGACTTCTCGCTGCGCTCGCCCGAACTCGGGGCGATCAGCCTGCGCCAGCTGATGACGCACCGCGCCGGCTTCGAGGAGACGATTGCGGCCTTGTGGGCGACGCCCGGCGAGGACATGAGCCTGCGCAACTATCTACGTGACCACCAGCCGGCACGGCTGTTCAAACCAGGCGCGGTGCCCGCCTATTCGAACTACGGCGCCACGCTGGCGGCCTATATCGTCGAGCGGGTCAGCGGCGAGCCCTTCGAGCGCTATGTCAAGGCCCATCTGCTGCAGCCGCTGGGCCTGGCCCACACCAGCTTCGCTCAACCGCTGCCGGCAGCGTTGAAGGCAGGCATGTCGGCCGGCTATGAGCTGGGCTCTGGCAAGGCGCAGGCCTTCGAGCTGATTCGTGTCGCGCCTGCAGGCGCGGCCTCGGCGACGGTCAATGACATGGCGCGTTTCATGCTGGCGCAGTTGGGCGGCGGCCAATTGGACGGCCAGCGCGTGCTGAAGGCAGAGACGATGCGGGCGATGCTGTCGCCACAGCTGCGCCACCATCCGGCCGGCCCGGCGCTGGGCCTGGGCTTTTACGAGGAAGACGGCTTTGGCCCGCAGGTCATCGGCCACGGCGGCGACACCCAGTGGTTCCACAGCGGCCTGTATCTGCTGCCCGAGAAAGGCGTGGGCGTCTTCATCAGCCAGAACAGTCGGGGCAAACGGAACTTGCGCGGCGAGCTGATGAAACGTTTGGTCGAGCGCTACTTTCCTCCCGCGTCGGCCCAGGCCGAGCAGGCAAAACCTGACCCCAGCATCGCTGGCATCTATCAAAGCAGCCGGCGCATCGACAGCGGCCCGCTGCGCATGGGCTACTGGTTTGGCCAGACCCGGGTGAGCATTGATGAGCAAGGGCGCCTCAGCAGCAGCGCGCAACGAGGCATTGCCGAGCAGCCGGTGTTCTACCGTCTGGTTGGCGAGGGCGTTTGGCAGGCCGAGGATGAGGGCCTGACGCCGTCGGTCAGCCGGCGCCTGTTCTTCCGTAAAGACCCCGTCAGTGGTCGCTGGGAGATGAGCGGGCGTTCGGGCGTGCAAATCGAGCAGCAAGTCGGTGGCGCTGAGGACGGCCGTTGGCTGGCGTCGGCTCTGGGCGCCTCGCTGGGCCTGGCGTTGCTGACGCTGCTGGCCTGGCCGATGGCCGTGCTGGCGCGCCGCCACTATCGCCGGCCCGAACCGATGCCGCTGCAGCAGCACGCCCGCAAGAGCGCGCGCTGGGCCGCCCTGCTGATGCTGGTGCCGTGGCTGACGCTGGGCGCTTTCGGCCTGGCCAGCCAAGGCGATCTGGCCTATTTGGGCGGCTCGCTGTTCGGTGCCGCTGTTCGGCTGAGTCAGCTGCTGGGCTGGCTCAGTGTGCCGGCGCTGTTTCTCGCCGGCCGGGGGCTGTGGCTGCACTGGCGCTGCCAGGACGCCTGGTGGTGGGCGCGGCTGCACGGCCTTCTACTGCTGCTGGCAGCGCTGCTGAATCTGCTGCTGGCCTGGCGCGGCCAGTTGATGCTGGGCAGCTGAGGCCGTGCTCAGCGGCTCGGCGGGAATCGGTCAACGGCGTCGGTGATGATGCCGTCAATGCCGGCGGCGATCAGCCGGCTGGCTGCCTTGGCGTCGTTGACGGTATAGACCAGCGCCTTCATGCCCGCGGCCTGGATGGCAGCCAAGGTGGCTTCGTCCATCAGCCGGAAGTTGGTGATGACGGCGCTGCAGCCGAGTTCTGCGGCTTCGTCCAGCCATTCGGGGCGCAGCTTGTCCAGCAGCAGGCCACGCAGCACCTCGGGGGCGCTGTCGCGTGCGCCGCGCAGCGCCTCGGGCTGGAAGGAGCTGAACAGCGGCAGCACCTGGCCGCTGCCGGCCCACAGGCGCAGCACCTCGCGGCCGACCACCTCGCCGGTCTGGCGCTCCTGGCCCGGCGTGGGCTTGATCTCGATATTGATGGCCATGCCCTGGCCGATGATGAAGGCGGCCACCGCCTCCAGGCTGGGCAGCGGCTCGCCGGCATGGGCGGGGCTGTGCCAGCTGCCGGCGTCGAGCCGGGCCAGCGCGGCCCAGTCCTGTTCGCCGGCCGCGCCGCGGCCAGTGCTGGTGCGCTCCAGCGTGGCGTCATGCAGCAGGAAGGGTATGCCGTCGCGCGACAGCTTCACATCGCATTCAAAGGCGCGGTAGCCGTGACGGGCACCGAGGCGGAAAGCGGCCAGCGTGTTCTCTGGCGCCAGCTTGCCGGCGCCGCGATGGGCAATCCACAAGGGCAGGGGCCAGGTCTTGCCTGCCGGGCTGTCGTTGCTGTTGTCGCTATCGCTGCTGTTGTTGCTCATGCTGATCACTCCACCCGGCGGCCGCTGGCAGCGTCAAAGAAATGCAGGCTGTCGGCCTTGATGCGCAGCTGCAGCTGCTCGCCGACGCAGGGTGGCGGCAGCCCGGCGTCGATGCGCAGCGTGAACGGCGCGCTGCCGATGCGGCCGTGCACCAGCCGCTCGGCGCCCAGCATCTCGATCATCTCGACCCGCAGCGGCCAGCCTTCGCTGGCCCGCCAGTCCTGCACATGCTCGGGCCGCAGCCCGAGTGTCAGCGCGCCCTCGCGCGGCGCGGGCCGGGGCAGGGGCAGTTGCAGGTCGCCGAGCTTGAACAGGCTGCCCTGGGCCTCACCCTGGAACAGATTCATCGGCGGCGAGCCGATGAAGCCGGCCACAAAAGTGCTGGCGGGCCGGCCATAGACCTCATCCGGCGTGCCGATCTGCTCGACCCGGCCGGCGTTCATCACAATCATCCGCTGGGCCAGCGTCATCGCCTCGACCTGATCGTGGGTGACGAACAGCGAGGTCACGCCCAGCTCACGGTGCAGCTTCTGGATCTCCAGCCGCGTCTGGGCGCGCAGCTTGGCGTCGAGATTGGACAGCGGCTCGTCAAACAGAAACACCTGCGGCTTGCGCACGATGGCACGGCCCATGGCCACGCGCTGGCGCTGGCCGCCGGAGAGCTCGCGTGGCTTGCGCTGCAAGAGTGCACCCAGCTCCAGGATGGCCGCCGCGCGCTCAACCCGGGCCTGGATCTCGGCCGCCGGCAGCTGGCGTATCTTCAGGCCATAAGCCATGTTGTCGAACACGCTCATATGCGGATAGAGCGCATAGTTCTGGAACACCATGGCGATATCGCGATCGGCCGGTTCGATGTCGTTGACGACCCGGGCGCCAATCGCGATCTCGCCGCCGGAGATCTCCTCCAGGCCGGCGACCATGCGCAGCAGCGTCGATTTGCCGCAGCCGGACGGCCCGACGATGACGATGAACTCGCCGTCGCTGATCTCGGCATCGACGCCGTGAATGACCGGGTTCGCCTTGGGCCCTGCGCCATAGCGCTTGACGACCTTGCGCAGTGAAATGCTTGCCATCTTGGGTGTTACTTTTCCGTATCTACCAGGCCCTTGACGAACCACTTCTGCATCAGCACGACAACCAGCGCAGGCGGCAGCATGGCCAGCATCGCCGTGGCCATGACGATGTTCCAGTCGTTGGCCGCGTCGCCGCCGGCGACCATCCGTTTGATGCCGATGACGACCGGGTACATCCGCTCCTCGGTGGTGACCAGCAAGGGCCACAGATACTGGTTCCAGCCATAGATGAACTGGATGACGAAGAGGGCCGCCATGCTGGTGGCCGACAGCGGCAGCAGCACGTCGCGGAAAAAACGCAGCGGCCCGGCGCCGTCCATGCGTGCCGCTTCCAGCAACTCGTCCGGCACCGTCATGAAGAACTGGCGGAACAGGAAGGTGGCAGTGGCGGAGGCGATCAAGGGCACGGTCAGGCCGGCATAGCTGTTGAGCAGGCCGAGATCGGCGACCACCTTGTAGGTTGGGCCGATGCGCACCTCGACCGGCAGCATCAGCGTGATGAAGATGGCCCAGAACACCGTCTGCTTGAGCGGGAAACGGAAGTAGACGATGGCAAAGGCCGAGAGCAGCGAGATGGCGATCTTGGCCACCGCAATGATCAGCGCGCAGGCCAGGCTGACCCCCATCATCCGTCCCACCGGCGCATTGGAGCCGGTGTTGTTGGCCGCGCCTCCCATCAGCGCACCCTGGTAGTTCTCCAGCAGATGCGTGCCCGGCAGCAGCGGCATCGGCGCCTGCACGATCTCCTGCGAGGTGTGGGTGGACGCGACGAAGGTGATGTAGAGCGGAAAGGCAACGATCAGCACACCCAGCACCAGCACCAGGTGAGACAGCAGCGTGAGGGCAGGGCGGCGTTCAACCATCTCAGTAGTTCACCCGCCGTTCGACGAAACGGAACTGCAGCACTGTCAGCACGATCACGACGCCCATCAGCACCACCGACTGCGCGGCCGAGCCGCCCAGGTCCATGGCCTTGAAGCCGTCGTAATAGACCTTGTAGACCAGGATGGCGGTGTCCTTGCCGGGGCCGCCGTGGGTGGCGGCGTCGATGATGCCGAAGGTGTCGAAGAAGGCGTAGACGATGTTGATGACCAGCAAAAAAAACGTCGTTGGCGACAGCAGCGGGAAGGTGATGGTCCAGAAACGGCGCGTCGGGCCGGCGCCATCGATGGCTGCCGCTTCCAGCAGTGATCTTGGGATCGACTGCAGGCCGGCCAGGAAGAACAGGAAGTTGTAGGAGATCTGCTTCCAGACGGCGGCCAGTACCACCAGCGTCATCGCATGGCTGCTGTTGAGCAGATGGTTCCACTCCAGGCCCAGCGCGCGCAGGCCCAGCGAGACGATGCCCACCGAGGGCGCGAACATGAAGAGCCAGAGCACGCCGGCAATCGCCGGCGCCACCGCATAGGGCCAGATCAGCAGCGTCTTGTAGAGCATGGCGCCGCGGATCACCCGGTTGGCCATCACGGCCAGTAGCAGGGCCAGCGCCAGGCCCAGCGTCGCCACCAGCAGCGAGAACAGCGCTGTGGTTTTGAACGAGGCCAGATAGCCGGCATCGGCAAACAGCGTGCGGAAGTTCTCCAGGCCCACGTATTCGGTCGACAGGCCGAAGGCATCCTGCTGCTGCAGCGACTGCAGCACCGCCTGGCCGGCGGGCCAGAAGAAGAACACGACCACGATCAGCAGCTGCGGCGCCAGCAGCAGCCAGGGCAGCAGCCGGGACTTGAACTGGACGCGCTTGTCGGTGGCCATGGATTTGCGATGCTAGCAGCCGCGCCGCAGGGATCAACCCTTGTTGGCCTTCTGGAAACGCTCCAGCTGCTCGTTGCCGCGGGAGATCGCCGCGTCGATGCCTTCCTTGGCGCTCTTCTTGCCGCCCCAGACCTGTTCCATCTCCTCGTCGATGATGGTGCGGATCTGCACGAAATTGCCCAGGCGCACGCCGCGCGATTTGTCGGTGGTCTTGCGGATCATCTGCGTCACCGCCACATCGGTGCCGGGGTTGGCCTTGTAGAAGCCGCTCTTCTCGGTCAGCTCAAAGGCCGCCTTGGTGACCGGCAGATAGCCGGTGCGCTTGTGGCTTTCCGAGGCCACCTCGGGCCGCGCCAGGTAGTTGAAGAAGGCGGCGATGCCCTTGTGCTCGATCGGCTTCTTGCCGGCCATCACCCACAGGCTGGCGCCGCCGATCACGGTGTTCTGCGGCGCGCCGGGCACGTCGGGGTAGTAGGGTAGCGGGGCGATGCCGCTGGCGAACTTGGCGTTCTTCTTGATATTGGCGTAGAGGCCGGAGGAGCCGGTCATCATCGCGCACTCGCCGCTGTAAAACGTGGAGTCCGGCGCATTGCCGCGGCCCTTGTAGACGAACAGACCCTGCTTGGCCATGTTGGCGAGGTTCTCAATATGGCGCACATGCAGCGGCGTGTTGAAGGCCAGCCGGGTGTCCAGGCCGCCGAAGCCGTTGTTTTTGCTTGCGTACTCAACGTTGTGCCAGGCCGAGAAGCTCTCGAACTGGGTCCAGCTGACCCAGCTGGTGGTGAACGGGCATTTGTGGCCGCTGGCCTTTAGCTTGGCGGCGGCCAGGGCCACCTCGGGCCAGGTCGACGGGGCCTTGTTCGGGTCCAGGCCGGCGGCCTTGAAGGCGTCCTTGTTGTAGTGGAAGACGGTGGTCGAGCTGTTGAAGGGCATGGACAGCATCTGCCCACTGGGGGCGGTGTAGTAGCCCGCCACCGCCGGCACATAGGCGCCGGCATCGAAGCTGGCGCCGCCGGCCTTCATCACCTCGCCGACCGGCACGATGGCCCCCTTGCTGGCCATCATCGTGGCCGTGCCCACCTCAAACACCTGCAGGATGTGCGGCGCATTGCCGGCGCGGAAGGCGGCGATCGCCGCGGTCATCGATTCGTCGTAGGTGCCCTTGTAGGTGGGCACGATCTTGACGTCCTTCTGGCTGGCATTGAAATCACGGGCCAGGTCGTTGACCCAGTCGCCGAGCGCGCCGGGCATCGAATGCCACCACTGGATCTCGGTCTGGGCCTGGACGGCCGGGCTGAAGGCTGCCAGGGCGAGGCTGGTAGCGAGGGCGGTGGCGAGCGGGAACAGGTGTTTCATGATCGGAACGGCTCCAGAGCGGGCAGAGATGTAGGGGGCTCAAAGTAGAGGGCTCAATCTAGGCTGTGAGTGTGACACCGCTTGCGACCGCGCCTGTCGTGTTGAAGGGACAGCCGCAGACTGGCGCGAAGGCAGGATTCGCGTACCGCGTCAGAGGCCAATGGCCCCAGGAAGGGCTGTCCCATGCTGCACTGCGGTAGGATCGTCGCCCCGACGCCATTCCTGCCGTGCCGCCTGTCAAGGGGCGTAGCGGCCAGGCCCTGCAGCGAAGCCGATCGCACGCTGCGCCGGGGCAAGACTCAAAGGGGGAGATGGGGTACCAGCCCGTCGGCGTCGTGGCTTGCAGGAGTTCTGCTGTCAGCCGGGTCTGCCTTGTGCGGGCTCGTCTCAACCCTGGGCGCACGCCCGCCTCGCCGCCATGAATGCACCGCATCCGCTGATGCCCGTTGACGCTTCCCCCCTTGATGCCCATGCCGAGGCCAGCCATGGCGCGCCGCGCCTGCGCGAGATTCCCTACAACTACACCTCCTTCTCCGACCGCGAAATCGTCATCCGCATCCTCGGCCAGCGCGCCTGGGATCTGCTGAACCAGCTGCGCGAGGAACGCCAGACCGGCCGCTCGGCACGGATGCTGTACGAGGTGCTGGGCGACGTCTGGGTGGTGCAGCGCAACCCCTATCTGCAAGACGACCTGCTGGATAACCCCAAGCGCCGCGCGCAGCTGATCGAGGCCTTGCACCACCGGCTGCACGAGGTCGAGCGCCGCCGCAAGCCTGAGGCCGATCCGACTCGCGACGCCTCGGTCGGTGAGCTGCTGAAGCTGGCCGGTGCGGCGGTCGAGGCCTTCGCCGCGCAGTTCGACGAGGTGGCCGAACTGCGCCGTCGCGCGACCCGGCTGCTGGCCAAGCACACGGCGCGCGACAACATCAAGTTCGATGGCCTGTCGCGCGTGGCCCATGTGACCGACGCGACCGACTGGCGCGTCGAATACCCCTTCGTCGTACTGACGCCGGACAGTGAGGCCGAGATGGCCCGTCTGGTGCGCGATTGCGTCGAGCTGGGCCTGACCATCATCCCGCGCGGCGGCGGCACCGGCTATACCGGCGGCGCGGTGCCGCTGGTGTGGAAGAGCGCGGTCATCAACACCGAGAAGCTGGAAGCCTTGCGCGGCGTCGAGATGGTGCAGCTGCCGGGCCTGGACAAACCGGTGGCCACGGTGTTCAGCGAGGCCGGGGTGGTGACGCAGCGCGTCTCCGACCTGGCCGAACAGCACGGCTTTGTGTTTGCGGTCGACCCGACCAGCGCCGAGGCCTCCTGCATCGGCGGCAATATCGCCATGAATGCCGGCGGCAAGAAGGCGGTGCTGTGGGGCACGGCGCTGGACAATCTGGCCAGCTGGAAGATGGTGACGCCCGAGGCCAAGTGGCTGGAAGTCGTGCGGCTCAATCACAACCTGGGCAAGATCCATGATGTCGAGACGGCCAGCTTCGAGCTGCGCTACTTCGACGCCACAGGCAAGAAGCTGGAGCGCACCGAGCGGTTGGACATTCCCGGCCGCACCTTCCGCAAAGAGGGCCTGGGCAAGGACGTGACCGACAAATTCCTTGCCGGCCTGCCTGGCATCCAGAAAGAGGGCTGCGACGGCCTGATCACCAGCGCCCGCTGGGTCGTGCACCGCATGCCCAAGCATGTGCGCACCGTCTGCCTGGAGTTCTTCGGCAATCCCAAGGATTGCGTGCCGTCCATCGTCGACATCAAGGACTTCATGTTCGCCGAGGCGAAGAAGCCCGGTGGCGCCATCCTGGCCGGCCTGGAGCACCTGGATGACCGTTATCTGAAGGCCGTCGGTTACGCGACCAAGAGCAAGCGCGCTCACCCGAACGGCAGCTCGGGTGGCCTGCCCAAGATGGTGCTGATCGGCGATATCGTCGGCGATGATGAAGACGCCGTGGCCCGCGCCACCAGCGAGGTCGTGCGCCTGGCCAATGGCCGCAATGGCGAAGGCTTTGTGGCCGTCAGCGCCGATGCGCGCAAGAAGTTCTGGCTCGATCGCAAGCGCACCGCGGCCATCTCCAAGCACACCAATGCCTTCAAGGTGAATGAAGACGTGGTGATCCCGCTGGAGCGCATGGGCGAGTACACGCTGGGCATCGAGCGCATCAATATCGAGCTGTCGCTGCGCAACAAGCTGGCGCTGGTCGAGGCCTTGCAGGGATTTTTCGCACAAGGTCGCCTGCCCTTGGGCAAGACCGACGACGCCAGCGAGATCCCCAGCGCCGAGCTGCTGGAAGACCGCGTCCAGCAGGCCCAGGCGCTGCTGGCCGAGGTCGGCGCGCTGTGGCAGCGCTGGAAGGACGGGCTTGATCAGGTCCAGCCCGGCGAGGGCGCTCAGCCCGGCCGCAGCTTCTTCGATCAGCTGCAGGACAAAAGCCTGCGCGCCTCCTGGAAGACGCAGATCTTCAAGCCGCTGCAGACCGTGTTCAGCGGCGCCGCCTTCACGCAGATCCTGGACGAGTGCAAGCGCATCCACCAGGAGGTGCTGAAGGGCCGCGTCTGGGTGGCGCTGCACATGCATGCCGGCGACGGCAATGTGCACACCAACATCCCGGTGAACTCCGACAACTACCAGATGCTGCAGACGGCGCACGAAGCCGTGGCCCGCATCATGAAGCTGGCGCGCAGCCTGAACGGCGTGATCTCGGGCGAGCACGGCATCGGCATCACCAAGCTGGAGTTCCTCACTGACGAGGAGCTGGCTGGCTTTGCCGGCTACAAGGCCAAGGTCGATCCCGAGGGCCACTTCAACAAAGGTAAGTTGATGAGGGCGCCGCGGGAAGCGCTGGGCCGCCCCGAGCTTCCCGGCTCCCCCTCGGGGGGGCGGGCGCCGTATGGCGGCGACCTTGGGGGCGTCATGTTCGCGGACCTGACCAATGCCTACACGCCCAGCTTTGGGCTGATGGGGCATGAGTCGCTGATCATGCAGCAGAGCGATATCGGCGCGATCAGCGAGAGCGTCAAGGACTGCCTGCGCTGCGGCAAGTGCAAGCCGGTGTGCGCCACCCATGTGCCGCGCGCCAATCTGCTCTACAGCCCGCGCAACAAGATCCTCGCCACCTCGCTGCTGGTCGAGGCCTTCCTCTACGAAGAGCAGACCCGCCGCGGTGTGTCGATCAAGCACTGGGAAGAGTTCGAGGACGTGGCCGACCACTGCACCGTCTGCCACAAATGCGCCAACCCCTGCCCGGTGAAGATCGACTTCGGCGACGTCACCATGAATATGCGCAATCTGCTGCGCAAGATGGGCCAGAAGAGCTTCCGCCCCGGCAATGCCGCGGCCATGTTCATGCTGAACGCCACCAATCCGGAGACCATCAAGCTGGCGCGCAGCGCGATGGTCGGCGTTGGCTTCAAGGCCCAGCGCCTGGCCCATGATCTGCTGAAGACCTTTGCCAAGAAGCAAACCGCCGCACCGCGTGCGACGCTGGGCGCCGCGCCGATCAAGGAGCAGGTGATCCACTTCATCAACAAGAAGCTGCCCGGCGGCCTGCCCAAGAAGACGGCCCGGGCGCTGCTGGACATCGAGGACAAGAACTACGTTCCCATCATCCGCGACCCGGCGGCGACCACCGTCGATACCGAGGCGGTGTTCTATTTCCCCGGCTGCGGCTCGGAGCGGCTGTTCTCGCAGGTCGGCCTGGCCACGCAGGCCATGCTCTGGCATGCCGGTGTGCAGACGGTGCTGCCGCCTGGCTATCTGTGCTGCGGCTATCCGCAGCGCGGCTCGGGCCAGTTCGACAAGGCGGAAAAGATCATCACCGACAACCGGGTGCTGTTCCACCGCGTCGCCAACACGCTGAATTACCTGGACATCAAGACCGTGGTGGTCAGCTGCGGCACCTGCTACGACCAACTGCAGGGCTACAAGTTCGAAGACATCTTCCCCGGCTGCCGCATCATCGACATCCACGAGTTCCTGCTGGAGAAGGGCATCAAGCTCGATTCGAACCAGGCCTATCTCTATCACGACCCCTGCCACAGCCCGATGAAGCTGCAGGAGCCGATGAAGACGGTGCAGGCCCTCGTTGGCCCCGAGGTGGTGAAGAGCGAGCGCTGCTGCGGCGAGAGCGGCACGCTGGGCGTGACCCGGCCCGACATCTCGACGCAGATCCGCTTCCGCAAGGAGGAAGAGCTGCGCAAGACCGAGGCCCAGCTGCGCGACAGCGGCAAGGTCGCTGCGGCCGACAATCTGAAGATCCTGACCAGCTGCCCGAGCTGCCTGCAAGGCCTCTCGCGCTATGGCAACGATCTGCAGAACGGCCTGCTTGAGGCCGACTACATCGTCGTCGAGATGGCCAACAAGATCCTCGGCGAGAACTGGATGCCGGACTACGTGGCCCGCGCCAACAACGGCGGCATCGAGCGCGTGCTGGTCTGATCACGCGCTCGGCCGCCGGGCAATAGGCTCACTCGGTGCTCACTCGGTGCTCACTCGGTGCTCACTCGGCCGACAGCTTGCGCTCCTTGATCAGCGCATGCCATTGGGCGGTCTCGGCCTGCAGGAAGCGGCCGAGGCTGGCGGCATCGCCGGGCGCGACTTCCAGGCCGAAGTCTTCCAGCCGGGCGCGCAGCTCGGGCACGGCCAGGGCCTTCTGCATCTCGCTGGACAGGCGGTTGACGATGGCCTCGGGCGTGCCCTTGGGCACGAACAGGCCCTGCCAGGCCGCCACTTCAACATCCTTGAGCCCGAGTTCCTCGAAGGTGGGTACATCGGGCAGGGTGGCCAGGCGTTTCTTCGACAGCACGGCCAGCGCGCGAATCTTGCCGGCGCGGATCTGCGGCAGGCCGGCGGCCGTGTCGAGGATGGCCATGGGCACGATGCCGCCGATCACGTCCTGAATCGCATAGGCGGTGCCGCGGTAGGGCACGTGGACGATGAAGCTCTGGCTGCGCTGTTTGATCAGCTCCATCGCCAGGTGGTGCGGGCTGCCGATGCCGGGCGAGGCATAGCTGAACTTGCCGGGCTGCTTGCGCACCTCATCGAGCCACTGCTTGGCCGAGGCAAAACCTGACCCCGGATTGACGCAGAGGATCAGCGGGAAGCGCGCCATGAAGCCGACCGGCGCGAAGTCGCTCGGGCTGTAGGCCAGCTTCTTGTACATCGCGCTGTTGAACACCATGGCGCCGTTGTCGCCGCTGAGCAGGGTGTAGCCATCGGCCGGCGACTTGGCTGCCGCATCGGTGCCGATGGCGCCGCCGGCGCCGGGCCGGTTGTCGATCACGATGGTCTGGCCCAGTTGCTTGCCCAGCTGCGGCGCCAGCTGGCGGGCGAGGAAATCCGAGCCGCCGCCGGCCGGATAGGCCACCACCCAGCGCAGCGGCTTGCTGGGCCAGCTGTCGGCGCGCGCCAACAGCGGTGCGCCCAGCGTCAGCGAAAGGGCTTGAAGCGCGCGGCGGCGCGAGGGCAGGGTGAGGCTCATATCGTCGGTCCTTCGGGCTTCGCTACAGTGGCGAATTGTTTTGATGCGGTGAAAGTGCGAGAGCTAACGATGAGCCAGCCCCCTGTGCAATGCCCCTTGTGCCACGAAACCGGCGGTCTGCTGATCGTGCAAACCCCGAAATGGCGGCTGATCCGTGCGGAGGACGCCAACTTTCCGGCCTTCTACCGGCTCGTCTGGCAGGCCCATGTGGCCGAGTTCAGCGATCTTGGTGTGGCCGAACGCGCCGCCTGCATGGCCGCGGTGACGGTGGTCGAGCAAACGCTCAGGGCCGCGCTGGCCCCGACCAAGATCAATCTCGCCAGCCTTGGCAACGTCGTGCCGCATCTGCACTGGCATGTCATCGCGCGCTTTGACTGGGACAGCCACTTCCCCAATCCGGTCTGGGGTGCGCCGCTGCGCCAGCTCGATGGACCTGCCGAGCAATGGCTGGCGCTGCCGCTGAGCGAGCTGGATCAGCGCTTGCGCGAGGCGCTGCGCCAGCACGAGGCCTCGGCGCGCTGAAAGCTGCACTTTCCTAACCGCGAAGTTGTGAGCGCTTGTATCGCGAACGAGCCGTCCTTTCCTCTGAAATCAGGGTGTCAGATGTTTCACCTGCAAGCTCTTACAGCTTGTTGGAGTGGCAGGGCACAGGCAATCTAGCGACATGTTCAGTGCGGCAGTCGCACCAAGCGAAAGCCGAGTTGGCTGAACACCGACCCCTCCTCTTGACCCCGCCTCGTGCGGGGTTCTTTTTTTGTGCCAAGTGGAATGCTGGACGGGCCGAATTGCCCTGTTGGCGGGCATGGCCACGGGGCAGGGCGCTACACTGACCGCCTTCCCACGCTGCGCAGCCACGGCTGCGCTCCTGAAGCCATGGCCGGCCTGCGCCCCGACACCCCTGTTCCGACCGAAATCACCGTGCACCAGCAATCGCGCGTGCTCGAGATCGCCTTCGCCGATGGCCAGCGCTTTCGTCTGCCCTTTGAGCTGCTGCGTGTCTACAGCCCCTCGGCCGAAGTGAAAGGCCATGGGCCGGGCCAGGAGACGCTGCAGACCGGCAAGCGCGAGGTACAGATCGTCGATCTTCAGCCGGTCGGGCATTACGCCGTGCAGCCGGTGTTCTCCGACGGCCACGACAGCGGCATCTTCAGCTGGGACTACCTCCACGAACTCGGCAGCCGCCAGGATCAGCTATGGCGCGACTATGAAGCGCGGCTGGCCGCGGCCGGCGTGCAGCGCGACGACCCCATGCCCGTCAAGGGCGGCGGCGCCTGCGGCCATCATCATTAAGGCAAGACGCCCATGAGCAGCACCCATTTCGGATTCCAGACCGTCGACGAGCGCGAGAAGGCACAGCGCGTGCGCGGCGTGTTTGACTCGGTCGCCTCGCGCTACGACATCATGAACGACCTGATGTCCATGGGCATGCACCGGGCCTGGAAGGCCTACACCGTGGCCGTGGCCAATCTGCAGCCGGGCGAGCGCGTGCTGGACATCGCCGGCGGCACCGGCGATCTGTCGCGCGCCTTTGCCCGCCATGTGGGCGAGCGCGGCATGGTCGTGCACACCGATATCAATGAAGCGATGCTGCGCCAGGGCCGCAACCGCCTGCTCAACGAAGGCCTGGTGCTGCCCACCAACCTGTGCGACGCCGAACAGCTGCCCTACAAGGACGCCAGCTTCGATCTGGTCAGCGTCGCCTTCGGCTTGCGCAATATGACCCACAAGGACCAGGCCCTGGCCGAGATGTGCCGCGTGCTCAAGCCCGGCGGCCGGCTGCTGGTGCTGGAGTTCTCGCGCGTGGCCGAGCCGCTGCGCAAGCCCTACGACTGGTATTCGTTCAAGATCCTGCCCAAGCTGGGCCAGATGATTGCCGGCGATGCCGAGAGCTACCGCTATCTGGCCGAGTCGATCCGCATGCACCCGGCTCAGCAGGAGCTCAAGGCGATGATGAAGACGGCCGGCTTTGGCCACGTCGACGTGCACAACCTCAGCGCCGGCATCGTGGCGCTTCATGCCGGTATCAAGTGCTGAGCTGAGGCCTGCCGGGCGCCTTGTGCGTTGAGCGCCCGTCGTGCCGGGTCTGGCACAGTCAATTCTCATGGTTTTCCCTTGGGCGTCCCCGAATTCGGGGAGGACCGTTCGCTTTGATCGGTGCAGACTCATGCCTCGCGGCTACCATCGGGCCCGACCCTTGCCCTTGGTGGCTGGGTCAAGCGTTGGGAGACTGTCCGTTGCGGCTGGTGGGTGTTTGTTACGCCTGTCGGCGGCCTAGGGAGGGTCAGGTGTCACCATGCAAAGTTACACTCGCCGTTTCGCGCGGGGAGTGGCTGCGCGTGAGGGTCAAACAAAAGGCAAAAGAGTCCGTCGGCGCTGGTTGACGGGCTCCCAGGTCCAGAAAAGAAAGCTGAGCTATGAACTTGATCGAGCAAACGCTGGCGCGCCGGCAGGGTGCGGCCTCATTGGCCCGCGTCAGTCTGGTGGCCGCTGTGGCCTCCGCTGCGCTGCTGCTGACGGCCTGCGGCGATGGCAAGAAGGGCGACAAGGCCTCGCAGACCGCCGCCAAGGTCAACAAGGAAGAGATCACCGTTCATCAGATCAACTATGTGCTGCAGCGCCAGCAGGGCCTGAAGCCCGAACAGGCCGAAGCTGCCGGCCGCCAGGTGCTGGAACGTCTGATCGAACAGGAACTGGCCGTGCAGAAGGCGCAGGACCTGAAGCTTGACCGCGATCCACGCGTCGTTCAGCAGATCGAAGCGGCCAAGCGTGAAATCATCGCTCGCGCTTACGTCGAGCGCCTGGGTGAAGGCATCGCCAAGCCGACGGCCGAGGAAATCAGCGCCTACTACAACGCCAAGCCGGCGCTGTTCAAGGAGCGCCGCGTCTACAGCCTGCAGGAGCTGATGATTGAGGCAACACCCGAGCAGGCCGTGGGCGTTCGCGAGCGCCTCAAGAGCGCCAAGAACATGGGCGAGTTCGCCGACTACCTGAAGGCCAACGACATCAAGTTCGTCGGCAACCAGGCTGTGCGCGCCGCCGAGCAGCTGCCGCTGGCCAGCCTGGATACGGTGGCCCGCCTGAAGGACGGCGACTCGCTGGTCAGCCAGGCGCCCAACGGCTTGCAAGTGCTGTTCCTGGTCGGCTCGCGCAGCCAGCCGGTCGACGAAGCCCGCGCTCGCCCGGCCATCGAGCAGTTCCTCAGCAACCAGCGCAAGGGCGAACTGGTGCAAAAGGAAATGAAGGCACTGCGTGACGCGGCCAAGGTCGAATACGTCGGCAAGTTCGCCGAAGCCGCTGCAGCGGCGGCCGCTGCGGCCAGCGCCGCGCCTGCACCGACGGCTGCTCCGGTCGCCCCGGCAGCGCCGGCTGCCAGCGGCCTCGATGCCAACTCGATTTCCAAGGGAATGGGTCTGAAATGAAGTTGAAGTCCAAGCAACCCCTGTCCCTGCTGATGGCTGCCGGCCTGCTGGCCGCTGCGGCCTTGCAGACGGTTCACGCGGCCGATGTTGCGCCAGCCAGCGGCACTGCCGCGGTGGCTGCCGAGTACCGTCTCGGTGCCGGCGACGTGGTGCGCATCAGCGTCTATCAAAACCCTGATCTGCTGCTCGAGACCCGCGTCTCCGAGAACGGCATCATTTCCTACCCGCTGCTCGGGCCGGTGCATCTGGGTGGCCGCACGCTGTCGCAGGCCGAGCGCGTCATCGGCGATGGCCTGAAGAGCGGCAACTTCGTCAAGCAACCGCAGGTCACCATCGTGGTGCTGCAGGTGCGCGGCAACCAGGCCAGCGTGCTCGGCCAGGTCAATCGTCCCGGCCGCTATCCGCTGGATGTGGCCGATATGCGCCTGACCGATCTGCTCGCCAATGCTGGCGGGGTCGCAGGTAACGGCGCTGAAGTGCTGGTGCTTTCTGGCACCCGCAACGGCCAGCCCTACCGCCAGGAAATCGATCTGCCCGGCGTGTTCGCGCCTGGTGGCCGTGAGCAGGACGTGATCGTGCAAAACGGCGACGTGCTGTGGGTCGACCGCGCTCCGCTGGTCTACATCTACGGCGAAGTGCAACGCCCGGGCGCCAGCCGCCTGGAGCGCGGCATGACGCTGCTGCAGGCGCTGGCCGCCGGCGGCGGCACGACGCTGCGCGGTACCGAGAAGGGCATTCGCGTGCATCGCAAGGGCCCCGATGGCAAGGTGCAGATTCTGCAGCCAGCCATGGATGAGGCGCTCAAGGATGGCGATGTGGTGTATGTGCGCGAGAGCCTGTTCTGACGCGGAGCTAGCATGAGTTTTATTCAATTCCTTTCCATCATCCGTGCTCGCTGGAAGCTGGCGCTCGGCATCTTCTTCGGCACCGTGGTGTTGACGGTGCTGATCAGTGCCGTGCTGCCCAAGAAGTACACCGGTGTCGCGTCGGTGGTGATCGATGTGGCCAAGCCCGATCCGGTCAGCGCCGTGCTCTATTCGGGTGCCCTGAGCCCGAGCTATCTGGCTACTCAAATTGACGTCATCCAGAGTGATCGGGTGGCCTACAAGGTTGTTCGCAATCTGAAGTTGACCGAGAACCCGACCATCCGCGAGCAGTGGAAGGAAGCCACCGACGGCGAAGGCTCCATCGAACAGTGGCTGGCCGACTCCTTCCAGAAGAGTCTTGAAGTGCGGCCTTCGCGCGAGTCGAACGTGATCACCGTCACCTACAAGGCGCCGGACCCTCGATTTGCTGCCGGCCTGGCCAATGCCTTTGTGCAGGCTTATCTGGAAACTTCGGTGGAGCTGCGCGTCGATCCGGCCAAGCAGTACTCGAGCTTCTTCGAGTCGCGCGCCAAGGAAGCCCGCGAAGCGCTGGAAAAAGCGCAGGCCAAGCTGTCCGACTTTCAGAAGGAAAAGGGCATCATCGCTGCCGATGAGCGTCTGGACGTCGAGACGGCGCGCTTGAACGAGCTGTCAAGCCAGCTGGTGGCGATTCAAGCCTTGGCCGCCGAGTCGGGCAGCCGCCAGTCCATGGCCAACGGCGCGTCGGCTGACCGCATGCAGGAAGTCTTGAACAGCCCGCTGATCGCTGGCATGAAGGCCGATCTGGCGCGTGCTGAAGCCCGTCTGCAGGAACTGGGCTCGCGCCTGGGCGAAGCGCATCCGCAAGTGCTGGAGGCCAAGGCCAATATCAATGAGCTGCGCAGCAAGATGGACGCGGAAACGCGCAAGATCAGCAGCGGTGTCGGTGTGGCCAACACCATCAACCAACAGCGCGTCGGCGAACTGCGTGCCGCGCTGGAAGCACAGCGCAGCAAGCTGCTGCAGCTGAAGGCGGTCCGCGACGAAGGCGCCGTCCTGCAACGCGATGCCGAAAACGCGCAACGTGCCTACGACCAGGTGCAGCAGCGCCTGAACCAGAGCAGTCTGGAAAGCCAGGCCACGCAGGCGAACGTCTCGGTACTGACTCAGGCTGTACCGCCGGTCGAAGCGACTTCGCCGCGCATGCTTTTGAACTCCATCGTGGCCGTCTTTGGTGGCACCTTGCTGGCGGTGGGCGTTTGCCTGGTGCTGGAATTGCTCGATCGCCGTGTGCGCAGCGTTGAGGATGTGGTGCAGGCACTGGGCGTGCCGGTGATTGGCGTCGTGCCGCACCCGGCAGCGCGCCGTCTGTTCGGCCGTGCCGCCAAGGGCAGTCAGATGCAGCAACGCCTGTTGGGCCAGGCTGCGGCCGGCAAAGGGGCGCAATGATGAACAACTCTGTTGAAGCCAAGGCTGGAAGTACCGTGGACGCCTCTCAAGACACCAGCGCTGGTCAAGATCGTTCGATCGGCGACATCATCCGTGCCACGCGCAACCTGAGTGCCGCCGAAGTCGAGCGTGTGCTGGCCTATCAGCGCGAGAAGGGCGCTCGCTTTGGCGAGGCTGCCATTGCGCTGGGCCTGGCCAGCGAAGATGAGGTGCTGTCGGCACTTGCGCAGCAGTTCCACTACCCGCTGGCTTCGGCCGAGCGCCGCCTCAGCAGCCCCGAGTTGGTTTCCCTGAACGAACCGTTCTCGGTGCAAGCCGAGGCAATTCGCGGTGTACGCACCCAGGTTACCATGCGGGTCAATAACGGCGAGGGTCCGCGTGCGGCGATTGCCGTGATCAGCCCCTCGGCCGGCGATGGCAAGACCTATATTGCTGCCAATCTGGCGGTGTCGCTGGCTCAGCTTGGCGGCCGTGTGCTGCTGGTGGACGCCAATTTGCGCGATCCGCGTCAGCATGAGGTCTTTGCTGTGCAAGGCGGCAAGGGGCTGTCGACAATTCTCTCCGGCCGTACCGAGCGTTCTGCCATCCAACAGGTCGAGGGCGTTCCTAGCCTGTTCGTTCTGCCGGCTGGCCCGATTCCGCCGAATCCGCTGGAATTGCTGGAGCGTCCGGCCTTTGGCCTGCTGATGCGCGAATTGACCGGCAAGTTCGACCATGTTGTTGTCGACACGCCGGCTGCTGCCCAGGGCGCCGATCCTTGCGTGGTTGCCGCTCGATGCGGTGCCGCGCTGGTGCTGGCGCGAAAGAACGTGGCGCGCATTGATGGCCTGCGTGATCTGGTCGGTTCGCTGGCCGGCAGTGCCGTGCAGATTGCCGGCGCTGTACTCAACGAGTTCTGAAGCCCATGGCCACAAAGCCCGCCGCGGGGGCAGCCGCTACCGCGGTGGTGGCGCCGCGCCGCCCCGTCATTCCGCCCTCGGTCGATCTGCCGTCCCTGCTGATGGTCGTGGCAGCCTTCGCGCTGCTCTACCTGCCAGCCTACTACTCGCTGAGCCAGCAAGTCTGGTCGACTGACGAGCAGGGCCATGGCCCCATCATCCTTGCTGTGGCGGGCTGGTTGCTCTACCAACTGCGCTATCGCTTGGTCGAATTGCAGTCGCGCGCGGCGCCCGTGCTCGGCTACACGCTGCTGGCCTTCGCCGCGCTGGTCTACGTGGTGGGCCGCTCGCAGGCGGTGCTGATCTTTGAGGTCGGCTCGCAGATCCTGGTACTGGCGGCCTTGCTGCTGATCTTTCGCGGCTGGGCCGGGTTGCGCGCGGCTTGGTTCCCGCTGTTCTTCCTGTTCTTCATGCTGCCCTTGCCCGAGGCACTGGTGGCCTCGGTTACTTCGCCGCTGAAGTCGGCGGTATCGGCTGTGGCCAGCAATCTGCTTTACGCGCTTGGCTATCCAGTGGGACGTGCCGGCGTGATGTTGACGGTGGGCCAGTACCAGCTCTTGGTGGCCGATGCCTGCGCGGGCTTGAACTCGATGTTCACGCTGGAAGCGCTCGGCATGCTGTACATGAACCTGATGGCCTATACCTCGGTCGCACGCAATGTGACGCTGGCAATCCTGCTGATCCCGATTGCCTTCGTGGCCAATGTGACCCGGGTGATGATTCTGGTGCTGGTGACCTACTATTTCGGCGATGAAGCCGGGCAGGGCTTTGTGCACGGCTTTGCCGGCATGGTGCTGTTCATGGTCGCGCTGTCGGTGATGCTGGTGGTCGACAAACTGCTGGGCTTTTTCTTCAAGACGAAGAATCAGGAGGCTGCATGAGTGCTGAAGTCAGCCTTGGGGCTAGGCCGGTTCGCGGCCTGCGCCTGCGCGCAGCTGCCATCGCGGCTGTGCTGGCATGCGCTGCCATTGGCGCTTATGTCGCGACGCCCACCATCCATCTGGCCGACCAATGGCAGAAGATGGAACTCGAGCAGGCTTTCCCCACCCAGTTTGGTGACTGGCAAGTTGATACCCGCGGCCCGGTCAGCATCGTTTCGCCCGATCTGGCTGCGCGGCTTAACAAGATTTACAACCAGACACTGAGCCGTATCTACGTCAATGCCAAGGGCGACCGTATCATGCTGTCCGTCGCCTATGGCGGCGACCAATCGGACGGCACGCGCGCTCACCGGCCCGATGTCTGTTACCCCGCTCAGGGCTTCCAGATCAATTCCAAGTCGTCGGACAAGCTCACGCTGCCCGATGGCCGTGTGCTGCCGGTGCAGCGCATGGTGGCGCAGCTGAATGCCCGCATCGAGCCGGTGACCTTCTGGTTTGCCGTTGGCGAGTATGTGGCGGTCAGCGGTACCGATCAGAAGCTGGTGCAACTGCGCTACGGCCTGCGCGGCATGATCCCCGATGGCATGCTGGTGCGGGTGTCCAACATCACCGGCAATACGGCTGAGGGCTATGCGCTGCAGACGGCCTTCATTGCCGACATGAGCCGCGCCATCGAATCGCGCTGGGCCTCGCGCCTGCTCGGTGCGCCGCAGAAATAAATTCAGGAGGTTTATCGTGGAAAAGCAAAAGGTAGCGCTCATCACCGGCGTGACAGGGCAGGATGGCGCCTACTTGGCCGAGTTTCTGTTGAAGAAGGGTTACAAGGTTCACGGCATCAAGCGCCGTGCCTCGCTGTTCAACACCGACCGCATCGACCACCTGTACCAGGACCCGCATGTCGACAACCGCAACTTCGTGCTGCACTACGGTGACCTGACCGACTCGACCAATCTGATCCGCATCATTCAGCAGGTCCAGCCCGACGAGATCTACAACCTCGCGGCGATGAGCCACGTGGCCGTCAGCTTCGAGACGCCCGAGTACACCGCCAATGCCGATGGCATCGGCACGCTGCGCATCCTGGAAGCGATCCGCATTTTGGGCCTGGAAGAGAAGACACGCTTCTACCAAGCCTCCACCAGCGAACTGTATGGTCTGGTGCAAGAGATCCCGCAGAAGGAAACCACGCCCTTCTACCCGCGCAGCCCCTATGCGGTGGCCAAGCTCTACGGCTACTGGATCACGGTGAACTACCGCGAGGCCTATGGCATGTACGCCTGCAACGGTGTGCTGTTCAACCACGAAAGCCCGCTGCGCGGCGAGACCTTCGTCACGCGCAAGATCACCCGCGCGATTGCGCGCATTGCGCTGGGCCTGCAGGACTGCCTGCACCTGGGCAATATGAGCGCGCTGCGCGACTGGGGCCATGCCCGTGATTACGTCGAGATGCAGTGGCTGATGCTGCAGCAGGACCAGCCCGAAGACTTCGTCATCGCCACCGGCGTGCAGTACAGCGTGCGCCAGTTCGTGGAATTCGCGACCGCCGAACTGGGCGTGACGCTGGCCTTCGAGGGCGAGGGCGTTGACGAGGTCGGCCGTGTGACGGCAGTGAGCGGCGACAAGGCCAAGTGCAAGGTCGGTGACGTGATCGTGCGCGTTGACCCGCGCTACTTCCGCCCGACCGAGGTTGAGACCCTGCTGGGCGACCCGACCAAGGCCAAGGAAAAGCTGGGCTGGACGCCCAAGACCACGCTGCGTGAGCTGGTGGCCGAGATGGTGCAGTCCGACTACGCCGATGCGCGTCGCGACAGCCTGGTCAAGCTGGCCGGTTTCCAGGCCTACGACTACAACGAGTGATGAGCAGCAGCCCTGTTTCTGCGCTCAAGGCGGGCGCCAAGGTCTTTGTGACCGGCCACCGTGGCATGGTGGGTTCGGCCATCGTGCGCCGACTGCAGCGAGCCGGTTACGAGCGGGTGATCACACGCAGCCGCCAGGAGCTCGACCTGCTGGATCAGCGCGCCGTGGCTGCCTTCATGGCCGCCGAGCGCCCTGACTATGTGTTCATCGCCGCGGCCAAGGTGGGCGGTATCCAGGCCAACAACGTCTACCGCGCCGACTTCATCTACGAGAACCTGACCATCGCCGCCAACCTGATCCACGCTGCCCATCAGGCCGGCGTGCAGCGGCTGATGTTCCTGGGGTCGAGCTGCATCTACCCCAAGCTGGCGCCGCAGCCGCTGCATGAAGACAGCCTGTTGACCGGCTTGCTGGAGCCCACCAACGAGCCCTATGCGATCGCCAAGATCGCCGGCATCAAGCTCTGCGAGGCCTATAACGCGCAATACGGGCGCCAGTACGTCAGCGTGATGCCGACCAATCTCTACGGCCCCAACGACAACTACGACCTCGCCAACAGCCATGTGCTGCCGGCGTTGATCCGCAAGGCCCATGAGGCCAAGCAGCGTGGTGATGCCGAATACGTGGTCTGGGGCAGCGGCACGCCGATGCGCGAGTTCCTGTATGTGGACGAATTGGCCGATGCCTGCGTGCATCTGGCCGAGCAGGGCTATGACGGCCCGCTGGTGAATATTGGCACCGGTGAGGACGTGACCATCCGTGAACTGGCTGAGACGGTGATGGACGTGATCGGTTTTACCGGCCGCATTGCGTTCGACAGCTCCAAACCCGATGGCACGCCACGCAAGCTGCTGGATGTTTCGCGGCTTCGCGCGCTGGGCTGGCAGGCACGTCTGCCGCTGCGCGAAGGCATTGCGCTGGCCTACCAGGACTTCCTGGCACGCTACGCGCAGGCCTAAAACGCCAGGCAACTCCGCAGCGATGGCGCAAGGCCTTGGCTCCAAAGCACTCGCGGCCGTCTCCTGGGGCGCGGGCGGTGCGCTGGCACGCATGCTGTTGCAGATTGGTTCGCAGGTCGTGCTGGCGCGGCTGCTCGGCCCCTCGGAGTACGGCCTGTTCGCCATTGGCGCCATCGTCGTCAGCTTCAGTGGCTTCTTTTCGGATGTGGGCCTGGCCTATGGCCTGATCCAGAAGAAGGAGGTCAGTGCCGCTGACGTGCGCTTCGTCTTCACCTGGCAACTGATCCTCGGCACCGCGGTAACGGCCGCGATTTGGCTGGCCGCCGCGCCTATCGCCGGCTTCTTCGGCAACGTGCGCTCGGCCGGCGTGGTGCAGGCGCTGGCGCCGGTCTGCCTGCTCAACGCCCTGGCTGCCCCCTCGCTGAACCTGCTCAAGCGCGGCCTGGACTTCAAGCGCATCCAGCTGGCGCAGTTGCTCGGCTATGTGCTGGGCTATCTCTGCGTGGGCATTCCGCTGGCGCTGTGGCGGCCCAGTGTCGATGCGCTGGTGCTGGCCTGGCTGGTGCAAACACTGGTGAGCGGCCTGCTGCTCTATGCGGGCCCTCGCCACGCGCTCAAGCCCCTGCTCTGGTACGAGCAGGCCCGCGCGCAGAGTGCCTATGGGGCGACGGTGTTCTTCACCAACATCCTGAACTGGGCGATCAACAACACCGACCGCGTTTTCATCGGCCGGCTGTTTCCGGCGCGCGAGATCGGGCTCTACGCCACCACCTACAACATGCTCTACAACCCGACCAGCACGCTGTTGGGCGTGTTGCAGCCGGTGTTCTTCTCGGCCTCGGCGCGGATCGCCGAGGGCAGCGATGGCGGTGTCACCGCCGAGGCCGCGAGCCGAGCCCGCATTGCTCAGGGCTTTTCGGCGCTGGTCGCAGCGATTGCCTGCTTCATCTTGCCGCTCTTTGCAGCGCTGGCCGCGCTGGCACCGACCTTCATCCTGGTGCTTTATGGCGACAAGTGGCTGGGCGCGGCTGAGGTCTGCCGGCCATTGGCGCTGGCCATGCCGCTGTTCCTGATCTGGGGCATGGCCACGCCGCTGCTCTGGGCCGGTGGCAAGCCGGGCCGCGAGTTCCGTGTACAGGCGCCCGTAGCGCTGGCCTGGGCGCTGAGCTGCTGGCTGCTCGCGCCCTACGGCATTGCCGCGCTCGCCTGGGGCACGCTGGGCCTGTTTGCACTGCGTTGCAGCGTTGTCGTGTTCAGCGCGCTGCGCACCATGCAGATGGGCGCTGGCGCTCTGTGGCATTCGTTGCGCGGTGGCCTGCTGCTGACGGTGCTGGCGGTCGTGGAAGTCTTGTTGCTCGAACGGGGCCTGGCCGGCCTGCCGGCACTGGCGCGCCTGGCACTGATCGCCGTGCTCGCCACGGCGCTTCACCTGGCCGCGCTGCGCCTGCTTCCCTGGATAATTCCACTGCCGCTGCAAAGCGTGCTCGAGCAGGTGTTGCGCAAGCTGCCTGCAAAACTGTCAAAGCGTATGGCGTTTCTCGCCGGCAAGAGGGTCTGAATGACTATCGCTGATCTCATCGGCTTTCTGATCTTCGGCGGCATGGCGCTGGGCGTGGCCCTGCTGCTGGTGCTGGTGCAGGTGGGGGTGTTCTCGGCTGAGCGGCATTTCAGCCGTTGGGTGGTGCCGCTGCTGCCCGTGCTGATGATTGCCGCGATCGGCGTGTCCTCATTGATGTCCGGTCGCAAGCTGGGGTTGAGCGATTTCGACCCCGAAATGCAGGCCGCGGGCGGTGGCGGCGGAGGTGTGCTGCGGCTGTTTACCGGCGCCGTGCTGGCCTTGTGCATCGCCCGCGTGTTCGGCCATCTGCTGCGTCGCCAGAGCAATCCGTCCAGCCCGGCCGCCACGACGCTATTCCTGAGCTTTCTCGCCTTCTTCTTTTCGGGCACGGTGCTCAGCAGTGCCTTCGGCACGCATCCCGCCTTTATCCACAATATGTTCTACGCGCCGGTGCTGTTCATTGCCATCTATGTGGCGCGCAATGAAGACCCGGAGGCGATGCTGCGTTTCGCCAAGCTGGCGCTGCTGGGCATGATGTTGATTGGCTTGGCGCTCGTTGCTGTCAAGCCCGACTTGGTGCTGGAGCGCCCCTATGCGCGCAGCTGGGTGCCGGGTTTGAAGTTCCGCTTCTGGGGGCTGGGTTCGCACGCCAACTCCATCGGCCCCTTGGCGCTGTTGCTGATGCTGCTGGAATACCTATACCCGATGCGCCGCCGCCTGTTCGGCGCGGTGGTCTGGCTGGTCGCATTGGTCGTGCTGTTGATCGCGCAGTCAAAGACCGCCTGGGCGGCCGCCTTCATGATCGCCGGTGTGCTGGCTTGGTACCGCTGGGGGCGCGATGAGCATGGCCGGCTGCGCGTCGGTTTTCTGCTCGGGGCTGTTGCGCTCGGGCTGCTGGTCTGTGCCGGCCTGATGATTGTGGACACCGGCCGCCTGCTCGATAAATTCCTGTTCAGCCGCGCCGGTGGCGACGTGACCACGCTGACCGGTCGGGCCGCGATCTGGCGTGCTGCCATCTCGGCCTGGGAGGCCAATCCGCTGTTCGGCTATGGCCCCGAGGCCTGGGGGCCGCTGCACCGGATGCGTATCGGCATGCTGTTCGCTTTCAGTGCTCACAACCAGTTCTTCCAGTCGCTCAGTGTGGCCGGTAGCGTGGGCGCGCTGTGCTTTGTTGTCTATTTCGTTTCGCTGGCCTGGTGCGCCTGGCGTTCGGCGCCGGCGACACGTGGCGTGTCCTGGGCGCTGTTCCTTTTTGTCGCGGCACGCTGTGTGACGGAAGCGCCACTGACCACGACCACACTGTTTAATGCGGAAATCCTGGTGCACATGCTGCTGTTCCGTCTCGCACTTCAATTGCCCAAACCGGAACCCAAGCAGCGAGTCGTCTTGAACGGCTTGCGTATGTCCTACTGAGCATGCCAGGACCATTTTTCAGCGTCGTCATTCCGCTCTACAACAAAGAGCAGTTTGTACTGGCGGCATTGCAGTCAGTGCTCTCGCAAGCCCAGGCCGAGCTGGAGGTCATCGTCATTGACGATGGGTCGACAGACGCAGGTCCAGCGCTCGTTCATGGGCTCGCCGAACCCCGAGTCACGCTGATTCAGCAAGCGAACGCTGGCGTCGCTGCCGCGCGCAATCGTGGCCTTGAGGCGGCGCACGGCGAGTACGTCTGTTTTCTTGATGCTGATGACCAGTACCGACCAGGGTTTCTGGCGGCGATGCATCAGCTTGCGCGGCAGTTTCCGGATGCCGGGCTGCTGTGCTGTGGCTATGAAGCTGTCTGGCCTGACGGCCAGCACAAGTCATTCCTGCGCCGGCACGAATCGCCTGGAGCAATTGGATTGGTTAAAGACTTCTACCGTGAATGGGCGTATCAACCATTCATGAACGCCAGTGGCGTGGCGATCAAGCGCGCACTATTGCTAGACGGTGGTTTCCGTTTTGCCGTTGGCGAAAAGCTAGGGGAAGACCAGGACCTCTGGTTCCGCCTTGCCGAGCGTACTGCAGTGGCGCACGACAACCGCCCCTTGGTCGCGTACACGCAGGCTGTGCCAAACAGCGCCACGACAGGGGCTGTGGTGATGGACATGCTGCCTTGCTATCAGCGCTTGGCGCAGCGATTGAGTGCGGGAGCCGTGCCCGCGCCTATGCGAGCGGGTGCCCGACGCTTGCTCGCCTCCCATCTGATCAATCTCGCCAGAACGAATGCCGCAGCGGGGGAGCTGAGACGTGCATGGACCATGCTGCTGTCGCCCGCGGCGAGGCATAACCCGCTCTACTGGTTGCGCTCGATTGGATTTGTGGGCAGCAAGGGCATGCGCAAAGGCCTTGGGTCATGAAAGCAAGCTTGGTGTTGGCGACGGTTGGGCGCACGGACGACTTGGCGCGCGGCCTCGATGCGCTCTGCAGGCAGACTGATCAGCGCTTTGAGGTCTTGCTGGTCGATCAGAATCCGGACGATCGACTGAACGTCCTCGTTGACGAGGCCAAGGCCGGCGGACTGAACATCCGCCATTTGCGTCTAGGTCGTCCCAGCCTCTCGGGCGCCCGCAATCTGGGCATCGCGCAGGCAACGGGGGAGGTCATCGCCTTTCCCGACGATGACTGCTGGTACGAGCCAGACACGGTGGCACGGGTTCTTGCAGCTTTCGAAGCCGACTCAGCCTTGGACGGGCTCAGCATCAACTGGGTTGAGCAAAGTCAGGTCCTGGGGCAGAGGGCCGACGGGCACGCGCTGGAGCTGGCCGCGTGGCGCGCCTATCGCGGCGGTGAGGCAAGCTCGATTTCCCTGTTCCTCAAAGCGGCGCTGCTACGTCGTCTGCATGGATTCGACGAGCGGCTGGGCGTCGGGCAGTGGTTCGGCGCTGCGGAAGAAATCGACCTTGTCCTGCGGGCGCTGCACGCCGGGGCACGGATTGAAGGGCTGTCGACAGCCAGGGTGCACCACGCCTTCGGGCGGCGGCCCGCAGTTGCTCTTTCCCAAGCGTGGCGTTCAGCGATGTCGCGCGCGCGAGGCACCGGGGCCATTTACGCCAAGCACCGCTTGTCCGTTTGGATCGTGCTTCGAGGCCTTCTTGCGCCGACGGTGAAGGCGCTGCTCAGGCCCGGTCTGCAGTCCATGGCGGTTGGCCTTGCAACGAGTTGGGGACGCCTACAGGGCTTGCGTCAATGGCGCGAAGGCGCGCCCGGTAGCCATCAAACGCTCGCCTAATCCATAACGTTTCGCTTGCGTGTCAGCTTTGGGACGCAAGGCATCAGGAGTCAAACCATCATGAAGATCGCGTTCGTCTTTGACTACGTGATGCACTACCACCGCCCAACCTTGCAAGCGATCGAAGCACGCATCAAGGCCTTGGGTGGGGAGTTCACCTTGTACACGGCCAAGCATGAGCTTGCCGCGGCAGGTCGCACGCCCCTTAGTCAGGCGGTTGTGCGTGATCAACGCTACTACCGCTTGTTCGAGAAATATGTGGGCGGTTACGCACTTCGCAATCAGCAAGGCCTGATTGAACAACTGGATAAACAGCGGCCAGACATCATCGTCACCATGTGTCACTCGGGGACATGGTCAGAATGGCAAATCGCCATGCACAAGCGCAAATGGGGCTGCAAGCTGGTGTCCTGGCAATGTGGCTACGAGTACAACCCCGGCCTGATCAAGCGGACGATTCTTGGCGCCTTCATTCCGCGCTTTGATCTGCATCTTTGCTATCACAGCAATGCGCAGCGCTATTCGGTGGCTCATGGTGCGCGACCCGAGCAGACCATCGTGATGCACAACACCATCGACGAGGGCGCCATTGTGGCCGGCGACAAGGCGCAGGCGCGCGAGGCGCTGGTCGCCCAGTACCCGCAACTTGCCGGCAAGCGCATCGTGCTCTATGTCGGCGCGGTGCTCGAGGAGAAAAACCTTGATCGGGTGTTCGCCGCGCTGGACCAGCTGAATGACCCGGCCGCCATGTTTGTACTGGTTGGCGATGGCGCCTATCTCGAGGTGCTGAAACAGCGCTACGGCGCTCGCAGCGATTGGTTGGCCACCGGCCGGGTGGTCGAAGGCGTGGGGCGCTACTTTGACGCGGCCGATGTCTTCGTGCTGCCTGGTACCGGCGGGCTGGCCATCAACGAGGCCATGGCGCACCGGCTGGCGGTGGTGTCGGGTTATGCCGACGGCAGCGCCGATGATCTGGTCCAGGATGGTGTGACCGGCTTCCGCTTGCGCAGCGATGAGGTCGGTGAACTGGCTCAGCGGCTCGGGCAGTTGCTTGGCGACCCGGCGCTCGCTCGGGTATTTGGCGAGGCTGGTGAGCGGCGCATTCGGGGCGACTTGTCGTTTCAGTGCTTTATTGACCGCGTGATCAGCGGCTTGCTTGGTCAGCTAGCTCAGGCAAGAGCCTGAGCACAGGACCGCGGTCAATGCTTGAATCCAGCGCTGCGCATGGCGACATTCAATTGACCAAGGGTTTGATCTCGCTGCTGTAGCTGGCAGCGGTGCCTACCGCTTCGTAGTACAGCACATTGCGCAATGTGGGCAGCGGCGTGGTGGGCGCTCGCGAGAGATACACACGCTGGTTGGCCGGGCCGGAGACGCTCAGCGTATAGCTCTTGCTGCCGCAGACCAGGCTGACCGTCCAGTTGGTGCCAGCGGTCCACATCTTGGTTTCTTTCCAATAGCTCAGGCCAATTGCGCTGGGCAACGCGACTGCTGGCGCTGTGCTCAGTCCCGCCTGCGGGCTGATCTGGCAGGCGCTGTGGAATGCGATGCCGAGACGCTTGCTGGCGGGCGGAATCCCGGCCTGTGTGCTGTTGACGTTGATGCTGGTTTGTTCGGCCATGCCGGCACTGGTGACGCGCAGGCCGCGTGACACCGTGACACCGGGCCGGTAGTTGGTGTGCTGGGCAACCAATCGGTTGGCACTGGCCGTGAAGTCGGTGACGTCGCCCTTGCCCCAGCTTGACTGGCCAAGCCCGTCGATCAGCGCGACGTTGTTGGCGGGGCCACGACTGAAGTAGTCGGTGTGGTAGGGCGAGGTGTAGCTGACGGTGCCGGAGTCGGTGCTGATCTGTGTGGTGCCGTCATAGAGCTCATAGGCCAGCGCTTCTTCTTGAGCATGATTGCCCGTGGCCTGGCCGTAGTGGAAGAAGGCCTGCCAATTGCCAGACTTCAGCACCGCCATGCGGATGCTCGGGAAATTGCGTGTGTAGACGGTGGGCAAGGTCGGCGCGCTCGGCGTCGCACTCGGCGGGTCCAGCAGTGATTCCCAGGTGCGCCAGCGGTTGGCCAGGTCGACGCCGTAGTAGGTGGGCAGCACACGGAACAGCTTCCAATGTACGGCCGGGGTGGCCACCGGCAACTTGGCTGAGCTGTCGCTGGGGGTGGGCAGCATATTGTCGGCAAAGCGGTAGTCGAAGGCTGCCAGCATCAGGCGCAGCGTGAAATCGCGCTCGGCCTGGAAGGTGCTGCTGCGGCCTTCCAGCGAGGCTTGGGTGAGCAGCTTGGACATCGCGTCGACCACATAGTCGTTGTAGGCGAAGGTGCCTTCGATCCAGAGGTTATCGGCAGTGACGCCATAGCGCAGTGTCGCCAGCAGACCCTGGGTATGGTTCTGCCCATAGTCGAGCAGGGTTGTGTCCTTGAAGCGCAGCGCGATGCCGGAGATGGCGGCGTAATGCCACAGCGCGATATTGCTCATCGGCGTGGTCACGGTTTTCAGATTTGTGGCCATGGGCAGGAACAGGCCATCGCGCCAGGCCTGGTTGCGCGCGCTACCGGCATAGCTTTCAAGCAGCCGGGCTGCGTCGACCAGGGTGAAGCTGTCATAGGCTTCGTCCAGGCCGTGGCGGTACATCTGCCCGCGGCCATTGAAGGTGCGCAGCGGCCAGGTCTTGTAGTTCTTGGCGTAGAAATCGAGTTGCTTGGCCGCCCATTCGCCATACTTGGTATCGCCAGTCAGGCGGTAGATGCGGGCCGCCATCTGCGTGCGGGCAATGTTGTAGCCTCGTACATAGGCGACCCAGCCTTCGTAGTACTTTTGCTCGGCCGTGCTGGCCGCCCTTGCGGGCTCGGGGCTGTCAACGGTCCAGGTGACCAATGCGCCCGTCTTGGGATCAAGATAGTTCTGCACCCAGCCGCCGACCATGTCGGCGCGCTCGGGGTTCTTGGCCATCCAGGCGTCAACGTCGGCCTTCTGCGCCTTCAGCCAATTGGCCACGTCGGTGGAGCTCTTGACCCTGGCCGCAAGGCCAGTCCAGTCTTCGCGGGCCTCGCGTTGACCATAGAACACACCGGCCGATGGCGCTGCCAAAGCCTTGGCCGAAGAGGCAGTGGTCAAGGAGCCATCGCCGTTCGAGACTGGCGCGGCGACGGTCGTTTCAGAGGCGGTCCAGAGTCCGTTGGGGCGAATCGTCGGACTCGTGGTGGTGCTGCTGGTGCTGGGTGTGATGACCGTCGTGCTGCCGCCGCCGGTTGTGACGACCGTCGTGCTGGTGGCTCTGCTCGTACCGGCTGATGCCGCCGGTGTTAGCGCCTGAGCGCGTCGCGACGGACTCGGGCCTGTGGTGCTGGCTGTAACCGCCGAGCTGCTGGCGGGCGCAGCGCTGGCTGCCGATGCGGGTGCATCTGCGCTCGGCGTGCTGGCGGCTTCGGCGGCTGGTTCAGCTGCAGAGGCAAGCTGACCACTTGGCGTGACGCTGGAGAGCGCCTTCTCTTCCTTGGCCTGCTCGCCGCCGCCGCAAGCGATGAGGCTGGCTGAGCACAGGGCGAGAAGGGGCATCATGCGCGAGACGCGGGGGCTGAGGGACTGCATGGCGAAGGCGGCTCGTGCGGAGTCGAAGCGGGAGACATCTTCATTGTCGGCAGTTCACCATCTGGCTGTAAGCAATTCTTTCTCGCTACTGCCACCGGAATAGGGGGCGCGAGCGTGCAGATTGCTCGCCTTTGCCGCGCGCTTACCAGGCCTTTACCAAAGCTTCACTTTGTTGCTGGCCGCAAGCTGGCGGCTCAGGGCTTTCCAAGCAGCAACTGGCGCAGCACCCGACCTACAAAAATACTGTTTCCCACCAGATAGCGCTTCCATAAGCGGCCAGGCTCCTGGCTGAAGCGGAAGAGCCATTCCAGGCCGCTTTTCTGCATCCAGTGCGGCGCTTCCTTCTTGGTGCCGGCAATCAGCGCGAAGGCAAAGCCCACGCCCAGCGCGATGGGCTTGAGGCGGCCCTGGTGGGCTTCCATCCAGAACTCCTGCTTGGGACAACCGAGGCCGACGAAGAGCAGGCCGGCGCCGGAGTCGTTGATGGCGGCGGCGATGTCGGGATCGTAGGGCGGTTCGGTGGGCAGCATCGGTGGCGAGACGGCACCGGCGATCTTCAGCGCCGGGAACTGCAGCAGCAGGTTTTGCTGCATCAGCCGCAACTCTTCCGGCGTGCCGCCGTAGAGGAAGATCGATGTGCCTTCGCCCTCGGCACGTCGGCACAGCTCCAGTGTCAGCTTGGGGCCGTTGACGCGGCCGGCGCGTTGAATGCCGTTGAGCCGGCGCAGCGCCCAAACCAAGGGCATGCCGTCGGTGACGACCCAGCGCGCACGGCTCATCACCTGGGCCAGGCGTGGCATGCTCAGCGCGCGGGTCAGCATGTCGACATTGGCAACGCAGACGATGCCGCCACAGCCGGTCTTGGCATCGGCGCTGATGGCGTCAACCGCATCGTCCATGCTGCTGGCAAACAGGCGGATGCCGAACAGCTCGGTTTCCTCGGGGGCGGTGATGGCGCGAACAGTAGACATGCGGACGATGACGGGCTGAGGCAGCTCGGGATTCTCTTTTATGCGAAGGGGCGCGGGGTGGCCGTTGGGTCAGAATTCTCCGGGTTTTTACCGAGAGCCGCGCGCGAAAGGCGCCAATGTGCCCCAAGCGGGCCGCGGCTTCAAGTGTTTGTGCCCAGCGCTTACAAATCGAAGCAGGCTTCGCGCATTTCTGCCTGCTGCGGGCCACCTGTTTGCAGGGGGAAAAGCTGCCAGCTGATGCGTGGCCGGCGGGCGGTTCAGTGGAGAATACGGCCTCGCTTGCGTGTGCGCCCCGGATGATTTGTTGGGGGCAGACGCTCATCCACCGCGATCCGGGTTCCAGGAGTCATCTTGAAAGTTCTAGTCACCGGCGCAGCCGGCTTCATCGGCATGCATGTCAGCCAGATCCTGCTGGCGCGTGGCGACCAGGTGGTCGGTCTGGACAATCTGAACGACTACTACGACCCGCAGCTCAAGCGCGACCGGCTGGCGCGCCTGGAGGGCAAGCCGGGCTTCAGCTTCGTGAAGATGGATGTGGAAGACCGCGCCGGCATGGAGCGGCTGTTCGCCGAGCAGAAGTTTGATCGCGTCGTTCACCTGGCCGCGCAGGCCGGCGTGCGTTACTCGATCGAGAACCCGCATGCCTATATCGACAGCAATATCGTCGGCTTCACCAATGTGCTGGAAGGCTGCCGGCACAACAAGGTGGCACATCTGGTCTATGCGTCCAGCTCCAGCGTCTATGGTGGCAACACGCTGATGCCATTCAGCGAGCATCACAGCGTCGACCATCCGGTCAGCCTCTATGCCGCCACCAAGAAGGCTAACGAGTTGATGGCGCACACCTACAGCCATCTGTTCCGCCTACCAACGACCGGCCTGCGCTTCTTCACCGTCTATGGCCCCTGGGGCCGGCCGGACATGGCCTTGTTCCTGTTCACCAAGGCCATCATCGAAGGCAAGCCGATCAATGTGTTCAACCACGGCAAGATGATCCGCGACTTCACCTACGTGGACGACATCGCCGAGGGCGTGGTGCGGGTGCTGGATCGCGAGGCGACGCCGGAGCCCGGCTACGACTCCGACAAGAGCGATCCGGCCCGTTCGAATGCGCCGTACCGCGTGTTCAATATCGGCAATCACGACCCGATCGAACTGATGGCTTTCATCGACGCGATCGAAAAGGCCGTGGGCAAGGAAGCGATCAAGAACTTCATGCCGCTGCAGGACGGCGATGTGCCGGCCACCCATGCCGATGTCGAAGAACTCGCCGCCTGGACCGGTTTCCGCCCGGCCATGCCGGTGCCTCAGGGCGTGCAGAACTTTGTGGACTGGTATCGCGGCTATTTCAAGGTCTGAGCAGACCGCCCACGCCAATGCAAAAGCCCCGCAGTGCGGGGCTTTTTTGTGCCTGACCAGTGTGGTCAGGCCAGGCTTGAAGCAGGCTTAGACGCCCAGGTGCTTGGCCAGGATGTCGACGATGCGCTCGGCGGCACGTCCGTCCCACAGGGCCGGGCGGCGGCCGCGCTTGCCGCCGGTTTGCAGCGTCTGCAGCGCATGGCCAATGATGACCTCGGGGTCGGTGCCGGCCAGCACATTGGAGCCTTCGTCAACCGTGACCGGGCGCTCGGTGTTCTCGCGCATGGTGATGCAGGGCACGCCCAGCGCGGTGGTTTCTTCCTGCAGGCCGCCGCTGTCGGTCAGCACCACGGCGGCGTCCTTCCACAGGTGCAGGAAGGACATATAGGCCTGCGGGCCCAGCAGCGTGACGTTGGGGCCGAGGTCGATGCCGAACTTCTCGATATTGCCGCGGGTGCGCGGGTGCACCGGGAACACCAGCGGCAGCTCCTGGCCGACACGGCGCAGCACGCTGGCGATGCGCTCCAGCGCTTCGGCGCTGTCGACATTGGACGGGCGATGCAGGGTGACGACGCCGTAGCGGGCGTTGGCCTTCTTGAAGGCGTCGGTCTCGAAGCCGCTGGTGTCCATGCCCTTCAACTTCTCGGCCTGGAAGAGCACGTTGTCGACCATCACATGGCCAACGTCGTAGACGATGCTCATGTCCTTGCCTTCGCGCTTCAGGTGCTCGTAGCCGCTGGGCTCGGTGACGAAGAACCAGTCGGAGATCGAGTCGGTGACCAGGCGGTTGATTTCCTCGGGCATGCTCATGTCGCCGCTGCGCAGGCCGGCCTCAACGTGAGCGACCGGGATGCAGGCCTTCTTGGCCACCACCGAGCAGGCCAGCGTCGAGTTCACATCGCCAACGACCAGGCAGGCGTCTGGCTTCTCGGCCGCGCACAGCTCTTCGTAGGCCAGCATGATCTTGCCGGTCTGCGCGGCATGCGAGCCGCCGCCGCAGCCCAGGCGCACATCGGGCTGGGGAATGCCGAGTTCCTCGAAGAACACGTCATTCATGTCGCGGTCGTAGTGCTGGCCGGTGTGGACGATCTTCCAGGCCAGGCGGCCGTCGGCCTGGAGTGCGCGCACGATGGGCGCGATCTTCATGAAATTGGGCCGGGCGCCGGCGATCAGGTGGATGACGGGTTTGCTGCTGCTCATGGTCGGTCGTCGTTGTGAGGCGGGCACGCGGTCGCGTGCGAGGCCTGTATTGTCCGGGACAGCGGGGCACACCAGGGGCGCCCAGCGTCAAAAGAGGCAGGGCAGAGCGTAACAGGGCGTGAGGGCCTAGTGTCGTGAGTTGGGAATTCGTAGCATTGAGATTCGACCAGGCGGTGATGATGGTGGTGCCGACAGGCTGGGGCGATACCGGGTGTATCTCCCCAGCCTGTCGGTGCCGCAAGCGCGCCGCCTGGTCGAACCCCGTGCGGGGCGGGTCGAAACGGGGCGCTCGGGGCGTTGCAAAGCCGGGGCGATACGCCCGGTATCGACCCGGCTTCGCGCCTACCGCGCATCCCCGTTGCGACCCGTCGCAATGCCACGAATTCCCAACTCACGACACTAGCTGCCTGTGGCCCCTCAATCGAAGGTGCGGGCCTCGGCCAGCAGCGGGGCCGTGCGATCCTTCTCGGCCAGCAGCGGGGTAACGCCGGCGTCAGGCCACTGGATGCCAATGGCGGGGTCGTCCCAGCGCACGGCGCCCTCGCATTGCGGCGCGTAGACGTCGGTGGTCTTGTAGAGGAAGTCGGCGCTGTCGCTGAGCACCAGAAAGCCGTGGGCAAAGCCGGGCGGGATCCACAACTGGCGGTGGTTGTCGGCACTCAGCTCCACGCCTTCCCAGCGGCCGAAGTTGGGGCTGCTGCGGCGCATGTCCACCGCCACATCGAAGACCGCGCCACTGACCACCCGCACCAGCTTGCCCTGCGCATGCGGCGCCAGCTGGAAATGCAGGCCGCGCAGCACGCCACGGCTGGAGCGGGAATGGTTGTCTTGCACAAAGCGCACCGGCGTGCCGACGGCCTCGTTGAAGGCGCGTTCGTTCCAGCTCTCGGTGAAGAAGCCGCGGGCATCACCGAACACCTTGGGTTCGACGATCAAGACTTCGGGCAGGGAGGTGGCGGTGACCTTCATCAGAAACTCTTCTCGTTCAACAACTTCATCAAATACTGGCCGTAGCCATTCTTCAGCATCGGCTGGGCCAGCCGTTCCAGTTGGGCAGCGTCGATCCAGCCATTGCGGAAGGCGACTTCCTCGGGGCAGGCCACTTTCAGGCCCTGGCGCTTTTCCAGCGTGGCAATGAACTGGCTGGCGTCGAGCAGGCTGTCGTGCGTGCCGGTGTCCAGCCAGGCGTAGCCGCGGCCCATGATCTCGACCTGGAGCTGGTTCTGGCGCAGGTACTGGGCGTTCACATCGGTGATTTCCAGCTCGCCGCGGGCGCTGGGCTTGATGGCGGCGGCGATGTCGCAGACCTGCTCGTCGTAGAAGTAGAGGCCGGTCACTGCGTAGTTGCTCTTTGGGGCCTTGGGCTTTTCTTCAATCGATAGCGCGCGTTGCTGGCCGTCGAACTCGACCACGCCATAACGCTCAGGATCGGTGACGTGGTAGGCGAACACGGTGGCGCCCTGCTCGGTATTGGCGGCATGGCCGAGCAGGCCCTGGAAGTCGTGGCCGTAGAAGATGTTGTCGCCAAGCACCAGGCTGCTCGGCGCGCCATCGATGAAGGACTTGCCGAGGATGAAGGCCTGCGCCAGGCCATCGGGGCTGGGCTGCACGCAGTAGCTGAGATTGATGCCCCAGCGGCTGCCGTCGCCGAGCAAGGCCTCGAAGCGCGGCAGATCGGTGGGTGTGCTGATCAAGAGGATGTCGCGCATCCCGGCCAGCATCAGCGTGGTCAGCGGGTAATAGACCATCGGCTTGTCGTACACCGGCAGCAGCTGCTTGCTCATGGCCAACGTGGCCGGGTGCAGCCGGGTGCCGGAGCCTCCGGCGAGGATGATGCCTTTGCGGGTTTTGGTGCTCATCGGCTTGTGCTCCTGCGGGTCATTGCCGCGTGATTGTCGGCCAGGCCAGCCGGACTGAAGCCCGGGGAATGCGGGGCGCTTTACGGGCAGATCTGCTGCTTCGGCCGCGGCTTCAGCCCAACACTTCGACCAGCATTCGCTCGACGCCTGTTTGCCACTCGGGCAGGCGCAGGCCGAAGGCCTGCTGCAGCTTGGCGGTCGACAGACGCGAGTTCAGCGGGCGACGGGCCGGCGTTGGGTACTCACTGGTCGGGATCGCGAGGATCTGATCCGGCGCCACCTTGATGGCCTGGCCGCGTTGGCGTGCAAGCTCAATCACATGACTGGCATAGGCATGCCAGCTGGTCTGGCCGCCGGCCACCGCATGGTAGAGCCCGCCCAGCTGCGGATTGGCCAGGGTGGCGCGTGCCATATGGGCGGTCAGATCAGCCAGCAGATCGGCGCCGGTTGGGGCACCGATCTGGTCGGCAATCACCTTCAGCTGCTCGCGCTCGCCGGCCAGACGCAGCATGGTCTTGGCGAAATTGCCGCCACGCGCCGCATAGACCCAGCTGGTGCGCAGCGTCAGGTGCTGGCAAGCGCTGGCGGCAATCGCTTGTTCACCGGCCAGCTTGCTGGCGCCGTAGACGCTCAGGGGGCCGGTGGCGGCGGTTTCATCACGGGGCTGATCGCCGCTGCCATCAAAGACGTAGTCAGTGCTGTAGTGAACCAGCAGAGCGCCCAGCGCCTTCGCCTCGCGTGCCAGCAGGCCAGGGGCAATGGCGTTGATCTGCTGGGCCGCAGCGGCATCGCTCTCGGCCTTGTCGACCGCGGTGTAGGCGGCGGCATTGACGATCAGCTGCGGCGCCACGGCACGCACGGTGGCGATCAGCTGCTCGCTGTTGGCAAGATCGGCGCCTTCGCTACGGTCCAGCGCCACCAGTTCACCCAGCGGTGCCAGCGCACGCTGCAACTCCCAGCCCAGCTGGCCGTTCTTGCCCAGCAGCAAAATCTTCATGTCTGCCCCTCGTCTGCCGCGTGCAGCAGACGATCCTCTGTAGGGATGCATGCCGGCTTGCGGCGGCCCGGCGCTCGGCACGCCTTCATGGTGCTGCGTACTGCTGCTTGACCCAGTCGCGGTAGGCGCCGCTCTGCACGCGGCTGACCCACTCGGGATGGTCAAGGTACCACTGCACTGTCTTCCTGATGCCAGTGGCAAAGGTCTCGGCCGGGCGCCAGCCCAGTTCCTGCTCGATCTTGCGCGCGTCGATCGCATAACGGCGGTCGTGGCCGGGCCGGTCCTTCACATAGGTGATCAGGCGGGCATAGGGGCCGGCGGGGTCAGGTCTGAACTCATCGAGCAGGGCGCACACCGTCTTGACGATGTCGATATTGGCCATCTCGTTCCAGCCGCCGATGTTGTAGGTCTCGCCCAGGCGGCCGCCGGCCAGCACGGCGCGGATGGCGGCGCAGTGGTCGGTGACGTAGAGCCAGTCGCGAATCTGCTGGCCGTCGCCGTAGACCGGCAGTGGCTTAGCCGCAAGCGCGTTGACGATCATCAGCGGGATCAGCTTTTCGGGGAAGTGATAGGGCCCGTAGTTGTTCGAGCAGTTGGTGGTGACCACCGGCAGCCCATAGGTGTGGTGCCAGGCGCGCACCAGATGGTCGCTGGCGGCCTTGGACGCCGAGTAGGGGCTGTTCGGCTCGTAGGGGTTGGTCTCGGCAAAGGGCGGGTCGCAGGGCTTGAGCGAACCGTAGACCTCGTCGGTCGAGACATGGTGAAAACGAAACGCCGCCTTGGCCGCGTCGTCCATTGCGGTCCAGTAGGCGCGCGCCGCTTCGAGCAGGGTGAACGTGCCCTCGACATTGGTGCGCATGAAGGCGGCCGGGCCACTGATCGAGCGGTCCACATGGCTCTCGGCGGCGAAGTGCACCAGCGCGCGGGGCCGGTGCTCGGCGAGCAGCTTGTCGATCAGCGCGTGGTCGCAGATATCGCCTTGCACAAACACATGGCGCGCGTCGCCGTCCAGCGACTTCAGGTTCTCCAGATTGCCCGCATAGCTGAGCAGATCGAGGTTGACCACGGTCTCGTCGGACTGGCGCAGCCAGTCCAGCACGAAATTGCTGCCGATGAAACCGGCGCCGCCGGTGACCAGAATGCTCATGGGCGGCTTGCCTCCAGCACGAGGGTTACAGACGCCAGACGCGCAAGCCCGCCGCTTCCAGCGCAGCCTGGTCGAACGCGGCCTTGACGTCGATGAACGCGCCGCCGGCCACCAGCTTGTCGCTGATCTCGGCCACGGTGAGTGCCTTATAGCCCTTGTGCGCCACCGCCGCGACGATGGCGTCGGCCTTGGGCAGCTCGGCCCAGCTGACGGTGCGCACGCCGTACTCGTGCACCGCCTCGTCCGGATCGGCATCGGGGTCGGTCACCGTCACCTCAACGCCATAGCTTTGCAGCTCGCGGATGATGTCGATCACCTTGGAGTTGCGCAGATCGGCGCAGTCTTCCTTGAAGGTCAGGCCCAGCACGTTGACGCGGGCGCCCTTGATGGCGCAGCCGGCGGCAATCATCTGCTTGATGGTCTGCTCGGCGACGAACTTGCCCATGCTGTCGTTGATGCGGCGGCCGGCCAGGATGACTTGCGGGTGGTAGCCCAGCATGTCGGCCTTGTGGGTCAGGTAGTAGGGGTCGACGCCGATGCAGTGGCCGCCGACCAGACCCGGCTTGAACTTCAGGAAGTTCCACTTGGTGCCGGCGGCTTCCAGCACCTCGGAGGTGTCCAGGCCGATCTTGTCGAAGATGATGGCCAGCTCGTTCATCAGCGCGATGTTCAGATCGCGCTGGGTGTTCTCGATCACCTTGGCGGCCTCGGCCGTCTTGATGCTGGAGGCGCGGTGCACGCCGGGGACGATGATGCGCTCGTAGAGCTTGGCGACCGCGTCCAGCGTCTCGGGCGTGTCGCCGGAGACGATCTTCAGGATCTTGGTCAGCGTGTGTTCCTTGTCGCCCGGGTTGATGCGCTCGGGGCTGTAGCCGACGAAGAAGTCCTGCTTCCACTTCAGGCCCGATTCACGCTCCAGCACCGGGATGCAGACCTCTTCGGTGGCACCAGGATAGACGGTGCTCTCGTACACGACGATGGCGCCCTTCTTCATGTGGCGGCCGACGCTGGTGGAGGAGCCGATCAGCGGCTTGAAGTCGGGGATGTGGGCTTCGTCGACCGGCGTGGGCACGGCGACGATGATGATGTCGGCCTCGGCCAGCATCTTGGGGTCGGCGGTGTAGACGGCCTGCGTGGCGGCCTGCACCTGCTCATCGCTCAGTTCGCGCGAAGGGTCGGTGCCGCGCTGGCAGGCTTCCACCTTGGACGTCGCGATATCGAAGCCGATGGTGCGCATCTGCTTGCCGAACTCCACCACCAGCGGCAGGCCCACATAGCCCAGGCCGATCACTGCTACCGTCGTTGCCATTGCCGTTTCTCCGTCGATTCGCTTGACGCTCACTGGCGCCCGTAGTTGTCTTCAAAGCGGACGATATCGTCCTCGCCGAGGTAGGAGCCCGATTGCACCTCAATGATTTCCAGCGGTACCCGGCCCGGGTTGGCCAGCCGGTGCACCTGCCCCAAGGGGATGTAGGTGCTCTGGTTCTCGGACAGCAGCAGCACCTTGTCGCCGTTGGTGATCTCGGCGGTGCCGGAGACCACGATCCAATGCTCGGCGCGGTGGTGGTGCATCTGCAGGCTCAGGGAAGCGCCCGGCTTGACCATGATGCGCTTGACCTGGAAGCGTTCGCCCATGTCGATGCTGTCGTACCAGCCCCAGGGGCGGTGGACCTTGCGGTGCAGGTTCTGTTCGCCGCGCTTGCTGGCGTTGAGTTGGTTGACGATCAGCTTGACGTCCTGGCTCTTGCTGCGATCAGCGACGAGCACGGCATCGGGCGTCTCCACCACCACGACGTTATCAAGGCCGACGACACCGACCAGACGGCTGGTCGCATGGACCAGCACATTGCTGCTGTCGGCCAGCAGGGCGTCGCCCTGGGTGGCGTTGCCATGGGCGTCCTTGTCGGCCACCTGCCAGACGGCCTCCCAGGCGCCGAGATCGTTCCAGCCCGCATCCAGGGGCACCATGCGCAGCGCGAACTCGCTGCCGGGGCAGCGCTCCATCACCGCGTAGTCGACCGACTCCGAGGGCACTGCGGCGAACTCGGCCTTGCCCGGGCGGACAAACTTGGCATCCAGCTTGGCCGCGGCAAAGGCCTGCTCGGTGGCAGTGGCGATATCGGGGCGGAAGCGCTGCAAGGCCTTGAGCCAGACACTGGCACGCAGCACGAACATGCCGCTGTTCCAGTAATAGCCGCCGGCATCAAGATAGCGCTGCGCGGTGGCCGCGTCGGGCTTCTCGACGAACTGGGCCACGGCCAGGCCGCGCGCGTCAGCCTCGCTGCGGATATAGCCATAACCGGTTTCGGGCCGGTCTGGCGTGATGCCCAGAATGACGATGCTGCCATCGGCAGCCTCGCGCACCGCCTGTTGCAAGGCTGCCGTGAAGGCGGCCGGCCGGGTGACCGTCTGGTCGGCCGGCGTGACCACCAGCACCGGATCCTGGCCGTCCTTCAGTGCCTGCAGCGCGGCCAGCGTCAATGCTGGAGCGGTGTTGCGGCCCATTGGTTCCAGCAACACGGCGGCTGGATCGGCGCCGGTCTCGCGCAGCTGGTCCAGCACCAGGAAGCGGTGCTCTTCGTTGCCGACGATCAACGGGGCTTGCACTGCAATATCGTCGGCACCCAGGTCTTGCAGCCGTTCGGCGGCCTGCTGGAACAAGCTGCTGTTGCCGGACAGCACGAGGAACTGTTTGGGGAATCCAGCGCGCGACAGCGGCCACAGCCGGGTGCCGCTGCCGCCGGCCATGATGACGGGTTGTGTCGAGATCTTCTTGTCGTTCACGTTACTTCGTCCCCCAGGGACCTCTCTGAAAAAATGTTGTGAGCCGAAGCTTCAGGCCTTGAACCCGTCAGGATTCAGGCTTTGCCAGCGCCAGCTGTCCTCACACATGCGCTGCAGATCGTGCCTGGCCTGCCAGCCGAGCTTGTCGCGGGCCAGGGCCGGGTCGGCGTAGCAGGCGGCCACGTCGCCGGGGCGGCGCGGCACGATGCGATAGGGCACCGGGCGGCCGCTGGCCGCCTCATAGGCGCGCACGACATCGAGCACGCTGTAGCCACGGCCAGTGCCGAGGTTGACGGTGATGGACTCGCTGCCGCCGAGCAGGAATCGAAGTGCCGCGACATGGCCCTCGGCCAGATCGCAGACATGGATGTAGTCACGCACGCCGGTGCCATCGGGTGTGTCGTAGTCGTCGCCAAAGACCTGCAGCGCTTCGCGCCGGCCAACGGCCACCTGGGCCACATAGGGCATCAGATTGTTGGGAATGCCGCGCGGGTCTTCGCCGATCTGGCCGCTCTCATGGGCGCCGACCGGGTTGAAGTAGCGCAGGCAGGCCGTCTGCCACAACGGGTCGGCCGCGCCGAGGTCGCGCAGAATGGTCTCGCCCATCAGCTTGGTCGCCCCATAGGGGTTGACCGCCGACAGCGCCGCATCTTCGGTCAGCGGCAGCCGTTCGGGCTGGCCATAGACAGTGGCGCTGGAGCTGAACACGATGCGCTTGCAGCCATGGGCCTGCATGGTTTGCAGCGTGCTGACCAGGCCGCCGATATTGTTGGCGTAGTAGTCCAGCGGCTTGGCGGTGGATTCGCCGACCGCCTTGAAGGCGGCGAAGTGGACGACGGCGTCGGGCTGGTGGCGGGCGAAGACGGCATCCAGGGCTGTGCGGTCGCAGACATCGGCCTGTTCAAACACCGGTGTCTGGCCGCTCAAGCGTGCAAGGCGTTCGAGCACCAGCGGCGAGCTGTTGCTGAAATTGTCGAGGCCGACGACCTCATAACCGGCCGATTGCAGGGCCAGCCAGGTATGCGAAGCGATATAGCCGGCGGCGCCGGTGAGCAGAACGGTGGGCATCTCAGGCAGTCTTAGCGCAGCATGTATTGGCCGGTGCAGCCCATGCTGTTGGCCGAGTAGGGCAGGGTGTAGGGGCTGATCGGCTGGGCCTGGCCCAAGCTGCGCTCATCATGCGTGTACTGGCAGCTCAGCAGCGCATTGCGGGTGGCGCTCCAGTTCAGGCCGACGCGCCAGCTGGTCAAGGTGTCACTGCCGGCCACGCTGTTGACGCCGAAGCTGTTGCGCTGATCACGCTTGGCGACTGCATAAGAGGCCGTCAAACCGATCTTGGCGCTCATCGCGTAGTCGGCGCCCAGGCGCACTCGATTGGTGACGCGGTTGTAGTCGATCTCGTTGCCGAATGGCGAGCCATTGACCGGCGTGCTGTCCAGCCCGGTCTCACGCGACAGCGTCGTGTTGAAGCCCAACTTGGGCAGCGCCTGCCACTGCCAGACCAGGGAGCCGGTGGTGCCGCTGAAACTGCCGCTACCGGCCTCACTGTGGGTGGCGCGGCCAAAGCTCAGCCGTGCTGACAGACTGGACAGTGCCGATGGCTGCCAATTGGCAGTCAGGTCGAGATCCTTGCGGCGAACGCGATCGACGACATAGCTGCCGCCAACCAGACGGTAGTTGGGGTAGCTGCCACGGGTCAGTCGCCCATAGCTGCCCAAGCTCAGCGAGGGGCTGGAGCGATAGACCAGGCCAACAGCCGCGTCGTTCTGCTCATAGTTGTAGGGCAGATACTCGCTGGCGCTATAGCGGCTGGTGTAGTGATTGGCTCGCGCTTCGAGGCTGAGCTGGCCAGCCAGACCATAGCGTGCAGACGCCCCTGCGCGCTTGGTGGTCAGCACGTTCTTGATCGTCAGGCTGGGCTTGTCGCCCCCTGGATTGAACTCGGCCAGCGACTTGCTGCCCCCGGCAGTCAAGGTGCCGCCAAGTTTGTCGAAGGCCGACCAGTCCAGCCCACTGTCGAGCTGGTAGGCGGTGTTGTTCAACAGGCTGTTGTGGCGGTAGCGGTTGGCATTCAGGCTCAGATTGCCGTAGATCCGCTGGCGGCCATAGCGTTGGTCGATGCCGGCCAGCAGGCTGCCGGTCGTGACCCAGTCGTTATTCGCGGGTTGTGCACTGTCCAGCCGGTAGACGTTGGCCACACGGGTCAGGCCCAGCGAGGTGCCGACGTAGTAAGGGCTGCTCTCAGCGTGGGCGCCGCTGCCGAACAGGCCCGCCAGCAGCAGGGCGATCAGGGGGCGGGCGGGTGTGCTGGCCAGAGCCATGGCTTGTCCTTGATTTGTACTTGTGTGCGGTGTCATCACATCGGTGCGCTGGGCAGCATGCGGCTCAGTAGGCATGACGATCGAACAGCACCAGCCGCACCGTTCTGACGATGATCTGCAGATCCAGCCCCAGGGACCAGTTGCGCAGGTATTCCAGATCGTATTCGACCCGGGCTTTCATCTTGTCTATCGTGTCGGTTTCGCCACGCAGGCCGTTGACCTGGGCCCAGCCGGTGATGCCCGGTTTGACCTTGTGGCGAACCATATAGGCCTTGATCAGCTTGCGGTATTCCTCATTGTGGGCAACCGCGTGCGGGCGCGGGCCGACGATGCTCATCCGGCCTTGCAGCACATTGATGAACTGCGGCAACTCATCGAGCGAGGTGCGGCGGATGAAGGCGCCGAACGGCGTGATGCGCGGATCGCCCTTGGTGGCCTGCTTGACGACAGCGCCGTTGTCCATCGCCCGCATCGAGCGGAACTTGTAGACGATGATTTCCTCGCCATCGAGGCCGTTGCGTCGCTGTTTGAAAATGATCGGGCCGGGAGAGCTGAGCTTCACGCCGATGGCGATGGCGGCCAGGATGGGCGAGATCAGCACCAGGATGATGCTGGCCAGCACCACATCGCTGATCCGTTTGACCAATTCGTTGGTGCCGGTGAATGGCGTTTCGCAGATGCCCACCACGGGCACGCCATTCATGTCCTGCAGCCGGCCCTGGATGATGCTGATGCCGAACACATCGGGCACGAAGAACAGCGAGGCCGTCGTGCCCTGCACCTGTTCCAGCAACTGCACGATGCGCGGCTGCGAGCCCAGCGGCAGCGTGATGTAGACCTCGCGCACATTGTGTTGGCGGACATAGTCACTCAGTTCGCTGAGCATGCCGACCAGCTTGTCGCGGGCCTGCGGATCGAGGCGATCATCTTGGCGATCGTCGAAGAAGCCGAGGAAATCGACGCTGTTGGCACCGTGGGCACGCAGTGCGCGCTGCACCTTCACGCCCAGCGGGCCGGCGCCCACGATCACGGCGGTGCGCCGCGAGGCCGGGTGAGCCTCGCGCCAGCGCAGGATGCGTCGGCCAATCTCCACTGCGGCCCATTGAGCCAGCGGGGTGAGGATGGCCCACCAGAAAATCACATGGTCTTCGAAGTAGCCCAGGCTGTTGGTCGCATAGGCGAACATGCCCAGGATGGCCAGCAGGATGACCCAGGAGCTGATGATGTCGATGGCCGCACTGACCGGGTGATCGGAAAAGCGGTTGCGACCCGGGAAGGTCAGCGCAAACACCAACAGGCACAGGGTGTAGGTGGAACGCAGCACCGGCTCGTCGAAGTAGGCATTGACCGCCAGGTAGACCAGCACGATCAGGCTGGGCTCCAGGAACGCGGCGATCAGTGATTGAACCGACTGCGGGGCGCTGTAAAACGTTCTCTTGTAACTGCGGTCCTCAAACATTGTCCGTTGGCTCCAAAAGGCCTGTTTTCTTCTCAGTGGCCGAACTTGCGGCGCACAGGCCCGCACTCCCTCTCTCAGGCACGAAGCGGCGATTCTCGCCTAATTCGCGGGTAACTAAACGTCACGGTCCGTCCCTGGCTGTCCCTAGATTAAGCAAGATCCGTGACAGCGATGCGCCTGGAGAGGCGGTTTGCAATGTCTTTGACCTGCGACCTGCCCAAAGCCCGCGTGGCCGGACAGGCCTGCCTACAATCGCCGCATGCTGCAAGATTGGTCACAACTGTTGGCGCCGGCGGTGCAGGAACGTATCTGCCTGCTGCTGAACCACGTCATTTCCCGCGAGACCTTGGCCATGGCCAAGTTGAAGCCGCATGCCGGGCGCGCCGTTGTGGTGCATCTGGCCGGCTGGCCGGCGCTGCTACCCAGGGCGCCGGACCTCGTCCTGGCAATCACACCGGCCGGGCTGCTGGAGCGGCAGGAAGTCTCGCCGGCCGAGGCCATGCGCATCGAGGTCGATGCGAGCAACCCGGCCGCCATGGCGCTGGCCGCGCTCAGTGGCGAGCGGCCGCGGGTCAGCGTGCAGGGTGACGCCGCGTTGGCCGGCGACCTCAACTGGCTGATCGAGCATCTGCGCTGGGATGTGGCCGACGACCTGGCCAAGATCGTCGGCCCGGCGCCGGCGCACCAGCTGGTGCGCTGGGGCGGCGCCATCGCCTCGGGGTTGGCGGTGCTGGCGCGCAGCGCGGCCTCGCTGGTGCCCGGTGGGCGCGCTGGCGCATGAGGTACTTCGCGCGGCTCTTCGTCATCCTCTGGACGATTTACCGTTTCGGTCTCGACGAGCTCGCGCTGTCGGGCTTCCGGCGGCGGCGTTTCCGCCTTTTGCGCCGCGCCATCACGCTGGGGCGCCAATGGGAGCAGCCGCGTGGCGTGCGTCTGCGCCTGGCGCTGGAGCAGCTTGGCCCCATCTTCGTCAAGTTCGGTCAGGTGCTGTCGACCCGGCGCGATCTGGTGCCGCTGGACATCGTCGAGGAACTGGCCAAGCTGCAGGACGCGGTGCCGCCGTTCCCGGCCGCGCAGTCGCGCGCCCTGGTGGAAAAGGCCTTCGGCCGCAGCATCGAGCAGCTGTTCGCCACCTTTGATGCCGAGCCGGTCGCCAGCGCCTCGATTGCCCAGGTTCACTTTGCGACGTTGAAGAGCGGCCGCGAGGTGGCGGTCAAGGTGCTGCGGCCCGGCATGCTCGACGTGATCGATGACGATATGGCCCTGCTGCGCCTGCTGGCCGGCTGGGTCGAGCGGCTGTCGGCCGACGGCCGGCGGCTCAAGCCGCGCGAGGTCGTCGCCGAGTTCGACACCTATCTGCATGACGAACTGGACCTCGTCCGCGAGGCCGCCAATGCCGCCCAGCTGCGCCGCAATATGGACGGCCTCGATCTGGTGCTGGTGCCCGAGATGATCTGGGAGCTGTGCACCAGCGAGGTGATCGTGATGCAGCGCATGAGCGGCGTGCCGATTTCACAGGTGCAGCGACTGAAGGATGCCGGCGTTGACATCCCCAAGCTGGCCCGCGACGGCGTGACCATCTTCTTCACCCAGGTTTTCCGCGACGGCTTCTTTCACGCCGATATGCACCCGGGCAATATCCAGGTCAGCCTGGACCCGGCGACCTTCGGCCGCTATATCGCGCTGGACTTCGGCATCATCGGCACGCTGACCGACAACGACAAGGAATACCTGGCGCAGAACTTCATCGCCTTCTTTCAGCGCGACTACAAGCGTGTGGCGCAGTTGCATATCGAGTCGGGCTGGGTGCCGGCGGGCACACGGGTCGACGAGCTGGAGAGCGCGGTGCGGGCCGTCTGTGAGCCGCATTTCGATCGGCCATTGAAGGACATCTCCTTGGGCCAGGTGCTGATGCGGCTGTTCCAGACTTCGCGCCGCTTCAACGTCGAGATCCAGCCGCAGCTGGTGCTCTTGCAAAAGACACTGCTCAATGTCGAAGGCCTCGGCCGTCAGCTCGACCCGGAGCTGGACCTGTGGGCCACCGCCAAGCCTTTCCTTGAGCGCTGGATGAACGAGCAGGTGGGCTGGCGCGCGCTGCTGATCCAGATGAAGAAGGAAGCGCCGCGCTTTGCACAGATCTTCCCCGAGCTGCCGCGGCTGCTGCACGACAGCCTGAAGCGCCAGGCCGCCGGCCATGACGACGCGGCCTTGCGCGCGCTGATCCGTGAGCAGCGCAGTACCAACCGCCTGCTGCAGGCGCTGCTGTTCGGCCTGATTGGCTTCACCTTGGGTTTGGTGGTCACTCACCTGTACCTGCAGCTGCACTGAGGCTGTTGCCATTGCCTCAAAAAGCGGCAATGGCCTGGGGTAGCTCTGGCTTGCCCCGCCGCCTTTTGCGCATAAGCTCGCGCGATGCGTTGGCTCGCCCGGACCCTCTTCCTCGCTGCCCTTGGGCTGGCGCTGGGCATGCTGGCGCCGCTGGCGCGTGCTGGCGGTGCGTTGCAAAGCCTGCGCTTCGAGCACCTGGGCCCCGAACAAACCGGCGTGCAGGCCACGCTGATGAGCGCCCAGCAGGACAGCCGCGGCCTGATGTGGCTGGGCACCAGCGAGGGCCTGCTGCGCTACGACGGACGGCGCGGCAAGCTGTTTCCGTCTGATCTGGCCAATCCCGCGTCGCTGAGCCATCCGGCGGTGCGGGCGATGCTGCTCCTGCCCGACGAGCGCATGCTCCTGGGCACCGAGCGCGGGCTGGACGAGATCGATCTGCACACCGAGCGGGTACGCCGCCATGGCCTGCCGGGCGAGCGCCATATGCGCGAGCGCTATGTGCTCGGCCTGCAGCCGGCCGGCGCGGGCAAGGTCTGGGTGCTGACGCCGATCAATCTGCTTCAGTTCGACACCGCCCAGCGGCGTTTTCGCGACATGCCGCTGCCGCCCCTGCAAACAGCGGTGGCCGGCCGGCCGGCGCAGCTGTGGGCGATGCGTGGCGACGGCCTCGGCGGCATCTGGTTGGCCGCCGGCCAGGAGCTCCTGCATCTGGATGGCAGCGGGCACCCGCTGCAGCGCTGGCCGCTGCAGGCGTTTGACAGCGCCGCTCCCGGCGTGCGTGACCTGACGCTGGACCGTGAGGGCCATGTCTGGCTGGGCACCAACAGCGGCGTGCGGGTCGTCGAGGCGGCCAGCGGACGCCAGCTGGACTGGTCGCAGCGCCTGGGTCTGCCGGCCCTGATGATCCACACGATGTTCACCGACCACGCCGGCTCGGTCTGGATAGGCAGCGGTGGTGCCGGCCTGTGGCGCTGGCGGCCGGGCAGCACGGCGGCCGAGCAGTTCATTCGCCATCCCGCCTTGCCGGACAGCATCGGCGCGCGCGCGCCGGCGTCCATCAATCAGGATCGCAGCGGCGTGCTCTGGGTTGGCGCCTGGGATGGCACGATCTCCCTGGTCGATCTGGACAGCGGCGGCTTCCACAGCTACCGCTCGGTCTTCGGCGAGGCCGACAGCCTGTCGTCCGACGGCGTCATGGCGGTGCAGGCCGAGGGCACCGAGCATGCCTGGGCGGCCACCTACGGCGGCGGGCTGAACCGGGTTCATCTGGCCAGCGGCCGCACCGAGCGGATCGGCAAGGATCAGCTGCCCATGCCGTATCAAAAAGCGCTGATGCTGCAAGCCGGGCGCGGGCTCTGGGTGGGCGGTGACGGCGGCATCTTTCTGCTCGAACTGCCGGGCCGGCGCGTGCGCCGCATCGACCTGGCCGGTGCCACCGGCGGGGGCACCTCGATCAGCTCGTTTGCGCTCGACGGCCGCGGCAATGTCTGGGCCGGCAGTGCCGGTGGCGTCTACCGGATCGCGCCGGACGGCCAGCTGCGGCGCTTTCGGCGCGAGGCCGGCCGGATCGGTTCCCTCAGCAACGAGGTGGTCGACTGCCTGCTTGCCGATGCCGAGGGCCGGCTGTGGGCGGGCAGCAAGGGCGGGCTGCAGCTCTGGGATGAGCGGCTGCAAGGCTTTGTGCAGCCGGTACTGCCCAGCGCCGACCTCAGCCAGCCAGCCGACCTGATTGTTTTTGCGCTGCGCCAGGATGCGCGCGGGCAGATCTGGGTGGGCTCGCAGCAGGGGCTGTACCAGTTGCTGCCAGCGGTCGGACAGTCCGAGGGCTGGCAGCTGAAGGCCTGGAACAAGCTGCCCGGCATGCCGCGCGGCTGGATCCATGGTCTCGAAAACGCCCCCGACGGCTCGCTGTGGATGGCCTCGTCCGAGGGCCTGAGCCGGCTCGATCCGAACCGGCAAAGCCTGCACAGCTATGCGGCACGTTCGGGGCATTTTCCGGGCAATTTCGTCCAGGGCGCCAGCCATGCCGGGCCCGACGGCAGCTTGCTCTATGGTGGTGAGGGCCTGCTGCACTTCAAGCCCACCGAGCTGCGCGACAACGCCACGCCGCCGCCGCTGGTGCTGGCCGATATCCGCATCTTCAATCGCTCGATGCTGGACGGCAGCACCGATGCGCTGCCCGCCGGCGGCGCCGCCAGCAGCCTGAAGGCCTTGGGCATCGAGGGCCCGCTGGCGCAGGCTCGCTCGCTGCGGCTGAGTCATCGCGAGGCCATGGTCAGCTTTGATCTGCGGGCACTGCACTACTACAGCCCCAAGCAGATCCGCTACGCCTGGCGCCTGGCCGGCTTCGACCCCGATTGGATTCATGGCCCGCCCGGGGAGGGCCTGGCCACCTACACCAACCTCGATCCCGGCCATTACCGGCTGCTCGCCAAGGCTGCCAACCCCGATGGCCGCTGGAGCGAGCCGCAGCTGCTGCTGGAGATCGAGGTGTTGCCGCCTTGGTGGCGCAGTGGCTGGCTGCGGCTGCTGCTGGCGATGGCCTTGCTGCTGCTGCTGGGGACGGCATGGCGGCTGCGCTTGCGCAGCCTTCAACGCGAACAGCTGCGGCTGGAACAACAGGTTGAAAAGCGCACGGCGGAAGTGCAGGCGCAGCGCCAGCAGATTGCCACGCTCAGCGACATCGGTCGCGAATTGACCGCGTCGCTCGACGTGGCGGCCATTCACCACACGCTGAACGCCCATGTCGAGGCGCTGATGCCTGCGACGATTTTTGGCGTCGGCCTGCTGCGCCGCGACGAGGGCGTGATCGAGTTCGACTACGTGCTGGACCGCGGCCGCCCCTGCAAGCCCTACCGCCGCAGCCTGGCCGCCACTGAGCAGCCGGCGGCGCGCTGCGTCAACCACGATGAATCGCTGATCTTGAGCAGCTTTGCCCACGACAACCGCCAGCTCGATGCCCGGGTGCGCGAGCGCGAAGGCGGCCAGCAGGTCGAGCTGCTCGATGGCGGCGAACCCAGCCAGGCCGGCTCGGGCCTCTACGTGCCACTGCGCCTGAAGGGTCAGGTGATCGGTGTGATCAGCGTGCTCAGCGAGCAGGCCGATGCCTATACCCAGACCCATCTGGACATGCTGCAGACGCTGGGTGCCTATGCGGCAGTGGCGCTGGACAATGCCGACGCCTACCGCCAGCTGAAGCAGACGCAGACCCAGCTGTTCGCCCAGGAGAAGCTCGCCGCCTTGGGCTCGCTGGTGGCCGGCGTGGCCCATGAGCTGAACACGCCCTTGGGTAACAGCCTGCTGGCGGCCAGCACCTTGCACGACAGCACCCTGCGTTTTGCCGCCGCCTTCGAGGCCGGCGCCCTGCGCCGCTCGGAGCTGCAGGCTTTCTGCGAGATGGCGCGCGGCAGCACCGACCTACTCTTGCGCGGGCTCAGCAGCGCGACCAGCCTGGTGGCCAGCTTCAAGCAACTGGCGGTGGACCAGACTTCGGAGCGACGCCGCGAGTTCGATCTGCGCCAGCTCTGCGAGGAAGTGGCGCTGAGCCTGATCAACCGGCTGCGCAAGGACAGCCATGAGCTGCGCCTGGAACTGCCTGCAGGCCTGCTGTTGGACAGCTATCCCGGTCCGCTGGGGCAGGTGCTGAGCAATCTGGTGCTGAACGCGCTGACCCACGGTTTTGAGGGGCGCCAGGGCGGCGTGATTCGTATCGATGCCGAGCGCCTGCCGGGCGATCAGCTGCGCTTGCGCTTCGCAGATGACGGCTGCGGCATCCCGGAGCAGCATCTCTCGCGCGTCTTCGATCCCTTCTTCACCACCAAGCTGGGCAGTGGCGGCAGCGGCCTGGGTCTGCATCTTTGCTACACCATCGTGCACTCGATGCTGGGGGGTGAGATTTCGGTCAGCAGCGCACCAGGACAGGGCGCGGTGTTTGAACTGCTGCTGCCCTTGGTGGCGCCGCGCCAGGCCGAGCACCAGCCGCCCGCTTGAGGGATGGCCCTGGGCGCGGGCTCGCCCATGCTCAACGATAATGCGCCGGTTTTTGCGGCTGCCCAGCGGGCGTGTCGCCCCGCCCCCTCTCTTGGCTCACCTCGCCCCGGCTGACGGCCGGCGCCGCTGACATGAACATCACGCTGATCGTCTTTGTCGTGCTCTATCTGCTGGGCACCTTGGCCCTTGGGGTCTGGGCCGGTACCCGGATCAAGAACACCAGCGATTTCGCCATCGCCGGGCGCAGCCTGCCACTGGCGATGGTGATCACGACGACGTTTGCGACCTGGTTTGGTGCCGAGACGGTGATGGGCATTCCGGCCAAGTTCGTCCAGGGCGGGCTCAATGCCATCGTTGAAGACCCGTTTGGCGCCGGCACCTGCCTGATCCTGGTCGGCGCCTTCTTCGCCACCAAGCTGTACCGCCAAAACCTGCTGACCATCGGCGATTTTTACCGCCAGCGCTATGGCAAGGGCGTCGAGGTGTTCTGCTCCGGCGCCATCATCCTCAGCTATCTGGGCTGGGTGGCGGCGCAGATCACCGCACTGGGCCTGGTCTTCTCGGTGCTGACCAACGGCGCGATGAGCGAGACCGCCGGCATGATCGTCGGCACGCTGGCCGTGCTGATCTATGTGGTGATCGGTGGCTTCCTGGCCGTGGCCTGGACCGACTTCATCCAGATGATCGTGCTGGTGATTGGCCTGTCGGTCATCGCCGTGTTCTCGGCCGATCTGGCCGGTGGCGCAGATCAGGTGCTGGCGCTGGCGCAGAGCAAGGACTTGTTCCGCTTCATGCCCGAGCCCAGCTTCACCGAGGTGGCCATGTTCATCGGCGCTGCCGTGACCATGATGCTGGGCAGCATCCCGCAGCAGGATGTGTTTCAGCGCGTCATGTCGGCCAAGGATGAAAAGACGGCGCGCAATGGCGCCATCATCGGCGGCGTCAGCTACATCCTGTTTGCGGCGGTGCCAATGTTCATCGTCGCCAGTGCCGTCGTGGTGATGGGCCAGCAGGCGCTGGATATCGCCAAGGACGACTATCAGAAGCTGCTGCCCACCTTTGTGCTGACCAAGATGCCGCTGCTGATGCAGATCCTGTTCTTTGGCGCGCTGCTGTCGGCGATCAAGAGCACCTCGTCGGCCACGCTGCTGGCGCCTTCGACCAGCTTCGTCGAGAACATCCTGAAGAATCTGCGGCCGCGCATGGGCGACCGCCAGCAGCTGCTGGCCATGCGCCTGACCATCATCATCTTCGCCGCCCTGGTGCTGGCCTACGCGATCGCGATGCGCGGCACCTCGATCTACGAGCTGGTGTCCTCGGCCTACCAGGTGACCCTGGTGGGCGCCTTCGTGCCCCTGGTCTGCGGGCTGTACTGGAGCCGCGCCACCACCCAGGGGGCGATCTTCTCGCTGCTGGCCGGCATCGGCGTGTGGATCGCCTTCCTGCCCCAGGTCAGCCTGTTTGGTGAGCTGTTCCCCGGCCAGCTGGCCGGCCTGCTGGCCGGCTTCGCCGGCATGGTCGTCGGCTCGCTGGCGCCGCAGTGGCTGAAAAACCGCCATGAGCACAAGCGTCATGTGACCGGCCTGCCCGACGAGGCCTCGGCTTGAAAACGCGCCATATGCCCTGAAATCTGGCCTCGGGCCACGGTGTGGCCCATCTGGCCAGGGCTGAGAGCGCTCTCACCCCTATAATTTCGCCTTTTTGATCAACAGCTTAGACAACCATGCCGATCTACGCCTACCGCTGTGGTTCCTGCGGTCATGCCAAGGATGTGCTGCAAAAGCTTTCTGACGCCCCGCTGCAGACCTGCCCGGCTTGCGGTGCCGACACGTTCCAGAAGCAGATCACCGCAGCCGGCTTCCAGTTGAAGGGCTCGGGCTGGTACGCCACCGATTTCAAGGGTGGCGCCGGCGCCACCGCAGCGCCTGCCGTGGCCAGTGCCGCCGGCGAGGCCAGTGCTTCATCCAGCAGCAGCGAAAGCAGCAGTGCTGCCGCCAGCGGCTCCACGCCTTGCGGCGGTTCCTGCGCCTGCCATTGAAGGCAGTGCCACAACAAGGATCTCAGTGAGAAAGTACATCATCGCCGGCCTGCTGGTCTGGCTGCCGCTTGCGATCACCATCTGGGTCTTGAACCAGGTGCTGGGCGTCGTCAACGGCGTGTTCCACTCGCTGCTGGATGCCTTGACCGTGTTGTCGCCCGCCTCGCTGCACGACGGCATTGCCGGCCTGCGCGATGTGCCGGGCCTGGGTCTGATCATCCTGGTCAGTGGCTTGCTGCTGACCGGCATGTTCGTGGCCAACATCTTTGGCCAGTGGTGGTTGCGCCAGTGGGACCGCCTGCTGTCCAGCATCCCCATCGTCAAGAGCATCTACAGCTCGGTCAAGCAGGTCTCGGACACGCTGTTCTCCAGCAGCGGCAATGCCTTCCGCGAGGCCGTGCTGGTGCAGTACCCGCACCAGGGCTCCTGGACCATCGCCTTCGTGACCGGTGCGCCCAGCGGCGAGGTCGCTCAGCACTTTGAGAGCGAGCATGTCAGCCTCTACGTGCCGACGACGCCCAACCCGACCTCGGGCTTCTTCCTGATGATGCCGCGCAGCAGCATCAAGCCGCTGCAAATGAGCGTGGACGAAGCACTGAAGTACATCATTTCCATGGGCGTGGTGGCCCCGCATGGCGAAGCCGAGACGGCGGCTGCCGGCGGCACGCTGACGGCCAGCAACGACGAGCGAAATTGACCGGGTTGAGCACCCGGCAAGTGCTCAACCCTGAGGCCGGCTTGCGATTGAAACCCCGCGAACCGGCCCGCCAGCGCCTCACAGACAAGACCTGACCCCATGACCTGCCGCCCCCGAGGGCGCGGCGGGCCAAGACCAAGAATTCGGAGAACCTTTATGCGTACCTGCTATGCCGGCCAAGTCAGCGAAAAGCTGCTCGATCAAACCGTCACCCTGATGGGCTGGGCCCATCGTCGCCGCGACCACGGCGGCGTCATCTTCATCGATCTGCGCGACCGCGAAGGCCTGGTGCAGATCGTCTGCGACCCGGATCGCGCGGAGATGTTCAAGATCGCTGAGGACGTGCGCAACGAGTTCTGCCTGAAGATCGTCGGCAAGGTACGCGGCCGTCCGGCCGGTACCGAAAACGCCAACCTGACCAGCGGCAAGATCGAGATCCTCTGCCATGAGCTCGAAGTGCTGAACCCCTCGGTCACGCCGCCGTTCCAGCTCGACGACGAGAACCTGTCCGAAACCACGCGCCTGACCCATCGCGTGCTGGACCTGCGCCGCCCGTACATGCAGAACAACCTGATGCTGCGCTACCGCGTGGCGATGGAAGCGCGCAAGTTCCTCGACGAGCATGGCTTCATCGACATCGAGACGCCGATGCTGACCAAGAGCACGCCCGAAGGCGCGCGCGACTACCTGGTGCCCAGCCGCGTTCACGACGGCACCTTCTTCGCGCTGCCGCAATCGCCCCAGCTGTTCAAGCAGCTGCTGATGGTGGCCGGCTACGACCGCTACTACCAGATCACCAAGTGCTTCCGCGACGAAGACCTGCGTGCCGATCGCCAGCCCGAATTCACCCAGATCGATATTGAGACGAGCTTCCTGACCGAGCAGGAAATTCGCGACATGTTCGAGGGCATGATCCGCCACGTCTTCATGAAGGCGCTGAACGTCGACTTGGGCGCTTACCCGGTGATGAAGTACGCCGATGCGATGCATCTGTACGGTTCGGACAAGCCCGATTTGCGCGTCAAGCTGCAGTTCACCGAGCTGACCGACGTGATGGCCGATGTCGACTTCAAGGTCTTCTCGGCCCCGGCAACGACGCCGGGCGGTCGCGTCGTCGCACTGCGCGTCCCCGGCGGCGGCGGCATGAGCCGCGGCGAGATCGACGCCTACACCGAGTTCGTCAAGATATACGGTGCCAAGGGCCTGGCCTGGATCAAGGTCAATGAAGTGGCCAAGGGCCGCGAAGGTCTGCAGTCGCCCATCGTCAAGAACCTGCACGATGCCGCGATTGCCGAGATCCTGAAGCGCACCGAAGCGAAGGACGGCGACATCCTCTTCTTCGGCGCCGACAAGGCCAAGATCGTCAACGACGCCATCGGCGGCCTGCGCCTGAAGATCGGCCACAGCGAGTTCGCCAAGGCCAGCGGCCTGTTCGAAGACCGCTGGGCACCGCTGTGGGTGGTCGACTTCCCGATGTTCGAGCACGATGAAGAGAACGACCGCTGGGCGGCCGTTCACCATCCCTTCACTGCGCCCAAGGACGGCCATGAGGACCTGATGGTCAGCGATCCGGGCAAGTGCATTGCCAAGGCCTACGACATGGTGCTGAACGGCTGGGAACTCGGCGGCGGCTCGATCCGTATCCACCGTGCCGAGGTGCAGAGCAAGGTGTTCGACGCGCTGAAGATCAGCAAGGAAGACGCCCAGGTCAAGTTCGGCTTCCTGCTGGACGCGCTGCAGTACGGCGCGCCCCCGCACGGTGGCCTGGCCTTCGGCCTGGATCGCCTGGTCACGCTGATGACCAAGGCCGAGTCCATCCGCGACGTGATCGCCTTCCCCAAGACCCAGCGCGCCCAGTGCCTGCTGACCGGCGCACCGTCCAATGTCGACGAAAAGCAGCTGCGCGAGCTGCACATCCGCCTGCGCAATGCCGCGCCGGCCGCTGGCGCCTGATGCCGGCGCAAGCCGCACACCAGCAAGGGCAGCTTCGGCTGCCCTTTTTTATTGCCTGTTTCAAATCGTAGGGGAGTGAAAGCAAATGAAAACTGAACGGCGACGGCATGGGCTCGGCCTGGCCTTGACGACATTGGCACTGGTCAGTGGCTGCAGCAAGCAGGGCGCACAGCTCGGCGAAGGCAGCTCCGAGATCACCGGCTCGGCCGGTGCGGCCGGGGCGCACAAGGCCAGCCGCGAGCTGCTCAAATGCGAGGCGCCAGTGGCGACGCTGGCCCTGGTCGAGAACAGCAGCGGCTACACGGTGGCCAGCAGCTACAACCTGCCCAGCTCGCCGGTGCCGCTGATCCGCCTGCTGGCCCAGCAGAGTGGCTGCTTCCGCGTGGTCGATCGCGCGGCCGGGCTGAAGGCAACGATCAAGGAGCAGGAACTCAAGGACGCCGGCATCCTGCGCAAGGAAGGCAGCACCGTGCACAAGGGCAAGGGCTATGAGGCGCAGTACAGCCTGACGCCCAGCCTGAGCTTCAGCGAGCAGAACGCCGGCCGTGAGGTCGGCGGCCTGATGGCCAAGATCCCGGTGCTGAACAAGTTCGTCGCCGCGGCCGAGCAGGTCAAGCTGAAGGAGGCGCAGGTGGCGCTGCTGCTGACGGATAACGAAACCACCGAGCAGATCGCCGCCGCCACCGGTTCGGTGCGCGTCACCGATCTGGGCATGGGTGGCCTGGTGCTGGGCAAGCTCGGCGGCGGCAGCGGCGCCGGCTGGGCCAATAGCAATGAAGGCAAGGTCATTGCCGCCGCGTTTCTGGATGCCCACAACAAGCTGGTGGTGCAGGTGCGCGAGCTGATGGCCAAGGACTTGCCGCCGCCGGTGGCGACGAAGAGCGCCAAAGGCTGAGTTCGCGGCCCGCGCCGGTCGCACCAAGCAGCGGGCCTGCCGCCGTGGGCCTGGGCTATGCTTGCCGGATGACTGCGACACAAGCGGAGCCGACCCTGGCGCGGCCCTACAAGATTCCCGAATCGGTGCTGGTGGTGATCCATACACCGCAGCTTGAAGTGCTGATGATGGAGCGGGCCGATCGGCCCGGCTTCTGGCAGTGCGTCACCGGCTCCAAGGATGCGCTCGATGAGCCGCTGATGGCCACGGCAGTGCGTGAAGTGGCCGAAGAGACTGGCATCGTCGTTGGCCTGCCGGACCTGCCGCTCAGCAGTCTGCGCGACTGGCAGCTGGCCAACGTCTACGAGATCTATCCGGTCTGGCGGCATCGCTATGCACCGGGCGTGACGCACAACACCGAGCATGTCTTCGGCCTGACCGTGCCCGCCGGCACGCCGGTGCGGCTGGCGCCGCGCGAGCATCTGCAGTACCGCTGGCTGCCCTGGCGCGAAGCCGCCGATCTGTGTTTTTCACCGTCCAATGCCGAGGCCGTGCTGCAGCTGCCGCGCTTCACAGCAGAAGGGCAGGGCGGTTGATGCGCAGCGGCTTTCGACACAGCAGTCAGTGGAGCGCCAGTGCCTTTGCCGCCAAGCGCCTGCGTGTGGCCACCTACAACATCCACAAGGGCGTGCGCGGCGTCGGGCCGGGCAAGCGGCTAGAGATCCACAACCTCGGCCTCGGCGTCAAGGCGCTGGATGCCGATCTGGTCTTTCTGCAGGAAGTGCGCCACTTCCATCACCGCGACGCGCAGGACTTTGACCACACCTTCTTTGGCTGGCCCGACCAGGGGCAGGCCGAATTCCTCGCCCCCGAGGGCTATGGCGTGGCCTACCGCACCAATGCCGTCACGCGCCATGGCGAGCATGGCAATGCGCTCCTGTCGCGCTGGCCGCTCGGCGATGTCGACCATCACGATGTGTCTGACCACCGCTTCGAGCAACGCGGCATCCTGCATGTGCGGGTGCAGTGGCAGGGCCATGAGGTGCATGCGCTGGTCGCTCACCTGGGCCTGATGCACAGCAGCCGGGTGCGCCAGGTACAGCGTCTGGGCGACTACATTGCCAGCGCCGTGCCGGCTGACGCCTTGCTGGTCGTGGCCGGCGATTTCAACGACTGGGGTGAGCGGCTTGATGAGCCGATGGCCGCCAGCGGCCTGTGCCGGGCCGAGCCGCCCAGCGGCAGGAAACGCCCGGCCACTTTTCCCTCGCGGGTGCCGGTGTTCTCGCTGGACCGCATCTACACCCGCGGCCTCAGTTGCATGCAAGTGCAGGTGCCGCGCGGGCCGAACTGGGCACGGATGTCTGATCATCTGCCCTTCATCGCTGAGTTTGAGCTGAGCTGACTGTGACGGGCGCCGCCGAGCAGACCCACTGGCTGAGCTGGCACGCGGTGCCGCGGCCCAGCTTCAGCGGCGGCAACGAGCTGCAGCTGCTGCGCGGCGGCGACCAGCTCTTCCCCGCCCAGGCCGAGGCGATTGCCAAGGCCCATCACGAGGTCTGGCTGGCCACTTACATCTTTCATGATGATGAGGCCGGCCAGGCGCTGGTCGCTCAGCTGTGCGCGGCAGCGGCGCGCGGTGTGCGGGTACGCCTGGTCGTCGATGGCTTCGGCTCCAAGGCCAGCCTGGACTGGCTGTGCCGTCAATTTGCCGGCACCGGGGTGGCGATGGCGGTGTTCCGGCCGATCGACCGTTGGTGGCGCTGGCTGCAGCCGGGCCAGCTGCGGCGCTTGCATCAGAAGCTTTGCGTCGTCGATGGCGAGCGAGCCTTTGTCGGCGGCATCAACATCATCGGCGACCGGATGGACCTGAACCATGGTGCCACCGACACGCCGCGGCTGGACTACGCGGTGGGTCTGCGTGGCCCCATCGTTGCGCCGATCGCGCAGGCCGCCCGTGCCGTCTGGACGCGCGCCTGGCTGGGTCGCGATTTCGGCGAAGAGTTGCTGGCCCTGGTGCGCAGCCCCGAGCCGGTGGCGCGGCTGCGTCGCCTGGCGCAGCGCCTGCGCATGCCGCGGCTGAACCGGCGCGAGCCATTCGGGCAAGACCTGGCCCCGGTGCACGCTGCCTTTGTGCTGCGCGACAACCTGCGCCAGCGCCGCACCATCGAACGCGCCTATGTCGAGGCGATACGCCATGCCCGCCATAGCGTCGACCTGATCACGCCGTACTTCTACCCCGGCCACGCCTTTCGCCGCGCGCTGCGCAGCGCTGCCCAGCGCGGCGTGCGCGTGCGCCTGCTGTTGCAGGGCAAGGTGGACTACCGGATCGCCGCCATGGCCGCCCGTGCGCTGTATGCCGAACTGTTGGCCCAGGGCGTGCTGATCTGGGAATACACCCCAGCCTATCTGCACGCCAAGATTGCCGTCGTCGACGGCCAGTGGGCGACGGTGGGCAGTTCCAATATCGACCCGCTCTCGCTGCTGCTCAACCTGGAAGCCAACGTGATCGTCAGCGACGCGGGCTTCGCCAGCGAGCTCGCTGCGGAGTTCGAGGCCGCGCTGGCCGTCTCCAGCGCGGTCGAGTCGCGCCACTGGGGCGGTAGCGGCCTGCGCGGCGTACTCAGCCGCGCGCTGGTGGCCTGGCTGGCCCACGTCTATCTGCGCGTGGCGGGGGCGACGGGGCGCTACTGACAGCATGCGCGCGAGGGACGCCGCGCGCCGACGGCGGCTTGAGTTGACGGTTTGCGGATTAATGCATAGCATGCTACATATCGTGATATGTAAATACTGTCGCTATGCAAGACGTCGTCAAGGATCTGGGCTTTCTGACACTGGGCACACGCTTCAAACGCATTGGTGAGCTGCTCCAGGCGCAGACACAGGCGCTGCTGGCGCAGGGGGAACTGCACCTGCCTGCCGCCCATTTCCCATTGCTGGCCGCGCTGGATCGCCTGGGGCCGCTGGCTGTCAGTGAACTGAGCGAGGCGGTCGGCGTCAGCCAGCCGGTGGTCAGCCGCTCCCTGCTCGGCTTGCAGGCGGCGGGCTTGGTCGAGTCCGAGGGGCTGCCCGGTGATCGCCGCGTGCGCCAGATTCGACTCAGTCAGCAGGGCCAGCAGTTGGTGCAAGGTGCCAAACAACAGCTGTGGCCCGCGATCGAGGCGGCCGTGGCCGAGGCCTGCCAGGCCTTGCAGGGGCCGTTGCTGGAACAACTCGCTGCTCTGGAGGCGGCGCTGGCGCACAAGCCGCTGCCGCAACGCGCGGCCGAAGCCAGGTCCAGATCAATCAAGCCCGCGCGCAGGAGGGCCGCATGACGAAGGCCCTCGACAGGCCCGTCTGGGCCAGCCTGCTTCATCGGCCGGACCTCTCCGAGGGGGGCGGCTTGGCCAGGCGCTATCGGCGCGATGTCAATCTGTTTGCCTCGGCCCGCGATGACAGCAAGGCCAGTCAGCGCGCACTTGCGGCCTTGGTCGGGGACGGCGAGTCGCTCTATGTGCTGCAGGTGCCTGAGATCCAGGTGCCGGACGGTTTGACGGCGCTGCGTGTCGCGCAAGGCGTGCAGATGATCGCTGCGCGGGCGGTCGCGGCGCCCGACGATGCCGGCGATTTCGTTGAACTCGGCGACGCTGATGCGCCGGAGATGCTCGCGCTGGCGCGCTTGACCGAGCCGGGGCCCTTCCTGGCGCGCACGCACCACATGGGCCGCTTTGTCGGCATTCGCGTTGCCGGCCGACTGGCCGCGATGGCCGGTGAACGGATGGGTTTTCCTGGCTACGCCGAAGTCAGCGGCGTCTGCACCCATCCCGAGCATCGTGGCCGAGGTCTGGCGCGCCAGCTTTCGGCGCGGATTGCGCACGACATCCAGCGCCGCGGTGAGCAGGCCTTTCTGCATGCCTGGGCAAGCAATCAGGCTGCTATCGCCCTGTATCAAAGTCTGGGTTTCGAGCACAGAGCAGCGGTACAGGTGGCGGTGTTGGGCCGCTCGACACCGAAGCGCTGAGCGGCAGGCCGTTGAACAGGCCCGTTAGGGTGCAGCCCCAGCAGACGCGCTGAGGCGGGCAAGACTTGCGCCTTGCCCGCACAGCGCCGCGGCCAGCGAGCCCAAGGACTCGGCTTCGACCGCGGCGCCGCTCAAGTGGCCTCAGGGACGATAGACCGCCACGTCAGTGATTGCGGCATCGGCGCTGTCGACGCCGCCGATGACGAAGACCGTGCCGCCATTGCTCTGCGCTGCGACGCCCCAGGCGCGCGCCTTGGGCAGCGAGCCAACCGGCCTGAAACTGCCCCTGCTTGGGCTGTAGCGCTCGATCCACGCGGTGAAGCTGTCACCACTGATGCCGCCGAGCACGACGGCGCCACCGTCGCTGAGGGCTGTAGCGGCCGCGTAGGCGCGCGGCTTCAACGGGCCCTGGATCACCTTGAAGGTCTTGGTCAGCGGGTCAAAAATCTCGGCCCCCTGATTGCCCAGCACCATGACGCGGCCCGACTTCAGCTTCAGCAGCTGCGGCATCTCGTTCTTGAACGTCAGCGCCGCGTCGACTGCGCTGAAGGTGTTGGACTGCGGATCGAACAGCTCGGCCGAGTTGGGCGCACGCGGCGTCTGCCAGTCGGTGCCGCCGACGATCAGCACCTGCCCGGAATCCAGCAGCGTCGCGGCGTGGTAGGTGCGCGGCGCCAGCAGGCGTTGCGGCGTCAACGGCTCGAACTTGCCGCTGGCGGGGTCGAAGAGCTCGGCTGAAAAGGTGATCATGCCGGGGCGCAGGCCTTGGCCGCCGGCGAGCAGCACCTTGCCATTCTTGAGCAGCGTGGCGGTGTGGTAAGCGCGCTCAATGGACAACGGCGCCTGCAGTGCTTGAAAGAGCTTGGCCTTCGGGTCGTACAACTCGGCCGAGTTCAGTGCCAGCACGCGGCCGTCAGCCAGGTCGCCGCCGGCCACCAGCACGCGACCGTCGGGCAGCAGGGTGGCCGTGTGGCCGTGCCGGGGCTGGAGCATGGGGTTCAAGAGCTCGACCCGGCCGGTGCTGGGATCGATCAGCTCGGCCGCGGCAGTCGCCGCGTTGTCGCTGCGGCCGCCCAGCACCAGCAGGCGTCCATCGCTGAGCTTGGTGACCGTATGGCCGTCGCTGCGCGCTACCTGCAAGCGGATCGCGGCCAGTGCCGGCACAGCGAGGCTGTTTGCCTCTTCGCTGGGCTGAGCGGGGCTCGTTGCGGCCTGGACAGCGCCGGCGCTGAGCAGAGCGATGGCGATGACGCTCTGCGTCAAACGATGCAATAGAAATTTCGATTGATTCATCATGTTGTCTGGCTCGTGGCCAGTCCTTGCTGATTGCTACGGAACCCTCGTGGGGACCTACCTTGACAGCACTCGTGAGTGATCACGAGCCATGATGACTATATGGACGCGGAAAAAAACAGTTATGAAGATGCCGTGAAAACCGCATCGACGACGGCCGGCAACCGCACCAAGATATCGACCTATCTCCAGCCAGAAGCTGTGCCACTGGGGAGGTCGTCGCCAGTGCGGTGTCTTCAGCCGCGCGCTGGTGGTCAGGCTGGCCCAAGCCTATCTGCGGGTGGCGGGCGCAATACCGCCATAAGAGGGGGGAGGAAAGCGCGCAGGATGTTGCTAGGATCCGCGCCCTGATGGCTGCAAGGCGCGCTGGCTTCCAGTTGGCAGGCAGCCGAATAAGAACAGATAGCGGAGGGTCGACGATGATCAATGAATCAAGGGCACTAAGGGCGCCCTGCACGGTGGCAGCGGCTGCGCTCATGGCTGTGGCCGTGCTTTGTTCCGCGTGCACGAGCGTGCGAGAGGTCGCTGGCGCGATCAACGGCCAGCCCTACGTTCCGACGGCAGAGGAGCGGGCAGCAATGCCGGCGCGTCCGGACTTCAAATTGCTGGAGCCGCCCAGCGGCAAGGTGGCGCTGTATTTCTATCGGACCTCGCAGCTGCTTGGTGGCGGGATGGACTACCAGGTGTGGCTCGATGACAAGATGGTCGGACTCGTGCCGTCGGGCGAATACCTGCGCGTCCTTGTGGAACCGGGACGCTATCAATTGAAGGCTCATCCCAACTTCCAGCTGTTCTTTAAGGCCGAGCTGTTGGGCGAAATCGACGTCACCCCGGATACCGTTCGCACCGTTCGCATCCGGGTTGGCGCCAAGCAACTGAGCAGCTGGACCAAGACCAGTGCAAGCGGAAAGATGACAGTCGGCGGTTTCTGGACTGCTGACAGCCAGCTATTCGAGGTCGACCAGACCGAGGCGGCCTTTGACATGGCGCGCATCAAGCCCGCCGCGGGCAGTGCGCCCTGAACGCGTCGTGGCGGAGTCATCGCCTGGTCAGCGCCCTTTGCGTAGCGCTGACGCTGCTGCTGGCTGCGCCGGCCGGGGCTGGTGAGGCTCAATGGCCCAGGGATGTGGCGAGTTTTCTTGAGGCACGTGCAGCCTGTGATCACTGGCGTGGCGAAGAGGGCTATGACGCGGAACGCCAGGCCGACATCAACTGGCATGTCTGCCAGCTCTGCGTTGGGTCCGACGCCAGTTTGTCCCGCCTGAAGCAGAAGTACCGTGGCCATGCGGCAATCAGGCAGCGTCTCGCCACACTGGACGCACGGATCGAGAGCAGGGACAGGGCGGACACCGAGCGCCTCTGCCGCGCCACACGCAAGCCGGCCTGGGTGACCTGAGGCAGAGCCCGGCGCTCGGCCGGGCCCGGCGGAGCGTCAGGGCACTTCCTGCCCCACGCTGGCTTCCCAGACGCGGTACCAGTCCTCGGCAGCAATACGCAGCTGCAAGGCGGCGATGGCCTCTTGCAGTGCTGCGGGCCGGTGGCTGCCGGTGATGGGCACCGGGCGGCTGGGGTGGCGCAGGATCCAGGCGTAGGCCATGGTTGCAAGCGACACGCCGTACTCTTCGCCTAGGCCCTGCAGCACCGCGCGTACCCGCTGCGCCTGGTCATCGCTGGCACTGAACAGCCGGCCGCCGGCCAGCGGCGACCAGACCATCGGGCGCAGGCCGAGATCGAGGCACTGGTCGAGCGTGCCGTCCGCGAGCGCATCCAGATGCAGCGCCGACAGCTCGATCTGGTTGGTGGCCAGCGGCAGCCGGCGGTGCAACATCGCCAGCTGCGAGGGGCGGTGGTTGGACACACCGAAATGCAGCACCTTGCCTGCGGCCCGCAGGCGAACCATCGTGTCGGCCAGCTCGTCGGGGTCCATCAGCGCATCAGGCCGGTGGATCAGCAGCAGGTCGAGGTGATCGGTACCCAGGGACTGCAGCGAGGCCTCCACCGAGGCGGTGACATGCGCGGCCGAGCTGTCGTAGGACTTGATGGCGTGAGACGGGCGCTGTGCCGAGCGCAGTTTGATGCCGCATTTGCTGATCAGCTGCAGGCGCTGGCGCAGGCCAGGTCGCAGGGCAAGTGCTTCACCGAACAGCGACTCGACCGTGTAGTCGCCATAGATGTCGGCGTGGTCGAAGCTGCTGATGCCCAGGTCCAGGCACCGTTCAATCCAGCTCAGGCGCTGCGCGGCGCTCATGCCCCAGTCGGACATGCGCCATGCGCCGGCGACGATGGGCGAGAGCTCTGGCCCTTGAGGCGCAAGTGAAACGGGGCTGGGTGAGGGCAGGGCGGGTGAGTCCATGGCTGAGGGGATGGAAAGTTTCAGACGCAGGCCAAGCCGATGAGCGGCATGGCTGATGGCGGGGCGATGGAGGCCAGGGCGGCGTGTGGCAAGCAAGCAGAATACAGGCATTGAACACAGCGAGCCCGCCCATGCCCATTGCAAAAATTGAAGTCTGCCGTGCACGCCCCGCTGCCGAAGTGGCGGCCATGATGGAGGCGGTCCATCAAGCCCAGCAGCTGGCCCTGAAGGTGCCGGCGGACGACAGGCAGATTCGCTACGTCGAGCACCGGCCCGAACATTTCCCGATGCCTCCGAGCAAGAGTTTGAACGAGGGTCTGTTAACACTGCATCTGTCTGATGCGTTGCCACACAAATCGCCGTGAACGAGGCGCAAAACGACGCCGGGGCGGTTCCCCCGGCGAGGCTTTGCAACGACGTGCACGGCGATTTGTGTGGCAACCCTTCGGGAGAGGGGCTCCAAGGGCCCCACTCGGTGTTGAACGCCTTGCCCAGGCGGCCAGCCTGGGCAGCGTCGTCCGCCTGGATTGGGGCCCGTGGAACCCCTCTCGCACAGGCAGATGTAGTGTTAACAGGCCCTACACCATCGTCGAGATCCAGCTCTTTCCTGGCCGCTCGCTCGATGCCAAGCGTCGGCTCTATAGCGAGATCGCGACGCGCTTCGGTGCGTTTGGCATTGCCCCCAACGACATCACCATCATCCTGCACGAGCCCTCGCTCGATAAAGGGGCGTTGGTGGCAAGCCGGCCAGCGAGATCGATCTGGGTTTCAGCCTCGATGTGTGAGGCGGCGTCTCTGGCGAGCAGAGCTCATATCCACCGAGCTATTCGTGGCAAGGCGTGCTGTTGTGCTGCTCGGCGCGGCCGGCCCGGCACATCTCCAGCCAGAAGCCGCGCACGAACTGCGGGTGGCGGTTCAGCAGCGATTTGCTGACCGGCGCGTAGTACCAGCTGGTCAGCACCGCCGGGCTCAGCTTGCGCAGCCGCGCGGCGACATCGGGCGGCTGCGAGCCGATCAACATATCGGGCAGGATGGCGACGGCGCTGCGCCCTGAAAGCAGCTTGTTCAGCACGTTTTGGGTATCGAGGCCGTGCTCGGCGATCCAGCCGCGTTCGTCAACCACGGCCCGCAGCGCCGGAACGGGGGCCACGCCAACGCGCATGTCCCAGGGCCCGCGCAGGGTCTGCCCATCCCATTCGATCTGTGTGTTGCCCGCCTCGACATAGAGCGAGTAGCTCGACAGATAGAAGCCCAGCTGTGGGTCGGCCTGTTTGCCCTGCAGCGGTAGCGCACTGCCGGCAATCAGCTCGGCGCCGGGGAAGGCCACCCCCCAGATGTCGATATCGCCGCGGAACAGCAGTTCACGGCCGCGGTTGATCGGCAGCCGCTGCAGCTGCAGCCGCGGCGCGCAGCCCGCCTTGGCGATGGCGCCGCGTATCCAGTCGATCAGCTTGCCGGTGGGGGGCGCGCTTTTGTCCTTGCCCAGCAGCAGCGGCGCCAGTTCATAGTCCAGCACGGCCACACGCAAGTCCTCCGGGCAGCGCTCATCGGCGGCGCTGGCTGGCAGCACGGTGACAACCCCGGCAAGCGCCAGCCCGATGGCGGCGGCCAGAGGCACAGGGCAAACGCGGGGCGGCGTGGCAGTCGTCATGGGTGACCTGGGCGATGCCGGACGGCATCGTCTGTGCGCGAGCGATCAGCGCATCCTAGCCGCTATGCGCCCGCCGCCACAACGAAGGCGCACGGCATGGGACTCATTTGCCACAGCGCCCGGCTGGCCCGCGGCTCTCAACGGGGCGGTTGCGTGCTCAGGCCAGCGCGATGCTCAGCAACTGCCACAGGCCCAGCCCGGCCAGCAGCGCGGCCGAGCAGCGCCTGATGCCACGCTGCCAGCGCGCGTCGAAGCGATCCCTCAGCCAGCCCACAGCCGCCGCCAGCAACAGCCACCACAGTGCCGAACCGAGCAGCACGCCGCTGACCATGGCCCAGGGCGAGGCGGCAGGCGCGCGGCCCGCCAGCGCGCCGAACACCGCCATGAAGGAGAGGATGGTGCTCGGGTTGGCCAGCGTCAGCACAAAGGTGCTGGACACCTGACTCAGCAGGCTCGCCGGCGCCTGAGCGGCTCCAACGCCTTGCGCCACCGGCGCGGTCAGGGTGCGCCAGGCCAGGTAGAGCAGAAACAGGCCGCCGAACAGGCCCAGCCACAGCTTCAAGCCCAGCAGCCAGGCGATCAGGCTGCTGACGCCAAACGCGCCGATGGCGCCATACACCGCATCGGCCAGTGCCGCGCCCAGGCCGGTGGCGATGCCGGCGGCGCGGCCCTGGTCCAGCGTCCGCTGGATGGCCAGCACACCGATCTGGCCAACGGGGGCGGCAATGGACAGGCCGATCAGCATGGACTGGCCGAACAGCAGCGCGATGGGGGAGAGGGTGATGCTTTCCATGGCTGCCATCTTCGGCCAGAGGCTGCCGCATTCACAGCGCATCAATCAGGCAGAAAATCGGTTTCGCCAGTGATTTTTCAGGTGGAATGGCGAAATGACGGAATTCAAGCTGCAACTGGATGCCAAGGCCTGGGCGCTGCTGATGGCGCTGCAGGCCGATGGCCGTGCGCCGCTGAAGACGCTGGCGCAGGCGGCCGGGCTGTCGGTGCCGGCCACGGTGGAACGTCTGAAACGGCTGACCGAGGCGGGCGTGGTCAGCGCGATCGGCGCCGAGATCGACCCGGCGCTGGCCGGCTACCCGGTGCGCGCCATCGTCAGCAGCACCGTGCAGCAGCCGGGCAAGAAGGCCTTTCTCGACAAGCTGCGGCGCGCGCCCGAGGTGCTGGAATGCCACCATGTGGCCGGCGCCGATTCCTATGTGATGACCGTCGTGAGCGCCAGCCTGGCCGATCTGGAGCGCTTTCTGGCCTCGATCAACGGCTATGGCGAGACGCGAACGTCCATCGTCTTTTCAACGCCCATCCCGCGGCGCGGCCTGGTGGCGCCGGGTGCGGCGCGTTGAGCCGGCGGCAGCCCACGGGGTTCAAGGGCTCGCGTCCTGCTGCTGCCAGGCGCCGGGGCTCAGCCCCATATGCCGCTTGAACACGGCGATGAAGGCGCTGACGCTCTGATACCCCGCCTCCAGCGCCACGCTGGTGACCGATTGCCCGGCGCTCAGCCACTGCAGCGCCAGCAGCAGCCGCATCTGTTGCTGCCAGTGGCCGACGGTGCTGCCTGTCTCTTGCTGGAAGCGGCGCATCAGCGTGCGGCGCGACATGCCGATGCGGGCGGCCCAGGCGTCCAGGCCGGCGACGTCGTCAGGCTGGGCAAGCAGGGCGCTGGTCAGCTTGAGCAGGCGCGGGTCGCGGGGCATGGGCAGGTAGAGCGATTCTTCAGGCTGCGCCGAGAAAGCATGGGCAAGCACCTGCAGATAAGGCCGCAAGGCTTCGTCTGGCCAGGTGTTTGCCTTGTTGATCGCCGCCAGCAAGGCCTGCAGCAGCGGGCTCAGGCGCACCAAGCGGATCTCGCCGGGCAGGTGCTGGGTGCTCCAGGCGGTGTCGAAGTAGTAGTTCATGCCCTGGGTCTGGGCGTGATAGACGGCGCCATGGTGCTGGCCCGGTGGCACCCAGCCCAGGCAGCCGCTGGGCATCAGCCAGCGCCCTGCCGCCGTCTCGACACTCAAGGCACCCGCTTGCACCAGCACGAGCTGCCCCTGCGCATGCGCATGCGCCGCTTCGCCGCTGTTCGGCCCATGTTGCAGTGGCGCCAGCTTGAGCAAGGGCCTGGCGTGACCTTTTTGATTCATTGATTGACCCAAACAAGCGAGCGGCGCCAAGACGCGCCGCCTACGCTGCCAGCTCCTCATCGAACAAGGAGCGTTTCCGATGCCACAGCCCCTTCATCAAGGCCTCAGCGGCGAGCTCATGGACACCGTTGTCAGGCACTTTACCCTTCAGGGTGAATGGCTGTTGAACCAGCAACCCGCGCGGGCGCTGCCGGACCTGAATGCGATGCAGCAGCGCCTGGATCTCGCCGCCGGCGGCGTACGCCAGGCGCTGACGGCCTTGCTGGCCACGCTGACGCCGGAGCTGCCGCTGCTGCAGGCGCCGGCTGAAGTGCGGCGGGCCGCAGCCCCTGCGCTGGAGCACTACTGGTTGCTCGATACCATTGACGGCGCCGTGCAATATCTCAGCGGCCTGCCGCTCTGGACGCTGTCGCTCTGCCTGGTCAGCCAGGGGCGGCCGGCCTGGGCACTGATCCATGAACCGGCCCGCGGCGTCTTGTGGCAAGCGCGGGCCGGGCAGGGCGCCTGGTGTGATGGCCGGCGCCTGCAGTGCCAGGATCGGCAGCCGCTGGCGCTGGCCGTGCTGGGCACCAGCTTTCCCAACTACCCGCCGCGACCGCAGGCCGAGCTCGATGTGTTCATGACGACGCTGGCGCGGGCCGTGCCACGCGTCTTTGCCCAGCGCTGGATGGGGCCGGCCTCGCTGTCACTGGCCCAACTCGCTGCGGGTCAGCTCGATGGCTATTGGGAACTCGGCGGCAGCTGCTACGACTGGATGGCCGGCACCTTGCTGGCCGAGGAGGCCGGCGCGCGGCTCAGCGATCTGAGCGGTCCGCCGCTGACCTGGGCCAGCACCGGCATCCTGGCCGCCAGCCCGGCCATCTATACCGAGCTGGCCGCGGCATTGGCATGACGTGAACGCGACTGGCGCCAGGCGCCGATGCGCATCAAGCCAAGGGCGGGGCGGCTCCAGCGCTTGCGGCCCGGAGGGCCAGCGGCAGGTAGGGCGCCAGCTGTTTCGCCGCGATGTCGCCCAGCGTGCCCAGTTTGAGGTGGCGCCGGCCCTTGCCGCTGCCTTCAAGGTGGCCGAAGGCGTCGGCGATGGCGGCGCCCCGGCTGAATTCAACCGACACATGCTGCTTGTAGACGAAGACGCCGCCGAACTGGACGCCGTCCTTGGAGAACAAGATGCCGCCGTACTTCACTTCTTCGGCGTAGCTGCCAGGCAACTGCTTCACGAGCGCCAGCACCGCGTGCACGATGGCGTGCTGCTCTTCGCTGAGGAGTCGGATGTCGGCCAGCAATTTGTCAACAGTGGAGGTGGGCATGCTTGTCTCGCGGCTGGAGGGAGGCTGGGCAGTGTGCGGGACGCTTGCTGACAACGCGGTGTCAGCAGTCAGGGTCAAGACCAAGCGGTGATAGACGAGTGCAGGGCAGGCGTGCATTGCGTGCCCGTCGTGCGGGCGCGAGGACGCCGCGCCGGATGCCGAAGGAGCTATGTCGCCTGACCAGCGGGAACGCGCGCGGCCACCGCTTCGACCTCGACAAACCAGGCCGGATCCACCAGCTCGGAAACAAACACGGCCGTCGACGCGGGCCGATGCGTGCCCAGGTGTTTCAGTCGGGCGGCGCGCACCGCGTCACCGTCATGCCCGGCCACCATGAAGGTACTCAGCTTGACGATGCTGCTTGGGGGCAGGCCTTGCGACTGCAGGATGGCCACGATATTGCCGAACACCAGATCGGCCTGCTCGCCAATCGTCGCCGGTGTGCGGCCATCCTTGGCGACACCCAATTGGCCCGAGATATAGATCAGCTCCGATCCTGCAGGCACGACGGCGCAGTGGCTGTAGAGGCCCAGCGGGGCGTGTACTTCGCTGGGGTTGTTGAAGAGTAGGGCCATAGGGTGTGGGCAGTCCAATGAGTGAGAGCGCAGGCCGAGTGAAACCGCAAGCCACTGCTTACCTGACGAAAAGCTGCGCAGGCCTGGCGTTGGCAGGTGAACCCGATCACCAGACCATTGCAGTCCTGGAACGCCGACGCAACAGCGCTGAACGAATGGGCGCCTGTTGTGTGGATCGTAGCTCGGGCAGCGGCCACCGCCCGCAGCAAGCTGAGCCCGCGCACGGGCGTCCTGAGGACGATCTGTGCCAGGCGAAGGGGCAAGGCCACCGCTTGTTGCGCCCTGCATGGCCGTTTGTAGTTCCTCAGTCTGTTGCTCGTTGCGAAGCGCTTGTTCAAAAACGCCGGTTTGAGAATGAACGAAGACTCCGAAGGGGCAGGTCTTGCTGTTGGGGGGAACGGTGGGAAGCCCTTGAAGATGGGTTACTCGGTAGACATCAAGCGCTTCTCCATGACGGCGCAATCCAGTTCAAAGCCCCGAGGAGACTGGTATTTGGCCTCACGGACTTTGACATAGCCTTGTCGCATGTAGAAACCAACTGCATTCAGCGTCGACTCGAGATGCAGCCTTGCCAGGCCGGCTTGGTACGCCAACTGCTCAAGGAACTCCAGCATTGTTGCGGCACAGCCTCGGCGCATATGTTCTGGCGCGACAAAGATTGCGTCCAATTTACCAGTCGAAAGATCCACAGCACCTGATGCAACAACTTCACCTTGACATTCAATGACGTAGAAGCACTCGCCAACGACTGTTACGAAGGCTGCCGACGGTTCGTCACCATCGGTCCATCGATCTATGACTTCTTGCGAATAGCTTTGGCGGCAGACTGCACGGATAGCAGAATTCCTAACTACATGAATCTGTCGAGCATCTTGCTCAGTGGCCCTTCGAATCCGATACATGAAATGCCTAACATTGAAGCTGGCTGGCCAGCGACGCTAGGTAGCCGCTGGGCCTGAATGAAATGGGGGCGCAATGGCGGCATGCCGTTGCGGGTCCGGTTGAGCGAATACGAGGGAACTTCCCACCTTCTGGCAGCGGCGTCGATGCGACAAGATGGGTGATTCGAGTCATCAATCTGCAGCCATGGTGAAAGAGGAAGTCCACGGCGCAGATTACCCGAGTCGGGGTGGATTTGGCCAAGCGTGCTCACCAGGTCAACGTCGTGGATAACGCCGAGCGCACAGTGCTGGCGCGACCGGTGCCGCCGCATCGCTTCGCGCAGCGGGCCGGCACTCTGCCAGCCGGTGCCCTGGTCGCCATGGAAAGCTGCTCCGGCGCCCATCAGCTCGCCCGCCGTCTGCGCTTGATGGGCTTGGATGCCCGGCTGATCGCGCCTCACTTCATTGCGCCATTTCGCGTTCAAGGTGCCAGCGGCAAGAACGAGACCAATGATGCTGAGCCTGGACACCAGGGCTGCTGAGGATGGCTTGTGCCTGGCGAAGGGCCAGGCCTCTGGCTTGTCGTGGCCTGCAAGGGCATTTGTAGCGGTTCAGTCTGTTCCTCGTGGCGCTGCAGCTGCTTAGCGCGCCGGACCAGGATGGCGAAGTCGCGAAACCTCAGGTCTTGCTTATGGAGCTTGAAACGGCGGGTAGTCCTTGTGAATGGGCTCGCGTGCCTTCTCGCTTTGCAATGAAATGCCCTCGTAGGCCGTTGGCCTGACCCAGAGCCAAACGCATGCAGGGATGATTGAGATTCCGAGCGTCTGTGCGAAAGGAACATGGAACGGTCCACTCGCAGCGCCGGCTAGAAAGAGAGCCCCGAGAGGGGGGGGGGCGTGCCGCGACGCCCAGACCAAACCGCTGGATGAAACTGCCTGGAAAAAGCCGCGAGCCGCAGTCCTCGCAGGTCGAAGCCGGGCGAGGGAAGACTTTGTGGAGCGCAAAGCCAGGGCAGAACTTCCCTAGCTTTGCACCTTGGGCATTCGAATCGCATTCGTCTGCCTCGCGTCACAAATGGAAATGGGGCGCTGTGCCTGAACGCTCGCCGCAAGGCGCAGAACCAGGTGGGCGAGGCCCGTTTGCGGCTGTCTGGTTGACGGAGACGCTAGGCGCCTGCTTGTCGGCTTACTTCCGCGTGTACAAACCGTCGAAGGCGACGCTCCATTGGCCTTTCGCGTCTGTTGACTCCCACAACTGCCTCACGCTGCCATTGGAATTGGGGGTCCAGGTGATTCGATGCTTGGTGATCTGCGCGTCGGCCCCAGTGGTTTGACCTTCGAGAACCATGCTCCCGTTGCGCAAGCCGCCTTCGAGCAGCAGCAAAGTACCTGACGAATCGACCCAGGTCTGATGCCAGACCTTTCGTCCCGCATCGTAGGTGTTGAAGCTCTCACCACTGAAGCCGCGACCGGTGTCGTAGCGCTCGTGAAGAACACAGCCGTTGTACTCGCTCGAGATGCGATTTGTTCCAGCCAGCTTGCCATCTGGCGTGTGGACCTCCCACTCGCCGAGCCAGAAGTCAAACGCTCGATACGCCGAGGGTTCACAAGAAGGAGGCGTTGCCATAGCCGTGGATAGCGAGAAGACGAGGATTGCCAGGATAGCGAAGTATTTCACCGTGAACATAAGGGCTCCATTCGCTTCAGACGCCTAAGCAAGATGGCTTCGCAAATCAGGGCGGCCCGTTCCCAGCGATGCCATAGCTTGCCGGACTTCGGTCCGCAAAGCTACACCAGGGCACCTGGCGGCGGGGCTGCCGGGGCGCCGCGAGTTTGCGGGCGGTCGGGCCATGAGTCAGGAATCTAGCAGCCTGTTCGCAAGGGCGGATGCCTACAAGGACCGCATCGACACCGCTGTGGCGGACGCGCCGCACGCCAGCGAGATCCGCCATGTCGGGCGCATCGGCATGTCTGGCTGCGCTGTACGACGGGCTGAGCCGCCTGCGCAGCCGCGGCAAGCGATGGCGCGACGCGCTGCACACCTGGCGCTTGGCGTCCGTGGGACAGGCATTGACTGCAGGCTTTACGCGGCGCGCAGCTGATCGCCACATTGACGCTGGCGGCCGAGTTGCGGGACTACCGCATAAACGTTGAGATAAGCGGACCGCGCGGCAACGTCATCAAGGCATCGAACTCGGCGGCCATGATTGCTTTGACTGCGTCATTGCTCTCCTTTGCAAGCGCGGCCCTGAGGTGCGGCAGCATTGCGTGGCGCTTCAACCGACCGGCCCAGGCAGCTGCTTTGCCGCGAACTGCGCTGCTCCTGTCGGAAAGGCCTGGAACGAGGCGGCCTTGAACTCGTCTGGTGTTTCCTCAGCAAGGCATGGCAGTGCGTTGAACCTTAGCCGCGCATCGGATGCACGAGAAGGGCGAACCAGGCTAGCCAGACCTGTTAGATTCACCGCCGCAGTACGTTCTCAGTTCCGTCCTTCGCCCGATTCGGCACGTCCAGTCCAGATCAAACAGCAGATCGGCAAGGGTCAGGTCTTGGGGACAAATGCAAAGCAACGGTGTTGACGCGCTGGGAGGTCCCTGTAATGGGTTAGGCCTCGTCTTACGTGTACTGAAGGATGGCCGCTTGACCATGCGACGCACAGTGTGCGGTGAAAGCACGAAGGTCACGAAAGTTCTCCAGCAGGTACGACCTTGCATCGTCGTCTTGCCTCTTCCAGAGCCCGTCAAGGTAAATGCCCTCGAAGTCCGAGGCCCGCAGTTTCTCGAGCAGGGCTTCCTCGGAGACGCCTTCCAACGCCTGGGAGTAGCGAACTAGGGTGTGGCTTTCAGTAAACAACGCCGGACCGTAACCAACTTCAATGGCGCCAATCTGGCCCTCTCCTTCGAAGAAGTCCGGTGCGTCCGGTGCGCACAACTTGACGCAGTGCCTCAGGCCGTCCCAGGACTTATCCAGGTCCAGTACCTTCAGCTCCGCCTCAGAGAAGGCGAGCGACTTGGGGACTGCCGGCGCCTTCTTCTTTCCAATGAGCCGCTGTAGCAGCGAGGTCTTGTTGTCCTCGGCAAGCTGCTGTAGGTAGGCCGAGTCGTCGTCGGCCTCGAGTACGCGCCACACCAGTGCTGGATCAGCTCGGACGGTGAAACGCCCCGGGTTCCGCGGAGGCCAGTTGGTTTAAGTCAGACGGTCGCGGCCTGACCAGCGCGTTGACGATGGTAATTGGCTTCGAACTCGGCAGGCGGGACGTGATCGAGCGGCCCCATCAGTCGGTGATGGTTGAACCAAGCCACCCATTCCAGCGTTGCTAGTTCCACTGATTGCTTGGTCTTCCACGGCCCGCGCCGGTGGATCACCTCGGCCTTGTACAGCCCGTTGATCGTCTCGGCCAAGGCGTTGTCATAGCTGTCACCCCTTGAGCCCACTGAGGGCTCGACACCAGCTTCGGCCAGCCGCTCGCTGTAGCGAATCGACAGGTATTGCGAGCCGCGATCCGAGTGGTGCACCAGACCATCGTCTTCGCTTGGCTTGCGGTCATACAGCGCCTGCTCCAGCGCGTCGAGCACGAACTCGGTGTGCATCGAACTGCTTTGGCG
>NZ_JAVXZY010000009.1:0-229319 GCF_032337115.1 Roseateles aquae
GCGCAACGCCCGTGGGGGCCCCTTTTCTCTCAACCCGCAGGGCAAGCACCAGCCACGCCCTGCCGGTGTTGCGAGCCTTGCGCAGGCCACCAGCCTGAGCTGCGGCTCGCGCCTAGGCAGGCCATGGCTGGTGCTTGCCACGGCCCACGCCGACTTATGCAGACCTTCCCAAGCCGCACCGGCCCGGCCGCGACCTCGCCCCTATAATCAAAAGCTCCCAAAAATCAAGTATTTACCCCAGTCCTGCTGAGGTACGACGAGAAAGCGCCCGGAATGAAAGCAGCTGAGATTCGCCAGACATTTCTGAAGTTCTTCGAATCCAAGGGTCACCAGATCGTGGCGTCCAGCCCGGTCGTGCCCGGTGACGACCCGACGCTGCTGTTCACCAACGCGGGCATGAACCAGTTCAAGGACGTGTTCCTGGGCTTTGACAAGCGCGCCTACACCCGCGCCACCACCAGCCAGAAGTGCATCCGCGCCGGCGGCAAGCACAACGACCTGGACAACGTCGGCTACACCGCGCGCCACCACACCTTCTTCGAAATGCTGGGCAACTTCAGCTTCGGGGACTACTTCAAGCACGACGCGATTTCCTACGCCTGGGAACTGCTGACCAAGCACTTCATGCTGCCGGCCGAGAAGCTGTGGGTCACCGTCTACGCCGAGGACGACGAGGCCTATGAGATCTGGAACAAGGTGGTGGGCGTGCCCGCCGAGCGCATCGTGCGCATCGGCGACAACAAGGGCGGCCGCTACATGTCCGACAACTTCTGGATGATGGGCGATACTGGACCTTGCGGCCCCTGCACGGAAATCTTCTACGACCATGGCCCCGAGATCGCCGGCGGCCCTCCGGGCAGCCCCGAGGAAGACGGCGACCGCTACATCGAGATCTGGAACAACGTCTTCATGCAGTTCAACCGCACCGAAGACGGCGTGATGCATCGCCTGCCCAAGCCCTCGGTCGATACCGGCATGGGCCTGGAGCGACTGGCCGCGGTGCTGCAGCATGTGCACTCGAATTACGAGATCGACACCTTCGTGGCGCTGCTGGCCGCCGCCAAGGCCGCGGTTGACGTGGCAGGCGGCGGTGACTGTGGCAAGGACAGCGCCTCGCTGAAGGTCATTGCCGACCACATCCGCGCCTGCTCCTTCACCATCGTCGATGGCGTCATTCCCGGCAACGAGGGCCGCGGCTATGTGCTGCGCCGCATCGCCCGCCGCGCCATCCGCCACGGCTACAAGCTGGGCGCCCGCACGCCCTTCTTCCACAAGATCGTCGCCGAGCTGGTGAACCAGATGGGCGAGGCCTATCCGGAACTGCGCCAGGCCCAGGCCCGCGTGACCGAGGTGCTGCGCCAGGAGGAAGAGCGCTTCTTCCAGACCATTGCCAACGGCATGGAAATCCTCGAAGCCGCGCTGGCCGGCGGTGCAAAGCAGGTCGATGGCGAGACCGCCTTCAAGCTGCACGACACCTACGGTTTCCCGGTCGACCTGACCGGCGACGTCTGCCGCGAACGCGGCGTCACCGTCGACCAGGCCGGCTTCGAGGCAGCGATGAATCGCCAGCGCGAACAAGCCCGCGCGGCCGGCAAGTTCAAGATGGCCCAGGGTCTCGAGTACAAGGGCCAGCCCACCGCCTTCCACGGTTATGAACATCTGGTCTGCGAGACCAGCACCGTCACCGCCGTCTACGTTGATGGCGCGCTGGTGGCCGAGGCCAAGGCCGGGGACGATGCCGTCGTCGTGCTGGACCACACGCCCTTCTACGCCGAAAGCGGCGGCCAGGTCGGCGATAGCGGCGAGCTGCGCAACAACAGCAGCCGTTTCTCCGTCGAAGACACGCTGAAGATCCAGGCCGATGTGTTCGGCCACCACGGCCGCGTGTTGGAAGGCGCGATCAAGGCCGGCGATCAATTCGTCGCCCGCGTCAATGCCGAGGCGCGTGCCAAGACGGTGCGCAATCACAGCGCCACCCACCTGATGCACAAGGCCTTGCGCGAGGTGCTGGGCGCCCATGTGCAGCAAAAGGGCTCGCTGGTGAATGCCGAACGCACTCGCTTCGACTTTGCCCACACCGCGCCGCTGACAGCCGACGAGATCAAGCGCGTCGAGGCCATCGTCAACGCAGAGATCCTGGCCAATGCCGCGGCCAAGGCCGAGGTGATGGCGCTGGACGATGCACAAAAGAGCGGCGCGATGATGCTGTTCGGCGAGAAGTACGGCGACACGGTGCGCGTGCTGTCGATCGGCAGCTCCAAGGAACTCTGTGGTGGCACCCATGTGAAAGCCACCGGTGACATCGGCCTGTTCAAGGTGCTTGCCGAAGGCGGTGTCGCCGCCGGTGTGCGCCGCATCGAGGCGGTGACCGGTGACAACGCGCTGGCCTATCTGCAATCGCTGGAGTCCACCGTGCAGGCGGTCGCCGGCACACTGAAGGCCGCCCCCGCCGAGCTGGAAACACGCGTTCACGCTGTGCTTGATCAGGTTCGTGCGCTGGAGAAGGAACTCAGCGCCGCCAAGAGCAAGCTGGCCTCGGCCCAGGGCGATGAGCTGCTGGCCCAGGCCGTCGACGTCAAGGGCATCAAGGTGCTCGCCGCCACGCTGGTCGGCGCCGATGCCAAGACCCTGCGCGAGACCATGGACAAGCTGAAGGACAAGCTCAAGACCGCCGCCATCGTGCTGGCTGCCGTCGATGGCGACAAGGTCCAGCTGGCGGCCGGCGTTACCGCCGACAGCACGGCCAAGATCAAGGCCGGCGATCTGGTCAACTTCGTCGCTCAGCAGGTCGGCGGCAAGGGCGGCGGCAAGCCCGACATGGCCATGGCCGGCGGCACCAACGCCAGCGCCCTGCCCCAGGCCCTGGCCGGCGTGCAAGCCTGGGTAGCAGAGAAGCTCTGATCCGTTAGACAATCCAACACGCAAGGGCTCCCGCTGACCATGCGGGGGCCCTTGTTCTTTTCAAGCAAGCAAGGAACACCGTCCATGAGCCAAGAGATCGATCACGACAACGCAGAGCGCCTGGCCGCCTTGCTGAACATCCTCGCGGCGGCCGCCGAGGAAGACGAGGAAGCGATTCCCATCGACACGCTGGACGGCTACCTCACCGCGCTGGTCTGCGGCCCGGTGCTCGCTGCGCCGGTGCAGGCCATGGATGCGCTGTTCGGCGAAGACTGGCCGGCCGCACTCGAAGAGCAAGAAGTGCTGGACGAGTTCATGACCGTGCTGCACGAGCGCTGGAACGAGATCGCCGACGCGCTGGAGCCCGAGGCGCTGTCCGCCAACCCGGACGAGATGCGGCTGACGCCGATGATCACCGAGTTCGACGAGGCCACCAAAGCCTCGCTGCTCTCGCAGGGCGTGCTCACGGCCGAGCAGCTGGAGGAGCTGCCTGCCCCCGGGGTGATGTGGGCCGAGGGCTTTATGCAGGCCGTCGACGATATGGAGACCGAGTGGTACGCCCATGAGGCCGACAGCGAATCCGGCCAGATGCTGGACGCGCTGCTGATGGCGATTGCCGCCGTGGCCATGCCCGAGGGCGAGCAGCGTGAGGCCTATATCGCCGAAGCCTACGAGCCCGACGATGAGGTTGACCAGGATGTGCTGCTCGACGATGCCCTCTACGCCGCCCAGGATCTGCGCCTGTTCTGGCTGCAGTCGAGCGGCCCGCTGAACGACTGAGTGAGTGATCGGCGCCGCATTGACGGCGCCTCTCTACCCATCACAAGCGGCCGCTGCAGTTCGGCGCACCGCAGCCGCAGCGCAGCCGCCCCTCGTGATGGCTCTCGCCGTAATGCGCGGCGATCTCTTCGCCTGCTTCGATATCGCGCAGCGCATAGAACTCGGCACGTCCCTGGCGGATGCGCAGCACCGTATTCGGGCTGCAGGAGTGATTGACGTGGCGCAACGCGCAGCTGGAATTCGTTGCATCAACGGCTGTACGCGTGCTCAGCTCGACGATATGGATACGCGCCCTGCCCTTGATGCGCCGGCGTGCCTCGGCCACGCTGATGATCTCGCCGCGCATCTCGCCGATCTTGCGTCGCGCCGGAATCGTCTCCGCCGCGAACACACCCAGGCCATCTATCTTTGAAGGCCCCACGCGCAGGGCGAAGCGCTCTGCCGGCAGCGGCTCACCCTTGGCGGGTCGAACGGCAGCTGGGCTTGATTGGGAGGGCTGGTCGGACGGAAGTTCGGTGAGGCGAGGCATGCCGCTATTGTCGCCGCAGCGGGCTGAGATCTAGGCCATTTGCCACTGCCAGCATGACCATCTGCATGGCTTGACGGCGATCACCTCAGCCCCGCATACTGGACCGCATGAACCGCCTCTCGCTAACCCTGCAACTACAAGCGCTGCACATGCCCGTCATGTGCCGCCCGTGTTCAGGCTGAAAGAGCGAGTCAGCCGCCAAAACCGCTACCGCAGTTCAATGCAACGCCCCAAGCCCGCTCATCCAGCGGGCTTTTTTGTTTCCGAAACGATCACTGAACGAGCACAACAGGAGCCCCCGATGGAATTCACGATACGCCGCCCACGACCCGACGACGCCGCTGACTTCGTCCGCCTGATGTCCTCGCCCGAGGTCTACGGCAATCTGCTGCAGATGCCCCACCCCAGCGAAGAGCTGTGGCGCCAGCGGCTCAGTGAACAGCTGCAGCCGGGCAAGCCGGACCTGCATCTGGTCGCCGTGGTCGAGGGGCGCGTCATGGCCAGCGCCGGCCTGCATCCGGCCGCTGCGGCACTGCGGCGACGGCATGCGATGAGCTTGGGGATTTCAGTGGCGCCGGAGGCTCAAGGTCATGGCCTGGGTTCGGCCCTGCTGGGCGCGTTGATCGACTACGCCGACAACTGGGCGCAGGTGCTGCGGCTGGAATTGGAGGTCTACTGCGACAACGACCGCGCCGTGCGCCTGTACCAGCGCTTTGGCTTTGAGATCGAAGGCCGGATGCGCCGGCACGCCTTGCGCGCCGGGCAGTATGTCGATTCGTTCGGCATGGCGCGGCTTCATCCGCGACCGCCTGCCTTGCAAGACTGAAGCAGCCTCAGCTGCGTGGCAACAGGGCGCGGCTGTGCAAGCTCAGCTCCCCTTCAGCGCTGATTTCGAACTTGCCAGCGTCCGACAGATGCAGGCTGCGCGGGCCGCGCTCGGCGCTGTCGTGGTTACCCGGGCCCGGCTTGGGCTGCGGCGCTTGCGCCGGTTCGCTGGTGCGCTTGCCGGTCAGCACCAGCCGCGCCAGCTTGACCACCTCGCTGGCTTGCGCGGGCACCATGGGCGCGAAGATCAGGGCCAGGCCAAAGGCCATGGCGGTGATGGGGCGCGATCTGTGGCTTTTGTGCGACATATGTTCACCTATTCCCTTCCCGTTATCTCCTGCGCGGCAGTATCGGAAGTCACGCTGGCCGGCGCCAGCCTGAGGCGACGAATTGCACCTGAGTCGGTGCGACCTGCGCTTGGCTGCGACGAGTGGGGGCGGTTTTTGGCCTTCAGGCGTAACTCAGCGCCGCGGCCTTGCCCCAGAAGACGCGGTAGGCAAAGAGGGTGTAGGCCAGGATCATCGGTACGGTCAGCGAACAACCGATCAGGATCACGCCCAGCGACTCGGTCGCCGCGGCCGCCTGCCAGACCGTGATGCGGTCGATCAGCACAAAGGGATAGAGGCTGTAGGCCAGGCCGATGAACCCCATCAACATCACCAGCACCATCAGCGCAAAAGGCAACCAGCACAGCTTGCCGAGAATGCGGCTGGAGTTCAGCAAGGCCCGCAGCGCCAACAAGGCCAGCACCGAGATCAGCGGAATTGGCAGCAGCGCGATCAGCTGCGGCAATGCGAACCAGCGCTCAGCCACGGTAGCGCTGAGCAAGGGCGTGGCGACCGAGATCGCCGCCAGGCCGAGCACCACCAACGGCCAGACCTGCTGGGCACGCCGGACACTGCGCCGCTGCAACTCGCCCTCGGTCTTCATGATCAGCCAGCAGGCGCCGAGCAGCGCATAGGCCGCCGTCAACGCCAGCGCGATGCCGGCGGCGAACAAATCGTGCCAGCCGCCACTCTGCAGACCGCTGACATAGCGCCCGAGCATCCAGCCCTGGGCCAGCGCGGCGAGCAGTGAGCCCGCGCTGAACAGGCGGTTCCACAGCGGCTGCCACTGCGAGTCGGCCTTGCTGCGGAAATCAAAGGCGACGCCGCGCAGCGTCAGCCCGAGCAGCATCAGCACCACCGGGAGGTAGAGACCCTGCAGGATCACGCCATGGGCCTTGGGGAAGGCGATCAGCAGAATGCCCACGCCCAGCACCAGCCAGGTCTCGTTGGCGTCCCAGAAAGGGCCGATCGAGGCGACCATGCGGTCCTGCTGCGCGGCTGGCGCACCGGCCATCAAGAGCCCGACACCCAGGTCGTAGCCGTCCAGCACGACGTAAAGCAGCAGGGCCAGGCCCATCAGGCCCATGAAGATCAGGGGGAAAGCGGTGGCGGCATTCATGCGGCACTCCTGGCGCCAACGGGCAGCGTTTTCAGCTCAGCGGGATGCTCCGGCAGCGGCTTGCCGGCCATGTACTTGATGACCGAGATGTAGGCGACGATCAGGCCCAGGTAGAGCGCCAGATAGCCGGCCAGACTCAGCGCAATCGTCGGGGCCGGGGTGCTGGAGGCCAGATCAGCGGTGCGCAGCAGGCCGTAGACCAGGAAGGGCTGGCGGCCAATCTCGGTCACATACCAGCCGGCCAGCGTGGCCAGCCAGCCGGAGAAGCTCATCCAGGCCAGGCCCTGCAGCAGCCAGCGCGGCAGTGCCGCCGGCCCCTGGCCTTGCCGCCGCAGCCGGCGTAAGTACAGCAGCCCGCCCCAGCTGAAGGCCAGCATCAGCAGGCCGGTACCGACCATGACGCGAAAGGCAAAGAACACCGGCGCCACCGGCGGATGGGCACCGCGGAACTCGTCCAGGCCGCGGATTTCGCCCTCGGGATCGTGAGTCAGAATCAGGCTGGCCAGCTTGGGCACCGCCAGTTCAAAGTCATTGCGGCGCTCGCGTTCGTTCGGCCAGGCAAACAGCAGCAGCGGCGCGCCACGCTCGCTCTGCCAGACACCCTCCATCGCCGCCACCTTCTGCGGCTGATGGGCCAAGGTGTTCAGCCCATGCTGGTCGCCGACGGCAATCTGCACCGGCACCAGCACCGCGGCAGCGATCAGCGCCAGGCGCAGCAGCGGCGCGCTGTGTGGCTGCGCATTGCCCTTGAGCAGCTGCCAGGCGCTCAAGCCGGCAACCAGAAAGGCCACCGTCAAGGCAGAGGCCAGCAACACATGGGCGAGACGGTAGGGGAAGGACGGGTTGAAGACAATGGCCAGCCAGTCCTTGGCATGGAACTCGCCATTGATGATCTCGTAGCCCTGCGGCGTCTGCATCCAGGAGTTCAGGCTCAGGATCCAGAAGGCGCTCAGCGTCGTGCCGAAGGCGACCAGGGCGGTGGCGATGAAATGAACCCGCTCGCTGACGCGGCCATGGCCGAACAGCATCACACCCAGAAAGCTGGCTTCCAGGAAAAACGCCGTCAGCACCTCATAGCCCAGCAGCGGGCCGGCGATATTGCCGGCTCGTTCCATGAAGCCCGGCCAGTTGGTGCCGAACTGCATGCTCATCGTGATGCCGCTGACCACGCCCAGCGCAAAGCTCAGCGCAAACACCTTGGTCCAGAAGCGGTAGGCCCCCAGCCAGAGCGCGTCGCCGCTGCGCAGCCAGCGCCAGCGCAGCAAGAGCAGCAACCAGCCCAGCGCGATATTGATGCTGGGGAAGAGGATGTGAAAGCTGATGTTGGCGGCGAACTGCATGCGCGCCAGCACCAGGGCGTCGAGAGCGGTACCCATGGCTCAGCCTTCCTCGCCGTTGCGCTCGCTGCGACCACTGCCCAGCTTCAGCCGGCCGGTGAACTCCAGCAGCTTCTGCACCTTGGAGCCCATCTTCATCAGCTGGGCCAGCGTCTGCGAATCCATCCGCTGCACATCGTCGAACCAGTTGCTCATCAGCTCGATCAGGTCGTGCATGCCGCGCATGCGCTCCTGGGCAATGCGGTCCTCCTCGCTGCTGGGCTGCTCGAGCAGCGCATTGCGCAGCATCGACAGCGTCGGCTCGATTTCGCGCCGGCGCCGTTCCTCAGCCAGCGTGCGAAAGATCTCCCAGGCATCCGACGGCGCCTCAAAATACTCGCGCCGATCGCCAGGCAGATGCTTGAGCCGCACCAGGCGCCAGGCCTGCAACTCCTTCAGCCCCATGCTCAGGTTGGAGCGGCTGAACTCGAGCGCCTCGGCCATCTCGTCGGCGTTCAAGGCGCGCGGCGACACATAGATCAGCGCATAAATCTGCCCCACCGTGCGGTTGATGCCCCAGCGGCTGCCCATTTCGCCGAAATGGGCCACAAAGCTGCGTACCAGCGGGCTCATGCTGTTCATGCCGAAACTCCTTATCGGGACTTGTGCCAGCGCAAGTTCGAGACATTCGGCGCTTGCGCTGGCTCAATGTTTTCTGAATTTTCAGTATTTTCTGAACTTTCAGCAAGACAAATATCAATTCCAGGATGCCGGCAAGGGCGCTGCGCGCCCGGTGGCCGGGCAGTGCCGCAGCCCTCTGCAACGGCCGAGTCAGGCTTCGCACAATGAAAACACTGCAGACACGGATGCCTGACTGGCGCACGGCACACTGGCGGTCTTGCTCCCAAACAGAAGCTGCAACCGTCATGAGTCAGACCCGCATCGATCGCCCCGAGTTCGCCGCCCTCACCCCCGGTGTTTCAGAAGCCTTGCTGGCGCTGGGCAAGGCGATCAACGACTCGGGGCTGGAGAAGGACCTGCTGGAGTTGATCAAGCTGCGCGCGTCGCAGCTCAATGGCTGCGCCTTTTGCCTGCAGTTCCACCTGAACGTGGCCCGACAGCTGAAGATGCCGCAGAGCAAGCTCGACCTCCTGCCGGTCTGGCGCGAAGCGCCGGTATTCAGCCCGCGTGAACAGGCCGCCCTGGCCTGGACCGAAGCGCTGTGTACGCCGGCCGCGGGCATCGAAGACCCGCTTTACGAGACCGCTTTGGCCGAGTTCGGCAAGGCCCAGCTGAGCTATCTGACCGCAGCCATCGCCAATATCAATGCCTGGAACCGCATCGCCGGTGCGCTGCGCTTCCTGCCCCCGCTGCCAAGCAGCCCATGAGCCCAAGGCTACGCCTTGCGCTGCTGTCGCTTGGGTTCGCGTTGGGTTTCGCGCTCCCTGTCCACGCCCAAGCCAGCGAACTCGAACTGACCGTGCCCAGTCTGGAGCAGCGTGCAGGGCATGCCCTCGCCCTGCGTGCCCATTGGTTCGCTGCAGACGCCACGGCAACGCGCCGCCCCGCCCTCGTGCTGCTGCATGGTTGTGGCGGCGCCTATCAGGGCTCGGGCCGGCTGTCAGCGCGGATGACCGAGATGGCGGGCTTGCTGAATGCGCAGGGCTGGCACGTGCTGGTGCTCGACTCGTTCGGCGCTCGCGGCGAAAAGTCGATCTGCACCCAAAGGATCGGCACTCGCGCCATCACCATGGCCAATCGCCGGCTCGATGCCCTGGGTGCGCTGCAATGGCTGGCGACCAGGCCCGAGGTCGATGCCAGCCGCCTGGCGCTGATCGGCTGGTCCAACGGCGGCAGCACGGTGCTGGCGGCCAGCGATCTGAACGTCGCTGCGGTGAGACAGGGCCCGAGGCCGCGCGCTCTGGTCGCCTTCTACCCCGGCTGTGCTGCCGAGCTCGCGCGCCACTACCGCCCCAGCGCCGCACTGCTGATGCTGCTGGGCGAAGACGACGACTGGACGCCCGCCGCCGACTGCAAGGCCTTGGCTGCGGCAAGCGCAGATCCCAAACCGGAGTGGGAGAGCTACGCCGGCGCCTATCACGGCTTTGACGGCCCGCCGCCCGTGAAGCTGCGCAAGGATGTCCCCAACGGCGCCCATCCCGGTGCCGGGGTGCATGTGGGTGGTCAGCCGCAGGCCGCGGAGCAGTCAAGAAAGCGGCTGTTGAACTTCCTGCACACGCAGCTGGACTGAGGCGCTACCTCGCGCTGGCCAGGCGCCTCAAAAGAAGTCGATCGGCGCGCTACCAAGCGGGCGCTGCTGCTCTTCGCCGGGAAGTTTGAAGCTGCCCACCTCGGTGGCCAAGCCGGCCGCCTGCTCCATCATCGTGTTGGAGGCGGCCAGCGTCTCTTCCACCAGGGCCGCGTTTTGCTGCGTCATCTGGTCGAGCTGCCCAACCGCTTCGGTCACCATGCTGATGCCGGTGGATTGCTCGGCGGTGGCCCGGGCAATATCGGCCAGCAGCTGATTGATACGCCCTGCGGCCGAGACGATCTCTTCCATCGTTGCGCCGGCCTGCCGCACGACCCGCACGCCGGATTCGGTCTGCTCGACGCTGACGCCGATCAGGCTCTTGATTTCCTTGGCCGCATTGGCCGAACGCTGAGCCAGGTTGCGCACCTCGGAGGCCACCACCGCAAAGCCCTTGCCCTGCTCACCGGCTCGCGCCGCTTCAACTGCGGCATTCAGGGCCAGGATATTGGTCTGGAAAGCAATCGAGTCGATCAGGCCGATGATGTCGTTGATGGTGTTGGCGGAGGCTTGGATGCGCTGCATCGTCGTCACCACCTCGCCGATCACCTCACCGCCGCGCGAGGCCACCGTGGCATTGCGCTCCGCCAGGGCGGCCGCTTCGCGGGTCGTCGAGGCGGTGCTGGACACCGTGGCCTGCATCTGTTCCATCGAGCTGGCCGTCTTTTGCAGCTGTGCCGAGGTTTGCTCGGTGCGATTGGCGAGGTCGGAGGTGCCCATGGTCAGCTGCTGGCTGGCCGACGCCACCTGATCGGCCGAGCGTTGCACCTTGCCCAGCGTGCCAGACAGGCGCTGCTGCATCTCGCGCAAATGCAGCAAGACCTGGCTGAGCTCGTCGCTGCCCCGCACCTTCACCACCGTGGAGAGATCGCCATCGGCAACGGCTACGACCTTGCGCGTCACCGCGCGCATGCCCGAGTTCATCGCGAGTGAGAAGGCATAGAACAAGTAGGCCGCCAGCAAGATGAACGCGGAGACCAAGGTCAAGGTCCCCATCAGCCGGCCGTGCAAAGCGGCCTCGCGGGATTCCAGCATCGTGGCCAGCAGCTTGCAGTAGCTGCCCTGCACAGACCACAGCCGTGCAAGCAAGGCATCGGCGCTGCTGGCGACTTTCTGCGCCTGCTCAATGCCTCCTGACCCTGGCGAGTCGGTGGCCAAATCACGGAACTTTGCAAGCAGTTGAGGAAGCTCGCCGAGTGCCAAGCCGGCGGCCAAATCGGGCCTGGCCTTGGCAACCTTGGCGGCGTCGTCGATCAGCTTGCCTTCGAAATGCTCGATCAATGCATCCATGCGCGCCAGCTCCTGCGCAGCGATCTCAGCCCCCTGCCCTGCCGCCGAGCTGGCGGCCGAAAGGCTGCCCATCTTGCTGATGTTCTCAATCAAATCGGGCAGGACGAGCAGCGACGCATCCATGGTGAAGTAGCTGTCCAGATCGGGGTCGAGCACCAGCCCGCTGGCATCGGCCACGTTGCCGAGCAGCTGCACCCAGGCCGCCACATGCTTGGCATGGGCGGCGTAGAGCTTGAACAGGCTTTCGTTGCCCGACGGCAGGCTGCCCTTGGCCTGTTCAGCCTGGCCAAGCGCCCCGGCCGTTTCAAACCGCGCGCCATGCTCGGCATCAATGCGCTTCAAGGCCTTGATGGCTTCGTTCAGCGCTGCCGGGCTGCTTGCGCCATCGACTGGCATCTTGGCGCTCTGACGCAAGGCCGCATCCCGATTGGCCTGCGCCAGGCGCAGCACGGGCAGCAACTTGGCCGCGTACTCGGCGCCGAGGCGCTCGACCCGGGTGGTCTCGATCAGCTCGCGCTTGGTCTGCCAAAAGGAGTTCAGCAAGACCACGATGGGAATCAGAAAGGCCGCACTGATGATGTTGGCCTTGACTGAAAAGCGACAGCGCAACATCAAGCTCAGCGCTGGCGAAAACAACCGTTTGAAGCCCTGACGGCTCGCGCCTGGACTGCGCGTCTTCTTCGGCATCGAGCGCTCCTAAAAAATTGCGGTGATTAGCTGATGAAGTTCAAGATACACCAGCCAATGCACCATGAAGTTCACAGAAAGATCGGTCTTGGCACAAATTCCCGGTTCCTCGATTAGCCGCAATACGGGCCGATTCTGTCAAGTGCAATCGTTTGAATAATTTGCGCCAGGCGGCGCAAAATTGCCTTTCCGCTGGCGCTCGCCTTGCCTAGGATTCATCTCGCCAAGGTCGGCCCTACAGGCTGTATCCGCTGAAGGACGCCAGCTGCAAGCGCCTCCCATGGCCGCTTCAGATGCGCCACTCGTCAACCATGGAGCACGCATGAACCTCTCTCGACTGCGCGTCAGCGCCCTGGCCCTTGCCCTGGCAAGCGCCTTCACCGTGCCGGCTGAGGCCGCCGCCAAGGAAAGCAAGGAGGCGGAGCGCATCAAGGCGCTGGAAGCCAAGCTGGAAAAGAGCCTGGCCGTGATCGAGCAACTGAGCCAGCGCCTGGCCGAGTTGGAGAAGCAACCCAAGGCGGTAGCGGTGGCGCCACCACAGCCCGCCAAGACGCCGGTTGCACAGCCCGACCCTGTGGCCCAAGCGCGCATCGAAACGCTGGAGCAAGGCGTGCGCGACCTGGCCGCCGCCACCGCCAGCGCCAACAAGGGCACCGACACCGGCGTGCCCCTGCATGGCTTCCTGGACGTTGGCTATGTCCATCACAACAAGCGCAGCGACGGTCTGCGCAGCGGCAGCAAGCTCGGCGTGATGGACATCTACCTGACCCCGCAGTTCGGCAGCAATGTGCGCAGCCTGATCGAGCTCGCCTTCGAGTATGGCGAGGGCGGCTCGCTGGCCACCGACGCCGAGCGCCTGCAGATCGGCTACGCCTTCAGCGACGACTTCGTGCTCTGGGCCGGCCGCTTCCACACCCCCTACGGCTACTGGAACACCGCCTTCCACCACGGTGCACAGATCCAGACCTCGATCACCCGCCCGCGCTTCATCGCCTTTGAAGACCAGGGCGGTATCCTGCCGGCCCACACGGTTGGCGCCTGGGCCAATGGGCGGGTCGCGACCGATCTGGGCCGGGTCAGCTACGACCTCTACACCGGCAATGGCAACCGCATCAGCAGTGGCGTGCTGGACTTCAATGCCAGCGGCGATGACAACAGCAACCCTTTGCTGGGCTTCAATGTCGGCCTGAGCCTCAAGGCTGTGCCGGGCCTGACCCTGGGTGTGCATGGGCTTCGCCAAACGGTGTCCGGCGAAAACGCCGACGGCAGCGTGCAAGGCAAGGCACGCACACAGTTCCTCGGCGGCTATGGCTTCTGGGAGGGCGACAACTTTGAGCTGATCGGCGAGTACTACCGCTTCAGCAACCGCGATCTCGCCAACGGCGGCAGCAGCCATCGCTCCTGGGCCGCCTATTTGCAGGCCGGCTACACGCTGGCCGACCGCCTGACCGGCTTTGTGCGTTTCGAGAAAGCCTCACTGGACGGCGCCGACCCCTACTTCGCCCTGCAGGAAAGCGGCAGCTCCTACCGCCAGACCAGCATCGGCCTGCGCTATGACCTGGATCCGCGCTCGGCCCTCAAGCTGCAGCTGGACAACAACCGCGACGTGGCCAATCCGCTGGGCACGATCAACTCGCTGCGTGCGCAGTACGCGATCCGTTTCTAAGGAGCCGACCGTGCACAAAACCACTCCTTTGCTCAGCGCTGCCGCCCTCGCCATCGCCTTGTTGCTACCGCTGGGCGCTCAGGCCGGCGATGTGTTCGTGATCGCCAATGCCAACGTCACGCTCAGCGCCGACGAAATCCGCGAAGTTTTCGTTGGCGACAAGCAAACCGCCGCTGGCACCAAGCTCAGCCCGATGGACAACAGCGCCGCGCAAGCCGACTTCCTCGCCAAGGTGATCAAGGTCGACGCTGCGAAGTACGCATCGATCTGGGCCAAGAAAGGCTTTCGCGAAGGCATCAACCCACCACCGGTACGCGCCAGCGATCTGGAGGTGATCGCCGCGGTCAAGTCCACGCCAGGCGCCGTCGGCTATGTGTCCAAGGCCTCGGCCGACGTCAAGGTGCTGCAGAAGTACTGAGGCAGCGATGGCTCGACGCCTTGTCAGCGCCGCTTTTCTGTCTGCCCTGCTGCTGGCCCTGCCGGCGGCAGTGGCGGCGGGCGGCGGCGGTACTGGCCTTGCAGGAGGCGGCACAACGCTCTGGCAGCTGCCCGGCCGCTTCGTTGATGAGCACGAGCGCGCACACACGCTGGCCAATTTCGCCGGCCAGCCGGCCGTTGTGGCGATGGAGTACAGCGAGTGCCGTTTCGTCTGCACCGTCAACTGGCGCAAGCTGGTCGAGATTCAGGCCGAGGCCGAGCGCCGCGGGCAGAAGCTGAGCTTCTTCGTCATCAGCATCGACCCCGAGCACGACACGCCGGCCCTGTGGCGCGAATACCGCGAGATGCGCGGCATGAAGCGGGACAACTGGCATTTCCTCACCGGCAAACGCGCCGACACCGACCTCGTCGCCAAGACCCTGGGCATACGCTGGTGGCTGTATGACGGCCGCGTGATGCACGACTTTCGCATCCTGCGGCTGGATGCGCGGGGTCAGGTCTTGCGCGCGATGGACGCCTTCGACATCTCGGCCGCCAGCTTCCTGGCCGATTGAGGCAGTGCGTTCAGTGCCGCAGTGACTGCACCCAGCGGCCCAGCAGTTCGCGCTCGGCCTCGGTGATCTGCGTGGCGTTGTTCAGCGGCATCGTCTTTTGCAGCACCGCCTGCTGATAGACGGCCCGCGCATTGACCTGCAACGCTTCGGCGCTGTCCAGCCGCATGCCTTTCTGCGCCGCCTCGCCGCTGTGGCAAGCCAGGCAGCGCAGCTCGACCACAGCTTGCACCTCGGCCAGCGTTGGCGCCGCGGCAGCGCGCGGTGCGGCACTCGGCGAACCGTGGGATCGTGGTGCCATCCAGACGATAAGCCCGGCCAACAAAGCCAGCGCGCCCAGCACCAAGGGCCAGGCATTGACACCCTTGTGGCGCTTGACGAAATAAGTCCGCACCAGCACGCCGACCAGCATCAGCGCCACCAGCACCAGCCAGTTCTGCGGCTGCCGGTACAGCATGCCGTAGTGGTTGCTCAGCATCGCAATCAGCACCGGCAAAGTGAAATAGGTGTTGTGCACGCTGCGCTGCTTGCCGCGCTGGCCAAACAGCGGGTCAACCGGCCGACCGGCGCGCATATCGGCAATCACCTGCTTCTGGCCAGGGATGATCCAGAAGAAGACATTGGCCGTCATCATCGTGGCCAGCATAGCGCCCACGATCAGGAAGGCCGCGCGACCGGCAAACAACTGGCAGGCGGCCCAGGCGGCGATGACAACGAACACCGCAATCAGCCCCAGCACCAGCCCATCGTTGCCGATCTGCACCCGCCCGTCGAGATGGCGCTGGCCAAAGCGCCGGCAGATCTGGTCATAGACCAGCCAGCCTGCCACCAGAAAGCCCAGTGCAGCTGCCACGGCAGCACCGCTGCTCCAGTCATGCAGCTGGCGATCGATCAGAAAGCTCTCGGCGTTGAAGAGATACAGCAGCGTGAACAGCGCAAAGCCGCTCATCCAGGTCCAGTAGCTTTCCCAGTAGAACCAGTGCAGCTGCTGCGGCAGATTGGCCGGCGCCACCATGTACTTCTGCGGGTTGTAGAAGCCGCCACCATGCACGGCCCACAGCTCGCCATCGACGCCCTTGGCCTTCAGGCCCGGATCGGTCGGCTTGAGCAGATGGTTGTCCAGCCAGACGAAATAGACCGAGGCGCCAATCCAGGCGACCACGGTCACCACATGCAGCCAGCGCAGCAGCAGATTGGCCCAGTCGAGCAGATAGGCTTCCAAGCGAACCCTCGCTTCCTGTTTCCGTGCGGCCCACCACAGGCGGGCGCTGTGGGCTGCGTTGGGTCGCGTCCTCCGACAAAGCCTCATGGGCTAGAAGCCGGTGCCGCTGCGACTGCGGCCAAAGTGTATACAGTTTCTGGACGTGGTCGACGGCGTTGGCAGCGCCAACAGATCAACACTTCATTCAGTCGACAACGATTCGGTTGCGCCCGGCCGCCTTGGCCGCATAGAGCGCGCGGTCGGCACGCTGCAAGACGTCATTGGCGCCATCGGCGCCGCCCCGCCAGCCTGCCAGCCCCAGGCTGGCGGTCACCTGCACCGCGACGCCACCGGGCGCCAGCAGGCGCTGGCTGGCCAAGGCCACCCGCAGTCGCTCCATCGCCTTGAATGCCTCCTCTGGCGAGGTGTCTGGCAGCAGGATGACGAACTCCTCGCCGCCCAGACGGGCCACGGCATCGATCGCCCGGCTGCATTGGCGCATCAAGCTGGCCACCGCCACCAGCACATCGTCTCCAAAAGCATGGCCGTGGCGGTCATTGATCTGCTTGAAGTGGTCCAGATCCAGCATGGCCAGGCTGTACGGCCGGCCGCTGCGCTGCGCGCGCTGATGCTCAAGCAGGAGGCGCGGCTGGAAAGCGCGCCGGTTCATCAATCCGGTCAAGGGGTCATGCTCAGCCTCTGCCCGCCACTGCTCGCCGAAGCGCTGGCTGCGGTGCAGCTGACGGTTCTGCAGCGCCACGCCAAGCACCGTCAGTGCACTGGAAAAGGTAAAGGCCATCAGCTCCAGCTGCGCCTCCTCCGGGCGCCCCGTGGCAAACGGACCCAGGCCTTGCGCCGTGGCCACGATGCCAGCCACCAGGACCAAAGTGCTCAGCAAGGTGACGCCGGAAAGGCTGAGCTTGAAGCTCAGCACCACTAACAGCGGCAGCACAAAGAACAGCATGCCCTTGAGCGCACCGGCACTGATGGCCAGCAGCAGCACCAGCCCCGCCGCGCCGCCCCAGAACCAGGGACTGCGCAGATTGCGCTCGCCGCCGGGTTGCCAGCCCTCGTAGAGCTGATAGACGAGCACCATGCCCAGGCTGTCGGCCAGCACCAGCATCATCACCATATGGCCGAGCTGCTCGGCCGCGATATAGCCGCCCCAGACCAGATTGCTGGCCAGAACCAGGCTGCTCAGCGCCGTGGGCAATAGGCAGACCCAGAGGCCCAGCGTGAGCAGATCACCGGTGCGCTGCAAGCCCTGCGGCAGGCGGCGTCGCGCCATCTGGGCCGCCAAGGCCACACCAAGTCCATCGGCCATGGCGACGACACCGGTGTGCAGCCAGGGCAGACGCTGGGCGCCGTCGGCCATGCCCGGATAGTTGGCCGCAAAACTGGCCATCATCAGCAAGGGCACGGCGCGCCACCCGGCCCACAGGCAGACGATCAAGCCCAGACCCGAAGGCAGCCAGATCAGCGTGATATTGGCCGGCTGCAGCGCAAACAAGGCCATGCCGAAGCGCGCCAGCAAGTAGTACAGCAGAGTCAGGCCGAGCAGGGCCAGCGCCGGCGGGCGCGTCGTCGGGCCAAAAGCCTGGCGTGGACTCTCATTCATGGGCAGTTGGCTCATTCTGATGCCGCCACGAGCCCTAACCAGAACGTGGCCCCTCGGACGGCGTGCCCAGTATCGCGCCAACGGCAAGTCCAGCTGGCGAACACCAGCGCAGCGCCGCCGCCGAACTCAGGCACCGCCCCTCGCGTGCGCGCTGCGCATCAGCAGCTGCGCCGCCACCGCCACCGCGATCACCTCGGGCTGCTTGCCGGCAATGCCCGCTACGCCGATGGGCGTGGTGATGTGGGCCAGCTCAGCTTCGGCAAAGCCGCGCGCGATCAGCCGCTGCCGAAAGCTTGCCCATTTGCTCTTGCTGCCAATCAGGCCGACAAAGGGTAGATCGCCGCGCTCGCGCTGGCGCTGCAGGCAGGCGGCGACGATGTCCAAATCCTCGGCATGGCTGAAGCTCATGATCAGCACATGGGCCTCGGGGGCCAGGTCTTGCACCGCGGCATGCACCGGATCGGAATACTCGGCGCGGCAGTTGTCGGGCAGAGGCGTGGGGAAGACCTCATCGCGGCTGTCTATCCAGTGCACCCGCATCGGCAGCCGTGCCAGCACCTCGACGATGGCACGGCCGACATGGCCGCCGCCGAACAGTGCCACCGGCATCCAGCCGGCTTCGCCGCCCAGGCGCTGACGCAGGCCGGCAATATCGGCCGGCCCCAGCAGCTCGTAGCGCAGGTGCACGACTCCGCCACAGCACTGCCCCAGGCTGGGCCCGAGGGCATAGCGATGCTCGGCCACGGCCGGCAGCTCCCCCGAACGTGCACGTGCCAGCAAGGCTCGCGCCTGCGCCAGGCCTTCGAACTCCAGATGCCCGCCGCCTATGGTGCCTACAAAGCCCGCCGCTGTCACCGCCATCCAGGCACCGACCTCGCGCGGCCCGCTGCCCTGCACCTGCGCCACGGTGACCAGCACTGCCGGCTCTCGCGCCAGCGTGGCGGCCAGTTCTTGCCAGGGCCTCATCAGCTACCGCGGTAGGTGGAGTAACTCCACGGGCTGGCCAGCAGCGGCACGTGGTAATGCGAGCCGGCGTCGGCAATGCCGAAGTCCAGCGGCACCTCGCCCAGAAACGCCGGCTCGGGCAGCTCGACCCCGCGGCCGCGGAAATAGGCCTCGACGCCAAATACCAGCCGGTAGCGCCCGCGCTGCAAGGCCTCGCCGTCCAACAGCGGCCCATCGGCGCGGCCGTCGGCATTGAGCGTCAGGCGCTTGAGCAGCACCGGTTCGCCGCCATCCAGCCGGTAGAGCGTGACCGACATGCCGGCCGCCGGGCAGCCGTGCATGGTGTCGAGCACGTGGGTGGTGAGTTTGCCCATGATGGAATCCATTCAGTGATGCGCAAAGTGTATACACTTCTGCACACATCATGAGCAGCCTGAGCCCTCCAGAAAGCAGCACCGAGCGCATCGCCGCCTCGATCACCGAGGCCATCGTCGAGCGGCGGCTGATGCCCGGCACCAAGCTCGCGGAGCAAAAGCTGGCCGAGATCTACGGCGTGTCGCGCACCCTCGTCCGCCAGGCGCTCAACCAGCTCAGCCGCGACCGGCTGGTGACGCTGACGCCGGCGCGCGGCGCCTATGTGGCCGAGCCCAGCGTCGAGGAAGCGCGCCAGGTCTTCGCGGTGCGCCAGATGCTGGAAACGCAGATGCTGGTGAGCCTCAGCAAAAGCATCAGCGCGGCGCAGATCAAGCAGCTGCGCGCGCATCTGAAGCTGGAGCGCGCGGCGATCGCGCGCACCGATGTCAGCGGCCGCACCCGGCTGCTGGCCGACTTCCATGTGCTGCTGGCACGCATGCAGGGCAATGAGGTGCTGGCCCAGCTGCTCACCGAGCTGCTGTCGCGCTGCTCGCTGATCGCGCTGATGTACCAGAGCTCGCATTCAGCGGCCGAGTCGCAGGCCGAGCACGAGGCCATCGTCGATGCGCTGGAGGCCGGCGACTCACGCGGCCTGGTCAAGCTGATGCAGGCCCACCTGGGCAATGTTGAAGCCAATCTGCGGCTCAAGCCGCGGGTGCAGGATTTGAAGGCGGTATTGAAGACATGACGACCCCACGCTACCCCCGCGATCTGATCGGCTATGGCCGCACTCCCCCGCAGGCGCAATGGCCGGGCCAGGCCCGCATCGCCGTGCAGTTCGTGCTGAACTACGAGGAAGGCGGCGAGAACTCGGTGCTGCATGGCGATGCCGGCAGCGAGCAATTCCTCTCCGAGATGTTCAACCCGGCCAGCTACGCGGCCCGCCATCTCAGCATGGAAGGCATCTACGAATACGGCTCACGCGTTGGCGTCTGGCGCCTGCTGCGAGAGTTCGAACGGCGCCAGCTGCCGCTGACGGTATTCGGCGTTTCGATGGCCTTGCAACGCCACCCTGAGCTGACACAAGCCTTCGTCGAACTCGGCCACGAGATCGCCTGCCATGGCTGGCGCTGGATTCACTATCAGGGCATGGACGCCGATACCGAGCGTCAGCACATGAACGAAGCCATGGCCATCATCGAACAGCTGACCGGGCACCGCGCCCTGGGCTGGTACACCGGCCGCGACAGCCCCAACACCCGCCGCCTGGTGGCCGACCATGGCGGCTTCGAGTACGACAGCGATTACTACGGCGACGACCTGCCCTTCTGGCTGAACGTGCGAAAGAGCGATGGCAGCCTGGCGCCGCGGCTGGTCGTGCCCTACACGCTGGACTGCAATGACATGCGCTTTGCACTGCCACAGGGCTTCAGCCATGGCGACGAGTTCTTCAACTACCTGCGCGACAGCTTCGACGTGCTCTACGCCGAGGGTGCCGAGGCCCCGAAGATGATGAGCATCGGCATGCACTGCCGGCTGCTCGGTCGGCCTGGCCGGCTGCGTGCGCTGCAGCGTTTTCTGGACCACGTGCAGCGCCACGAACAGGTCTGGATCTGCCGCCGCATCGACATCGCCCGCCACTGGCGCGCCGTTCACCCCTTTGACAGCGAGACCGCCTTTGTATGGGAATGACGCTGGATCAACTCAATGCCGCAGACACGGCCGGCTTCGTCGCCCTGCTCGACGGCATCTATGAGCACTCGCCCTGGATCGCTGAACGGGCAGCCGCACAGCGCCCGCCCACCGGCTTTGCCAGCCTGGCACAGCTGAAGGCGGCCCTGGCCGGCGTCGTTCGCGGCGCCACGCGCGCGGAACAGCTGGGCCTGATTCGCGCCCACCCGGAGCTGGCCGGCAAGGCCATGGTCAGTAGGACGCTGACGGCCGAGTCCAGCCACGAGCAGAGCAAGGCCGGCCTGACCGATTGCTCGCCCGAGGAATTCGAGCGGCTGCAGCAGCTCAACCGTGACTACAACAAGCGCTTCGGCTGGCCTTTCATCCTGGCAGTGCGCGGCCCCCGCGGCCTCGGCCTGAGTCGCGAGCACATCATCGCCACCTTCGCGCGCCGGCTCGAGTCGCAGCCGGACGAGGAACTGGCCGAGTGCCTGCGCAATATCCACCGCATCGCTGAAATCCGCTTGAACGACAAGTTCGGCGTCACGCCGCACTTGGGCAATCAGGTCTGGGACTGGGCCGAGCAACTGGCCGTGCACAGCGAGCCTGGCTACCAGGAGCAGGGCCAGCTGACCGTCACCTACCTCAGCGCGGCCCACCAGGCCGTGGCCGCACAACTGCGCGACTGGATGCGGCAGGACTGCGGCTTTGACGAGGTGCAGATCGATGCGGTCGGCAATGTCGTCGGGCTCTACCACGGCAATGACGCGGCCGCGCCGCGGCTGCTGACCGGCAGCCACTACGACACCGTGCGCAATGCCGGCAAGTACGACGGCCGGCTGGGCATTCTGGTGCCCATGGCCTGCGTGCGCGAGCTGCACCGCGCCGGCCGCCGCCTGCCCTTCGCCATCGAGGTGATCGGCTTTGCCGAGGAAGAAGGCCAGCGCTATGCCGCGACCTTTCTGGGCTCCGGCGCCCTGGTCGGTCAGTTCGACCCCGCCTGGCTGGCCCAGCGAGACGAGCAAGGCATCGCCATGCGCGAGGCCATGCTGGCCGCCGGCCTGCCCGGCGATATGGCGGCCATCGCGGCGCTGCGACGCGATCCGGCCCGCTACCTGGGCTTCGTCGAGGTTCATATCGAGCAGGGCCCGGTGCTCAATGCGCTGGACCTGCCGCTGGGCGTCGTCAGCTCCATCAATGGCAGCAAGCGCTACACCGGCGAGGTCATCGGGCAGGCCAGCCATGCCGGCACCACGCCGATGGGCCGCCGGCGCGATGCGGCGGTGGCGGTGGCCGAACTGATGCTGTATGTGGAGCAGCGCGCCGCGGCCGTGCCCGATGGGGTCGGCACAATCGGGCTGCTCGAAGTGCCCGGCGGATCGATCAACGTCGTGCCGGGCCGCTGCCGCTTCAGCCTGGACCTGCGCGCCACCACCGACGCCGCCCGCGACGCACTCACTGACGATGTGCTGGCCAAGCTGGACGACATCTGCGCCCGCCGCGGTTTGCATGTGCAGCTGACGCCCACCTTGGCCGCCCCGGCCGCACCCAGCGACCCACGCTGGCAAGCGCGCTGGGAAGCCGCCGTGCTGAGCCTGGGCCTGCCGCTGCACCGCCTGCCCTCCGGCGCCGGCCACGATGCGATGAAGCTGCACGAGGCCTTGCCGCAGGCCATGCTGTTCCTGCGCGGCGGCAATGGCGGCATCAGCCACAACCCGCTGGAATCGATCAGCAACGACGACAGCGAACTCTGCGTGCAGGCCTTCCAGGCGCTGCTCGAGCAACTCGCCAAGGACTTCAGATGAGCGAACTCAGCAAGGACAGCTTTGCACGGCTGGATCAATGGGTCGATGCCCATTTCGACGAAGAAGTGCGCTTTCTGCAGGCGCTGGTGCAGCAGCCCACCGACACCCCGCCCGGCAACAACGCGCCCCATGCCGAGCTGACCGCCCGGCTGCTGGCCGAGATGGGTCTGCCCGCCGAGCAGCACCCGGTGCCGGCGGCGCAGGTCCAGGCCCAGGGCATGCAGAGCATCACCAATCTGATCGTGCGCCGCCGCTTCGCCGAGCAGGGGCCGGTGATTGCCTTGAATGCGCATGGCGATGTCGTGCCGCCCGGCGAAGGCTGGCGCCATGGCCCCTACAGCGGCGAGCTCGTGGACGGCAAGCTCTACGGCCGTGCCGCCGCCGTCAGCAAGAGCGATTTCGCCAGCTACACCTTTGCGCTGCGAGCGCTGGAATCGCTCGGTCTGCCGCTGAAAGGCAGCGTCGAGCTGCACTTCACCTACGACGAGGAATTCGGCGGCGAGCTGGGCCCCGGCTGGCTGCTCGCCCAGGGCCTGACGCGGCCGAACCTGCTGATCGCCGCGGGCTTCAGCTATCAGGTCGTCACCGCCCACAACGGCTGCCTGCAGCTGGAAGTGACGGTGCATGGCAAGCAGGCCCACGCCGCGATTCCGCACACCGGCGTCGATGCGCTGCAAGGCGCGGTCGCCATCCTCAACGCGCTCTATGCCGAGAACCAGCGCTACCGCCAGATCTGCAGCCAGGTGCCGGGCATCAGCCATCCCTATCTGAACGTCGGCCGCATCGAGGGGGGCAGCAATACCAATGTCGTGCCCGGCAAGGTCGTGATCAAGCTGGACCGCCGGATGATTCCCGAGGAAGACCCGGTCGCCGTCGAGGCCGAGGTCCGCGCCCTGATCGAGCGCACGGCTGCCGCCCAGCCCGGCATCAGCATCGAAATCCGCCGCCTGCTGCTGGCCAAGAGCCTGCAGCCCCTGCCCGGCAATGCGGCACTGGTCGCCGCCTTGCAAAAGCATGGCGAGGCCGTCTTTGGCGAGCCCATCCCGACCTCGGGCACGCCGCTGTACACCGATGTGCGGCTCTATGGCGCCTACGGCATCCCCGCGGCGATTTACGGCGCCGGGCCGCGCACGGTGCTGGAATCCAATGCCAAACGCGCCGATGAGCATCTGCAGCTGGACGACCTGCGCCGCGCCACCAAGGTCGTGGCGCGCACGCTGGCCGAGCTGCTGAAAGCCTGACAGAAGGCCCGAGTGAAAGCGCGATTGAGGCGGTACAGACCGCCCAATTGATGGTTTTGGCGGCCCGGCTTCGTGCCACACTTGGGGCTTGCCTGAGCCGCAAGGATGCCGTGACCACCCGTCGTGAAGCCCTGATCGCTGCTGCCCTGCTGATGGGCCCGGCCCTGAGTCTGGCCCAGGGTCGCGGGCCCGTGCCGCGCGGCTCGCTGAGCCTGCTCAGCTATTACGACTACCCGCCTTTCAGCACCGGCCCGCACGAGGGGCTGAATTTCGAGCTGCAGGCCTGGCTGCGCCAGCGCAGCGACAGCCCGCTGGACAGCTGCGAGCTGGAAGTGCTGCCGCGCCGCCGCGTCAACGCCCGGGTCGAGGCTCCGGGCTGGTCGGGCCTGGTGCCCTGGGTGGCGCCGAGCTGGTTCAAAGACCCCGATCGCAAGCTCTTCGTCTGGTCGGCCCCGGTGCTGGACGATGAAGACCTGGTGCTATCGCTGCGCCGCAACCCGCTGCTGTTCGACGGCATGGCTTCGCTGCGTGGCCGCACGCTGGGCGGTGTGTTCGGCCATGTCTACGCCGACGCCGACCCGCTGGCCGAGCGTGGCGAGCTGCGCCGCTTTGACTCCTTCACCCAGGAAGCCAATCTGCGCATGCTGCTGGCCGGCCGGGTGGATGCCATCTTCCTGTCGCGCAGCGGCCTGCCCTGGTGGCGCCAGCGCTTTCCCGAATTTGACGAGCAGTTGCAGGTATCGCTGAAGCCACGGATGCGCTATCAACGCCATCTGATGCTCTCGCCGCTATTGCCCGACGGCCTGCGCGAGTGGCTGCTCGACGCCGCCGCGCAAATGGGCAGCGACCCCGCCTGGCGCGAGGCACTGCGCCGCTACGGCCTGCCGGTGGCCGGTGCCGAGCGCCAGGAAGCCCGGCAGGCTTGAGCATCGTCAAGCCCGCCCCTGGTGCCCCGCCTACAATCCGCGCCTGTTCCTACTGGGCCGCCGCCCTGATCGAGAGCCTTCATGTCCAAACGCCTGCCCTGCCTTGCCCTGTTCTCCGCTTTGCTGTTCAGCGGCATGGTTCAGGCCCAGGTACAAGCCAGCCAGGCCTGGGCGCGGGCCACGGTGGCGCAGCAAAAGGCCACCGGTGTCTTCCTGACGCTGACCGCGGCCAAGGACGCGCGACTGGTCGAGCTGAGCTCGCCGGTGGCCGGCATCGCCGAGGTGCACGAGATGGTGATGGACGGCAGCACGATGAAGATGCGTGCCCTGCCCGTGCTGGCGCTGCAGGCCGGCAAGCCCGTCGAGCTCAAGCCCGGCGGCCTGCACCTGATGCTGATGGATCTAAAGCGCCCCATCGCCGCCGGCGATCTGGTGCCGCTGAGCCTGGTGTTTGAAGATGCCGCCCGCCAACGCCAAACCCTGGAGCTGCAGGTGCCGGCTCGCCAGCTCGGCACGATGCCGGCAGTGCACTGAGCCCGTCCGCCCACTGAGCTGAGCTGATTTTTCTATGCGCGCCCGCCCCTGTGCCCTGCAACGCTGGCTGGTCCTCGCGGCCCTGCTGCTGGCGACGCTGGCGCCGGCGGTCTCGCAGGCGCTGGCCTGGTCGCGCGGCGACGCGCTGGCCTGGAGCCAGGTCTGCCGCGCCAGCGTCGTCTCGCCGCGGGCGCAAGCGTCCATCCTGGCGGCCCGCGCGGCCAAGGACAAGGAGTCCGTCCACGGCCTGTTCGAACATTGCCCCAGCTGCGCCGCGCAGGCGCAAGACCTGGCCCCGCCGCCGGCCACCGGCCTGGCGCTGCCGGCCCGCCTCGAACCGAGCCAGGCCATGCCCGAGCGCTTTTTCAGCGCTGCGGTCACCAACCCGGTCTGGCTGCCCGGCCAGTCCCGCGCCCCGCCATCCCTGATCTGAAGCCTTGAATCGTCGGGCTGTCTGCGCTTGGTTCAAGCGCCCGGCCCGTGCGCTGCTGCCCCGCGCCTGGGCGCCGGCACAGCAGGTTTTTTGGGCTGCCACGGGCAGCCATCGCCTCAGATCATCATGAAGAAATCACTCTCCGGCGCCGCCCCGCGTGCGTCCCGCCATGCTATTGCCATGGCCGCCCTGCTGGCGGCCGTGCCCGCCCTGGCACAGGAATTCGCCAGCACCGAACCCGATGCGCTGCGCCGCCTCGGCATCGTCGTCGTCAACGGCAGCGCACCGACCTCGCTGCCGACCACCATTCCCACCACCATCGAAGGCCTCAACGCCGCCGAGATCGCCAAGACGATCAACGCCACCGACGCCGAAGACGCCCTCAAATACCTGCCCAGCCTGCTGGTGCGCAAGCGCTATATCGGCGACTACAACCACGCCGTGCTCTCGACCCGCGCCTCCGGCACCGGCAACAGCGCCCGCTCGCTGGTCTACGCCGATGGCATCCCGCTGTCCAATCTGCTCGGCAACGGCGCCACCTTCACGCCGCGCTGGGCGCTGGTGACGCCCGAGGAGATCGAGCGCGTCGACGTGCTCTACGGCCCTTTCTCGCCCGCCTATGCCGGCAATTCGGTCGGCGCCGTGGTGGACTACCAAACCCGCATGCCCAAGGCCTTCGAGGCCCATGCCAAGCTGAGCGTCTTCAGCCAGCCCTTCTCGCTCTACAACAGCAAGAAGACCTATGGCGGCAGTCAGGCCAGTGCCTCACTGGGCGACCGCTACGGCAACTTCACGTGGTGGCTGAACCTCAACCATCTGGACAGCGATGGTCAACCGCTGACCTTCATCACCAAGCCGGTCTCGAGCAGCGCCGCCGGCAGCGCCGACACCGTCGTCAGCGGCAATGTGCTGGGCGCTGACAAGAGCAATGTGCCCTGGCAGATGCTCGGCGCTGGCACGCAGTACCACAGCAAGCAGGACCACGCCAAGCTGAAGCTGGCGCTGGACCTCACACCGCAGCTGCGCCTGAGCTATCTGGCCTCGCTGTGGCAGAACCGCAGCGAGGGCCAGAGCGAGAGCTGGCTGCGCGACGCCAGCGGCAAGACGGTCTACGGCCCGGGTGCCATCGCCATCGGCGGCAAAAAGTACACGCTGGCCGCGACCGACTTCAACCAGAACCGCGACAGGCTTGAGCACCTGATGCAGGGCCTGACGCTGAAGAGCAATACCCGCGGCGCCTTCGACTTCGAACTGGCCGCCTCGCAGTACGACTACCGCCAGGACGACTCGCGTGCACCCAATGCGCCCAAGAGCCTGGCCAAGCCGGCCGCCGATGACGGCGGCCCGGGCCGCCTGAGCGATCTGGCCGGCACCGGCTGGCGCACCTTGGCCGCCAAGGGCGTCTGGCGCCCGGCGGGCAGCGCCCATGTGATCGAAGGCGGCCTGCAACAGGAAAGCTACCGCTGGCAGCAGCGCCAGACCGATCTCAACGGCAACTGGCTCAGCGACAGCGCCGAGGCCGCGGGCAACAAGCTCTTCCTGGCCTTCGTCGGCAAGACCCAGCTGCGCAGCGCCTGGGCCCAGGATGCCTGGCAGGTCGACGGCAAGCTCAAGGCCGTGCTGGGCCTGCGCGCCGAGGAATGGCATGCGTTCGAGGGCGCCAAGACCACGGCCGATCTGAAGACGCTCGGCTACCAGGATCGTGTCGAGCGCTACCTCTCGCCCAAGGCCGCCTTGGGCTATGAGCTCAGTAGCGACTGGTCGCTGAAGCTGGCCACCGGTCGCGCGGTGCGCATGCCCACCGTGGGCGAGCTGTTCCAGGGCGGCAGCAACAGCAGCGGCAACTACACGCCCAATGATCCGGTCACCAACCCAAACCTGAAGCCCGAACAGGGCTGGACCAGCGAAGCCAGCGCCATCTGGAGCCAGGGCGATCAGCAGCTGCGCAGCACGCTGTTCCACGAGGACACCCGTGACGCGCTCTATTCGCAGCAAACCGAATGGGCGCCGGGCAAGTTCGTCAGCAGCACGCAAAACATTGGCCGCATCCGCACCATCGGCCTGGAGCTGGCCTATCAAAGCAGCGATGTGTTGTTGAAGGGCCTGGATCTGCAAGGCAGCCTCACCTATGCCGACTCCAAGATCCTGGCCAACGACGGCTTCGTGAGCACGCCCGGCGACACCATCGGCAAGCAGCAGCCACGCGTGCCCAAATGGCGGGCCAGCGCCATGCTCAGCTACGCGCTGAGCCCGAGCCTGAGCGCCAGCTACGGCCTGCGCTACTCGGGCAATCAATGGGGCACCTTGAACAACAGCGACCCCAACGGCTTTGCCTACCAGGGCTTCTCCAAGTTCTTCAGCACCGATCTGCGCGTGGTCTGGAAAGCCGCCAAGCAATGGACCGTCGCCGCCGGCATCGACAACCTGAACAACTACCAGTTCTGGAACTTCCACCCCTATCCGCAACGCAGCTTCAACGCCGAACTGCGCTTCGATCTGTGAACCAGCTGCTCAGGAGGCAAGACATGACCCCCATCCAACATCTCCTCACCTTCGGCCTGGCAGCCCTGCTGGGCCATGCACAGGCCCACGTCACGCTGGAACAGGGCGAGGCCATCGCCGGCAGCCCCTACAAGGCCGTGTTCAAGGTCGGCCACGGCTGCGACGGCAGTGCCACCACCCGCATCAGCGTGCAGTTGCCGGCCGGCTTCCGTGGCGCCAAGCCCCAGCCCAAGCCGGGCTGGACGCTCGCCATCCGCAAGGACAAGCTGACCACGCCGTATGAGAGCCACGGCAAGACCATCAGCGAAGACGTCGTCGAACTGGTGTGGACTGCCAGCAGCGAGGCCAGCTACCTGCAGGACGCCTGGTATGACGAGTTCGTGCTGCGCGGCAGCCTGCCGGAGACGCCGGGCCCGCTGTGGTTCAAGGTGCGCCAGAGCTGCCAGCAAGGCGAATGGTTCTGGGCCGAGCAGCCCGCCAGCGGCAGTTCGACCAAGGGCCTGAAGGCGCCGGCGGTGCTCTTGATGCTGAAGAAGCCCGAGGCGGCCGGCGAGCATCAACACTGAGTCACGCGACTGGAAATTGGCGGTAAAAGCAGGCCAAACAGATGGCAAGCTTTGGCGCCGGTTCTTGGCGCTTTTGCCCGCGGCGCAGCAGCGAAGATACAAGCCATGACGCAACGCCCTGCTGCCCACCGCCCGCCTCCAGCCCTGCTGGCCACGCCGCTCCTCAGCCCTGCGTGTGAAGACGAAGCCGGCAGCTTCGGCCCGCCCAGGCTCGTGTCGTCAAGCTGATTCCCAAGCGCCCAGGCTGCGGGCCGCCGGTCTCAAGCCGGCAGCTTGCCTCGCCATGCGCACCCAGCGCTTCGCATTCACATCGCAGCCCCACAGGCCGGAGACGGCCCTGTCCATGGGCGATGTTGTCGCGCTCTTGCGGCGGCCCCACCCGGGGCCGCCTTTTTTGCGCGCCTGGCAAGTTACGGCGCGAAGTGCCATGAAACAGGCCAGGCCCTCATCAGGAACCCGACCACAGAGACACAGAGTCACGGAGGAATTCAAAGCGCTTTGGCTCTGTGTTTCCTCTGTGGCTCCGTGGCTCTGTGGTCGGTTTTTGCGCCTCCACATCGTCTGGCACCTACTCTTGGCACGGTGGCTTCCGGCAGGGCGGGATGATCTGCATTGCCGCGAGCCTGGGCCCCGGGATAATCCGCCGCTTCACCGGATGAGGGCGCGCTGCACGACGGCGCGGCAAGAATGAGACTTCCAAACCTGCTGGGAAGCAAGAACGGGCGCCTGGCTGCCTTTTTCCTGCTGTATGTGACCGAGGGCATTCCACTGGGCTTCGCAACGGTAGCGGTCGCCACGCAGCTGCGCCGCATGGGCGTGGGCCCGGCCGAGATCGGCGCCTTCGTCGGCTCCTTCTACATTCCCTGGGCCTTCAAATGGGCCTTCGGCCCCTTCATCGACGTGTTCCGCTCCAAACGCTGGGGCCATCGCCGCGCCTGGATCATCGCCACCCAGGTGCTGATGGCGGCCAGCCTGATGGCGCTGGTGGCCGTGCCGCTGCCGGCGGCGCTGGGCCTGTTCACCACCATGCTGCTGGTGCACAACACCTTTGGCGGCATGCAGGATGTGGCAATCGACTCGCTGGCCTGCAACACCTTGGCCGAGGATGAACGGGGCCTGGCCAACGGGCTGATGTTTGCCGGCGCCAGTCTGGGGCAGGCCATCGGTGGCAGCGGCGTGCTGTTCCTGATGAGCGTGATCGGCTTCCAGCCCAGCTTCGTGATGGTGGCGGCCGCCATCCTGGCGGTGACGGTGCTGGTCGTGCTGCCGATGAAGGAGGCCGTGGTCAGCCAGATGGAAGAGGCTGTACGTGCCAGCGGCCTGCGTGCCGCCGGTGCCGAGATGCGCCAGTTTGCGGTGCAATCGTTCCGCTCTTTCATTGGTTCAGAAGGCGCCTTCAGCGGTGTGTTCTTCGCGCTGCTGCCGGCCGGCGCGATGGCACTGGGCCTGGCCCTGCAATCGAACCTGGCTGTCGAATTCGGCATGGACGATGACGCCGTCGCCTGGCTGAATCTGTGGACCATGGTGGTGACCGGCCTGTGCATGGTGATCGGCGGCTACCTCTCCGACAAGCTGGGTCGCCGGCTGACGCTGTTCGTCTACACCGCGCTGATGAGCGTGCCCGTCATCTATCTGTGGGCGGTGATGCGTCAGCATGGTTACGACATGCCCCGCCCGGCCGGAAGTGCGCCCATCCCGGAGTTGATCTCCGCGCTGTGGCTGGCAACGATTTCTTACAGCGCGTTCAATGGCCTGATGTACGGCACGCGGGCCGCCGCGTTCATGGACGTGACCAACCCGCGTGTCGCCGCGACCCAGTTCACGGCCTATATGGCCATGGGCAATCTGGCCATCGCCATTGCGGCGACCTGGCAAGGGGTGGTCGCCGAGGCCTTTGGTTATCAGATGACCCTGCTGATTGATGCGGTCACCGGCGTCCTGTCGCTGGCCCTGCTGCACAAGATGAAGCCCCCCAGCGGCAATGCGATGAGCGACGCCAAGACGGTGGGCCGGGCACGCAAATCGGCCCTGGTGCTGGGCCTGTGCTGCCTGGCCTGGCTGCCCTGCTGGGCCTACAAGGACAGCTTCGGCGAGGGCCTGTCGCTGATGCAGACCTTCTTCACCCTGGTCTTCGTCAGCTCGGGCCTGTTCCTGCTGGCGGCGCGCGAGGTGCTGGGCCGCGAAGCGGGCCGCCTCGCCAGCCTCGTACCGGCGACGGCGCTGCTGCTGTTGCTGATCTACCTGCGCAAATGGATGGACGGGCTGGCGAGCCTGCCGCCGCTGATGCATGCCGCGGAGGCGCTGCTGTGGCTGGTGCCCTTGCTGGGCGGCCTGCTGCTGATCGCGGTCTCGCGCCTGTCCTGGCAGGTGCTCGAACGCGAGGCCTGAGTCCTGATGTGCCGGCCGGCGCTCAGGCCGCCAGCAGGCTCTGCAAGGCCTGCTCGCGAATGCCGTAGAAACGCTTGATGTCGTCGATCTGTGCCAGCACGGCCGCCCGGTGCTCGGCGCTGGCCGGTGTGTTGCGGCGCACGGCCAGAATCATCTTGTTCTTGCTGGTGTGCTCCAGCGCGACGAACTCGAACACCTGGGTGTCGTAGCCCTCGGCATCGAGCAGCAGCGCGCGCAGGCCATCGGTCACCATCTCGGCCTCCTGGCCCAGATGGATGCCATGCTGCAAAAGCGGCTTTAGCAAGGCCGGGCTCTTCATCTGCGGCCGCAGCTGCTTGTGGCAGCAGGGTGAGCACATGATGACCTGGGCCCCGGCGCGCAGCCCCAGATGGATGGCGTAGTCGGTGGCGATGTCGCAGGCATGCAGCGCGATCATCACGTCGATTCGCGCCGGCGTGTAGGAGCGCACATCGCCTTGATCAAAACGCAGCCCGGCCACGCCATTGAGGCCGTGACGGGCCGCGGCATCGCCGCAGAGGCGCACCATGTCCTCGCGCAGCTCGACGCCGGTCACCTGCGCGTCCTTGCCCAGCTGGCGCAGCCAGTCATGCATCGCAAAGGTCAGATAGCCCTTGCCGGAGCCAAAGTCGGCCACATGGACGGCGTCGCGCTGGTCCAGGCCGGAGCTCTTCAGCGCCGCGGCAAAGATCTCGATGAATTTGTTGATCTGCTTCCATTTGCGCGCCATCGCCGGCACCAGCTGCTGCTCGCCGCGAACCTGCTGAGCCAGTCCCAGATCAAGCCAGAACGGCTTTTGCAGATCGAGGTAGCGCTGCTTGTCCTTGTCATGGCCGGCGCCGCCGGTCACGGGCACATCAACAGGGGCGGCCAGCTTGCCAACCCGCAGCGTCGGCCGGCCCTTGCGGCTGTAGGCCAGCTGCACATCCTCATGGCGCGTGATCAGGTGGGCGTGGGCAAAGCGCGTGCCCAACAGCGATTGCAGCAGGCCGAGGCCCTCGTCCAGGCTGTGGTTCTTGGTCACATCCTTGGTGCGGTAGCGCCACAGCAGGCTCAGCTGGCGCTCGCCGCGCAACAGGATCTCGCGCACCTGCAGATGGTCCAGCCCGTCGTCGTCGCCGAGCGGCTTGCCGAGCTTGAGCTTGACCAGGGTCTGGGCCTGCAGCGCCAGAGCCAGCAGGCGCATGAAGCGCGAAGGAGCGTCGGCCGGCGCCGTTGGACCATCAATGAGGGAGGTGAACATAGCTGCGGCCGCAAGACCCGGGGGCAAAGCTCGATTTTCCGTCATTCCCGGCCGCTTCTCCCGCGAGTGCCGCGCGGCGCGCTGGCGCAAAGTGCGGGCAGCGTCGAGACCTGCGCCGTCGCCGGTGGCGTCAAAGCTGGCGTCAAAGCTGGCGTCAAAGCTGGCGTCAAAGCTGGCGTCAAAGCTGGCGTCAAAGCTGGCGTCAAGGTTACCGTCACAATAGCGGCCCGGGCGCAGGGCCGGTCCTGCCAGGATCTGTAGCGCAGCTGCCCGCCCTGCCCTTGCAACCAAGCCTCCATGCAGACAGACGATTCAGCCACGGCCCCTCCGCTGCTCACCGCCCAGGTGACGCCGCACGACCACATGCTGCTGAACCGCATCGCCCAGCAACTGGCAGCCTGGCACAACCGACACCCGCTGGCGCGCCGCATCAAGCCGGCCGATGTGCACACCATCGGTGTGATCGCGCTGCCCTATATGCGCGCCGGGCGGCCTGAGATGCCCGTCGAGCCGCCCGTCGAGCCGGCTGTGGATCTGGTCGACGACCCCGCCCATAGTGAGGCTGCCGCCGCCTTCGAGGCCATGGCCGCCGATGCCGACCATCCGGCTCATTTCACCGAAGCACGGCCGTCGCTGCCGCAAAGGCTGCTGGCAGCCCTGCGCGCCCTGCTGCCAGGCGGCAAGAAGACCAACAAGAGCCAATGGCCGGCCTTCAGCGAGCAATTCCTGGTTGGCCTGAGCGCGCGCGATGTGGCCCGCTTTGCCGATCGCTATGGCTACCGCCAGCAGCCCGGCTCGGGCAAGCTGCCGCAGCGCCAGATTGCGGTTGACGACAGCCTGGCTGCCGGCGACGGCAGCGTGGCCGGCGCCTGGCCCTGCGAGGTCTACCTGCTCAGCGCCGCCATCGAGGCCGGCCCGGCCAAGAGCCGTGTGCTGCTGGCCGAAGGCGCCGGGCAGAAGCTTCATTTCATCGGCCCACGCTGCCTGCATCCGCTGCGCCTGGGCATGGCCGCCTTTGCCGTCGCGCTGGGCCTGGGTGTGGCCGCGGTGCTGCTGACCCAGCCAAGCCAGCGGCGCGCACCAATTGCCACGCCCACGGCTCCTACCGTGGCTACAGCAGCAAGTGCAGCCGCCAGCGCTGTCCTGCCCGCCGCCTCTGCACCGCCCATGGCTGCCAGCAGCCCGCCTGAGCCGGCCAGTGCGGTAGCGAGTGCTGTTGAGGCGGCCAGTGCGCCCAGCAACGGCGCCAGTGTTGCCGTCCCCGTCCCCATCACAGCCACCGCGACGCCCGCCCCTGCCCCCGTCGCCAGCGCCGCGACGCCGCCTGTTGCCGCCGCGCCCGCGGCCAGCATGGTCAAGCCCGGCGTCCCCGCTTCGGCGCTGCCGCCCAACGATCCGAATGCGCCCGATATCCGTCCGCATCTGGGCCCTGGCCGGCCGCGGATGGCCGAGGCGGCCGGCAAGAGCAGCGGCAAGGGCGAAGACAACGCAACTGACAAGCCAGCGACCAAGGCTGTCGACAAGCCATCCGCCAGAAGTGCAGAGCGCGGCGCTGAGAGAAAGCCGGCCGCGACCGACGAGAAGTCGTCAGAAAAGGCCAGCGAGAGGGCCAGCACGAAGTCCACCGAGCCCGCTCGACGCGATGCCGTCAAAGCCTTGGAAGGCAAGCCGGCCGGCAAGGCCGCCGCGGCCGATGAGGGTCGTCAGGTCGCGCTGGTGGCCCAGCCGGTGCCCAGCCGCGCCGAGGCCGAATCGCTGCTGCTGCGCATGCGCACCACCGTGGGCGCGACCCTGCGCGACTCCAGCAGCCTGCAAGCCCAGGTGTTCGAGACGCCGGAAGGCTGGCGGGCCGCCGTCTGGCCCTTTGCCAGCCGTGAAGAGGCCCAGCTGATCAACGCGACGCTGATCGCTCGCGGCCTGCGCACCAAGGCGGTCGACTTTTAAGCCTCACTGCCGGGCGTCGGGCGCCCCGCAGCCCAGAACCCAGGCGCTTCAGCTGCGGTAGTCGGCGTTGATGCTGACGTAGTCGTGGCTCAGATCGCAGGTCCAGACGGTGGTCTGGGCCAGGCCGCGATGCAGGTTCACGCGCACGGTGATTTCAGCCTGCTTCATCACGCGCTGGCCATCCTCCTCGCGATAGTCGGAGTGGCGGCCACCGTGGCGAACGACATGAACGTCGTCAAGAAAGAGGTCGATCAGCGTCTGATCCAGATCGGCAATGCCGGCGTAGCCGACCGCCGCCAGAATGCGGCCCAGGTTCGGGTCGCTGGCGAAGAAGGCGGTCTTGACCAGCGGTGAATGGGCAATCGCGTAGGCAGCCAACGCGCATTCGGCTTCGTCTCGCCCGCCCTCGACGACGACGCTGATGAATTTGGTCGCGCCCTCGCCGTCTCGCACGATGGCCTGGGCCAGCTGCTGCGACACGGCGATCACCGCGTCACGCAAGACCTGACCCTCGGCCGAGGCCAGCGACTCGATCCGCGCATGGCCGGCCTTGTGCGTGGCGATCAGCACGAAGGAGTCGTTCGTCGAGGTATCGCCATCGATGGTGATGCGATTGAAGGACGCATCGGCCGCGTCGCGCACCAGGCTTTGCAGCAGTTCCGGTGCGATGTTCGCGTCGGTCGCCACATAGCCCAGCATCGTGGCCATATTCGGTCGGATCATGCCGGCGCCCTTGGAGATGCCGGTGATGGTGACCGTCTTGCCGCCGATCTGCACCTGGCGCGAAGCGGCCTTGGGCAAGGTATCGGTGGTCATGATGCCGGCAGCGGCTTCGTCCCAGGCGTCGGCGCGCAGCGCCTGCAGCGCCGCCGGCAGCCCGGCGATGATGCGATCGACCGGCAGCGTCTCCATGATCACGCCGGTGCTGAAGGGCAGGATTTGCGAGGGCTGCACGCCCATCAGCTCGGCCAGCGCCGCGCAGCTCTGGCGCGCGCGCGCCAGGCCGTCTTCACCCGTGCCGGCATTGGCATTGCCGGTGTTGACCAGGATGGCGCGGATGCCGCTGTGCTGATCGTGCACCGCGGACAGATGCTCACGGCAGACCTGCACCGGCGCCGCGCAGAAGCGGTTCTTGGTGAACACGCCGGCCACCGAACTGCCCTCGTCCAGCGCAATCACGCTCAGGTCGCGGCGGTTGGCCTTGCGCACGCCGGCCATGGTGACGCCCAGGCGCACACCGGCCACGGGATGAAGGGATGCGGGATCGGGGGCGCTCAGATTGACGGGCATGGCGGGCAGACTTCAGGAGATGGCAATGCCGCGAATTGTATGTAGGTGGGGCAAGCTAAGGCGGCCTTGCCAGCCGCTCAACAGCCGCCGCGCCCACAAAAAAAAAAGGGCGACACCTCGCGGCATCGCCCTTCCCCAACCTCTTGTGGAGTTCTCTACGGCCAGCTTCTGCGGCTGGCCTGGTATGGCTTCAGCGGCTCTGACGGCGCTTGGACAGGAATCCAACGACGGCCAAACCGGCCAGCATCAGCGCGTAGCTGGTCGGCTCCGGCACCGGCGTCGCGGAGACCAGATCCTGGAAATTGGCGCTGCTCAGCTTGTTGATCGTGTAGAGCTCGGCGCCCTTGTAGTTCACGGCGCTGTTCAGATAGCCATTGACCAAGGAGACGAAACCGGCGTTGTCGCTGGCGCTGCCATTGGTCAGCGATTCAAAGGAGAAGTCGCCATTGCCGGGTGTGACGCTGAAGACCGCAGATTTGGTTTCATGCGTGATCTCCCAGATCGCCGTCTGGAAAGCGGCCTGCTGCGTGGTGGTGGTCACCGAGGCATAGCTGCTGGAGAACAGGCCTTGCAGCGCGCTCGCCTGACGGCCGCTGAAGCTGCCGATGGTGAAGGTCTGGAAACCGTCACCGGCTTCGCTGTGGTCTTGGGCCAGTTCGACGCAATAGGCCAGGAAGCTCTTGCCGCCGCGCGTGGTGTACTGCAGTGCGCCGGTGTCGTAGTCGTCGGTGCCGCTGGTGGACAGGGCCACCTGGCCGGGCTGCGCGGCGGAGAACTGCATCTCCACCGTGCCCAGCGCCATGGCAGAGCCCGTGGCCCACAGGGCCAGGGCGGCGATCAGCGTGTTCTTGCTAGCGGTCATGATGTGTGGCCTCGGGTTTTCTTGCTTCGTTCTTGTTGCGCTCGCCCCATTGATCGGGGCATGGTCGCACTGTAGGTGGGTCGCGTTACGCTGGCATCCCGCGTCGGCGGGGGACGGGCAGGCGGCGTGTGAACTTCAGCACGCCGACCGCGCTTTGCTCAACGTTGCTTGCGGCGACGCACCAGGGCCATGGCACCCAGCGCGGCCAGGCTCAATGCCACCGAGGCGGGTTCCGGCACCTGCAGCGTGCCATCCAGGTTGCCGAAGGCCTTCTTCGATTGGTCCACACCGGTGACGGTCAGGTACCAGGTACCGGCGCTGAGGTAGGTCGGCTTGAAGGCCCAGTGTTCGGTGCCGGCGGCAGCATCGTTCATCTTGCTGAAGTCGATGGTCTGCGTGCCATTGCTCAGCACGGCGCTGCCGATGGCGACGTCGTCGGCGACCTTGCTGTAGGTCTTCAGATTGCCGTGCAGGGTCTCAGCCTTGTTCAGCGTGAAACTGAAATTTCCGGTGAAAGCGCCCTTGGGCAGATTGCTCAGCGAGAACTCGACACCAGAAGCAGTGACAACCAGCGGCGTGTACACCGGCGCGGCCATCACTGGCGTGGCAGCAGCGAGGACCAAACTAACGATTGCAGACTTGAAGAACATGTCCCTACCCAGTCGATGATTTTGCTTTGCAGCGTTGCGCTGCGAATCCGTTGCAGCGATGGGCTTCAATGTAGGGGGTGCAGGGGTAAACGCGCACCCCTCATCCGCATGGAACAAGGCAGGAACACGCCAACAAACTCACGTTTCCCCCGTGAATGAGCGGGTAGAAGGGCAAGAAGTTAGAGAAGCGACTCCAGAAAACGAAAGGGTCGCCGCAGCGACCCTTTCGATTCAGAGGCGAGCCTGAACGCTCAGCTCAGCTTGCCATGGCAGGCCTTGAACTTCTTGCCGCTGCCGCAGGGGCAGGGGTCATTGCGACCGACATGCAGAGGCATGGTGGCCGGATCGACCTCTTGGGACACCGAGCCATCCTCGTTCGGATGGGTGTAGGTGACGTTGCTGACCTTCTCGACCCGCTCCTCGATGGCCTCGGCGGCCTGCGAGGCCTCTTCCTGGCTCTGGATACGCACATTCAGCAGCACGCGGGTGACTTCCATCTTGACCACATCGAGCAGCTGCGAGAACAGATCGAAGGCCTCGCGCTTGTATTCCTGCTTGGGGTTCTTCTGTGCATAACCACGCAGATGAATGCCCTGGCGCAGATAGTCCAAGGCGGCCAGATGCTCGCGCCAGTGCTGATCGATCGACTGCAGCAACACCATGCGCATAAAGGGCGTGAACTGCTCGACGCCGATCAGGTCCAGCTTGCGCTGGAAGGCGGCATCGCCAGCGGCAACGACCTTCTCGACGATGTCCTCATCGGTGATCGCGTCGCTCTTGGCCACCTCGGCCAGCAGCGGCACCTCAAGCTGCCATTCGTCCTTGAGCACGCGCTCCAGCTGGGCCAGATCCCACTGCTCTTCCAGGCTGCCGGCCGGCACAAAGGTGCGCACCACATCGGTCAGCGTCGAGGCGCGCAGATTGCCGATCTGGGCGACCAGCGACTCGGCCTCGAGAATGTCGTTGCGCTGTTGGTAGATCACCTTGCGCTGGTCGTTGGAGACATCGTCGTACTCCAGCAGCTGCTTGCGGATATCGAAGTTACGCGCCTCGACCTTGCGCTGCGCGCCTTCGATCGAACGAGTGACGATGCCCGCCTCGATGGCCTCGCCTTCGGGCATCTTCAGACGGTCCATGATGGCGCGAACGCGATCGCCGGCAAAGATGCGCATCAGCTGATCGTCCAGCGACAGGTAGAAGCGCGAGGAGCCCGGATCGCCCTGGCGGCCCGAACGGCCACGCAGCTGGTTGTCGATACGGCGGCTTTCGTGACGCTCGGTGGCGATGATGCGCAGGCCGCCTTGGGCCTTGACGGCCTCGTGCAGGCCTTGCCATTCGTCCTTCAGCTGCTGGATGCGACGCGCCTTGTCGTCGGCTGCAATCGCCTCGTCGGCCTCGATGAACTGGATCTGCTTCTCGACATTGCCGCCCAGCACGATGTCAGTACCACGACCGGCCATATTGGTGGCGATGGTGATCACACCGGGACGGCCGGCCTGGGCAACGATCTCGGCTTCCTTGGCGTGCTGCTTGGCATTGAGCACCTGGTGCGGCAGCTTGGCCTGGGTCAGCAGCGCCGAGATCAGCTCGGAGTTCTCGATCGAGGTGGTCCCCACCAGCACCGGCTGGCCGCGCTTGTGGCAGTCGCGGATGTCTTCGATGACGGCGGTGAACTTTTCCTTCGAAGTCTTGTAGACCAGGTCGAGCTCGTCCTTGCGCACGGTCGGCCGGTTCGGCGGAATCACGACGGTTTCCAGACCGTAGATTTCCTGGAACTCGTAGGCCTCGGTATCGGCCGTGCCGGTCATGCCCGACAGCTTGCCGTACATGCGGAAATAGTTCTGGAAGGTGATCGAAGCCAGCGTCTGGTTCTCGCTCTGGATCTTGACGCCTTCCTTGGCCTCGACGGCCTGGTGCAGGCCATCGCTCCAGCGCCGGCCGGTCATCAGGCGGCCGGTGAATTCATCAACGATGACGACTTCGCCGTTCTGCACCACATAGTGCTGGTCGCGGTGGTAGACGTGGTGGGCACGCAGCGCGGCGTACACATGGTGCATCAGCGTGATGTTGGCGGCGTCATAGAGGCTGGCGCCTTCCGGCAGCAGGCCGGCTTCAGCCAGCAGACGCTCGGCGTTCTCGTGACCGTCTTCGGTCAGGTAGATCTGGTGCGACTTCTCATCGACGGTGAAGTCGCCCGGCTCGATCACGCCTTCGCCGGTGCGGATGTCGAGCTCGCCAATCTGCTTCTTCAGCTTCGGCGCAACGGCATTGATGGCCAGATAGACATCGGTCTGGTCTTCGGCCTGGCCGGAGATGATCAGCGGTGTACGGGCCTCATCGATCAGGATGGAGTCGACCTCGTCGACGATGGCATAGGACAGGGCGCGCTGCACGCGATCGCGCGTGTCGTGGACCATGTTGTCGCGCAGATAGTCGAAGCCGTACTCGTTGTTCGTGCCGTAGGTGATATCGGCGTTGTAGGCGGCCTGCTTTTCCTCGCGTGTCATCTGCGGCAGGTTGATACCAACAGTCAGGCCAAGGAAGTTGTACAGCTTGGCCATCCACTCGGCGTCGCGGCGTGCCAGGTAGTCGTTGACCGTCACCACGTGCACGCCCTTGCCGCTCAGCGCGTTCAGGTAGACCGGCAGCGTGGCCATCAGCGTCTTGCCTTCGCCGGTGCGCATTTCGGCCACCTTGCCGGCGTTGAGCACCATGCCGCCGATCAGCTGCACATCAAAGTGGCGCATCTTCAGCGCCCGCTTGCCGGCCTCGCGACAGACGGCGAAGGCCTCGGGCAGCAGGTCGTCCAACGAGGTGCCGGACTGAACCCGCTGCTTGAATTCCTCGGTCTTGGCCTTCAGCGCGGCGTCGTCCAGCGCCTCGAACTGCGGCTCCAGCGCATTGATCTGCGCAACGACGCGGCGGTATTGCTTGAGCAGCCGGTCATTGCGGCTACCGAAAATCTGGGTGAGAAGCTTGGGCAACATGCAGCGTCTGATTCTTTGCGTGGTGGCGGGGTGTCTGCGCGGCGGCCGGTCAACGGGCACGATCGTCGCGTAGTACCCCAGGCTTGAGCACCCGGTGCTCAAGTGTCTGGTCTTGTTTGGAGCGGTTCTGCGGGCCTCTCCACATGGGGCTGGTGCGCCGGGATGCAAGCCCCTCGGGCCCGCGGTCCATGCACATCCCTTGCGCCATCATTGACGGCCCGGTCGACCGGCTCGCGCCGGCAGCCGACGGTCCCTGGCGAGGCCCTGGACAGTCCCGAGAAAAACCCGCGGAGTTTAGCACCCGTGCATGGCGGGCTCGCCTGGCCGGGCTCGGGGACTACACTGAGACCATGCGCCGCTTTCAACGTTCCAGCCTCAACGTGCCCGATCCTCAGCCGATCGCACAGGCCCTGGCCGGGCATGAGGGCCTGGCACGGCTGGGTGCCTTGCTGGCAGCCTCCAATGCCCGGATGGCGCTGGTGGCGCCGCTGCTGCCAGGCGCACTGGTGCGCTTTGTCAAGCCTGGCCCCATCGATGAAGACGGCTGGAGCCTGCTGGCCGCCAATGCTGCTGTCGCCGCCAAGCTGCGCCATCTGCAGCCTCGGCTGGAGGCCTTGATGATGGAACGGGGGCTGAGCCCTCACCGTGTACGGATCAAGGTCCAGCAGGGCTGAGCGAGAACACCGCCAACTCACCGCTGCACGCGGCCAGTGATCGGTTCGCAGGGGCGAAAAAAAACGAGCCAGCTTGCGCTGACTCGTTTTTATGTTTTGGTGCCGGCTATCGGATTCGAACTGATGACCTACCGCTTACAAGGCGGTTGCTCTACCAACTGAGCTAAGCCGGCTTCGCCGTTACTGCGAAGAGCGCGCATTGTATGCGCAGATTTCAGCCGTTTTGGCCAAGCACTGCGATATTGCGCAATTTTCTTGAGCAGCCTACTTGATGCGCTTCAGCGTCGGTCGGCCACCGCCACTGGGCTCATCGCCACCACCGTCCGGCTCGGCCTCAGATGCAGTCTTGCTCTCGTCAGCCTCGGCCTCGGCGCCACCCGTGTCAGCCAGACGCAGGCTGCGCAGCGGCGTGGCAGCGCGCGGCGCAGGCGCCGGCGCTGCGGGAGCGGCCTCGGCATTGGGCGCTGGAAAGGCCATGCCCTGCCCGTTCTCACGCGCGTAGATCGCCACCACATGGTCGATCGGCACGACGATCTCGCGCGCCACGCCGCCGAAACGCGCCTTGAACTGGATGAAGTCGTTGCCGAGTTCCAGTCCGCTGGTCGCGTCAAAGCCAACGTTGAGCACGATCTCGTTGTTGCTGACGTACTCCATCGGCACCTGCACCATGCGGTCGACCTGCACCGCGATATAGGGCGTGAAGCCGTTGTCGGTACACCATTCGTGCAGCGCCCTGATCAGATAGGGGCGCGTCGAGGTGCTGGGCGTGCCGGCGGCATCGCCGCCACCAGAAGCTTGATCCATGGTGTCGACGCCGTTACTTGCGCATGACCTTTTCGGATGGCGTCAGCGCCTCGATATAGGCCGGGCGCGAGAAGATGCGCTCGGCGTACTTCAGCAGCGGCAGCGCGTTCTTGGACATGTCGATGCCGTAGTAGTCCAGACGCCAGAGCAGCGGCGCAATGGCCACGTCCAGCATCGAGAAATCGTCGCCCAGCATGTACTTGTTCTTCAGGAAGATCGGCGCCAACTGCGTCAGGCGATCGCGGATTTGCGCGCGGGCCTTTTCCAGCTGCTTGTCGGTCGGCTTGACGGCCTGACCACGACCTTCCAGCAAGTTCACATGCGCGAACAGTTCCTTCTCGAAGTTGAACAGGAACAGGCGCACGCGGGCACGAGCGACCGGGTCGCCGGGCATCAGCTGCGGATGCGGGAAGCGCTCGTCGATGTACTCGTTGATGATGTGCGATTCGTACAGGATGAGATCGCGCTCGACGAGGATGGGCACCTCGTTGTAGGGATTCATCAGCGCGATGTCTTCCGGCTTGGCGAACAGATCGACATCACGAATTTCGAAGTCCATGCCTTTCTCGAACAGCACGAAGCGGCAACGGTGCGAGTAAGGGCAAGTGGTTCCAGAATAAAGCACCATCATGGCGGCGGACTCCTGAGGTTCAGGTCAAAGATCGAATCATCGTGCGGCCGCCGCTGAGGCAACCGCACAAAAGCTCGCACAAAAGGCAAACGCAGTGGGGGCCATCAGAGGCGCCCACTGCGTGTTCGGCCCGGAGATTCACCGGGCCCAAGGTTTACTTCACGTCCTTCCAGAACGCGGCATTCAAACGCCAGGCGAAGACGGTGAACACGGACAGGAACAGCAGCACCATCACGCCGAGGCGGAAGCGTTGCGCCTGGGCCGGCTCGCCCATCCACTGCAGATAGGCGACCAGATCGCCGACGGCGCTGTCGTACTCGCGGGCGCTCAGCGTGCCGGGGGTCAGCTGCTCAAAGCCCTTGAACACATGGGTGGTCTTGCCGTGCTCATGCGGATCCTCGACTTCAGCGAAGGTCGCGGCGCGCTGGCCCTGCAATTCCCACAGCACATGCGGCATGGCCACGCTGGGGAAAGCCAGGTTGTTCCAGCCGGTGGCCTTGGTCTCGTCGCGGTAGAAGGTCCGCATATAGGTGTACAGATAGTCTGCACCCGAGCCCTTGGCACCGTCGGCACGCGAGCGCGCGATCACGGTCAGGTCCGGCGGCGTGGCGCCAAAGAAATCCTTGGCTTGCTTGGCTTCCAGCGACACCTTCATCGTGTCGCCGACCTTTTCCGACGCGAACATCAGATTGTTCTTGATCTGCAGTTCGGTCAGGCCCAGGTCGCGCAGCCGGTTGTAGCGCATGAACGCTGCCGCATGGCAGTTCAGGCAGTAGTTGACGAAGAGCTTGGCGCCGTTTTGCAGCGACGCCACGTCCGTCATCTTTTCCTTCGGGAACTTGTCCCATTCGATGCCGCCCGCATTGGCCATGGCGTTCGAGGCCAGGCCCAAGCCGAGCAGCAGCGTAGCGATGAGTTTTTTCATATCGGTCGACTCCGGTGCTGTGGGCTCAGTGAGGGTGAAAGGTCACGCGGTCAGGCACAGCCTTGGGCGTGCCCAGCTTGCTCCACCAGGGCATCAGCAGGAAGAAGCCAAAGTAGAACAGCGTACCGACCTGCGACACCAGCGTGCCCGCATCGGTGGGCGGCTGGATACCCAGATAGCCCAGCACCAGGAAGAAGACGACGAAGACACCGTAGAGGTACTTGTGCCAGTCCGGGCGATAGCGAATCGACTTGACCGGGCTGTGATCCAGCCAGGGCAGGAAGAACAGGATGATCACGGCACCGCCCATCACGACCACACCCCAGAACTTCGCGTCGAAGGTCTTGAGCAGGAAGATGGCCACGGCAGCAATCACCAGCAGCGCGATCTTGCCCTTGCCGGCGAAGTTGCCCTTCAGCGCAGCCAGCACCGCACCCAGGCCGACGATCACCGACAGCACGTTGACCATCACGTCGGTGGTCGCGCGCAGCATCGAGTAGAACGGCGTGAAGTACCAGACCGGCGCGATGTGCGCAGGCGTCTTCAGCGGGTCAGCCGGGATGAAGTTGTTGTACTCGAGGAAGTAGCCACCCAGTTCCGGCGCGAAGAAGATGATGGCGGTGAACACCATCAGGAACATGCCGACGCCGAAGATGTCGTGCACCGAGTAGTAGGGATGGAAGGGAATGCCGTCCAGCGGATGGCCATTGGCATCCTTGGGCGCCTTCGGACCCTTGATTTCCACACCGTCCGGGTTGTTCGAACCGACTTCGTGCAGCGCGATGATGTGCGCCACCACCAGGCCCAGCAGCACCAGCGGCACGGCAATGACGTGGAAGCTGAAGAAGCGGTTCAGCGTGGCGTCGCCGACGACATAGTCGCCACGGATCAGCAGCGCCAGGTCCGGGCCGACGAAAGGCACGGCGGCAAACAGATTCACGATCACCTGGGCGCCCCAGTACGACATCTGGCCCCATGGCAGCAGATAGCCCATGAAGGCTTCGGCCATCAGGCACAGGAAGATCGCGCAACCGAAGATCCAGACCAGTTCGCGCGGCTTTCGATACGAGCCGTAGAGCAGACCGCGGAACATGTGCAGATACACGACGACGAAGAACGCTGAAGCGCCGGTCGAGTGCATGTAGCGGATCAGCCAGCCCCAGGGCACATCACGCATGATGTACTCAACCGAGGCGAAGGCCACGGCGGCATCCGGCTTGTAGTGCATCACCAGGAAGATGCCGGTGACGATCTGGATCACCAGCACCAGCAGGGCCAGCGAGCCGAAGATGTACCACCAGTTGAAGTTCTTCGGAGCGTAGTACTCCGACATATGCTCCTTGTACATCTTGGACGCCGGGAAGCGGTTGTCCACCCACGTCATCAGCTGGGTGCCCAGGGAGGCGCCAGCAGGAGCTTCTTTGAATTCAGCCATATTGACCTCTGTCCTTTAGCCTTGTGCGGCCTTAAGCCTTCTTGTCTTCACCAATCAGCAGCTTGGTGTCGGACAGGTACATATGCGGCGGCACCTCGAGGTTGTCGGGCGCCGGCTTGTTCTTGAACACCCGGCCGGCCAGGTCGAAGGTCGAACCATGGCAGGGGCACAGGAAGCCGCCGCTCCAGTCGTCCGGCAGCGAAGGCTGCGGGCCGGCGACGAACTTGTCGCTGGGCGAGCAGCCCAGGTGCGAGCAGATGCCCACGACGACCAGATACTCCGGCTTGATCGAACGGGCCGGGTTCTTGGCGTACTCCGGGGTCGGATACGCGGTGCGAGCCGACGCGGGATCGGCCAGCTGCGGGTCGTTCTTCTTCAGCGCTTCAAGCTGCTCGGGTGTGCGACGCACGATCCACACCGGCTTGCCGCGCCATTCGACGGTCAATTTTTCGCCCGGCTTCACCGCGCTGATATCGACTTCCACGGCTGCGCCGGCGGCCTTGGCGCGCTCGGACGGCGAGAAAGTACTGACGAAGGGCACGGCGGTCGCTGCGCCGCCAACGGCGCCGGCGACACCAGTGGCGATAAGCCAGGTGCGCTTGCCTTGGTCCACTTGCTGGTCACTCATGAGGGTCCTCAAACGAGACTTCTGATCGGGGGCAACCGCGGATTCTAACGGAGGTCATGCCCTGTTCCGGCGCTGATTTGCCCAGGCGATGCCAAAACGCTGCGTCCTTGGCACGCGGTCTGGCCTGTTGCCCCCGTGTTTAGCCCGATTTGGACGCCGCGCAAATGGTGACAATACCGGCCAGCCGCCTGCAGACGGATTCTGCGCATCTAGAGCCAAGCCAACGGAGCAAACAATGGGTTTTTTCAGTGAGTTCAGGGAATTTGCCGTCAAGGGCAATGTGGTCGACCTGGCCGTCGGCGTGATCATCGGCGGCGCCTTTGGCAAGATCGTCGACTCCGTCGTCAAGGACCTGATCATGCCCATCGTCGGCAAGGTGATCGGCGGCCTGGATTTCTCGAACTACTTCGTCATGCTCAGCAGCCCGCCGGCCGATTACAAAGGCCCGATGACCTATGAAGCGCTGAGCAAGGCCGGCGTACCGCTGTTCGCTTACGGCAGCTTCCTGACGGTGCTGCTGAACTTCGTCATCCTGGCCTTCATCATCTTCATCATGGTCAAGCAGATCAATCGCCTGAAGCGCGACGCCGAGCCGGCACCTGCCCCAGTCGAAGCGCCGACGACACCGGAAGACATCCAGCTCTTGCGTGAGATTCGCGACGCCCTGAAACGCTGAAGAGAAACAAACTGTCAGCTAATGCGCACGCGGCCGCCAAGGCTGCGTAGCATGACGCTGCGAGCCCATTTGAAATCAGGCCATACTGACGGCCGCGATCTGTGGCAAGCGTCCCACAGCGTACCGTCCCATTCATGAACGCCCCCGAGAACCGACTCAACCCCCATCTGGAAGCCGCCCTGCAGCGCGTTCGCACCGCGGCTGAGCAGGCCAGCGAGCGCACGACCGAAGGCCTGGGTCTGGCCGCGCTGTCGGCCGGCCAGGCCAAGCGCCGCGACGAATTGCTGGCCGCCCAGTTCCTATTCCGGCAGCAACAGGCGCAGTTCGCACAGACGCTGCAAAAAAGCCTGCGCAGCCAGATGGCCGGGGAACTGCAGGCGCAGGCCAAGCCGGTCGCCGCCGCCGGGGGCAAGAAGGACTGGGGCGAGCTCTCGCTGATGGACGACGATCAGGTCGACGCCATGGTGGTCGCCGACCGCATCGGTCTGGCCATCGGCCACCAAAGCGAGTGGGAGCTGCGCGAGGTCGAGTCCTTTGTCGCCAGCCTGGTCACTGCCGGTGACGCCGAGCCGCGCAACCCGCTGCGTCCGGAACTGATCGCACAAGCCCTGCTCGATGCCGTTCACGGCCTGACCGAAGACAGCCAGCTACGCCAACTCTTGATTGACGAGCTGACCCGCGCACTGGCCACCGAGATGCGTGCGGCCTATGCCGACATCGCCCAGCTGCTGCGCAGCCGTGGCCTCAAGCCACAGGACCTGCGCGTTCGTGCGACCGCTGCGGCCGGTGGTGGCGTCGGCGGAGCTGCCAACATGACCGGTATCGGTGGTGGCGGCGGCGCTGGCATCGACATGCATTCGCGCCCACAGGCCTTTGATGGCCACAGCCGGCCCGGCGAGCTCGGTGGCTACGGCTATCCGCCGGCAGGCGCCTACGCCACTTCAGCCTGGGCCGCCGGTGGCGCCATGGCCTATGGCGCGCCCGCCATGGGCGTGGTCGACCCAAAGATGATGGACCTGCTGCGCCGCCTGGCCCATCTGCCGCCAGCGCCAATCGCCGGCTATACAGGCGCGGCACCGAGCAGCTTCGGTGCACTGAGCGGCGCAGGCAATTCAGGCTGGGATGAGACGCTTGGCGATGCCGGCTGGACGCCGGGCATGCTGCCGCCCAATCTGATCCACGCCCACCGCGATGAACTGCGCCAGGCCGCCACCGGCACGCTGGACCATATGGTCATCGACGTGGTCGCCGGGCTGTTCGACCAGATCCTGGCCGACCCCAAGGTGCCGCCGCAGATGGCCCGCCTGCTGGCCCGGCTGCAGCTGCCGGTGCTGCGCGCCGCGCTGGGCGACCCGAGCTTCTTCTCGACGCGGCGCCATCCGGTGCGCCGCTTCATCAACCGGCTGGCCTCGCTGGCCTGCGCCTATGAGGATTTCAGCGAAGACCCCGGCCGCGAGTTTCTGAGCCATGTGCGCGAACTGGTGCAGGACCTCGCCAACGGCGATTTCGACCGCATCGAGGCCTATGAACAGAAGCTCGATGCGCTGGAAGCCTTCATCCAGGCCCAGACGGCGCAAACGCTGAAGGCCCATGGCGATGCCGCCGCCCTGGTCGAGCGCAAGGAAATTGATCTGCGCCTGCAGCAGCGCTACGCGCAGCAGCTGGGTCAGGCACTGGCCGATGTCGCCATGCCCGGCTTTTTGCGCGATTTCCTCGCCCAGGTCTGGAGCCAGGCCATCGTGCTGGCCTCGCGCCTGCCAGATGCCGACGGCCAGCGCGAAGCCAAGTTCCGCCAGAGTGCCCGCAACCTGGTGCTCAGCGTTCAGCCCAAGGCACCCGGCGCCCAGCGCCAGGCCTTTTTGTCGGCCCTGCCCGAGCTGATGCGCAGCCTCAATGAAGGCCTGAACCTGATTGCCTGGCCCGAATCCGCGCGGCAGCAGTTCTTCAGCCAGCTGATGCCGGCCCATGCCGATTCGCTGAAGGGCCAGGGCCTCTCGCCGCTGGACTACAACCTGCTGGCGAAGTCGCTGGACGGCGTGTTTGGCTGCGAGGCGCCGTCCGAGCAAGACCTGCCCCCGCCCAGCGCGATGCTGGACCCGGCCAGCCTGCCCGAGCTGACCGATGTGGTCGAGCCGCTGCAAGGCCTGACCCCGGCCGAGGCCAAGAGCCTGGGCCTGGTCAGCGAGAGCGCGGTTGACTGGAACGGCGAGCTGGACATCGATCTCTCGGCCGACGCACCGCTGGAGGCGGTGGACATCAGCATCGATGGCCTGCCGCCGGCATCAGAAGCGCCCGAACCCAGCAGCGGCACCCTGCTGATCGAGCATCTGCAACTCGGCTTTGCCTACCAGATGCACACCGGTGACGACTGGCAGAAGGTGCGCCTGGCCCATATCAGCGCCGGCCGCAGCTTCTTCATCTTCACCCAGGGCCAGAAGCACCAGCAAACGGTGACGATGACGGCGCGGATGCTGAAGAAGCTCTGCGAAGCCGGCCGGCTGCGCGCCTTCGAGAACGCCTACTTGCTCGAGCGCGCGACCGCCCGTGCCCGCAAGCAGCTGGCCGCGCTGAACTCCCGACACTGAGCCCGCGGCCGCTTTAGCGCGCGCCGCTGAGTTGCCATGCCATCCGTATCGCCGCCCGCATGCTCGATACATCGGCGCGCCCCTGGCCGGCAATGTCAAAGGCCGTGCCGTGATCGGGGCTGGTGCGCACAAAGGGCAGGCCCAGCGTGACATTGACGCCCTGCTCCACGCCCAGGTATTTCACCGGGATCAGGGCATGGTCATGGGTCATGGCCACCACCGCGTCAAACTCGCCGGGATGCCCGGGCGCGTTGCGAGCGCGCATGAAGACGGTGTCCGGCGCATAGGGGCCGCTAACGTTCAGGCCTAGGGCCTGCGCCGCGGCGATGGCCGGCGCGATGTGCAGCAGCTCCTCATCGCCAAACAGGCCGCCCTCGCCGGCATGCGGATTGAGCCCGGCCACGGCGATACGCGGCGCGGCGATGCCACAGCGCTGCAGCGCCGCCGCGGTGATGGTGATGGTCTCCAGCACCCGCTCGCGGCCGATCAGGCTGATCGCCTCGCGCAGCGACACGTGAATGGTCACCAGCACGGTGCGCAACTCCTCATTGGCCAGCATCATGCGCACCGGCGGCAGCGACCCCTCCTGCGCAGCCAGCGCCTGCAACAGTTCGGTGTGGCCCGGATGGCTGACGCCGGCGGCATGCAGCGCCTCCTTGTGAATCGGCGCGGTCACCAGGCCATCCGCCTGGCCCGCCTGCACCGCTGCCACGGCCGCCTCGATGCAGCGCACCGCAGCGGCACCGGCCAGCGCCGAGATCCGGCCCTGCGGCACCTCGATCAGATCAGCGGGCAGACCCGCTGGCTGCCAGACCGGCAGGCAGTCCGGCGGCACGCACGCCCATTCGTCCAGCGACTGCAGCCGCGCCAGCGGCAGGGCGATGGCGCACTGGCGCAGCGCCCGGCGCAGCACCGCCACATCGCCAACCAGGCACAACGGTGCCTGCGCCGAGGCCTCTGCCAACCAGGCGCGGACGCTGATTTCGGGGCCGATGCCACAGGCGTCACCCATGGTCAGCAAGAGCGGAGCGTTCATAGCTGGGCTGCCTTGCTCAAGCGGGGTTGACGATATCGATGAACTGCTGGTTCAGGCCCAGCTCGCCGGCCAGGCGTTCGCCCAGCGCCTGCACGCCATAGCGCTCGCTGGCGTGGTGGCCGGCGGCAATGAAGGCCACGCCGGTCTCGGCGGCGTAATGCGCCTGCGGCTCGGAGATCTCGCCGGTCACGAACACATCGGCGCCAGCGGCAATCGCCGCCTCGAAATAGCCCTGGGCGCCACCGCTGCACCAGGCCACGCGGCGCAGCGGCCGGCCATCGCCGGGCAGCACCGTCGGCGCGCGCTGCATCAGGCCGGCCAGCGCAGCGCTGAGGCTGTCCAACTGCTGCTGCCCCTCGGGCAGTGCGCCGATGAAGCCAAGGTCCTGATCGCCAAAACGTCCATCGGCCTGCCAACCGAGGCGCCGCCCCCATTGCGCGTTATTGCCCAGCTCGGCATGGGCGTCCAGCGGCAGGTGGTAGGCATAGAGATTGATCTGGTGCGCCAGCAGGCGCTCCAAGCGCGCCTTCATCCAGCCGGTCACACAGCCGTCCTGGCCGCGCCAGAACAGGCCGTGGTGGACCAGGATCATGTCCGCCTTGGCGGCGATGGCGGCCTCGATCAGCGCCAGGCTGGCCGTCACCCCGCAGACGACGCGGCCGATCTCCGCGCGGCCCTCGACCTGCAAACCGTTGGGCCCATAATCCTTGAAGCGCCCGGGCTCCAGCCATTGCGTCAGGGTGCGGGTGATGTCGGAACGCTGTGCCATAGATGTAGAAATGTGCGGGAGTCGTGTTGGGAATTGATCTGAGGAAGGTCTGGCTGATTTTCGCCCAGGCGACGACGGTGGCACTGGCCGGCCTGTTTGTGGTGCAAACATTGAAGCCGCAATGGCTGCCCGTCGGCGCCAACACGGCCACGACCGCCCCCCCACGCCCAACCGCCACGCTGCAGACCAGCCCCGGCCTGCTGGCCCCGCCCTCCCCTGCGGAACGTAGCGCGCCAGGCGCGCGCCCCGGCTTCAGCCTGGCCGCCCATCGGGCCGCGCCGGCCGTGGTCAGCGTCAGTGCCAACAAGGCCGCACGCAAGCCGCGCGCTCGCGCCGAAGGCGATGAGGAAGACGAAGACCTCTGGTATCGCTTCCACGGTGGCAAGCGCCCGCGCGGTGACAACCGGCCCCAGGTCGGCCTGGGCTCCGGCGTGATCGTCTCGGCTGAAGGCTATCTGCTGACCAACAACCATGTTGTCGAAGGCGCCTCGGACATCCAGGTGCAGCTGAGCGACGGCCGCGAGGCCCGCGCCGAGCTGATCGGCACCGATCCCGACACCGATCTGGCCGTGCTGCGCATTCAACTGCCCGAGCTGCCGGTGATCAGCCTCGGCGAAGCCGAAAGCCTGCAGGTCGGCGATGCGGTGCTGGCCATCGGCAACCCCTTCAACGTCGGCCAGACGGTGACCTCGGGCATCGTCAGCGCGCTGGGCCGCAACCAGCTGGGCATCAATACCTTCGAGAATTTCATCCAGACCGACGCGGCCATCAACCCGGGCAACTCCGGCGGCGCGCTGGTCGATGCCGAGGGCAAGCTGCTGGGCATCAACACGGCCATCTACTCGCGCAGCGGCGGCAGCATGGGCATTGGCTTTGCCATTCCCGTGAGCACCGCGCGCCAGGTGCTGGAGGCCATCGTCGCCGAGGGTCAAGTCTCGCGCGGCTGGATCGGCGTGCAGACGCGCGAGATCACCCCCGAGGTCGTCGAGGCCTTCAAGCTGGCCGACCGCAGCGGCGTGCTGATCAGCGGCGTGGTGCAGAAGGGCCCGGCCGCCAGCAGCGGCATCAAGGCTGGCGATGTGATGCTCGCGGTGGCCGGCCATGCGGTCAACAACCCGGTTCAGCTGCTGGCCGCCGTCGCCGCACTGAAGCCGCAGACCCGCGCGGCGGTGACGGTGCAGCGCGGCAAGCAGCGCTTGGACATCGAGTTGGAGGTCGGCCGCCGGCCACGCCCGGTTAGCAATCCGGATTGAGGATCGAGTGTTCAGCCCATCGACACGCCACTGGCGCCTGCTGTTCCTTATCGCCCTGGGTTTCGTCAGCTGTATGGCGCTGACGCCGCAACCGCCCCAACAGATTGATTTGGGCTGGGACAAGGCCAATCACGGCAGCGCTTTCACCGTGCTCTATCTGCTGGCGCGATGCAGTTGGCCGGCGCGGCGCTGGCAGACCGCTGCGGGCCTGCTGGCCTATGGGGGCCTGGTCGAGTTGCTGCAGTTGCAGATACCGGGACGCTCGGGCGAATGGCTCGATCTCTTTGCCGATGGCTGCGGCATCGCCCTCGGCCTGGCGCTGGCAGGTCTGGGCGAGCGCTATCTGGCGCGCCGGGGCCAGATCAGGCATTGAGCGGCCCTGCCGCAAACGAGGCCCGCAGCCGCATCGGCGGTCATTGCATTGGTTGCGATGGGCGTGCGGGATCAAGGAGCGAATCGGCAGGTGGCCAGCCCTGCCCGCGGAGCGCTGTCAGGCCTGCCGGCCCCGCGCCCTCTTTGTTTCTGATCTGGGTCAGTCAAGCCGACAACATCGATCGAGAGCGCCGCCAGCGCCATCTCTCTTTCGCGTTATCACCCCTGTCATCAGCCTGCTTTTCAGTCAGCTTTTCGAACAGCCGCGACCATAGTTGACGCCGCCTTGTAACGCAAAGCGCGGCGCCACGCCCCACCCCGCCATGCGACATCAGCAGGCTCGCAAGAGCACCGAGCCGGCGCCGGCCGTGCAGCAAGGCGGCTAAGCACAAAGCGATGCCGCTGGCAGGCCTGACTGTCGCGCACAGGCATCGTGTTACCTTATTTAACGTTGGCCACAGCCCCGATGCCTGCGGGCTTCCCGGGCGATCAGCGGACAAAGCCATCGCAAGCCCCAATCGCCAAGCAACCAGCAGGCTTTGACAATGGTTACACGCGATTTCTCGCTGCCCGCCGTGTCTTACACAAGCTCACCCAAGTCCAACACTAAGAAGGCTCAGCCCGCGCCCGCGCAAGGCAAGATGCGGCGCATGCTTGCCCTCGTCACCTCTCTGGCCCTGCTGCAGCAGGCGGCGCCAGCCTCGGCCGCCCCGGCCTCGGCGGTGGTGGCTGCGCCGGCCAATCAGGAGCTGAATGTGCTGCACTGGTGGACCAGCAGCGGCGAGCGCGCGGCGGCCGATCTGGTCGCGGCACGGATGGCCGAGCAGGGGCTGCGCTGGGTTGATGGCGCGGTGGCCGGCGGCGGCGGCGGCGGCGCGATCAAGGTGCTCAATGAACGCACCCTGCGCGGCCAGGCGCCGCAGGTGGCCCAGCTCAATGGCCAGGCCTTGCGCGAATGGGCCGAGCTGGGCCTCTTGCTGCGCCTGGACGGCGTGGCACAGAAACGCGACTGGCAGCGCACGCTGTTCCCGCAGGTGATGAGCCAGCTCAATGTACGCGATCACGTCGTTGCCGCGCCGCTGGGCATCCATCGCATCAACAACCTCTACATCAATCTGGCGGTGTTCCGCCAGCTCAAGCTCGAGGTGCCGAGCGACTGGGCCGGCGTGGCCCGCGCCGCCACCGCCCTGCGCGCCGCCGGCATCACGCCGGTGGGCTTCAGCGATGAGCCCTGGCAGGTCGCCACCGTGTTCGAGGCGCTGCTGCTGGGCGAGGCCGGGCCGGCACTGTACCAACGCATGGTGGTGCAGCGCGATCTGCAGGCCTTCGAGGACCCGGCGCTGGAGCGCGCCTTCCGCCGCCTGCGCGAGTGGCGCAACTGGGCGGCCAGTGCCAGCAGCGGCGGCGGCAGCAACGCGCCGGCCAATCCGGGCGAGCGGCGCTGGACCGATCTGGTCGCCGATTTCGCCGCCGGCCGCAGCGCCATGCTGATCAGCGGCGACTGGGTGCGCGGCGAGCTTGGCATGCTGGGCCTGGAAGGCGGCAACGATTTCGACTGCAAGGCCGTGCCCGGCACCGCGCAGGCCCATCTGTTCAGCATCGATACCCTAGCCATGCTGGCCGGCGACAACAGCCGGCAAGCGGCGCAGGAAAAGATGGCCGAGCTGCTGGGCAGCGCCACGCTGCAGATCAGCTACAACCGCATCAAGGGCTCGGTGCCGGTGCGCCGCGACGTGCCGGTCGACGAGCTGGACATCTGCGCACAGCGCTCCTACCGCTTGTTTGCCAATCCCGCCACGCCGCGCGTGCCCAGCCTGGTACACCGGATGGCCTTCGATGAGGTCGGCAAGAACGCCTTCATCGAAACGGTGCACCGTTTCGCCCTCGACCCCAATCAAACGCCGGCCGCCGCGCAAAAGCGGCTGCAGGCGCTGTTGCGCGCGCTCGGCCCGCGCAGTCTGAAAGCCACCCCATGAACCGCACCATCCTCATCGTCGACGACGACCAGAAGATCCGCACCCTGCTCAAGACCTATCTGGAAAAGAACCAGTACGAGGTTCGCCTGGCCCATGACGGCGCCAGTTTCATGGCCGAGTTCGAGCGCTTCCGCGATGAGATCAGCCTGTGCATCCTCGACGTCATGCTGCCCGACACCGAAGGCTTCGCGCTGTGCCAGGCGGTGCGGCGGCGCTCCGAGGTGCCGGTCATCATGCTGACCGCCAGTGCCGAGGAAACCGATCGCATCGTCGGCCTGGAGCTGGGTGCCGACGACTACATCGGCAAGCCCTTCAATCCCCGCGAGCTGCTGGCCCGCATCAAGGCCATCCATCGCCGATCCGGCCAGGACCGCAGCCAGACGCCGCGCTACTTCCGCTTCAACGGCTACACGCTGGACGTGCTGGAGCGCTGCCTGATCGATCCCGAAGGCGCGAGCTCGCCGCTCTCGGGCATGGACTTCCAGCTGCTCAAGCTGCTGGTCGAGCACCCCGGCGAGGTGCTGGATCGCAGCCGCCTGGCCGAGGTGACGCGCGGCCGCGATCTCGGCCCGCTGGATCGCTCGCTCGACGTGCAGGTCAGCCGCCTGCGCCAGCGCCTCAACGACGACGGCAAGCAGCCAGCGCTGATCAAGACGGTGCGCGGCTCCGGCTATGTGTTCGCCACCACGGTCAGCAGCGCCCATGCCCTTTGAGTCGGAAACGTCGAGCTGGCCGCGCCACACGCTGGCCTTCTGGTTCGACAGCCTGCAGGGCCGCTTCACGCTGGCCATGCTGGCCGGCTTGCTGATTGTCCAGCTGCTGGTCAATCTGCTCTGGTACCACCAGGCCGAACTGCGCACCCGACGCCAGGCGGAGACGGCGGCGCACCACGTTGCCACCGGCGTGCTCGGCACGCTGCGCGCGCTGCGCGAGCTGCCGCCGACCAACCAGCATTTCGTCATCGAGCTGCTGCGCAATATGGGCGGCACGCGCTTTCTGGTCTTCATCAACAAGGCGCCGGTCGAGATCCAGCCCCTACCCGAGCAGCCGCTGGCCCGCGTCGTCGAGGCCATCGTGCAGAAAGAGCTGGCCGCGCAGCTGCCGCCCGGCGCCGAAACCCGCGTGGTGCTGGCCTCGCCGGTGGGCCTGCACACCTCGCCCGAGGGCGCCCTGCTGGCCGACCTGCCGGAGAGCTGGGTCGACCCCTCGCTGCTGGCCAGCGAACGGCCGGCGCCATTCCTGGTCGTGCAGGTGCAGACCGAGCCGGGCCAGTGGCACTACATGACCGGCAGCATGCCCGACCCCTATTTTCTGGAACAGCTGGACTTCATCACCTGGCAACGCCTGACCCCGCAGCTGCTGACCCTGTGCCTGGTGCTGGTGCTGACCGTGGCCGCCGCGCGGGCCCTGACCGCGCCGTTGCGCGGCCTCAGCCGGGCCGCTGCGTTGGTCGGCCACCGCACCACGCCGCAGCCCTTGCGCGTGACCGGCACTTCCGAGGTGCGCAGCGCCATCAAGGCCTTCAACGAGATGCAGGAGCGCATACGCCGCTACCTCAGCGATCGCGAGCGCTTGTTCGCCTCGATCTCGCACGATCTGCGCACACCGATCACCCGCTTGCGCCTGCGCAGCGAGCTGCTCGATGAAGAGGCGGTGCAGGACGAGTTCCACGAGGATCTCGACGAGCTGGACATGATGGTCAAGACCGCGCTGCAGATCGTCAAGGACACCGATATCCACGAGAACCGCGTGCCGGTGCGCATCGACCTGGTGCTGCAGAAAATGGTCCGCGACGCCCGCATGGCCGGCCAGCAGATCGAGCTGGAGGACCTGCCGCTGACGGTGTTCGGCAAGCCGCTGGCGCTCAAGCGCGCGTTGGGCAATCTGCTGGACAACGCCATCTTCTACGGCGCCGGCAGCGGCCAGCACAAGGCCGAGCTGCGCATGAGCGAAGGCGCGGCCGGCAGCGCGGAAGCGGGTCAGGTCTTGCTGACGGTGCGCGACCATGGGCCCGGCGTGCCGGAGTCGGAACTGGCGCGCCTGGGCCAGCCCTACACGCGACTGGACCATGGCTCCAAGCTGCGCCAGGACGGGCTCGGCCTGGGCCTGTCCATCGTGCGCGACATCGTGGCCGACCACGGCGGCCAGCTGCGCCTGCGCAACCATCCGCAGGGCGGCTTCGAGGTGCGGCTGGCGCTGCCGGCGCATCGGCCCGGCGAATCCCAGGCCGCGCCAATCGCCGCTGCGAACCTCGCCGCCGCCAGCACCACCGAACAGGGGAAGCCCGCATGACGCCCAGGCCCGCCCATATCGCCATCGTCGGTGGCGGCACGGCCGGCTGGATGGCCGCCTGCCTGTTCGCCCGCCATTGGGGGCCGCAGGGCTGCCGCATCACGCTGCTGGAGTCCAGCGAGATCGGCATCATTGGGGTCGGCGAGGGTTCGACGCCCTATCTTCGCCACTTCTTTGCCGAGTTAGGCATTACCGAAGCCGAGTGGATGCCGGCCTGCCAGGCCAGCTACAAAAGCGGCATCCGCTTTCCCGGCTGGTCGACGGTGGCGGGCTACCAGAGCTATGTCCACCCCTTCTTCAATGAGCAGGACCTGAGCACCGGCAGCGCCTTCTTCGTCAACGCCTGCCTGCGCCGCCGCGGCGTCGATGCCGACGCCAATCCGCAGGACTTCTTCATCGCCGCCGCACTGGCTGCGCAGTGCCGTGCCCCGGTGGCCCGGCCCGCGGACGATGGCCGCGCGCCGGCCACCGACTACGCCTACCACTTCGACGCCGGCCTGCTCGGCCAGTTCCTGCGCCGCCATGCCCAGGGGCGCGGCGTCGTCCATCGCATCGGCACGGTGGCGCGGGTGCAGCGCCACGAGTCGGGCGCCATCGAGGCCCTGCAACTGGCTGATGGCGAGCAGCTGGCGGCCGACTTCTTCATCGACTGCTCGGGCTTTCGCGGCCTGCTGATCAGCGAGACGCTGGGCGAGCCCTTCATCTCCTACAAGCACAGCCTGTTCAATGACCGCGCCATCGCCATCCCGACCGCGCTGGACGCCAAGGCGCCAATCCCGAGCGAGACAAACTCAACGGCGCTGCGCCATGGCTGGGCCTGGCAGATCCCGCTGCAAAGCCGCTATGGCAATGGCTATGTCTACGCCTCCGATTTCGTCAGCGATGACGACGCCGAGACCGAGCTGCGCGCCCATCTGGGCCCGGCCGCCGAGGGCCAGCCGGCGCGGCGCCTGCAGATGCGCGTCGGCCGGGTCGAGCGCCACTGGCGCGACAACTGCCTGGCGCTGGGCCTCTCGCAAGGCTTTATCGAACCGCTGGAAGCCACCGCGCTGATGCTGATCCAGTTCGCCGTGGCCGAGTTCATCGCCAGCGTCGATGCGGCCGGACTGGGGCCGGCCGCGCAGTCGCCGTACAACCGCCGTGTCAATCAGATGTTCGATGGCGTGCGCGACTATGTGCTGGGTCACTACCGGCTCAACACCCGCACGGACAGCGACTACTGGCGCGCCAACCGGGCCAACACGGCCGGCGCCGATCGGCTGCTGAGCCTGCTGGAGGTTTGGGACCGTGGTGGCGACTTCGAAGCCGAGCTGAGCCGCCATGGCGACGCCCTGATGTACCAGCGCCCGTCCTGGTACTGCCTGTTCGCCGGCATGGGCCGCTTCCCGGCACAGCTGCGCCCGCCGCAGCATGGCATCTTGTCCGGCGCGCAGGCCCGCGCCGCCATCGCCGCCATCGCTGCGGCGTTTCCCACGCACCGTGAGCAGTTGCAAAGCCTGATCCAGCGGCCGTCCTGAGCTAGAAAAAACGCCTGCTTCCGCGAACGGAGGCAGGCGCAACACGACGCCACAAGGACAGCATCGAGAGAGACGCGAGGTAGGCCGGGCCGGCCATTCCACCGGCCCGGCGACGTTCAATGTTCGCTAACTCACCAACGGCGCAGCTTGTGGCCGTGGGCGGCGTAGTACAGGATCAGCGCATAGCAGGGCAGCATCAGCCAGTAGCCGGCCTGCGGATTGCTGGCCTCGGACAGTCGACCATAGGCCATGGGCAGCAATGCCCCGCCGGCAATGCCCATGATCAGCAAGGCCGAGCCCGCCGCCGTGTACTTGCCCAGCCCTTCCAGCGCCAGCGGCCAGACGGCCGGCCAGACCAGGGCATTGGCCAGGCCCAGCAAGGCCAGGCAGAACACCGAATCCGGCACCGCCGGCACGCCGGCCCAGCCCAGCAGCGCCTGCGACAGGGCGCTGCTGGGCGAGCTCAGCGCCACACCCGCGGTGAACACCAGGCCGGCCAGCGCAGAGGCCAGCAGTGCCGTCTTCTGGGCAACATACTTGGGAATCAGCAGGACGCCCAGGCTGTAGCCCAGCACCATGAAGCCCATGGTGTAGGAGGTCAGCACGGCAAAGTTCTTGACGCCCAGATTGCGACCGTAGAGGCCGATGGTGTCGCCAGCGATCACCTCGACGCCGACATAGGCAAACAGTGCCAGCGCCCCCAGCACCAGCTGCGGGAACTGCAGCACGCCGAAGCGCTGGGTGGAGCCGCTGTCGGTGCTGCCCTCGGCCTGCTCCAGCACCGGCTCGGCCAGCTTGGAGAAGTGGATCAGCAGCGTGAACAGCAAGAGGCCGCCGGCCATCACCGCATAGGGATAGATCAGCCGAGCGCCCAGCTCGCTGCGCAGCGCTTGCCGGCCGGCCGCGTCCATCGAGGCCAGCGCCGCATCTGAGAACTGCTCGATGCCGGACAGGATCAGCGCCGAAAACACCAGCGGCACCACAATGCCGGCGCCCTTGTTGAACAGACCCATGATGCTGATGCGCATCGCCGCACTCTCACGCGCGCCGATGCAGACGATGTAGGGGTTGATCGCCGTCTGCATCAGCGTCATGCCGGTGGCCAGCGTGAACAAGGCCGCCAGGAAGACGCCGTAATGGCTGCTCTTGGCCGCCGGAATGAAGATCAAGGCACCGATGGCCATGATGGCCAGGCCCAGCGTCATGCCGTTCTTGTAGCCGGTGCGCGCCAGGATGGCCGCCGAGGGCAAGGCCATCACCGTGTAGGCGATGTAGAAGGCGAAGGTGACCCACAGCGCCTGCAAATTGCTGAGATCACAAACAATCTTCAGAAAGGGAATCAGCGAGCCATTGAGCCAGGTGACAAAGCCCAGGATGAAGAACATCAGGCCGATGAAGAGCATCGGCAGCAGCACGGGCGGTGCCGCGCCGACGGGCAGTTTGGAAGAGGTGCTCATATAAAGATCCGGCAGGCAGTAACACAGACAGGCCAGGGGCGGCGCGGCAGCCGCCCCGGTGCCTGCCAGTGTCCTGTCCCGCAGTTGACTGCACAACGTGAAGGCGATGGATTCGGCATCAGACCGAGGCGTGAACCGCAGCGATACCCCGTGGTATCGCGAGGATTCACAACGCGGGGCTGGCGCGGAAGACACGGCTTCACGTGCAGGAACCTGCGGGACAGGACACTTGAGGGCATCAGAACTTGGCGCGCAGACCAACGCTGTAGCGAGGGCCATTCTCATAGACGCCGATGGGCAGGCCATCGCTGGTGTTCTGCTTGACCACCGCGTTGGTGATGTTCACCGCCGAGCCGTACAGCGCCAGCTTGGGCGTGATGTCCCAGTTGGCCGTGGCATCCCACTGGCCGTAGGCGCTGTTGACGATCTGACCACCATCCTGCTGACCACCATAGGACTTGTCGCGATAGTTGTACGACAGTCGCAGTGCCACACCGCTCTTCTCATAGTAGACCGCGGCATTGAGCTGGTTGCGCGAATTGCCCTCGACCTTCAGACGCTGGCCATTGCTGCCGGCGCCCTGCACCGCGTCGGTCAGCGTGTAGTTCACGACCGAGCCAAAGCCGCTATTGCCGAAGGACTGCTGCCATTGCAGTTCCAGGCCATTGATGCGTGGGCCGCTGTCCAGGTTGTAGGGGCGCTTCACTTGCAGCAGCACGCCGCCAACGTTCTCGGTGCGTGTATCGGTCGTCACGCTGGTGTCCAGTCGCTTGATGAAGGCCGTGGCCGACAACAGCGAGGCCTCGGCGAAGTACCACTCGATGCCCAACTCGGCCTGGTTGGCATGCACCGGCTTCAGCAGCGGATTGCCAGCGGTGGCCGAATTGCCGGTGCCGTTGATTTCCACCGTCGAGCTCAGGTCGCTGTAGGTGTTGCGGGCCATCACACGTGAGACAGCGCCGCGCAACACCACCTCGCGATTGAGTTCGTAGACACCGTTCACGCTGGGCAAGACGTCGTTGTAGGTGCGCGAGACACTGCCAATGCCGTAGCCCGGCTTGCCGGCCTCCCCCTGGTAGGCCTCAGACGTCTGCTTGGTACGCACCAGGCGCACACCGAAGTCGCCGCGCAGGGCACCAGTCGCGTAGTCCGCCTTGGCATACATGCCAAAGATCTTTTCATTGATCTTGTAGTACTCGCTGGTCTTCTCCTTGTAGACCATGCCCTTGTCGTACATGTCAAAGACCTTCTGCGCCATGGCGTCGTCGACCCAGGCATATTGGGTCAGCGCGCCGCTGGTCGCGGCCGCCTGACTCAGCAGCGGCGACGCCCCGCTGGACACATCGGCCAAGGAGAAGGGCTGCCAGGTGGCCTTGCTGGTGTCAAAGGAACCGATCACGCGGTTGTTTTGCACCGTGTTGTCGCGCAGCTTGACGCCCACCTTGACGTCGGTGATGAAGCCGCCATCGACGTTGTAGTTCAGGTCAGCCTGTGCGTAGCTCTCCTTGCTTTGCATCTTGCGCACCCAGTCACGCGCGCCGCCGAGCGGGCTGCTCAGTGTCAGATTCAGCGCCTTGGGATCGAGCGGATTGATGTCCAGGTACTTCCACTCATAGGTGTCGGGACCCAGATTGATGCTGACCCGCGAATTGCCGGCGAAGGGCATGTTGCGGTCATGGGCGCTGCCGCCATCGGCCTGGGTCGAGCCGATCTGGCCATGCAGCTTCCAGCGATCCAGCGTGTAGTTGCCCTCCACATCCAGCACCTTGGAATGGATGTAGGACTCGCGGAAGATGGGCTCGAAGGCCACCGCCGCCGGGCCCAGGGTGCCGCCCACCAGGGCCTTGCCGCCGTCGGAGGTGGTGATGAACTTCGGATTCAGCACCGAAATCTTGCCCGCTTGCGGAATGTCGTCCAGCCCAGCCCCCATCCACAGATAGTTCTGGTTGCTGTTGTTCATGCTCATGTCCGAATTGAGGTAATTCAAGGACAGGTCGGTCTGCTTGTTGGGGCGGAACTGCAAGGCCAGATTGGTGGTGGTGCGCTCGCGGTCCTGGCGGAAGATGGCCGAGCCGCCGCCCCAGGCCACATAGGCGTTAGGCGTCTGGGCACCGGTGGTCTGGTCGACGATGGTGGTGGTGCAGCCGCACACAAAGTTTTCCAGGCCATCACGGCGCATCGTGCGCGTCTGCTTGCTCAGCGACAGCAGCGCGCCAAAGGTCTTGTCGTCACTCTTCCAGTTCAGCAGGCCATTCAGCTGCGGATCGGTCTTGCCGGGCAGCTTGCTGTAAGTCGCTTCGACCGAGGCCTGCGCGGTCAGCTGGTCCTTGAAGCTCAGCGGCTTGCGCGTCTTCACATTGACCAAGCCGCCGATGCTGCCCTCGTCCAGATCAGCGGACGGACTCTTGTAGACGTCCAGACTGCCAATGATTTCCGAGGGCAGCACGTCGTAGTTGAAGCCACGGCTTTGCTTGTCGTTCTTCCACCAATAGGCCGAGGCCACGCTCTGGCCATTCAGCTGGGTCATGTTGAGGCTCTTGTCGGTGCCGCGCACAAAGATGTCGCGACCCTCACCCCAGCTGCGATCCACCGAGATCCCCGGCACGCGCTGCAGCGAATCAGCGACGTTCTTGTCGGGGAACTTGCCGACGTCCTCTGCATTGATGCTGTCGACGATGTTCTGCGCCTGGCGCTTTTCAACCAGGCTCTTGGTCAGGGTGGCACGCACGCCACGCACCTCAACGCTGTCCAAGGCCTGCTTGCCATCGCTGGCCGGTGCGTTCGATTCGTCGGCAGCCAGGATATGAGGACTGGCTGCCGCAGCCAGGATGGCGGCGATGACTTGAGGCAAGACTTTCTTCTTGAAGGCGGGGGCGGTCATGGGGCTATCTCCTGATGATTCTTGATGTCTCACGCACAGTGCCTTGCGGGCGGCCGGGCGTTGGTGAAAGTGAGGCGGGCTGGCGTCGCGCTAGCCGCTCATCGGCGGCGCTATTGCCAGCTTGCTCATGCAGATCTCCGTCGTGGTGTCGCGCCCTGCAGGCACTGCGCCGCGTGATTCGACAGCGGCAATTTAGCGGCGCCACCGCGTCGCCGTGCAGCGTGTTGCGCTTTGAAGGGTTTCATTGCATCGCGCTTACACAGCGGCTCAGGTTGCAAGACAAAAGTCGCGGGTTTGTGCCTAGTCCGGCCTGGCATTCGCTCAAACCGTGGCCCTGTCAGCCCCAATCCAGAACCCTGAGCACCCAGTCCAAATCCACACCAGCCGCCCGACCCTCGCATGTTTTTCATCTATCGTAAATACCAATAACAAACCACTTGCACACCAGTCGCACAATTCTCAGAATCGGCACAGGTTTTGGAGGAGACATCGATGAAGACGACGAAGCAGCCTCGAATCACCCCTTGGCTGGGCCGCGGCCTCGCCATCCTGGCCCTCGCTGCCAGTGCCCTGCCCGCCTGGTCGCACGGCTATGTCAGCAGCCCTGAATCACGCGGTCTGCTCTGCCAGACCGGCGGCAACAGCAACTGCGGCCCGATTCAGTACGAGCCACAAAGCCTGGAGGGCCCCTCGGGCTACCCAGCCAGGGGGCCGGCCGATGGCCAGCTGGCCAGTGCCGGCCTCAGCCAGTTCAGCACGCTGAACGAGCAGACGGCGAGCCGCTGGACCAAGCGCAGCATCAAGGCCGGCGCCAACAACTTCGTCTGGACCTTCACCGCCAACCACGCCACCCGCAACTGGCGCTACTACATCACCCGCGCCGGCTGGAACCCCAACCAGGTCCTGTCACGCGCCTCGTTCGAGAGCACGCCTTTCTGCCAGGTCGACGGCGGTGGCAGGCAGCCGCCCAAGACGGTGACGCACAGCTGCACCGTGCCGCCGCGCAGCGGTTACCAGGTCGTGCTGGCTGTCTGGGAGGTGGCCGACACCACCAACAGTTTCTACAACCTGCTCGACCTGATGGTTGGCGACGCCCCGGTCTACACCTGGAGCGCCAAGGGCACGATCTACCCCTCGGTGGACCTCAGCGTCGGTGACAAGGTCTCGACCCGCGTCTTCGACACCAAGGGCGAGCGCAGCGAGTTCCAGACCCGCATCACGGTGGCCAGCGCCAGCGAGGGTGTGGCCAACAACTGGGCCTACAAGCTAGCCAGCCAGGTCAATGCCGAACAAGTGCTGCTGCGTGCCGGCCAGCAGGCCGCCGATGGCAGCATCTCGCCGGTCTATGGTCAGAACTCGGTCTTCGTGCGCAATGACAGTGGGCTGGATCGGGTTGAAATCCAGATCGACAAGGCGCCGCCGCCCAATCTCGATGTGCTGGTCTCCGGTCTGGCGAGTGAGTACACCATCGTCGGTGGCAAGTTGAGCATCGCCTTCAACGTCACCGCGGTCGGTGAACTCGATGTCAGCGCCACCGTGTTCGATGCTGCCGGCGTCAACAAGGGCAGCGCCAGCGTCTCGCTGAACAACAGCGGCCAGACGCTGACCATCGCGCTGAACCAGCCGGCGGCCGGCGCCCACCAGCTGGTCGTCAAGGGCACGCCCAAGGCCGGCGGCACGGTGATCCAGAAGACCTATGCGCTCACGCTGAAGACGGCCAGCACTGCCTACGACTACGTCTTCCCCAACGGCCTGGCCAGTTACAAGGCCGGCACCCGGGTGCTGCAGAACAAGACCGGCCGCGTCTACGAATGCAAGCCCTTCCCCTACAGCGGCTGGTGCTCACAGTGGAGCGCCAACTCAACGGCGTATGAGCCGGGGGTGGGGGCGCATTGGGCCGATGCTTGGACAGGACTGTGAGCCCCCGGGGGTATGTGTGCCCCCGCCCAGGTCGCCCCTGAGGGGCGGCTGGGCAGCCCCCCGAGGGGGCGGAAAGGCATGCGGCATCTAGCCGTTTGCCTTTCCTAGCGGGCCGGCTTGGGAGCGGCCCGGCGCTCGGCCCGGGGTGGAATGTTGGCCCCCGCCCAGGTCGCCCCCCTGCGGGGCGGCTGGGCTGCCCCCCGAGGGGGCGCGAATCGCTGCGGCATTCAGCCGCAGCGATTCGCAGGTGGGCCGGCTTGGGGCGGCCCGGCGCTCGGCCCCTGAACGCAATGCGAGCCGTTCGACTCAGAGCGCTGGCGTGATCGTGCAGGCGCAGTCGCCGAAGCCGATGCGGCGGGCGCCATCGCGTTCGGCGAAGGCGCGCAGGATCACGGTGTCGCCGTCTTCGATGAAGAGGCGCTGTTCGCCGTTGGGCAGCGTGATCGGCTGCTTGCCGCCCTGGGTCAGCTCCAGCAGCGAGCCGGCTTCCTCGGGCTTGGGGCCGCTTTGCGTGCCGCTGCCGAGCAGGTCGCCAGACTGCAGATTGCAGCCGTTGCTGGCGTGGTGGGTCAGCATCTGCGCCAGCGTCCAGTAGGCGTGGCGGAAGTTGCTGCGCACCAGGCGGGCGGCCGGCTCGCCAGCGGCGCGCATCTTCGCGCTTTGCAGCCAGACTTCCAGCTCGATCTCGTAGCCGCCCTCGGCACGGTTGGCCGCGCTGTCCAGATAGGGCAGCGGCTGCGGATCGTCGGCCGGGCGCTCGAAGGCGCAGCGGAACGGCTCCAGCGCGTCCATCGTGACGATCCAGGGCGAGATCGTGCTGCCGAAATTCTTGGCCAGGAACGGGCCCAGCGGCTGGTATTCCCAGGGCTGGATGTCGCGGGCCGACCAGTCGTTCAAGACCGTCAGGCCGAACATATGCTGCTCGGCGTCCTGCATCGCAATCGGCTCGCCCAGCGCATTGCCGCTGGCGGTGAACAGGCCCAGCTCCAGCTCATAGTCAATGCGCTTGCTGGCGGCAAAGACCGGCACATCGGCCGTCGGCGGCTTCAGCTGGCCCTTGGGGCGGCGCAGCGGCACACCGCTCGCGACGATGCTGGAGCTGCGGCCGTGATAGCCGATAGGCACCCATTTGTAGTTGGGCAGCAGCGGGTTGTCCGGACGGAACAGCTTGCCTACCGCCACCGCATGGTGGATGCCGGTGTAGAAGTCGGTGTAGTCGTTGATCTTGCAGGGCACGAAGAGCTCAACGGCACCTTGTGCCACCAGCGCTGCCTGCAACGCGCCGGCCTGGGCCGAGCCCTCGCGCAGCGCGTCGAACAGCGCATGGCGCAGCGCGCGCCGCTCGGCCACGCTCTTGGCCATGAAGCTGTTCAGATCGCCCTCGGCCAGCGGCTGCAACAGCACCTGCACGGCCGAGCTCCATTTGCCCAGCGCGGCGGCCAGCTTCAGGTCGAGGATCTGTTCGCCGATGGCGACGCCAACGCGTGCACTCTCGTTGCTATGCAAACGGCGGAACAGGCCATAGGGCAGGTTCTGCAGCGGAAAGTCGGTGCCGGCCGTGTTGGCGCTGGCGACCCAGCTTTGCGCCTTCGGGTCATGGGTGTGGTCAATATGGCTCATGGGCTCACTCACAGAACTTGGATTCGGGAATTGGATTCAGGGCTTGAACTGATCGGCCAGACCGCGCCAGCAGTCGGCATAGCTGGCTTCGAGCTGGCCGCCCTGCAGCGCATAGGCGGTCGGCTTCAGGCGATAGCGTGTCTCGAACATGAAGGCCAGCGTGTGGTCCAGTTTGTGCGGCGCCAGTTCCACCGTCGAGGCCTTGGCGAAGGCTTCGGAGTCGGGGCCATGCGGCACAAAGGCGTTGTGCAGGCTGGCACCACCGGGCTTGAAGCCCTCGGGCTTGGCGTCGTACTGGCCCAGCACCAGGCCCATGAACTCGCTCATCACATTACGGTGGTACCAGGGCGGACGGAAGCTGTGCTCGGCCACCATCCAGCGCGGCGGGAAGATCACGAAATCGATATTGGCCCAGCCCGGTGTGTCTGAGGGGCTGGTCAGCACGGTGAAGATGCTGGGATCGGGATGATCGAAGCTGATCGAACCGATGGTCATGAAGTGCGCCGTGTCGTATTTGTAGGGCGCCAGATTGCCGTGCCAGGCCACCACATTGAAGGGCGTGTGATCCTGCTCGGCGCGCCACAGGCTGCCGCCAAACTTCTTGATGATCTCGTAGCGGCCGGCGTTCTCTGCTTCGAACCAGGCCACCGGCGCCAGAAAGTCGCGCGGATTGGCCAGGCCGTTGGAGCCGATCGGGCCCAGCTCAGGCAGGCGCATCGCAGCGCCGTAGTTCTCGCAGACATAGCCGCGCGAGGGGCCGTCGACCTCGACTTTGAAGGCCAGGCCGCGCGGGATCAGAGCGATCTCGCCGGGCTTCACATCGAGTCGACCCAGCTCGGTCGTGATGCGCAGCGCGCCCTGCTGCGGCACGATCAGCATCTCGCCGTCGGCATTGACGAAGGCGCTGCGCAGCATCGAGCTGGTAGCCAGATAGAGGTGGGCAGCCATGCCGACATGGGCATCCGGATCGCCGTTGACGACCAGGGTGCGCAGGCCGGCCACGAAATCCTGCTCGCCCTCGGGCAGCGGGCTCGGCGCCCAGCGCAGCGGATCGGGCGCGACCGTCTCGCCCTCTGCGGCGCCGGTCTTCAGCCAGGGCTGGGCCAGCGGTGCATAGCCGCTGACCACCACTGAGGGTTGGCGCCGGTAGACCCAGCTGCGCAGATTGCTGTGCCGCGGTGCGGTGAAGGCAGCGCCGGAAATCAGCTCGGCATAGAGGCCCAACGGGCATTGCTGCGGGCTGTTCTGCCCCTGCGGCAAAGCGCCGGGATGGGCCTCGCTGAGATGCTGGTTGCCGAAGCCGGCGAGATAGTGGAGTGTGTTCGTCATGACGGACAGTGCTGCGGTGAAGCAAGAAGGCGCGGCGCCCTCGTGAGGCGCCGCTGCGAAGGAAAGTCGTGAACCCCGGGGCGATTGTCAGCCTTGCGAAGGAGTGGCCAAGGTGTTGTGGCGGGCCAGCTGAAGCGCTTCGGCCAACACAGCGCGGTCGCCGATATGGTTGGCCAGTATCAAGGCCAGCTTGGCGATCAGCATATCGGCCTGGTCGTCGCTGAGATCGCGCTGCGCATCGATCAGCTGCTCGTAGAAGCCGTCGGGATCAGGAATATGGGGCTGGCGGTTCAGGCTCATGGCGGTCTCGGCTTTCATTGCAGGGCCAGCGCGCGCAGCAGCGCGGCCCGCAGGGCCTCGGGCTGATAACGGCGCCAGCGAGCGGCCAGGTACTGGTCGGGGCGAATCAGGTAGCAACTGCCCGGGCGGGCGTCGTAGCGCTGGGCCAGCAGGCCTTGCTCATCGTGCAGATCGCGGCCGATCTCCAGCACCTGCAGCGGCACCGGCAAGCCGGCGGGCAGCTCCGCGGCCAGCGGCCCGAAGCTCAGCAGCACAAAGCCCGCACCCAGTTGATCCAGCAACCAGCTGGTGTGGCCGCCGGCATCCCGCAGCGGCGCGTCGACGCAGGGGCTGCCCGGGCGCAGCGGCGCATCGAAGGCGTCGGCATCGGCCGTGTTCAGCGACGAGCGCAGATAGGGCGTTGGCGTCGACAGCCGGCCGCTATTGACCAGCGGCCGCGCAAAGGGCTCGCTGCGCGCCAGCTCCAGCACCGCATTGCGCAGGCGCAGCGAGGCGCGGCTCTTGGGTGTGATGAAGTCGGTCGAGCGGGTCGAGTTCAGCAGATTGTCGTCGGCCGCAAACACCCGCTCCTCGTCATAGCTGTCGAGCAGCCGTTCGCCGGCCTCGCCGCGGATGACGGCGGCCAGCTTCCAGGCCAGGTTGTCGGCATCCTGCACGCCGGTGTTGGCGCCGCGAGCACCAAAGGGCGAAACCTGGTGCGCCGCGTCGCCGGCGAACAGCACCCGGCCGTGGCGGAAGCGCTCCATGCGCCGGCAGGCGAACTGGTAGACCGACACCCACTCCAGCTCGAACTCGATGTCCGGCCCCAGCATGGCCTGGATGCGCGGGATGACGCGCTCGGGCTTCCTTTCCTCGTTCGGATCGGCGCCCCAGCCGAGCTGGAAGTCGATGCGCCAGACCTCGTCGCACTGCTTGTGCAAGAGCACCGACTGACCGCGATGAAACGGCGGGTCGAACCAGAACCAGCGCTCGGGCGCGCCGCCCAGGCGTTGCAAGGCGGCCTCGCCATCGGCGCTCACGGCATCGGCCGAGGCACGGGCGGCCAGATCGGTCTTGATGACCACATCGGCGATCAGAAAACGGTCCTGGAAGGCCTGACCCTTGAAATCAGCGCCCAGCATGCGCCGCGTGTCGCTGCCGGCGCCGTCGCAGGCCAGCAGCCAGTCGGCCTCCAGGCGGAACACGCCGTCCGGCGTTTCAACGCTGAGCAGCACATGGTCGCCCTGCTGCTCCAGCGCCAGCAGCTTGTGCTTCCAGGCCAGCGTGATCAGCGGCTCGGCCTGGCAGGCGGCGACCAGCTGCTCCTCCAGGTAGTACTGCTGCAGATTGATCATCGCCGGCTGCTTCTGCTCGGCCAGCGGCAGCAGGTCGAAGCTGTAGGCCAGTTCGTCGCGGAAGAACACCTTGCCGAGCTGCCAGCGCACGCCCTTTTCGACCAGTGGCGCGGCCACGCCCAGCCGGTCCCAGATTTCCAGGGTCCGTTTGGCATAGCAGACCGCCCGCGAGCCGATGCTGACGCTGTTGTTGTCGTCCAGCAGCAGCACGGGCAGACCGCGCTGCGCGCAGTCCAGCGCCAGCGTCAGGCCGATCGGCCCGGCACCGACGATGACAACCCGGTGCCGGCGCTGCTCACCCAGGCGCTGCGCCTCGCTCTGCTGGTAGGCGAACTCGGGGTAGACGTAGGTGTGCTGCATGGGGCCAGGCTCCAGGGGAAACGGTCAGCGGCGCGGCATCGCGAAACGGTGCAAGACGGCAGTGCGCTCAGTGCACTCAATGCGCCGCGTTGAATTCCTTGTCGTGCATCCAGGCGGCATGCTTGGGCGCACGCTTGGTCTGGCTCCACTCCTCCAGCATCTGCCACTTGCACTCGTCGAGCTTCTGGTACATCTCGGGCGTGCCGACATCGGCGGCCAGTTCGACGCGATGGCCATTGGGATCGAAGAAGTAGATGCTCTTGAAGATGGTGTGGTCCGTCACGCCGATCACCTCGATGCCCTCGGCCTGCAGGCGCGCCTTGGTGGCTTCCAGCGTGGCCACGCTGTCGACCTTGAAGGCAATGTGCTGCACCCAGTCCGGCGTGTTCTCATCGCGGCCCATGGCGGGCGAGTTGGGCAGCTCGAAGAAGGCCAGGATATTGCCGTTGCCGGCATCCATGAACAGATGCATATAGGGGTCGGGCGCATGGGTGGACGGCACCTTGTCCTCGGCGATGGCCAGCACGAATTCCATGTTCAGGTGCTTGCGGTACCACTCGACGGTCGTCTTGGCGTCGATGCAGCGGTAGGCGACGTGGTGAATGCGTTCGATCTTCATTGGAATCTCCTCATTCCTGGGGTGGTGCATGGCGGGGTCAGGTCTTGCCATGCCGGTGATGGCCTTATTGCTCCAGCGCCTGCCACATCGCCAGATCGCGCTCGGCCGTCCAGATGCGTGGATCGACATGGCCGCTGGCCTCGTCATAAGCGCGGGTGACGTCAAACGGCATGCAGTGCGCAAAGATCACCCACTGGCCGTAGCGGCGCGCCAGATCGTCATAGGTCTCGCGGTAGACCGCCTTCAGCTCGCGGCCGGCGGCCACGCCAGCCTTGACGCTGGCATAGAGCTCGCTGACAAAGGCGCGGGTGCCGTTCAGGCCGGCGGCCACCGCCTCGGGTGTCTGCAGTGCCGCGCCGCGGCCCGGCACCAGCTTGGCCGGCTGCAGCGCCGCGATGTTGTCCAGCGTCTGCGGCCAGTCCTGGAAATAGGCGTCGCCGGCATAGGGCGTGGCGTCGAATTCGACCAGATCGCCGGAGAACAGGATGCGGTCCTTGGGCAGCCAGACGACGGTATCGCCCTTGGTATGGCCACGGCCCAGTTGCAGGATCTGCACCTCCAGGCTGCCCAGCCACAGCGTCATCTTGCCGCTGAAGGTCAGCGTCGGCCAGGTCAGGCCCTCGGGCACCGTTTCGACATTGCGGAACAGGCGCGGGAAGCGGCCGATCTCGCTGGCCTTGTCCTGCTCGCCGCGTTCGACGATCAGCTCGTAGGTGTCCTGGCTGGCAATGATCTGCTCGCAGCCCTCGGCCTGGTAGGCGGAAGCGCCGAGCACGCGCACCGCGTGGTAGTGGGAGAGCAGCACGTACTTGATCGGCTTGTCGGTGACCTCGCGGATGCGGCGGATCACATCGGCCGCCATCACCGGCGTGGCCTGCGTGTCGATCACCATCACCGCGTCATCGCCAATGACGATGCCGGTATTCGGATCGCCCTCGGCGGTGTAGGCATAGGCGTTGTCCGACAGGCGCTCGAAGCTGACGCGCTTCTCTTCCAGATCGGCTTGGGAGGCGAAGGTCTTGGTGTTCATGGCGTGGCGCTTCTGGTGAACTTTGAGGGGCTGGCGGTGGCACCGCGGCGACCAGCCACAACAAGGGCTGGCCGCGCAGATCGGCCGAGGCGCATTTAACCAATTACAAATTGATTTGTCTATACCTAATTTTCAAAGCAGAATGCGCGGATCGCCCCTTCCCCCAGAGACTGCCGCGTGAACCCAGACCGCCTAGACCGCCCAGCCCAAATCGACATCGACAAGCCCGACGCCAGCACCGAGCGCGGCCCGCGCGGCATCCAGAGCATCGAGGTTGGTGGCCAGTTGCTGGTGGCCCTGGCCCACCAGGGCCGACCCTTGGCGCTGAAGGACCTGGCCCGTGAGGCCGGCATGGCGCCGGCCAAGGCCCACCCCTATCTGGTCAGCTTCATCAAGCTGGGCCTGGTGGAACAGGAAGGCGGCAGTGGCCGCTACGGCCTCGGGCCGCTGGCCTTGCAACTGGGCCTGATCAGCCTGCAGCAGTACGACCCGGTGCGCCTGGCCACGCCGCGCATCGAGGAGCTGGCCCTGCTGTGCGGCCACACCGTGGCCATCGCCGTCTGGGGCAATCGCGGGCCAACCATTGTTCGCGTGGCCGAGGCGCCGAGCCCGGTGCATGTGAGCATGCGCCACGGCACGGTGATGAGCTTGAGCGGCACCGCCTCGGGCCGGCTGTTTGCCGCCCATCTGCCGGCCAGCCAGGTGCTGGCGGCGGTGGCCGATGCCCAAGAGGCCGCGCAGATGCAGCAGCGCGACTTTCAGGATCAGCTGACCGAGACCCGCCGCAGCGGCCTGGCCAGCTCGCGCGATGGCGTGGTCAGCGGTGTTTCGGCGCTGGCGGCGCCGGTCTTTGATGATCAGCAGCGCATGGTGCTGAGCCTGACGGCGATCGGCCCCAGCGGCAGTTTCGAGCTCAGCACCAGTGGCGCGGTGGCCCAGGCACTGCAGCAGGTGGCACAGGATTTGTCACGGCAGCTGGGCTGGCGAGCGCCCGCCTGAGCTGCGAGCCCCGGCAGCTTCAGTGAACGCTGCCGATATCGCGGGCCAGCGCTTCCAGCATGCGGCGCTCTTCCAGCACCGATTGGAAGCAGGGGAAGAGATTGCGCGCCACGCGCGCCAGCGCCGGTTGGCCCGCATAGCGGGCCAGCTGTTGCTGCGCCCAGCAGAAATCCAGGCTCATCAGCACAGCGGGTGCATTGACGCGCGGGTTCATACGCTCGCCGCTGCAGATCTTGAAACCCAGCATGCGGCGGTAGAAGCCGACATGGCGCGGGTTGACCTCAACCACCAGGGTGCGTGCGCCGCGCAGGCGGTAGGCCGCCAGATAGGCGGCCTGGAACAGATTCAGCTGCACATGGCGCGAGGCCTCGTCGCCATCGATGGCGAACTGGGTGCACTCGCACAGCTTGTGGCCGGACTCGCGCATCGCCGCGAGTTCGTCGGCAAAAACCGCGTCTGCAGCCAGGCCGGCATCGCCGTCGAAACGCACACTCAGCGTGCCGATGACTTCCTCGCCCTTGAGCGCCGTCAGCGTGACCGGTTCAGCACCGGGCAGCGAAGGCTGGGACTGGCCCACCATGTAACCACGCGAGCGGTACTTGCGACCGACCAGATCACGGGCGCGTTCGCGCACCGCCGGCGTCACCGCCGCCTTGATCTCCAGCGGCTTTGCAAATGTTTCAAAAGTAGCCTGAGTGAAGCCTGGCGTGGCCAGCGCCGAGGCCGCCACTGCCGGGGCGGACCATTCGCGCAACACCAAGTCTTCCTCACTCATCACCGATTACTCCGGTATCAATGTGGGCGCAGTCTAGCCAGCCATGCTGGAATTCACGTGAACATTTAACGACACGCACACCTGACACACTTTCGTTACAACTTATTCGGCAAACCCCGAGACATCGAGCCACCGAGTTCTGATAAAGCAATCGAAACAATTGATACCTGGACTTCCGGGTAGACCCTGAAGTGCCTGCCCCAAGGCCAAAAAGCGAGCGCCGGCGATACCGGCTTCGCCAACAGTGGTTTGTTACAAGCCTGGCTGGAATTTCGGCTCGACGCGCGCCCGGCTGGCCTGCTCGTAGGCATAGCCAAAGCCGAGCAGTTTGGCGTCCTGCCAGGCCAGGCCGCCGAACGACAGACCGGCCGGCAGCCCGGCCACCGCGCCCATGGGCACGGTGAGGTGCGGATAGCCCGCCACGGCAAAGGGCGTCGTGAAGCCGCCGGCGGTGAAATGGTCGCCAAGCAACTTGTCGGTTAGCCAGGCCAGATTGCCGGTGGGCGCCACCACCGCGTCGAGGCGGTGCTGGGCAAACAAGGCGTCCAAGCCCTCTTCGCGTGAATAGCGCTGGTTGTTGGCCAGCGCCTCGCGGTAGGCAGCACCATCCTGCGGCAAGGCCAGCGCCTGCTCGAACAGCTCCTGATCGAACCAGGGCATCACCTCGGCCGCATGGGCACGATTCCAGGCCACCAGCTCATCCAGCGTCTTGAACGGCGCGTCGGGCTGGAACTCGCGCAGATAGTCGGCCAAGCCGGCGCGCAACTCGTGCAAGAGCACGGTCAGCTCGGTTTCCGCGTACTTCGCTTGCGAGGGGATCTCCAGGCCGTCGATCAGTTCAGCACCCTGCGCCTTCAGGACCGCCAACGCGCGCTCGAACAGCGCATTGACCTGCGGCTGCGGCGGTTGCGAAGCACGAACAATGCCCAGCCGCGCGCCTCGCAGCGCATCGGGCTTCAGGCCGGCCAGCCAATCAATCTGGCGCGGCGCGGCCAGCGTCGCCGCATCATTGGGATCCGCCCCGGCCAGAGCCTGCATCAAGAGCGCGGCGTCGCGCACATGGCGGGTCATCGGCCCGGCCGTGTCTTGCGCGGCGGCGATGGGAATAACGCCATGCCGACTCAGCTGGCCGACGGTGGGCTTCAGCCCCACCACGCCGCAGATGCTGGCCGGCGAAACGATGGAGCCATCGGTTTCGGTACCCACTGCCAGCGCGCACAGGCCGGCCGCGGCGGCTGCCCCCGAGCCGGAACTGGAGCCACTGCAGTTGCGATTGAGCTGATGCGGGTTGCGCGTCAGGCCACCGCGGCTGCTCCAGCCGCTGACTGAGCGGGTCGAACGGATATTCGCCCATTCGCTGAGGTTGGTCTTGCCCAGCAACACCGCCCCTGCATCGCGCAGCCGGGCAATCAAATGGGCATCATGCCTGGCGTGCAGGCCTGCCAGGCCGAGCGAGCCTGCCGTCGTCGCCATGCGATCCGCGCTGGCGATATTGTCCTTGACCAGCACCGGCAGCCCATGCAACGGGCCGCGCAGCTTGCCGGCGCGGCGCTCGGCATCGAGCACTCGCGCTTGCGCCAGTGCCTCGGGATTGAGCTCGATCACCGAGCGCAGCTGCGGCCCATGGGCGTCGATCTGCTCGATCCGTTTCAGGTAGTGCCGGGTCAGTGCTTCGGCCGAAAGCCGGCCAGCCTGCAGCTCAGCCTGCAAGCCAGCAGCATCCAGGCCCGCCAGCACTTGGTGCTGCTGGTCCTGGGCACGCTTTGCAAAGGCCATCGCAGAGGGTTTCGCTGCCCCTGCTTCGGCCTGCGCCACGGCAGCGCCTCCCAGCGCCACCGATGCGGCCAGGAATTGCCGCCGCCCCTTGATGCCAACACCCCTTGCCATGGATCTTCCCTCCAGCTGATTGATTTGATAGCCTGGCTCAGCCACTACGGGCGGCCAGCAGCAGTTCACATTGCATGCGCGCATCCTGCAGCGCCAGTGATACGGTGGCATCGGCCAAGGCCGCCGCCGCATGCGGATCAAACAAGGCCTCCAACCGCTGCTCAGGCAGGCGCCCGCGCAACTCGGCGTCCTGACCCAAAACCTCTCGCGCTATCGACCGCAGGCCCAGGCCACGCCGCTGCCCCAGCTCCGCCATCGCCTGCAAGCGCTGCTGCGTGGCCGACTTGCCGAGCAGCGGGGTCAAGACCAGTGCCAGTTGTTCGGCAAAACCCTGTTCCTGTTGCCTGTCGATGTTCTGCAGCATCCGCGCCGGATGCAGCTGCAAGCCCGCGCAGGCCCGCGTCAGCGCGCGCAGGGCGCCATGCGTGCTGAGCAGCAGGCCGGCCCATTCGGCTGTTGCGGCCTGCCAGTTGCCCAGGCCGCAATCCTCGTCCTGCGCCATGCCGGCCAGCAGCGCTGCCATCCGCTGTGGTGCCCGCTGCGCAGCTGCCAGCGCCTGCAGGCAGGCCACCGGCCTGCCCGGCCCAGAGCTCGGCAACAGTTCGCCCCGTGGCTTCTCCACCGCTTCCAAGGCCTCGCCACGTTCGGCCTGCGCCATCTGCGACAGCTCCCGCGCCACCCGGCCCAGATTGCCGCACAACAGTGCCAGCTCGCTACCCAGGCGCAGCCAGCGGTCACGCTGAGTCTGCCAGGGCATGTTGGGCAGGGGCAATTGCAACTCGTCGGCCACCGCATGGGCGACGGCCTGGGCCTGGTCGCCGAGCACACTCAGGCTGGCCAACTCACCCGCCAGCTGCAGCTGCAGCGCCTCGCCAGCAGCTTCGCGCAAGCCATGCAGGCTGCGCAGCAGCGGCTGCAGCCAATTCAGCAGCCGGACACGCAAGCTACTGAGCTGAGGCCGTGGCGTCAGACCATGATTCAGCACCGGCGTTGCCTCGTAACGCTCGGCCAAAGCCATCAGCTGGCCGCACAGCGTCAGCAAATCGTCCTCAATCAGCCGCAGGGCACGGCGCGTTTGCAGCACCATGGCGGTATCAATCAAGTCTTGACTGCTGCCCCCCCAATGCACGTAGCCCGCCGCCACCGGATCGAACAGCGCTACGGTTTCGGCGAGCTTGCGCACCACCGGCAGAGCGAGGCTGCCGGCACGGCCGCTGGCGGCCACCAGGGCCGCCACGTCATAGAGTTCAGCACGGCACAGGCTGGCGATGGCCTGGGCCGCCGCGGCGGGCATCAGGCCGGCGCGTGCCTGACCACGGGCCAAGGCGGCCTCGAAGTCCATCATCGCCTGGACGATGGCCGTCTCGCCGAACAGCTCCACCATCTCCGGCGTGGACAGAAAGCCTTCGAACACCAGCACTGACATTGATGCATCCCGTCATCAGTTCGGACGATGCTAGCGAGCGCCGCCGAGCCCGCGGCTCGCGACAAACCCGCAAACATCGTCGATGGCTGCGCCGATCACCGCCTGCACGGGGACGCTCCCGCGCCCCCGTCACTGCCATCAGGCCGGCTGATGCAGAGCCGCCAGACGGCTCATATTGCCCAGCGAGACGCGATGCAGCTCGAGCACCGACAGCAGGCCGTTGCGGAAGAACTCGAGCACCTTGGCGTCGTCGAGCTCGGCCAGCTTTTGCTCGTTGACGGTCAGGAAGCCTTCGACATCGATCTTCTCGCCGTTGGGCATCGTCGCTTCGAAGCGCATGTCCTGCAGCAGATCGGCAGCGACCAGCGCATCGCAGGCCAGGCGAGTGCGTTCGGACTCCTGCTCGAAGCCTTCGAGGAAGTTCTTGGCATTGAGCGTGAACTCGGTTGGCTGGCCATCTTCGGCAAACAGCGGCGTGCCTTCGGACTCGGAGAAACCGGACCACTCCGAGTCGAAGCAGACGGCGATGTCATTGGCTTCGTTGATGCGAGCCATGGCAAAGGGATAACGGCGCAGATAGGCGGGCGTGTAATTGGCCGTCCACTTGTCGTCCTTGATGATGACGTTGACGCCGGGCTTCAGGCCCAACACGGCCAGCGGCGCGACCGGGGCCGGCTTGCCCTCGACAGCCTCACCGACGCGCACGAAGACGATAGGGAATTCCTTGCAGGCCTCGGCGAACTCGACCACGGTCAGGAACAGCGAGTTCAGGCCCTTGACCTTGTCCAGCGTGCTCTTGCTCGTGTCCAGACGCAGCTTCTTGTGCAGTTCACGGTCCAGCGGGACCAGGGCGCCATACATCGGGGGGGTACTCATTCTTTCTCTCCTTCATCGGCCAGTCGCGAGACCAGCACCTTGTCAACACGCTTGCCATCGAGGTCCACCACCTCGAATCTCCAGGCGTTCCACTCCACCACATCGGCCGTGCGCGGCAAGCGCCCCAGCAACAGCATCACCATGCCGGCCAGAGTGTTGTAGCGCCCACGATCCTCTTCAGGCAGTTCCTTCAATGCCAGCCGGTCCTTCAGCTCGGGAACCGGAATCAGGCCGTCCATCAGCCAGCTGCCGTCCTCGCGTTGCACCGCCCAGGCATCACCATCGCTGGGCGCATTGAACTCGCCCGCAATTGCTTCCAGCACGTCGCGCACGGCGATCACACCCTGCACCTCGCCGTACTCATCCACCACAAACACCAGCGGCGCATCCGAGGCCCTGAAGTGCTCCAGCAACTCCATGCCCGACAGCGTCTCCGGCACGAACACCGGCGCTTCCAGGCCCTCGCCCAGGGCCAGGTCTTGCCCGGCCAGCACGCGCTGCAGCAGGCCCTGCGCCGTGGCGATGCCCAGCACATCGGTCAGGCCGCCGCGGCAAACCGGGTAACGGCTGAAGCCATGCGCCTGCAACATCTTCAGCACCTGCTCGGGTGTGTCGTTCACATCCAGCCAGGCGATTTCGGCGCGCGGAATCATCATCGAGCCGATCTGCCGCTCATCGAGCCGGAACACATTGCGCACCATCTGGTGCTCATGCTCCTCGATGACGCCGGCATCCAAGCCCTCTTCCAGGCTGGCCGCAATCTCTTCTTCGGTGACGCTGCGCTGCGCCTTGCCGCGCAAGCCCATCAGGCCCAACGTCGCCTCGGTGCAAAAGGACAGGAACTTCACCAGCGGCCGCGCCACCAGCGACAGGAACTCCATCGGCGGCGCCACCAGGCGCGCGACCGACTCTGGATAGATCTGCCCGACGCGTTTTGGCACCAGCTCGCCGAAGATGATGGTCACCACGGTGATGATGACGACGACCAAGGCCGTGGCCGTGATGTCCACCGCGCGGTCGTGCCAGCCGGTGTGTTCGCTGATCCAGTGCGACAGCGGCGCCGAAAACGCCGCATCGCCGACGATGCCGTTCAGCACCCCGATCGAAGTGATGCCGATCTGCACCGTCGACAGGAATTTGGTCGGGTTCTCGTGCAGCTCCATCGCCGCTTGGGCACCGGACTCCTGCGCCTCGACCAAGACTTGCAGCCTGGCCTTGCGACTGGCCGACAGGGCCATTTCAGACATCGCGAAGAAGGCGTTGAGCAGCAGCAGGAAGAGAAGTAGCGCGGTATCCATGGAGGGCGCAGATCGAGCCGGGCCCAGGGCGACCAGGGTTTACCCGAAATCTGCGCGGCAATGCGAGAAAGCCCCGAAGCCTAGCAGAAGCGCATGTCGATTCCGACAGCACAATCCCGCAATGAACTATCTGATCGGCGATCTGCAAGGCTGCTGCGACGCGTTCGAGCGCCTGCTGCAAAAAATAGACTTCTCTCCCTCGCGCGACCGCCTCTGGCTGCTTGGCGATCTGGTCAACCGCGGCCCGGCCTCGCTAGCCACCTTGCGCCGGCTGCAGCAACTGGGCAGCGCCGCCACCTGCCTGCTGGGCAATCACGATCTACATCTGCTGGCCGTCGCCCACGGCGTACGCCCGCCCCACCGCAGCGACACCCTGCACGACATCCTCAGCGCACCCGACCGCGAAGCCCTGCTTGCCTGGCTGCGCCAGCAAAAGATGGCCTGCCTCGACCAAGGCTGGCTGATGGTTCACGCCGGCGTGGTGCCGCAATGGAGCACCAGCACCACGCTGGTGCTGGCCGCCGAGGTCGAGGCGCTGCTGCGTGGCCCCGATCTGCACGAGTTCCTGCAGCAGATGTACGGCAATGAACCGCTGCAGTGGCGCACCGAGCTCAGCGGCATCGAGCGGCTGCGTTTCATCGTCAATGTGCTGACCCGGCTGCGCTTTTGCGATGCCCAGGGGCGGCTGGACCTGAAGACCAAGGACGGCGCCGGCGCCGCCCCGCCCGGCTTCATGCCCTGGTTCGACGCCCCCGAACGCCAGACCGCCGACCAGCCCATCGCCTTCGGCCATTGGTCCACCCTCGGCCTCGTGCAGCGCCCCGATCTGTTGGCCCTGGACACCGGCTGCATCTGGGGCGGCCAGCTCAGCGCCGCCCGCGTCGAGGCCGGCCGTGCGCTGGAGCTCATTCAGGTGCAGTGCGAGCAGGCGCAGAAGCCGGGGGAGTGAAGGCCGCTTCTTCGAAAGTGCTGGTTGCTGACGCTACAATGCCCGCTTCGGATTTGTCGGCATACGTGGGAACGTGATGTCGACTTGCAAGCGCTAAGCTGATCCGAGCCTGATGCCTCGCAAAATGAGAGTCTTCAGGGCAACTGCGAATCTGGAGACGTGGCCGAGTGGTTTAAGGCAACGGTCTTGAAAACCGTCGAGGGCTTATACCCCTCCGTGAGTTCGAATCTCACCGTCTCCGCCAACATGCAACCCCCGTTGATTGATGAACTTGGGGTTTTCTTGTTCTTAGCTGGCTGAACTCGGCATAACCCAAAGTCCTGCCCAGCGGGCGTGAAATGGTTGTTCATTGCTGCGAACCTTGCAAGGCGCTGCAAAGGTATTGCCCTTCCGGACAAGCGCTGCAGGTGCTCATCCCGAAGGCGCGGGGCGGCTTGGTGTTCTTCAGGTCGGTACCTGCAGCTCGTGGTCTTCCTCGACTACGCCATGCGTGTGCCGAAGCTCGTTCGCCGCAGCTATGCTCCCCCCATGCACCCCACACCTTGCCGCGAAGTCCGCGCCAGCGCCCCACCGCTAAGCCCCAGTCTCCAGGCCCTGCTCAAAGACAGCCACTGGATGCGCAACACCGTTGGCGAGGCGGGAGCCGAGGTCTACCGAATCCGGCAGGCCGACGGGCGCGAGTGCTACCTGAAGTACAGCAGCGGCGACGAGGACGTTGCCACTGCGCTGTTCGAAGAGGCGGCGCGAATGGGCTGGCTCAGACGGCATGCCGCGCCACTGCGACCCGTGCTTCCTGCTCTTCAGCACTTTGAACAGACCTCTGCCACGCAGGCATGGCTGCTGAGCACGGCGATGCCGGGGCGAACAGCCTATCAATGGCTTGAAGACGAGCTTAGCGCGGAGCAGCAGCGAACGCTGGTGCAATCGATCGCCCAGCAGTTGAGGGTCTTGCACCAGCTCCCTGCGCTAGCGTGCCCGTTCAATGCCGGTGCGGATCTGCGGCTGGCCTTGGCAGGACAGCGACTGGCGGCGGGTCTGGTTGATGCAGAGGACTTTGATGAGGCTCGCGAAGGCTGGACGCCTGAAGACGTCTGGCAGCGCCTTCAGGCACTGCGCCCCACACTCCTGAGCCCTGAAGGGTGTGAGCACGCCGATGAGGGTCTGGTCTTGACCCATGGCGACTATTCGCTCGACAACCTGCTGCTGGATGAGCAGGGGCACATCACCGGCCTGATCGATCTGGGACGACTGGGTCTGGCCGACCGTTATCAAGACCTGGCCATCCTCTGGAACTGCCTGGCCGAGTTTGGGCCCGGCTTGCAAGAGCTGATGTGGGCGAGCTATGGCATCGCATCGCCAGACTCGGCGCGGCTGGAGTTCCACCTCTGTCTCGACGAAATGTTCTGATGACTGCATCACGCTGCTGAGCCCGACTGCGGCTCGTCGAGATCAGACCCGCCAGGCTGGACAGAAGACGCTGCCATAGCGTCTGTGGTGACACCCACGGCCAGGCCCGAAAGCTACCCGGCTCCCAATGTGTCCCAGCCGAACCCCAGGCCTGAGCACCCCAGGCCTGAGCACCCCCAGATCGCGCACCACATCGGCATCGTCACTTGCGCCGCTGAAGGAGCGGCACTGCGCTACCGGACTTTTTGCAGCGATGCAGCGGCCTTGATGGGGGCAGGTGCGCATCCGGCGCTGTCGCTGCATTCGCTGTCGCTGGTCGACTAGCTGTGCTGTCTGGACGACGATGACCTGCCTGGGATGGCGGCGCTGATGCTCGGCTCGGCACACCAGCCGGCCAGCGCGCCGCCGAGCTTCTGACTTGCCCGGACAATACCATCCACCAGGTGCTGCCCTGGGTGCCGCCGCATTCGTCGCGGCCCTGCTTGCACATCGCCAAGGTTGTGGCCGCCAAAGCGCAAGCACGTGGAACGCAACGCCTGGGTCTGACGGACACTCGCTGGCCGGTGCAAAGCGAGGTCTACCCTGCCGCGCTCGCTTCCCGCGGCATCGGGTGGCAGCGCCCCGAAGACCAGGAGCGCGGTGATCATGAGCGAACTGGTGATGGGCAGATCCACGATGCCTCCATCAGGCGTTTCCAGCAACAGATCAAACGTCTCAAGCTGGCCGGCTGCGACGCCGTGGTGCAGGGCTGTACCGAGATCCCGCTGATCATCGGTGACCAGAATGCAGCCCTGCCCATGCTGGACTCGCCCCCCCTTACTCGCAAGAGCGGCGCTGCGCACTGCACTGCAGGCGCCGGCCTGAGCAGCGCTCAGGTGCGTAACGCTGCCCCTGCGGCTTCCAACACCTCACCCGTCAGCGCCCCCAGCAATCCCGCCGCCAGCCGAGCGGTCTGCCAAAACAGCGGCACATCGAGCGGCGTATCCGGCACGAGCTCGACCAGCATGCCAGCGGCAAGCTCATCGGCGATCAGCGCCTCCGGGTGCAGCCCCCAGCCCATGCCGGCCACAGCGGCGGTGACGAAGGCCTGTGAGGACGGCAGGCGGTGGCGCGGCAGCTCGACATGGCGGTGGCAGAGCCGGCGTGCCCAGCGGGCCTGAAGCTCGTCCTTGCTGTTGAACACCAGGCTGGGCGCGCGGGCCAGGCTGCCGGCACCCACGCCAGCCGAAAAATAGCGACTGATGAAGTCCGGGCTGGCGGCGGCACGGTAGCGCATCGCGCCCAGCGGGCGGCTGTTGCAGCCGGCCACCGCGCGCGGCTGGCTGCTCACCGCCGCCAGCACCTGACCGCTGCGCAGCCATTCCTCGGTATGGTCCTGATCGTCGATGGCCACATCCATCAGCACCGGATGGCTGGCGGCAAAGCGGGCCAGCGGCGCGGCGGCCCAGGTGGCCAGGCTGTCGGCATTGACGGCCACGGCCAGCGGCAGGCGCGCCGGCGCCTTGGCCGCCAGGCCCGGCGCGGCCAGCTGCAGTTGCTGCTCCATCAGCCGGACCTGGTCGACATGCTGACTCAGGCGTCGACCGGTTTCGGTGGCCACACAGGGCTGGGCACGCACCACCAGCGCGCAGCCGACCCGTTCCTCGAGCGCGCGGATGCGCTGCGACACCGCCGAGGGCGTGACGTGCAGCGCCTGCGCGGCGCGCTCGAAGCTGCCTTCGCGCAGCACCGTGGCCAGCGCGTCGAGCGCGGCATAGTCGAGCATGGCCATTGATTCAGTTTCGCTAAAGCTGGGTTAGATGCTTTAGTTTGTCTTCACCCACTGCAACTGGCAAGCTGCGCCCATGGTGAATCTGTTTTCTTCGGGTGCTGCGGCCGCGTTGGGCCAGGGCCTGGCGCTGGGGCTGGGTCTGATCGTTGCCATCGGCGCGCAGAACGCCTTCGTGCTCAGGCAGGGCCTGCGCCGCGAGCATGTCGGCAGCGTGGTGTTGTTCTGCCTGCTGGCCGATGCGCTGTTGATCGCTGCCGGCGTGCTGGGCATGGCACAGGCGCTGGGCGAGCGGCCGCTGCTGGCCCGCTTGATGGCCGGCGCCGGTGGCCTGTTTCTGGCCGCCTATGCCTGGCAGGCGCTGCAGCGCGCGCGCCAGAGCAGCGCACTGCGCGCCGAGCAGCAGGGCGACGGCCTGTCGCGCCGCGCGGCGCTGGCCCAGGCCGCCGCGTTCACGCTGCTCAATCCGCATGTCTATCTGGACACCGTGCTGCTGGTCGGGGGCATCGGCGCGCAGCAGCCGCCCGGCCTGCGCGGCTGCTTCATTGCCGGCGCCGCCCTGGCCAGCACGCTGTGGTTCGGCGCGCTGGGCTACGGAGCCCGCTGGCTGAGCCCGCTGTTCGCGCGGCCACGGGCCTGGCAGCTGCTGGATGGATTGATCGCCGCAACGATGGCGCTGCTGGCCGCCTTGCTGCTGCGCCAGGCCTGGCTGGGGCGCTGACAAGGGCCCCACCGGGCACAAGCGGCAAGCCATTACCATGCGCCACCGGCCCGACCGCAACGGGCAAGCAGGCTGCCAATGACAAGTGCTCTCGCCCACCATCTCCTCACCCAGGCCTACCAGAACGGCTGGGCCAATCACCGGCTGCTGAAGGCCTGCGCCCGGCTGAGTCAGGCCGAGTTCGAGGCCGTGCGCTGCAGCTTCTTCCCCAGCATCAAGGCCACGCTGAATCACACGCTGACGGTGGACTGGTTCTATCTGGAGGCGCTGGAACGCGAGCTGCGCGGCGACGTGCCTGACCCAGACTGCTACCGCTTCTTCGCCGTCGAGCAGCCCTTTGCCGATGCCGCCAGCCTCTGGGCCGCGCAAGCCGAGGCCGACCGGCGGCTGATCGCCTACTGCCGCGCACTGCACGAGGCCGATGACGATGCCGCCCTGCAGCGGCCGGTGCGCATCGAGCGGCCGGGCCGCACTCAGCGCGACACGCGGCTGCGCCTGCTCTCGCATCTGTTCGAACACCAGCTGCACCACCGCGGCCAGGTGCATGCGATGCTGGCCGACAGCAGCGTCAAGCCGCCCCAGCTCGACGAGTTCTTCTGCGCCGGCGAGGCCCATCTGCGCGCCGCTGACTTTGCCGAACTGGGCTGGACCGAAGCACTGATCTGGGGCGCCGACACGGCATCCTGAAGCGCGCAGCACGCTCACTGCGCCGCCGCGCGGCGGCAGCCGTCGTGCCCGTTTTGACCACTGTTCATCGAGGCTGGCGACGCCTTGCTGAGTATTGCCCCCTCGAGCGACCACAAGGGCCGGCGAAATTCCGCGGCATCCGTGACATAAAACCGTAACAAGACCCAGCCACCCGCATCAAGGGGGCAGCGCCGCGGCACCAGGCTTCAGACAATTGAGGCCTGGTTCTTGTGGGAGTCCGACATGCTGAGCAGCCGCCGTCTGGGCGCATTCTTTTCCGGAGTGCTGCTCTATTGCTGTGCGATGCTCCTGAGCAATCCGCTGGCGCTGACGCCGCTGCCGTATCAGTGGCTGCGTGTCGCCGGCATGCCCGACAGCCTGCCCGGCCAGGTCTGGCGCGCCGCCGTTTTCGCGCTGCCGATTTTTCTGGGCGCCTGCGCCTGGACCTACCTGAGCCTCAAGAGCCGCCACCGGGCCCGCCAAGCGGCCGCGCGCTGGCTGTTCGGCGGCATCGCGCTGGCCTGGTTTGGCTGGCTGGTCTATGGCGTCGTCGAGATGAACATGCGCACGCAAGCCCATCGCGGCGGTGCCGCCGCCCTGCTCCTGACCAGCAAGCTGCCTCCGTTCTGGGGCCTGCAGAACACGCTGGCCGTGATTGGCGGCGCCTTGCTGGCGCTGCTGCTCATGCCCAAGTCCACGCACAGCGGCAGCGGCAGCCGCAAGGCCTACCGTTCCGGCCACTCCAGCTTTGGCGCCGGCCACAGCGGTTTTGCCGACACCCAGATCGGTCGCAGCTCGGAGGGCAAGCCGAGCGGCAGCCGCGGCGGCAAATCCTCCTCGCGCTCGCGGCGGCGTTCGTCCGCATCCGGCAGTCGCGCCCCGCAAGCCACGGCGCCGGCATCGGCATCGGCATCGGCATCGGCATCGGCATCGGCATCGGCATCGGCATCGGCATCGGCATCCGCATCCGCATCGGCGCCGAGCGCCGAGGCGCCGCCCAGCGCCCTGATCGAGTTGCAGCCCGGCGCGGCGGCCGGCCCTGCGGCCGTCTGAACCGCGGCGCAGCCGAAGCGGCTTGGCTCAGGCCGCACTGAGCAGCATGCCGCGCTGCTCGATGAAGCTGACCACCTGATCCAGCCCGGCCAGCGTCTTCAGATTCGTCATCACAAAGGGCTTGCTGCCGCGCATGCGCCGGGTGTCGCCCTCCATCACCGCCAGATCGGCGCCCACATGCGGCGCCAGATCGGTCTTGTTGATGACGAAGAGATCGCTCTTGGTGATGCCAGGGCCGCCCTTGCGCGGAATCTTCTCGCCGGCCGCCACGTCGATCACGTAGATCGTCAGGTCCGACAACTCCGGGCTGAAGGTGGCCGCCAGGTTGTCGCCGCCGGATTCGATGAAGATCACATCGGCATCGGGGAATTCGCCCAGCATGCGGTCGATGGCTTCCAGATTGATCGAGGCATCCTCGCGGATCGCCGTGTGCGGGCAGCCGCCCGTCTCCACCCCCATGATGCGTTCCGGCGGCAAGGCGCCGCTGATGGTCAGCAGGCGCTGGTCTTCCTTGGTGTAGATGTCGTTGGTGATGGCCACCAGGTCCCAGCGCTCACGCATGGCCTTGCACAACATCTCCAGCAGCGTCGTCTTGCCCGAGCCAACCGGCCCGCCGATGCCGACGCGCAGCGGTGGCAGCTTTTTGCTGCGACGAGGGATGTGGTGCAGTGGGCTGGACATGATGGATGGCTTTCAAAACAGGAACTACAAAAACAAAGGCTCTCTTGTCGTGACGTGGTGTACCCCAAAAACACCCCCGAATACACCACAGAGTCACAGAGACACGGAGGGAAGAGCGTCAACTCCTCGCTACCTCTGTGTTGTCCTCTGTGACTCAGTGACTCTGTGGTTTGTTCTGGATGACCAACACTTAAGGAGCAAAGCGCCAAAACAAAAGCTCAGGAGCGGAACAGGCGCGAATACTGCTGCTCGTGGCGGGCAGACAAGATGGCCAGCATCGGCGCGAAGGCCTGGCGCTCGTCGTCCAGCAGGCTCAGCGCATGAGTCACCGCCGCAGGAATTTCGGCCGCCAGCCGGGCCAGCACGCGCTGGCCGGCGCTCTGGCCCAGCGGCACCGCCTTGATGGCGGCCTGCACCATGTTCTCGGCCCAGCCAAAAGCGTAGGCCAGCAAGGCGTCTTCGCGGGCGGCAGCGCTGGCGGCCAGGCCGAGCGCCATCAGCAGCGGATAGCTGGGTGTGGGCCAGCTGCGCGCCAGCGCCAGTTGCCGGGCCGATGGCGTGTCGTGCTTGCCGAGCCAGTCCAGCAGCGAGCGGCCCATCTGCTCGCATTGCAGGCGCAGCTCGGCCGTCTCGCGGGTCTGCAGCACCCAGTCGTTCAAGGCCTGCAGGCGGGCTGCGGCATTGGCGTCGTCAGCATCGTCGGCATTGCTGGCCAAGGCGCGCCAGGCCGGCAAGGCCTGCGCGGCCACCGCCAGATCACCGCGCGCCTGGCTCAGCAGCAACTGCTGCGAGAGCCAATCGGCGGCGCTGTCGGCATCGTGCACCAGGCCGTGATCGACTGCGGCTTCCAGCCCCTCCGAGTAGGAAAAGCCGCCAATCGGCAGGGCCGGCGAGGCCAGCCAGATCAGCTGCAGCAGCGCGGCCCGGCTCATTCAGTCGTGCTTGTGTCCGCCATGGCCGTGGTGGCCATGATCGTGCCCGTGATCGTGCGAACAATCAGGGCCGTGAACATGGGCGGCCGGTGCCGCGGCGACGACGGCAATACCCAGCGGCTTGCCGGCGGGCTTGGCCGGTGCATGGACGTGGTCAGGCGCGTGGTCATGCGCGTGCTCATGTGCATGGCCGTGTGCATGGCCGTGTGCATGATCGTGCGCAGGCCCATGATCATGCACGCAGCCCGGCCCGTGGACATGAGGCGTGGCGGCAGGCGTCGCCGCATAGGCGCCACCCTCGGGGTCGAAGCCTTCGCTGACCTCGGCCACATCCAGATGCATGGCGCGCAACATCTCGGCCAGCACATGGTCGGGTTCGATCTTCAGATGATCGGGCTGCAAGGCCACCGGCACATGGCGGTTGCCCAGGTGGTAGGCGGCGCGCATCAAATCAAAGGGCGAGCCATGGCTGGCGCAGGCCGTGATGCGCAGCAGCGGCTGCGGCGCGGCGATCACGCGCAGCAGTGAGCCGTCTTCGGCCACCAGCACATCGCCGCCACGCACCAGCGTGCCGGGTGCGAGGAAGACGCCGAGTTCACGGCCGCTGGAATCCTGGGCCTGGAATCGGCTTTTCTGCCGGGTGTCCCAGTCCAGCTCGATGCTGGCGGCACGCTTGAGCAGCACGGGGGCCAGTCCTTGCCCCTGGGGAATCAGTTTGGAAACGGTGAGCATCGGTTCAGAACAGGAAATAGCGCTGGGCCATGGGCAGCACCGTGGCCGGCTCGCAGTGCAGCAGCAGGCCATCGGCACGCACCGCGTAGGTCTGCGCGTCGACCTCCATCCGCGGTGCGTAGTCATTGTGGACCATATGCCGCTTGCCGATGCCACGGATGCCGCGCACCGCCGCCAGCGTCTTCTGGAGCCCGTAGGCCTCGCCCACGCCGGCCGCCAGCGCCGCCTGCGAGACGAAGCTCAGGCTGCCGCGCGCCAGCGACCCACCAAAGCTGCCGAACATCGGCCGGTAGTGCACCGGCTGCGGCGTCGGGATCGAGGCATTGGGGTCGCCCATGGCGGCCAGCGCGATGCAGCCGCCCTTGATCACGATGCTGGGTTTGACGCCGAAGAAGGCCGGCTTCCACAGCACCAGATCCGCCCATTTGCCGAGCTCGATGCTGCCGACCTCATGGCTGATGCCGTGGGCGATCGCCGGATTGATGGCCAGCTTGGCCACATAGCGCTTGACGCGGGCGTTGTCGTTCTCGGCGCCGTCGCCAGGCAAGGCACCGCGCTGCAGCTTCATCTTGTGCGCCGTCTGCCAGCAGCGGATGATGACCTCGCCCACCCGGCCCATGGCCTGCGAGTCGGAGCTGAACATGCTGATGGCGCCGAGGTCGTGCAGGATGTCCTCGGCGGCAATCGTCTCGCGGCGGATGCGGCTTTCGGCGAAGGCCAGGTCCTCGGCAATGGCGGGATCGAGATGGTGGCAGACCATCAGCATGTCCACATGCTCGTCCAGCGTGTTGATCGTGTAGGGCCGGGTTGGATTGGTTGACGACGGCAGCACATTCGCCTCGCCAACCACCTTCAGGATGTCCGGCGCGTGGCCGCCGCCGGCGCCCTCGGTGTGGAAGGTGTGTATGGTGCGGCCCTTGAAGGCGGCCACCGTGTCTTCGACAAAGCCGCTCTCGTTCAACGTGTCGGTATGGATGGCCACCTGGGTATCGGTGGCCTCGGCCACGTTCAGGCAGTTGTCGATCGCCGCCGGCGTCGTGCCCCAGTCTTCGTGCAGCTTCAGGCCAATCGCGCCGGCCTGGATCTGCTCATGCAGCGCGCCGGGCAGGCTGGCATTGCCCTTGCCGAGAAAGCCCAAATTCATCGGGAAGGCCTCGGCCGCCTGCAGCATCCGTTCGATGTGCCAGGGCCCCGGCGTGCAGGTGGTGGCGAAGGTGCCGGTGGCCGGGCCGGTGCCGCCGCCCAGCATCGTCGTCACGCCGCTGGCCAGCGCTTCCTCGATCTGCTGCGGGCAGATAAAGTGGATGTGGGTATCGACCGCGCCGGCGGTGACGATCATGCCTTCGCAGGCAATCACCTCGGTGCCCGGGCCGATGATGATGTCCACGCCCGGCTGGGTATCGGGATTGCCGGCCTTGCCGATGGCCACGATGCGGCTGGCCTTCAGGCCGATATCGGCCTTGACGATGCCCCAGTGATCGAGGATCAGGGCATTGGTCAGCACGGTGTCGACGGCACCCTCAGCCCGACTGCGCTGCGACTGCGCCATGCCGTCGCGTATGGTCTTGCCACCGCCGAACTTGACCTCTTCGCCATAGCCGCCGGCCCGCAGGGTCAGGTCTTGCTCGACCTCGATCACCAGCGCGGTGTCGGCCAGGCGCAGCCGGTCGCCCACGGTGGGGCCGTACATCTCGGCATAGGCGCGGCGTCCGATGCTGGCACTCATAGCTTCCCCTGGATCAGGCCGCGAAAGCCGTAGACGATGCGTTCGCCGGCCAGCTCGACCAGCTCGACCGTGCGCTGCTGCCCCGGCTCGAAGCGCACCGCCAGGCCGGAGGCGATGTTCAGGCGCATGCCGCGCGCTGCACCGCGATCGAAGGACAAGGCGGCATTGGTCTCGGCGAAGTGGTAGTGCGAGCCGACCTGTATCGGCCGATCGCCGATGTTCTGCACCACCAGGCGCAGCGTGCGCCGCCCGGGGTTCAGCGCCAGCTCGCCCGCGGGCGTGAACAGCTCGCCGGGAATCATGCGCCCACCGCCTGCAGCAGGAGCGCACAGCCCAGCAGCGCAATGCCGCCGCCCAGCACCGGTGCGCCCACGGCCGCCAGCTTCAAGTGCCGGCGCAGCAGCAGGCCGAGCAGGAGCCCGGCCACATGCAGCAAGGCGGTGGCCAGCAAGAGGCCCAAGAGGGCCAGATCGCCATCCAGCTCGGCGCCATGGGCCAGGCCGTGGAAAAACGCAAAGCCGCCGACCAGCGCGGCGGCCAGCAGCGGCGCCAGGCGCAGGCGCAGCGCCGCCAGCAGGCCCAGACAGAGCACCGAGGCGGCGATCATCGGCTCCTGCAGCGGCGAGTCCAGGCCGGCACGGGCGGCCACCGCGCCAATCAGCATCAAGAGCACAAAGGCCAGCGGAGCCTGCCAGGCGCGGCGCAGCGCCAGCCCGCTCCACAGGCCAACGGCCAGCATGGCGGCGAGATGGTCCAGCCCGCTGAGCGGATGAACAAAGCCGCTCAGGAAATCATGGCCATGGGCCAGCTCGCCGGTATGCGAGGCGGCCACCAGCGGCAGCAGGCCGGCCAGAACGGTGATCAGCGGACGTTTCATCAGACTAGCCTCGACATTGAAAAGGAGCTTGAAATTCGAAGTGCATGAGCCCATCCCGGACCCAGCAGAGCCCCAGGATCCGGCTTTGCCGGGCCTCGGGGCTCGCCCCCTTCGAGGGGGCGCGCGCAGCGCGTAGGGGGTGGGCCATCACACAATCGGTTGGTGGACGGTGACGAGCTTGGTGCCGTCGGGAAAGGTGGCCTCGACCTGGATGTCGGGGATCATCTCGGCCACGCCCTCCATCACATCGGCGCGGCTGAGCAGGCTGCGGCCTTCGCTCATCAGCTGGGCCACGGTCTTGCCATCGCGGGCGCCCTCCATCACGGCGGCGCTGATGAAGGCCACCGCTTCCGGGTAGTTGAGCTTGAGCCCGCGCGCCCGGCGGCGCTCGGCCAGCAGGGCGGCGGTGAAGATCAGCAGCTTGTCGCGCTCACGCGGCGTCAGTTCCATCGCAGATGAATCCTCTCTGTCGAGTGACAAAGCAAGCGCCGTGCCGCCTCGGCCGCTGCCGTGCAGAAATACGGCGGGCACGGAAGCTGCACGCTGCATCGCCTTGATGGACGCCGCCCCAGAACTCAACAGCACCCGGCCGTTACCGGCCGAGGCGCCGCAGCGCGTCATCAAGGTGCGCCGCGACTACAACGCCTGGGTGGCCCGCGAAACGCTGGAGGACTATGCGCTGCGCTACACGCCGCAGCGCTTCAGGCGCTGGTCGCCGCTGCGCGTGGCCCATACCGCTTTTGGTGCGGCCTCCTTCCTGATCCTGGAGGCCGTCGGGGCGACGCTGCTGCTGCAGTACGGCTGGGCCAATGCCTGCTGGGCCATTGTGGCCACCGGGGCCATCATCTTTCTCGCCGGCCTGCCCATCAGCATCTATGCGGCGCGCTATGGCGTCGACATGGACCTGCTGACCCGCGGCGCCGGCTTTGGCTACATCGGCTCGACGCTGAGCTCGCTGGTCTACGCCAGCTTCACCTTCATCTTCTTTGCGCTCGAAGCCGCGGTGATGGCCTATGCGCTGGACCTGGCGCTGGACATTCCGCCGCGCTGGGGCTATCTGCTCTGTGCGCTGGTGGTGATTCCGCTGGTGACCCATGGCGTGTCGGCCATCAGCCGGCTGCAGCTGTTGACCCAGCCGCTCTGGCTGGCGATGTTGATCGCCCCCTTTGCCGCCGTGCTCTGGCAGGACCCGGCCGCCTTTGCGGGCGCCATGCACCAGGCCGGCGCCCAATCGCACAGCGCCGGCTTCGAGCTGCGCTACTTTGGTGCGGCGCTCACCGTGGGCATTGCCCTGATCACCCAGATGGGCGAGCAGGCCGACTATCTGCGCTTCATGCCGGCCCTGCCCGCCGACGCGCCGCCGGCGCAACGGCGCCGCTGGTGGGCGGCCGTGCTGGTGGGCGGGCCGGGCTGGGTGATCCTGGGCGTGCTGAAGATGCTGGGCGGCGCACTGCTGGCCTGGCTGGCGCTGTCGCACAGCGTGCCGGCCGAACGCGCCGTCGATCCCAACCAGATGTACCTGGCCGCCTATGAGACGCTGTTTCCGCGCTACGGCTGGGCGGTGGCGGCCACGGCGCTGTTCGTCGTCATCTCGCAGCTGAAGATCAACGTCACCAATGCCTATGCCGGCTCGCTGGCCTGGAGCAACTTCTTCTCGCGGCTGACGCACAGCCACCCCGGCCGCGTCGTCTGGGTGGTATTCAACACGCTGATCGCCTTCCTGCTGATGGAGATGGATGTTTTCGAGGCGCTGGCCGCCGTGCTGGGCCTGTACGGCAATATCGCCATCGCCTGGATCATGGCGGTGGTGGCCGATCTGCTGATCAACAAGCCGCTGGGCCTTTCGCCCGCCGGCATCGAGTTCAAGCGCGCCCATCTCTACGACATCAACCCGGTCGGCGTCGGCGCCATGGCCCTGGCCTCCGGCCTGGCCATCGCCGCCCACCTGGGCCTGCTGGGCGAAGCGCTGCAACCGTTCTCGGCGCTGATCGCCATGGGCGTGGCGCTGCTGGCCGCGCCGCTGATCGCCTGGCTGACGAAAGGCCGCTACTACCTCGCCCGCAGCCCTGAACCTGAGCCGGACGATGCCGGCCGGCCCCTGCGGCCGCAGCGCTGCGTGATCTGCGAACGCGACTACGAGGCGCCGGACATGGCCTACTGCCCGGCCTACCGCGGCGCCATCTGCTCCTTGTGCTGCACGCTGGACGCGCGCTGCGGCGATCTGTGCAAGCCGCAGGCGCGGCTGTCCGCGCAATGGGCGGCGCTCTTGCATGCGCTGCTGCCACGCAAGACCTGGCCCTATCTGGACACCGGCCTCGGCCACTTCCTGCTGCTGATGGCGATTCTGATGCCGCTGCTGGCCGCGCTGTTTGGCCTGCTCTACCACCAGGAGCTGAAGCACCTGCAGGATGCCGCCGCCATTGTCAGCCAGGGTGCCAGCCTGCGTGCCGGCCTGCTCAAGGCCTATGTGCTGCTGGGCCTGGTGCTGGGCGTGGCGGCCTGGTGGCTGGTGCTGGCGCGGCAGAGCCGCGAGGTGGCTCAGCAGGAATCGAACCGCCAGACCGAGGCGCTGATGCTGGAGATCGCCTCGCACCAGCGCACCGACCAGGCGCTGCAGGCCGCGCGCGACCAGGCCCGCCAGGCGCAGGCGGCGGCCGAGGCGGCCAACCAGGCCAAGAGCCGCTACGTCAGCGCCATCAGCCATGAGCTGCGCACGCCGCTGAACAGCATGCTCGGCTACGCGCAGCTGATGGCCGAGGATGCCGACATGCCGCCACGACGCCGCCAGGCGGTGCAGGTGATCAAGCGCAGCGGCGACCATCTGCTGACGTTGATCGACGCCACGCTGGACCTGGCCCGCATCGAAGCCGGCAAGCTCTCGCTGCAGCCCGCGCCGATGCACTTCGAAGACGCGATGCACGAGCTGGCCGAGCTGTTCGAGCCGCAGGCGGCGGCGCGCGGCCTGCAATTTCGTTTCGAGCCGCAGGGCACGCTGCCGGCGCTGGTGCGGGCCGACGAGCAGCGGCTGCGCCAGATCCTGATCAATCTGCTGGGCAATGCGCTGAAGTTCACCCAGCGGGGTCAGGTCGTGCTGCGCGTCCAGCATGCGCGCGAGCTGGCGCTGTTCGAGGTCGAGGACAGCGGCCCCGGCATGACGCCGGAGGCGCTGGCGCGCATCTTCGAGCCCTTCGAGCGGGCCGGCAGCAGCGCCCCGGGCGCCGGCCTCGGCCTGACCATTGCCCGCATGCTGTGCGAGCTGATGGGCGGTGAGTTGAGCGCGCGCAGCGAGCCCGGCCGCGGTTCGGTGTTTGCGCTGCGCCTCTTCCTGCCGGTGCTCGCGCCACCGGCCTTGCCCGCGCCGGGTGTGCGGCGACGCACCGTGCTTGATGGCAGCGATCGCCAGCTGCTGATCGTCGACAACGAAGAGGCCGACCGGCAGCTGCTCGTCGAGCTGCTGACGCCGCTGGGCTTTGCCCTGCGCTGCGCCGCCAACGGCCACGATGCGCTGGACCTGGTCGCCACCGGCTACCGCCCCGATGCGGTGCTGATGGACCTGGCCATGCCCGGCATCGACGGCTGGACCACCATCGCCCGGCTGCGCCGCCTGCTCGGCCCCGAGGCGCGCACCGCCTATGCCATCGTCTCCGCCAATGCCTTCGAGAAGGGGCAGGACAACGAGGTGGGCATTGCTGCCACCGACTTCATCACCAAGCCGGTGCGCCACACCCAGCTGCTGGACTGGCTGGCCACGGCGCTGCAACTGCCCTCGCGCGAGCCCAGCGCGGCGCCCGAGCCCCCACCCGACGCTGTGGCGAGCCACAACCCAGGCTCAGCGCAGCCTTCCCTGCCCGCCCTCCCCGAGCTGGCGGCGCTGGCTAAAGGCTTGCAGCTGGGCTACTACCGCGGCGTGCTGCAGCAGCTCGATGCCTTGGCCCAGGCCTTGCCGGCAGAGGCCGCGCTATGGACCCGCTGGCGCGGGCTGGCCCAGGGCTTTCAGTTTGACTTGATTGGCCAGCAGCTCGCCGAACGCTTGGCCCAGCAAGACCTGACCCCGCCTTTGGCCTCGCCCCCTCTGCCCGGAGTACAGCCGCGTGAACACCACCCTTGAGCCCACCATGAACACCAGCGCCCGCCCGGCCACGCTCGATCGCAGCGGTGCGCTGGTGCTGATCGTCGACGATGTGCCGGACAACCTCGCCCTGCTGCACGATGCGCTCGACGAATCCGGCTACACCGTGCTGGTTGCCACCAGCGGCGAGAGCGCCTTGCAGCGTGCCGCCCAGGCCCTACCCGACATCGTGCTGCTGGACGCGGTGATGCCCGGCGGCATCGATGGCTTCGAGGTCGCCCGCCGGCTCAAGGCCAGCCCGGGCACCGCCGCCATTCCCATCGTCTTCATGACCGGGCTGACCGAGACCGAACACCTGGTCGCCGCGCTGGAGGCCGGCGGCAGCGACTACGTCACCAAGCCGATCAAGCCCAAGGAAGTGCTGGCACGCATGCAGGTCCATCTGCGCGGCGCTCAGCAGGCCCATCAGGCCCACCAGGCCACGCAGACCCGGCGCGCGCTCGACGCCTTCGGCTACGCCAGCCTGAGCGTGCGCGCCAGCGATGGCCGGCTGCTCTGGCAGACGCCGCTGGCCCGCGAGCTGCTGTTGCGCTACTACGGCAGCAGCGGCCCGCTGCTGCCGGCCGCCGTGCTGGCCTGGCTACAGCAGCATCTGTCGGCCGCCGAGCGTGAAGGGCTGGAGCCGCCGCGGCTCAGCGCCGAACTGGGTGCGCAGCGGCTCAGCATCGCCCTGCACCAGCAGATCGAGGCCGCCGATGAAGACGGCAGCGGCGGCGAATGGCTGCTGGTGATGCGTGAGAGCTCGGATCTGGCGCTGATCGAACAGCTCGGCCTGGCGCTGCGCCTGACCGCGCGCGAGGCCGAGGTGCTGTACTGGGTGGTCAAGGGCAAGATCAATCGCGACATTGCCGACATCGTCGGCGCCAGCCCGGCCACGGTGAAAAAACACCTGGAACGCATCCACGCCAAGCTCGGCGTCGAAACCCGCACCGCCGCCGCCGCGCTGACGATCAGCCGGATGCACCAGCTGCATCCGCAGTGGGAGCTCTGAGGCCTGTCGCCAAGCCTCAAACGTCGTAGCCGGGATTGCGCCGATCCAGCTCGCGCAAGAGGCTGGGCCAGACAAACTTGGCGCCCATGCCGCCGGTCTGCACCCGGTGCGATTCGGCCGTGCCGGCGATGATGCGTGGGTCGACCTCGACCAGCGGGCCGCCAGCCTGGGCGCTGATCTGGATCTGGCAGGCGCTCTCGAACACATACATGGCCAGGAAGGCGTCCGCCGTGCCCTTGCCCACCGTCAGCAGGCCGTGATTGCGCAGGCACAGAAAGGTCTTGTCGCCCAGATCGGCCTGCAGCCGCGGCTGCTCATCCTCGCGGATGGCCACGCCTTCGTAGTCGTGATAGGCCAGCGAGGCCAGCACAAAAGTGCTTTGCTGCGAGATCGGCAGCACACCGCAGCGCTGTGCCGACACCGCCACGCCGGCACGGGTATGGGTGTGCAGCACGCAGCCCACGTCCTCACGCGCCGCATGGATGGCCGAGTGAATCACGAAGCCGGCCTGGTTCACTGGAAACGGCGAGTCATCAAGCTTGTTGCCCTGCAAGTCAATCTTGACCAGGCTGGACGCGGTGATCTCGTTGAACATCAGCCCATAGGGATTGATCAGAAAGTGATGCTCCGGCCCGGGCAGCCGGCGGCTGATGTGGGTGAAGATCAGATCGCTCCAGCCGTATAGCGCTACAAGGGCCTGCTAGCCCTAGCTTTGCCTGATGCGTTGCCCCAGAAATGGCCGTGAACAAGGCGCAAAACGAAACCGGGGCGCACCCCCGGTGAGGCTTTGCAACGACGTGCACGGCCATTTCTGGGGCAACCCTCCGGGAGAGGGGCTCCAAGGGCCCCACTCGTTGTTGAACTCCTCGCCCAGGCGGCCAGCCTGGGCATCGTCGTCCGCCTAGATTGAGGCCCTTGGTGCCCCTCTCGCACAGGCAAAGCTAGGGCTAACAGGCCCTATCCGGTAGCAGGCCGCGAGATCGACGCGCAGCTGCCACTCCTCGGGCGATACCTTGTCTTTCAGCGAGGGGATGTCCATGGCTTTGTCTCTAGATGTGCAGCCCATCATGCAGGCGTATCGGGCGCCGCGCCGTCATGCCCGCGACAGCGTGGGCGCCCGCCGCGCATAGGCCTGCCGGTACTCACCCGGCGTCATGCCGGTGGCCTGGCGGAACATCCGGTGCAGCGCCGCCTCGCTGCTGAAACCAAAGCCATCGGCCATCGTCTTCAGTGGCTCCTCCCCCTGCGTCAGCCGCTCGGCCACCTGGCGCAGCTTGACCAGGCGCAGCCAGCGCGCCGCCGGCATGCCGGTTTCGTCCTGCACTCGGCGGCACAGCGTGCGCCGCGACAGTGCCAATGCCGCCGCGGCCTGCTGCAGATCGAGTGACTGCGCCGGTGTGCCCTGCGCGAACAGCAGCAGCTGGCGCAGCCAGGCCGGCTCGGCCTTCATCAGCTCGACCGAGGCAAACACCGGATCGCGCAGTCGCGGCTGCGGCAGCATCAGCACCTCCTGCACCTCCTGCAGCGCCGCCGGCGGCAGCAGCGCCTGCAGCTGCGCCAGCAGCAGGGGCAGATAGCCGCTGGCACCGGCGGCAGTGAGCAGGCCACGGTCCTGCACCAGCGGCTGATCAAAGCGCCAGCGCACCTTGGGAAAGCGCCGCCGCAGCAGGGCTTCCATCCACCAGGTGGCGGTCGCCTCCCGGCCATTGAGCCGGCCGCTGGCGGCCAGCAGCGGCACGCCGGCGCAGTAGCTCCAGAGTTCGCAGGACAGTGTTGCCAGCCTCGCAATCAAAGGCGCCTGGGCCTGCAGCAGCTGCTGCAACTCGGCCTCGCTGGCCACCCAGAGCCCGGGCAGCAGCAGCGCATCCAGATCGGCGCAGCCGCGCGCATCCAACGCCGCCTCGGCCTGCAAGGCCGGCCCATGAGCCGGCTTCAGCGCCGCGCCCTCTGGCCCGGTCAAGCTGAGCCAGCGTAGCCGGATCAGCTCATGCCCGGCGCGCAGATTGGCCGCAGACACCAGATCGGCCACCGCATACAGCCCGGCGGGCATGCAGCCCTCGAAGAGCAGCAGGCCCAGCGCCACGGGCGCGGGGCTTGCCGGCCTCTTGACTGGCGTGCGTGCAGCTTGCGCAGGGTTTGGCATGTTTTGATCAGAACTCTTCCGTTTTTGCCATTTTGCGCTCAGGCCGGCGCTCGAACAATCCAGCCATCACCAACGCCCAATGGCCTACACATGTTGATCACCCAAATCCGCAATGCCACGCTGATGCTCGAATTCCACAGCGAGGGCCAGGCCATCGGTCTGCTGGTCGATCCCATGCTCGCCCCCAAAGCTGCCCTGCCCAGCCTCAAATACTTCGGTGGGCAGCGCCGTCGCAACCCGCTGGTCGAACTGCCCATCGGCAGCGAGGCGCTGCTGGCGCGGGCCAGCCACGCGCTGATCACGCACTGCCAGCGCGGCCATTTCGACCACCTCGATCGCGCCGGCAAGCGCTGGCTGCGCGAGCACGATGTGCCGCTGCTGTGCATGCCACGCGACGAGGCCTATCTGCGCGAGCGCGGCCTCAGGACGCAGCCGCTGTCAGCCAGCGGACGCCAGCCCTTTTTCAATGGCTTCATCACACCGGTGCCCTGCGTGCATGGCGAGGGCTGGGTCGGCCGGCTGATGGAGCACGGCCACGGCTTTCTTGTCGAGCTGCCCGGTGAACCCAGCGTCTACCTGGCCGGCGACACCGTGGACTGCGCGGCCCTGCGCCACTGCCTGGGCACGCTCAGGCCCGATATTGCCGTGCTGCCGGCCGGCGGCGCGCGCTTCGATCTGGGCGGCGACATCCTGCTGGGCGTCGACGACGTGGCGCGGCTGGCAGGCGACTACCCGGAGCTGTTCATCGTCGCCAATCATCTTGAGGCGCTGGATCATTGCCCCGGCACGCGCGCCGCGCTGCGTCAGCACGCCGTCCGCCAAGGCTGGCAGCAGCGGCTGTGGCTGCCCGAAGACGGCGAAGCGCGCCAATTCAAAGCTGCTGTGCCCGCCTTGGCCTGAATGGCAACGATCAGGGGGCGGTCCGGCTCAGCCCATCCAGCAGCTGATCGATACGGCGCTTCATCGTGTCCCTGGCCTGCACATAGCTCTTGCTGACCGCTGGGATGTCATTCCATTGCTCGAGCCGAGCGGGGTCCAGATACGCGGGCAAACGCTCCACACCGATGCTCACCACCTTGGGCGCGCGGCCGGACTGCTCCGCCGTCAGCGCCTGAGGCCGTGCGAACGGCTGAAGATCGATACCATCGGCCAGCAATCCCTGGGCCGTGGCGCCCTGCAGCGCGGCATCGGGACTCAGGCCGCGCGACACGGCGCGCCACGCCAGGCCACGCGCTGCCGCCATCTGATTGAAGTAGGCGGCCGCGATCACGCTTTTGGCCGAGCCATGCTCACAGACGAACACCAGCTCCTTGCCGCTTTCAGCTGTGGCGGCCAGCGCTTCGGCCGACGTAGCGCCTTGCGCCATGCTACTGCCCACGGCAAGCGCAAGCGTTGCGAACAGGGCCGCACGGCACAGAACTTGTGTTCCCCACTGCTTGATCATCATTGCTCTCCTGGCTGGGCTGCTGGTCTTGCTGGCCGCGGCTCGCCGCAGCAGTTGTCGCTGCGCGGCTGGCGCTACCTACAGGTTTCATTGGAGTCGCAATTTGTAGCGATGTCAACAACATGTTCTAATCACTACATGAACACCAAGGCCTATCTGCTGCTGATCCTGAGCCTGCCCAACGACAACGCCACCGCGCGCATGCGCGCATGGCGGGCGCTGAAGGCCTGCGGCGCTGGCGTCTTGCGTGATGGCGCCTATCTGCTGCCCGAGACCGAGGCGCAGCGCGAGCGGTTGGAGGCGATTGCAGCCGATGTCAGGGCCCATGCGGGCAGCGCCCACCTGATTCAGGTCGACGGTGCGGCGCATGCCGACTGGCCGGCGCTCTTTGATCGCAGCGGTGACTGGGCCGCGCTGCTGGCCGAGCTGCACGGTCTGCGCGCGCAGCTGCAGCCCGGCAGCGCGCTGGAGACGCTCAAGCAATTGCGCAAGCTGGCCAAGGCATTGAGTCAGCTGCAGGCGATCGACTACTTTCCCGGCCCCGCGCAGCAGCAGGCGCTCAGCACTTTCAGCAGCCTGGAGCAAGACGCTCACGCAGCCCTGTCGCCCAGCGAGCCGCGGGCGCGGCCGGCCACCGCCATCCTGCGCCTGCGCGTCGAAGACTATCAAGGCCGCCTATGGGCCACCCGTGCCCGGCCCTGGGTCGACCGGCTGGCCTGTGCCTGGTTGATTCGACGCTTCATCGACACCCGCGCGCAGCTGCTCTGGCTCAAGCATCCCAAGGACTGCCCCAAACGGGCCTTGGGCTTTGACTTCGACGGCGCGATGTTTGGCCATGTCGGCGAACGCGTCAGCTTCGAAACCCTGCTGGCGGCCTTCGGGCTGGAAACGCCGGCGCTGCTGCGGCTCGGGCGCTTGGTGCACGGGCTTGACGCGGGCGGCGTGCAAGCCCCCGAAGCGGCAGGCGTGGAACAGATTCTGGGCGGCATGTTCACGGCCATCACCGACGACGACCAATTGCTCGTCGCCGCGGCCGGCATCTTCGAAGGCCTCTGGCGCTCCTTCGAGGTCGAGGCCAGCGGCGGCGCCGCGACCAAGCCCCAGCCATGAATGCCTGCCACCTTGCCCCAGCCTGGTGCTTTATGCCCCAGTGCCAAGATGCCGCCATGCACCTGGATGGACCAAGACATTGCGCCAACACGGCTCGGCGCAAAAAAAGCCCCAGGCCATGCGCAGCAGCGTAGGGACTGGGGCTTGAATCCACCCAGGGGCGGTGGAGGAGACAACTGGACTTGGATTAGCTACAGCAGCTTCCGTGCCAGGTCTTGCCTTCCCTGGGCCTGCGCGGCAGCTCAGCGGTAGAACGCCTCGACCGTGCCCTTGATCTTGATCAGCAAGGGGCGGCCCTTGCGGTCCACCGTGCGGCCGGCCGGTACCTTGACCCAGCCCTCACTGATGCAGTATTCCTCGACGTCAAAGCGTTCCTTGCCATTGAGGCGGATGCCAATGTCGCGCTCGAACACGGCGGCAATGTGGAAGGGGCTGGCCGGGTCGACCGACAGGCGGTCGGGCATGGCTTCGGTCGTGGTGTTCGGCGTGGTGTCGGACATGGTGTCTGGCTTTCTGAAGGCTGGGTGCCGGCCCGACGGCCGGCGTGAGGAACAGATTTTCCCGGATTTGAGCTTCATTCTCGCCGCGCCGTGGCGCGCCGCGCCGCTCGAGGCCTTGTCAGCCCTCAGCCACCACAGGCCTGCAGGCTCACAAAACGCAGCTAGTCCCCCCGAAATCGCAGTTGGTCGAACGAGCCCAGCCAAGGGCGGCGAGGCTTGGCTACAGTCGCCGGTTTGAGGGCCGCAGGCCCCGCTGCGAGGAGGCCCCGGCTATGAGAACCCTGACCCTGCTGGCCATCTGCGCCGGCCTGACGGCCTGTGCCAGCATCAAGCCCGAGCTGCCGCTGCCCCTGCCGGATCTGCTTCCGCCCAGCGCGCTTGAGCTGTTGCAGACCCAGCTCAGCGACGATGTGCGGGCCGGCAAGCTGGTGTCGGTGTCATATGCGCTGGTGCAGCGCGGCCGTATCGTCCACGAGGCCGCCGTCGGCTGGGCCGACCAGGCGCAACAACGGGCGGCCACGCCGCACACGCCCTATCCGCTCGCCTCACTGTCCAAGCCGCTGCTGGCCACGGCGGTGGTGCGACTCAGCGAGCAGGGCCGGCTCGATCTTGACGCGCCGGCACGCCGCTACCTGCCCGAGCTGCCGAGCGATTTCACGGCCAGCGTGCGCCAGTTGCTGATGCACAGCTCGGGTCTGCCCGGCTATGCGCGGATCTGCTGGCGCGACCAGGGCCATGAGTCGCGCCCCGATCCCGCCTCCGCCCGCCCGCATGCCTTTGCCGCCCAACCGCCTGGCCGCCTGTTTGAATACTCGAACCTCGGCTATGGCCTGCTCGGCCAGATCGTTAGCGCGCAAAGCGGCCAGCCGCTCGACCGCCATCTGCAGCAGCAGTTGTTCGCGCCGCTCGGCATGCAGGACAGCAGTTTGCCCGAGAGCTATGCGCCGCCCGAGGGGGCCGCGCACAAGTACGACAGCCGCGGCCAGCAGCTGCCCGATACCTGGAACGACACCCCCGGAGCCGGCAATCTTTACGCCAGCGCCCATGACCTGGCTCGCTTTGCCGCCTTTCAGCTCGGCGATGCCGACGCCGCAGCACAGGCGTTGCTGACGCCCCAGAACCGACAGCTGATGCAGCAAGCAGCCGAGCCGAACGCGCATTACGCCTACTATGGCAGCGCCCGCTATGGCCTGGGCTGGTACCACCGCCGCAGTGCGCAGGGCGAGCCCCTGGTCTGGCACGAGGGCGGCATGCCCGGTGCCAGCAGCCTGCTGCTGATGCTGCCCGAGCGCCATCTGGCCGTGGTCGTGCTGATGAATAGCAATGACGGCAATGCCCGAGCTCAATCGATTGCCAACACCTTGCTGCGCAGCGTCCTGCCCGGGTACACCGCGGTGAGCCTGGACGCCAGCGACGGCTTGCAGGCTTACGCCGGTGATGCCGCGTTGCGGGGCCGTTGGAGCGGTGAGATCCTGGTCGACGGCCGGCCGCTGCGCTGGGCGCTGCGCTTTGACGAACACGGTGACATCAGCGCCGAGTTTCCCGATCGCCCGGCTGACAGTGGCTTGCCGCAACAGCTGCGCTTCAACGCGCTACAAAGCGGCCCGCTATTGCTGGCGACGCTGCCGGTCCGCCTGCCTGCTTCGGGGGTGTCACAGCGGGGCCAAACCGGCTACCTGCTCCTGCGCCTTTGGCGCGAGGGCGAAACGCTCAAGGGCAGCGCCACCGCCTATGCGGCCGAGGACCGGCTGGAGCACCTGCTGCCCTTCCCGGCACAGCTGAGGCGCGAGGTCTCGCCCTGAGCCTTACCCTCGACGGCCCGGCTCAACCGCGCCGCTGTGGCTCGCTCTCGTGCAGAAAACCGGTGAAGACGTCGCGCGGCGCGGTCAGGCCCACCTGGCTCAGGATGCGGCCGATGGCGCCTCGGTGGTAGGTGCCGTGCGTGATCAGATGGCTTAGCATTTCCGCGCGCGTCATCGTCGCCGGGCTGGCGTCGGTGAAGGCAAAACGCACGGGCTGGTCCAGCTCGGTCTCAGCCGCGGAGGTCAGCCAGTCGATGAACCAGACATTGGTCTGCCCTACCTCGCTGAGCAGATCCGGCAGCGTTGGCGTTTCCACCGTGTTCGTCGCCGTGTAGCCATGCGGCTGCGCCTGCAGATGGGCCGCAAAGATGCGGTCGACCACATGGATGTGATTCAGCAGGCGGATGGCCAGGTGCCGCTCGCTGGCATGGGCCTCGCCATCGATCTTGGCCACCTCGGCGAACAAGGCCTCATCGGCCCAGGCCTTGTACTTGAACAGCGACAGCAGCAGTGCAGATGCGCTCATCTCTTGCTTCCTTTGTAAATTTGGCCCGAGGCCAGGTTCAGTCCTGGCGCACCAGCAGCGCCGTCAATCGCTTTACCAGCGGCAGCACCGCCAGCAACACCGGGAAGGCCACCAGCCAGGAAATGCCCCAGGCACCGAGCCAGCGCTGCAGCAGGTCGGGCACCCAGCCGAGGCCGCGCAGCGTAGCGATGAAGGAGACGATGCAGGTCATCAGCAGCGACAGCAGCAGCGGCATCACGATGCCGGCGTAGTGCGGCGGCAGCTTGTGCAGGCGCCAGCGCGCGGCACGCTCAGGGGGCAGGCTCACCGTCCCGCCTGAACCGGCTTGTGCATGGCCATGCCCACCGAGCGCGGCGCCGTGTGCTTGAAGCCGAACTGCGCATAGAGCTGGTCGGCCTGGCCGTCGGCGATCAGGCTGACGTAGCCGCCTTCGGGCAGCTCGGCATCAAGAAAGGCCTTGATCTCGGCCATGATGCGCTTGCCCAGGCCGCGGCCCTGGTGGGCCGGCAGCACCGCGATATCCACCACCTGATAGTGGCAACCGCCATCGCCGATCACCCGCCCCATGCCCACCGGCTCGCCTTGGTGGATCACCTGCACCGAGAACAGGCTGTTGGGCAGGCCGCGGGCCGCGCCAGCCTCGCTCTTGGCGCTGAGGCCGGCCCCCTTGCGCAAGGCCAGATAGGTGGCGATGGACGGGGTTTGCAGCAGCAGTTGGTAGTCGGTGTCGTGCATGGAAAAGGCTTGAGTGCGAGACGGCAAGCCCCGCATTCTGGCAGCCCTGATGAGCAGGCGCAGCGCCATTTCCACATGGCCTTGGACAGGGCACGGGCGCGGCGTGATACTGCGCCCACCCCTGCCCCTGGCCTTAGCCGAAAGCCCCCGCCGTGACTCATTCCAATCGCATGCGCCTGCCCTTGGCCGCGTCCACCCTGGCCATCCTCGGCGCCTGCGCCGTGCTGCCCTTCAGCCCCGACCGCAGCGCCACGGCACCCCAGCTCAGTGGCTTTGGCAAGGTCAGCCTCGCGCCCAGCCAGGCCAACGACGCGGCGCGGCGCCTGTTCGCCCAGGGCCTGACCCAGGCCTATGCCTTCAACGAACAAGAGGCCGTGCGCGCCTTCAAGGCGGCGCTGGCGCAAGACCCCGATTGCGCGCTGTGCGCCTGGGGCGTGGCCTATGCGCAAGGCCCCAATATCAACAACACCGATCGTGGCGACCTGAGCGAGGCGCTGCGCCATGTCGATTACGCGCTCAAGCATGCGGCCACAGCCACACCGCTGGAGCGCGCGCTGATCGAATCGCTGGCGCTGCGCTATGGCCATGCCAGCGAGGCCCGCAATACCGCGCCGCTGCAAGCCGCCGTCTGCGGCGCCCTGGGTGCCGAGAAGCAGGAAGACCGCGCCGACCCGCTGGACATCGCCTATGCCGAGCGCATGCGCGAGCTGGTCAAGCGTTTCCCTGGCGATGCCGACGTGCTGAGCTTCTATGCCGAGGCCGAGATGGTGGCCACCCGCGATGACTGGTGGGACCCGGTCAGCGGCAAGCCGGCCGGCCGCATCGGCGAGCTGGCCAGCCAGTTGGAGGCCGGCCTGGCCTTGCATCCCGAACACACCGGGCTGAACCACTTCATGATCCATGCCGTCGACGCCCCCGGCGTCGCCGCCCGCGCCGAGGCCGCCGCCGACCGGCTGGGTGCGCTGGCACCGCTGTCGCCGCATCTGCTGCACATGCCCTCGCATACCTATGCCCAGCTGGGCCGCTATGCCGACGCCACCCGCGTCAACCAAGAGGCCAACGCGGCCGACGAGCGGATGATGGCCCTGCTGAAGACGCAGAACTTCAGCGTCAGCAAGGACTGGCGCCACCACAACACCCACTTCCAATGGTTCGGCGCGGTGATGGAAGGCCGCGGCGAGCTGGCCCTGGCCTCGGCGCGCGCCGCCGCCGCGCTGGGCACCGGCGACTACAGCTATGCCGAGTACCAGCGCAGCCTGCCCATCATGACCCTGATGCGCCTGCAACGTTGGGATGCCGTGCTGCAAGAGCCGCTGCCCAGCGGCAACCATGGCCTGGCCACGGTGCTGGGCGAGCTGGCCCGCGGCACCGCGCTGGCGCGCACCGACCGCCTGGACGAAGCCCGCGCCTCGCTGGCCAAGCTCGAGCCAGCAGCCGCGGCCCTGCTGGACAAGAACAAGGGCAGCAGCCTCTTCGCCAAGCGGCTCAGCAGCCTGGCGCTGAGCGCACAGCTGCAGCTGCGCGCCGAAGTGGCGCTGGCCGAGCACAAGACCGACGAAGCGCTGCGCCTACAGGCCGAGGCCGCCACAGCCGCCCTGGAAGCCGATCGCAACGAGCCGCCGATGCTGGCCGGCAGCGCCCGGCTGACCCTGGCCGCCATGCAGTTGCAAAACGGTCGCTTGAGCGAGGCCGAGGCCAGCTACCGGCAAAGCCTGAAGGAGTTCCCGCACAGCGGCTGGGCCCTGCAGGGCCTGAGCCGCAGCCTGGCGGCGCAGGGCAAACCCCGCGAGGCCGCCGCCCTGCAGCCTGAGTTGGCGCGCAGCTGGAAGCTGGCTGACGCGACGCTGCGCGGCGAGCAGCGCTGAGGGTCAAAATCCAACACGAGCACACCACAGAGCCACGGAGACACAGAGAAGAAAGCTTCAAAGCCTGATTGCTCTGTGTATTCCTCTGTGGCTCTTTGACTCTGCGGCTCAGTGCTTTGTTTGCAAAGAGAAGCACACCACAGAGCCGCGGAGACACAGAGAAGACAGCTTCAAAGCCTGATAGCTCTGTGCATTCCTCTGTGACTCTGCGGCTCTGTGCTTTGTTTGCAAAAAGAAGCACACCACAGAGCCACGGAGACACAGAGAAAGCTTTAAAGCCAGATTGCTCTGTGCATTCCTCTGTGGCTCGGTGACTCTGCGGCTCAGTGCTTTGTTTGCACAGAGAAGCACACCACAGAACCACGGAGACACAGAGAAGACAGCTTCAAAGCCTGATTGCTCTGTGCATTCCTCTGTGGCTCTGTGACTCTGCGGCTCAGTGCTTTGTTTGCAAAGAGAAGCACACCACAGAGCCGCGGAGACACAGAGAAGACAGCTTCAAAGCCTGATAGCTCTGTGCATTCCTCTGTGGCTCTGTGACTCTGCGGCTCAGTGCTTTGTTTGCAAAGAGAAGCACACCACAGAGCCACGGAGACACAGAGAAAGCTTTAAAGCCTGATTGCTCTGTGTATTCCTCTGTGGCTCTGTGACTCTGCGGCTCAGTGCTTTGTTTGCAAAGAGAAGCACACCACAGAGCCACGGAGACACAGAGAAGACAGCTTTAAAGCCTGATTGCTCTGTGTATTCCTCTGTGGCTCTGTGACTCTGTGGTTGGTTCAGGCCGATCAAGCACTGTCGAGCAAACAGACTCTCTGAAAGACCCCGAGAAATGCTCAGGCTTTCGATGCCGCGCCACAGCCTACCAACTAGTCGGCACACAATGCCACCCAGCACGACAGACAAGGCGCGCAGCAGCAGCACCATGAGCAGCAAGCATTTTTCCGAACTCGGCGACAGCGCCAGCCGTGTGCTGGATGCGGCCGAAGGCCTGATCCAGCAGCAGGGCTACAACGGCTTTTCCTACGATGACGTGGCGCGCCTGGTTGGCATCAAGAAGCCCAGCATCCACCACCACTTCGCCACCAAGGCCGAGTTGGCCGCTGTCGTGGCGCAGCGCTACACCCATCGCTTTCGCAGCGAGCTGCTGATCATCGAGGGCCGCCATGCCAAGGCGACCGACAGGCTGCTCGCCTATGCGGCGCTGTTCGAGCAGCGCTACACCCAGGATCGCGGCCTCTGCGTCTGCGGCATGCTGGGCGCCGAGGCGGCCAGCCTGGCAGAACCCGTGGCCGCCGAGGTGCAACTGTTCTTTCGCAGCAATCTGGACTGGCTCGCCGCGGTGATCAAGGAGGGCCAGCAGCAGGGTCTGCTGCGCAGCAGCGTCAAGCCGGCCGCCTTGGCCGAGGCCTGGCACAGCGCCATGCAGGGCGCCATGGTGCTGGGCCGCGGCCTGCAATCCGACCGCGGGCCGGCCCAGGTGGCCAAGTCGCTGCTCGCCACCCTGCTGGCCTGAGCCGCTGGCGGGCTGATGTCGCTCACAGAAGAATCCACGCAGCCAGACACTGCGCTCCTACATCTGCAGTGCAGGCGTCGGTGCTGAGCAGGCATCAAGTTCGACCGTTTCATTTCCCCCATGGCCGGACTGCCGGCCTTTTCTTTCCACCAACTACCTACCAATTAGTCGGTAGCTACAAAAGGACTCACCATGAACACAGATCGCGAATTCACCGGCAAGAAGCTGCTCGTCATCGGCGGCAGCAGCGGCATGGGCCTGGCCACGGCACGGCTGCTGCTGCAGCGTGGCGGTTCGGCCGTCCTGGTCGGCCAGCGCGCCGACAAGCTGGCCCAGGCCGTCGAGCAACTCAGCCCGCTCGGCCCGGTCTACAGCCTGCAGGCCGATTTGCGCGACGAGCAGTCACTGGCCCGCCTGCAACAACAATTGCGCGACGAGCACGGCGATATCGATCTGCTGCTCAATGCCGCCGGCGTGTTCGCGCCCAAGCCTTTTCTCGAGCACCAGCCGGCCGATTACGAGCCGTACATGCAGCTGAACAAGGCGCTGTTCTTCATCAGCCAGACGGTGGCGGCGCGCTGGGTCGCGCTGGGCAAACCGGGCGCCATCGTCAATATCGGCAGCATGTGGGCCAAGCAGGCGGTCGAGCTGACGCCGTCCTCCGCCTACTCGATGGCCAAGGCAGGCCTGCATGCGCTGACCCAGCATCTGGCCATGGAACTGGCCAGCCATCGCATCCGCGTCAACGCGGTCTCGCCTGCCGTCGTCGAGACGCCGATCTACGAGGGCTTCATCCCCAGGGCCGAGGTGCATGGCGCACTGCAAGGCTTCAACAGCTTCCACCCGATCGGCCGCGTCGGCCGTCCTGAGGACGTGGCCGAAGCGATTGCCTTTCTGCTATCGGAACGGGCCAGCTGGGTGACCGGCGCGATCTGGGATGTTGACGGCGGCGTGATGGCCGGGCGCAACAAGGGCTGAGCGGCTGCATTTTTTTGTCATGCCAGCTTAGACTCCTTGTGCACAGCCCCGGCCAGAGCAAGGAGACAGCGATGGCGCAGTACCCCACAGAGCTGGACGACAACAGCGGCCCGGACGACCTCGGCTGGATGGCACCCGGCTACCTGGCCACGCCGGCCGAGGCGTTGGAACGCATCCGGCAGATCTGCGCGATGCACGAGGAGCTGTTCGGCGCGCTGTTTGCGCTGATGGCCACCCATGGCTCACTGCCGCGCGAGATCCTGGCCGCCGCCATCAAGCAGTTTCGGCCCGACGCCCAGGCGCTCAGCAACGAAGACCTGGTAGGCCTGCTCACCGCCACGGTGAACGGCGGCCGCCAGGGCTTTGACGCGGTAATGCGCACCCGGCGCAGCACGCCGCGCAAGGCCGGCGCCGTGCCCTGGGCGGGCAGCTGAGCCGCCATCACCAAACTGGCTGATCCGCGTCAAAAGCGGGCCGCGTCTGCGTGCCAAGGCAAGCGTCTGATTGAGCCAGCGCAAACCGCCCCCGTCAGCCCGGGCGTGCAATGAAGACCTCTGCAACGCAAGCCATGAGGAGTCTGCGATGAGTGTCTTCAAGGATCTGTTCACTTCCGATGTCGGCCTGATGAGCGCCGCCGTGCTCGCCGTGGTGCTGGGCATGGGCGCCTTCTACATCCGCTACTTCCTGCGCCATATCGCCGAAGACAGTGCCGCCCAGGCACGGCGCTGAGCACGGCCTGGCCCATGCGCTGAAGCCATTTGAAGCGCGTCGCGTGCCTTTCGGCGCAGGAGCTCGATGTGATTAGACTGCCGCAGCGCCAAAGTGGCGCTGTGGAGTCTGCACGTGCTTGAAGTCCCGAAATTCATCAAACCCGTGGGCGGCGAGAAGGCCCCGCCCTGGTTTCATATCGCCGTGGCGCTGAGCATGGTGTTGAGCGCGGCAGCCTCGCTCGTCGGCGCCTTGCGCACCAGCGAGACGATGAAGGAGCTGGTCAACCAGAACGCGCGCATGGTGCGCGCCTCGTCAACCCCCATCCTGCAGTTCAACACCCGACGTCAGCACAGCGACACAGACGTCAGCTTCACGCTGGAGTTGAACAATGTGGGCACCGGCCTCGCGCAGGTCGCCTGGTTCGAACTCTTGCTCGATGGCAAGCCGGTCTCCAGCGGCGACACCCTGGTGCAGCTCTTGCGTGCCGCTCCCTCCGAGGGCGGGCAGGCCATCGTGGGTGGCAACTATTCGCGCGCCTCGATCACCGACACGGTGATCGCCGCCAAGGAGCAAACGCAGCTGTTCCAGTGGGGCGTCAGCAAGCGCAGCGCCGCCGAGCTGGAGCAGATCAATCAGCAGATCAAACAGCTCAAGCCACGCTTGGAAACGCGAGCCTGCTACTGCTCGGTGCTCGACGAATGCTGGGAGATCCATTCCCGCGCTTCACGCCCGCAGGCCGTCGCGCGATGCGAGGCCGCAGGGCACATCAGTTTTAACGATTGAAAACGATGGCATGACCTGTTTCACGGGCATTGTCACCCGCTATGCTGCGCCGCATCATGATCTTGGTGGAGGCGCACGATGGCGATCAATTGCAAGGCGACGAGGGGCGGCGCTGGCCACCGTCACGGGTTGCGACTGGCAGCCATCTGCCTGGCTTTCGCGAGCAGTGCCCAGGCTGAGTCGATCGGCCTCTCCCACCAGCAGCTTCAGCGCCTGGCCGAGCAGAACAAGGTCTGCCTGATCGTCGTCGCGCGGCTGCAGCACGGCCAACTCAGCGCCGTCGACAGCGCCAGTGCCTGCGAACAGCCCAGTGCCTCGCCCGAGGCGGTGTTCCAGGCCGCCTCGCTGGGCAAGCCGGTCTTTGCCTATGGCGTGCTGAAGCTGGCCGAGCGGCTGGGCAAGTCAGGCTTTGACCTCGACGCGCCGCTGTCGCGCTATCTGCCCCAGGGTTATCTGCACCAGCACAACCATGCCCGCCCCGAGCCCGGCCGGGCCGATCTGCTGCCGGCGGCGGCGCTGGAAAAAATCACCGCGCGGATGATTCTTCAGCATGGCACCGGCCTGCCCAACTGGAGCAGCGAGGCGCTGGTGCCCGAGCAGCCCGCTGGCCGCTGGAATTACTCTGGCGAGGGCTATCTGCTGCTGCAAGCCGCCATCGAAGCCATCAGCGGCCAGCCGCTCGATGTCTGGGCCCGCCAGGCCGTGTTCGAACCGCTGGGCATGACGCACTCCGACTTCCGCTGGAACGCCGAACGCACGCAGCCCGGCCTGGTGGATGGCCATGGTGCCAGCGGCAAGCCTCTGGGCATCAAGCCCATCCAACACCCGCGCGCCGCCTTCTCGCTGTACACCTCGGCGCCAGACTACGCCCGCTTCCTCGCCGCCGTGCTGGCCGACAAGGCCCTGCTCAAGACCGTGCTCGCCGCGCCGCTGCCGGTCGATCCGCAACTGGGCCTCAGCTGGGGCCTGGGCTGGGGCATTGCCGAGCGCCGCGCTGAAGCCGGCGCCGCCCCCGATCAGCTGATCTGGCACTGGGGCAGCAACTGGGGCTACCGCGCCTTCGTCGCCGCCTCGGCGCAGACCGGCGACGGCCTGGTGATGCTCAGCAATAGCGAGAACGGTCTGGCGCTGGCCGAGCCGCTCACCCTCCCGGTGCTGCCCGGATCACAGCCGCTGTTTCGCTTCTACATGCTGCGCAGTGGTGCTGCACACTGGCTGTGCAAGAACCTGGGCTGGTGCGGCTGAACATCAGTCAACCGCGCCCTCTGAGGCCGGGCATACGCCATCCGCCGTATAGCCCCGCGCGGCTTCGCTCCCTACATTGAACCCGTCCGCCCCGCTGCACCGTGCCCCCCCCGCCGGTGCCGCAGCGGCGACGCGTCCAACCCCATGACCGCCGCGGTCAAACAGGAGCGAACTGATATGCACACGACGATCAAGCGCCGAACTTTTTCCCTGCGCGCCCTGACGGCCGCCAGCGCCCTCACCGGCCTGAGCCTGGGCAGTTTGTCGGCCCAGGCGGCCGACACCATCAAGGTGGGCGTGCTGCACAGCCTATCGGGCACGATGGCGATTTCGGAGACGGTGCTCAAGGACACCGTGCTGATGGCCATCGACGAGATCAATGCCAAGGGCGGCGTGCTGGGCAAGAAGCTCGAACCGGTGGTGGTGGACCCGGCCTCGAACTGGCCGCTGTTTGCCGAGAAGACCAAGCAGCTGCTGACCCAGGACAAGGTCGCCGTGATCTTCGGCTGCTGGACCTCGGTGTCACGCAAGTCGGTGCTGCCGGTCGTCGAGGAGCTCAATGGCCTCCTGTTCTACCCGGTGCAGTACGAGGGCGAGGAGCTGTCCAAGAACGTGTTCTACACCGGCGCGGCGCCCAACCAGCAGGCGATTCCGGCGGTCGACTACCTGATGAGCAAGGACGGCGGCGCCGCCAAGCGCTGGGTGCTGCTGGGCACCGATTACGTCTATCCGCGCACCACCAACAAGATCCTGCGTGCCTACCTGCACAGCAAGGGCGTCAAGGACGCCGACATCGACGAGAAGTACACGCCCTTTGGCCACAGCGACTACCAGACCATCGTCGCCGACATCAAGAAGTTCTCGGCCGGCGGCAAGACCGCCGTGGTGTCGACCATCAACGGCGACTCCAACGTGCCCTTCTACAAAGAGCTGGGCAATGCCGGGCTGAAGGCCAAGGACGTGCCGGTGGTGGCCTTCTCGGTCGGCGAGGAAGAGCTGCGCGGCGTCGATACCAAGCCGCTGGTCGGCCATCTGGCAGCCTGGAACTACTTCATGTCGATCAAGAACCCGGCCAATACCGAGTTCATCAAGAAGTGGAGCGACTATGCGAAGGCCAAGGGCCTGGCCGGCCACAAGGACAAGCCGCTGACCAATGACCCGATGGAGGCGACCTACATCGGCATCAATATGTGGAAGCAGGCGGTCGAGAAGGCCAAGAGCACCGAAGTCGACAAGGTGATCGCCGCCATGGCCGGCCAGACCTTCACCGCCCCCTCGGGCATCACGTCCAAGATGGACGAGAAGAACCACCATCTGCACAAGTCCGTCTTCATCGGCGAGATCAAGGCCGACGGGCAGTTCAATGTGGTGTGGAAGACACCGGCACCGGTCAAGGCCAAGCCCTGGAGTCCGTTCATTGAGGGGAATGACAAGAAGGCCGATGAACCCCTGAAAAAGTGACCACCCCCTACCGGCTTCGCCGGCCCCCTCAAGGGGGCGAGCCCGTAGGACCGGCGAAGCCGGATCCTCGGGCTCCGCTGGATGAGGCGCGGCCTGCGGCGCGCAAGGTCGACTGCGTCGACCAGACCTAAGAAATAGCGCATTTCTATCTCCTCTGCGTTAGCTGGCTTGAAAGAACTTTGATGAAGGCTTGCTGGAGAACATGGGCTGCTTCGCTAACGGCACTGTTGCTGCTGTCGCCCTGCTGGGCGCTGACGGCGCAGCAGGCGCAGACGCTGGCGCGAGGCGAGGATGGGGATGTGCGGGTGGCGGCGCTGCATGAGGCGCTGCAGGCCCATGCGCAGCAGCCGGACGCCAGGCTGCAGCCCTTCTTGCAGGCGCTGGCCGATGAACAGCTCAAGCTCGATGGCGAGCGGCTGTTGATTCAGCGCGGCGATGGCGCGTTGCTGGATGCGCTGAGTGGCCTGCCTGTGGCCCTGTCGCCTGAGGCGGCGCTGGAGGACGTCAGCGTCAACAACCGGCTGCGCGGCGAATTGGACCAGGCGCTGGCGGTCTTGCAGCTGTTCACGCCTGAGGCGAAGCGGCGGCTGGCTGCCGCGCAGGCGCTGCAGAAGGCGCCGAGCGAGGCCCATCTGCCGCTGATCGAACGTGCGCTGGCGGCCGAGAGCGAGGCGCCGGTGCGTGCCGCACTGGACCTGGCCCGCGCGGCCGCGCTGCTGGGCAGTGCCGAGCCGGTGCGGCGGCTGCAGGCGGCGCGCGATCTGGCCCAGGCGCCCAGCGCGGCGACCGAGTTGCTGCTCAACGAGCGGCTGGCCGAGGAAGGCGATGCGCGGGTCAAGACCGCCTTGCAAACCGCCTTGCAAAAGCTGCGCGAGACGCTGGCCTGGGGCGAGCGGCTGGGTGCGCTGTTCACCGGGCTGAGCCTGGGCAGCATCCTCTTGCTGGTGGCACTGGGGCTGGCCATCACTTACGGGCTGATGGGCGTCATCAATATGGCCCATGGTGAGCTGATGATGATCGGCGCCTACGCCACCTGGGCGGTGCAGGCCGGCCTTCGCCACTGGCTGCCGCCCGCGCTGTTCGATTACTACCTGCTGCTGGCCCTGCCCTGTGCCTTTGGCGCCGCGGCGCTCGTCGGCGCGTTGATGGAGCGCCTGGTGCTGCGCTGGCTCTACGGCCGCCCGCTGGAAACGCTGTTGGCCACCTGGGGCATCAGCCTGGTGCTGATGCAGACGGTGCGCAGCCTGTTCGGCGCGCAGAACCTCGGCGTCGAGAATCCCGGCTGGATGAGCGGCTCGCTGGTGCCGCTGCCGGCGCTGCTGCCCAACCTGAGCCTGCCGATCAACCGCTTGCTGATCACCGGCTTTGCCGCTGCGGTGCTGGCCGGCATGACGCTGCTGATCCAGCGCACCCGGCTCGGCCTCTTTGTTCGCGGCGTGACGCAGAACCGCGCGATGGCGGCCTGCATGGGCGTGAACACCGCGCGCATCGACTGCTATGCCTTCGCGCTGGGCTCGGGCATCGCCGGGCTGGCCGGCTGCGCACTGAGCCAGATCGGCAACGTCGGCCCCGATCTGGGCCAGAGCTATATCGTCGACGCCTTCATGGTCGTTGTGCTCGGTGGCGTCGGCCAGCTGGCCGGCAGTGTCTATGCGGCCCTGGGCCTGGGCCTGGCCAACAAGGCGCTGGAAGGCATGGTCGGCGCGGTGCTGGCCAAGATCGCCGTGCTGATCTTCATCATCGTCTTCATCCAGAAACGGCCGCAAGGCATCTTTGCCGCCAAGGGGCGCACATGAATACCGCCAGCCCATTGCTCACGCCGCGCGGCTGGGCCGCTTTCGTGCTTGCCCTGCTGCTGGTCTGCGGCGTGGCGCCACTGCTGAATCTCTGGGTCAGCGAGGGTCAGGTCTTGCATCTGAGCGACTACGCGGTAGCCCTGCTGGGCAAGATCATGTGCTACGCCATCTGCGCGCTGGCCATGGACCTGATCTGGGGCTTCGGCGGCATCCTCTCGCTGGGCCACGGGCTCTACTTCGCGCTCGGTGGCTATGCGATGGGCATGTATCTGATGCGCCAGATCGGCCGCGAGGGCCAATACCAGAGCGAGCTGCCCGACTTCATGGTCTTTCTAGACTGGAAGGCGCTGCCCTGGCACTGGTACTTCAGCGACAGCCTGCCCGCCACGTTGATCCTGGTGCTGGCCCTGCCCGGCCTGGTCGCCTTTGTGTTTGGCTGGTTCGCGTTTCGCTCGCGCATCAAGGGCGTCTACTTCTCCATCATCACCCAGGCCATGACCTACGCGGCGATGCTGCTGTTCTTTCGCAACGAGACCGGCTTTGGCGGCAACAACGGCTTCACCGATTTCAAGCGCATCGCCGGCCATGCGATTGCCACCCGCGAGATGCGCATGGGCCTGTTCGTGCTCAGCGGCCTGGCCCTGCTGGGCGCGCTGCTGCTGTCGCGCTGGCTGGTGCAAAGCAAGTTCGGCCGCGTGCTGCAGGCGCTGCGCGATGCCGAATCGAGGCTGATGTTCTGCGGCTACTCGCCGCTGCCCTACAAGCTCAGCGTCTGGACGCTGTCGGCCCTGCTCTGCGGCTTGGCCGGCGCGCTCTATGTGCCGCAGGTGGGCATCATCAACCCCAGCGAGATGAGCGTGGCCAACTCGATCGAGATCGCCGTCTGGGCCGCCGTCGGCGGCCGCGGCAGCCTGCTCGGGCCGGTGGCCGGTGCCTTTGCCGTCAACGGCGCGAAGAGCTGGCTGACCGTCGTCGCCCCCGAGATCTGGCTCTATCTGCTGGGCGCCTTGTTCATCGCGGTGACGCTGTTCCTGCCCGAGGGCCTGGCCGGGCTGGCGCGGCAGCTGCAGGCGCGGCTGACGCTGCGCCGCGGAGGCAAGACATGACCCCCGAGCTGATGGAAGCCGGCCACGAGCGCCTGGCGCGGCGTCAGCCGCAGCTGCCCGAGCAGGCCTCCGGCGGCCGCGCGGCTGGCTATGGCCGGGTGCATCAGCCCGGCAGCCTCGATCTGGCCCATGGCCGCATCCTCTACCTGGAAGACGTGCACGTCAGCTTCGACGGTTTCCATGCCATCCAGGGCCTGAGTCTGGACATCGCGCCCGGCGAGTTGCGCTGCATCATCGGGCCCAATGGCGCCGGCAAGACGACGATGATGGACATCATCACCGGCAAGACGCGGCCCGACCGCGGCCAGGTCTTCTTCGGCTCGACCATCGATCTGCGGCGCCACAGCGAGGCCGAGATCGCCCAGCTGGGCATAGGCCGCAAGTTCCAGAAGCCCACGGTGTTCGAGGCGCTCAGCGTGTTCGAGAACCTGGAGCTGGCGCTGCAGGGGCCGCGCGGCGTCGCGGCGGCGCTGTGGCACCGGCTCGGCGGGGCGCAGCGTGATCGTCTGGCCGAGGTGCTGACGCTGATCCAGCTGCAAGACCAGTGGCAGCGCCCGGCCGGGCTCTTGAGCCATGGCCAGAAGCAGTGGCTGGAGATCGGCATGCTGCTGGTGCAGGACCCCAAGCTGCTCTTGCTGGACGAGCCGGTGGCCGGCATGACCGATCAGGAAACCGAGCGCACAGCGGAGTTGTTCCTGTCGCTTCAGGGCCGGCATTCGCTGATGGTGGTCGAGCACGATATGAGCTTCATCGCCCGCATCGCCGGCAGCCAGGGCACCGTCACCGTGCTCAGCGAAGGGGCGGTGCTGGCCCAGGGGCCGCTGGCGCAGGTGCAGGCCGACGAGCGGGTGATCGAGGTCTATCTAGGACGTTGATGGAGAAAAGCACCATGAGCCAGCCCCTGCTTGAAGCCCGCCAGATCCAGCAGTTCTACGGCGGCTCGCACATCCTGCGCGAGGTCTCGCTGAGCGCCGCGGCCGGCCGCATCACGGTGCTGCTGGGCCGCAACGGCGTCGGCAAGACCACGCTGCTCAAGGCCTTGATGGGCCTGATCCCGATCAAGCAGGGCAGCATCCAGTTCCAAGGCCGCGACATCAGCCGAGCCAGCCCGCACGAGCGGGCCCGCGCCGGCATCGGCTATGTGCCGCAAGGCCGCGAGATCTTTGCCCGGCTAACGGTCGAGGAAAACCTGCAGATGGGCCTGGCCAGCCGTCCCGGCGGCACGCCGATTCCGGCGGCGCTCTACGAGCTGTTTCCGGTGCTGGCGCAGATGAAATCGCGCCACGGCGGCGACCTCTCCGGCGGCCAGCAGCAGCAACTGGCCATCGCCCGCGCACTCTGTGCCGCGCCCCAGCTGCTGATCCTTGACGAGCCGACCGAGGGCATACAGCCCAGCATCATCAAGGACATCGGCCGCGCCATCCGACTGCTGGCCCGCGAAGGCCTGGAGCTGGGCCGTGGGTGCCAGCCGATCGCCGTGCTGCTGTGCGAGCAGTACTACGACTTCGCCGAGGAACTGGCCGACGACTACCTGGTGATGGAGCGTGGCGCGGTGATCGATCGCGGCAGCGGCAGCGAGATGGCAGCTCGCGGCGTGCGCCAGCGCGTCAGCATCTGATTCGCACCCGGGAGGGCCTGCACCAGCACAGTGCAACAGCGGGAAAAAATCACGCCCATCGCCGGGAATCGGCCCCGCATGGGCTGCTATTCATCCCACTGAGCGGCCCGCATCTGCCCTAATATCGACAACAGGCGCCAGACTTGCCATCGCTTTGGTCTGCTAGCAGACCGACGTCGGCGCTCAAGGAGTCGTGGTGAGCGAAGCGGGCAAAAGACTGTTGCTGATCTGTGCCCTGGCAGCCGGCCTGCTGGGCAACGCCACGGCCGCTGCAAGCTCTCGCCCCGACGCGACCGATTCCCCCGATGCACTGCTGCAGCTGATGCAGTCCTCCTACACCCAGGCGGCCCGCGCGGTGGCCCGGGAGCAGAGTCTGGCCGACAGCGCCGAGCGCCGCATCGCCGCCGCACGCCAGGAGCTGAGGCTGTTGCAGCAATACGGCCGCTTCGCCGACTTGCAGGCCCTGCTGAAGCGCCAGCAGGCCGATGCCGAGCTGAGCCAGGACGCCGCGCTGCGCATCGATCAGCAGATCACCGCCGCACGCATCGCCTTGTCGGAAGGCCAGGCGGCGCAGGCCGCACGCGCGCTGGCATCGCTGCGCGAACGCCTGGTACAGATCAACGAGCCCGAGCAGCGCGATCGGGCGGTGCTGGCGCTGGCCGCCGTCGATGCCGCCCTCGGTCAGCGCGATGCTGCCACCCAGGCGCTGGGCGAGCTGATCAAGCGGGCGCTCAGGGGCGAGGCCGGTGGCGAACAGCAGAACCGGGCAGCGCTGGCCTATATGCAGCTGGCGGCCATCCAGCTCGATATGCGCGACTACCAGCAGGGCCTGCTCTACTACCAGGAAGCCCTGCGCACGGCGCCGGACTGGGCCCAGCACACCCAGGCCCGGGCGCGCATGGGTGTGGCCCAGATGCTGAACATGACCGGCGGCCGGCCCCAGGCCTTCGAGCAGCTGAGTGCCGCGCTGGCGCAGTTCCGCCTCAGCGACGATCAGCACGGCGAAGCCGACGCCTTGCTGCTGCAGGGCTTTTTCCTGAGTCGCGATGGTCAGGCGCGTGCTGCCATCGCGCCCTATCGCCAGGCGCTGGCACTGCGCGAAGGGCTGCATGCGCAAGCCGATGTCATCAACGCCTTGACCCATCTGGGCGCTCAGCTGGCCCAGGTCGGTCAATTGGCAGAAGCGGTGCTGACGACCCGACGCGCCGTCGACCTGGCGCAGGCCACCGACAGCGCCAGCCTGCAGTCGGACGCACTGAACACCTATGCCGAGGCGCTGGCCGCCAATGGCCAGCCTGCACAGGCCTTCCAGGAAATGAGTCGCGCCTACAGTGCGCTGCAAAAAATGGCCCGCCTCGAACTGGTCAGCCAGACCGGAGCGCTGCGCGAGCAGTTCGAAACCGACCGCCAGAAGCTGGAGAACGAGCGCCTCAACGAGCGCCTGCAACTGCAGCAAAGCGGCCAAAGCCGGCTGCGCTGGGCCTTTGGCGTGCTGGCCGGGCTGACCGCGCTGCTGTTGGCCGCCCTGATCGCGCTGGGCCGGCTCTATCTGACGACCCGCCGCCTGGCCCAGCACGATGGCCTGACCGGGCTCTACAACCGCCGCCGCGTGCTGCAGCTGTTGGAGGCCGAGATCGAGCGGGCGCGCCGCTACCAGCTGCAGCTGGCGCTGCTCTCGGTCGATCTGGACAATTTCAAGAAGATCAACGACAGCCAGGGCCATGCCTGCGGCGATCGCGTGCTCAAGGACGTTGCCAGGCTGTTCCGCCAGACCCTGCGCCAGGAGGATCTGGCCGGCCGCGTGGGCGGCGAGGAATTCCTGCTGCTGCTGCCGCACACCGGCGAGGCCGCAGCCCTGCAGCTGGCCGAGCGGCTGCGCGCCCAGATGGAGGCCGAGCTGAGCGTGGTGCCTGGCTGGCCGGTGACGGCCAGCATCGGCGTGGCCAGCTGGATGCCCGGCCTGGGCGCCGATGAGTTGCTTCAGCGGGCCGACACCGCGCTCTACGAGGCCAAGCACAAGGGCCGCAACCGCAGCGAGCTGGCCAGCCAGCTGGGCGGCCTGGACAGCGTGCCGGGCGGGGCCCTGCCAGCCTGAGTTTCAAGCTGACTTCAAGCTGCGCCGGCGGCGACTCAGTCGGCCATCACCACGCGATTGCGGCCGGCCTCCTTGGCCTGGTAGAGCGCCCGGTCGGCCTGGGCCACCAGCTGCGCGGCCAGCGCCGATCCGGACGCATCGGCCGCCGAGCTGGCTGCCTGTGGCGCCAACATGGCCAGGCCCAGCGAGGCCGTCACGGCCACCTGCTGTGAGGAGCTGGCTGCCAAGGGCCTCTCGGAGATGGCGCCACGAATGCGCTCGGCGATGTCGCGGGCATGGCCGAGCGGACAACGCGGCAGTAGCAGCACGAACTCCTCGCCGCCGTAGCGCGCGATGGTGTCGCCGGCGCGCATCTGGCTGCGAATCAGCTGGCCGACACGTCGCAACACCGCATCGCCGGCCGCATGGCCGTATTGGTCGTTGATGCGCTTGAAGTGATCGATGTCCAGGAACATGCAGGCCAGCGGGTGGCGGTAGCGGCGCGCTTCGCTGATCTCGATCTGGCAGCGGTGTTCAAAATAACGGCGATTGTGAACGCCTGTCAGGGCATCGGTGATGCCAGCCTGCTTGAGCCGCTCCTGGTTCAGTGCGCTGTCCAGGCAGACGGCGATCAGCCCGGCCAGGCGCTCCAGAAACTTGGTACCGGCACTGGGCTCGTAGCGGGCCGCATCGCGACTGCCGAACTGCAGGCTGCCGATCAGCTCGCCATGGCGCAGCAAGGGCAGCAGGGCCACCGACTTCAGCCCGGCGGTGTCGCCGCAAAAGCCGCTGCGATGGCGCTCGGCCTGGAACAGTCCCAGCCAGGGGCGAGGCTGCTCGCCGAACAGCGCTTGCAAGGGCTGGGCATCGTCCAGCAGCGCCAGACCTTCAAAGATGCCGCCCTGCGCGATATCGGCGGGCTCCAGCTCCAGCAAGCGGGCCGCCTCGCGCTCGGCATCGACCAGACAGAGCGAGACCGCATCGATATCAAAGGCCAGCTTGTATTCCACCAGCAGCAGCCGCACCAGCTCGGCCAGCGAGCGTGCGGCGATCAAGCGGTGCTCCAGCAGCTCGAAGCGCTGCATCTTGTCTTCATTGGCGCGCGCCTCGCGCAGCAGGCTGTCGAGCTGGCGACGCAGTTGCTGGTTCTCGGCCTGGAGCTGATCGGGGTTCAGCATGTCTCTTTATCGTTATCGGCGTTCTCGGCGTTCGCGGCGGACGGGCTGTTTTGCTTTGCGCACACTGTAGCGGGCTTTCAGAGTCCGCGGCACAAGTGCACGGCGGGGCCTGTCTACACTTGATGCTGGTCAGCCCCACGCCTTCATGAGCAGCTTCTCCGCCTCCACCCCAGCATCAGCTCCCACTGCGAGCAGCCGCGAGCGCCAGCGGGTTGGCTGGGCCGCCAGCAGTGCCCATGCGGTGCACGATGGCCTGACCGATCTGATCTACGTGCTGCTGCCGCTGTGGCAAAGCCAGTTCGCGCTCAGCTATGCGATGACCGGGCTCATGCGCGGCCTCTATGCCGGCTGCATGGCCGGCCTGCAGCTGCAGGCAGGCCACTGGGCCGAGCGCTGGGGGCGCAAGGCGCTGCTGGTCGGCGGCACCGCGCTGGCCGGGCTGGCCTATCTGCTGGCCGGGCAAAGTGGTGGTCTCATGACCTTGATGCTGGCACTCGCACTGGGCGGCGCCGGCGCCAGCACCCAGCATCCGCTGGCCTCGGCCCTGGTCGCCGACGCCTATCAGGGCGATGCCGCCGGCTCGCGCCGCGCACTGGCGCGCTACAACTTTGCCGGCGATCTGGGCAAGATGGCGCTACCCGCCGCTGTGGCGCTGCTGCTGGCCTCATGGTCCTGGCAGAGCACCGTCAGTGCCGTAGGGCTGTTCGGTCTGGCTGCGGCCGCCCTGCTGGCCTGGCTGCTGCCCGCCGAGGCGCGCGGCCCAGCCGGCGCGGCCGGCGTGTCCGCCAGTGCCACCACCCCCAGCGCTGCTGAACTGGCCGCGCTGCACAGCGGCGGCTTTCGCGCCTTGCTGGCCACCGGCGTGATCGACAGTGCGGTGCGCATGGGTTTTCTGACCTTTCTGCCCTTCATCCTGCAGACCAAGGGCGCCGGCACGGCCGGCATCGGCCTGGCGCTGACGCTGCTCTTCATCGGTGGCGCAGCCGGCAAGCTGGTCTGCGGCTGGCTGGGCCAGCGCCTTGGCATGATGAAGACCGTCTGGCTCACCGAAACGGCCACCGCGCTGCTGATGCTGGCCCTGCTGGCCCTGCCCTTGCAGCCGCTGATGGCACTGCTGCCGCTGCTGGGCGTGGCGCTGAACGGCACCTCCTCGGTGCTCTACGGCAGCGTGCCGGAGCTGGTCAGCCCGGCGGCGCGCACCCGTGCGTTTTCTCTGTTTTACACCGGCGTGATCGGCAGCAGCGCGATCGCTCCGATTGTTCTCGGGGCCATCGGCGATGCCTGGGGCGTCATGCCGGCACAGCAAGCCCTGGCCGCCCTCTTGCTGCTGACCCTGCCGCTGGCCTGGCGGGTACAGCGCGAGCTTTCGGCGCATTGAGCCCGCGCCACTCTCACATCGCCCAGATGCGCGGTGGCTGGCCGTCCAGGCCCCAGAGTTCCTTGCGCCACAGGGCCCAGCAGCTGCGCAGCAGCGCAAAGCTGGCTTCGGTCAGCGGCGCGAGTGCGCGCAGCACCAGCACTTGCGGATGGGCGGCGCTGACGCCGGCCATCAGCGGGAGGCCTGGCGGGCCCGCCTCAGGCAAGACCTGACCCTCAGCGGCCGAGATCAGTGCCCGGGCGGCGTCCAGCGCCCGTTCGCGGCGTTCGCGCGAGATCGCCGTGCCGGCCGCGAACACCAGGCTGGCCATGCAGCGGCGGCCGGCAAGCCCCAGCGCGCCGTCGAGCAGCAGGCCATCGTCAGCACGCAGCCGGCCGCGCTCCAGCCAGGCGCCCTGCAGCTCCAGATGCTGGGAGAACTCGCCGCGCTCAAACGGCGCGCCGGCCTGTGGCAGGCCCAGCGCGGTGATGTCCCAGGCCAGCAGCTCGGCACCCGGCGCGAGCGCAAAGCGGGCCTCGCTATGGGCCCGGCAGCCGGGGTAGGCGATCGCCTCCAGCGGCAGCCATTCCAGGCGGCCGCCTTTGGCCACCGTGGCGTGCAGGCGCTGCGTTGCCGTGGCGCCTTCGCTGCGGTAGAAGCGGGTCGCGCCTGGCGTAGTCAGCAGGCCGTGGGCGCCGGCGCCGACGGTGACGCTCAGGTCCAGGTAATCGCCGCCGACCAGGCCGCCAGGCGGATGGACCAGCACGTTGTGGCAGATCGCGTCGCCCTCCGGGTAGAGACTTTTGAGCACGCGCAACGGTCCTTCGTGGACATGGCGGGCAACGCAGCGCCCCTGTTCCAGTGCGTAGTCCAACTGTAAGCGGGCCTGCCAGCTCATGGCTGCGCCGCCGATCCAGGGTCAGGTCTTGAGGGCTGTGGATTCATCGCTCAAGCGCATGCAAGATCCGCGCCGCCCATGCCAATTCAGCGTCCCTGGCGCTCGCGCCAGGCCGCCGGCGTGGTGTTGAACCAGGCGCGGAAGGCATGGTTGAAATTGCTCTGCTCGCCAAAGCCGAGCAGAAAGGCGATCTCGGTCAGCGACAGGCTGGCGTCGCGCAGATAGGCGCAGGCCAGCTCGCGCCGGGTCTCGTCCAAGAGCGCGCTGAAACTCAGGCCGGCCTCGGCCAGCTTGCGCTGCAGGCTGCGCGGGCTCAGGGCCAGCGCCTCGGCCACCTCGGGCAGCCGGGCACGGTCGTGCATCAGCTGGGCCTGAATGCGCTCGCGCACCGCCTGGGCAATCGGGGCTTCGCTGGCTTCACGCTGGCGGGCGGCGAGGCGCTGCTCGGCGGTCTGTGCCAGCTGGGCGAACAGGCTGGTGTCGGCATTGGCCAGCGGCGCATCCAGCAGCGCGGCCGGGAAGCTGGCTTCGGTCACCGTGGCATTGAAACGCACCGGCGCCCCCAGGCCTTGGCTGTAGACCTCCAGGGGCACGCCCTCGGGCGGCGCATGGACAAAGCTCAGGCCCAGCACCGGCAACTCGGTACCGGCCAGCCAGTGCACAAAGGTCTGGATGCCGACCATCACGCTCTCGCTCAGATGGCGGCCGCCGGGACGGTCCAGCCAGGGCGAATGCCAGCGGTAATGCGCCACGCCATCGGCCTCGACGATTTCGCTGCGACCGAGGTCATGGGCCAGCGATTCAAAGCGGCGGGTCTGCTCGGCGGCGCTGCGCAGCGTCGGGCAGGTGCACAGCACCAGGCCATAGCTGGCGAAAGTGGAGAGCCGCATGCGCCGGCCGACCTGCAGGCCAAAGAAGGGCTCGTTCAGCTGCGTGGCGGCCGCATCGAGCAGGGCGATGTAGCGCTCCACCGGCACGTTCTCGGGCAGCGCCTGCTGCAGATCGGCCAGACCGCAGGCCTGGCCCAGCCGGGCCAGATCGGCGCCCAGCTCGCGGGCGGTGTCGACCGCCGTCTTGGCATAGGCGCCGACGACGCGGGCCCGCCCCAGCGGCGGCAGCGGATGAGGAAGGGACAGGGCGGCGGGACTGCTGACAGCAAACGACATGCCGGCAGTGTGCCGGAGCGCCCTGCCCCTGCCAATCAGGTGCAATGCGCGGGTGGCCGCTGAGCTCCGGCCGCAGCTCAGCGCTGCAGGATCTGCTGCAGCTCGGTGTAGAGCGGTTCCAGCCGCGCATACATCTTCTTGTAGACGCGCTGATAGAGCTGCTCGTACAGCGCCGCATGGCCGGCATCGGGCTCGAAGCTGCGGCCCAGCCGCGTCATCGCCGCCACCGCGGTCGGAAAGTCGCGATGCAAGCCGAGGCCGACCGCGCCGGCGATCGCCGCACCCAGGCCCGAGGTCTCGTAGGTGTGCGGCCGCGCCGTGGGCAGCTGGAAGATATCGGCCGTCAGCTGCATGGCCGCATCAGACTGCGAGCCGCCGCCCGACACGCGCAGCGAGCGCACCCGCACCCGGCTCTTGGCCTCGATCTTCTCCAGCCCCTCGCGCAGCGCATAGGCCAGGCCTTCGAGGATGGCGCGGTAGAGGTGGGCGCGGGTGTGCACGTCGGAGAAGCCGATCACCGCACCGCGGGCGTCGGGCCCCGGCTGGCGTATGCCTGGCGTCCAGTAGGGCTGCAGCATCAGGCCCTGGCTGCCCGGTGGCACCGCGGCGACCAGGCGATCGAACAGCGCCTCGGGCGCCACGCCCTCACCCAGCGCCGCCTCGCGCTCGGGATGACCGAACTGTTCCTTGAACCAGCTGACCATCCAGTAGCCGCGGAAGATCTGCACCTCGCTGTTGTACTGGCCGGGCAGCACCGCCGGATAGGGCGGCACAAAGGGCGTGGCCTCGATATAGCGTGGCGTGGTGATGTCGATGGTGGCGGTGGTGCCGTAAGACAGCGCGCCGATATCGGGCGTGATGGCACCGGCTCCGAGGATCTCGCAGGCCTTGTCCGCCGCCGCGGCAATCACCGGCAGGCCCTCATCCAGGCCGGTGGCCGCGGCGGCCGCGCGCGTCAGGCCACCGATGGGGCTGCCGACAGGGACAAGTTCCGGCAGCTGCTCGCGCCGCACCGCCAGCGCCTGCCATTTCCAGTCCCAGGACGCGGCCCAGGTCTGGCGTTTGAAATCAAAGGGCAGATAGCCCACCTGCGAGCCGACCGAATCGGCATAGCGGCCGGTCAGCTTGTAGTTCAGCCAGCCCGAGACCAGCAGCAGCTTGTGGATGCGGCCATGCAGCTCGGGCTCGTTCTCGGCGATCCAGTTGATCTCCGCCTCGCGGCTGAAATAGTCCAGCGTGCGGCCGACGCCGGCCGCCTTGAAGGCGATCTGCCAGGGCAGCGAAAAGCGAGGCCGCTTCAGCGCGCGGCGCTGGTCCAGCCAGATGATGAAGGGGCGCAACGCCTGACCGGCCGCATCAACGGGCACCACCGTGCCGCGCTGCGTGGTCACGACCACGCCCTTGACGGCGGATTTCAAGGCTGCGTGCTGAACCCAGAGGCCGCGACAGACGGCGCTGGCCGCTGTCCAGAAGCCCTCGGCGTCGTGCTCCAGCCAGCCTTCCTGATGGCTCTGGTAGTCGTCGAAGGCCTGCTGGCACTTGGCCACGATCTGCCCCCGCGCATCGATCAGCAGCGCTCGCACGCTCTGCGTGCCGCAGTCGATCGCCAGCAGCAGCTCGTCGCCGCGCCCGCCCGTGTGTTGCCCTGCACTCATGTCCTGTCCTCCGGGGGCACACCATAGCAGCGCCGGATGCAGTCCTGGTAGCGCTGCGCCTCCAGCGCCCAGCGGCTGTCGCTCCAGTGCAGTTCCTCGGCGCAGAGCAGCCGCAGGCGCGGCAGCAGCTCGGCCGCGCCCTCGGGCATCAGCAGGCCCAAGCGGCTGCGGCGCAAGAGCAGATCGTCGAGATGCTCAACCGCTTCGCTGCGGCAGGCATGGCGCAGCTCGCCCCAGACCGGCCGGCTCGGCGCCGGCGGGCCCAGCGGCTGCAACTCGGCCGCGCCGCGCTCATCGACCAGGGCCTGCAAGGCCAGCGCCTGCTCGCCATACAGATCCAGCCAGCGCTGTGCCAGTGCGGCACCGAGCCGGCGGTCCTGCAGCAGGCGGCGCCGGGTGGCCAGCGTGGCAGCGGCGAATACCGGCGCCGTCGAGGGACCATCCAGCGCCGTCAGCATGGCCAGCGCCGGCACCCGGCGCGAGGCCAGGCGCAGGGCCTGCAGCGCGCTGGCGCGGAAGGTTGTCAGCTTGCCGCCGGTGACGGTGATCAGCCCGGCCTCCTCGGCGATGAAATGCTCGCGCGTTTCTTCCGATGGGGCCAGGTCTTGCCCCGAAGCCAGCACCGGGCGCACGCCCGACCAGGTCGACAGCACCTGCTGCTCGCCGAGATCCAGGCTGGGGAACTGATGCTGCAAGGCGCGCAGCAGATAGTCGAACTCGGCGCGGCTGATGCCGGGCTCGCGGTCCAGCGACTCGCGGTGATCCAGATCGGTGGTGCCCACCAGCGTGGCGCCCAGCCAGGGCAGCGCGAACACCGGCCGGCCGTCGTCGGGATGCGCAAAGGCCACCGCTTCCGAGACCGGCAAGGCCCAGGCCGGCAGCAGCAGATGGCTGCCGCGCAGCGGCCGCAGCCGCGGGCTGAGCCCTTGCTGCTGGCGCAGGCCATCGGCCCAGGCGCCGGTGGCATTGATCACGCAGCGGGCCGCCACGGCCAGCCGCTCGCCACTGATCGCATCGCGCAGCAGCGCGCCGCTGACCTGGCCCTGCTCGCCACGAGACAGCGATTCGACGGCCAGGTGGTTGAGCGTCAGCGCGCCGTGGCTGCGCGCCTCGGCCAGCGCGCGCAGCACCAGGCGGGCGTCGTCGGTCTGCGCGTCCAGATAGCTCCAGCCCCCGCGCAGGCCGCTGCGGCCCAGCCACGGCGAGCGCTGCAGCAAGGCCTCCAGGCCCAGCCAGACGCGGCTGCGTGAACGGGCCAAGACATCGTAGGCCAGCAGGCCCAGGCCCAGCAGCGCGCGGCCGTTCTTGTCGCCCTCGCGCACCGGCAGCAGAAAGCGCAGCGGCGCCACCAGGCCGGCGGCGTCGCGCAGCAGCGCATTGCGCTCGCGCAGCGATTGACGCGTCAGGCCGAACTGCCCCTGGGCCAGATAGCGCAGGCCGCCATGGACCAGCTTGGATGAGCGCGAGGACGTGCCGCTGGCGAAATCGCGCGCCTCGACCAGCGCCACCCGCGCGCCGGCCCGCGCCGCCTCCAGCGCCACACCGGCGCCGGCAATGCCGCCACCGATGACCAGCACATCAAAGGGCTGGGCCATGCCGGCAGCGCGCAGGCCGTCCAGCGCCTGCTCGCGCTTCATCGCCCGCTCCGCCCCGGCTGGGCCGGCGTCGCTGGCGGCAGCAGATTGCCCGAGGCCAGCAGGCCCTGCGGGTCGAAGTGATCGACCATGGCCTGCAGGGCGGCCATGCCGGTGGCGCCCTTCTCGGCCCCCAGGTAGGCGGCATGGTCCTTGCCCACGCCGTGCTGGTGCGAGATCGTGCCGCCCTGGTTGACGATGGCCTGGCTAACCCCCTGCTTCAATGCCTTCCAGCGGGCCATGGCGCTGTCAAAGTCGCCGCCGATGCGGAACACAAAAGTGGTGTAGACGCTGGAGCCCTGCGCATACACATGGGAGAGATGGGTATAGGCATGGCAGCGCTCACCGAAGCCGGCCAAGGCCTCGCGCCCGGCGCTCTCCATCGCCGCCATCATCGCCGGCACGCGCGACCAGTCGACCGCCGTTTCCATGGTGTCGACCGCATAGCCCTGGGCCCACAAGGCATTGCGCAGATAGACGCCCTTGAAACGATTGGCCGCCCATTTCTTGCCCAGCAGCGTGCCGGTGGAGACGCCGCCCTGCGCTTTCAAGATCGGCCGTGCCAGCGCCTGCATGGCCCGCAGCTGGCGCGCACCGCCGCTGAAGCCCAGCATCAGCAGCACCTTGCCTTCGCCGCAGCCACGCCAGGCGAGATAACGCTCCAGCCAGGCGATCTGGGCCTCATGCCCGGCCAGGCGCAGCGTCGTCAAAGTCTCCACCGGGTTCGCCAGGCGCATCATCGACAGACCCAGCCGCGCCTGGGCCAGCGCCCGCACCGCCGCTTCGCCGGCCTGCCAGGACGGCAGGAAGACGCCGATGAATTCTTCACGCTCGGGCAGCCGGCTGATGCGCACGGTGGCCTCGGTCAGCACACCCAGCCGTCCCTCGGAGCCCAGCACCCATTCACGCAGATCGGGCCCGGCGGCCGAGGCCGGCAGCGTTGGGATCTGCAGCGTGCCGCGCGGTGTTTCCAGGCGGCCGCCGGCAAACAGCTGCTCGATGCGGCCATAGCGGGCCGACTGCTGGCCCGAGGAGCGGGTCACCACCCAGCCGCCCAGGCTGGCGTATTCAAAGCTCTGCGGATAGTGGCCCAGCATCCAGCCCTGGGCGCGCAGCTGGGCTTCCAGATCGGGGCCGAGCACGCCGGCCTCAAAGCGCGCCAGCTGGGCCGTGCTGTCCAGGCTCAGGAGCTTGCGCATCCGGCCCATCATCAGCGTCAGCACCGGTCGAGGGTCTTCTGGCGGGCTCAGGTGGCCGACCACGCTGGTGGCGCCGCCGCAGGGGATCACGATGGCACCGACCTCACTTGCCCAGTCCAGCAGCTCGCGCACCTGGGCCGAACTCTCCGGCCAGGCCACCCCATCGCTGACCGCGCCGATGCGGCCAAAGCGCAGGCGCAGCCAGTCGCCCAGGCTTTGGCCAAAGCTGGCGCGCAGCCGCGCCTCGGCGTCGGTGCTGACCTGCGGATGCGGTGGCAGCCGCGACGGCGGCAGCTGCGCCAGCACGGCCGCCAAGGCTGCATCGCTGGGCGCCGCCGTGGCGCCGATCTGCTGATGCAAAAAGGCCAAAGCGCCTGGCTGCAGCGCGGTTTCTATGCTGTCGTCACCCCAACCATTCCAACGTCGCACGGCCATTCCCCATCGCAAGAAAAACTTGCGACAAGCTTAGGAGTCGACGGGTGTTCTGGCTTGTGCGATGGCGACGGCGGCATTGTGGCAATGCGCCAGCTCAACACGTAAGCCTCAATCAGGCAACATTTGCACTCTGATCTTGCCAGGGCCAAAGCTCAAAACGCGCAATCAGTGTCGAGCAGACCGGCAGGCGAACTTGGCGCAGCGGGGCCAGGGCACGCCCCTCATGCATGCGAAAGTTCTCGTAGGTGAGGATAGCTGGTCGATCAGATTCAGTGGTCAAGACCAAGCGCCGGCGCGGATCCGGCACGAACAGAATCTTGGCCTCTGGCAAGGACCGAGGCGTGAGGTCCCGCAATGGGCCGGCCACAGGCTGCCAAACGGAATGGAACACAGCCTCGACAAAATCTTGCTTTCTATCCTCAGCAAGAATCCAACCGTGAACCGCGCGACCGCCAGCGAGTTTGACCTGCGCCAGAACATTGAAGTGGCAGTTGGCGGCCTCCGGCATGAAGTCGGATGGTTCGGTGAATGGCAGCGAAAGAACTTCACTTGCCGGCAACCCCAACTCCCGCAACAGTCGCTTCAGCTTTGAATCAACTTTGCGTGGCGAGTGAACCTTTAGCGCTAGCAACGTCATGAGTGGTTTCCAACGGCCGGGCACGCCACCCCAAGGGCGAATTCATGCTCACGAAACAACGCCGCCGGCACAGTCTCGGCGACCGTGCGATTATCGCGCAGCCACACCGGCCTATCGTTGCCAGCGTGTTTCTGAATGCAAAACTTGAGCTACTGCAAGCTGTACTTGCTCAGGTAACGGTGGCCTTGCGAGTCCTGCGAGCCCAGCCACAGCTCGTACTTGCTGGGCAGGACGGACAGGCTGGGCGCCGGCAGGACCAGCGTGGTGCTGGGCGGCAGCGGCACCGTGTGGTCGATGATCTGCGGGGCGCTGCTGTCATCGCTGATGACGCTGCGCAGGCTGATCAGGCGCTGATCGGGATTGGCCTTGGCCCAGGCCGCCCAGTTGACCGTCATGCCCAACAGCAGGTTGCTGCCCTTCAGCGGCGCTGTCGCGCTGACCCCATCGAGTGTCGGGAAGCGTCCAGGCAGGTAGTCGACCGGCACATCGGCGCGCAACCAGGCATTGCGTGTCACCGCGGCGCCGGCCAGGGTGTAGGAGGCGATGTACTTGGCCCCCTTGAGCACATCGGCGGCGCCAATCCAGCCGAGCGTGCCACGGCGCAGCACATGATCGCCGGCGCCACCGCTGGCCGCCGTGCTGGTGCTGCCTGGCGTGGCAGAGAGGCAGAGGTAGTTCAAGGTGCACTGGGCCAGCGCCATGCTGAAGCCACCCGGGGTCTGCACCGTCGCGCTGTCCAGCTGCTTGACCGGTGGCGAGTCGGCATTGTAGGAGCCCAGCAGCACCTGCACGCCGGGTATCGGATTGAGCGGCAGGCTCGCACTGACCGCGCCGTCGGCCGCGAACTCGGTCCACAGCAAGGGATGAATCGCAAATTCCAGCGGCTTGCCATTGCCGATCAGCGACCAGTTCGGCACACCAGCAGCGGGTGCCTTGGTGTACTTGACCGCGTCGTTGTAGATCTCGACGACGGCACCGCTGCTGTCGGTGATGGGTGCCGACACCAGCACCCGGCTGCAGCTGCCGCCGGTGGCCAGCGTGTCGTCGGCGCAACCGGTCAGCTGCCAGCGGCCGAATTGGCGGTTCTTGCTGGCCAGATCGGCCAGCAGTATGGCCAGCGTGCCTTTGTTGCGCCCGTTGTAGGTGTCGTAGCCGCTGACCAGCGGCGAGGCCGCAGCCGTCGTTGCCGTCAGCCCCGTCGCGATCAGCTTGTTCAGGGCTGCGCTCAAGTCATCGAGATTGCCCAGCAAGAGCATGGTCGCGGTGGCGCTGGTCGTGCCCTTGAGCGTCGAGGTGATCGCATTGGCCGGTGCGGCGTCGGTGGTCTTGGCCAGCTCGGTCTTGGCCGTGGCCAGGTCCACCACCACCTCGGGCGCGCTGCTGGGCAGCAGCTTGTTGCTCAGATGCAGTTCCTCTGCACCCTTGGTGTTGTGCACCAGATGGACCCGCAGGCCCTCGAGCAGCAGATCCTGGGCCCCCTTGGTGGCGCTGAAACCGGCGTCGTTGAACAGGTCGAGCGAGGCCGGCGTGGTGATCTTGACGTCGGTCAGGTTGTTCTTGATCAGCGTCTTCAGGAAATCCGCGGCCGGCGTCAGCGCCGTCAAGCCGGTGATGGTGCTGGCGCTGGTCTTGGCAGCGGCGAAGACGGTCGCCGGATCGGTGCCCAGCTGCATGGCCAGACTGGCATTGCTCAGCGTGGTGACGTTGGCCACCATGGTGGCAGCCAGCACCGGCGCTACCGAGTGCAGCACCTGCATATTGCCAGCGGCGTCCATGCCGCGGGCTTGCACCAGCAGCGGCGCGGTCGGTGTCTTGGTCGTCAGCGTCAGGCTGTAGCTGCCGTCGACCGGATGCGCGGTGGCACTGCCCACGGCGGCGCCCGTGCCATCAACGACGCTCACTTGCGCGCCCAGCAATGGCGAGCCCACCGCCAGCACGCCGCTGAGCTTGGGCTCGGTGCTGAAGCCGGGCGTGGTGGTATCCGCGCTGCCGCCGCCGCCGCTGCCGCACGCAGCCAGCAACAAGCTCAGGCCCAGCGGAGCAAGAACAGTGAGATATCGAGCGGGGTCGGGGGCAAAGCGAAATGACATGACATGGCCTCGGCAGGCCCTTCAACAGGCCGTTGCCCGCAGTGTCGGCCAGGGCCAGCCCGGTCAATGCCCGATGAAGCGGCGGCGAAGCCGGCCAAATCCAGACCAGCACCGCAGCCTTGTCCGGCGCCTCAGCGCTTGATCTGCACCCAGGCAAACTCGAGCCAGTTGTCGGCCCGGTGTGTCGGCGTCACCGTCTCGCGCGCTGCCCACGGAATCATCTGCCGGTGCAACGGAATCAGGTGAACCTGCTCGCGGTACTCGGCCAGCGCGGTCTTGATCAACTGCTCGCGCTTCTTCGGGTCGGGCTCGACGCTGGACTGGGCGGCCAGCTGGTCAAAGCGATCGTTGATGACCAGGCCGTAGTTGTAGGAACCGATGCCCTTGTCGCCCCGGTTGCGCAACACGGCGGTCATCGTCGTCTCGGCATCGGTGATGGCACCGCCCCAGCCCAGCATGAAGAGGCTGGTGTCGTACTTCTCCAGCTTGGGGAAGTACAAGACCCGTGGCATCGCATTGACCCGTACCTTGATCTTCAGCTGCGACCACATGCTGGCCAGTGCCAAGCAGATCGACTCGTCGTTGATATAGCGGTTGTTCGGGCAGTCCAGCGTCACTTCAAAGCCATCGGCATAGCCAGCCTCGGCCATCAATTTGCGCGCACCGGCAACATCCAGCGGCAGCCGTGCCTCCAGCGCTGCATCGCTGTAGGCGCCCAGCGGCGAAGAAGTCAGGCCGCCGGTGGGCATGCTCATGCCATTCATCAGCTTCTGCCGGATCGCCTCGATGTCGATGGCCTGGTACATGGCCCGGCGCACGCGGATGTCCTTGAACGGATTCTTGTCACCAGGCACCTTGGCATGCAGCAGCTTGTCGCGCATCTGGTCCATGCCAATGAAGATGATGCGGTTCTCGGGGCCTTCATAAACACGCACACCTGGCGTGTTACGCAGCCGCGGCACATCGCGCGGCGCCGGATCCAGCACCAGATCGATCTCGCCGGACACCAGCGCAGCCAGGCGCGTCGCGTCGTTGGTGATCGGCGTGTAGACGACCTCCTGCACATTGCCTTCAAAGCTGCCCCACCAGTGCGGATTGCGTTCGTAGACGGTCTTGATCCCGGGCTGGCGACTGACCAGCTTGTAGGGGCCCGTGCCATTGGCATGCAGGCTGGTGTAGCCCTCCTCGCGATTCTTGAAGTCCAGCGGCCGCAGCGCACGGTGCTGCTCGCACCAGCGCTTGCTCATCATCCACATCAGGTCCAGATGCTGCAGCACGATGGGGTTGAACGCGCTCAGCTGCAACTCCACCGTGTAGTCGTCGATCTTGCGCGGCGTGCCCAGCGCGTTGGCATAGACGGCCACCTGCGAATTGGCGTCACGGGCGCGTTGCAGCGAGAAGACCACGTCATCCGCCGTGAACGGCGAGCCATCGTGGAACTTGACGCCCTGGCGCAACTTAAATCGCCACAGCAGCGGCGACAGCTGCGTCCACTCGGCAGCCAGACCCGGCACGATGCGCAGCTGCTTGTCACGGCTGACCAAACGCTCATAGACCTGGCCATTGGCCATATTGGTCATCAGCTCGTTCTGCGAATGCGGATCCATGGTCTGCGGATCCCCCTGGCTGGACCAGCGCAATGTTTGCGCCTGGGCCAGGCCCAGCGCCAGGCCGCAAACAGCCAGCAACAGCCATCGTTTCATCGAATAGGTCCTCGGCAGGGGAAGCACAGCGCGAGTGTAGGCAGCGCTCGCTGCCGCGGGGCTAGTGTTTAGCCTCAGGCGGCTGGGCCGGCTCAGCGGCCGCCTGGCTTCATCCAGAGATCGTCCAGATGGGCGAACTTCCAGTCTTCCGGGCTTTCGCGCGAGACGATGCGGTCATTGCAGTTGGGCAGGCTCAGATCGAGCAGCTCGGTGGGTATGGGCATCTGCGACTTGGTCGAGAAAAACACCCGCACCAGCGGCGAGGTCAGCTTGACCGGGCTTTGGTCAACGACGACGGCCAGCCGGCCCGAATGCAGCTTCACCAAGGTGCCGACCGGATAAATGCCCACGCTTTTCACAAAGGCCTGGAACACCGCAGGATCGAAATGGCCGGCCCACTGCGCCATGCGCTGGATGGAGCCGGCCGGATCCCAGGCCGCCTTGTAGGGCCGCGTCGAGGTGATGGCGTCATAGACATCGCAGACCGCGCCCATCTTGGCCAGCAGGCTGAGCTGCTCGCCCTTGAGCTTCTTCGGATAGCCGCTGCCATCGATCTTCTCGTGATGGTGCAGGCAGACATCGAGCGCCCCATCGGGCACCCCCGAGCCTTCGAGCAGCATGTCGTGGCCGCGCACCGGATGCGAACGCATGATGTCGAACTCGGCATCGGTCAGCTGGCCCGGCTTGTTCAGCACCTCGAGGGGCATGGCCATCTTGCCGACATCATGCAAAAGTCCGGCCAGCCCCGCCTCGCGGGTCTGCGCTTCGTTGAGCCCCAGCTGGCGCGACAGCGACACCATCAGCGCGCAAACGGCCACCGAGTGCATATAGGTGTAGTCGTCCTTGGTCTTGAGACGCGCCAGGCTGATCAGCGCCGACGGGTTGCGCGAGACCGAATTGGCCACGTCCTCGACCAGCGGCAGGCAGCCCTCGGCCGCAATCGCCTTGCCCAGACGCGCCTCGCCGAACAGATTCATCACCGCCTGACGCGAACGGTTGACGATTTGCGCCGCGCGGCCCATCTCGTCTTTCAATGAGGCCTTGCTCGGCAGCGGCTCGGCAGGCAGCACCGGCGGGGGCGGCTCGGGCGCTGGCGCCGGTGCCGGCGGCAGTTCCACCACGGGTACCAAGGGTTCCTTGGGCTGAACGTCGGAACCCTTGCTGACATCGATCCAGACGGCCGGCACCCCGCTCTTCAGCAGCGCGTCCAGATCGGACTGCTCACGCAGCACGAACTTGGTCTTCCAGAAGGGATGGGACAACCACGACCCCTCCATGGACTGGAGGTACATGCCCAGGGTCACGTCGTAAGTCGGAATCTTCTTGAGCATGGACGCTTGCGAAGGAAAAGCCGGCAGCCTGTATATCGCCCGAGTATCGAGGCTGAAGCCCGCCGATGAAAGCGCAAACAGACGCAAAAAAGCCGCCCCGAAGGCGGCTTTTCTCACAATCTGATCAGATTGCGGCGTTTCAGCGCATCTTGCTTTGCGGCACGGTGCGCAGTTCGCCGGGCAGCGAAGCCAGATACTTGGCCAGTGCCTTCAACTCATCGTGGCTGAACTGCTTGACCTGACCGGCCATGATGGCGTTGCCACGGCCGACATAGGCCTTGTCGGTGGTCTGGTAAGCCTTCAGCGCCACATACAGATAGTCGGCATGCTGACCGGCCAGCTTGGGGTAGGCGCCGTCGATCGGTTTGCTGAAGTTGGCCCCGTGGCAGGACGCGCAAGCGCCCTTGGTCAGCAATTCCTGCACCTGGGCGCTGGCCGCTGCGGCCGCCTCGGGCGCGGCCGGGGCCTTGGCCTGCTGTTCGTAGAAGGCGGAGATGTCGGCGATGTCCTGGTCGCTCAGCGACTGGGCGATGCCACGCATCGTCGGGTGCTTGCGCTCGCCCTTGGCGTAGGCCGTCAGCGCGGAGGCGATGTACTTGGCGTTCTGGCCAGCAATCATCGGCACCTTGTGCACTTCGGGAAAGGTGGCCTGATAGCCCGGGATGCCGTGGCAGCCGATGCACATGGCAATCTTGGTCTCACCGGCCTTGATGTCCTGAGCCTGCGCCAGGCTGGCAACAGCGGTAGCGGCGAGAGCGAGGGCGATATGCAGAAGTTTTTTCATGATCCCGAAGTCTTGATCTGACACCGGGGCGCATTATAGGCACCACCTTATACTGGCCCGACCCAGTACAGACCTTGATCCAGCCCATGAAGTTTGCAGGTTCCTCGCAGTACGTCGCCACCGACGATCTGAAACTGGCCGTCAATGCGGCCATCGCCCTGCAAAGACCGCTGCTGGTCAAGGGCGAACCCGGCACCGGCAAGACCATGCTGGCCGAGCAAGTCGCTCAAAGCCTGGGCCTGCCACTGTTGCAATGGCACATCAAAAGCACGACCAAGGCACAGCAGGGCCTGTATGAGTACGACGCCGTCAGCCGCCTGCGCGACAGCCAGCTGGCCGCTATCGAAGGCTCGGACAAGGTCCGTCAGATCGAGAACTACATCGTCAAGGGCGTGCTCTGGCAGGCTTTCGAGGCCGATCAGCCGGTGGCCCTGCTGATCGACGAGATCGACAAGGCCGATATCGAGTTCCCCAACGATCTGCTACGCGAACTTGATCGCATGGAGTTCTATGTCTACGAGACCCGCCAGCTGATCAAGGCCCGCCATCGCCCGCTGGTCTTCATCACCTCGAACAACGAGAAAGAGCTGCCCGACGCCTTCCTGCGCCGCTGCTTCTTCCACTACATCAAGTTCCCCGAGGCCGAGACGATGCAACGCATCGTCGATGTGCACTTCCCCGGCATCAAGAAGGAACTGCTGGCCGCGGCGATGAAGACCTTCTTCGAGGTGCGCAATCTGCCGGGGCTGAAGAAGAAGCCCAGCACCTCGGAGTTGCTGGACTGGCTGAAGCTGCTGGTCGCCGAAGACATCTCGACCGAGGCACTGCAGAGCAAGGACGAAAAAGTGGCGATCCCGCCGCTGGTGGGCGCTCTGCTGAAGAACGAGCAAGACCTGACCCTGTTCGAGAAGCTGGTCTTCATGCAGCAGCGCAACCGCTGATGGACAAGCCCATCGAAGCCGCGCTGCGCGAGGGCCTGGCCGACGCGATCGGCTTTGTCGGCGGTGCGCTGGCCGGCTGGCAGCTGGCCGCCCTGCTCGGCCTGGATTTCATCAACACGCCCGGCTGGGCGCTGCCGCAGATTGCCGGCCTGGCGCTGATGCTGGTGGTCGCCGGCGTTGCACGTTGGCTGATGCGCCGGCTGCTGATCAAGCCCGTTTGAACAAGGCCAACACCCAAGCGATGAGCACCTCTCCCCTGTCCGCCTGGGTCAGCCTGCAAGGCCGGCATGCCAGCCTGCAGCCTTTGCGCCCCGAACACCTGGACGGCCTGCAGGCCGCCGCCGCCGACGGCGAGCTGCACCGGCTCTGGTACACCAGCGTCGCCGCGCCCGAGCGCATGGCCGCCGAGATCGAGCGCCGGCTGGCCCTGCATGCCGCCGGCAGCATGCTGCCCTTCACCGTCTTTGATGCCGAGGGCCGGATCGCCGGCATGACAACGTATATGAACATCGACCACGCGACGCCGCGGGTCGAGATCGGCTCGACCTGGTATGCCCGCCGTGTGCAGCGCAGCGGGCTGAATACCGAATGCAAGCTGATGCTGCTGCAGCACGCTTTCGAGCAGCTGGGCTGCAGCGCCGTCGAGTTCCGCACCCACCGGATGAACCACCAGAGCCGCCGGGCCATCGAACGCCTCGGCGCGCAGCTGGACGGCGTCCTGCGCGCCCACTTGCGCGCCAGCGACGGCACGCTGCGCGACAGCTGCGTCTACAGCATCACCGCCTTTGAATGGCCGGCCGTCAAGAGCCATCTGCAGTTCCAGCTCGACAAGCCGCGCTGACCGCTGCCCCGTTTTCTGCCTCACAAGGAGCCGCCGATGGCGAGCCAGAAGAAAGCCACTGCCCGCTTTGATGTCGAGGCGCTGTGGCACATCGAGCGCGTGGGCGCGCCCAGCCTGTCGCCGGACGGCGCCCAGGCCGTCGTGGCCAGCACCCGCTACGACATGGAGAAGAACAGCAGCAGCGCCTCGCTGTGGCTCTTGTCGACCTTGGGCGGCGAGCCGCGCGCACTGACCCAGGCCGGCGACAAGGATGCCGCCCCGCAATGGAGCCCGCGCGGCGACCTGATCGCCTTCATCGCCAAACGCGAACAGCAGGGCGAACGCGACGAGGAAAGCCAGCTCTACCTGATCCCGCCCGATGGCGGCGAGGCGCGCCGTGCGGCCGTCGTGGCCACCGGCGTCGAGGCCTTCAAGTGGTTTCCCGATGGCAAGCGCATTGCCTTCATTTCCTGGGTCTGGCCCGAGCTGCGCGGCAGCGCGGCCCAGGCGCGGGCGCTGCGCGAGTTCAAGGCGAGAAAGAGCAGCGGCTACGTCACCTCGGAGGCGCTGTACCGCTACTGGGACCACCACGTGCCCATGGGCCGGGTGCCGCATCTGCATGTGCTGGACATCGCCAGCGGCAAGGTGCGCGATTTGTTCGAAGGCAGCGGCTATGAGCTGACCCGCACCGACCCGAACGCCGACTGTTTCGACATCTCGCCCGACGGCCGGCGCATCGTCTTCGCCTGCGACCTGGCGGCCGAGAAACGCATCAGCAACCGCCACGCGCTGGCCGAGATCGAGCTGCGCGGCGGCGCGATCCGCCCGCTGCTGCAGGACGATGACTGGGACTTCAGCACGCCCGTCTACAGCCACGCCGGCCAGCATCTGGCCTTTCTGGCCAGCGAGCAGGGCCGCAAGCACACCATGCCGCGCCAGCTCGCGGTGCTGGACACCCATGGCCACTGGGCCGTGCTGTCGGAGGACTGGGACCATGTCGTCGAGGCGCCGCTGCGCTGGGATGAGGATGACCTCGGCCTGCTCTTCTGCGCCGAGGACCGCGGCCGCCGCCACCTCTGGCGCTTCGATGTGAAGACCTGCGCCGCCTTCGTGTTGTTCGAGGGCGGCCATGCCGGCGCCTTTGCGCTGCAGGCCGGCACGCTCGTCGTGCAGCACGACGGCGTCCAGCATCCGCCGCGGATCTCGGTCGTCGAGCAGGAGGGCGAGGCCGATGAAGGCCGCAGCCGCCGTATCGAGCACTTCAATGACGCGCTGATGGCGCAGCACCGTTTCTCGCGTCACGAGGAAGTCTGGTTCGAAGGCGCCCAGGGCGATGGCGTGCAGATGTGGCTGATCTACCCGCCTGACTTCGACCCACGGCGCAAATACCCGCTGATGCATGTGATCCATGGCGGGCCGCACACGGCGTTTGGTGATTCCTGGCACTTCCGCTGGAACCACCAGGTCTTTGCGGCCGAAGGCTATGTGGTCGCCTGCGTCAACTATCACGGCTCATCGAGCTTTGGCCACGCCTTCCTCGACGCCATCACCCACCGCTGGGGCGAACTGGAGCTGCAGGACATCGAGGCGGCCACCGACTGGCTGCTCCAAAAGCCCTTCATCGACCCGACGCGCCTCTACGCCACCGGCGGCTCCTATGGCGGCTATATGGTGGCCTGGATGAATGGTCATGTGGCACCGGGGCGCTACCAGGCCTATGTCTGCCATGCCGGCTGCTACGACTGGCAGGCCATGTTTGCCGACGATGCCTACAACTGGCATGCCCGCGAACTCGGCGCCTGGTACTGGGACGATCCGGCCAAAGTGGCCTCGCAAAGCCCGCACAGCTTCGCCCAGCACATGCAGACGCCCACGCTGGTGATCCACGGCGCCAAGGACTACCGCGTGCCCGATGCCCAGGGCCTGGCCTACTACAACACGCTGAAGGCGCGCGGCGTCGATGCGCGGCTGCTCTGGTTCCCGGACGAAAACCACTGGGTGCTGAAGCCGGCCAATAGCCAGCTCTGGTACCAGGAGTTCTTCGCCTGGCTGCAGGCGCACCAGGGCAAGCCCAAACGTGCCGGCGCCCGCCAGGCCGCAGCAACGAAAAAGCCGGCAGCGCGTCGACGCTGACTCAGCCGGGATCGACCTGGCCCCAGTCGACATCGGCGCAGAGCACACGCAGCCGGCCGTCCTGCCAGAAGGCCAGCGACAGCGTGATGCACATTCGGGCGCCATGCAGGCTCAGATAGGGCCGCGTCACCTGCACCTCGCCGACCGAATCGATCGCGCGGCGGAAGTAAGGACGCCGGGCCCAGCGGGCGTCGCCGGCGCGGTCGAGCGGCGCAAAGCGCAATTCGGCCGGGAACTGCGCGCCCGCCGGCGACACCCGTTCGCCCAGCTCCCGGCCATGCTCGTCCAGCAGGTAACAGAGCTGGGTGTTCTGCAGGCGCAGCAGCGCATCGCAGGCGTCGCGCAGGCTTCTGCCTTGCTGCAGTGGCTGCAGCGCCAAGGCCATTGCGGTGCGAAACGGTGCGATGCGCTCGTCATAGGCCTCGCGGCCGGCCAGGTGGCGCTCGTCGAACATGTCCCAGATGCTCTCCAGCACCGGGCTGACCGTCCCGGCCGGCGCCAGATCGGCCTGCGGCCGGCCAAAGGCAAAGCCCTGCACCAGATCGACGTCGGCATCCAGCGCCAGATGCGCTTCGTCGCGCGTTTCCACGCCTTCCAGCAGCACCACAGCGCCGCATTCGTGCAGCAAGGACACCATCTGCGTCAGCACCCGGGCGATGCGCGAAGAGGCCATGGCCCGCTGCAAGAGCCCGCGGTCGAGCTTGACGATCTCCGGCTTGATCCGCCAGACCCGATCGAAGTTCGAGTGGCCGGCACCGAAATCATCAAGGGCCAGCAGGCAGCCGGTCGAGCGGGCACTCTCCACCGCGGCCTCGAACTTTTGATCCTGCGCCATCACGTCTTCGGTCACTTCGAAGACCAGGCGGTGCATGGGCAAACCCAGCTGATGAACAACGTTCACCGCCGTGGCCAGCATCTCCGCCTGCTGCGAGGCGTGGACGAAGACCGCCGGGTGGATGTTCAGAAACAGCCAGCAATCGGGCACCTGCTGCGCCACGAAGTTGTGCACATGCAGCAGGCGGCACAGCCGATCCAGCATCACCTGTTCCTGGAAATTGCCGACCTGCTCAAAAGCCGCCACCGGCGACAGCGGCTGGCCGCTCTCCGAAAACACCCGGATCAAGCCCTCGTAGCCGACCGGGCGTCGATGCGGAAAGCTGTAGATGGGCTGAAAGTGGCTGCGCAAGACCTGGCCCCGGTAGCGGGCCAGCCAGCGCCCCTCTTCTTCGGAGATGGCACCGTACAGCGCCTTGAGCATCTGCTCGACTTCGACATCCATCCGCACCCCCAGGGGATTTGCGCCACCATGCTACGCGCATGACACGGCTTGGCCAGGCTCAGATTGCCCCGCCGTCCGTGCAATATGCGACATCCACCATGGATAATCGGCCGCAGCCGCTCAGGATTCAGGCCTCGCTCATGCTGATCAAGTTTTTTTACACGCTGCGTGCCGCCAAACTGCAGGTTTCGGTGCAGGAATTCCTGAGCCTGCTGGGCGCGCTGCGCCAGGGCGTGATCGCCGACGAAGGCGGCCCGACCATTGACAAGTTCTACTTCCTGGCCCGCACCTGCCTGGTCAAGGACGAAGCGCAGTTTGACAAGTTCGACCGTGCCTTCGGCGCCTACTTCAAGGGCGTGGAGATGCTGACCGACTTCAGCCAGGACGTGCCGCTGGAATGGCTGCGCCAGCATCTGGAACTGGAACTGACGCCTGAGCAAAAGGCCGCCATCGAGAAGATGGGCTGGGACGAGCTGATGGAAACGCTGAAAAAACGTTTCGAGGAACAGAAGGAGCGCCATGAGGGCGGCAACCGCTGGATAGGCACCGGCGGCACCAGCCCCTTCGGCAACAGCGGCTACAACCCGCAAGGCATACGCATCGGCGGCAAGGGTGGCAATAAAAGCGCCGTCAAGGTCTGGGAGCAGCGCGCCTACCGCGACTACGACGACAACCTCGAACTCGGCACCCGCAACATCAAGGTGGCGCTGCGCCGGCTGCGCCGCTTTGCCCGCGAGGGTTCGGAGCTGGAGCTCAATCTCGACGACACCATCCACAAGACCGCGGCCAATGCCGGCCTGCTCGACATCCGCATGCAGCCGGAGCGGCACAACAAGGTCAAGGTGCTGCTGCTGATGGACGTGGGCGGCACGATGGACGAACACATCCACCGCGTCGAGGAGCTGTTCTCGGCCGCCAAGACCGAGTTCAAGCACCTGGAGTTCTATTACTTCCACAACTGCGTCTACGACTTCGTCTGGAAGAACAATCGGCGCCGCTATGCCGAGAAGACGCCCACCTGGGACGTCATCCGCAAGTACAACAAGGACTACAAGCTGATCTTCATCGGCGACGCGACGATGAGCCCTTACGAGATCCTGCAGCCCGGCGGCAGCGTCGAGTACAACAACGAGGAGGCCGGCGCCGAGTGGCTGCAGCGCCTGCTCAACGCCTTTCCCAAGCACGCCTGGATCAACCCGGAACCGCAAGGGGTCTGGCAGTACCGGCAAAGCATCGCGCTGATCCAGCAACTGGTACACCAGAAGATGTTCCCGCTGTCCATCGCCGGGCTCGAAAGCGCGATGCGATTGCTGAGCAAATGAGGAAACACACCGGGCGCTGCGGCGCACTGCCGCTGCTGGCCCTGCTGCTGACGCTTGGATTGAGCGGCTGCGCCAGCATCAGCAAAGTCTTCGATGCGCCCAATCAGCTGATCGCCGCGGTCAGCAAGCCGCCCCAGGGCAAGCCCGCCTATGCGCTGGAGGTGAAATCGCCATCGGCCTTGCGCGAGCTGCTGCAAAAGCACATGGACCTGGCCCGCTTCCAGTACCTCGAGGGCGCCGAGCGCTTGAGCCTGGTCGAGCTGGACCGCCTCAGCGCCGCCGCGCCGGCCCAGGCCCGCGCGCTGCTGGAAACCGAGGGCTATTTCAACGCCCAGGTGCAGATCATGCGGGACGGCGATGGCTCAGCCGAGCGGCCGCTGAGCCTGACGCTGCAGGTCGACCCAGGGCCGCGCACGCTGGTGCAGGCGCTGCAGCTCGACTTCGCCGGCGCCCTGGCGCCCGCCGATGCCCCCGCCAGCAGCGAGCCGCCAAGCCACGCAGAGGCTTCCGTTCCCGGCGCCGCGGCGCTGCGCGCCGAGCTGCGCGAGCGCTGGTCGCTCAAGCCCGGCGCCGCATTCAGCCAAAGTGCCTGGTCAGAAGCCAAGAGCCAGGCCCTGGCCCATGCCCGTGCGATGGGCTATCCGCTGGCCCGCTGGTCTGCCAGCGAGGCGCGCATCGAGGCGGCCGACAACCTCGCCGAACTGCGCCTGCTGCTTGACAGCGGCCCGCTGTTCAGGCTCGGTGAGCTGCAGATCGAAGGCCTGCAGCTGCAACCGGCCGAGAGCGTGCGCCGCCTGGCCGGCTTCCAGCCCGGCCAGCCACTGACCGAGCAGCTGCTGCTGGACTACCAGGAACGGCTGCTGCGTACCCAGCTGTTCGACAGCGCCGTGGTCGACATCGTGCCGGATGCGGCGCTGGCCGACGCGGTGCCGGTGCGGGTGCGCCTGAAGGAAGCGCCACGCCAGCAGGCCACCACCGGCGTCGGCTATTTCGCCAACAGCGGCGAAAGAGTCACGCTGGAATACGTCAACCGGCTGCCGCTGGGCCTGCCCGTGCGTGCCCGCGGCAAGCTCGATCTGGGCCATCTGCTGCGCAATGCCGAGCTGGAGCTGAGCTCCCATCCGCAGCCCGATATGCAGCGCAATTTCGCCTCGCTGCAGTGGCAGAAAGACCTTTCCGCCGACGGCAATGTGACCAGCCTGAGCAGCCGCCTGGGCCGGCTGCGCGAGACCCAGCACGACGAGCGCATGCTCTATTTGGAGCTGCTGCGCTCGCGCGAGCTGACCGACCAGGGCACCGTGACCGGCGGCGCCTGGTCCGTCAACGGCCAGTGGATACGTCGCCGCGTCGACAACCCCTTGCTGCCCGAAGACGGCTACACCGCCCTGCTGCTGCTGGGTGCCGGCCGCGCCGACAACAGCATCAAGGACAGCGGCGCCTTTGCCCGCACCCAGCTCAAGCTGGGCTGGTATCAGCCGATTGGCGAGCATTGGTATGGCAGCTTGCGCAGCGAGTTTGGCAAGCTGTTTGCCGGCGCCAACACCGGCCTGCCCAACAGGCTGCTGTTCCAGGCCGGTGGCGACGATTCGGTGCGCGGCTATGGCTATCGCAGCCTGGGCCCAGTGGATGCGAAGGGCAACACCATAGGGGGCCGCGTGGTCTGGACCGGCAGCATGGAGCTGGCTCGGCCGATCAGCCTGGCCCTGCCCAGCGTCTGGGGCGCGGTGTTCATCGATGCTGGCCAGGCGGCGAACAGCCTGCGCGAGCTCAAGCCCGTCTATGGCTGGGGCGCCGGCGTGCGCTGGCGCAGCCCGGTGGGGCCGCTGCGTGTTGACCTCGCCCGCGGCCAGGCCACCGGGCAGTGGCGGGTTCATTTCAGCGTCGGGATCGCCTTGTGAATCAATTGCCGAACGATCCTGCCAAGGCCGATGCAGAGCCGTCGCCAAGCGACACCACGGCGCCCACGCCGCGACGCCGCGCCGGCCGCGCGCTGCTTTTGGGCACGCTGGCCGTGCCCGCCCTGCTGGCCGGCCTGGGCCTGGCCGCCTACTGGGCCTTGGGCAGCGAAGCCGGCTCGCGCTGGCTGCTGGCCCGGGTGCCGGGCCTGGAGGTTGATGCGCCGGCCGGCAGCCTGCTCGGCGACTTCAGCGCTCGTCAGCTGAACTGGCTGGGCAGCGATGGCACGCGCGTCAGCGTCAGCGGTCTGCGCTGGCAAGGCCTGCGGCTGGCCTGGAATGCTTCACCGCAGCTCTGGGGTGATGTGATCGCCGACAGCCTGCGTGCCGACCGGCTCAGTGTCAGCTGGGTCGGCAGCGATGCGGCGAGCCCGCCGCCCAGCGATGTGCAGCTGCCGCTGGGACTGCAGCTTGGCCGCTTGCAAATTACCGAGCTCTTGCTCCCCTCCCTCGACCAGCTGCGCCTGGAACAGCTCGATGCCACGCTGGCGCTCAGCGCCGATGGCGGCCGCGAGCACCGCGTCCAGCTGCATGGCCTGCGCTGGCAACAGCTGCAGCTGCAGGGCGATGCGCGCGTGCAGACGGGCGGCGAGATGCAGCTGCAAGCCGAGCTGAAGCTGCAGGGCCCCAACACGCCGCTGTCAGCGCTCGACGATCAGCCGCCGCTGCCCTGGCAGGCCCGGCTGCAGCTGCAAGGCCCGCTGCTCAATGCCGCGGCCCAGCTGCGCCTGCAGGCCGCCGGCCAGAGCCTGCAGGCGCAGGCCCAGCTGCGGCCCTTTGCGCCCTGGCCGCTGGCCGCGCTGAGCGCGCAGGCCAACAACTTCGACCTGGCTGCACTTCACCCGCACTGGCCACAAACACGGCTCAGCGGCCGCGCCAACCTGCAAGCCACAGCGGCGGACAAGCCGATGCGGCTGGAGCTGCAGCTCAGCAACAGTGCGGCCGGCCGCTGGGACCAGGGCAAGCTGCCGGTACAGCGCCTGCACACGACCCTGGAGCTGCTGGCCGGACAGCGCCTGCGCATCGAGCAGCTGCAGGCCGAGCTGGGCAGCGCCGCGCAAGCCGGCGGCAGCCTGAGCGCCGAGGGCCAGCTGCAGCTCGCCGCTGGCACCTCAAGCGGCGACCGGCTCAAGGCCACGCTGCATGAGGTACAGCCCGCCGCCCTTGACGGCCGCGCGGCACCGATGCGCATCCGAGGCCAGTTGCAGGCTCAGCAGGCTAAGCTGGGCGGCAACGCCCCCTTGGAGATGCAAGCCCAGCTCAGCGCCGAGCTGCAGCGCCAGGACCTGCCTGCGGCGGCGCGCCAGCTGCAGCTCCAGCTGCGCGCCAGCCTGCAGGGCCGGCAGCTGCTGGTCAGCGAGGCGCGGCTGCAGGCCGGCAGTGCCAGCGCTGCGCTGCAGGGCCAGGTCTTGCGCGAGGCTCAGGGCGGCTGGCATGCCAGTGGCAGTGCTGAGCTGAAGGAATTCGACCCGACGCTGTTCCTGCAGGCCTCCGTCATGCCCGCCGTCGTGCCCGGCAGCAGCAAGGCCACCACCGGCGCCAGCCCGCGCAATAACCAGCTCAACGCCCAGTTGGCGCTCGACCTGCAACAGGCGCCGGGCCAGCCAGGCAGGAGCGCAGCAAGCTGGCCCAGCGGCCAGGCCACGCTGCGCCTGCTGCCCGGCCTGCTCGCCGGCCAAGCGCTGGCCGGTGAGCTGCACTACCAGCGCGACGCCGGCGGCAATCAGCAGCGAGCCAGCGTGCAAGGCCAGCTGCAAGTGGCGAACAACACGCTGAAGGCCGAGCTGCAAGGCGCCGACAGCGAAGCACCGCGTCTCGATCTGAAGCTGCAGGCCGCCCAGCTGGACCGTCTGCAGCCCTTGCTGCGCCTGGCCCTGCCCGAGGCCCAGCTGGCCGGTGCGGCCGAGCTGCAGGTCCAGGCCCAGGCACAACGCACCGGCAAGCTCTGGCAGTTCAACAGCACGGCCACCGGCAGTGCCAGCGAGCTGCTGCTGCAAGCCAGCAAGGCAGCGGCACCGCTGCGCCTGGCCAAGAGCAGTCTGGCCTGGCAGGCCGACTCCCGCCTCGACGCTCCGCTGCTGCTGCAGGCCAGCGTGGATCAGCTCAAGCTCGGTGCACAGACCGTCCCGCACGCCGAGTTCAAGCTCGACGGTTCCTGGGCCAGGCACCGCCTCAGCCTGCAAAGCCAGGGCCGGCTGCCGCTGCCGGCCTGGGCTGCGCGCGCCTTGATGAAGGACGCCAGCCAGCCGGCACAGGCCCTGCTGGCCCAGCTGCAACTGGGCTTGGCCGGCAGCCTGGACCGCGCCCCCTGGCAGGCCTGGCAAGATGGCGCGCCGCTGAACTGGCAGGCCAGCGCGCTGCGCCTGCAGGCCGGCTCGCAGCCCCAGCCGGCCAGCGGCGGCAGGCCTGCAGTCCCGGCCGAGGTCTGGCTGAAGGCGCAAGACCTGGCCCTGCAGCTGCGCTGGAGCCGTGAGACAGGCCTCGGGCGGCTCTCGCTCGCGCCAGGCCGCTTGACACTGGCCGGCAATGCGGCGCTGCATTGGCAGCAGCTGTTCTGGCAGGCCGGACGCAGCCGCGACGACGCGGCCCAGCTGCAGGCCGATGTCGAACTCGAGCCGCTGGCCGTGGCACCGCTGCTGGCCTTCTGGCAGCCCGATTTCGGCTGGGGTGGCGATCTGGTTGTTGGCGGCCGCCTGCGGCTCAGCAGCACGCCGCGCACCCAGCTGGAATTGCTGCTGCAACGCCAGCGTGGCGACTTGAGCGTCACCGAAGAGCGCGGCGTCCAGGCGCTGGGCCTGAGCGAGCTGCGCCTGGCCCTCAACGCCGACAACGGCGTCTGGAGCTTCACCCAGGCGCTGGCCGGCAGCAATCTCGGCGGCCTGGGCGGCTCGCTGGTGGTGCGCGGCGATCCGGCCGCGCCCTGGCCGTCAGCCAATGCACCGCTCGAAGGGGTGCTGCAGGCCAATGTCGCCAATCTGTCCACCTGGGGCGCCTGGGTGCCGGCCGGCTGGCGGCTTGGTGGTGAGCTGCAGGCCGGCCTGAGCTTTGGCGGCACACTGGGCGCGCGCAGCATCACCGGCCGCGCCAGCGGCCAACGCATCGAGCTGCGCAATCCGCTGCAGGGCGTGGACATGCAGGGCGGCGAATTCCTGCTGACGCTGCAACCCGGCTTGATGCAGCTGGAGCAGCTGCGGCTGCGCGGCGGCGATGGCCAGATCAGCGGTCAGGGCCGCCTGCAGATGCCCGCTGGCGGCACGCCGGCACTGGACCTGCAACTACGGGCCGACCGCTTTGCCCTGCTCAAGCGGGTCGACCGCCGGCTGCTCACCAGTGGCGAGGTCCATGTGCGCGGCGGCAATCGCCAGTTCGACATCGACGGCAAGCTGCGTGTCGACGAAGGCCTGATCGATTTCTCGCGCGGCGATGCGCCCAGCCTTGACGATGACGTCAAGGTTCAGCGGCCAGAGCAGGCAGTGGCCGAGGCGGCGAGCAGCAACGACGATCCGGTCAAGGTTCATGTGCAGCTGGCCCTCGATCTGGGCGAGCAGCTCAAGCTGCGCGGCCGCGGCCTGGACACCCGGCTGCAGGGACAGCTGAGTTTCAACCAGCAGGATGGCGCACAAAGGCTCGAGGGCAAGCTGCGTACTGTCGGCGGCACCTACGATGCCTACGGTCAGAAGCTGGAGATTGAGCGTGGCGAGATCAGCTTCGCGGGCGCGGTCGACAACCCACGCCTCGATGTGCTGGCGGTGCGGCCGAACACCGATGTGCGGGTGGGCGTCACACTGACCGGCACCGCACAGGCGCCGCGCATCAAGCTCTTCTCCGAGCCCGAGCTGCCGGAGACCGACAAGCTGTCCTGGCTGGTGATGGGCCGGGCCCCCGATGGCCTGGGCCGCGCCGATACCGCGCTCTTGCAGCGCGCCGCGCTGGCCCTGCTGACCGGCGAGGGCGAAAGCAGCTCCGGCAAGCTAATGAAGAACCTCGGCCTTGACGAGCTCTCGGTCCGCCAGGGCGGCGAGGACGACACCCGCGGCACCGTGGTGCGCCTGGGCAAGCAGCTGTCGCGCCGCTGGTACCTCGGCTATGAACGCGGCATCAACGCCACCACCGGCAGCTGGCAGCTGATCTACCGCATCGCCCAGCGCTTCACGCTGCGCGCCCAATCAGGCGACGACAACGCGCTGGAGCTGATCTGGCAATGGCGCTGGGAGTGAGCTGATCAGCGCTCGCCACCGCATCTCAGCATTTTGCTGATTGGCGGCCCGGTGCGGCACCGCTAGTATTGGCCCCAGCTCCCGCAGCGCTTGGACAAGCCGGCGCCCCACCGCCATGCTGAGACAAACCGCCAAGGCCCTTCATACGGACGCCAAGCCCGCTGCCTTTGCCGCCATGCGTGCTGCGCCAGGCGCAAGCAATGATGCAGCGGCATCAGCGCATCAAAACAGCCCGAGGCAGCTGGCGCAAGGCGCCCAGATCGCTCAACTCCAGCAGCCGCCGGCGCCCTCACACAGCGAGCCGCAGCGTGCCGATCAGCTGCCACTGCCACTGCGCAGCGGCATTGCCTCACTCAGCGGCATTGACCTCGCCGATGTCCGCGTACATCGCAATTCAACGCAGCCGGCTCAGCTGCAGGCCCACGCCTTCGCCCAGGGCGCCGACATCCATCTGGCGCCCGGCCAGGACCGCCACCTGCCCCACGAAGCCTGGCACCTGGTGCAACAGCGCCAGGGCCGCGTCAACGCCAGCGCGCAACTGGCCGGTCGGGCGATCAACGACGACCCGCAGCTGGAACGCGAAGCCGACCAGATGGGCCAACGCGCTCTGCAAGCCAGCGGCGCTGCAGCCGTTGAGTTGCAACAGGGCGAGACGAGCCCAGCCGCATCCACGGTGGCCCAATGCCTTAGCGATGCCGACGCTGTGCCGGCCAACTTGCAGACCGCGCTGACCGGCTACCACGCCGACTCCGACCTGCACGTCTTCCACCGCCGCCCGGAAAGCCTGCGCAATGCCGACGGCCTGCTGACCCCGCTGGCCGGCAAGGCAACGCTGACGCGCCGGCAGCAACTCAGCCTGCTCGACGGCACCAGGCTGGTCGAGCAATGGCTGGCCACGGTGGCGGCCTCGGTGCTGACCGGCAAGGAGCTGACCCGGCGTACCGCGATGCAGACCTTGGTGCAGGAGGTCCATGCCTTTCTCGGCACCGGCGCGAACCTGGCGGCGGCCGTGCAGGCGCAAGGCGGGCAAATCGAGCACAACGCGGTGGTGCCGGATTTTGTCGCCTGGCTGCGCAAGAACGGTTTTACCGAGACACCCCCGAGCGGCGTGGAACGGCTGAACGCCGAGGGTGCGCGCCGCTATGACGAACTGAAGCGCAACTTCGAATTCCGCAACCAGCACCGGATCAAACTCAGCCCAGACGGCGCGCCGGCAGGTTCAGACTCTGACAACGTGCAAAAGCTGATCGACAACACCTACCCGCGCTACCAGACGGCCCTACGCGCGCCCGACAACGCCAGCGCCACCAAGCACCATCTGATCGAAAGCTCGCTGATCAGCGACAGCCTGGCCACGGCCACGCCCGAGGCCGTGACCCGCGAACGCTATGCGCAGACCTTTCCAGGTGGCGAGGCCGATCCGGCGGCCTTGGTGGTCGGCCAAACCTATACCGAGCAAGGCTTCATCTTCGTCGGCGGCGAACGGCCGAGCAACGCCGGCAAGCACATGATGATCACACTCACCAAGGGCTACCCGGTTGACGCACGGCGCTACTACGGCCACCGCACCGACGACAACGACAAAAAGATGCAGTGGCTGACGATGCCCGGCGCGCAGTTCCGCTACGACCGCGTCGAAGGGGCTGGCGACAAGGCCATCTATCACTTCACGCAGATCTCGCGCTGATCTCCCATTGCTGAACGGCAAGGCGCGGCTGCACTCAGGGGCCGTCGAACACGGCTAGAATTCGCGGCTGTTTTGCCCATCTCGCCGTAGTTCAATGGATAGAACGGCCGCCTCCTAAGCGGCAAATACAGGTTCGATTCCTGTCGGCGGGACCAGCGTTTCAACGCAGGCTGGTGCGAGGGTCAGAAAAAGCTGCGGCGCTCCAATGGAGCGCCGTTTTGCTTTGGAATGGCTTCCAAGGCCTGCAAACAGGAACGCCGGCTTGCAGGCCGGCGTCGTGAATCAGGCGAGCGGACATCCTCAGGATGCCCGCTGTCCTGATTCACCCCATGTGCAAGCCGCCGTTGCAGCTGAAGTCGGCGCCGGTGGTGAAGCCGGAGTCTTCACCGGCCAGCCAGGCGACGATGGCGGCGATTTCTTCGGGGGTGCCGAGGCGCTTGATGGGGATGGTGGCGACGATCTTTTCCAGCACGTCGGGGCGGATGGCCTTGACCATATCGGTGCCGATATAGCCCGGGCTCACCGTGTTCACCGTCACGCCCTTGCTGGCCACTTCCTGGGCCAGGGCCATGGTGAAGCCGTGCATGCCGGCCTTGGCGGCCGAGTAGTTGGTCTGGCCGAACTGGCCCTTCTCGCCGTTGACCGAGCTGATGTTGATGATGCGGCCCCAGCCCCGGTCCAGCATGTCTTCGATGACCTGCTTGGTGACGTTGAACATCGAGTTCAGGTTGGTGTCGATCACCGCATCCCAGTCGGCGCGGCTCATCTTGCGGAACATGCCGTCACGGGTGATGCCGGCGTTGTTGACCAGCACATCGATCGGGCCATGTTCGGCCTTGACCTTGGCGAAGGCGGCCACGGTCGAATCCCAGTCGGCCACATTGCCGACCGAGGCGTAGAAGGTGTAGCCCAGCGCAGACTGCTCGCTCAACCACTTGTCGAAATCGCGGCTCGGGCCGCAGCCGGCGATAACCTTGAAACCTTCCTTGTGCAGGCGTTGGCACATCGCGGTGCCGATACCACCCATGCCGCCGGTGACGTAGGCAATCTTCTGGCTCATGCTTATCTCCTTGGCCTCTCTATGGCCTGTACTTCGCTTCTGCCGTGGCGAGCGTCGCGTCTCACACGCTCCAAACCGGCAGACTCATCTGATGCAGAAGACGCGTTCCTAGCCTCGCGTGCTGTCGCCAAGGGGTCAAGGGGGTTGCCCCTAGGCCCGTCGGTCGCTCACCACGCGAGCCTTGTTAGGGCCTGTTAACACTGCGTCTGCCTGTGCGAGAGAGGCTCCAAGGGCCCCAATCTAGGCGGACGACGACGCCCAGGCTGGCCGCCTGGGCTAGGAGTTCAACAACGAGTGGGGCCCTTGGAGCCCCTCTCCCGGAGGGTTGCCGCACAAATCGCCGTGCACGTCGTTGCAAAGCCTCGCCGGGGAAAGGGCCCCGGCGTCGTTTTGCGCCTAGTTCACGGCGATTTGTGAGGCAACGCATCATGCAGACGGAGTGTCAACAGGCCCTAGTTCAACGCTCGATCGTCAGTGCCACGCCCATGCCGCCGCCGATGCACAGCGAGGCAATGCCCTTCTTGGCGTCGCGGCGCTGCATCTCGTGCAGCAGTGTCACCAGGATGCGTGCACCGGAGGCGCCGATTGGGTGGCCCAGCGCGATCGCGCCGCCGTTGACATTGACCTTGCTCAGGTCCCAGCCCATTTCCTGATGCACGGCACAGGCCTGGGCAGCGAAGGCTTCGTTGATCTCCAGCAGGTCCAGGTCCTGAGCCTTCCAGCCGGCACGCTCCAGCGCCTTGCGGGCGGCCGGCACCGGGCCCATGCCCATGGTGGCAGGGTCCAGGCCGGCGCTGGCGTAGGAGGCAATACGGCCGAGCGGCTTGAGGCCCAGCGCGGCGGCCTTGGCGGCGCTCATCAGCACCAGGCCAGCGGCGCCGTCGTTCAGACCGGAGGCGTTGCCGGCGGTAACGCTGCCGGCCTTGTCAAAGGCCGGGCGCAGGCCGGCCAGGGCCTCGGCCGTGCTCTTGCGGTTGATGAACTCGTCGGCCTCGAAGACGATGGGATCACCCTTCTTCTGCGCAATGCTGAAGGGCACGATCTCGTCCTTGAAGCGGCCGGCATCCTGGGCCGCGGCGGCCTTTTGCTGCGAGGCCAGCGCCAGTGCGTCCTGGGCTTCGCGGCTGATGCTGTACTGCTTGGCCACGTTTTCGGCGGTGATGCCCATGTGGTACTGGTTGTAGACGTCCCAGAGGCCATCGACGATCATGGTGTCGACCAACTTCCAGTCGCCCATGCGCTGGCCGTCGCGCGAGCCGGGCAGCACATGCGGTGCCAGGCTCATGTTTTCCTGGCCACCGGCAATGATGATCTCGGAATCGCCATCACGAATCGCCTGCGCGGCCAGCATCACCGCCTTCAGGCCAGAGCCGCAGACCTTGTTGATCGTCATCGCCGGCACTTCCTTGGGCAGGCCGGACTTGATCACCGTCTGACGCGCCGGGTTCTGGCCCGAACCTGCGGTGAGCACCTGACCGAGGATGACTTCGCCGATCTGGCCGCCTTCCAGGCCGCTGCGGCGCAGCAGATCGCGCACCACCGCGGCGCCGAGTTCAGGCGCTGCCGTCTTGGCGAGCGTGCCGCCGAACTTGCCAATGGCGGTACGCGCCGCGGCCACGATCACGATGTCTGTCGTCATGCTGTTCTCCAGGATGTCAATGCTTGCTAACCAGTATTATGCGCGGCAAATATGGCAGTCTCGTGAGCCAGGCTCAGCCGCTGAGCCTGCAAGATGTGTCAATCAGCAACTCAGGCTTTCTGCTTGACGTAGCGGCCCGGTGCCGGCTCGATGGCCTTGTACTTGCGGTTGCCCGGCGCCTTCGGTGCGGGCTTGCTCTCGCCGGCATGCTGGCCCAGCCAGTTCGACCAGTCGGTCCACCAGCTGCCTGGATGTTCCACCGCGCCTTCGAACCATTTGTTGTGATCGGCCGGCAGCGCGGCCGTCTTGCCGATCCAGTGGCTGCGCTTGCCCTTGGCCGGCGGGTTGATCACGCCGGCGATATGGCCGGAGGCGCCGAGCACAAAGCGCTTCTCGCCCTTGAAGACCTGGGTCGAACGGTAGGCGGCATCCCAGGGCACGATATGGTCTTCGCGCGAGCCGTAGATATAGACCGGCGCCTGGATCTTGCCCAGGTCCAGCTTCTCGCCACAGACGGTCAGCCGCCCGGGCAGCTTCAGCTCGTTCTGCAGATAGGTGTGGCGCAGGTACCAGCAGTACATCGGGCCGGGCATATTGGTCGAGTCGCCGTTCCAGTACAGCAGGTCGAAGGCCGGTGGGGCTTCACCCTTCAGATAGTTGCCGACCACATAGTTCCAGACCAGATCATTGGGGCGCAGGAAGCTGAAGGTGGTGGCCAACTCCTGGCCCTTCAAGAGGCCCGGGCCCTTGGGCGCGTCGGGGCCCAGCGTCATATCGCGCAGCTTGACCGATTGCTCATCGACGAAGAGGTCGAGCACGCCGTTACTGGCGAAGTCGATCAGCGTGGTCAGCAGCGTGACGCTAGCCGCCGGCTGCTCGCCACGTGCCGCGAGCACGCCCAGCGCCGTCGCCAGGATGGTGCCGCCGACGCAGAAGCCCAGCGTGTTGATCTGCTCGCTGCCCGTAATCTCCTGCACCACCTGGATGGCCTGGATGGCGGCGCCTTCGACGTAGTCATCCCAGGTCCAGTGCACGCAGCTCTCGTCCGGATTGCGCCAGCTGACCACAAAGGTGCGATGGCCCTGCTCGACCGCATAGCGGATCAGCGAGTTCTCCGGCTGCAGGTCAAGGATGTAGAACTTGTTGATGCAGGGCGGCACCATCAGGAAGGGCCGCTCGTGCACCTGTTTGGTCAGCGGCTTGTATTCGATCAGCTGGAAGAACTCGTTCTCGAACACCACATCGCCGGCGGTGGTGGCGACGTTCTTGCCGACTTCAAAGGCACGCTCGTCGGTCTGCGAGACATGGCCGCGCTGGATGTCGGCCAGCAGCAGCTGCATGCCCTTGGCAATGCTCTCGCCCTGGGTTTGCAGGGCCAGCTGCTGCGCTTCGGGGTTCAGCGCCAGGAAGTTGCTCGGCGCCGCGGCGTCGATCATCTGCTGGACGGCAAAGCGGATGCGCGCGCGGGTCTTCTCATCGCCCTGCACCTGCTCGGCCATGCGGTTCAGCGTCTGCGCATTGAGCAGATAGAGCTGGGCGGTGAAGCTGGAGGCCGGGTTGCTGGTCCAGGACGGATCGGCAAAGCGGCGGTCCTTCAACTTGGGCGCGGCCTCGGCCGGCTTTTGCGTGACCGCTTCGTTCCACAGCGCGCTGGCCTGCTTCACATAGTCGGCCTGCAACTGGGCCCAGGATTGCACCGGAATCTGCAGGCCGCTGAACACCTTCCAGGCCTCACCGACGCCGGCAGCCATTTCGGAGGCCATCTCACCGGCCTTCTCTACCGCCTGTTCCACCGCTTCTTCGGCAGCCTTGCCAAGCGCCAGGGGATCAGGAAGGACAGGCTTGCTCTTTTGCTTCATCAGTTTCCTCGGTCATTCACACGCTCACTGCATGCTCAGCCAATGAGCCAGGCAAGGAGCTTGCCACATCTGCTGTTGTACCCTTGGAAACTTACCTTCTTATGACTGTTGGATTCAGATGTATCTGCTTGCAATCGGCTGGCTCTATGTGGCACTGATGATGGCCCTGGCCGAGGGCACCAGCACCCAGGGGAGCTGGCTGGGCGCCTTCTTCACCTTTTTGCTCTACGGCCTGCTGCCGATTTCCATCATGCTTTACCTGCTGGGCTCGCCCTCGCGCCGGGCGGTGCGCCGAAAGGCAGAACAGGCCGAGCAGGCGCAAGCAACAGAGGCCGTGGCCGCCTCAACGCAGCCGGATGGCGGCGACCATGCGGCCGCTGAGCCGCTCGCGCCGGTAGGAAAAGAACCGTGAGGGCTCGCTGACGGTGCACCAGTGCCCGCCGCTGATGCGACTCACACCGGCCTCGTGCAGATGCTGGCGGGCCAGGCGCAGCAGATCGCCGCGCCAGCGCGGCTCACCGGCGGTGTTAGGCCGGTAGGCAAAGGCATCGGCATCCTGGCCCGGCACTGGCTCGCGGCCAAAGGCCTGCAGCACCTCGGCCCCGACCTCGAAGGCCTCGGCACCGATGCAGGCGCCCAGCCAGGCCTGGATGTCGCGCGGCTGGCAGTCGCTGGCCTCACACAGCGCTGCGATGGAGTTTTCCAGCACGCCGCCGGCCAGCCCGCGCCAGCCGGCATGGGCGCCGCCCACCGCGCGCGGCGCAGCGAACAGCACCGGCAGGCAGTCGGCCACCTGAATGGCCACGCCGACGCGCGGATCGCTGCTGACCGCGGCGTCGGCCTTGTAGCTCTTGGCGCCAGGCAAGGCCTGCTCGGGCTTCAGACGCAGCACCGCAGCGCCATGAACCTGGTTCAAGAACACCAGCGGCGCCCCCAGCGCCTGGGCCACCCGCTCGCGGTTCTCGGCCACCAGGGCCGGCTCGTCATGCACAGCGCTGCCGACATTCATGCTGGCATAGGGCCCGCGGCTGACGCCACCGGCCCGCGTTGTCATGAAGGCCTCACAGTGCGACGCGGCCCAGTCGGGGCGCAGCCAGTCGGGATCGGCGCTCATCGGCTGATTCACTCGGCGTCCGGGCAGGCCGAGGGCTGGGTCTTGTTGAAGGCCTCGTGGGCCATGCAGTGTTCGAACACCTTCATCACCGTCGGCACATGGTCGAGCCGGGCGTTGAAGCGCTTGGCATTGAAGATCTGCGGCACCAGCACGCAGTCGGCCAGGCCAGGGGTGTCGCCGAAGCAGAACTTTCCTGCCCGGCCTTCGCGGGCCAGGCGCTGCTCGACGACTTCCAGGCCGGTCTCGACCCAGTGGCGGTACCAACGGTCCTTGTTCTCGTCGCTGACGCCCAGTTCCTTGCTCAGATAGCGCAACACGCGCAGATTGTTGACCGGGTGGATCTCGCAGGCGATGTCCTGCGCCAGCGCCCGCACATAGGCACGATCCAGCGCGCTCTTGGGCAGCAGCGGCGGCTCGGGATGGGTTTCATCCAGGTACTCGATGATGGCCATCGACTGCGTCACCACCGCCTCGCCGTCACGCAGCAGCGGCACCAGGCGCGAGGGCGAAATCACGGCGTAGGACTCTTTGAACTGTTCATTCTTGGCCAGATGCACCGGGCGGTAGTCATAGTCCAGGCCCTTCAGAGCCAGTGCGATGCGCACACGGTAGGAGGCAGAGGAGCGAAAGTAGTTGAACAGTTCCATGGTGTCGTCTCGGTGAGCTGCGCCACGCGTGGGGGCACAGCAGGGTTCAGCCCGCGATGATGCCACGGGGCCGCTACACTGGCCCGATGTTGCTGACCCGTCGTTTCAAGCATTGCCCCAGCTGCGGCGCGCCGGTGCAATACCTGGTGCCGCCCGACGACAACCGCGAGCGCGCCACCTGCACCGCATGCGCCAGCATCCACTACGAAAACCCGATCAATGTGGTCGGCACCCTGCCCGTCTATGGCGAGCAGGTGCTTCTGTGCCGGCGCAATATCGAGCCGCGCTATGGCATGTGGACGCTGCCGGCCGGCTTCCTGGAGCTGGGTGAGACCAGCGCCCAAGGCGCCGCCCGCGAGACCGACGAGGAGGCCGGCGCCGAGATCGAGCTGCAGGATCTGTACTGCGTGCTGAACGTGGTGCGGGTCGGTCAGATCCATCTGTACTACCGCGCCCGGCTGCTGTCGGACCGCTTCAACCCCGGCCCCGAGACGATCGAAGCGCGGCTGTTCCACGAGCACGAGATCCCTTGGGACGAGCTGGCGTTTCGCACCGTGCGCGAAACGCTGCAGCGCTTCTTCGAGGACCGCCGGCTCGGCCGCCCCTATGCGCTGCACTGCGCGGACGTTGGCTGAGCGGGGTCGGAACAGCCGGAACAAACCACAGAGACACGGAGACACAGAGAAAGCCTGAAGGCCCTAGCCAACTCTGTGTCTCTATGTCTCTGTGGTTTGCATTTGTCTGGCTTTCCACATCAGGGCCAGCCGCTACACCTCCAGCCACTCCTTGCGGATATAGCTGTTCGCCCGCAATTCCGCCGGCGTCCCTTCGAAGACGATGCGCCCATGGCCCATCACATAGCAGCGCTCCGAGATCTCCAGCGCGATGGCCAGCTTCTGCTCGACCAGCAGCACCGCGATGCCGCGCCGCTTCAGCTCCTTCAGGTACTCGGCCACCAGCTCGACGATCTTGGGCGCCAGGCCCTCGGTGGGCTCGTCGATCATGATCAGATCGGGGTCGCCCATCAGCGTGCGGCACAGCGTCAGCATCTGCTGCTCGCCGCCTGAGAGCACACCGGCCTCGGTGTGCTGGCGCTCCTTCAGGCGCGGGAACATCTGGTACATGTCCTCAAAGCCCCAGCGCGCCTGCTTCTGTCCGGACTTCTGCCCCAGCAGCAGGTTTTGATGAACCGTCAGCTTGGGGAAGATGTCGCGGTTCTCGGGCACATAGCCAATGCCATGCTGGGCCACTTCATAGGCTTTTTTGCCGAGCAGCTCGGCCGCGCCGAAACGGATGCTGCCACTGCCATCGACCTGGCCCATGATGGTCTTGACCGTCGTCGAGCGGCCCGAGCCATTGCGGCCCAAGAGGCTGACGATCTCGCCCGGCCGCACCTCCATGCTGACGCCATGCAGCACATGGCTCTTGCCGTAGAAGGCATGGACGTTGTCCAGGCGGAGCACGCGTTCTTGGGCACTCATGCATGCACCTCCGCCAGCACCGAGCCCAGATAGGCCTCCTGCACCCGCGCATTGGCGCGCACGGCTTCCGGCGTATCAAAGGCGATCACCTCGCCATAGACCAGCACGGCAATCTTGTCGGCCAGGCCGAACACCACGCCCATATCGTGCTCCACGGTCAGCAGGGTCTTGCCCACGGTCACCTCGCGGATCAGCTGGATGAAGCGGGTGGTCTCGCTCTTGCTCATGCCGGCCGTCGGCTCATCGAGCAGGATGACGCTGGAGCCGCCGGCAATGGTGATGCCGATCTCCAGCGCGCGGGCCTCGGCATAGGTGAGGTTCATCGCCAGCACGTCGCGGCGCTTGTCCAGCTTGATCATCTCCAGCACCTGGTCGGCGCGGTCATTGGCGTCGTCCAGATCGGCCAGGAATTTCCAGAAGGCGTAGCGGTAGCCCATGCTCCAGAGCACCGCACAGCGGATGTTCTCGAACACCGAGAGCCGGGTGAACAGATTGGAGACCTGGAAGCTGCGCGACAGGCCACGGCGGTTGATCTCGTAGGGCTTGCGCCCGGCTATGCGCTCACCATGCAAGCGGATCTCGCCGCTGCTCGGCGCGAAGCGGCCGCTGATCAGATTGAACAGCGTGCTCTTGCCGGCGCCATTGGGGCCGATCACCGCCACCCGTTCGCCGGGCCGCACCTGCAGCCGGGCGCCGCGGATGATCTCGGTCTTGCCGAAGCGCTTGCGTACGTCCAGCAGTTCCAGCGCGAATTCAGCGCTCATAGCGACTCCCTGCGCTTGATCTCACGCTCGATGTCCTCCTGCACCTGATCCCACTCCAGCTTGAACTGACGTCGCGCCAGTTCAAAGAGGCCGGCGCCGACCACCAGCACCAGGCCGGCCCCGAACCAGACATGCCCCGCAGCGCTGTCCAGCGTCGCGCCCAGAAAGCGCATCTCCGGGCCCAGCGCCTCGTTGAGCTGGCGGTGAAACACCATCTCCACCATCGCCCCGGCGCCCAGCAGCAGGGTCAGCCCGGTGCCGGCCAGGGCCAAGTAGGCGGTCCAGAGCTGGCGCAGCTTGCCGAAGGCGGCCACACGCAGATTCATCATGATCAGCGCCGCGAAGCCGCCCGGCGCATACATCACCATGAACAGGAACAAGAGGCCCAGATAGAGCAGCCAGGCCTTGGTCAGCTCCGACAGCAGCACGCCGGCAATGACCATCAGCACCGCACCGATGATGGGCCCGAAGAAGAACACCGCGCCGCCAAGAAAGGTGAAGAGCAGATAACCGCCCGAACGGATGGCCCCGACCACCTCGGCGGTGACAATCTCGTTGTTCAGCGCGCCCAGGCCGCCGGCAATGCCGGCGAAAAAGCCACTGATCACAAAGGCCATGAAGCGCACCCAGTGGGTGTCATAGCCGATGAACTCAACGCGCTCCGGGTTGTCGCGCACGGCATTGAGCATGCGGCCCAGCGGCGTGCGCGTCAGCGCGAACATCGCCGCCGTCGACACAAAGCAGTAGACCGCTACCAGGTAGTAGACCTGGATCTGCGGCCCGAAGCTGATGCCCAGCACCGGCTTGCCGATGACGCGGTTGCTGGAGATGCCGCCCTCACCGCCAAAGAACTCCGGCAGCATCAGCGACATCGACCAGACCAGCTCGCCAATGCCCAGCGTGATCATCGCGAAGGGTGTGCCGGCCTTCTTGGTCGACACATAGCCCAGCAGCGCCGCGAACACCATGCCGGCCACACCGCCGACCAGCGGCACCAGGCTGACCGGAATGCTCCAGGCGCCGCTGGCCGCCAGGTTCAGCGTGTGGATGGCCAGAAAGGCACCCAGGCCGCTGTAGACCGCATGGCCAAAGCTCAGCATGCCGCCCTGCCCCAGCAGGATGTTGTAGGCCAGGCAGGCAATGATGGCGATGCCCACCTGTATCAGCATGGTCTGCGCCAGCCCGCTGGTCCAGATCAGCGGCGCCAGCATCAGCGCCAGCGCATACAGCCCCCAGACCAGCCAGCGGCCGACGTTCCAGGGCTTGAAATGAAAGTGCGCACTGCTGGCGCGAATTGAATTCATGATGGAGCTCTCAACGGCGCGTCTCGCTTTCTGATCCAGCAAGGCCCGAGGCGCCGGCTTTGCCGGGCCTGCGGGCCTGCCCCCTTGAGGGGGCGCGCGTAGCGCGTAGGGGGTGGGACATCACTAGTCTTCCCGTGTGCCAAGCAAGCCCTTGGGGCGGAAGATCAGGATCAGCACCATCAGCAGATACGGCAGGATGGGTGCCACCTGGGCCACGGTCAGGCGCAGCAGCGGGTAGCCAAAGCTGTCGGGCGTGATCTTGAGGCCGGCCTGCGTCAGCGCGCTGGCCAGCGAGCCGTCAATCGTCAGTGGCAGTGTCTGCAGCAGGCCGATCAGGATTGAACCGACGAAGGCCCCGGCCAGCGAACCGACTCCGCCGACCACCACCACGACAAAGATGATGGAGCCCACCGTCAGCGCCATATTCGGTTCGGTGACGAAGGTGACGCCGCCCACCACACCGGCCAGCCCGGCCAGGGCGCAGCCGCTGCCGAACACCAGCATGAAAACACGCGGCACGTTGTGCCCCAGTGCCTCGACCATCTCCGGGTGCGTCAGCGCCGCCTGGATCACCAGGCCAACGCGGGTGCGCGTCAGCATCAGCCACAGTGCCAGCAGCATCAGGAGCGCCACGCCCATCATGAACAGCCGCGTCAGCGGGAAGGTCGAGCAGGCCGCCGCCGCACACAGCGAGGCCGGCGCCGCTCCGGCCACCAGCGACAAGCCCAGCTGCGGATGCTGAACAAAGGTGAAGGCCGAGCCCTGCAGCGAGGGCGGCGGCGTGAACGGCACCGCCGTGCGCCCCCAGATCAGCTGCACGAGCTCCAGCACCACATAAGACAGGCCGAAGGTGATCAGCAGTTCGGCCACATGCCCGAACTTGTGCACCCGTCGCAGCGCCAGCCGCTCGAACAGCGCGCCCAACACCCCCACCGCCAGTGGCGCCAGCAGCAGCGCCGGCCAGAAGCCCAGCAGGCCGACCAGGCTGTAGGCGATATAGGCGCCCACCATATAGAAGCTGGCATGGGCAAAGTTCAGCACACCCATCATGCTGAAGATCAGCGTCAGCCCCGAGCTGAGCATGAACAGCAGCAGCCCCGAGGATAGGCCGTTCAGCAGATTGATCAGGATTTGGTCCACAAGGTGATCCGAACAAGAAAGCAAACCACAGAGACACAGAGCCACAGAGTCCGCAGGAGCCAAATCGATTCAAACCCGGGCCAGACAGGCGCGGCGTGCATCAACAGGCTCGTGACCGTGAGCAGCAGCCTGGGAATTTGGCGAGCAGCTGCCGTCGCGAGCGGTCGGAGGTGGCGCCGAGGCGCGCAGCCGTACTCCCGTACGGCGAGCACCACAGGCACCAGATCGGCCCGCGCAGCAGGCAGATGCCGCCAAATTCAGGGGCGTTTCATTTGGCAGGAGGTGGGCGTCGACGAGACATAAGGCTCATACGTCTTCACCGGCACCAGCGTGTAGCCGGTGTTCTCCGGGCTGTAGGGGTACTTCGCATCGGCCTTCTTCCAGACCGACAGGTACAGCGTCTGCTGCAACTGGTGGTCGGTCTTGCGCATCTGCACCTCGCCATTGAAGCTCTTGACGCTCAGGCCTTCGAGTGCCGCCGCCACCTTGAGCGGATCGGTGCTCTTGGCATTGGCCATGGCCTGGCCCAGCAGCGTGTAGATGTGGATGATGCTGCCGGTGTAGAAGTCGTCGTTGAACTTCTTCTTGTACTCATTGGTCCACTCGCCGACCTGCCCACCCATGTTGTAGTGGTTGTAGGCAATCTGGTAGACCCGGTCGGCGCCCGAGGCGCCCATCGCCGTCGGCGTGCCGGTGACGCCGGCGTAGTAGGTGAAGAACTTGCCCGTATAGCCGGCCTCGTTGGCGGCCTTGATCAACAGCGAGAGATCGGACCCCCAGTTGCCGGTGATCACCGTGTCGGCGCCGCTGGCCTTGATCTTGGCGACATAGGGCGCGAAGTCGCGCACCTGGGCAATCGGGTGCAGGTCCTCGCCGACGATCTGGATGTCCGGCCGCTTGCGGGCCAGCAACTCCTTGGCGTACTTGGCCACCTGATGGCCGTGCGCATAGTTCTGGTTCAGCAGGAAGACCTTCTTGATATCGGTCTGGTCCTTCATGAAGGTGGTGATGGCCTCCATCTTCATCGAGGTATCGGCATCCATGCGGAAGTGCCAGTAGCTGCACTTGCTATTGGTCAGGTCCGGGTCTACGGCCGAGTGGTTCAGGAACAGGATTTCCTTGCCTGGGTTGCGCTCGTTGTGCTTGTTGATGGCGTCGACCAGTGCCAGCGCCACACCCGAGCCATTGCCCTGGGTGACGTAGCGCACGCCCTGATCGATGGCCGACTTCAGCGCGTTCAGCGACTCGGCTGGGCTCAGCTTGTTGTCGATCGGCACGATCTCGAATTTCACGCCGGCCGGATTGCTCTTGTTGAACTTCTCGGCAAAGAACTGGAAGCTCTTCACCTGGTTCTGCCCCACCGGCCCCATCAGGCCGGAGAGCGGATCGATCCAGGCGATCTTGACGGTCTCGCCCTTCTGCGCCATGGCGGCGCCGGCGCTCAACAGCAGGGCTGTCGCCATTGCCAGGCTGGTGGCTACGGGGGTTCGCTGGGTCTTGTGCATCGTTGTCTCCTTTATTGCTTTGACTAAGGCGTGCAAATCAGCGGTGGGTGAAGGGGGTGGCGCTCTTACAGCGGCAGGCTTGGCTCTGATGGCAGCGCTGCAGCGCGGTATCGCCTGATATAGCTAACTTGGCAATGAGTGATCCTTGAACAATTCGCGCAGCTTGAGTTTCTGGATCTTGCCGGTGGCGGTGTGCGGAATCTCATCAACAAAGACCACATCGTCCGGGATCTGCCACTTGGCGATGCGGCCCTCATAGAAGGCCAGCATCTCCTCACGGCTGAGCGCCTGACCGGGCTTTTTGACGACCACCAGCAGCGGCCGCTCATCCCATTTGGGGTGGCGGGCCGAGATGGCCGCCGCCTCATGGACGGCCGGATGGGCCATCGCGATATTCTCCAGATCGATGGAGCTGATCCATTCGCCGCCTGACTTGATCACGTCCTTGCTGCGGTCGGTGATCTGCATGAAGCCATCGGCGTCGATGGTGGCCACATCACCGGTCGGGAACCACTGGCCCTGGGCCACGCCTGCTGCGTCGTGGACCGGCTGCAGCGGCGAGCCCTGCTGGCCAAAATAGCTGTTGATCACCCAGTGGCCACGCACAACCAGATTGCCGGCGCTCTGACCGTCCCAAGGCAAGGCCTGACCCTCGTCGTCGATGATGTCCATATCGACGCCATAGATCACCTTGCCCTGCTTTTCCAGCAGCCGGCGCTGCTGCTCCTGCGGCAGGGTGAGCTGCTTGGCGGTCAGGCGAGACAAGGTACCCAGCGGCGACAACTCGGTCATGCCCCAGGCATGGATCACCTCGACGCCATAGTCATCCATCAGTGTCTTCAGCATCGCCGGCGGGCAGGCCGAGCCGCCGATCACCGTGCGCTTGAAGCTGCTGAACTTCAGCTGATTGGCGCCCACGTAATTCAAGAGCCCCAGCCAGACGGTGGGCACGCCGGCGCTGAAGGTCACACCCTCGCTCTCGAACAGCTCGAACAGCGATTTGCCATCCAGATGCGGCCCCGGCATCACCAGCTTGCAGCCGACGATGGCGCTGCTGTAGGGCAGCCCCCAGGCATTGACGTGGAACATTGGCACCACCGGCAGGATCACATCCTTGCGCGAGCAATCCATCGCATCCGGCAGCGCCGAGGCAAAGGCGTGCAGCACGGTGGAACGGTGGCTGTAGACGGCGCCCTTGGGATGGCCGGTTGTGCCCGAGGTGTAGCAGATGCTGGAGGCGGCGTTCTCGTCGAACTGCGGCCAGTCATAATGCCCATCTTCTGCGGCCAGCAGCTCTTCGTAGCAGAGCAAGTTGGGCAGCGACGTTTGCGCCGGCATGTGGGCGCGGTCGGTCATCAGCACCAGATGGCGCAGCGTGCTCAAGTGCGGCGCCAGCTTCTCGATCAGCGGCAGGAAGCTCAGGTCAAAGCACAGCAGCGCGTCCTGCGCGTCATTGGCAATCCAGGCAATCTGCTCGGGGAACAGCCGTGGGTTGATGGTGTGGCAGACCAGCTCGGAACCAGAGGCGCCGTAATAGATCTCCAGATGGCGGTAGCCATTCCAGGCCAGGGTGGCGACGCGTTCGCCGGCCTTGAGCCCCAGCCGGGCAAAGGCCTGGGCTGCCTGACGCGAGCGCAGCTCGGCGTCTTTCCAGGTATAGCGGTGCAGATCGCCTTCGACCCGCTTGCTGACGATCTCGGTATCACCCGAGTGGCGGGCCGCATGCTGAATCAAGGACGAAATCAGCAGGGGCATGGACATCATCTGTCCCATCAGGGCCATGCGCAGTCTCCTGTCTTGTAGGGGGTCGCCGGGTACGACGATTAGAGACCCCTCTCAGTTCATCTTAACCCTGCCCCCAGGGCCGACAAGTCACCCTCGTTACACTGACTCTCATGGTTTTCGACAGGGGTCTTGCGAGCCCGCAATTCGCTGATAACGCAGCGCCAAAGCATGCCAGCACCGACTGGACAGCACAGCTGTCCGCCGATGCACCGGCCAGCTACACGCGACTGGGCGAGGCCTTCATCAGCCCTGTGATGCCCGAGCCGGTGCGTGATCCGCACTGGGTGGCAGCCAACCCCGACTGCGCCGCCCTGCTCGGCCTGGGCGCCGACTGGCAGACCGACAGCGCCCTGCAGCTGCTCAGCGGCAATGCCCTGCCCGCCGCCGTGCAGCCCTGGGCCAGCGTCTACAGCGGCCACCAGTTCGGCGTCTGGGCCGGCCAGCTCGGCGATGGCCGCGCACTGCAGATCGGCGAGCTGGAGCACCAGGGTCAGCGCTGGGAGCTGCAGCTCAAGGGCGCCGGCCGCACACCCTATTCACGGATGGGCGACGGGCGCGCCGTGCTGCGCTCGTCGATACGCGAATTCCTTTGCTCCGAAGCCATGGCGGCACTGGGCGTTCCGACGACGCGGGCCTTGTGCATCACCGGCTCGCCGCATCCGGTGCGCCGCGAGGAACTGGAGAGTGCCGCCATCGTCACCCGCCTGGCGCCCAGCTTCATCCGCTTCGGCCATTTCGAGCACTTCTCCCACAGCCAGCAGCATCAGGCCCTGCAAGAGCTGGCCGAGCACTTCATCGCCCACCATGCACCTGAATGCGCGGCCGCGCCGCAGCCGGTGGTGGCCCTGCTGGAGAAAGTCGCGCGTCAGACCGCCCAGCTGCTGGCGCAGTGGCAGGCCGTGGGCTTCTGCCATGGGGTGATGAATACCGACAATATGTCCATGTTGGGCCTGACGCTGGACTATGGCCCCTTCGGCTTTCTGGACGGCTTCAATCCCGGCCACATCTGCAACCATTCCGACAGTCAGGGTCGCTACGCCTATGCGCGCCAGCCCAATGTCGCGTTCTGGAACCTGCATGCGCTGGCCCAGGCCCTGCTGCCGCTGCTGCCGGGTTCGAGCGAAGCCGAGCGCGAGGCCGGCGGCGAGCAACTGCTAGCGGCGCTGGAGCCCTACCGCGAGGTCTTTCCGGCGGCCATGCTGGCGCAGATGCGCGCCAAGCTGGGTCTGGCCAGTGAGCAGGAGAGCGACCGCGAGCTGGTCGACGACTGGCTGCGTCTGCTGGCCGCCCACAGGATCGACTACACGATTGCCCATCGCCGGCTGAGCCGATTCGAGCTTGCTCATGAAGCCAGTGCAGTCAACGAGGCGCTGCGCGACCTCTTCATTGACCGCGCCGCTTTTGACGCCTGGGCCCTGCGCTACCGCCAGCGTTTGCAGGCCGAGGCCAGCCAGGACGGCGAGCGCCAGGCGCGGATGCTGGCCAGCAACCCGGCCGTGGTGCTGCGCAACCATCTGGCCGAGGGGGCGATTCGCCAGGCCCGCGACGGCGATTTCAATGAAGTGCAGCGATTGCTGAAAGTTTTGCGCCGCCCGTTCGACGAACCCGAACAGGCCGGCGACGCCGGCTTCCCGCCCGACTGGGCCCAAGACCTGGAAGTCTCCTGCTCATCATGACCAAGCCCATCAACGACCCGTCCTACCCGGTTCAGAAGAGCGATGCCGAATGGCGCGCCGAGCTGGACACAATGCAATACCAGGTGGCCCGCCATGCGGCCACCGAGCGCGCCTTCAGCGGCAAGTACTGGGATCACTGGCAGAGCGGCCAGTACAACTGCGTCGGCTGCGGCACACCACTGTTCGAGGCCGAGACCAAGTTCGATGCCGGCTGCGGCTGGCCCAGCTACTGGGCGCCGATCAACAGCGAGGTGGTCGAGCGCGTCGTCGACCAGAGCCATGGCATGGTGCGGGTCGAGGTGCGCTGCCAGCGCTGCGGCTCACACCTGGGCCATGTGTTCCCCGACGGACCGCAACCCACCGGCGAGCGCTTCTGCATCAACTCCGCCGCGATAGACTTCGCGCCCAAGACCTGAGGCCTCCGCCTTGGGGCATGCCTGAACGCGACCGATGAAGCTGCTGCTCGATTTTCTGCCCCTGATCCTGTTCTTTGCCACCTTCAAGTATGCGGAAGGCGCCAAGGACTGGGCGGCGGCCTTCGCCACCGAGCACTTCGGCTTCATGGTCTCGGGCGGCAAGGTCGGCCCCGAGGAAGCGCCGGTGCTGCTGGCCACACTGGTGGTGATGGTCGCCACCTTGACCCAGGCCGCCGTGCTCAAGCTGCGCGGCAAGAAGATCGACCTGATGCTGTGGATCAGCCTGGCGCTGGTTGTGGTGTTGGGCGGCGCAACGATCTGGTTTCACAACGAGACCTTCATCAAGTGGAAGCCCAGCGGCCTGTACTGGGGCATGGCGCTGACCTTCCTGATCAGCGACAAGCTGTTGAAGAAAAATCTGCTCAAAAGCATGCTGGGCGCCGATATGCAGTTGCCCGAGGCGGTGTGGTCGCGGCTGAGCATGGCCTGGGTGCTGTTCTTCGGCGCGATGGGATTCCTCAATCTCTATGTCGCCTACAACTTCACGACCTCGACCTGGGCCAATTTCAAGGTCTTCGGCACCACCGGCCTGGTGCTGCTGTTCACGCTGGCGCAAGGCCTCTATATGAGCCGCCATCTGCCACCGCTTGAGGCCGAACAGGGCTCCAAGCCTGAGGAAAAGCAACCATGAGTGCCCCCCGCGCCTCGATGGCCGAGATCGAAGCCCGGCTGCGCGCCGCGCTCAACCCTAGCAGCCTGAGTGTGCGGGACGACAGCGCCCAGCATGCCGGCCACGCCGGCGCCCGCGAGGGCGGCCACTACACGGTGGAAATCACCAGCGAGCGCTTTACAGGCCTTCACCGAGTGGCCCGGCATCGCCTCGTATATGATTCTCTTTCCGAGCTGATGCAGCGGGGAATTCACGCGCTGGCGATTCAGGCCCGCGCCCCGGGAGAACCCTAGGCATCGGTGTTGTCAGCTTGTAGCGCCCGTAACGGCTCTCGTTGGGGCGCTTGTTTTTGTGCATAACGCAAACCCGGTTTTTAGATGTCGCCGGTGGAGTCTGTTGAAAGGCCCAATGTCCATGAAGAAGATTGTGCTCACCGCCGCCATCGCGGCCCTGTCCGCCACGCTGGCGCCCCTGTCGGCCCAGGCACAGAACATCGCGACGGTGAATGGCAAGGCCGTGCCCAAGGCACGCGCTGACCTGCTGATCAGCCAAGTCACCAAAAATGGCCAACCGCGCACCCCTGAGCTGGAAACCCAGGTCAAGGACGAAGTCGTGCTGCGCGAAATCTTCATGCAGGAAGCCGAAAAGCGCGGCATCCCGGCCAGCGCGGATTTCAAGGCCCAGCTGGAGCTGGCTCGCCAATCGCTGCTGATCCGCGGCCTGATCGAAGACTACCGCGCCAAGAACCCGGTGACCGACGCTGAAGCGCAAGCCGAGTACGACAAGGCCAAGGCTGCCAACAGCGGCACCGAGTACCGCGCTCGCCACATCCTGGTCGAGAAGGAAGAAGACGCCAAGGCGCTGATCAAGCAGATCAATGGCGGCGCCAAGTTCGAAGACCTGGCCTCGAAGAACTCCAAGGACCCCGGCTCTGCCGCCAACGGTGGCGACCTGGACTGGGCCAACCCGGCCGGTTTCGTGCCCGAATTCAGCAAGGCCATGATCGCGCTGAAGAAGGGTGAGTTCACGCAAGAGCCGGTGAAGTCGCAATTCGGCTATCACATCATCAAGCTGGAAGACACGCGTGACGCGCAGTTCCCGGCCTTCGATGACGTCAAGGCACAGATCAAGCAAAACCTGGAAAAGCAGAAGGTCGGCGAGTTCCAGAAGGAACTGAAGACCAAGGCCAAGACGGACTACAAGTTCGCAAATTAAGGCTGGCCCCCTACCGGCTGCGCCGGCCCCCATCCGGGGGCACGCCCGTAGGACCGGCGGAGCCGGAGCCTCGGGCGTCGCTGGATGGGCGGTGCGCTGCGACGGTTGGTGCTGTGAGAACCCGCTTCGGCGGGTTTTTTGCTTTCTGTGCCTTGCTCAGACCAGGCGGCCGGCTTCGATGCGCAGCTGACGCTCGCAACGAGCGGCGATGGCGGGGTCGTGGGTGACCAGCACCAGTGTGGTGCCGATCTCGCGGTTCAGCTCGAACATCAGGGCCATCACCTGTGCGCCGGTGGCGAAATCGAGGCTGCCGGTCGGCTCGTCAGCCAACAGCAACGCCGGCTTCTGCACAAAGGCACGGGCCAGCGCCACGCGCTGCTGCTCGCCGCCGGACAGCACGCGCGGATAGTGGCCCAGGCGCTCACCCAGGCCCACGCGTTGCAACATCTGCGTGGCGAGCTGACGAGCCTCGCGAATGCCGCGCAACTCCAGCGGCAGCATCACGTTTTCCAAGGCGCTCAGATGAGCCAGCAGCTGGAAACTCTGGAAGACAAAGCCGATGTGGGCGGCGCGCAGCGCGGCGCGGCCATCTTCGTCCAGCGCAAACAGGCTCTGGCCGGCCAGCGTCACCGTGCCGTGGCTGGGCACATCCAGGCCCGCCAGCAGCGCCAGCAGCGTGCTCTTGCCCGAACCGGAGGCGCCAACGATGGCCACCGATTCCCGCGCCTGCAAGGTGAAGCTGATGTCATGCAGAATCGTCAGCTCGCCGGTGGCATCACGCACGGTCTTGCCGAGCTGCTGGACTTCAACAATGGTTTCTGACATGAGGATGGGATTGCCGTGAATGGAATGCGACGTCGCGCGTGGATGGCGCACTGTAGCCTGAGCGCCCTGGCTCTGATGGTGCCGGGTCTTGCCAGCGCAGCCACAAGTCAGCCTCGGCGCATTCTGGTGCTGGGTGACAGCCTCTCGGCCGAATACGGCCTGACACGCGGCAGCGGCTGGGTCGCGCTGCTGGAGCAACGTCTGGCCGAGCAGAAGATCAGCGCCACGGTGTTCAATGCCAGCATCAGCGGCGACACCACGGCCGGCGGCCGCTCACGCCTGCCCGAGCTGCTCAAGAGCCAGCAGCCGACCCATCTGATCATCGAGCTGGGCGGCAACGACGCCCTGCGCGGCCTGCCGCTGAAGCAGACGCGCGAGAACTTCGAGGTGATGATCCGCGCCGGGCGGGCCGCTGGCGCCAAGGTGCTGCTGGCCGGCATGCAGATGCCGCCCAACTACGGCCCGGTCGGCCGTGAGTTTGCCGCGCTGTATGGCGAGCTGGCCCGGCAGGAGAAGGTCGCGCTGACGCCTTTTCTGCTGGCCGGCGTGGCCGATCGGCCCGATGCCGACGCCTGGTTCCAGCCCGACCGCATCCATCCGCTGGCCAAGGCCCACCCGCTGATGCTGGACAACATCTGGGCGGCACTGAAACCGCTGCTCTGAAACAGCAAGCAGGGGGCGGGTGCGAGGCGCCCTCCCCTCGTGTTCAGTGTTCAGCGTTCGCCGTTCAGCGATCGGTCTGGCGCCGGTTGTCGTCCCGATCCTTGCCGCGGCCGGGCGCCGCGCGCGGCTCCTCGCTGCGTTGCGGCGGCGCCGATTGGCGCAGGGGCAGTTCCGGTGCGCGCTGCTGGGAACGTTCCGGCACGGCCCGCTCGGGGGCTCGCTCGACGGTGCGTTCTATCGGGCGTTCTACCGGGCGCTCGATGTGGCGCTCAACTGGACGTTCAACTGGACGTTCAAGCTGCCGCTCCATCGCACGCTCCGGAACCCGCTCGAAACTCCGCTCCGCCGGCCGCTCCCAGCGCCGCTCCGGCAGTTGCTGCACCGGCGCCACCGGCGCGGGCTGCGGCTGGCTTTGCGGCGCAGGCAGAGACATGGGGCTAGGCTGCGGCGTGACCAGTGTCGGACTGCCACGCTCGGGCAGCCGGCGTTGCGGCGAGGACTCTTGCGGCGGCGTGGCCGGCCAGGCTGGCGGCACCGGCGCAGCGACAGTGGGCGTGGGCACATGCTGTGGTGCTGGCACCGTCGGCAGGCTGGGCAGCACGACGCCGGTTCCGCCAGGCGGCGTGCCAAGCGGCGCACCATGGCCCGGCAAGGCAGGTGGCAGCGGCGCACGCTCACCATCACGCCCATCACGCCCGTCACGCGACGTGCGCGTCGGCAGGCCAGCTGGCGCCTGCGAATCACCAGAGGCATTGAAGGCCGGCTGACCGGGCTGGCGCGGTCTGTCTTCAGCGCCGCGATTCCAGGCGCGCTGCGGTGCATCGGCCGGCGGCTGCGCCCGGGTGGGTACCGTCTGCAAAGGCAGTTCACTGCGCTGCGGTGCCTGCGTGATCGGCTTGAGCACCGTGTCGCGATCGGTAAAGGCTACCGGTCGACCAGAGCCCTGCACCGGCAGCACGCTGATGGCGCCGACGACGTCGCGATTGCGATGCGGCGGCAGCACTGGCAGCTGGCCCGGGCGCTGCACGGTCAGCGCCGGGCTGTCGTGGTTGATTCTTTGCCCATAGGCGGGGCTGTGGCGGTAGGTCGGCACATAGACTTCGCGCGGGGCCAGCGGATACCAGCCATAGCGCGGCGGCGGCGGCCGGCGGCCGATGCTCACCCCGACGCTGACGACCGGCCCACCGACCCAGGCGACCAAGGCCGGCGAGTACACCGGCCGTGCGACATAGCGACCCGGCACCCAGCACCAGCGGCCGACGTGATGGACCCAACGCCCATAGTGGAAAGGCGCAAAGCCCCAGGGCGATTCATCGACCCAGCTCCAGCCCCAATGCCGCGTCCAGACCCAGCGGCCGTGGCGATACGGCGCCCAGTCCACGGCGACCTGCTGTGGCACCCAGACGGTGCCATAGTCAGCCACCGTCTCCCAGCGGCCATAACGATCCAATTCCTCGGCCCCGGTCATCTCGGGCGAGACATAGCGGTAGGCCTGCACCTCGGTGTCGGCGGGGTTCTGCGCCAGCAGCCAATCACCGAAGGCGTCCGGCGTCAGCGACTGGCGTTCGGTACGCGGGCCGTTGGCCCACCAGAACTCGACCTGCTCGCGCTCGGCCAGCCAGACCGGCGCAGCCTGCTCGGTACGCGAATCAAAGCGCAGGCGGCCATCCCAATTGACGGCACGGGTGCCGCGGTCGAGCTGGTCAATCCGGTACAGGCCGGCCTGTTCGAAGGCGAAGCGGCCCTCGCGGGTGCGAACGCTGAGCTCGCGAGCGAGTTCGGCCTTGCGCAGGCGCAGGCCCAGCGCGCCGCGTTCAAGCAGCAGCTCGACGCCCTCGTCGTCGAGCCGGCTGAACTCCAGGTCGCCGCGGCCGTCCAGCCACAGGCTGATCGAGCCAATGCGCAGCGCCAGCCGTGCGCCGGGCTCGCTGCGCAGCCGGTCGCCCTCGGCAATCGTCTGGTTGAGGGCCAGCGGCTGCCAGGCCTTGTTCTCGGCATCGAACACCCAGGCCTCGCCGCTGAGTTCGGCCACGCGGCCGGCGCGGGCGGGTGGGTCGGCCCAGGCGCTGCTCAGGAAGACGCTGAGCAGCAGCGCCATCGCCAGGCGCAGCCCGGTGCTGCGGTGTGCGGGATTGCGGCTCAGTCTGGTGCTGCGGTTGCCATCGTCCATGCGGACCTCCTTCGGTCTGCGTTCAACGCCGCAGCCCCTGAGCTGGTGCACAGGTCGGTCAACTTAATTTCGATCAGCCGCCAGGCCTGCAAGCGGCTGAAGCGCCTGTTCAGGCTCAATCGTCCGCGTCAGCCCCCATATCGGGAAAGAGCACCTCGGTGAAACCGAAGCGGCTGAAGTCCTTGACCCGCATCGGGTAGAGCACACCGTTCAGGTGATCGCATTCATGCTGGACCACCCGGGCGTGAAAGCCCTCCACCTCGCGATCGATCACCGCGCCATAGGGGTCGAAGCCCTGGTAGCGAATGCGGGCATAGCGTGGCACCACGCCACGCAGCCCCGGCACGGAGAGGCAGCCCTCCCAACCCTCTTCATCGCTGCTTTCGCTCAGCGGCGTGATGACGGGATTGATCAGCACCGTTTTCGGCACCGACGCTTCGTTCGGGTAGCGCTGCAGGCGCTCGAATCCGAACACCACCACCTGCAGATCGACACCGATCTGCGGTGCGGCCAGACCGGCGCCATTGGCGGCCACCATGGTGTCGAACATATCGGCCAGCAGCGCATGCAGCGCCGGCGTATCGAAGCCCTGCACCGGCTGCGCCTGACGCAGCAGGCGCGGATCGCCCATCTTCAGAATTTCACGTACGGCCATGACTCGATTCTTGGTCTATCGTGCGAGGCATCGTACAGGAGCATCAAAAGGAACCAAGCGATGGGTTTGCCGGACTTTGTGCATGACCTCGGCACGGGCATCTACGCGATCGATACCGCCTTTCAGCGCGAGCATTTCGATGCGGCCTACCTGCTCGTCGAGCAGGGTCGCGCGGCCTTCATCGACACCGGCACCAATCATTCGGTGCCACGCCTGCTGGCGGCGCTGGACGCCGTGGGCCTGGGCCACGAGGCGGTCGACTTCGTGATCCCCACCCATGTCCATCTGGACCATGCCGGCGGCGTTGGCCTCTTGATGCAGGCCCTGCCCCGCGCCCAGCTGATCGTTCATCCGCGCGGCCTCCGGCATATGTTGGACCCGAGCGCGCTGTGGGCCGGCGCGCTGGCCGTCTATGGCGAAGCCGAGATGCAGCGCTCGTACGGCGAGCTCCAGCCGGTAGCGGCCGAGCGGGCCAGCGCCAGCAGCGATGGCCAGATCATCGAACTGGCGGGCCGGCCGCTGCTGCTGCTCGACACCCCTGGCCATGCCCGCCACCACCACTGCATCTGGGACAAACAGAGCCGCTGCGTCTTCACCGGCGACACCTTCGGCCTCTCCTACCGCGAGTTCGACAATGCCGCCGGCCAGCCGTGGATGCTGCCGACCAGCACGCCAGTGCAGTTTGAGCCAGAGGCACTGCGCCAATCGATTGAGCGACTGCTGGCCTTGCAGCCCGAAGGTCTCTGTCTGACCCACTTCGCCCGCGTCGGCCACAGCGTGGCCGAGGTGCGCATGCTGGCGGCCCAGCTCTTGCAGCAAGTGGATCAGATGGTCAGCGCAGCACTGGCGCTGCGCGACAGCACTGATCGCCACGAGGCGCTGAAGCGCGCCCTGCAGACCCAGTACCTGCGCAGTGCAGGAGAGCACGGCAGCGTGCTCACCGAGGCCGAGATGGCCGCGCTGATGGCGATGGACGTGGAGCTGAACGCCCAGGGCCTGGGCATCTGGATGGACAAGCTGGCACCGCCTGCCGGCTGAGGCAGGCGCCGTTGCTCAGGGATCCAGGCCCAGTTCCTGGATCTTGCGCGTGATCGTGTTGCGGCCTATGCCCAGCTTTTGCGCCGCCTCGATGCGGCGCCCGCGGGTCACGTCCAGGGCGGTGAGGATCAGGCTGGCCTCGAAGCGACGGGTCAGCGCTTCCCAGACATCGGGCTCGCCGGCCTGCAGCAGGCGTCGTGCCTCGCGGGCCATCTCCTGCACCCAGCCTTCGCCGGCCGGGGCGCTGGCCATGGGCTGGCTCAGCGCCGCCAGCGGCGCGGCACCCAAGGGCAGCGGCGGGCTGACTTCGGCCGCCGCCAGCGGCTGGGCCAGCAACTCCTGCGGCAGGTCCTTGGCCTCGACGACCTGGGTCGGCGCCATCACGCTGAGCCAGTGGCAGATGTTTTCCAGCTGGCGCACATTGCCCGGGAAATCAAAGCTGACCAGGCGGGCCAGCGCCGCCTCGGACAAACGCTTGGCCTCGACACCCAGCTCGGTGGCGCTGCGCTGCAGGAAGTAGCGCGCCAGCACCGGGATGTCCTCACGGCGCTCGCGCAGCGGCGGCAGGCGCAGCCGGATCACGTTCAGCCGGTGGAACAGATCCTCGCGGAAGGCACCCTGGCGCACCCGTTCTTCAAGGTTCTGGTGAGTAGCGGCTATCACCCGCACATTGCTGCGCAGCGGGCTGTGGCCGCCGACCCGGTAGTACTGGCCGTCGGAGAGGACGCGCAACAAACGGGTTTGCAAATCGAGCGGCATATCGCCGATTTCGTCGAGGAAGAGCGTGCCGCCCTCGGCCTGCTCGAAGCGGCCACGCCGCGTCGCCTGCGCGCCGGTGAAGGCCCCGCGCTCATGGCCGAACAGTTCGCTCTCGAGCAGGTCCTTGGGGATGGCCGCGGTATTGATGGCCACAAAAGGCCCGTTGCTGCCGGCCTCGCCGCGCGGGCTGTGCTTGTGCAGTGCGCGCGCCACCAACTCCTTGCCCGAGCCGGACTCGCCGGTGATCAGTACGGTGACGTTGCTCTGGCTGAGCCGGCCGATGGCGCGGAAAACGTCCTGCATCGCCGGTGCCTGGCCCAGCATCTCAGGCACCTGCGCGGCGGTGTCCTGATCGACCGCCTCGCGCAGGCTTTCCTCCTGGGCACGGCGAATCAGCTCGACCGCACGCGACAGATCAAAGGGCTTGGGCAGGTATTCAAAGGCGCCGCCCTGGAAGGCCGAGACGGCGCTGTCCAGATCGGAGTAGGCGGTCATGATGATGACCGGCAGCTGCGGCAGCCGCGCCTTGACCTTGGCCAGCAGGTCCAGGCCCGAACCGCCGGGCATGCGGATGTCGGACACCAGCACCTGCGGACTGTCTTCGTCCAGCGCCGCCAGCAGGTCGCGGGCATTGCTGAAGGCGCGCACCGGCAGCCCTTCGCGGCTGAGCGCCTTCTCCAGCACAAAGCGAATCGAGTGGTCGTCGTCAACAATCCAGATGGATTTCATGCATGGCTCCCCTTCGCCCGGGCTTGTGGCCTCAGGGCAAAGGCAGGGTGATTCGAAAATCGGTCCGGCCCGGTTCACTATCGCAATCGATCATGCCTTGGTGCTGTTGCACGATGGTCTGCGACAGTGTCAGCCCCAGCCCGGATCCACCATCACGCCCTGAGACCAGGGGGTAGAAGATGCGATCGCGGATTTCGGGCGGCACACCGGGGCCGTTGTCTTCGACATGCAATTCCAATGCCAAGCGCCAGCGCTGCTTGCCAATCGTCACCTGTCGGGCCACCCGGGTGCGCAAGGTGATCTGGGCATCACCGTCGCTGATGCGGACCTGCAGCGCTTGCGCAGCGTTCTGGACGATGTTGAGCACCGCCTGTATCAGCTGCTCGCGGTCGCCACGGAAGTCGGGCAGCGAGATGTCGTAGTCGCGCAGCACCTTCAGGCCCTTGGGGAACTCGGCCAGCACCAGCGAGCGCACCCGTTCGCAGACTTCGTGGATGTTCACATCGCCAACCACCTGGGCCTTGCGATGCGGCGCCAGCAGCCGGTCAACCAATGACTGCAGCCGGTCGGCCTCATGGATGATGACCTCGGTGTACTCGCACAGCTCGGCGCCCAGCTCGGTTGGCTGCAACTCCAGCTGCAGCAGCTGGGCCGCGCCGCGCAGGCCGCCCAGCGGATTCTTGATTTCATGGGCCAGATTGCGGATCAGCTCCTTGGTCGCCTGCACCTGGTCCAGCGTGCGCTCCTCACGATCCTGGCGGGCCTGCTGGGCGCTTTCGATCAGCTCGACCAGCAGCTGATCAGGGCGGTCGGTCTGGCTGACGATCACATGCACCGGCAACGGCTCTTCGCCGGGCCGGCTGACGCGGCGCAGCAGCGCATCGAAGCGGCTGCTCGAATAGGCATTGCGCGACACGCCTTCCATCGCCTCGCGCAGCCGCGCGGCATCGGCAAACCAGTCGATCAGATTGCTGCGCTCGACGGCGCGGCGCGACAGCTGCATCACCGTCTCGAAAGCGGTATTGGCAAACAGGCAGCTGCCATCGGGGCGCACCAGGGCCACCATGGTGGCCAGCATGTCCAGCGCCTGCAGGTTGGCGGAGGCGTCCTTGTCACTCATGTCGCAGTCCTCGACGCGAAAGCCAGCGCCGCGCCCGGGCTTGAGCCTTGTTCCCGCTCAGGCAAGACCTGACCCCAGGCGGCACAGCCAGGCTCAGGGCAGCTTGCTGATCTCGCGCTTGATCGCCTGGATATCGGATTCCTGGCGAGCGATATTGGCCTTGAGCTCGGCCACGCGATCCAGATACTTCTGGTAGTTGCGCTCGTCGCCACGGCGCTCCGGATTGCCACCGGCATAGTCGCGCTGCAGCGCGGCGAGCTTCTCTTCGGCCTCGCGCAACTCGTTCTCCAGCACCTTGCGGCGATCGCTGTCGCGGCTGCGCTGCTGATTGGGGTCAACGCGGGCCTCAGCACCGGGCTTGCCCTCCACCGCACCGGGTTTCACCGGCACGGCACCATTGCCCGCCGGGCGCGGCTTGGGCGCTTGCAACACGGTGATGGGCGTGCCCTCTATCGTGCGGCAGCCCTTGTCCTGGGCTTCCTTGGCCGACAAGGCATCGGTGTAGAGCACCGGCGGCCCCGGGCAGCGGTAGACGACGGAGGGCGTCTGCGCCATGGCCGGCAGCGCCAGCAGCGCAGCCAGCGAAAGCGCATGGCCGAGCCGGGTGCGGCGGGCGTGGGATCTGGGCCTGAGGTACATCGGCGGTGGGGCGACTCTTGTTGTTCCAGTTGCGCATTGTGGCGCATTGGCGGTGCGGGCCAAGCGCCTGCGCGCCAAGGGCCCCGCAGCGCCGTGGCGCCGGCCATGAAAAAAGGGACGGCCAAGACCGTCCCTTCGGGCTGAGCGAGGCCTGCGGCTTGCGGTTTGAACGCAGGCCGCAGCAGGCCATCACAGCGTGTAGTACATATCGAACTCGACCGGGTGGGTCGTCATGCGGAAGCGGGTCACTTCCTGCATCTTCAGGTCGATATAGGCATCCAGATAGGAGTCGGTGAACACGCCGCCCTTGGTCAGGAAGGCGCGGTCCTTGTCCAGATACTCCAGCGCCTGGTCCAGGCTGTGGCAAACGGTCGGCACCTTCGCGTCTTCTTCCGGCGGCAGGTGGTACAGATCCTTGGTGGCGGCTTCGCCCGGATGGATCTTGTTTTCCACGCCGTCCAGACCGGCCATCATCAGGGCCGAGAAGCCCAGATACGGATTCATCAGAGGATCGGGGAAACGTGCCTCGATGCGACGGCCCTTGGGGTTGGACACGAAGGGAATGCGGATCGATGCCGAGCGGTTGCGGGCCGAGTAGGCCAGCTTGACCGGGGCTTCGAAGCCGGGCACCAGACGCTTGTAGCTGTTCGTGCCGGGGTTGGTCAGCGCGTTCAGGGCACGAGCATGCTTGATGATGCCGCCGATGTAGTACAGCGCGAACTCGGACAGGCCGCCGTAGCCGTCGCCGGCGAACAGGTTCTTGCCGTCCTTCCAGATCGACTGGTGCACGTGCATGCCGGAGCCGTTGTCGCCAACGATGGGCTTGGGCATGAAGGTGGCGGTCTTGCCATAGGCATGGGCCACGTTCTGGATCACGTACTTCTGCAGTTGCAGCCAGTCGGCGCGCTGCACCAGGGTGCTGAACTTGGTGCCGATTTCCATCTGGCCGGCGTTGGCCACTTCATGGTGGTGAACCTCGACCGGGATGCCCAGTTGTTCGAGGATCAGGCACATTTCCGAGCGCATGTCCTGGCCCGAATCGACCGGCGGCACGGGGAAGTAGCCGCCCTTGACGGTCGGACGGTAGCCGTGGTTGCCGTGGTCGTATTCCTTGCCGGTGTTCCAGGCAGCTTCTTCGGCGTCGATCTTGACGAAGCAGCCGGACATGTCGACGTTCCAGCGGATCGAGTCGAAGATGAAGAACTCGGGTTCCGGGCCGAAGAAGGCGGTGTCGCCCAGGCCGGAGGACTTCAGATAGGCTTCGGCGCGCTTGGCCAGCGAACGCGGATCGCGCTCATAGGCCTTGCCATCGCTGGGCTCGACCACATCGCAGGTTAGGATCAGCGTCGGCTCTTCGAAGAAGGGGTCGATATTGGCGGTGTTGGGGTCCGGCATCAGCAGCATGTCGGAGGCTTCGATGCCCTTCCAGCCGGCGATCGACGAACCGTCGAAGGCGTGACCGGAGGAGAACTTGTCCTCATCGAAGTGCGACACGGGCACGGAAACGTGCTGCTCTTTGCCACGGGTGTCGGTGAAGCGGAAGTCAACAAACTTGACTTCGTTTTCTTTCACCATGCTCATCACATCGGCGACGGTCTTGGCCATCAATCACTCCTCAGCGGATCGGGGTAGAACGGATCTGACAACAAATTCGGCGGACGCCGGCCACTGCGCACAGGGCCGACTTGCACCAACAACGTAAGCAGTTTGCGTGCCAGCCTAAGACCGGTCGCGCCCTGCCAGCGCCAGCGCGGTGCATGGGCCCCAGGGCCCGCGTCGCGCCGGGGCATTATGCGCTGCGCGGGCTTGCGCGCCGATGACGCGCGTCAGCTCAAGGCCGGGTGCCAGCACCAGACAAGTGCACACCCTTGGCCATCATCGCACCAGTTCGGTGCCTATGGATGCACCAAATTGGACGAGGCCCGCCTTGAGCGCCTGATAGGCCGGGTCCAAGGCCTCGGCCTCACCTTTGACGCCCAGTTCGATATGGCGGCCCCATTGCGGGTGGTCCACGCTGGGCAGGCTGAACACCTTGATACCGGGAAACTCGGCCTCGATGCGCTCCATCAGCGGGCTGAGCGTGGCCTCCAGCGCGCCCAGCACAATCATCGAGCGCTCGCGGGTGGCGACGACTCGCTGAAGATCGGCGTGGCGCTGGTCCAGCACCCACTCGATCATCGGATGCGCCATCACCGGAAAACCCGGCACGAAGTAGACGCTGCCGACGTAGAAGCCGGGAATGCGGTTGTAGGGGTTCGGGATGATCTGCGCGCCGGCCGGGAACATGCCCATCTGAAAACGGCGCAAGGTATCCGGGTGTTCGGGGTCGGCCTGCTGGCCCTGCTCACGCGCCATCTCGCAGACGCGCTGCCAGATCAGCTCGCGAGCTTCCGGATGCAGGGTCAGGTCTTGCCCCAGCGCCGCGGCAGCGGCCTGGCGGGTGTGGTCGTCAGGCGTGGCGCCAATGCCGCCGCAGCTGAAGACCAGATCGCCGCTGGCAAAGGCCTGGCGCAACTCGGCGCTGATGGCGGCGCGATCGTCGCCCAGGTAATGCGCCCAGCTCAGGCTCATGCCGCGCGCGGCCAGCAGTTCGATGACGCGGGCCAGGTGCTTGTCCTGGCGCTTGCCGGACAGGATTTCGTCACCAATGATGATCAGACCGACATTCATGCTAGGCACTCAGTTGGACATTCAACTTGAGGCTCATACCGGCGGCAGCGTCTGAACGGCACGTCCCTCGGGGTCACCCGACGAACCGGCCAGAGGCTCCAGCACCTCGACGCCATCGATCAGAGTCGAACTGGCCACACGGCTCAGCCGCAAATCGTTCAGTGCCGCCAGCGCATAGTGGGCAAACCACAGCGAGGTGAAGGCAAACACCAGGGTGTACAGCCACACTGCGGGCACGGCCAGCAAAGGCGCCGCCGGGATGAAGATGAAGAGGATGCTGGCCGGCGCCGCGCCGAGATAGCCGGTCAGCATGCCGATGGCCAGCAGCTGGAACTTGTGCTCGGACAGCAGTTGGCGGCGCTCCTGCGGTGAGGCATGGTCTGAGAGCACATCGAAGGCAAACACCCGGTAGCCCAGCCAGCCCCAGATCAGCGGCGGGATGAACAGGATCAGCGGCGGCACCAGCCACAGCGGCATGCTCAGGACGATCAGCGCCAGCGCCAGCAGCGTGTGGCCGATCGACCAGGCCACGCTCATCAGCAGCGAGCCGCCATGCTTCAGCTCCAGCGCCGGAAAACGGCGCAGCGCGACCAGGCGCACCATCGCCGGCGTCATCATCAGCGCCACCAGCAGGAGGCTCAGGAGCAGCACCACCGGAATCGCAATCGCCAGCACGATCAAGGGGGCAATCATCGTGCGCAGGCTGCCCAGGCCCACATGGGCCAGCCAGCCCAACACGGTGTCAACCAGGCGCCAGGATTCCAGCGAGATGCGCACCGCGTCGACCGCGTCTTCCCAAAAGAAATAGCCGGACACACCGGCTGCCAGCCCGCAGATCAACAGCGGCGCCAGCGACAGCAGCATCACCCGCGGGTGCAGGCAGTAGACGGCGGCGCGCCAGAAGGCGTCGAGCACGCGACCGGTGGCATTGAGCATGGAAGGTTTCCCAGAGCGCCTCAAGACCGAGGCGGCGCAAGCATAGCAACCGGCCGCGCCACCTGCATCAAGCGGGCCTCAGCGCCCGATCAAGCGGCGCAGCCCCAACCACTGCTGGGCCCAGAAACCGCGGCCATAGTCGCGGCCCTGCTCGACCTGATCACGCACGCCGGTGGCGTCCCAGCGGCGCTCGAAATTGGCCGTGCCAAAGACGATGTCCCAGACCGGAAACAGCACCGCGAAGTTATGGCCGCCCAGCGTGCCCTGCCCCTCGGACTCATGGCCGATGCCGACCGCATGATGCAGCCGGTGATAGCGCGGGCTGACGATCAGCCGCTCGAACAGCGGCCCGAACCAGACGCGCAGATTGGCGTGCTGCAAGCTCTCCATCAGCTGCGACAGCGCGATCAGCGCCACGAACTGTCCCGGCCCGACGCCGATGAAGCGCGCCAGCAGCACAAAGGCGGCATCGCGCAGCACATCGTCGAGCAGGTGGTTGCGGTTGTCGCTCCACATCGTCATCTGCCGCTGGCTGTGGTGCAGCGAGTGCAGCGCCCACCACCAGTTGAACTGATGCTGGGCGCGGTGCAGCCAGTAGTTGGCCAGGTCAAAGACCAGCAGGTACAGCACAAAGCTGACCAAGGGCTGGTCGCTGACGCCGGGCCAGAGGGTATCGAGCTGCCAGGTCGGCAGACCGAGCAGGCGCATCTCGCCGGACATCGCGTCGAAGATCGGATCCAGGCTGAAGAACATCACCAGGCGGAACAGGCCCAGGCGGTGGATCAGCGTGTACAGCACGTCAACACGCACCGCCTCGCGATCCTGCAGCGGCTCCACCGGGCGCCAGCGTTCCAGACTGCGTATCAGCAGCAGCATCACCGCAATCTGCAGCAGGCCGACGAGCAGCCAGCCGGTTGCATCGAAGGCCTCTTCGAGCAGATTGCCCAGGCCCGCGCCAAACACCAGCGGCTGGACCAGGATTTCGAACAGCCACTGCTGGGCAGCGGCAAAGGCATCGGTGAGCAGTTCCATCGTCAGGGTTGGCTTTGCGACGCTGGCGGCGTCACGGGTGGGGGCGGCGCGCTGGCGGCCGAACGTGCGGGCGAAACCGTGCTGGCCGCTGGGCTCCAGGGCGGCGGCAGCGGCGTGCTCGGCGGCGTGTAGGGCTTGATCACCAGCGGCTCTTTCATCAGCTTGGCATAGCGCGGATGCTCGCGCAGCGGCGCAAAACACAGGCCGCGTTCGCTCAAGCCCTTCATCAAGGGCGCCAGCACCGCCGGCGCCCAGGCGTCCTGCCGCGACCAGATGCCCAGATGGGCCATCAGGATATCGCCAGGCTTGATATCGCGCAGCGCGCGCGCCAAGAGCTGTTCATTGCTGTAGCGCTCGCTGGGCAGCTCGTCGCCGAGAAATCCGGCGGCGCTCCAGCCCACATGGCTGTAGCCGCAGGCCTTGGCCACCGCCAGCAGCGCCGGCGAGGTCTTGCCGGCCGGCGCGCGAAAGATCGGTGCCATCGCCTTGCCGGTGATGGCCTGAAAACGCTCGGCCGATTTGTTCAGGCCTTCGCAGTACTGCGCCGCCGTCAGCTCGCGCGGCCGCTGCACCTCGATGCCGCCACCGGTCTTGACGCGAAACCGCCCCTCCGGCAGGTCTTCGACCCAGGTGTCGTGGTCCCAGGTGTGCGAGCCAAAGTCGTGCCCCTCGACCGCGCGGGCCCGCCACCAGGGCGCCCATTCCTCGTCCAGCGTGCGGCCGTCAGAAAGCGTGGGCTCGTTGGCGATGAAAAACGTGGCGCGGGCGTCATAACGCTTGAGCAGTTCGGCCACCAGCGGCGCCACGCCCATATGGCCGGTGTCAAAGGTCAGAAAGACCGGCTTCTCGCCCGGCTGGCAGGCCTGCGCCGCCGACAGGGCGAACAACGCGGCCAGACTGGCATGCTTGGCTTTCACTGGCGCGGCATGTGATCCAGGGTCCAGACGCCATGCGGCGACTTGCCGACGACCACCTGCTTGAGCACCTTCTTGCTCTGCAGATCGATCATCGTCAGCTTGCGCGCCCAGCGCGAGGTCACCAGCAGCGTCTTGCCATCGGGCAGCACCTCCATATCGTCCGGACCGCCGGGGGCATGGAAGGTTTCGACGACATTGAAGGCGCTGTAATCGATCTTGCTGATGGTGTTGCCGGCCCGGTTGCTAACCAGCACATGGCGCTTGTCGCCCAGGGCTCGGAAGCTGTGCGCGCCATCGCCGGTGGGCAAGCGCTTCACCAGCTTGGCCGGACCATTGCCGCTGACATCGTAGAACTCGACCAGCTTGTCGCCGGTGAGCGCCACCAAAAGGGTCTTGTCGTCCGGTGTCAGAAAGATGTCGGCCGGCATCTTGCCGACCGGAATCTTCCAGCGCGGCGTCTGCGTGGCCAGGTCGACAGCCATCAGCTCGTCGCTGTCCTGCAGGCTGACATAGAGCACCGTGCTCTTCGAATCGATGAACAGATGGCTGGGCGTCTTCGGCGCCGGGATGCGCTTGACCAACTCCAGCGGCTTGTCGGCGCTCTGCGGCTGCCAGCGGTACAGCGCCACATGGTCGAGCCGGTTGCCAGCGGTGACGAACCACTTCATGTCCGGCGAGAAGCGCAGGTGATAGGGATCGGTGATGCCATGCAGCACGCGCTGCACCTGGGCCGTGACCGGATCGATGAATGTCAGCGAATCGCCCAGGGCATTGGCCACGACCATAGACTTGTCGTCCGGCGTCAGGTAGAGGTGGTGCGGTTCCTTGCCGGTGGCAATGCGCTTGATCTGCTTGAAGCTGACCGGGTCGATCACGCTGATGTCAGCATCCAGCGAGTTCAGCACGAAGACGGGACGCGTGGCACCGCCGCCTTCAACAGCCAGGGCCAGGGCCGGCAGGGCAGCCAGCGCCGCGCAGGCAGCCATGCGCCGCCAATTCAAAACAAACATGGGGGACAGTCCTTGATGCGTTGGGCCGCGCGTTCCCCGGCGGGGCCGCACGACATTGCCTCAAGTGTAGAGGGGCGGCCCATGCCAGCCGGCCGCCGCACCCTGATGTCGGTCAAAGCCCGGGCGTATTCGGAACTGCCCTCTCGCCGGTGATCACTCGTCGTCACCGCCAATCAGGCCACCCAGCAGACCCGCGGCACCAAAACCGCCCAGCACCGAGCCCTCTTCCTTGCGGCCGCCGTTCTGTGGCGCCGCGGCAAAGATGCGCGAGGCCAGGCGCGAGAACGGCAGGCTTTGCAGCCAGACCTCGCCGGGGCCGGTCAGCTTGGCCAGGAACAGGCCCTCGCCGCCGAACAGCGCCGTCTTGATCTTGCCAACGTACTGGATCTCGAAATTGACGCTGGGCGTGTAGGCCACCACGCAGCCGGTGTCGACCAAAAGGGTCTGCCCCGGCTGCAGCGTCCGCCGCACCACCGTGCCGCCGGCATGGACAAAGGCCAGGCCGTCGCCATCCAGCTTCTGCATGATGAAGCCCTCGCCACCGAAGAAGCCGGTGCTGAGCTTTTGCTGCACGGCAATGCCCAGCGAGACCCCGCGGGCGGCGCACAGAAAAGCATCCTTCTGGCAGATCAGCGTACCGCCCAACTGGCGCAGATCCATCGGCAGGATCTTGCCCGGATAGGGTGCGGCGAAGGCGACGCGCAGCTTGCTCGTGCCCTGGTTGGTGTAAATCGTCGTGAACAGCGATTCGCCGGTGATCAGCCGCTTGCCAGCGCCCAACAGCTTGCCCAGGAAACCGCCTTGCTGCGCCGAACCATCGCCAAAAATGGTGTCCATGCTGATGCCGGCGTCCATGAACATCATGCTGCCGGCTTCGCCAATGGCGGCCTCGCCGGGGTCCAGTTCGACCTCGACGAACTGCATCTCGGCGCCCTTGATCTCGTAGTCGACCACATCCATCGCCATTTAGAACTCTCCCGCTGGGGTTGTGAAAATGGCGCCCATGGTAGCCAAGACGCAACCCGTCCCTGACGATGCCCCCTTGCTGCCGCTGCCTATACTGCGGCGCATGAGTCAAGACCTGCCCCCTTCCTTGGACACCAGCGCCGGGCTGAAGCCGGGCGACAGCTATGTGCAGTCCTTTGCGCGCGGCTTGTCGGTGATTCGCTGCTTCAGTGCCGAGGCGCCGCGGCAGACCTTGACCGAGGTGGCCAAGCGCTGCGGCCTGACCCGTGCCGGCGCCCGCCGCATCCTGCTGACGCTGGAGACCCTGGGCTATGTGCGTGCCGATGGCCGGCTGTTCGAGCTGACGCCCAAGATTCTCGACCTGGGCTTTGCTTATTTGTCCTCGCAGGCCCTGTGGCAGTTTGCCGAGCCGCTGATGCAGCAGCTGGTCAGCGAGCTGCACGAAAGCTGTTCCGCGGCCGTGCTGGAGGGGCAGGACATCGTCTACCTGCTGCGTGTGCCGGCGCGCAAGATCATGAGCATCAATCTGGGCGTGGGCAGCCGGCTGCCGGCCTGGTGCACCTCGATGGGGCGGGTCCTGCTGGCCGGACTCACGCCTCTTGCGCTGCAAAACCAGCTGGCTGGCGTCCGGCTACAGGCTTATACGGCGCGCACTGTCAACAGCCTCGATGAACTGAAGCACCGCATCGAGCAGGTGCGCCAGCAGGGCTGGTGCATCGTCAACCAGGAGCTGGAAGAAGGCCTGGTCTCGCTTGCCGCGCCTATCGTCGACCGCCACGGCGAGACCGTGGCCGCCCTCAATATCGGCGCCCAGGTCAACCGGTATGCCGCCGACGAACTGGTCGAACGCTGCCTGCCCAAGCTGCTCGACACGGCGCAACAGATCTCACGCCTGCTGCAGCTGAAAACCTGAGTCGCACGGCCGCGCGGCAAGCCGCGCTCAGAAAACGGCAGTTTTCAACACCCTGTTTGAGGGGGGTCGATTCAAAACAAGCGCCAGGCCTCAAGATGCCGCCCAAGCCGCAGCATTCAGGCGGCGTTTGGAGTTGTGATGAGCCTGCCGTACCGCCTCGCCCCCCACGCCAGCCTCGCTGCCGCCTGCGCCCTGCTCTTGAGCGCCTGTGGCGGTGGCACAGGCGCCAACGATGCGACCCCACAGGCAACAGCGCTGCTCGAACCGACGGTCAGCCCCAGCTATCACCTCACGCCAGTGCTGCCACCAGCGCCGGACGACATCGATGCCAATGGCAGCAATGCCTCGGCGCTGCGGGCGCCGACCAGCGTCAGCATGGACGCCAGCCTGCTGAACGTCAGCACCGCCGGTCTGACGGCCGACAATCTGCCCGGCAGCCGCCGTCAGATCCTGGACGCCAGCAAGCCGATGGCAACGACCACGACCAGCTTCTACAGCCCGGCTCAGATCCGCGCGCTCTACGGTTTTGACAAGCTGCCCGCGGCCAGCCTGAACAAGGGTGCCAGCCAGGGCTCGGGTCAGCTGATCGCCATCGTCAACGCCTACCACAACCCGACGATCGCGGCCGACCTGGCCACCTTCTCGCAGAAGTTTGGCCTGGCCAATTGCACGACGGTGGCGACCACCGCCGCCATGATTGCCAGCGGCAGCCCGGTCGCCAAGCCGGCCGCCGGCTCGGGGTGCAAGTTTCAGGTGCTGTATGCGAATAGCGCTGGCAATGCGACCACCGCGGCGCCGCCGGTCGACAAGGGCTGGGCCACCGAGATTGCCCTTGATGTGCAATGGGCCCATGCGATTGCCCCGATGGCCAGCATCGTGCTGATCGAGGCCCCGAACTCCAGCAGCATGGCAGGCGCGCTGGCCCTGGCCCGCAAGATCGGCGCCAATGTGGTGTCGATGAGCTTTGGCGCCGTCGAATTCTCCGGCCAGTCCAGCTACGACAGCCTGTTCACCGCCCCCGGCGTCAGCTATATCGCCAGCAGTGGCGATGCCGGCTACCAGGTCAACTGGCCGGCCGTGTCAGCCAATGTGCTGGCAGTCGGCGGCACGGTGCTTGGCGGAAGCGGCCTGCCGCGCGTTGAATCGGGCTGGACTGGCAGCGGCGGTGGCGTCAGCGCCTATGTGGCGGCGCCCAGCTGGCAGAGCATTGCCAAACCCCTGGCCGGCACACGCCGTGCCGTACCCGACGTGGCCTACAACGCCAGCACCAGCTCGGCCGTCTATGTCTATATGAGCCCGAACAGCCAGACCGGTGGCAATGGCTGGATGGGTGCCGGCGGCACCAGCGCAGGTGCTCCGCAATGGGCTGGGCTGGCCGCTGTGCTCAACGCGACCCGTGCCGCCGCCGGCAAGCCAGCAATCAACGGCCTGCCGGCCTTCCTCTACAACAATGTGGCCAGCCGCCCCGGCATCTACACCAGCACGATCAAGGACATCATTTCGGGCAAGAACGGCACCTGCGCGCTGTGCAATACCCGCTCCGGCTACGACTTGGTCACCGGCCTGGGCTCGCCCAATGCCGATCTGCTGATCAACTACCTGGCGGCGCTGTGAGTTCGGCGGCCAAAGCCGCCACAAAGTCACACCTGTTCGTCACACGCCCCTGCATGCCTTTCGCCTTTGGCGCCACAGCTGCCTACTATCGACTCAGGTAATGCCCTGATCTGCACCGCAAAGCCGGGACTCATCGCCCGCTGAAGCTGGGGCCCGGGCATATACTCGAAGCGGGTTTGGTGTCAATCTTTCTCGATACTGAACGATTGCCGTATTACATCGATAGGAATCACTCGCATCATGGGTGTCAATCTGAAAGTCGCAGGCTGGGTGGCGTTGGGTGCCGTGGCCGGAGCGCTGACCACGATGCAACTGCAGGCCAATGCCCGCTCCAGTCTGGCTCCGCTGCCGCTGGACGAGATGCAGCAGTTGGCCGCCGTGTTCGGCATGGTCAAGTCCGATTACGTTGAGCCAGTCGACGAGAAGAAGCTGATCAACGATGCCATCGCCGGCATGGTGTCAGGTCTTGACCCCCACTCCCAGTTCTTCGACAAGAAGAGCTTCAAGGAATTCCGCGAAGGCACGACCGGCAAGTTCGTCGGCGTCGGCATTGAAATCGGCATGGAAGACGGTCTGGTCAAGATCGTCTCGCCGATTGAGGGCTCACCTGCCTTCCGAGCCGGCCTCAAAAGCGGCGACCTGATCAGCAAGATCGACGACACCCCAGTCAAGGGCCTGAGCCTGGATCAAGCGGTCAAGCGCATGCGCGGCGAGCCGAACACCAAGGTGGCGCTGACGATTTACCGCAAGGCCGAAAGCCGCAGCTTCCCGATCACCATCGTCCGCGAAGAGATCCGCGTGCAAAGCGTGCGCGCCAAGCTGGTCGAACCGGGCTATGCCTGGATTCGCGTCAGCCAGTTCCAGGACCGCACCGTCGACGATTTCGCCGCCAAGCTGGAAGAACTGTTCAAGCAGGATCCGCATATCAAGGGTCTGGTGCTGGACCTGCGCAGCGACCCGGGCGGCCTGCTCGAAGGTGCCGTGGCCATCGCCGCCGCTTTCCTGCCCAAGGACGTCGAGGTGGTGTCGACCAACGGGCAGATCGCCGAATCCAAGGCCAGCTTCAAGGCCAGCCCCGATTACTACGTGCGCCGCGGCGGCAGCGACCCGCTGCGCAAGCTGCCGGCCGCGCTGAAGAACCTGCCGCTGGTGGTGCTGGTCAACGAAGGCTCGGCCTCGGCCAGCGAGATCGTTGCTGGCGCCCTGCAGGATCACAAACGCGCGCTGATCATGGGCGCGCAAACCTTCGGCAAGGGCTCGGTGCAGACGGTGCGCCAGTTGAGCCCCGAAACCGCGCTGAAGATCACGACAGCCCGCTACTACACGCCCAGTGGACGCTCGATCCAGGCCAAGGGCATCGTGCCCGACGTGATGCTCGACGAAACCGCCGAAGGTAACGTCTTTGCGGCGCTGCGCATGCGCGAAGCCGATCTGGAAAAGCATCTGGTCAACGGCGTCGAGCAAAAGGACGAGGCCCGCGAGAAAGCCCGCGAAGAAGCCCGCCTGAAGCTGGAGGCCGAGTACGCCAAGAAGAACGAGCCGCCCAAGCCGCTGCCTGAATTCGGCAGCGCCGAGGATTTCCCGCTGGTCCAGGCCCTCAACCAGTTGAAGGGCAAGCCGGTGATCGCGTCCAAGACGGCCATCGAGCGCAAGGCCGAGGCCAAGACCGAGTAAGCCCGCAAAAGCCACTCCCATGCAAAGGGCCCGCAGTGCGGGCCCTTGCTGTTTTTAGACTTGAAAGCTCGTCGGCTCGGCCGGATCAGCAGCGTAAACGCAGACCCAGCGCGCCCGCTGTCGCGATGAGGGCCAGGCCAGACACGCCCTGCCAGCCCCACTGCCCCATCGCCACACCGCCGCCCCAGGCGCCCAGGCTCATGCCCATGAACATGCCGCCGATCAGTATCGCGTTGAGGCGGCTGCGTGCAGGCGGCTCCAGCCCAAAGACCACGCTCTGGTGCGACACCAGGCTGGCCTGAAAGCCCAGGTCAAAGACCAGCGCCGCCGCGGCGATCAGCCACAGCTCGCGCGGCCCCAGGGCCATCGCAGCAAAAGCGCCCAGGACCAGCCACATGCCCAGCCGGATGACGCCCGGCGGGCCGCGCCGATCGGCCAGCCGCCCGGCCAACGGCGCGGCCAGCGCGCCGGCCGCGCCCACCAGGCCAAAGCCGCCGGCGACCGCGCTGCCCAACGACAAGGGCGGCTCGCTGAGCATCAGCGCCAGCGTCGACCAGAAGGCGCTGAAGGCCACCGCCAGCAGGCCCTGGGCCAGCGTCGCACGGCGCAGCGCCGGATGGCGCCGCCACAGTTCAAGCAGACTGGCCAGCAGCTGGCCGTAGCTGAGCTGGCTGCTCGGCGGCAGCGTCGGCAGGCCGCGCCACAGCATCGCGGCAAGCATGGCGATGCTCAGCGCCGCCGACAGAAACACAGTTCGCCAGCCGCAGAGCTGAGCCAGGCTGCCGCTGATCACCCGCGATAGCAGGATGCCCAGCAGCAATCCGGTCATCACCGTGCCCACCGATTGGCCCCGCCGCTGCGGCGGCGCCAGGATCGCGGCCACCGGCACCAGATCCTGCGCGAGCGTGGCCGACAGCCCGATCAGCCCACTGGCCAGCCACAGCAGCCAGAGCTGCGGCGCCAGCGCTGCGAGCAGCAGGGCCAGCGTCAGCACCAGCGCCTTGGCCATGATCAGGCGGCGGCGTTCGTAGCGGTCGGCCAGCGGCGCCATCAGCAGCAGGCCGGCGGCATAGCCGGCCTGGGTCAGCGTCGGCACCAGTCCGATATCGGCGCTGCTGGCATGAAACTGCCCGGCCAGCAGCGCCAGCATCGGCTGCGCGTAGTACAGGCTGGCCACCGAGAGCCCTGCCCCAAGGGCCAGCAGGGCGATCAGCGGGGCGGACAGCGGGGGCGTCGGCAGTGCCGACGAAACGGTGCTGGTGGTCATGGAACTTCCTGCGATGCAGCCCTGTGATGGGGCGATGGGCGGCCCATGCCGCCTTGCCGCGCAGTGTCTTTCGAACACGGAATTCATAGAAGTAGGATCAATAGCAATATTGATATACGCTTGGCGCATGAATGAAGCGCTTTCCGGTGATCGCCTCGGCCTGCTGCAGACCTTTGTCCGCATCGTCGAGGCCGGCAGCCTGTCCGCCGCGGCCAGCCAGCTCGGCACGACCCAGCCGACCGTCAGCCGGCGGCTGCGGGCGCTGGAACACAGCCTTGGCCAGCAACTGGCCCAGCGTTCGACCCATGCCTGGCGGCTGACTGAAGCCGGCCGCCAGTGCTATGAACGCGCCAAGCTGCTGCTGGAGGATTGGTCGGCGATGCAGGCGCAGCTGCGCGGCGCTCAGGACGAACCGGAGGGCCTGCTACGGGTGATGGTGCCGCACGCGCTGGGCCAGTTGCAGCTGATGGGGCCGCTGCTGGCGCTGCTGCGCTGCGCGCCGGCGCTCAGCGTCGAATGGCTGCTCAATGACCAGGCGCCCAACTTCAGCAGCCACGATCTGGACTGCGCGATCCGCGTCGGCGCCGTGACCGACCCGTCGGTGGTGGCGCTGCAGCTCGGTCAGGTCCCGCGCATCCTCGTGGCAGCACCGGAACTGCTGGCCGACCGCACGCCACCGTCGCATCCGGCCGCGCTGGCGGACTGGCCCTGGCTGGCGCTGGGCAGCTACTACCGGCATGAGCTGCAACTGCACGATCCTGAGGGCCGAACCTGCAAGCTGGCGCTGCGGCCGCGCCTGATCACCGACAGCCTGTTCGCGCTGCGCCACGCCGCTGTCGAGGGCCTGGGCGTGTGCGCAATGTCCGCCTGGATGGCACAGCCACATCTGGCCGATGGCAGCTTGCAGTGCCTGTTGCCAGGCTGGCAGGCCGAGTCCTTGCCGGTGCATCTGCTCTACCCCTATCAGCGCTACCAGACGGCCAAGCTGCGCCATTTCATCAGCGCGATGCGCGACAGCCTGTCCGGCTTGAGCGGTCTCGGCCGCGACGAAGCTCAGGCCAGCGGCCCAGACGCTATGCTCCCGACCTGATGAACGACGAACAACTGCTGCGCTATTCGCGCCATATCCTGCTCGACGATATCGGTGTCGAGGGCCAACAAAGGCTGCTCGCTGCCCATGCACTGGTGATCGGCGCCGGTGGCCTCGGCTCGCCGGTGGCGCTTTACCTGGCGACGGCCGGCGTCGGCCGGATCACCCTGGTCGACCATGACAGCGTCGACCTGACCAATCTGCAACGCCAGATTGCGCATCGCGAGTCGCGCATCGGCATGGCCAAGGTGGACTCGGCCGCGCAAACGATGCGTGAGATCAACCCGGGGCTGCAGGTCAGGACCCTGGCGCAGCGGGTCGATGCCGCCAGCCTGCCGGCGCTGGTGGCCGACGCCGATGTGGTGCTCGATTGCAGCGACAACTTCGCCACCCGCCACGCCGTCAATGCGGCCTGCGTCGCCCATCAGCGCCCGCTGGTTTCCGGGGCCGCCATCGGCTTTGATGGCCAGATCAGCGTCTACGACAGCCGACGCGCCGATGCGCCCTGCTACGCCTGCCTGTTTCCGCCCGACGCGGCGCCCGAGGAAGTGCGCTGCGCCACCATGGGCGTTTTTGCCCCGCTGGTCGGCATCATCGGCAGCATGCAGGCGGCGGAGGCGCTGAAGCTGCTGGCCGGCGTCGGCGACAGCCTGGCCGGGCGGCTGCTGATGCTGGATGCCCGCCGGATGGAATGGAGCGAGGTCCGCCTCGGACGCGATCCAGGCTGCAGCTGCTGCGCCCGGCGGCCAAACTGAGTTTGCGCCCTGCCCCCCCCACGCGCCGCCCCGCCGGCCCTGAAACGACGAGAATCACAACCATGTCCAAGCGCAACAAACTGACCGCCCGCAACTTCCCCAGCGCCCAGGAGGAAGCCCACAAACCGGCGCCCGCGGGCAGTGCCTTCGAAGAGCCCAGCGCCTACCGGCTGGCCTTCAGCGACACCGACTTCCTGCTGCGCGAAGAACTGCGCCCGGTGCGCATGCAGCTGGAACTGCTCAAACCCGAGCTGCTGCAGCAAGAGCAAGGCATCAAGTCGACCATCGTCATCTTCGGCAGCGCCCGTGTGCCCGACGCAGAAACCGCCGCGCGAGCCGTTGCCGCGGCCGGCACTGATCCGGTGGCGCTCAAGCGCGCGCAGATGCAGCAGCAGATGAGCCGCTATTACGAGGAGGCGCGCCGGTTCGCCACCATCGTCACCCAGGTCTCGCGAGAACGCGACAACCCGATCTATGTGGTCACCGGCGGCGGCCCTGGCATCATGGAAGCCGGCAATCGCGGTGCCCACGAAGCCGGCGGCAAGAGCATAGGCCTGAACATCGTGCTGCCGCATGAGCAGGCACCCAACCGCTACATCACACCGGAGCTGTGCTTCCGCTTCCACTACTTCGCGCTACGCAAGATGCACTTCCTGATGCGCTCGGTCGCGCTGGCCTGCTTCCCCGGCGGCTTTGGCACGCTGGACGAACTGTTCGAGACCCTGACCTTGGTGCAGACCGGCAAATGCCGCCGCCGCCCCATCCTGCTGTTCGGCCGCGATTTCTGGAGCCGGCTGATCAATTTCGAACTGCTTGTCGAGACCGGCATGATCAGCCCCGGCGACGAGCAGCTGTTCCATTTCGTCGAGACGGCCGAGGAAGCCTGGGCCCTGCTCGAAAGCGAATACGACATGAATCCCGGCCATGCCGGCATCGAGTGAATCACTGACCAAAAGCTAAAAGAAAGAGGCCTGCAATGACTGCTCTGCGATCCGTTTCCCTGATTGGCGCGCCCACCGACATTGGTGCCGGTGCCCGTGGCGCCAGCATGGGCCCCGAGGCCCTGCGGGTGGCCAACCTCGGCGCCACGCTGGAGAGCCATGGCGTCGACGTGGTCGACCGTGGCAACCTCAGCGGCCCGTCCAACCCCTGGCAACCGCCGGTCAATGGCTACCGCCATCTGCCCGAGGTGGTGCAATGGAACCAGGCCGTTCATGACGCCGTCTATGCCGAGCTGCAGCTGGGCCGCATGCCCATTCTGCTTGGCGGCGACCACTGCCTGGGCCTGGGCTCGATCTCGGCCGTGGCCCGCCACTGCCGCGACACCGGCAAGAAGCTGCGCGTGCTCTGGCTCGACGCCCATGCCGACTTCAACACCAGCGAGCTGACGCCCAGCGGCAATATCCACGGCATGCCGGTGGCCTGTCTGTGCGGCTTTGGCCCCAAGGAGTTGATCGAGATCGGCGGCAAGGTGCCGGCGATCAGCCCGAAGTGGGTGCGCCAGATCGGCATTCGCAGCGTGGATGCCGGTGAGAAGCGCTTCGTCCACGAGCAGGAACTCGAAGTCTTCGATATGCGCTATATCGACGAGATGGGCATGCGCCATGCGATGGAGCTTGCACTGGCCACGCTGGATGCCAACACCCACCTACACGTCAGCTTCGATGTCGATTTCCTCGACCCCTCGATCGCCCCTGGCGTTGGCACCACGGTGCCCGGCGGCCCGACCTACCGCGAAGCCCAGCTGTGCATGGAAATGATTGCCGACACCGGCCGCATGGCCTCGCTGGACGTGATGGAGCTGAACCCGGCTCTGGACGAGAAGAACCGCACGGCGCTGCTGGCGGTGGATCTGATCGAGTCGCTGTTTGGCAAATCAACCTTGATGAGGAAGTAAGTTTGCCCTGCCTGCGGCAGACGGCAAATCAACCTTGATGAGGAAGTAAGTTTGCCCTGCCTGCGGCAGACGGCAAATCAACCTTGATGAGGAAGTAAGTTTGCCCTGCCTGCGGCAGACGAGAGTCTGTCCGCTCAGGCGCTGACGATCCAGCCTTCCAGTGGGTCGATCTCGGCCGGCAGGCCGTAGCCTTCCCGCTGCGAGGCCCAGGCGGCCTGCATCAGGCAGAGCACGGCATCCAGGCGATCGCCGCTGGCATCGTCGACCAGCGCATCGCGCTGCGCATGACTGAGCTTCAGGCGCAGGCCGAGGCGACTGCGGCCCTGCTCCAGCGCCTCGATCAAATCCTTGCGGGCGATCAGCCGTTCCTCGGTCTGCTTGCTGCGATCGTCGCTCTTGTAGCTGCGCCGCTGTATCAATTCACGAGCCAGCAAGCCCGGGTAGCCTTCCAGGGCCACGCGCCGCCGGTCACCGTCGTGCAGACCCGGCAGGTGCGCACCGGCTTCCAGCAGCAAGGGCACGCCGGCATGCAACATATAGGCCACCGGCGGATTGACCCACTTCATGCTGGGCGAGGCGCCGGCCGGCCCGTCGCAGGCACGGTGGGCGAACTTGGCGCCAACCGGCCGCGGCGCACAGAAAGCGGCGAACTGGGCGCGAATCTCGGCGCGGCTGAGCGCCGCATAGTGGGCCATCAAGGCCGGCCACTGCCGCGGCCAGCCCAGGGCCAGCACCAGCTCGCGCGGCAGTCCAAAGGGAAAGTCGCAGGCGCATAACCATTCACCGGTCTGCGTCAGGAATTCACCCAGATCGCCAAGTGAGACGAAGCTTCGCTCACCCTGCAACACCAGCACTTGCCCGCGCAGATGACCGGACGCCATGGTGATAGGCTTGCGCTTGCTTGGCGCGCTGCTGAAGTCAAGCCCCAGCAAGAGGGGGATGTGGCGCGGGGCGCTAGATTGCATGCCTGAAGTCTGAAAAACTCGGACACTTTACGGCACAAAAATCCAGGAGCGAGCATGCCGCAAGACACCAGCCCGACGGACGCCAAGAACAATGACAAAGTCAGTAACGTCGACAGGGCACTGCCGATCGAAAAGCTGGTCACCACGCAGCACAAGCTGCAGTTGGGCAAGCGAACCCTGAACTACAGTGCCACTTGTGGCACCTTGGTGCTGCGCGAACTGGACACCAAGGACGGCGAACACAAGGGCGAGCGGGCTCGCGCCACCGTATTCTTCATTGCCTACACGCTGGACGGCGTCAAGAAGCCCGAACAGCGCCCTGTAACCTTCAGCTTCAACGGCGGCCCCGGCTCCAGCTCGGTCTGGCTGCACCTGGGGTTGCTCGGCCCACATCGCATTGCCAGCGACGAACATGGCAATTGCGGCGCCCCACCCTATGCGCTGACCGAAAACGAATACAGCCTGCTGAGTGATTCCGACCTCGTCTTCATCGACCCGGTAGGCACCGGCCATTCGCGGGTGGCCGACGGTGAGAAGGTGGCCGAATTCCACGACTACCAACGCGACCTCGATGCGGTCGGCGAGTTCATCCGCCTCTACATCACCCGCCACGGCCGTTGGGGCTCGCCGAAATACCTGATCGGCGAGAGCTATGGCACGACGCGCGCCGCCGGTCTATCGCGCCATTTGCAGGAAAAGCACGACATTCATCTGAACGGACTGATGCTGGTCTCGCTGGCGCTGGACTTCCAGACCCTGTCCTTCGACCACGGCAATGAACTGCCCTATGCGCTCTACCTGCCCACCTACGCGGCTACCGCCTGGTATCACAAGGCCTTGCAGCCGGCACTGCAGAAGAAGACGCTGAAGCAGGTGGTCACCGCCGCCGAGACCTTTGCCCACGGCGACTACTGGCTGGCGCTGATGAAGGGCTCGCGGCTTGGCAAGGACGAACGCCAGCGCATCGCCGAGCAGCTGGCGCTCTATAGCGGCCTGTCGGTGAACTACGTGCAGCGCTGCAATCTGCGCGTCGAGGAGTTCCGCTTCTTCAAGGAACTGCTGCGCGAGCGCGGTCAAACCGTCGGCCGGCTGGACAGCCGCTTCCTCGGCCTGGACAAGGACGATGGCGGCGAGCATCCGGAAGAGGATGCCAGCATGAACAATCTGATCGGTGCCTATGCCTCGGGCATCAACCGCCTGCTCAGCGAAAAGCTCGGTTACCAGACCGACGCGCCCTATCTGCTGCACGCGCCACTGTGGAAGACCTGGTCCTGGAAGGGCTTCGAGAACCGCTACATCGCCACCGGTGAATCGCTGCGTCGCGCGATGCACACCAACCCCTCGATGCGAGTCTATGTGGCCAGCGGCTACTACGACCTCGCCACACCGCATGCCGCCGGCGACTACACGCTCAGCCATCTGGGTCTGCGCGACAGCCTGCAGGACCGCATCAGCGTCAGCTATTTCGAGGGCGGCCACATGATGTATGTTCACCAGCCCTCGCTGGTGCGCATGGCTGCCGAGCTGCGCGCCTTCGTCCGCGCCAGCTGAGCCGCAACCGCGGCCGCGCAACATGCGATCAGCGGCCAGCTTGACGACAGCGCGTGACTGACCGATGCTCGGCCATGCTTGAGGCTTGGCTGGTTCATGAGTCGACGCACGGGATCAAGTCGCACTGAGTTTGACGCCGCGATCAAGCTGGCCTCTGCGCTGGCCGGACGCGGCCGCTATCTGGAAGCGGTCAGCCAGCTCGATGCCTGTCTGGCCGCCCTGCCGATGCGCGAGCGCGAGGCCCGCGCGCAGGTGTTGGCCCTGCTGGCCCACCAGCACCCGCGGCTGGGCAATCTGCAGGCCAGCGTGCGCTGCGCCAGCGAGGCGGTGGCTCTGTGCCAGCGCCTGGACAAGCCGAGCGTCTTGGCCGACGCGCTGATTTCGCTGGCCTATGTCTACGCCCAGCTGCTGATGGGCCGCGATGCCCTGGATGCGGCCCTGCAGGCCCTGCACACGGCCCGCCAGACCCAGGATCGTGTCCAGGAAGCCTGGGCGCTGAATCGGCTGGGTGTTGCCTATTCCAGCCTCGACAACGTCGCCCAGGCCCGCGAAAGCACCCAGCAGGCGATCGAAATTGCGCAGACGCTGGGCGACAGCGAGCTGAGCTTTTCCTGCCTGAACAACCTGGCCTATTACGCCTTGATGGCCGAGGTCGAGGCGCGTCGCAATGGCGATGTCGACGCACTGACGGAAGCGCTGCAGCAATCGATGTCGCTGTCGCAGCAGGCGCTGGCCGAGGCGCGTGAATCGGGCAGCGAGTTCCGTATCGCCGTCGCAGCGTCCAATGTCTGCGATGCCTTGCTGCGCGGCGGCGAGGCCGCGACGGCAGCGCCGCTGATCGACGAGTACCAGGCCATCTGCCTGCGTCAGGGCTATATGGCTCTGGGCATGCAGGCGATGGCGCAGCGCGCCCTGCTGCTCAAGGCCGACGGCGACAGCCGAGCCGCCATCGCTGCCTTGCAAGCGCTGCTTCGCGATGCGGCGGAGCGGCTGCCACCGAAGCTGCGCCGCATCGTCATTCGCGCGCTGTACGAGACCTGCAAGGCCGCCGGCGACTTCGAGCAGGCGCTGGCCTATCTGGAGCAGCATGCCGATCTGGAGCGCCAGATCACCCGTGACACCATGAGTTCACAGACCGAGGTGATCCTGATCCGCCAGGAGGTTGAACAGGCCCATGCCCGCGCCGAACATGCGCTGATCGATGCGCGCCGGCTGCGCGAACGGGCCCGCCTGCTCGAACGCGAGCAGGAACAATTGCGCCACCAGGCCGCGGAATGGGGCCGCGCCGCTCATGAAGACGTGCTGACCGGCCTGCACAACCGCCGCCATGCCGAGTTTGCGCTGCCGCTGCTGCTCGAGCGGGCGCGCCAGGAGGGCAAGACCATCAGCCTGGCTTTGCTCGATGTCGATCATTTCAAGCAGGTGAACGACCAGTTCGGCCACGGCGTCGGCGACGACGTGCTGCGCGAGCTCGCCCAGCTGCTACGCGGCAACACCCGCAGCGCCGATCTGCTGGCCCGGGTCGGCGGCGAGGAATTCATGATGGTGCTGGTCGGCACGCCGCCAGCGCGGGCACTCGAGATTTGCGAGCGACTGCGCCTGGCCGTGGAACAACACGACTGGGCGCTGCTGCACCCTGGCCTGCAGGTCACAGTCAGCCTGGGGCTGAGCGGTGGCGAGCCGCCAGAGCAACTCAAGCTGCTGGTCGAGCGCGCCGACCACGCCCTTTATGCCGCCAAGCGCAGCGGCCGTAACCGCGTTGAAGCGCTCTGAGCGAAAAGGCCGCCGCCTCAACTGCGGCAGGCGCGGCAGGCCGCAGCATCAGGCCGCGGCGCTCAAGCAATCTTGAACACCGCCACCGTTTGCGCCAGTTCGTCAGCTTGGTGCTGCAGGCTTTGTGCCGCCGCCGCCGACTGTTCCACCAGCGCAGCGTTCTGCTGTGTCATCTGATCGAGCTGGCTGATCGCCATGCCGATTTGATTGATACCCGTGCTCTGTTCGGCGGTGGCGTGGCTGATCTCGCCGACGATGTGGCTGACCCGGCCGATCGAGCTCATGATGTCCTGCATGGTGTCGCCGGCCTTGGCGACCAGGGCCGCGCCGGCCTCGACGCTTTCGGTGCTGCTGGTGATCAGGCCCTTGATCTCCTTGGCAGCCTCGGCGCTGCGTTGCGCAAGGCTGCGCACCTCACTGGCCACAACGGCAAAGCCGCGCCCCTGCTCACCTGCCCGCGCCGCCTCGACGGCGGCATTCAGCGCCAGGATATTGGTCTGGAAGGCAATGCCATCGATCACCGAAATGATGTCGCTGATCTTGCGCGAGGACGCGCTGATGCGGTCCATCGTCGACACCACATCGTTGACGACCGCCCCGCCGCGCTGCGCCACCTCGGCCGCCTCGGCGGCGAGGCGATTCGCTTCACTGGCCGACGCGGCGTTGTGCTTGACGCTGGCCGTCAGTTCCTCCATCGCCGAGGCGGTTTCCTCCAGATTGGAGGCCGCCTGCTCGGTGCGATGGCTCAGATCATGGCTGCCGGTGGCCACTTCGGCCGAGGCGGTGGCGATGCTGTCGGTGGCATTGCGCACGCCGGACACCACCTCGCGTATGGCCTGCTGCATGCCCTGCACGCCGCGCATCATGGCCGCGGTTTCGTCGCTGCCCTGGACATCGATGCTCTGGGTCAGATCCTGGCGCGCCATCCGCTCCGAGCTTTCCACGGCACGGGTTAGCGGCTCCAGGATCGAGCGGATGTTGAAGAAGGTGTAGACGGCAATGACGCCAACGCCGGTCAGCATCACCAGCGTCAAGGCCATGCGGATCTGCTTCTCACTGGCAGCGAGCTTGGCGACCTCTTCGTCCGAATGCTTGTTGACCAGCTCGGTCATCTTGCCCAGTTGCTCGTCCAGGCTGCGTACCGAGCCCTTGAACGGGTTCATCGCCTTGTTGGCCGCGCCGGTATCGGCGAACTCACCCTTGGCCACCTGATCCACCAGCGGCAGAAAGCCGGCTCGATAGCTGCTCAGCTCTTTGCGCATTTCCGCCGGCAACTGTTTTACCGCCGGGGCAATATTCAGCGCCTCGATTTTCTGCAGCCCGGTGAGTACCTTCTCATAGGTCTCGGTCCATTCACCGCGGTACTTCTCCACCGCCTTGACATCGCTCAGGTTGATGAAGATGTCTTTCTCGAAACGACGCAGATTGCCGACGCCGGCACGCACATGGGCCAACTGGGTCAGCGATTCGACATCGTTGTTGACATAGTGGGCAAAGTTGTCTCGCGCCTCGGCCAGGCTGAACAGCCCCTTGCCGCCAATCACCAGCATCAGCCCGATGGCCAGGGCGGCCAACAGATACAAACGGGCCCGGATCGTGTAATCACGCAACTGCAGCATGCCACCCCCAAAGAATCGGGTTGATCGGTGGCGCAAAGACTAGCAGTGTGACCGCGCGCTGTGAAGGGCTATTTCCAAAAATGCGCAGCCCCAGGGCTGGGCGCTCGTTCAACCAGCCGGCAGGGGGTCAGTCCTTGCCCCACAGCTGACGCATGCAGGCAGAAAAGCCATTGGCGATGGACTCCGCCTCCACATGCCGGCCACGCTCGACGCGTCGCTTTCCGGCCACATGCACGGCGGCCAAGGCCTCGCCCTGGCTGGCGAACACCAGGGCATCCAGCAGGGCCGCGCCTGGCAGGCCGACCAGCCCCAAGAGGCCCGAGGCCTGCGGGTCGAGCACCAGGAAGTCGGCCCGCGCACCCGGCTTCAGCCCCCAGCACGAGAAACCGGCCGGCGCCGCACTGCCCTGCACACAGGCCTCGAACAGCCGCGCCGCCGTCGACGGCTGGCGGCCCGGTGCCGCGGCCACATTGCGCTGCTGCAGGCCAAGCCGCTGGCCGTATTCCAGCCAGCGCAGCTCCTCGACCCAGCCACGCGTCACATGGCTGTCAGAGCCCAGGCTGATCGGCACGCCGGCAGCGAGCCAGCCGGGCAGATCGCAGAGGCCGTCGCCAAGATTGCCCTCGGTGCCGGGGCAGATCACCACGCTGGCGCCACTGGCGGCCACCTGGGCAATCTCCTCGCGGGTGCTGTGCGTCGCATGGACCAGATGCCAGCGCGCATCGGGCCGCGCTTCATGGCACAGCCACTGCATAGGCCGCTGACCGGTGGCCGCCAGGCAGTCGCGAATCTCCTGCTGCTGCTCGCTGATATGGATGTGGATGGGCAGGTCCGCATCGCCGAGAAGCGCTTGCAGCCGCGCGATGTCATCCCGATGAGCGGCACGCAGCGAATGCAGGGCCACGCCGGCATTGAGCAGCGGCCGGCCCGCGGCATTGAGGCGCTGGCTGGCGCGCCAGACCCAGTCGGCATCGGTGGCGAAGCGGCGCTGATCGTCGCGCAGGGCCGGCTGGGTAAAGCCGGCATGGGCGTAGAGCACCGGCAGCATGGTCAGGCCCAGGCCGGCCTGTTCGGCCGCGTCGGCCAGCGCCCAGCTCATGGCCAGCTCATCCGGATAGGCGCTGCCATCGGGCTGATGCTGCAGATAGTGGAATTCACAGACCTGGGTGTAGCCGCCGACCAGCAGCTCGGCGTAGAGCTGCGCTGCAATCGCCTGCAGCTGAGCCGGCGTCAGCCGCAGCGCCACGCCATACATGCGGTCGCGCCAGGACCAGAAATCATCGCGTTCGCTGTCGCGCTGCTCGGCCAGGCCGGCGAAGGCGCGCTGGAAGGCATGGCTGTGGGCATCGACCAGGCTGGGCAGCACCGGCCCCTCCAGCCGGGTCGCGCCCGCGGGGCAGGCCTGGCCGGGCGTGATCGCCGCCCAATGGCCGCGAGCATCCACTTCCAGCAGCACATCGCGCTGCCAGCGGCCGTCCACCCAGGCCTGGGTAGCAAAGAAGGCCGCGCCGCTCATGCTGACGCAGCCGGTTTCGCCGCTGGCGTCGGCTTGCTGTCCAGCAGCGTGCTCAGCAGTTCACGCAGCAGCGGCTGCACCTCGCCGGCCAGTGCCTCGTCATAGGCATAGGGTGGCTGCTCGCTCATATAGCAGCACTGGCACATCTCCAGTTGCACGGCATGCCAGCCCTTATCCGGCTGGCCATAGTGACGGGTGATGAAACCGCCCTTGAAGCGGCCGTTGACGACCTGGCTGTAGCGCGTCTGCGCCGCCTGCACCTGGCCCAGCGCCGCGGTGATGGCGGCATCGCAGCTCTTGCCGTCGGCGGTACCCAGATTCAGATCGGGCAGCCGACCTTCGAACAGCCAGGGCAGCTCGGAGCGGATGCTGTGCGCATCGAACAGCAGCGCGTAGCCGAACAGCTTGGTGAGCCGGTTCATCTCGGCGGTCAGCGCGCGGTGGTAGGGCAGCCAGTACTGCTCGCGGCGGCGCTGCTTCTCGGCCAGATCGGGGGCCTGGCCGTCCAGATAAAGCGGCTCGCCGGTGAAGAAGCGCGTCGGGCACAGCTCGGTATTGGAGGCGCCGGGGTACATCGGCGTGTCTTCCGGCGGCCGGTTCAGATCGATCAGATAGCGCGAGTAATGCGGCACGATCAGGCTGGCGCCGAGCTCCTCGGCCAGGCCGCCGTAAAGCCGCTCCAGATGCCAGTCGGTGTCCTCGCTGGCCAGCGCGCGCGGCTGGTAGCGATGCTGCTGGTCTTCAGGAATGGCCGAGCCCACATGGGGCATGCTGATCAGCAGCGGGGTGCGCCCCTGGCGCAATTGAAAGACAGCAGACATGGACAATCGGAGTTAGCAAGTCGGGCACACGGCATCAGCCGCGCACATGGCCGCCACGCACCACCTGGCGCAGCGGATTGCGGCCAAAGTAATAGGCCAGCTCATTCGGATGGGCAATGTTCCAGACGCAGAAATCGGCGCGCTGGCCGGCGATCAGCTGGCCGCGATCCTTCAGGCCCAGCGCTGCCGCCGCATGCTGGGTCACGCCGCGCAGCGCCTCCTCGGGCGTCAGCCGGAACAGCGTGCAGGCCATGTTCAGCATCAAGAGCAGCGAGAGCGTTGGCGAGGTGCCGGGGTTGTGATCGGTGGAGATGGCCATGGGCACGCCGGCCTCGCGCAGCTGCTGCACCGGCGGCAGCTTGGTCTCGCGCAGGAAGTAGAAGGCCCCCGGCAGCAGCACGGCCACGGTGCCGCTGGCCTTCATCGCCGCGATGCCGGCCTCGCTGAGGTATTCCAGATGGTCGCAGGACAGCGCCTGGAACTCGCAGGCCAGCTGGGTGCCGCCCTGGTCAGACAGCTGCTCGGCATGCAGCTTGACCGGCAGGCCGAGCGCGCACGCCGCCTCGAACACACGCCGCGTCTGCGCCGTGGTGAAGCCTATGCCCTCGCAGAAGGCATCGACGGCGTCAACCAGGCCATCACGCTTGAGCTGCGGCAGCCATTGGCAGACCTGCTCGATGTACTCGTCCTGACGACCGAGGAATTCCGCCGGCACCGCATGGGCGCCGAGATAGGTGGTGCGCACATCCAGGCCCAGGGCCGAGAGCTTGCGCGCCACGCGCAGCATCTTGGCCTCGGCCACATGCGAGAGCCCGTAGCCGGACTTGACTTCGAGTGTGGTCACGCCTTCGCTCATCAAGGCCTGGGCGCGGTGCGCCGCCTGGGCATAGAGCTGGTGCTCGCTGGCCTCGCGGGTGGCCGTCACCGATGAGCGGATGCCGCCACCGGCGCGGCTGATGTCCTCATAGCTGGCGCCATGCAGGCGCATCTCGAACTCGTTGGCGCGCTGGCCGCCATAGACCAGATGGGTGTGGCAGTCGATCAGGCCCGGGGTCACGACCGCACCACCCAGCTCGTGGCGCTTTTGCACCAGTTGCAGGAGCTCGGCCGGCACCTCGGCCGCCGGGCCGACCCAGAGCAGCTGCTCACCGCGGGTCAGCAAGGCGCCCTGCTCGATCAGGCCCCAGGGTTGCTCACCAGCGAGGGTGACCAGGCGCGCGTCGTTCCACAGACTGATCATGGCAGCCACTCCATCCACCAGGCGGCGCCCTCGCCTTCAAAAATACAGGACTGTGCGGCGGGCGCTTCGCACCAGGCCAGGCTCAGGGGCCGCAGCGGCATGGCACGCGCGCCATGCTCGAGCAAGCCGCCCTTGGCCGTGAACAAACCGATCCACTGGGCCTGACCGGCCTGCGGCAGCAGCGCATGCGTGGCCGGCTGGACGCGAAGCGTGCCCTTGCCGCGGCGGTGCATCAGATTGAAGTCGCGGGTCGTGCCGCCGAGCAGCTCGCAATCAGGGGCCAGCTTGCCGTCGAAATGCAGCAGCTCATCGCCAACGCGCAGCTCGTAGTCATAGAGCCGTACGCCCTCGCCCTGCAACACGGCAAACCAGCGGTCGACGCCCTCGAACACCGAGAACGGACCATCGGCCTCGATATCGGCCACGCTGACCCGCAGCACCCAGTCATGCGCATGCGGCCAAGCCAGCAGCTCGCGAGTCTGGCCACCGCCATTGCGCCAGGCCTGTGGCGCCACGTTCTCGGCACTGATGATGCTCCAGCTCATGCCTGAAAACTCCCCTGCAGCAGATAGCGCGATCCGGGGTGGGTGAGCCGCACGGCGGTCACCGCCTGCCCCCGACTGTACGTCGTCCGCTTGACGATCAGGCAGGGTTCGCGCTTGCCGATGCCCAGCAGCTTGGCTTCAAGCTCGCCAGGCAGCGTGGCTTCAATCGTGTACTTGGCCTCGGACAGCGGAGCGGCTTCGAGCAGGTAATGGGTCGGTGTGGTCTGGCTGAAATCCAGACCGAGGTAATCAGGCGCGCAAGCCGGGTTCACAAGGCGATCCTCACATTGAATGGGGACGCCATTTTCCAAATGCACGATCAGGCTGTGAAACAGCGTTACCCCCGGTTTCAATCCAAAGCTGGCCGCCTGCTCGGCGCTGGCCTTGACGGCAGCCAGGCTGTGCACCCGCGCTTCGTGCTGATGGCCGCGCTCGGCGATCTCGTCATGCACGTCACGAACCGTCAGCGTCGAGGAAATCCGGTGCAGCTGGGCCACAAAAGTGCCCACCCCCTGCACCCGCTCGATCATGCCTTCCTGCAGCAGTTCGCGAAAGGCGCGGTTGACCGTCATGCGGCTCAGCTCGAATTGCGTGCCCAGCTCGGCCTCCGAGGGCAGCAGATCGCCCGGCACCCAGCGCCCGCTGGCAATGCCTTCGCGCAAGTGGTTCTTCACCTTCAGGTACTGCGGCTCTGGGCCGCTGGGGGATTTCCGCGCCATGGGTTGGGATCGTACTTGACTTAGCTTGTATAGACAACTAGAGTTCGCTCCACTTTGCACCCGCCGGCACCCTTGCCGGCAGGCCTGCCCCACCCCGTCAGGAGCTTTCGATGTCCGCCTCAACCTCCGCCCACGTTCCCGCCGGCCCTCGCGTCGTGCGCGCCCCCACCGGCACCCAACTCAGCTGCAAGAGCTGGCTGACCGAGGCCGCCTACCGGATGATCCAGAACAATCTGGACCCGGTGGTTGCAGAGAACCCCGATGCGCTGGTTGTCTACGGCGGCATCGGCAAGGCCGCGCGCAACTGGGACTGCTTCGAAGCCATCCTCGACACGCTCAAAAAGCTCGAGGCCGATGAGACCCTGCTGGTGCAGTCGGGCAAGCCGGTCGGCGTGTTCAAGACCCACGCCGACGCGCCGCGCGTGCTGATCGCCAACTCGAATCTGGTGCCGCACTGGGCCAACTGGGAGCACTTCAACGAGCTCGATCGCAAGGGCCTGATGATGTACGGCCAGATGACGGCCGGCAGCTGGATCTACATCGGCACCCAGGGCATCGTGCAAGGCACCTATGAAACCTTTGCAGAAGCCGGCCGCCAACACTATGGTGGATCACTCCAAGGCAAATGGGTGCTGACCGCCGGCCTCGGCGGCATGGGCGGCGCGCAGCCGCTGGCCGCCACCTTTGCCGGCGCCTGCTCGCTGAACATCGAGTGCCAGCAGTCGCGCATCGACTTCCGCCTGAAGACCCGCTATGTCGACGAGCAGGCCACCGATCTGGACGACGCACTGGCCCGCATTGCCAAGTACACCGCCGAGGGCAAGGCCATCTCGATCGCGCTCTTGGGCAATGCCGCCGAGATCCTGCCCGAGCTGGTGCGCCGCGCCAAGGCCGGCACCGCCATCAAGCCCGATCTGGTGACCGACCAGACCAGCGCCCACGACCTGATCAACGGCTATCTGCCGGCCGGCTGGACGGTCGAGCAATGGAAGGCCGCCGCGGCCGACCCGGCCCAGCATGCCGATCTGAAGGCCGCCGCCGCCCGCGGCTGCGCCGTCCATGTGCAGGCCATGCTGGACTTCCAGGCCATGGGCATCCCGACCGTCGACTATGGCAACAACATCCGCCAGGTCGCGCTGGAGCAAGGCGTGAAGAACGCCTTCGACTTCCCCGGCTTCGTGCCCGCCTATGTGCGCCCGCAGTTCTGCGAAGGCCGTGGCCCCTTCCGCTGGGTGGCACTCTCCGGCGACCCGGAAGACATCTACAAGACCGACGCCAAGATCAAGGAACTCTTCCCCCACCACGCGCATGTGCACCGCTGGCTGGACATGGCCAAGGAACGCATCGCCTTCCAGGGCCTGCCGGCACGCATCTGCTGGCTGGGCCTGGGCGAGCGCCACATCGCCGGCCTGGCCTTCAACGAGATGGTGCGCAAGGGTGAGCTGAAGGCGCCCATCGTCATCGGCCGCGATCACCTGGACAGCGGCTCGGTGGCCAGCCCGAATCGCGAGACCGAGAGCATGCAGGACGGCTCGGACGCCGTGTCCGACTGGCCGCTGCTGAACGCCCTCTTGAACACCGCCGGCGGCGCCACCTGGGTGAGCCTGCACCACGGCGGCGGCGTGGGCATGGGCTTCAGCCAGCACAGCGGTGTGGTCATCGTCTGCGATGGCACGGAAGCGGCCGACAAGCGCCTGACCCGCGTGCTCTACAACGACCCCGGCACCGGCGTGATGCGCCATGCCGATGCCGGCTACGAGATCGCCAAGACGGCGGCGCGCGAGCGCGGCCTGAACATGCCGATGCTGGACAAGTAAGCCCACCCCCTACTCGCTTCGCGAGCCCCCTCAAAGGGGGCGAGCCCGAGGGCCCGGCAAAGCCGGATCCCCGGGCTCCGCTTGGTTACTCCCCACACTGAGTCAAGTTATGCCCACTATCGAAATCACCCCCGGCCAGCTGACCCTGGCTCAGCTGCGCCAGATCCGTGCCGGCGGCGTCACGCTGAGCCTGCATGGCAGTGCCGCCGCCATCATCCAGCGCAGCGCCGCCGTTGTGCAGGCCGCGGCGGCCGGCGATGCGCCGGTCTATGGCGTCAACACCGGCTTTGGCAAGCTGGCTTCCAAGCGCATCAGCAAGGAAGAACTGGCCACGCTGCAGTTCAACCTGATCCGCTCGCACTGCGTAGGCGTCGGTGCGCCGCTGCAGCCCGAGGTCGTGCGCCTGATGCTGGCCACCAAGGCCGCCTCGCTGGCGCGCGGCCATTCCGGCGTCCGTGAAGTCGTCGTGCAAAGCCTGCTCGACGTCTTCAACGCCGGCCTGATTCCCTATGTGCCGGCGCAAGGCTCGGTCGGCGCCTCGGGCGATCTGGCCCCGCTGTCGCACATGACGCTGGCCCTGCTGGGCGAAGGCGAGATGCTGGTCAACGGCAAGCGCGTGCCCGCCCTGCCCGAACTGCAGAAACACGGCATCGCGCCGCTGGTGCTGCAGGCAAAGGAAGGCCTGGCGCTGATCAACGGCACGCAGACCAGCACCGCGCTGGCGCTGGAGGGCCTGATCCGCTTTGAGCAGGTCTATGCCTCGGCCATCGTCTCCGGCAGCTTGAGCCTGGACGCCGCCCGCGGCAGCGACGGCCCCTTCGACCCGCGCATCCACGAGGTGCGTGGCCAGCCCGGCCAGATCGAGGCGGCACGCGCCTACCGTCAGATCCTCGCCGGCAGCGCCATCCGCGAGTCACACAAGGAAGGCGACGAGCGCGTGCAAGACCCGTATTGCCTGCGCTGCCAGCCGCAGGTCATGGGCGCCTGTCTGGACCAGGCCCGTTATGTGCGCGATGTGCTGCTGCGCGAAGCCAATGCGGTGACCGACAACCCGCTGGTCTTTGCCCATGAGGACGGCTCCAGCTATATGGTCTCCGGCGGCAACTTCCATGCCGAGCCGGTGGCCCTGGCCGCCGATGCGCTGGCCTGCGCGATTGCCGAGGTCGGCGCCATCGCCGAGCGTCGCATCGCGATGCTGATCGATGCCGGCGTGTCGCGCCTGCCGCCCTTCCTGACCGAGAACGCCGGCCTGAACTCGGGCTTCATGATCGCCCATGTGACCGCCGCCGCCCTGGCCAGCGAGAACAAGAGCCTGGCCCACCCGGCCAGCGTCGACAGCCTGCCGACCAGCGCCAACCAGGAAGACCATGTCTCCATGGCCACCTTCGGCGCGCGTCGTCTGGGCAATATGCTGGACAACACCGCCCACATCATCGGCATCGAGCTGCTCGCCGCCGCCCAGGGCATCGAATTCCTGCGCCCGCTGAAGAGCTCGGCCGCGCTGGAGGAAGTGCACGCCCTGGTGCGCAAGACCTGCCCCGCCATGCCGACCGACCACTACCTGGCGCCCAGCATCGAAGCGGCCACCGAGCTGGTTTTTGCCGGTGAGCTGGCGGCCCTGGTCGAACGCGAAGGCAGCATCGTCGTGCTGCCCTGAGCCTGAAGCGCCTCAAAGGCCGAAAGCCAACACGCAATAACAGACCACAGAGACACGGAGTCACGGAGGAAACACAGAGCGAGTGCTGAGCCAACGGGCTTTGAATTCCTCTGTGTCTCCGTGGCGTTGTGGTCTGTTTTCTCTTGATCGCATAGCGTCCGTGGCAATAGCGCCCCGGGATAAATACCGAGCCGTGCCCGGCCCGGCGCGCGACATCATCGGGCTCCCATCTCAGCGGAGTGCCCGAGGCATGAACAAGCGTCTGATCACCATCGCCGCCTTGGCTGCGGCCAGCCTCATCGGCCCGGCCCGTGCCGACGATGTGAAGCTCGCCATCGGCATCTCCGGCTGGACCGGCTTCGCCCCGCTGACGCTGGCCAAGGAGGCCGGCCTGTTCAAAAAGCAGGGGCTGGATGTCAGCCTGAAGAAGATCCCGCAGAAAGACCGCCATCTGGCCATCGCCTCCGGCGACGTGCAGTGCGCCGCCACCACGGTCGAAACCTGGGTGGTCTGGAACGCCAACGGCGTGGCCACGACGCAGATCTTCCAGCTCGACAAGAGCTATGGCGCTGATGGCATGGTGGTCAAGCCGGGCATTGCCAGGATCGCCGATCTGAAGGGCAAGACCGTCGCCGCCAGTGCGCCCGGCACCGCGCCCTATTTCACGCTGGCCTGGATGCTCAAGAAGAACGGCCTGTCGGTGAAGGACGTCAAGGTCGTCAACCTGGAGCCGCAGGCCGCCGCCAATGCCTTCATCGCCGGCGTCGGCGAGGTCGACGCCGGCATGACCTACGAGCCCTACCTGAGCGGCGTGCGCGCCAAACCCGAGGCCGGCAAGATCATCGCCACGACGCTGGACTATCCGGTCGTGATGGACACCTTTGGCTGCACGCCCAAGTTCCTGGCCGAGAACCCCAAGGCCGCGCGCGGCCTGGCCGAGGCCTATTTCGAGGCGCTGGAGCTGATCAAGAAAGACCCGAAGAAGAGCTTCGAGATCATGGGCGCCGACGTCAAGCAAAGCGGCGAGGCCTTCGAGAAGAGCCAGGCCTATCTGCGCTGGCAGGACCGTGCCGCCAACCAGAAGTTCTTTGCCGGCGAGCATGCGCAGTTCAGCAAGGAAGCGGCCGAGCTGCTGCTGGAGCTGGGCGTGATCAAGCAGCTGCCGGACATGAGCAAGCTGGCCACCACGCAGTTCATCGCCCCCTGAGGCCGGCCCGCCCTTGAAACCGCTGCAGCCCGTTTCGGCGCGGGCCCGGCTCTGGCTGGGTCTGGCCTTCTTTGCGCTCTTCATCGCACTGTGGTCGGCGCTGACATTTGGCGGCGTGGTCAGCAAGACCTTTCTCGCCGACCCGTGGCAGATGCTGAACTCCGGCCGGCTGCTGCTCACCGAGCAGGGCTTCGCCACCGACATCGGCATGACGGTCTGGCGCGTGCTCGGCGGCTTTGCCATTGCCGCGGCCCTGGCCCTGCCGCTGGGCGTGCTGATGGGCGCCTACAAGGCCGTCGAGGCCTTCTTCGAGCCCTTTGTGTCCTTCGCCCGCTACCTGCCGGCCTCGGCCTTCATCCCGCTGCTGATCCTCTGGGCGGGCATTGGCGAGGCACAGAAGCTGGCGCTGATCTTCATCGGCAGCTTCTTTCAGCTCGTCCTGATGATCGCGGTGGCGGTGGGCAACAGCCGGCGCGATCTGGTCGAGGCGGCCTACACCCTGGGCGTTAGCGACCGTGGCCTGATCCGCCGCGTGCTGATCCCCGGCGCCGCGCCGGAGATCGCCGAGATCCTGCGCATGGTGCTGGGCTGGGCCTGGACCTATGTGATCGTCGCCGAGCTGGTGGGCGCCTCCAGCGGCATCGGCCACATGATCACCGACAGCCAGGCCCTGCTGGCCACCGACCAGATCATCTTCGGCATCATCGTCATCGGCTTGATCGGCCTCTTGAGCGACTTTGGCTTCAAGGCGCTGAATCGCAAGCTTTTTCCGTGGGCATGGATTGCACGATGACAGCACCCATCCTCAGCCTGCGCGGCGTGGCGCGGCGCTTCCATGTATCTGGCCAGACCCCAACCCAGGCCTTGCAATCCACCAATCTGGACCTCGCCGAGAACGATTTCCTCACCTTGCTCGGCCCCTCCGGCTGTGGCAAGAGCACCTTGCTGCGCATCGTCGCCGGGCTGGAGCGGGCCAGCGAGGGTCAGGTCTTGCTCGATGGCGCGCCGGTCAACGGCCCCGGCGCCGACCGCGGCATGGTGTTCCAGAGCTACACCCTGTTCCCCTGGCTGACGGTGCTGGACAACGTCGCCTTCGGCCTGCGCGAGCGCGGGCTGCCGCGCGCCGAGCAGATCGAGCAGGCGCAGGCCTGGCTGGCTCGGGTCGGCTTGCAGAACTTTGCCCAGCACTACCCCAAACAGCTCAGCGGCGGCATGCAGCAGCGCACCGCCCTGGCCCGCGCGCTGGCCAACCGGCCGCGCATGCTCTTGATGGACGAGCCCTTCGGCGCGCTCGACCACCAGACCCGCGAGCTGATGCAGGAGCTGCTGCTGACGCTGTGGGAACGCGAACGCACGACGGTGATCTTCGTCACCCATGACATCGACGAGGCGCTGTTCATGGGCAGCCGCGTCGCGGTGATGAGCGCCCGGCCTGGCCGCATCAAGTGCGAGCTGCCCCTGCCCTTTGCCCATCCGCGCCACTATTCGCTGAAGACCACGCCCGAGTTCGCCGCGCTGAAGCGCGAGCTGACCGAGCAATTGCGCACGGAAGTGCTGGCCGCGGCGCTGGCCTGAGTCGGCATTCCGGGGCAAGATCGCAGGCTGCCCACCCGACAGGCAAGCCCTCTCATGCCTTTGCCAATCCGTCTCTTGATTGCCCTGCTGCTGGCCGGCTGCTCCCAGCTGTGTCTGGCGCTGAACATAGCCTTCATCAACCCGGGCCGCCATGACGAGCCCTTTTGGCGTACGGCCGGCGAGGCGATGCAGGCCGCGGCGCAAAGCCTGGGCGTGCAGTTCGAGCAGCTGTTTGCCGAACGCGATCCCGAGCGCATGGTGCAGCTGGCGCGGGACATCGCCGCACGCGCCCCGGCGCAGCGGCCCGACTACGTCATCCTGGTCAACGAGAAAGGCACGCTGGTGCAATCGGCGCAGGTCCTGGGCAGCGCGGGCATCAAGAGCTTTGCAGCATTCAACGGCCTATTGCCGCAGGATCTCCAGCGCTTTGCGCCACGGCGCGGTCTGCCGCTGCTGATGGGCAGCCTCGAGTCGCCAGCCGAGGAGGCCGGCTACCTGACAATGAAGACGCTGATCCGCCAAGCCGCCGCCGGCTCGACCGGGCAGCGACTGCAGCTGTTGGCCATCAACGGCGATCGCTCCACCCCCGTCTCCATCCAGCGCAACAACGGCATGCGCCGTGCCTTGGCCGAACACCCCGAGGTCGAGCTGCTGCAGCAGAGCTTTGCCGATTGGCGCCGTGATTTGGCCGAGCAGCAGGCCGGCGCCCTGCTGGCCCGCCATCCCGGCGTGCGGATGATCTGGACCGCCAGCGACCTGATGGCCTTCGGCGCCATGGACGCCGCCAGCCGCGCCGGCCGCAAGCCGGGCCAGGACCTCTTCTTTGCCAGCATCAACACCTCCAAGGAGGCCATGCTGGCGCTGATCGATGGCCGGTTGAGCAGCCTGGCCGGCGGCCACTTTCTGGCCGGCGCCTGGGCCATCGTGATGCTTTACGACCTGCACGGCGGCCGCGACTTCGCGCAGGACGAGGGGCTGACGCTGCAGCGCTCGCTGTTCATGCAGTTCGGCCAGGCCGAGGCGCGCCGCTATCTGGCCCGCTACGGCGAGGGCATCAAGGAGCTGGACTTCCGCCGCTACAGCAAGCTGCTGAACCCGGCCGTCAAGCGCTATGCCTTCGATTCGCTGCCGCTGCTGCGTTGATGCCTACAAGCCCAGATCCAGCGCCCGTGACGCCCCAGCCAGCGCCGGCGACACCTCGGCATTGATCACATAGCAGGGAATCGGCTGCAGAAAGCCGCTCAGCCGGCCCTTGGCCTCGAAGCGGCTGCGAAAGGCCGAGCTGCTCAGCGGCTTCAGCAGCCGCGGCGCGACGCCGCCGCCGATGTAGACGCCGCCGCGCGCGCCAAAGCTCAGCGCCAGATTGCCGGCCACGCTGCCCAGAAAACCGCAAAAGAGCTGGATGGCCTGGCTGGCCAGCGCATCGCCCTGCTCGGCCCGGCTCAGCACCTCGGCCGGCGCCAGCGCCGGTGCGGGCTGGCCCTGCAACTCGGCCCCGGCCTGGTAGAGATTCACCAGGCCCGGGCCGGACAGCGCCCGCTCCGCCGACACATGACCGAAGCGCTGGCGCAGCCTGGCAATCACCGCGTCTTCAAATTCATCCTGGCCGGCCAGCGTGGCATGGCCGCCCTCGCCGGAGACCGGCCACCAGCCGCCACCGGGCAGCGGCATCAGACCGGCCACGCCCAGGCCGGTGCCGGCACCCAGCACCGCGATGGCCGAGCCTGCAACCGCCTCGCCCGGGCCCAGCGCATGCAACTGCGTCGGCAGCAGATCGGGAATGCCCAGCGCCAGCGCGGCGAAGTCGTTGATGACGCTGAGCCGCTTCAGGCCCAGTTCGCGCTGCAGCGCGCTGATCGAGAAGGTCCAGGCGCCGTTGGTCATGCGCACCTCGTCGCCGCTGATCGGGTAGGCGATGCCGATGGCCAGCGCGCGCGGCCGTGGCAGGCCCTGCTGCTGCAGATAGGCGTCGATCGAGGCGCCTATCGTCGGCTGCTCGGCACAGCGGTAGTTGGCACAGGCCGTCAGCGCGGCGCCGGGCTCGGCCACCCAGGCAAAGCGCACATTGGTGCCGCCGATATCGGCCAGCAGGCGGGGGAAGGTGTCAGCGTCGGGAACAGGGGTCAGCATGGTGGCAATTCAGAAGCACCGGGGCAACTCAGGCCGCGGCGCGGTACGGGGCGCACAGGCGTTCGACATAGGCCTGATGCGAGGGCAGGCCGTTCAGCTGCCGACTGACTTGCGCGCGGATGCTGCCGAGGAACTGCGACAGCTCCGCGTCGCCCATCAGATCGGCGACCGGGTGGTAGTGCTGCGGCGTGATGCCCTGGCCCATCATCACCTGCACCCAGGAGTTCTCGGCGAAGAGCTGATCCAGCGGGCGGAACACCCGCCCGGTTTCGCGGAACAGCTCGATGCGATGGCGCAGGCTGTCGGGCACCGCCATCGTGCGCACATGCTTCCACAGCGCCGAATCGTCTCGCTCGGTGACGTGGTAGTGCAGGATGATGAAGTCGCGGATGTGCTGCAGATCATCCGTCGTCTGCTGGTTGAACTCGCGCACATCGACCTCGCGAATGCCACCGGCCGGGAACAGCCGCATCAGCCGGATGGCGGCGCGCTGGATCAGGTGGATGCTGGTCGACTCCAGCGGCTCGATGAAGCCGCTGGCCAGGCCCATGGCCACGCAGTTGCGATGCCAGACCTGGTGACGCTGGCCGGGCTGGAAACGCAGGAGGCGCGGCTCGGTCAGCAGCTCGCCCTCGACATGGCGGCGCAGCAGGTCCGGCGCATCGGCATCGGCCAATTCCTTGCTGCTGTAGACCAGGCCGTTGCCGACCCGGTGCTGCAGCGGAATGCGCCACTGCCAGCCAAAGGCATGGGCGATCGAGCGGGTATAGGGCGGCGCCTCGCGCACCGAGGCGGTCTGCACGGCCACGGCGCGGTCGCAGGGCAGCCAGTGGCTCCAGTCCTCGTAGCCCACGCCCAGGGTCTCGCCCAGCAGCAGCGCGCGAAAGCCGGTGCAGTCGATGAAGAGATCACCCTCGACGCGGGCGCCGTCATTCATCTGCAGCGCCGCCAGATCGCCGCTGGGCGCCTGCAGCACCGCGGCAATCTTGCCCTCGATGCGGCGCACGCCATGGGCCTCGGCCAGGCCGCGCAGAAAGCGGGCGTAGCGCGTGGCATCGAGGTGGTAGGCGTAGTTCATGCCGTTTTGCGGCAGGTGCGCAAAGCGCTGTTCCTCGGCCGCGCGCAGCTCCAGGCAATAGTCGCCATAGGGCGCCGCCAGGCCCCGTTGCCGCCCCTTCAGCCAGAAGTGCTGGAAGCCAGCGCTCCAGTGGTCCTTGCCGGTGATGCCGAAGGAGTGGATGTAGTCCTCGCCCGGCGCCTTCCAGCCTTCGAACTTGATGCCCAGCTTGAAGGTGGCCTGGGTGGCGGCCATGAACTCGGCCTCGTTCAGGCCCAGCAGCTCGTGAAAGGTGTGCAGCGCCGGAATGGTGGCCTCGCCAACACCGACGGTGCCGATCTCATCGGACTCGACCAGCCGGATCTCCAACTGCTTGCCCATCAGCTTGCCCATCAGCGCGGCCACCATCCAGCCGGCGGTGCCGCCACCGGCGATGACGACGCGGCGCACCGGGCGCGGTTCGGAATGCATGGGCTGTACCGTCATGGTGAGCACCTCATCTGTTCAGTTTCTTCAGCAGCCAGGCACGCATCCTGCGCATGCCGGCCTCGGTGAAGGGCGCGAGCAGGCCGCGCGCCGCTTCGGGGATGTGGGCCGCCGTGTGGGCATCGGCATCGAACACATAGTGGTCGAACAAGGCGCGCCAGGCGGCCCGCTCGGCGGGCGGCAGATCGCGCACGGTGGCCAGGGCCAGCCACAAGGCGGTGTTCGGCGAGTCCGACCATTCCGGGCTCTTGCGCCACCAGTAGTTGATCAGGCCGCTGAAAGGCTCCAAGGCCTCGACCCGGTGCCACCACAGGCTGGGCAGGTAGAGCGCGTCGCCAGGCGCCAGCTCAACGACCTGGGCTCGTTCCAGCGCCCGTGCATAACGGGGAAAGTGTTGCTGCCAGTCCGGCGCCAGCGGATCGACCAGACTGACGGGCTGGCCGGCCGGCGTCAGGTCCAGCGGGCCGATGTAGAGATCGCCCACCGCATCGGGTGGAAAGACGGTAAAGCGGCGCCGGCCGCTGACACAGCAGGCCAGATTGCTGGGCCAGTCCTGATGGGCCGGCACGGTGATCTGGTTGCCGAGCCAGAGGCTGGCCAGCGGCGGCTCGAGCGTCTCCAGCTGCAGCGGGTGGCTTGATGAAAAGCCGGGCAGGCAGCTGTCGACGCTGGTCGAGCCCATGTAGAGAAAGGAAGGCGCCGGCGCTTGCTGCAAGGCCAGTAGTTGATCAAGCACGGCGCCAAAAGGCATCAGCCGGCGCTCGAAGTTGAAGCCGCTGAACTCGGCGTTGTAGGTAATGCGCCCGCCGGTGTCGGCCGCCATCTCGAACACGCCGACGGTGGCGTCGCGCCAGTGCGAGCGCAAGACCGCGGCCGCCGCTGCGGCGCCCTGATGGGCCGCCTGCACCAAGGGCCAGTGCGCCAGCAGGCCGCGCACGACACAGGGCTCGTCGGCCGTCAGCAGCCCCGCCGGCACCTCACCCGGCTGGCTGCAGCGCAGTTCATGCATGGCCGAGGCGCTGTTCACGCTGGATCAGCTCGGGCAGCCGCGCCAGCGAAGCCGCGGCCATCGCGATCGGCATCCAGTGGCCGGCCTCATGCAGCGCAGCCACGGCCGCACCCGACAAGCCCTCCAGCCGGTCTTCGTCGATCACGTAATAGCCGGCCAAGCGCTGCACCTGGCCATCGGCTTGCGTGATGTCCAGACTCATCGGTTCCAGCAGCTGGTGCTGCAGCAAGGCCTCGATGAAGTCGGGCAGCGACTGCAAGCCCTCATGCAGCGCCTGCAGCACCGACACCCGCCGCTCCAGCACGAGCGACTGCCCGCCATGCGGCAGAAACAGCGGCTCGCCCTCTTGCAGGCTCAGGCGCGGGCTGTCCAGGTCGATATGCACCACCCAATCCTCACCGTCCCGCCCGACCAGCAAGGGCTGGCGTTCCAGCGCCCAGGGCAGATGGGCCGCTGCCCAGCCCTGCGCGCCCAGAAAGGCATTGCGCGGCCGGGTCAGGCCCAGCAAGGCCAGCGGCTGAAAACCCGCTGCCTCGCTGCTTTGCTGGAAGACGATGGGGAAATGCGCCTGCACCAGCCTGAATTCGGCCGGCACCGTGGGCACGGCTGAGACCGCATCACCCCAATCGGGATTCAGCTGGGTCTGCAGCCGCAAATCGCGGTGGCTGAGGTTGTCAAGCAGTGCAGCGCGCATGGCTTCTACGGGCTTCAGAAGGTGTAACGGGCGTTCAACATATAACGACGGCCGGTCTGGGTGTAGTACTGGGTCTGCTCCTTGGCGCGCCCGTGGATGCGCTGGATGCCGTCGTTCAGATTGAGCGCTTCGAAGTTGAGGCTCAGGTTCTTGTTGAATTTATAGCCCAAGCTGAGGTCCACCTGGCCATAGGCATCGGTGTAAGCCGGGCCGGCGCTGCCAAACACATCGGCGGTGGTGCCACTGAGGAACTCGGCGCGCCAGTTGTAGGCCACCCGCACGCTGTACTTGTTGTCCTCGTAGAAGGCCACCAGGTTGGCCGAATCACCCAGGCCGATCAAGGCGTTCTGTGCGGTCAGGTTGGCGTTGTCGTACTTCAGGCCCGACTTCACCCAGGTGTAGTTGGCCGCTGCGCCAAAGCCGCTGTTGCCGAAGGCGTGCTGGACATTGAACTCGACGCCATTGATGTGGTCGCTGCGCGCATTGGTGGGCAGACTCACCTTGAAGCTGGCCGCCGGGTCGCCTGGCTGCCCCGCGATGGTGCCCAGCGCGTTGCCCCCTCCGTCAACACCCGTCTTCACGACGCCCTTGCTGCCGTTGTAGGTGTTCAGGATGTAGTTGCGGATGCACATCGCATCCTTGGTGGCACAACTCTTGGCAATCGCCTCGTTGTACAGCGGACCACCGATCGGCGTGGTCAAACCGGCCGGCGCCACCGTCTGGCTGCTGCTGCCAATGAAGTTGCTGATGTTCTTGCGGAAGGCGCCGAGCGCGGCATAGCTGCTCTTGGCGTAGTAGTACTCGGCCGAGAAATCCAGGTTCTTGGACAACAGCGGCTTCAGCGCCGGATTGCCCTGGCTACCCGAACCGCCGTCGACGCGGAAATCATTCAGCGTCACCCCCCCCTGGATGGCGCCCCAATCTGGACGCCCGATGGTCTCGCCATAGCTGGCGCGCAGCTTGAGCTTGCTGCTGATGTCAGCCTCCCAGTCGATGCTGGGCAGCACATAGCTGTACTTGCCTGTCAGCGAGGTGAAGGATGGCGTGTCACGGACCAGGCTGAATTCATTGGCCGATACCCACCTGATGCCCGTCACCGTGGGCACCAGCGCTTGCGAATTGACCGTGGTGCTCTCGTAGCGCAGGCCCATGGCCACATTCATCGGCACGCCCCACTCCCAGTCCCTGGTGTACTGCAGGAAGGCGCTGGTCGATTTCTCTTGCGTGCGACGATCGTCGGTGAAGATGGACGAGGGCACAAACCACTTGTCGCTGCCGTCGGCCTTGATGGCGGCGGCGCGCACGGCCTGGAAGTCCCAAAGGTAGAAGTTGTTGAACAGGCCCGAGCCGTTGGAACCCATCGAATGGCCAAAGAAGGATTGCAGCTGCGCCGGCTTCCACAGCGCGTCGTCGTAGGCGGCCGGGGTGTTGTGGCCGCCCCAGTCGGCCTGCTCCACCACCGCATAGGCGGTGCGGTTCTTGACCTTGGTCAGACCCACGCCGAAGTCCAGGCCCGAGTTGTCGTTGATGACGTACTTGCCCTTGAGCTGCGCCTGATCGATCTCGTTGCGCATATAGCTGTTGCGGAACGAAGAACCGGTCACCTGCATCAGGCTCGGACCCTTGGCCGGATCGCCCGCGATGTCGATGCTCAAGACCGGAAACTTCTGCGTGAAGTCGGCCGTAGCGCTGGCACGGTTCTGCATCGACACGCCCAGCGTGGAATTGCTGCCATAGGGGCTGTCCGCGCCCGAGGTGGCGGTGGAATGGTGGGCATCCAGTTCGAACGACAGTGCCTTGGACGCCTTCCACGCCACGTTCAGGCCGGTGGACTCATTCTTGTTCTTGGTGCCGTAGATGCTGCCAGCCATGGCCACGTCGGCCGGCGAGGCATAGGGCTCGGTATAGGTCTTGGGTGCGGCGATGGGGCCGTCGTTCCAGCTCGAGGCGGACGGGCCGAAGTTGAACCAGGCTGACAGCTCATGGCGCTTGGAATGGACCTTGTTTTCCGAATAGGTGTGGTCCATCGTGGCGACCATGCTGTCCATCGGCTTGAACTGCATGACGAGCTGGCCATTGGTGCGGGTGCGCTCGAAGGCATTCAGGCTGTAGCGCATTTCCTGCGGCACCACATAGAGATCGCCGGGCTTGGGCCGGTTGACGATCTTGTCGGCACCCGGCTGGCCGGGCAGCGGGATCGTGCCCCAGTTCTGCTCATCGCCCTTGAAGGTGCGCCAACCGGCATCGACGGCGGCCTGGTTGTAGCCACCATTGCGCTTTTGCACGCTGCCGACCAGGGCAATGCCGAAGCGGCCATCGGCGAACACATCGCTGTAGATGCCGGAGACTTCGGGCGTCACCTGGCTGCCGCGGCTCATCTCGGGCAGGCGCTTGTTGGAATCGTCGCTGACCAGCTTCACACCGACGCTGGCGACACGCCGGTTGCTGTCCAGCGGACGGGCGGTCTTGATATTGATGGTGGCACCAATACCGCCGGTGGGCGTTTCGGCGCGGCTGGTCTTGTAGACCTCCAGCGCGGCCACGCCTTCGGACGCGAGATTGGCAAAGTCGAACGAGCGCGAGTTCGAGGCAAAGGTGTTGCCAATGCTGGACGCCGGCATCTGTCGGCCGTTGAGCAGCACCAGATTGAAGTCCGGGCCGACACCGCGCACAGTGATCTTGGAACCCTCGCCATTGCTGCGGTCGATCGACACCCCGGAGATGCGCTGCATCGACTCGGCCAGGTTGGCGTCGGGGAACTTGCCGATGTCCTCGGCCACGATGCCATCGACCAGGCCGCGCGCATTGCGCTTCAGGTTGAGCGAGGTCTCCAGGCTCTGCCGAATGCCGGTAACAACCACCGCATCAAGTTGGGCTCCTGGCGCACTGCTGGCGGGGGCATCGGCTTGCTGCGCCTGCGCGCCCAAGCCGGCCACCAGCAGGCCGGCGGCGCTTGCCAGACGTGACAAACGGGTGACGGGTCGAGGATTTCTCATGAACTTGTCTCCGGTGCATTTTTTAGGGTCTGCCGAATGAAACGCATGAAAGCGCTTTCATTGATTTGGAGAATCGCGCATTTGCAAGCGCTTTCAAATTAGGCTTGACCCTAGGTTGCGAGTTCAGAGCAACGGTTTTGGACTGCCGATTGGACGATTCAGCGCACGGCGCGGCGCGCCGACTCGCGCATCACCAGCTCCGGCGCAGCCAGCTGCACCCGCGGCTTCTCGCCCTGCAGCAGGGCCAGCATGGCGCTGGCAGCCTGCGCGCCGGTTTCATAGACGGCGTGGCGCACGGTAGTGAGCGGCGGCATCGTGTAACGCGACATGATCAGATCGTCGAAGCCGACGATGGAAACGTCATCCGGCACGCGCAGATTGCGCCGCGCCAGGCCCAGGATGGCGCCATAGGCCATCTGGTCGTTGGAGCTGAAGATGGCGCTGAAGGCCACATCGCGCTCCATCAGCCGGCTGACCGCCAGCATGCCACCCGCCTCGGTGTAATCGCTCTGCAGGATCAGTTCGGGGTCGACCGGAATATTGGCGGCGGCCAGCGCATCCAGATAGCCGCTCTGGCGGTCGATCGCATCGTCGTGCACCAGATCGCCGAGCAGCAGCGCAATGCGCCGATGGCCCAGCGAGATCAGATGCTCGGTGGCCAGCCGGGCGCCGGCGCGGTTGTCGAAGCTGAAGCTGAACAGCCGCTCGCCGGCCAGCTGCCGCCCCACCACCACCATCGGCACGCTGGCCGACAGGGCGGCGAGCTCCTTGTTGTCCAGCCGGCCGGCCAGCACGATCACGCCATCGACGCGGCGCGACAGCAGGGTCTCAATCGCCTTGCGCTCGTCGGCCTCGTTCCAGTTGCCGCTGACGAACAGCGGCACATAGCCGGCCGACTCCAGCGCCACCTCGATGCCGCTGAGCGCCTCGCCATAAAAGGGACTGCTGATGCGCTGGGTCACCACGCCGATGCTCATCGTGCGCCCGCCGGCCAGGCCGCGAGCGACCGGGTTGGGACGGAAGCCCAGCGTGCGTATCGCTTCGTCGACGGCGGCGCGCTTGACCTCGCTGACGGTGGCCGTGCCGTTCAGAATGCGTGAGACTGTGCTGGGCGAGACGCCGGCACGGGCGGCCACCTGCTCCAGCGTGACGACGCCAGACGGACGATCGGCGCGCTCCGTGCGTTCACTGCGCTCGGCAGGTTTTGACGGCGCTTTCTTGGCTGCTGTTTTTGTAGGCACGAATAGTCCTTGGACGCGGTGTCTTCCCAGTGTAGAGGGCCGATCCGCCGTGAAGCAGTCGCCGCATGCCGCGCCGCACTAGGGTTTACGCGCCTTGGTGATCCAAATCGCAGGAAGCAGAATTATGAAAGCGCTTTCAACAACAATAGACGAGACAATGCCAGACACCCGCCGTCGCCAGCTGCTTGCCGCTGCCATGTCCACGCTGGCATGTTCGGCCCAAGCGCAAAGCCAGCCGCGAAAGCTCGTGGTGGCCGCCTTCCCGCTGGTCGACCAGATCGTCAAGCGCGCGCTGCCCGAGTGGCAGCAGGCCCATGGCGGCATCGAGGTGGAGGTGATCAGCCGCCAGTACGACGATCATCACACGGCGATGACGACGGCCCTGTCCTCGGCCAGCGCCAGCCACCTGCCCGATGTGATCGCGCTGGAGACCATGTATATGGGCCGCTTCTCGCTGGGCGCCGGGCTGCAGGATCTGTCCATCGCACCCTACCAAGCCGAGACCCTGCGCGATCGTTTCGTGCCCTTTGCCTTCGAGCAGGCCCGCAACAGCCAGGGCGCTGTCGTCGCACTGCCGGCCGATATCGGCCCCGGCTCGATGTTCTACCGCACCGATCTGCTCGACCGCGCCGGCCTCAAGCTGGCCGATCTGAGCGAGAGCTGGGAAGCCTATGTGCAGGCCGGCGTGCAGCTGAAGGCGCGCACCGGCGCCTATCTGCTGGCCCATGCCCGCTATCTGAAAGACATCGTGCTCTACGCCACCACGCCGGCCGGGCAGAGCATCTACTTCGACCCGCAGGGCCGTCCCAGCATTGCCAGCCCGGTGTTCCAGCGCGCCTTCGAGCTGGCCCAGAAGGTGCGCCGCCTGGGGCTGGACGCCATCGTCGACACCTGGCGCAATGACTGGAGCGAGCATCTGCGCCGCGGCAAGCTGGCCACCGAGCTGTCGGGCGCCTGGATGGCCAGCCAGATGGCCACCGTGGTGGCGCCCAACACGCGCGGCCAGTGGCGAGCCGCTCATCTGCCCGGGCAGAGCTTTGCCGGCTACGGCGGCACCTATTACGCGATTCCGCGCCGCGCCGATCCGGCCAAGAAGGCGCTGGCCTGGTCGCTGATCCAGTACCTGACGGTCAATCGCGAGCTGCAGCTCAATGCCTTCAAGAACCAGGACGCCTTCCCGGCCCTGCTCGCCGCGCAAGACGATCCCTTCTTCGACGAGCCGGTCGAGTTTCTCGGCGGCCAGCGCGCCCGCCAGCTGTGGCGCGACGCCGCGCGGCGCATTCCAGCGCGGCCGCTGCACCGGCAGAACAAGTTCGCCGAGGAGGTGGTCAATGGTGAGCTCGACAACGTGCTGATCTACGGCAAAGCCATTCCCGAGGCGCTGGGCGATGCCCAGGCGCTGCTGCTGCACAGGGCCACGCGATGAAAGCCAAAGCATTCACCTTGCCGCGGGCCTGGGTGCCCTATCTGCTGCTGGCGCCCTTCCTGGGGCTATTCGCGGTGTTCGGCCTGTTCCCGCTGCTGTTCTCCTTGTGGATGGCCTTCCAGAGCTGGGAGCCCACCGCCGGGCTGGAGGCGATGCGCTTCACCGGGCTGGAGAACTTCGTCTTCGTGCTGGGTGACGTCTGGTTCTGGAAGGCGCTGCGCAACACCTTCTGGCTGGCCGTGGTGTCGGGCCTGCCCCAGCACCTGGTGGCGCTGCCGCTGGCGGTGTTCATCAACCGCGCCTTCGGCCGCTGGGGCCATAGCGTGGCGGCCGCCTACTTCCTGCCCTACATCACCTCGACAGTGGCCATCGCGATGATGTTCACCTCGCTGCTGTCGACCGACTACGGCCTGATCAACGCCGCGCTGCAGGCCGCCTTCGGCATCGAGGCTATCAACTGGCTGTGGCAGCCGCAGACGCTGAAGCCGGCCGTCGCCATGGTGGTGTTCTGGCGTTACGTGGGCTTCAATATGGTGCTCTACCTGGCCGCGCTGCAGACGATTCCGCGCGAGCTCTACCAGGCGGCCAGGCTCGATGGCGCCGGTGCCTGGTCCTGCTTCCGCTACATCACGCTGCCGGCGCTCAAGCCGATGATGCTGTTCGGCATCACGCTGTCCATCATCGGCGGCATGCAGCTGTTCGAGGAGCCCTTCATCCTCACCAACGGCCGCGGCGGCCCCGATCAGGCCGCAATGACGGTGGCCATGTACGTCTACCGCCTGGCCTTTGACTTCAGCGACTTCGGCGCCGCCAATGCGATCTCGTGGCTGCTGTTTGCGCTGCTGGCACTGCTCACCTGGGTCACCAACAAAGCCTTCAAGGAAAAGCACTGATGACCCACCCCGTACCTGCTTCGCAGGCCCCCTCAAGGGGGCGCGCCCGTGGGACCGGCAAAGCCGGATCCCCGGGCGCCGCTGGGAAGAAAGCATCCCGGCTCTTTGCCTACCTGCTGGTCGGCTGTGGTGCCCTGCTGATGCTGGCGCCCTTCTACTTCATGTTCGTGTTCGCCACGCAGTCCAACGCGGCCATCTTCAATGTGCCGCCGCCGCTGTGGTTTGGCGATGAGCTGGGCAAGAACATGGCCACGCTGAGCGCGCGCATTCCCTTCTGGCGCAATCTCGGTTGGAGCCTCTATGTGGCGCTGATGTCCACCGCGCTGACGCTGCTGTTCTGCTCAATGGCCGGCTATGCCTTTGCGTTGCTGGAGTTCCGCTTCAAGCAGCCGCTGTTCCTGCTGGTGATGGGCACGCTGCTGGTGCCGCCCTTCATGACCATGATCCCTAACTTCATGGTGATGGATGCGCTGGGCTGGCTGGACACTCACCGCGCGCTCTACATCCCCGGCGCGGCCGGCGCCTTCGGCATCTACCTGATGCGCCAATTCGCCGCCGCCTCGGTGCCGGTGGAATTGCTCAAGGCCGCGCGCATTGATGGCTGCAGCGAGTTCGGCATCTACTGGCGCATCGCCCTGCCGCTGCTGCGGCCGGCGCTGGGCACGCTGGGGCTGATCACCTTCATCGCCTCCTGGAACAACTTCATGGCCCCGCTGGTGGTGCTGCGCCAGGCCGAGAGCTACACGCTGCCGCTGGCTTTGCGCAGCCTGCAGAGCACCGTCAACACCGAGTGGGGCGCCATCATGGCCGGCTCAGCCATTGCGACGCTGCCGCTGATCGTTCTGTTTGTGATTTCCTCCCGTCAACTGATCGCCGGCCTGACCACCGGCGCCGTCAAATAATGACCGCTGCCCTCTCCTCCACCGCACAAGCCGGCGACTTCCCCAACAGCTTTCTGTGGGGCGCCGCCACCAGCAGCTTCCAGATCGAAGGTGCCACCCAGGCCGACGGCCGGGGCGAATCGATCTGGGACCGCTTCTGCCGCCAGCCCGGCGCCATCTCCGATGGCAGCAATGGCGACATCGCCTGCGAGCACTTCCAGCGCCTGGAGCAGGATCTGGACCTGATCGCCTCGCTGGGCGTCAACTGCTACCGCTTCTCGATCGCCTGGCCGCGCGTGCAGCCGCTGGGCCAGGGCGCCTGGAACGCCGCCGGCCTCGGCTTCTACGAGCGTCTGGTTGATGGCCTGCTGCAACGCGGCATCAAGCCGGTGGCCACGCTCTACCACTGGGATCTGCCGCAGGCGCTGCAAGACCAAGGCGGCTGGGCCATGCGCGATACCGTGCACCACTTCGTTGACTACGCGCGCCATGTGCAGAAGCATCTGGGCGACCGGCTCTACGCGCTGTCGACCCACAACGAGCCCTGGTGCGCCGCGACGCTGGGGCATGAGACCGGCGTGCATGCACCGGGCCTGCGCAACCGCGCGCTGGCGGCCCAGGTCTCGCACCATCTGCTGCTCAGCCATGGCCTGGCGGTGCAGGCGATGCGCGCCGATGGCGGCTGCAAGAGCCTCGGCATCGTGCTGAATATGGGCCCCAGCATGCCCGCCACCGCCCACCCGGCGGACATCGCCGCCGCCCGCCTCTATGACGCCCGCTTCCGCCGCTGGTACAGCGACCCGGTGATGCGCGGCCAGTACCCGGCCGAGATCCTCGCCGAGCTGGGCGCCGACGCGCCGACCATCCACGACGGCGATCTGCAGGCGATTGCCGTGCCCATCGACCATATGGGCATCAACTACTACTCGCGCCAGGTGGTCAGCGCCAGCGGCGCCCACTGGAATGCGCGCGCCGAAGGCCTGCCGGTGTCGGACATGGACTGGGAGATCTACCCCGAGGGCCTGACCGACATCCTCTGCCAGATGCACGCCGACTACCCGAACCTGCCCCCGCTCTACATCACCGAGAACGGCGGCGCCTTTCCCGATCAGGCCATGCAGAACGGCGTGGTGCAGGATCTGGACCGGCTCGACTATCTGCAAACCCATATCGCTGCCGTCGCCGAGGCGCGGCGCCGCGGCGTGCGGGTGGACGGCTATATGGTCTGGAGCCTGATGGACAACTTCGAATGGGCCTTCGGCTACAGCAAACGCTTCGGCATCGTCCATGTCGACTACGCCACCCAAGTGCGCACGCCCAAAGCCAGCGCGCTCTGGTATCGCGATTTCCTGCGCCAGTGGCGTCAACGGTAAGGAGTCGCCATGAGCATTACCTTCTTGCGCTTGATGCCAGCCGTGGCTGCCCTGCTGGTCGGCTGCGGTGGTGGCGGCGCCACTGCAGCGCCGACCCCGGCACCGGCTCCAGCCCCTGCGCCAAGCCCTGTGCCGGCGCCCGCTCCCAGTCCCACTCCAACGCCCAGCCCGAGCTGGACCCTGGTCTGGTCCGACGAGTTCGAGGGCGCCGCCGGCAGCGCGCCCAACCGCGCCTACTGGAACGACGATCTCGGCAACCAGGAAGCCGAGGGCTGGGGCAATCACGAGCTGCAGTACTACACCGCCGCACCGCGCAATGCCGCGCTCGATGGCCAGGGCCATCTGCTGCTGCGCGCCGAACGCGCGGTCAATCCCGGCCCCTGCTGGGACGGCAAGCCCTGCGCCTTCGCCTCGGGCCGCATCAAGAGCAATGGCAAGGTGAACTTCAGCTACGGCAAGCTGGAAGCGCGCATCCAGATCCCCGCCGGCCAAGGCATCTGGCCGGCCTTCTGGACGCTGGGCGAGGATCAGCTCCCCTGGCCCGCAGCCGGCGAGATCGATGTGCTGGAAAACATCGGCCGCACGCCCAACACCGCCTACGGCACGGCCCACGGCCCCGGCTACTCGGGCGCCCATGGCCTGGGCAACAACCATGTGGCCCCTGCGCCGCTGGCCGCTGACTATCACGTCTATACCGTGATCAAGCGCCCCAACGAGATCATCTGGCAGATCGACGGCATTCCCTACCACCGCCTCACCCCGGCTTCGCTGCCGGCCGGCGCGCCTTGGGTCTTCGAGCGCCCCTTCTTCCTGATCTTCAACCTCGCCGTCGGCGGCGACTGGCCAGGCAGCCCCGATGCCAGCACCGTTTTCCCGGCCGAGATGCGGGTCGATTGGGTGCGCATCTACAAGGAAAACTGAGCCATGCTGAGCCCCGTCAGGCCCCCGTTCAGCCGCGAGTTCCCCGCCGATTTCCTCTGGGGCTGCGCCACCTCGTCCTACCAGATCGAAGGCGGCACGGCCGATGGCGGCCGTGGCGAGTCAATCTGGGATCGCTTCTGCCGCCAGCCCGGCGCCATCCGCGATGGCAGCAGCGGCGAGCCGGCCTGCGATCACTACCACCGCTGGGAGGAAGACCTGGACCTGGCCGCCGCGCTGGGCGTCCGCGCCTACCGCTTCTCGATCGCCTGGCCGCGCATCTTTCCTAACGGCATTGGTTCGCGCCCCAATCCCGAGGGCCTGGCCTTTTATTCCAGGCTGGTGGACGGCATGCTCAAGCGCGGCCTGCAGCCCTGGGCCACGCTCTACCACTGGGATCTGCCGCAGGCGCTGCAGGAACGAGGCGGCTGGCTGAACCGCTCCACCATTGGCGCCTTCAGCGATTTCGCCCGCGTGATGGGCGACCAGCTCGGCGACCGCGTTCAGCACTGGATCACCCACAACGAGCCCTGGTGCACGGCCATGCTGGGCCACCACCTCGGCGTCCATGCGCCGGGCCTGCGCGACTTCCGCGCCGCCATGCAGGTCAGCCATCATCTGCTGGTCAGCCATGGCGAAGCGGTACGCGCGCTGCGCAGCGCCGCACCAAGCGCCAAGGTCGGCATCACGCTGAGCCTGCACCCGATACGCCCGGCCAGCAACCGACCCGCCGATCTGGCCGCCGCGGTGCGCCACGACGGCCTGCGCAACCGCTGGTTCCTGGACCCGCTGTTCGGCAAGGGCTATCCGGACGATGTGCTGAGCGCGCTGGGCGAGGAGGCGCCGCGCATCGTCGACGGCGATCTCTGCCGCATCGCCAGCCCCTGCGATTTCCTCGGCGTCAACTACTACTTCCCCGAGACCGTGGCCGATGCGCCAGAGGGCGGCGCGCTGCGCACCCAGGTGATCGAGAGCGGCGACGGCCCGCACACGGCGATGGGCTGGCCGGTCGATGCGCAAGGCATGGTCGAGCTGCTGGAGCGCGTGCAACGCGACTACGCGCCGCCCGCCCTCTACCTGACCGAGAACGGCGCCTGCTACGAGGATGTGATGGGCCAGGATGGCCGCGTCACCGATCTGCAGCGCCAGCGCTTTCTGGCCGACCATATCGCCGCCGCTCACCAGGCCCTGCGCGTGGGCGTGCCGTTGAAAGGCTATTTCGTCTGGAGCCTGCTCGACAATTTCGAGTGGGCCGAAGGCTATGGCAAGCGCTTCGGCCTGGTTCATGTCGATTACGCCACCCAGCAACGCCGGCTCAAGGCCAGCGGCGAGTGGCTGCGTTCCTTCCTCCGTACCGAAAGGGTCATGTCTTGAGCCGCGTCTGCATCCAGGGCCTGAACATCCGCTTTGGCGGCCATGAGGTCATCCAACACCTCGATCTCGATGTCCAGGCCGGCGAGTTCCTCGTGCTGCTCGGGCCTTCCGGCTGTGGCAAGTCGACGCTGCTGCACAGCATTGCGGGCTTGAACCCGATCAGCGGCGGCCGCATCCTGATCGGCGAACAAGACATGAGCCAGGCCGAGCCCAGTGAGCGCGGCGTGGGCATGGTTTTTCAGAGTTATGCACTCTACCCGCATATGAGCGTGCGCGACAACCTCGCCTTCCCGCTCAAGATGGCCGGCCTGCCCAAGGCCGAGATCGACAGCCGCGTCGCCCGCGCCGCCGCCATGCTGCAGCTCGACGCCCTGCTACAGCGCCGCCCGGCCCAGCTCTCCGGCGGCCAGCGCCAGCGCGTGGCCATCGGCCGCGCGGTGGTGCGCGAGGCCGGCGTGCTCTTGCTGGACGAGCCGCTGTCCAACCTCGACGCCAAGCTGCGCACCGAGCTGCGCCGCGAGCTGAAGCAGCTGCACGCGCGGCTGGGCAACACGATGATCTACGTCACCCACGACCAGGTCGAGGCGATGACGCTGGCCACCCGCATCGTCGTCATGCACGAGGGCGCCATCCAGCAGATCGGCACGCCGGCCGAGGTCTACGAGCGCCCGCAGACGCTGCGCGTGGCCAGCTTCGTCGGTTCGCCGACGATCAACCGCGTCGAGGGCGAGCTCGGCGGTGGCCAGTTCCGCGCCGGCGCACTGCAGCTGGCCGGCCCGGCCACCACAGCCGTTGCCACAGTGACGCTCGGCGTGCGCCCCGAAGACGTGCTGCTCGGCGCCGATCAGCCCTTTGAAGGCCGTGTGGAACTGATCGAGCCGCTGGGCAGCCAGCACCTGCTTTGGTTCCGCTGCGGCGAGCATGCGTTTTGCGCCGCGCTGCATGGACAGCCAGGGCTGGCTGCAGGCGATGCGCTGCGCTTCGGTTTTGATGCGCAGCGGCTGCATTGGTTTGATGGGCAGGGGCAACGCGTGAGCTGAGGCCTGCGCCGCTCGCTGACCGTGGACGACGCCGTCCCCTTCGTCCATCGCCTCAGCGGCCGCTGGCTCTACCCGGTCGAGGGCCGCGCGGACCTGCCGGTCGAGCGTTTGGCGTTTGACGAACCGGGCTGGCCGATCGGCGACCGCGACCGGCTGCTCGTCGCTGCGGAGCAGCGTCAGCTCTGCTGGCAGGCCAGCCTCCCTGCTTTTGGGGCGACTGCGAACCTCGCTGCGGCCCAGCCGGGACGCACATCAAGACCCGCAACTCGGTCTGCGAAACGGGCTTGACTGACACGCCCCCACCCCGCCGACACCACGCTGTACCGTGGCAAATGCAACAAAACTCCGCCGTCCGGGCAAAGCCACACACCATGACCCCATCGCAACTCGGCCCGTCGCTTTCCGCACCGTTTACTGAGCACGGCAAAACGCCGAAACTGCTCGCAAGCCAAGCGCCCTGCGCGCCGCAGCTTGCCCAACACGCCTGTCGCTATCCGTCATCGACGATGTTGTGAAACACGAGCAGCCGTTTTATCGGTCACGTCTGAGCCCTGCATCCAAGTTAGCCGTCATATGCCAATCGTCGATGTCGAGTTGGTCTGTTCGAGCGAGCGTGAAGCCCCGCCAGTCTCGGCGTCGGCTCTCGCATCGGCGCTTGGCGCGGTGTTCGGCAGCGCGCCGGGTCGCACATGGGTGCGAGTTCGCTTTCTGCCGCTATCTGCCTATGCGGAAAACGAATGTGAGTTAGTCGCTGAGCAGTTGCCGGTCTTTGTCACGGTCCTTCAAGCCCATTGGCCAACCGGCGAAGCGTTTGCAGAGCAGGTTCGCCAAGTCACTCGAGCAGTGGCCGGCTGTCTGTCGCTCCCGTCTGGGCTGGTGCATGTCCAGTACGCGCCAGAGGCGGCAGGTCGGCAGGCCTTCGGTGGCGATCTGGTGGGTTGAGGCGATAAAGAAATCCCCCCGCAGCATCCCCGATAGCAAGAATCGTTGCTAGCGATTCGACGACGCAGACACCCCAGGAGGTCTGCGTGCTGCGCTGGATGCGCGCTACCGCAACGAGCGGACGCCCTGCGCCGCGGCGCAACCGCGAGGAGCTGCCCACCGGACAGGACAAGCCGATCAAGCACTTCGGACCGCGCGATTTCCGCTTCGATCCCAAGACCAGCACGGCCCTCTGCCCGGCGGGCCAGCCCCTGTGTAGCAGCGGGGCCATCCACCAGGTGGGCAAGGGCCAGCGGCGCGAAGACTTCAAGGCCAGGCCCGCGGACTGCCAGGGCTGCGCCCTGCGCGCCCAGTGCCTGCGCCACCCCAAGAGCACCCAGGCTCGCAAAGTCTCACTCGTCCACGCCAGCGAGATCGACCCGAACGACGCGAGCCAGCGCATGCGCCGGGCCATCGACAGCGCTCAGGGACGCAGCCTGTACCGCCGCCGCATCGCCACCGCGGAGCCGGTGTTCGCCAAGCTGCGGCACAACAAGCGCCTGAGCCGCTGCACACTGCGCGGCACGGCCAAGGTGCGGCCGCAGTGGCAGCTCTTCTGCCTGGTGCACAACATCGAGGGGGCCGCTGCAGGCTTGGAGAACGGCAGGGTACCCCCCATCAGCAGGGGCCAGCAGTGCGCACGAGCCCCCCAGTTGGCGCCACAATCGCTCGCCATGAAAACTCCGCTGAACCAGAGCCCATCCTGCTCGTCAAATGCTTTGACGCGTCGTGGCGGGGTTATTGGACGGCTTCGTTAGGCGTCATGGCAAGAGAAGCATTCACCATCAGCGGAAGGCTGCAGGAGCGCCGGCCGTCGCGGGTTCCTAGTCCTGGTGCATCTGAGCCTGCTGCAATCGAGCTCGACGAATGGCGCACTGAGTTCAACTGGCAAGGGCCGTCGCTACTGTTTGATCGTCGGCGACAGTTGATTCTGCGAAGAGGCCGAATGCAGGCTAGCTTCTCTAGCATCGTGGCGCTCCATATCAGGCTAATTTTCGATGACGACAACCCGGAATGCTGGAATGTCAGCTTGAGTACGGGGAGGCGCTCGGGAATTCAGCTTGGCGTTACGCGGGACGATGTCGAAGCGTCGATTGCTGCAGCCCGCATTTCCACAGTCGTTGGAGTGAAGGTCGTGTCAGTGTGAGGCTGTTTGTGTGCAAACGAGAATCGACGGCGAACCAGTCGCTTGAGCCGACTCGCGTCGGCAGGCCGCCGCTCGCGGCTTAGCTTCAACATTAGCTGTCATCATGTCCCGTCATGGCATTCCTTTGGCCCCGGTGCACAAGCGTCTAGCAGCGTTTCTCACCGACCTCACCCTTGTTGGAGCGGCGCTCGGTTCGGCCTACTGCTTGCCAGGCTTTCCATGCTACGGAACGCTCGCTTTCTGGGTGCTTTTCTGGGGTCTGTACTCGGCCTATCAAGTGGTCACGGTCCTCCATCCTGATGCTGGCATAGGCAAGATACTGCAACGTATCTCGGTGGTATCTGCGGCAACCGGGCAAGGTCCATCTTCGCAGCAAGCGCTGCTCCGCTCACTGGTACGCTGCACCTGGGCACTATGCGGTGTCTCATTCGCAAGTGCTGCCGACAGCAGCTTTCTTGTGGCCCTACCTGTTATTGCCGAGCTTGCTCTTGCAACCATGCATCCACTGCGTCAAACACTTGCAGATCTCGTGGCCGGAACGGTTGTCATCGCCACGCCGCCAGTTCAGCCACATCGAGCACCAGCTGCGCCCATGTACAGCAGGAACGATGCTGAGTTCGGCCCGCCAAAAGAGTGACAGCAAGCCATTCGCTCAACCAGACCCGCAATTACCACCATGGGCATCTGCTTCATCGCTTACTCGATAAGCCCGCATAACTTGGCGTCCGTGAATCGCCCCGGATTTCGAGGAGGCTCCAACTCTGGAGAATGGAGCCATGAAGAAGTCCCCGAAGTTTTCGCCTGAGGTGCGCGAGCGCGCGGTGCGTATGGTGCTGGAGCACCGCGCGGAGCACCCATCGCAGTGGGCCGCCATCGAGTCCTTTGCCGACAAGATTGGCTGCGTTCCGCAGACCTTGCACGCTTGGGTGAAGCAGCACGAGGTCGACTCCGGCCAGCGCGATGGCGTCTCC